>NZ_JASPJX010000009.1 GCF_030232585.1 Corynebacterium sp. MSK008 | reverse complement strand
TTCACATCCTTCGGAGTCCAACGACCAGCCACAACAACCTCCAAGTCGAGGTGGCGCATTCACCCACTGACAACTCCGGCCATACTCTGGATCCCTTACTCGGGCTTTGTGGAATGGGGGTTGCGCCGAGACGGGGGGTCGCGCTGGGGCGGAAGCGCTACTTCTGCAGGCCCGGCAGGTTCAGGCCCAGGTGGGGGCCGGCGAAGTACAGGCCGGCGGCGCCGATGGTGGCCACGATGGCGAGGATGCCGGCGAGCAGGCCGGCGAAACGCATGGCGTTGTCGATCTCGTCCTGAGTGAACTCGGAACTGCCCGGGCCGCTGGACTGCTTGCCCTGGTCGGGCTGGTCAGAGGTCTGGTCGGTGGCTGCGGCGGTGTCGTTGGCCGGGGCGGCGCCGGCCACCGGGGCGGTGCCTGCGACGAGGGCGACGGCGAGCGCGGGGGCGATGGCGCGTCGGGAGATAGAGCTGGTGAGCATGAGCGGTCCCTTCATGGGCGTGAGTGTATCCGCCACAGAATAACCGACCGGGCCCGAGCGCCCGCCCAAAAGGCCCGCCCACAAGGCACCGAAATTACTGCCCGTCGATGAAGCGGGTGACCTTCTCCGCCTCGGCGATCTCCTGCAGCCGCTCGGCGGAGACCAGCCCGGTGACCACGACGACGGAGCCACCGGCCGCGATGGGGCCGAGCACGTTCGCCGCGAACTCATCGGTGGTGTGCCAGTCCTGCACCAGGTAGCGCTGCGCATCGATGCCGGGCACGGTGAACTCGCTCAGCGCAGGCGAGGTGCCGAAGTAGTCGTCGCCGTAGAAGCGCACGGTGGGCCCGAAGTCCACGGTGCCCACGGGAAGCTCGCCGCCGGCTTCCACCACGCCGCGCCCGAACGGGTCGTCGGAGACCACAACGCAATCGGGCACCTCGCTCCACCGCGCGGCGCCGTCCAGGGTGGTGAAGATGAGGTCGGGGGAGGGGGAACCGGAGGCGTCGATAAGCGGGGTGCGCGAGGAGTTGTACGCGCCGATCGCGATGACCGCTGCTTGCCACGACACCGGCAGATCGATGGCGACCTCGTCGCCGGCGTCGAACTCCTCGTCGAGCATGTTGGCGACCTTGCTGGCCCAGTTGTCCAGCGTCTGCGCCGAAAAATCCATGCGCACGCCGCGCGAGTCGTCGTAGACGGTCAGGCGTGGCGTCGACGGGTCGGTCTGCATCAGCGGTGCGAGCATGCTCATGCCCGCCCATCGTAAGGGGCAATTGCTTTACGACGCCAACAAGATCGACGCGCCCGGCCCCAACGGAAGATCGAACTGGTACCAGATAAACAGCAGCACCAGCCAGAACATCCAGAACACCACCGTGAACACGATCAGGCGCGACATCAGGGTGGCGATGCCGGCCTAGTTGTCGGGGCGGTGTTAGTTCACGCAGCGCGGGCTGTCGCCGTCGGCAGTGATCTCGGGGGCGATCTCGGTGGCACCGAAGTCCTCGCCAGGGGTGCCCACCGGTGCCTCCTGCTGCGCTTCCTCCGCGGTCATCACGCCCGGTCCGGCGTAATCCTCGGCCACGACGGCCACCATCGTGCCCGGCTCGAGCGAGGCGTTGGCCACCACCGGCACACCGCCGAGGATGCGGGCGAGCTCCTGCGCGGCAGGATCGTTGGCGTCGGGTGCCACCACCTGGCTCTGGTAGTACAGGCCCTCCATGGCGTTGGCCACCTCGGAGACCTGGACGCCCTGGCTGGAAAGCTCCTCGCCGACGCGGCCCGCCTGGCCCGGCACGGCTCCGGCGTTGAGCACGATGACGTCCTGGGCGCCGAGCACCGTGGAATCCGCGGCGGGGGAGTCTGAAGTGGCGGTGTCGTTTTCCTGGTCGTCCTCCTGCGCGGGCTTCACCGAGTCCTCCATGAACTGGTGCACCTGGGTCACGTCGACGGTGATGATGGACTCGCCGTAGTCGCCGACGCCGTTGACGGACGTGACCGGGATCGTGGTGAACGTGACATTGTCGCCGGCCAGGCCGGAGAGCTGCTGCGCGAAGCGGACCACGTCCCAGTCCTTGTCCAGCGTGACGGAGCGCTCCGCGGCGTTGGCGAGTTCGCGCAGGCGCGCCGGGTTGGTCAAAGTGCCCGCGGAGAGCATGTTGCGCACCAGCGACGCCATGAAGGTCTGCTGGCGGACAATGCGGTCGAGGTCGCCGCGGGGCAGGTCGTGGCGCTGACGCACAAACGACAACGCCTGGGTTCCGTTGAGCGTTTGGACACCGGCGGGGAAGTGGGCGCCGGACAGCGGCTCGTCCACCGCATTGTTCAGGCACACGGTCACGCCGCCCACGGCATCCGTGAGTAGGACGAAACCGAGCAGACCCACCTGCGCGAAGTGGTCGACCTCTACGCCGGTGAGGTTGGCCACTGCGTCGATGAGCCCCTCTTGGCCGGCGCGGGCAACCTGCTGCTCCAGCTCCGGGCCCTCGGACATCCCGTCCTCTTCGACCAGCTCTTCGCGCTTGTCGGCGGCGTAGGCGCCGTAGACGCCGTTGATCTTGAGGTTACCGTAGGTGGAGTCGTGGATGTAGGTGTCGCGGGGGATAGACACTGCCGTCGCCTTGGAGCCGTCCTCCGGGATGCGGATCACCATGATGGTGTCGGTGTTGATCTCACCGTCGGCTACGCCGGCGTTGAGGCGGGCGAGCTCTTCCTCGCTTAAGGGGTTGCCCTGCGCGTCTGTGCGTGAGTCAGAGCCGACGAGCAGGATGTCCACTGCCCCGTCGAGCGCCGCGTCGTCCTTATTGCCTTTGCCCTTGGATTTGCTCTGGGAGCTGACGTCGAGCTCCGAGGCGGAAAGCTGCCCGCCCAAGCGGCCGACGGCGAAGTAGCCGACGCCGGACAGGGTGATCGCCAGGGCAGAGACCACTGCAAGGACCCCTTTGACCACGGGGTGTCCGGATTGGGACACGTCTCGCGCTCGCGATGGTGCCGCCTGAATGTCGCGGGCACGCCGGTTGGGGTCAGTCACGCGGGGAAGTATACGACATCCCCGTTTGAATCCCTGCCGCAGTGCCTGTGCCGTACACCAATTTCGGCCCCACCGGTGGGTATGATTCCAGCCATTGTGAATGCAGACTTTCTCCATACACCTGAGGCAGCGGCGGGCGATCCGCCGCTTGCGGTGATTACGGTGACGTTTTCGCCGGGCGAGCATTTGTCGCACCTGATTGCCTCGCTCGACGCTGCGACGCGCGGCAAGGCGCACTTGGTCTGCGCGGATAACGGCTCCACCGACGGTGCGCCGCAGCGCGCGGCCGCCGAGCACGAGCACGTGGAGTTTCTGCCCACCGGGGGAAACATCGGATACGGGGCGGCGATTAATGTCGCGGCCGCGGCGCTGCGGAAGCGTCGAGAAGCGAATGCCATCCGAGACGACTACTTCCTCATCGTCAACCCCGACGTCGAGTTCGGCCCGGGCAGCATCGACGAGCTGATCCGCTGCATCGACGCCGCGCCCGAAGTTGGGGCGGCAGGCCCGCGCATCGAGGAAGCGGACGGCTCCGCGTACCCCAGCGCGCGCGAGGTGCCGGGCCTTGCAACAGGTATCGGGCATGCATTGCTTTACGACGTCTGGCCGCGCAACCCCTTTTCCCGCGCCTACAAAGCAGACGCGAACATGCACGTCCAGCGCACCGCAGGGTGGCTCTCCGGCGCGTGCCTGCTGGTGCGGTGGGATGCTTTCGACGCCATCGGCGGCTTCGACGAGCGCTACTTCATGTACCTGGAAGACATCGACTTCGGCGACAGGCTTTCGCGCGCCGGTTGGGATAACTTGTACTGCCCGTCGTCGGTGATCTTGCACGATCAAGGCCATGTTGCGGGCAAGTTCCGCAAGGTCACGGTGCCCGCGCACCACGGCTCGGCCTATCGCTTCCAGCGTGACAGGCACCCGCACCGGTGGCAGGCCCCACTGCGTTGGGCGTTGTGGCTCGGGCTGAAGGTCCGCGGGGCGTTCCAGCTTGGGCTGCGCAAGCCGAGCCGGTGCAACAAAACTTAGAGAAAACTCCAGTAGGCAGGAAGAAAAGGACGAGCAATGGCAACTTCGGAGCACATCGGCGCCACGCAGGCGGCCGACGGGGCAGTGGCAGAGATGGATGCGGTAATCCTGGTGGGCGGGCGCGGCACGCGCCTGCGCCCGCTGACGGTGTCGACGCCGAAGCCGATGCTGCCCACCGCGGGGTATCCATTCCTGGCGCACCTGTTGGCCCGAATCAAGGCCGCCGGCATGCACCACGTTGTGCTGGGCACGTCCTATAAGGCGGAGGTGTTCGAGGAGTACTTCGGCGACGGCTCCGAATTCGGCCTGGAAATCGAGTATGTGGTGGAGGAGGAAGCCCTCGGCACCGGCGGCGGCATCCGCAACGTTTTGGACAAGCTGCGCTACGACAACGCGATGGTCTTCAACGGTGATGTGCTTTCCGGCGCGGACCTGTCCGCCATCGCCGCCACCCACGTTGACAAGGACGCGGATGTCACGCTGCACCTGGTGCGCGTGCCGGATCCGCGCGCCTTCGGCTCGGTGCCCACAGACGAGGACGGCAACGTGCTGGCGTTTCTGGAGAAGACGGAGGATCCGCCGACCGACCAGATCAACGCCGGCTGCTACGTGTTCAAGCGCTCCGTGATCGAGCAGATCCCAGCTGGCCGGGTGGTGTCGGTGGAGCGCGAGACGTTCCCGGGGCTGTTGTCGTCGGGCGCGAAGGTGGTCGGCCACGTGGATTCGTCCTACTGGCGCGACATGGGCCGCCCGGACGATTTCGTCCAGGGTTCCTCGGACGTGGTGCGCGGCATCGCCTACTCGCCGCTGCTTGAGGGGCGCACGGGCGAGTCGCTTGTCGACGACTCCGCTGGCGTCGCGCACGGCGTCATCCTCATGGGCGGCACGGCTGTCGGCCGCGGCTGCGAGATCGGCGCCGGCTCGCGCGTGGACGATTCGGTGATCTTCGACGGCGTGACCATCGAGCCCGGCGCGATGGTGCGCAACTCCATCATCGCCGCCGGGGCGAGGATTGGGGCGAACGCGCGGATCACGGACTGCGTGATCGGCGAGGGAGCACGCGTCGGGGCGCGTTGCGAGCTGCAGGCGGGCATGCGTGTGTGGCCGGGTGTGGAAATTCCGGACTCGGGAGTGCGTTTCTCTCCGGACGCGTAAGCGACACGCCAAAACCGGCAAATAGTTGCTCAAATCCGCGCCACCACTAGATGTAGTACCCCCTATACCCACCCCCATCTTTCGCTACGTGTGACTGATGTGACTCGTGTGACGAGCGACGTGGGAAATGGGGTGTCCGGGGCAAAAACTGCAGAATTCTGGTTGCGGCTATTTAGTGTCGCGGTGTGTAATCACAACAGTGTTATCCGCAGAACCCGCCCGCCGGGAACTGCGGTCACCACTCTTATACGACCGACAAGCAACTAAGGAAGGTAATGGCGTGGAAAACCAGGCAGACGCCACCCTCCGCGGCGCAGCCGCAGGAGGGATGACCCTCGACGAGTTGTTCGGCGCCGTCGAGCAGGAGTGGCAGGACCAGGCGCTGTGCGCCCAGACCGACCCGGAGGCGTTCTTCCCCGAGAAGGGTGGCTCCACGCGTGAGGCGAAGCGAATCTGCAAGGCGTGCGCCGTGCGCGACGAGTGCTTGGAGTACGCACTCGAGCACGACGAGCGTTTCGGCATTTGGGGCGGGCTCTCCGACCGTGAGCGCCGCCGCCTGAAAAAGCAGATCGGCTAAGCCTTACCAGGGGAAGTCTGGGGTGATAGTCCTCGGATCCAAGTTGAGGTAATTGGCCACAAGAGCGGTCAGAACCCATGTGAGGAGTTCTGACCGCTCTTGTGTGTGCGTGGTGCGGTGCTCAATGGGCATGCGGAACACCACAAAGCGTGCGCGCGTGGGGTTGCCGTGCTTGTCCACGCCGGCCTGCAGCACGCGGCCGAGCGGCACTGGGCCGTCGGCGATGATCTCGTCCGGAAGCACCGTCATATCGGGGTGTAAGCGCATGCGCGGGATGGTGTCCACGGCCAGGTCCACGCCGGCCAGCTCGTTGAAGTACTGGTTGTGCAGTGGTGCGTAGGCGTCGATGACCAGCTGGTCGAAGCTGTTTGCGCGGGTGCGGTAGCGTGGCACCCCCACCGGCAGGATGGGCCCGCGCACGCCCCGGCCGTGACGGTTGCGGGCCGGTTGCACGTGGGAGGGGCCTGTCGAGCTCATAGCTGGCAATGCTATTGTCCCGCGCGGCAAAGGTGGCGCGGGCGCGCCGCGTTGCACTATCGAAATCTCAATGTGGGGTTTAGACTTGGCGCCGTGAATATTTACCGCCGTTGTTGCCGCCCCGGGTGCGGTCGGCCCGCCGTGGCCACGCTGATCTACGCGTACGCGGATTCGACGGCAGTGGTCGGACCGCTCGCGCCCGCCCCGGACCCGCACGCATGGGACCTATGTGAGCGCCATTCCGCACACATCACCGCCCCGGTGGGGTGGGAGCTGGTCCGCGTCGAGCATGTCGAGCTTGACGACGACGAGCTGGACGACGAGAACACCGAGATCACCGCACTCGCGGAGGCGGTACGCGAAGCAGGGCGGGTGACCACCGGGCTGGTGGAAACCGGCCAGGACCCGATCGAGTACTCGGCGGACAAGGACTTCAACAACCCGGACACCTCCAACCACCCGGTGCACCGCACGAAGCGTGTGGAGGAGCAGATAGCCGCGGCCAAGGCGGCTCGGCGCTCCCACCTGCGCATCGTGCCGGACCCGGAGGCTGAGCAGTAGCGCGATAAGATACCGCGCATGGCTATTGAGCACACAAACGAGACGCTGAAGAGCGTTATCAAGGCGTACGACGTCCGCGGCGTCGTTGGCGAGACCATCGACGAGGACTTCGTCCGCACCGCAGGCGCGGCGTTCGCGCACATCCTGCGCGGGGAAGGCGAGACCCGCATCGCGGTCGGCCACGACATGCGCCCGTCCTCGCCCGCGCTTGCAGACGCCTTCGCGCAAGGCGCCGCCAGCCAGGGCCTCAACGTGACACTGCTGGGCCTGACCTCCACCGACGAGCTGTACTTCGTCGCCGGCACGAAGCGCTGCGCCGGCGCGATGTTCACCGCTTCGCACAACCCGGCGCAGTACAACGGCATCAAGCTCTGTCGCGCGGGTGCAACCCCGGTGTCCACAGACACGGGTTTGGGCGAGATCGCCCGCATGATCCTCGAGGGTGTGCCGGAGTATGAGGGGGAAGCCGGGGGCGTCGATAAGCATGATGCCCTGGATGAGTACGCCTCCTACCTGCGCGAGCTTGTGCCGGTGCCTGCGCGCCGCAAGCTTGTTGTGGCGGTGGACGCGGCCAACGGCATGGCCGGCATGACGGTGCCGGCAGTGCTGGGGGATATGGACATCCGCCCGCTGTACTTCGAGCTCGACGGCACCTTCCCCAACCACGAGGCGAACCCGCTGGACCCGAAGAACCTGGTGGACCTGCAGAAGTTCACCGTGGAGCAGGGCGCCGATATCGGGCTGGCCTTCGACGGCGACGCGGACCGCTGCTTCGTGGTGGACGAGCGCGGAGAGGCTGTCTCACCGTCCGCGATCACCGCGCTGATTGCCACCCGCACGCTCGAGCAGCACCCTGGCGCGACCGTCATCCACAACCTGATCACCTCGCGCGCGGTGCCGGAGTTGATTGAAGAACACGGCGGCAAGGCGGTGCGCACCCGCGTGGGCCATTCCTACATCAAGGCGCAGATGGCGGAGCATGCCGCGCTGTTCGGCGGCGAGCACTCCGCGCACTACTACTTCTCGGAGTTCTTCAACGCTGACTCCGGTCTTGTGGCCGCGCTGCACGTGCTGGCCGCGCTGGCGGAGCAGGACGCGCCGCTGAGCGAGCTGATGGCGCAATACGAGCGCTACACCGCCTCCGGCGAGATCAACTCCGAGGTCGCCGACCAGGCCGCGGCCACGCAGCGCGTGGTGGACGCGTTCAAAGACCGCGCGGAATCCGTCGACACCCTCGACGGCGTGACCGTGCAGCTGAAAGGCTCCAAGGCATGGTTCAACGTGCGCGCCTCCAACACCGAGCCGCTGCTGCGCCTGAACGCCGAGGCGCCGACGCGCGAAGAGGTGGACGCGCTGACGGAGGAAATCCTCGGCATCATCCGCGCATAATCATCCCCGCGTACGCTCGCGGGGTATGAGCGGACTTTCCAGGGAAGACGCCCTGTTTTTCGACATCGCCCACGAGGGCGCCCAGCTCCGCGCCGTGGGCCAGGCGGCACACCTGCTTGCGGGGTTGCACGGGCTTGAGCCCCGCAGCGTGGTCGTGCTGGCCACGGACCAGGTCGCGGCAGCTGCGGCGCGTGCGGTGGTGGCGTTCGCCGCCCCGCTCGAAGTGCCGGTGGTGGTCGCGGACGTGCTGCCGGCGTACGTCGGTGCGCTCGATGTCGTGGTGGTTGTGGGCGACAACGCGGGCCGCGAGGAGGATCTGCGCGGTTTGATCACCGCGGCCAACCGCGGCGCCGAAACCATCCTCGCCGGCCCGAATAAGGGGCCCTTGCTTGACGACGCACCAAAGGCCACCACCGTCATCCCCGCCCTGCCCGACACCGCTGGGGCCTCCCCGCTGCGCGCGTGTGCCGTCGTGGGGGCGGTGCTTGCCACGCTGCGCCAGCCAGCTGAAGTGGTGGCGGAGCGGTTCGAGCTCCTGGCGGCGGAAGTGGACGCCGAGCTGGAGTCTGTCTCCCCAAGGCGCGACGTGGCGGTCAACGCCGCGCGCAAACTGCGCGCCCAGGTTGACGGCGCCCGGGTGTTGCACACCGGATTCGGGCGGGCCGGAAGCGCGGTGGCGGGGCTAGTGGCGGCGCTGTGGTCGACGCACGGCATCCCCGCTTCCGCGGTGGATGCCCAGGAATTGCCCTTTGCTGTCCAGCGTGCTCAGGAGGGCAATTCCGCCGCCGCCGCGGACGATATCTTCCACGACCCCTACCTTGACGGCCCCTCGAAGCTGGTAGGTTTAACAACCGTTGTTTGGTCGTGCGAGACCACCGATCCGGTGGGCCCAGCAGGCAGCTGGATCGAGTGCGTGGAGACCGATGCGGATGATCCGGCGGCCCGTGCGGCGCGCCTGCTTTCCAGGGCGTACGCGGCGACGGCGCTAGTCGCCGACGCCGATGCCGCCGCCACGGAGGAGTAGAAGGAGAACCATGGAGCACCTCGAAGGAGCTCTGCGCCCCTACCCCTGGGGCTCCCATACGTTAATTGCCCAGTTGCGAGGCGAACCTTCGCCGAGCCCGCAGCCGCAGGCCGAGCTCTGGTTCGGCGCCCACCCGGCCGCCCCGGCGACGGTGAACGGGCTGGGCCTCGACGAGGTCATCGCCGACGACCCTGCCGCCGCGCTGGGTGCGCGGGTGCAGGAAGCTCACGGCGACCAGCTGCCGTTTCTGGTCAAACTGCTTGCCGCCGCCGCCCCTTTGAGCATCCAGGCCCACCCCTCACTGGAGCAGGCCAAGGAAGGCTTCGAGCGGGAAAACGCTGAGGGGATTGCGCTGAACAGCCCGGACCGCAACTACAAGGACCCGAACCACAAGCCCGAGCTCATCGTTGCGCTCACCGAGTTCCGCGCCCTTGCCGGGTTCCGTCCGGTGCCGGATACCGCCGCGTTTTTTGACGAGCTTGGCAGCGCGGAGCTGAACCGCTATGCCACCTTGTTGCCCACGGACGGTGAAGGTGATCTGCGCGCGTTGTTCACCACGCTGATTTCGCTGCCGCACCAGCCGCGGGTGGAGCTGATCGAGGCGGTGAAGCGCGCGGCGGCGGAGCTCGTTGAGAAGCACACCGCACCTGCGTGGATGGTGGAGGCCGCGGAGGTCTACCTGGAGCTCAACCAGGCCTACCCGGGTGACGTCGGCGTGCTTGCGGCGCTGCTGCTCAATGTGCTCACCCTCGCGCCTGGCGAGGCGGCGTTTCTGCGCGCCGGCCAGCTCCACGCCTACCTGTCCGGGCTGGGCGTAGAAGTCATGGCCAATTCCGACAACGTGCTGCGCGGCGGGTTGACCACCAAGCACGTGGACGTGCCGGAGCTGGTGAAGGTGCTGGACTTCAGCACCTTGGAAAATCCGCGGGCGGAAGCGGCCCCGTCCCAGGGCGGGGTGGAGTTCAAGCTCCCGGTGGACAGTTTCGCGGTGCGCGTGCATGCGCTTTCCGACGGCGAAACGTTGCCCATCGACGAGGACGGGCCCGCAATCGTGCTGTGCACCGCCGGCGAGGTGCGCGGTGCCGACGGGTTCGTGCTGCCCCAAGGCAATGGCGCCTGGGTGCCGGCAAGCGAAGGAAACGTCGAGTTGACCGCTTCGGGTGCGGCGCAAGTGTTTGTGGCGACGGCCTAGCCGCTACTGCGGGTAGCCCGCAACGTCTTCTTTGCCTTCGACATGAGTCGGGGCGGCATCCGGAGTCGTCTTGGCTGCAGCGTTTTGGCTGGTGTTCTGCGGCACGGGGGAAGACTCGGCGATACCGGCACCTGCGGACGGCTGCATCGTCGCGCCGTGCGCGCTAGCCGGGTCGGAAGGAGACGGCGCTGCGTCCTGGACGCCGTCCGGCCCGTGCGACGGGCCCGCACCGCGACCCGGCTGCGGGTCCTGCTCCGATTCGTCGGACGCTTCGGTGGTCGGCGACTGCTCTGGCTGCTTCGACGGCTCTGCAGAAGGGGGGTGCGTCGGCTCGGCGGCCTCCGACGGCTGCGCTTCAGATCCGCCGGGTGCTGGGGCGGCCGGGGTGCTCGTCTGGCCGACGCTGCTCTCGCCTGGCTCGCGCGACGGGGTGCTGTCCGGTGTTTGCTGGGACGGGGTACGTGCGCTGGTCTGGCCGCCCGCCGGGGTCGGCTCCGCTGCTGGTTTGGTGTCCTGCGCTGTCATCGGGCGGGCAGAGGACGGGACAATGTTTGACGGGCGGTATACGCGGGACGGCTGCCCAGATTCTGGCGCCGGCGCGACAACAGCGTGCGGCGGCAGGTACGGGTCGTGCGCCGCGTTGTAGCCGGTGGGCATGGACGCGCCGGCGCGTTGTTGGCCGGGGCCTGCTTGGCCCGCCGTGCCCACGGCGCGGTCGGTGCCGCCGTTGTTGTCTGCGGAGTTGGTGGCGCTGCGCACGGTACGCGTTTGCGTCTGGTTCTCTGTCACCGTTGCAGTTGTCGGGCTCGACGCGGTGGACGTGGCGCTGGCACCTGCGGTTCCGGCTGCTTCAGCGGTGAAACCGGCGCGGTTGTTCTGGCCGGGGGAGGAGGTGGCCCAGACGGTGAACCCGACGAGGGCAGCAAGCAGCGCACCTGCGCCGATGAAAACGGCTACCCGGCGTGCTGTCCCTTCCACGGCGACTCCTCCCGTGGGGCGTTTTCGTCCCCACGTCTTGGTTACAACTTGGTAACGTTTCGCTTTGTAGCACTGTTTATAGCACGCGAATGGTAAATGCGGAACCCCCACGCGGTGAGTCGTTGCGCGTCTGCCTGCCCCGGGGGAGTGTTTTGCCGTATACAGATGGGTGTAACACGATGCGCGGGCGTCCGTTCGCGCACTACCTATGGAAGGAGCGCCGCAGTGAGCACTTGGGACGAGCAGATTTTCACGGTCGATACCAACACGGACTTCCTGGACGAGCTGGTCGATCTCGATTTCGACGAGGTTTTTGAAGCGGTCCGTGACGCGGTCCTCCTCGCCGCGAAGCAGGACCCGTCTGAGGACGAGTTGCTGAACGGTCAGGCGGCAGCGACCATCGCCGCGATTTGGGCGGGCGCACCGTTTTCTGCCGGTGAGATCGCCGAGACGTACCCATTTATCCGCATGCGTCCCGACGAGATGGACGAGCAGTTGGTCGAGTCTGCGGCCGCTGTGCTCGAGGAAGCGGACACCGAGGAGGACCTGGAGCAGTTCCTCGAGGCGCTGGCGTAACTGCATGATTGTCGCAGTTGAAGGCATCGACGGTGCCGGCAAAAACACGCTCGTCACCGCCCTGAAGGAGCGCCTCGGCGCCGAGACCCTGGCATTTCCCCGCTATGAGACGTCCGTGCACGCGCAGTTGGCGCAGGACGCCCTGCACGGACGCATGGGTGACCTGACAGATTCCGCGTTCGGCATGGCCACCATGTTCGCCTTGGACAGGCATGGGGCGAAGGAGCTTCTCGACGGCTTCGCTGGCCACCGCGACCGCATCATCATCCTGGACCGCTACGTCGCTTCGAACGCGGCGTACACCAGCGCCCGCACGGGCGACGCGGCCGCGGTGAAGTGGGTCCTCGACTTGGAGTTTGAGAAGTTGGAGCTGCCCAAGCCCGATCTTCAAGTATTGGTGGACACCACCCCAGATGTTGCCCGTGAGCGCGCGCAGGCGCGCGAAGAGCAGGACGTCTCGCGCACCCGCGACCGCTACGAACGCGACGTGGCCCTGCAGGTGGCGACGTTTCAGGCGTACGCGGAGCTGGCGGAGCAGAACTGGGTGAGCCGGTGGCTTCGCACCGCAGATCCGGCGGTTATTATGCAGGCAGTGAACGAGCTGGCGCAGTAGTAAAAGCAGCGCAAGATAGGAGGACGCATGGCACCGAAGATCCTCGTGGTGGACGACGACCCGGCGATCAACGAGATGCTGACAATCGTGTTGGAGGCCGAAGGCTTCCAAACCAGCTCCGTGACGGACGGTGCTGAGGCGGTGCCTGCCTTCCGCTCGTTCGACCCGGATCTGATCCTGCTGGATCTGATGCTGCCGGGTGTCAACGGCATCGATATTTGCCGCGAGATCCGCAAGGAGTCCGCGGTTCCCGTGGTCATGCTCACCGCCAAAACGGACACGGTGGACGTCGTGCTGGGCCTGGAGTCCGGCGCGGATGACTACATCACCAAACCGTTCAAACCGAAGGAGCTCGTCGCCCGCATCCGCGCGCGCCTGCGCCGCACCGACGAGACCCCGGCGGACGTCTTCGAGGTCGGCGACCTGACCGTGGACGTGCCGCAGCACACCGTCACCCGCGGCGACGAGGAAATCCAGCTCACCCCGCTGGAGTTCGACCTGCTGGTGGAAATGGCCCGCAAACCCAACCAGGTGCATTCGCGCGAAGAGCTGTTGGAGTCCGTGTGGGGCTACCGCAACGCTTCCGACACCCGCCTGGTCAACGTGCACGTGCAGCGTCTGCGTTCCAAGATCGAGCACGACCCGGAAAACCCGGAGATCATTCTCACCGTCCGCGGCGTGGGCTACAAGACCGGTAAGACGGAGGTGTAGCACCTGGACGCCATACGTCGTGTCGGCGACCGGGTGCGGCACGCCTGGTCCACGAAGCTGCAGGTCCGCTTCGTGGGCACGGTGCTGCTGGTGTCCACGGTCGTGATGTCTGTGCTTGGCTTCGCGCTGGCCTCCGTTGTCACGGACCGCATCACCGCAGCCAAGATTGAAACCGCCACTGTGGAGATTGAGCGCGCCCGCTCGACCGTGGAGTACCAGCTGGCCAACTCCGGATCTTCCGCATCCCTGCAAGCTCGCTTGAACTCCGCGCGCGCCGGCTTAACCCAGCGCGCGCAGGAAAGCGGTGATTCCGCCAGTTTCTACGAGCCGGTGCTTATGGTCGAAGCCCCGAACGGTTCCGTGACGTCATCGCCGGAGGCGTACCAAATTCCGAAGCGGCTGGGCGACTATGTCTCGGACGGCAATGTGGCCTACCAGTTCGCCACCGTGGAACGCCCGGACGGTTCGGCCTACGACGCGCTGATCGTGGGCACCCCGACCAACGCGGAGATTCCCAACCTCCGCCTCTACCTGGTGATGAACATGGAAAGCGAAGTCTCCACGGTGGCGCTCATGCGCGGCATTTTGGCGTCCGCCGCCGTGATCGTCGTCGTGTTGCTGATGGGCATTTCGTGGCTCGCGTCCCAGCAGATTGTTGCGCCGGTGCGCTCCGCCTCGCGCACCGCGCAACGCTTCGCATCCGGCCACCTGCGGGAGCGAATGCCTGTCGACGGCGAGGACGAGATGGCCGTGCTAGCCATGTCGTTCAACGACATGGCCGACACCTTAAGCAAGCAGATTGCCAACCTGGAGGAGTACGGCTCGCTGCAGCGCCAGTTCACCTCCGACGTCTCGCACGAGCTGCGCACCCCGCTGACCACGGTGCGCATGGCCGCGGATCTCATCGCCGCGAACGAGGACTCGCTGGAGCCGGCGACCAAGCGCGCCTCGCAGCTGATGACCAGCGAGCTGGACCGCTTCGAGGCGCTGCTCAACGACCTGTTGGAGATTTCCCGCCACGACGCCGGCGTGGCCGAGCTGTCCTCGGCGAACGTGGATGCGCGCCAGCCGGTGGAGTCCGCCTGGCAGCAAACCCACCACCTGGCTGAAGAGCTGGACGTGGACGTCATCTTCGACATCCCGGACGAGCCGCAGACGCTGGAGGGCGACGCCCGCCGCATCGAGCGCGTGGTGCGCAACCTCATGGCCAACGCCATCGACCACTCCGAAGGCAACCCGGTCACCGTGCGCATGCGCTCCAACGACGAGGCGGTGGCGATCACGGTCACCGACGGCGGCGTGGGACTGAAAACCGGCGAGGAAGACCTGGTGTTCAACCGGTTCTGGCGCGCCGACAAGTCCCGCAAGCGCCACTCCGGCGGCACCGGGCTGGGCCTGGCCATTGCCCGCGAAGACGCGCAGCTGCACGGCGGCACGCTCGACGCGATCGGCGAATTCGGGGTGGGCTCGCAGTTCCGCCTGGTGCTGCCGCGCCACCTCGAGGCCGGGTTCACCGAAGCCCCGCTCCTGCTCGAGGCGCCGCGCGCCGTCGAAAAAGCGGAATCACCCGAAGGCGCAGAACACTCTGCTGACAGCGCTGAAGGAATTGGTGGGGAAAGCGGAGCCGTCGATAAGCGAGTGCCCCAGGAGGACACCGATGCGTAAACCCCTTGCCTGCCTGACAGTGGCGCTGACGACCTTGACCGCCAGCTGCGCGTCGCTGCCCACGAACTCCGCGCCGCACGTCATCCGCTCCTTCGCCCCCGAGGAGACCGAAACGCAGGAAGCAGGCCCGAAGGAAGGGCAAGAGCCGGACCTTTTGCTGCGCGATTTTTACCACGCATCCGCCACGCCGGACGGCGACTACGAGACGGCGCGCGCCTACCTCACCGAAGGCGCCTCGGCGGCGTGGGACCCCACCGGGCAGAAACTGGTGGTGGACAGCATTGGCATGACAACCCTGCCGGGCTCGTCAGTGGGGCAGCGCAGTTTCGCGGTGCACGGCCAGGTCGTCGGCACGGTGCGCTCCGGGGGCTCCTACACGCCGGAGCGCGGGGACTACGAGGCCACCATCGACATGGAGATGGTCGACGGGCAGTGGAGGATCTCCTCGCTTCCGCAAGGCGTAGTCTTCGAACGCACAGAACTTCGCAACCAGTACCAGCCTTACAACCTGTACTTCTTCGACCAGGACAACCAGGAACTAGTCACGGACCGCCGCTGGGTGCACTCGCGCCGCGAAACCCTGGCCAGCGACCTGATCGGCCTGCTCATGGAAGGCCCCTCCGAGCGGCTGCGGCCAGCGCTCACCGGCTCGCTGCCCTCGAGCGTGACGTACACGGGCGAGCAGGACGGCGCCTACACCTTCAGCGGTTTCGCCGACGTGGGCGAGGAGGAACGCGCCCGCTTCGCGGCCCAAGTGGTGTGGACGCTCGCCTCCGCCGGCGTCACCGGCCCGTACACGCTTGAGGCCGACGGGCAACCGCTTATCGACGGCACCACCGCCCTGGACACCGACGACTTCATCGCAGCAAGCCCGCTGGTGGAGACGGTGGGGGAGACCAAGCTTTACGCCCTGTCCAGCGGCAAGGTCGTGCGCGTGGACGAGCGCTCCACGCAGCCTGTCGAAGGCAGCCTCGGCACGGCCAGCGACGTGTCTTCCGTGGACATCGCCGGCGGCGGCGAGTGGGCCGCCATCTTTGGCCAACCCGGGAACGATGAGGACGACGTCTTCCGCGTGGGACGGTTCGACGGCACCGAGGCGGAAGTCATGCGCGCGGGCACATTTACCCGCCCCTCGTTCGAACCCGAAGCCGCGGCGGTGTGGACGGTGGTGGACGGCAAACGGATCCTGCGCACCGTGCAGTCGGCGGCCACCGGCAACCTGACCACAGGCGAGGTCAAAGTCGAACTGCCCAAAGGTGTCGACGGCAACATCTCCGTCTTACGCCTGTCCCGCACCGGCACCCGGGTGGTGATGGTGATCGACGGCAGCCTCTACACCGGAATCGTGCGGCGCCAGGCCTCGGGCGAGCGCTCCGTTGTCAACGTCTACGAATACGCCCAAGAGCTGGCGGGCAGCGTCATCTCCGCCGACTGGCGCCCGGACGGCTCGCTGCTGGTGGGCACGACGTCCACCACCCCTGTGATGCGTGTAGAGCAGGACGGCTCGTCCATGACCGCAATGTCTGCAGGCAACATCTCGGCGCCGGTGGTGGCGGTGGCGGCGTCGTCAAGCACGCTGTACGTCACCGACGCGAACGCATTATTGCAAGTGCCGGCCTCCGGCGCGGACAACCCGATCTGGCGCGAGGTACCGGGCCTGGAAGGCGTGCGCGCGCTGCCGATCACTTCGCGCTAGCCTTACCCGCATGGGGGAATTGTTCGGGCAGGTCGGGGAACTGCTGCTGCCGCGCAGATGCGCAGGCTGCCGCGCGCCGGGGCCGTTGCTGTGCCCCGCGTGCCGCGCGGGCCTGGCTGTGCCGCCGCAGCGGGTGTTTCCCAACACCACCCCGCACGCGCCGGTGTTCGCGCTCGGCCCGTACGCGGACCCGCACCGCGGGGTGATCCTGGCCATGAAAGAACGCAACCACCTGGCAGTGCGCCGCCACGTCGGCGCGGTGCTGGCGGCAGCGCTGGACTACCTGGAAGCGCGCGGCGAGATCCCGCACGGGGCGGTGCTGGTGCCGGCGCCCACGAGGGAGCGCTCTGCCCGGGCCCGCGGCGGCGACCCGGTGGAGCAGGTTTGCCGCGCCACCGGCAGGCGGGTCGCGCCCGTTTTGCGTCTGGACCCGCGGACGGCGGACCAGTCCGGCCTCGACGAAGCCGGGCGGCGGGCCAACCTTTCAGGGCGCGTGCAGATCACCGGCGTGCCCGCCGGCCGGGTCGTGCTCGTGGACGACGTAGTCACCACCGGCGCGACATTGCAGGCTAGCGCTGGTCTTCTGCTCTCGCGCGGGGCCGACGTCGCCGCGTGCGTGGCCCTGTGCGCGGCGTAGGGGGTGGGATTTCTGACAGATCACCCCAGCCATTTGCGCCGACCTGGGGATTTAGGGCCAGCCTGACAGATTCAGCCGCAATGTGTCGGGGCGTGGGCATTTGTTCACTCGCTCCACCCTTCCGAGTGAACACATCCCGATCCGCGGGCGAATTTGTTCACTTTGCCCAGGGTGGAAAATTCCCAAGCGGAATCTATTCACTAGCCGGTGAATAAATGTAGGGCTCATAGTGGTGAGGCCGGGGGATTCCTGACAGATTTCGCCGCGAAGTGTCGGGACAGCGGCCCGCCGCCACCCAAGAAAGGTTCGCTTATAGCGAGCGTTGTATAAAACCGGCCGAATTGGTCATAACCAGTTGTATAGTGGTGATGGACACAGTTCCTACTACCGCAAGGGAGGACGCAGATGACGTCTGCAGACCGCAACCCGATCCAAGAGACGCTGAGCCCGGAAGCCCAGGTCACCATCACCGGGCGAAACGTCGAGGTCCCAGAGCATTTCCAGGAACGAGTAAACGGCAAGCTGGCCAAGATTGAAAAGCTTGACCCGACGCTCAAGTCGTTCCATGTGGAGCTGAAGCACGAGAAGAACCCGCGCCGCGAGGCGGAAGCGGAACGCATCCAGATCACCGCCACCGGCTCCGGCCACCTGGCTCGCGCTGAGGCGAAGGAGGAAAACTTCTACGCCGCGCTCGAGGCCGCGGTGGACAAGCTGGAGCGATCCCTGCGCAAGGTGAAGGCGCGCCGCAACATCGCTATGTCCGGCCACCGCGCGCCGAAGAGCACCGGTGTGCTGGCCGCGGAGATGGAGGCGGAGGCGAAGGCCGAGCAGGAGCGCGCCGCCAAGGAGGCCGGCAAGTACGACGTGGACCCGTACGCCGACCAGGTCGAGGACATTGTCCCGGGCCAGATTGTGCGCTCCAAGGTGCACTCGAACGCCCCGCGCAGCGTTGACGATGCGTTGAGTGAGATGGAGTTGGTGGGGCACGACTTCTACCTCTTCGTCAACGAGGAGACCAACCGTCCGGCGGTGGTCTACCGTCGTCACGCTTTCGACTACGGTTTGATCGAACTCGCCCCGGAGGATGAGGTGGAGGCAGCCGAGTAGCGCAGGTTTCCGCAGATCGGAAGATAAAACCCCGCCCCGGCCCGGTTCCGTTTATGGTTCTGGGCGGGGGCGGGGTTCGTCGATAGGCAATGGCTTGGCTGTGGAGTGCCTATGGGGTTGTCTATACCCCGGGAGGCGTGCGTACAATGGCCGGTTGTATCACCTTGGCCCTGTCAACCCATCAGTAAAGGACTTTGCACACGTGTTTGGACTGTCAAAGCTGCTCCGTGCCGGTGAGGGGCGCACCGTCAAGCGCCTTGCCAAGATCGCCGATCAGGTCATGGCGCTCGACGACGAGTACTCCGCGCTGACCGACGAGGAGCTCAAGGCCAAGACCGTCGAGTTCAAGGACAAGCTCGCCGACGGCGCGAGCCTGGACGACATCCTGCTCGACGCGTTCGCCACCGCCCGCGAAGCTTCCTGGCGTGTGCTGGGGCAGAAGCACTTCAAGGTGCAGATCATGGGCGGCGCCGCCTTGCACTTCGGCAACGTCGCCGAGATGAAAACCGGTGAAGGCAAGACCCTGACCTCCGTGTTGCCGGCCTACCTCAACGCCCTGTCCGGCAAGGGTGTGCACGTGGTCACCGTCAACGACTACCTGGCTAAGCGCGACGCTGAGATGATGGGCCGTGTCCACCACTTCCTGGGCCTTGAGGTCGGTGTGATCCTGTCCGAGATGCGCCCGGCCGAGCGCAAGAAGGCGTACGACGCCGACATCACCTACGGCACCAACAACGAGCTCGGCTTTGACTACCTGCGTGACAACATGACGCGCTCGGTCAACGACATTGTCCAGCGCGGCCACAACTACGCCATCGTGGACGAGGTGGACTCCATCCTCATCGACGAGGCGCGTACCCCGCTGATCATCTCCGGCCCGGTGGACGGCTCCAGCCAGTTCTACAACGTGTTCGCGCAGCTCGCCCCGCGCATGCGCGAGGGCATCCACTACGAGGTGGATCAGCGCAAGCGCACCGTGGGTATTTCCGAGGAGGGCGTGGAGTTCGTCGAGGACCAGCTGGGCATTGACAATCTTTACGCTCCGGAGCACTCGCAGCTGGTCAGCTACCTCAACAACGCTATTAAGGCGAAGGAGCTGTTCGAGCGCGACAAGGACTACATCATCCGCCAGGGTGAGGTCATGATCGTGGACGGCTTCACCGGTCGCGTGCTGGCCGGTCGTCGCTACAACGAGGGCATGCACCAGGCCATTGAGGCCAAGGAGCAGGTGGAGATCAAAAACGAGAACCAGACCCTGGCCACGGTGACCCTGCAGAACTACTTCCGTCTCTACGACAAGCTGTCCGGCATGACCGGTACCGCCGAGACCGAGGCGGCGGAGCTGCACCAGATTTACAAGATGGATGTTGTCCAGATCCCGCCGAACCGGCCGAACCAGCGCGCGGACCGCGACGATTTGATCTACAAGACTCAGGAGGCGAAGTTCGCCGCCGTCGCGGAGGACATTGCAGAGCACGCGGCGAAGGGTCAGCCGGTGCTGGTGGGCACCACCTCGGTGGAGCGCTCCGAGTACCTGTCGCAGCTGCTCACCCGCAAGGGCGTGGAGCACAACGTGCTCAACGCGAAGTACCACGAGGAGGAGGGCCGCATCATCGCCGAGGCCGGCCTGCCGGGCAAGGTGACCGTGTCCACCAACATGGCCGGCCGCGGCACCGACATCGTGCTCGGCGGCAACCCGGAGATCCTCCTGGATGCGAAGCTGCAGGCCCAGGGCCTGGACCCGTTGGAGGATTCGGAGCGTTACCAGGAGGCGTGGGACGAGCAGCTGCCGGCGGCGAAGGAGCGTTCGCAGCAGCTTGGCGACGAGGTGCGCGAGGCCGGCGGCCTGTACGTCATCGGCACTGAGCGCCACGAGTCGCGCCGCATTGACAACCAGCTGCGCGGCCGCTCCGGCCGCCAGGGTGACCCGGGCGAATCCCGCTTCTACCTGTCCATGCGCGACGAGCTCATGGTGCGCTTCGTGGGCCAGTCCATGGAGAACATGATGAACCGCCTCAACGTTCCGGACGATGTGCCGATTGAGGCGAAGATGGTCTCCAACGCGATTAAGGGCGCGCAGTCCCAGGTGGAGAACCAGAACTTTGAGATGCGCAAGAACGTGCTCAAGTACGACGAGGTGCTCAACGAGCAGCGCAAGGTGGTCTACCGCGAGCGCCAGGAGATCTTGGGCTCGAAGGACATCGCCGGCCAGGTGCGCCGCATGATCGATTCCACCATCGGTGCCTATGTTGACGGCGCGACCGCGGAGGGCTACGTGGAGGACTGGGACCTCGACGGCCTGTGGAACGCGCTGGATTCCCTGTACGGCCCGACGGTCAGCGCGCAGGAGCTCATCGACGGCGACACGTACGGCCGCGCAGGCGAGCTCACCTCGGAGCAGCTGCGCCAGGCACTTCTCGACGACGCGAATGCCCAGTACGACAAGCTGGAGGACAACGTCGCGTCGATTGGCGGCGATGAGCAGATGCGCAACCTGGAGCGCATGGTGATCCTGCCGATCATCGACACGAAGTGGCGAGAGCACCTCTACGAGATGGACTACCTCAAGGAGGGCATCGGCCTGCGCGCGATGGCGCAGCGCGACCCGCTGGTGGAGTACCAGAAGGAGGGCGGCGACATGTTCAACGCGATGAACGAAGCTGTCCAGGAGGAGACCGTGCGCCAGCTGTTCACGATGCGCAAGCAGTTTGAGACGCAGGAGACTGAGCAGGCGGCTGAGGCGGGCGGCTCCACCGTCGTTTAAGCAATTGCTTATCGACGAGCTGCCGCCTCACAGCACCTTGAATGCGACCAGCTTGCCGTCGCAGATTTTCGCGGCGTACGCCCTCCTAGTGCCGTCTTGAGTTTCGACGGTGCCGAAAAATTCCCCGCCCTCGCGGGCGTGGCAGGTGACCACGTTGAGCCTGCCCGCCGCGGGGGCGGTGCTCGTTGGCCCGTTTGTCAGCGCGGCGGCCTGCTGCCGGGCGCGGATGTGGGCGCGCACCGCGGGCGCGAAGCGCCACGCCATCATGGATGTGGCCCGGTGTTTGCTCATCGCGGCGCTGAGCGCTTCCGCTACGACCGGCTCCACCTCAGTTGGGGCGCCGGGCGGCACAAAATCGGGCCGTTTCGTTCCCAGGGGCCGGTGAAGCGCTGCGGGTGTCTGATTTCGCCGCGGTACGAGCACTTGCACGTGCTTGTGCCCTGGGGCGGTGTAGTACATGGCGGGCATCCTCCCTCATAGTTACGCAGGAATGCGTAGCGGAGGGGGACGGGCGTGGTGCGGGGTAGGTAGTATTGTCCACGTTCGCAGCCGCCCGTGTAAAGGGTGTGCTCACTACAGTAGGCATCCGCGACGCAACCAACGAAAGAGGGATCCCGTGCAGGGCTTGATCATCGACTACGCAGGAGTGCTGGACACCGGTGCAGAGGACGAGCAGCGCTGGAAAGCCCTCATTGAGGCGGTGAAGGCGAAAGACATCGCCGTGGGCATCCTCTCCAACGAGGAAGGCGACGGCGAGATGGCGGAAAAGATCCGCGAGTGGGAGTTCGGCGGCCGGGTTGATGCTGTCGTGCTCTCCGGCGAGATCGGGGCGGAGAAGCCGGAGCGTGCAGCGTTCCAAGCCGCGGCCGACGCGATCGGGGTGGACCTAAACGACTGTGTGATGATCGACGACGACATCATGAACGTCCGCGCCGCAGTCGAATACAACATGATCGGCATCTTGCACACCGCCATCGACCGCACCGCGGTGGAGATCCAGTCCCTGTTCGACGTCGAGGGCGAGTTCTAGTGCGCGTCTACATCCCCGCCACCTTCGGCATGCTCGCGGCGCTGGAGGAAAACCGCCTGCTCCACGCCCGCAACGGCTGGGCGTTCGCCGCCACCGAGTCGCTGCACGAGTTTTTCACCTCCGGCGACCAGGAAGAGATTGAGGCCGTGGCGTTCGACGACGCGGCGATGGCGTCCATCCGCCTGCTGGCCATCGGCGACGAGGAGCGCCACCCGCACCGCCGCGTGGTGGTCTCCGCGGACGTGCCGGATACCCAGGCCACGCCGGATCCGGAGATGGGCGAGTCCGTGGTGAAGCTGTCCGCGCCGGTGCAGTTCGAGGACATCGCCGCGATCCACGTGGACATCGCGGAAGCCGAGGAAGCCACCGCGAAGGCCATCGAGGTCATCGACGCCGCCGATCTGGGCGACGAGGACGCCGAGCTTGCCGTGGGCGACGCCCAGGACAACTACATGGCGTTCTACGACCCGAGCGAGCTACCGGTCCTCGTCGAGCTGCTTTAGCTCCCAGTCGTTGTTGGAGCGCAGGGCCGCCAAAAGGCCCCGCACCGCCGCGGCCCGGCGCCCGACGGGGGAGTCCGGGTCCAGCTCGTCCCAGGAGCACTCCGGGTCCGCCGGGGGACCCAAGTGCGTGCAGCCGCGGGGGCAGCGCTGCGCCGCCTCTTCCAGGTCCGGGAACACGTCCACGATTTCTTCGGGGGAAACGTGCGCCAGGCCGAAGGAGCGGATGCCGGGAGTGTCGATGATCCACCCGCCGCCCGGCACCTCCAGTGCCACGGACTGGGTGGAGGTGTGCCGGCCCTTGCCCACGCCGGAGACCTCGCCGGTCTCGCGGTCCGCGTCCGGCACGATGCGGTTGACCAAGGTGGACTTGCCTACACCGGAGTGGCCGATGAGGGCGGAGACGTGCCCGTCGATAAGCTCACGCAGCTGCTCCACGCCGTCCTCGACGCCGGTGCGCAGCACCTCCACCCCCATGGCCTCGAGCTCGCGCTCGAAGTCTGAGGGGTCCGCGAGGTCGGTCTTGGTCACGCACACCACCGGGGTCACGCCGCCGACGAAGGCGGCGATCAGGGCGCGCTCGACAAAGCCGGTGCGCGGCGGCGGGTCGGCGGCCGCGACCACGATGAGCATCAGCTGCGCGTTAGCGACGATGATGCGCTCGTAGGGGTCCGTGTCGTCCGCTGTGCGGCGCAGCACCGAGGTGCGCTCTTCGCGTTTGACGATGCGCGCAAGCGTGTCCTTCGCGCCCGAGGTGTCGCCGACCACGCCGACGCGGTCGCCCACCTCGATGGAGGTGCGCTTCAGCTCGCGGGCGCGGGTGCACTGCAGTCGGGTGCCGTTGGTATCGAGCACCACGCCCCAGCGGCCCCGGTCTTTGGCCACCACGAGGCCGAACTCGGCGTCGTCGTGCGTGGGGCGGTTCTTCGAGCGCGGGCGCGAGCCTTTGCCGGGACGCACGCGCACATCGGACTCGTCGTAATCGGCGAAGCTGCGGCCCATTACTGCGCCACCACCTCCGCCCACATGTCGGCGAACCCGGGCAGCGTCTTGGAGGTGGTGCCGATGTTTTCCACCTCGACACCGCTCACCACCAGGCCGATGATGGCGCCTGCGGTGGCCATGCGGTGGTCGTCGTAGGTGTGCCAGGCCCCGCCGTGCATCCGGGCCGGGGTGATGCGCAGGCCGTCGCCGAGCTCCTCGCAATTGCCGCCGAGCCCGTTGATTTCGCGCGAGAGCGCGGCCAGCCGGTCGGTTTCGTGGCCGCGCAGGTGGGCGATGCCGGTCAGCTCGCTCGGCGTGGTGGCGCAGGCGGCGATGGCGGCGACGGTGGGGGCGAGCTCGCCGATGTCGCTCATGTCGAGGCGGATGCCGCGCAAGTTGCCGGCCTCCGGGCCATGCACGCGCAGGGTGTGGCCGGTGCCGGCGGCCTCCAGCTCGACCTTGCAGCCCATGCGCTCCAGGATGGACTGCATGGTTGCGCCCGGCTGGGTGGTGGTCACCGGCCAGTGCGGGATGCGCACCTCGCCGCCCGTGACCGCCGCGGCAGCCAAAAACGGCGCGGCGTTGGACAGGTCCGGCTCGATCTCCCAGTACGCGCCGCGGATCGGCTGCGGCTCCACGGACCAGGAATTGGCGGTGGCCTGCACCTCAACGTCGGCGTGTTCCAACATGGCCACGGTCATCTCAATGTGCGGCATCGATGGCAGGGTGCCGCCGGTGTGGCGGATCTGCACACCGCGCTCGAACCGGGGCGCGGCAAGCAGCAGGCCGGAGACGAACTGGGAGGAACCGGATGCGTCGATTTCCACCGGGCCGCCCTCGGCGTGGCCGGTGCCGTGGACGGTAAACGGCAGCGCATCGCCCGCCACGGAGACACCCAGGGTGCGCAGCGCATCCAAGATGGTGGACATGGGGCGTTTGCGGGCGTGGGCATCGCCGTCGAAAAGCACGGGCCCATCCGCAAACGCCGCGACGGGCGGCACGAACCGCATCACCGTGCCGGCCAGGCCGCAATCGACTTCGGCGGAGCGCAGCTTGCCCGGGGACACGCGGATGGTGTCGCCGTCGCGCTCGATGGCGGTGCCCAAGGCACGCAGAGCATCCTCCATCAGATCCGTGTCGCGCGAGCGCAGTGCGCCAACGATCGTGGACGGGCCGGACGCGAGCGCCGACAAAATATAGGCGCGGTTGGTCATGGATTTGGACCCGGGCACCTGTTGCGTGTGGGTGATCGGGCTGGGGTGAAACGGCGCAGGCCACATCTCGGTCATGGAAGTCATGATAATGGAGCGCATGTGCGGACGATTCGTTCTTTTCACGTCAGGCGACGACCTTGTTCAAGAGGTGGCGGGCCTTCCCGGCATCGCGGAAGTTCAGGCCCCGGACGGAACCCCGCCGCCGCGCTACAACATCGCGCCCACCCAGCAGGTGCCGTTGATCAGGGTCGCGGAGGCCACAGCGCGTATCGACGCCGCGCGGTGGGGCCTGTTGCCCACCTGGAAGAAGGACGAGACCGGGCCGCCGCTGTTCAACGCCCGCGGCGAGACCGTGGCCGAGAAGCCTTCCTTCCGCAGCGCGTTCAAGGCGCGCCGCGGGCTGATGGTGCTAGACGGCTACTACGAGTGGAAGCCGACGGAAAGCGGCAAGCAGCCCTACTTCGTGCGCCCGAAAGACGGCATGCTCTACGCCGCCGCGCTGTGGGAGACGGGGCTGGACCGCCTGTCTACGACCATGGTCACCACCGAGGCAGCCGAGAACATGGCGTGGCTGCACCACCGCCTGCCGCTGTTTCTGCGTGCAGACGAGATCCGCACCTGGGTCGACGGCACCCCGGAGGAGGCCCTGGAGCTGGTGCACCCCTCGCGCGTGGCGGAGACCCTGGTGTGGAACGAGGCGGCCCAGGAGGTGGGCAACACCAGAAACGACTACGCAGAGCTGATGGGGGATAACACTACGGCGCGCTGATCGGCGCGAACTCCGCCCCGGTCAGCGCCGCCAGGTCGTGGGGGTGCAGTTGCGCGGACAGGCCGCGCTGGCCGGCGGAGACGCTGACGGCGGGGAGGTCGGCCACGGAGGCGTCGATAAGCGTTTTCAGCTTTTGCTTCGTGCCGAGAGGCGAGATGCCGCCGACGACGTACCCGGTGGCGCGCTGCGCCTTGGCAGGCTCCGCCATCTCCGCGCGCTTCCAGCCGAGCGCCTTCGCCGCAGCTTTTAAGGAAAGGTGCCCGTCCACGGGAACACAGCAGATGGCGAGTTCCCGCTCGTGGGTGATCACCAGCGTTTTCAGCACCGACGCCGGATCCAGCTGCAGCTCCTCGGCCGCGTGGGTGCCGAAGTGGTCCTGGCTGGGGGAGTAGGTCAACACCTTGTGCTCGGTGCCTTGCAGTGCGGTCAGTGCGTGCGTCTTCTCGGCCATGGCCACAGGGTAGCCAGAGTGAACAGTGGCCCTACAATGGCTCACATGCCCGAAACCGAGCCTGCTAACGGCGTAAGCGATGACCTGAAGGCGCGCTTCAACGAAGAAGCGATGCCGCTTTTAGACCAGCTGTACGGCGGCGCGCTGCGCATGACGCGCAACCCGCAGGACGCCGAGGACCTGGTGCAGGAGACCTATTTAAAGGCCTACAAGAACTTCGGCAGTTTCACACCCGGCACCAACCTCAAGGCGTGGCTGTACCGGATTATGACGAACACGTACATCAACTCCTACCGCAAGAAGCAGCGCCGCCCGCTGGAAACTTCCGCGGACGAGGTGACGGACAACCAGCTCTACACCTCCAGCTCGCACGACTCCACAGGCCTGGAGTCCGCGGAGGTAGAGGCGCTGAAAGCCATGCCGAATTCCCGGATCTCTGAGGCGCTCAACGCGTTGAACGAGGACTACCGCATGGTGGTCTACTACGCCGATGTGGAGGGAATGGCCTACAAGGAGATCGCGGAAGTGATGGAAATTCCCATCGGTACCGTGATGAGCCGGCTGCACCGGGGAAGAAAACAGCTTCGCGGGATGTTGAAGGACGTGGCGAAGGAACGCGGTATCGGCCTCGACCATGCTGACATGGCAGATGCCGCCGGTAAGCAGGACGCGAAGGAGAAGTAATGTCCACTGGACACACCCACACCGACGCTCACGGCTGCGAGGCCACTCACCGCTTGCTGTGCGAGCTGTTCGACGCAGACACTGCGCCTCAGCGCCGCGAAGAGATTAAGAATGACCTTGCGGCTTGCCCCGAGTGCCTGGCCGTCGCGCGGTCCGAGCGCGACGTTCGCGCCATGGTGCGCGAGTGTTGCGGACCCGCGAAGGCCCCGGAGCCGTTGCGTCAGCGCATCATCGCTTCCATCACGACGGTGAGCTACACCGAAGTTCGTTATAGATAAGGCCCTTATGTCTCGCCCGCAGCCCGTAGGTTGCGGGCTTTTTCGTTGTGTGAGGGGGCGTTTTGCTTTGCGACGGCCCCTTGCCGCCGCAGCGGGGGTAAAAAACGGGGGTAGTGGGGGATTCCGGATTGCTGAACAATCCGCGGATCTTTGAACAATCCAGCGTCTTTCCTGCGCGTGTGAGAGAAAACGCGGCAAAACTAAGAACGCATCAAATGTATGGTCAACCGGAATGTGCAGGTAGGGGCGCAATCTGGCTGTTTCATGCAGGAAAACACCTTAAGACGCATAAAATGCAGTGATGATGGATTGTTCAACCATCCGCGCGCAATGCCAGATTGATCGTTGAACAATGCTGACGAAACTGCGAAACGCCCACGCGGATTGATGAACAATCCGCAGCTAGGAATGGGTGGAAACGTTGAACAATCCGGAGGAAATGTTCAACGATTTCACCGTTTCTTCAGCCTGGGCGGAAGCGTTTTAC
Source organism: Corynebacterium sp. MSK008 (assembly GCF_030232585.1). GTDB lineage: Bacteria > Actinomycetota > Actinomycetes > Mycobacteriales > Mycobacteriaceae > Corynebacterium. The sequence continues at coordinate 85,283 of NZ_JASPJX010000009.1, read as the reverse complement.
CTGCGCATATTCGGTGCATAAACTCAGGGATGTAACAAAGAACAAAACACACACCAAGGAGTCACCGAGATGCGAGCAGCATTCCGAAACACCATCGCCGCAGCAGTTGCCGCCACCATCGCGGTGTCCGGCACGACCGTCGCACACGCCGCCGACGACATCGAGCTGGCACCAGTTGTGACCAACACCGCAACCCTCGTTGACTCCGACGGCGACGGCCTGCCCGACATCTGGGAAGAAGAAGGCGTCGTCCTCGCAGACGGCACCGAAATCCCCCTGCCGGACTGGGGAGCGGACCCCAACCGCCCAGATGTGTTTATGCAGCTGAACTGGATGGCCTCCGAATACGACACCCTCGGCTGCGACACCCGCGCCGCACGCGAGTGCGCAAACGCCAACCGCACCACCTACGCCCCCTCCACCCAAGGCCTAGATGATCTGGTGGACCTGTTCGCCGACCACGGCATTAACCTGCACATCGACGCCGGCGAGCACTACACCAACATTCCCAACTACACCACCTACTTCGGCGGCGAGACCATCGAATACCGCGACGTCTACTTCTCCCCGAACCGGCACGAGGGTTTCCAGCTCATCGACACCATCAACCAGCTCGGCGAGCGCGCCAACATCTTCCGCCCCGGCGTGCTCGGCGACCGGATGCGTGCCGGCTCCAACGCCACCGGCCTGTCGCTGGTAGGAGATAACTCCTTCTACGTCGCCAACCCCGGCGGGCGCGCCACCGACGAGCAGGTACGCAACACCATCCTCCACGAGTTCGGCCACACCCTGGGGCTGCGCCACTGGGGTGCCGCCAAATACGTCAACGACATCGTCGAAGGCTCGCCCATGCAGGACGGCTACCACTCGGTGATGAACTACAACCACCAGTTCAACTACTTCAACTACTCCGAACAGCCCTACTTCGCCGACACCCCGCAAGGCAAGGTGTTCATCCCCGCCGACTGGGACTCCCTCGAGCTTGCCAGCCCGCGTATCGGTGCCTACGCCGAATCCATCGGTGCCCGCGCTGAGATCGCAGAGGTTGAGGTTGAAGAAGTTGAGCAGCCCGAAGAGATCATCGAGGTCGAACAGCCCGAAGCTGTCGCAGTTGCCGACGAGCACCCCATGGCCGCACTGACCCCGGCCGAGGAAATCGAAGCCCAGCCAGGTGAAATCCCCACCCAGCCGGCTCAGGACAAGGACGAAGCCAAGGCCCAGGAAGCCCAGGTCAAGCAGGTCAACGAAGCCAAGGCCGACACCCCCAACCAGGCCGACAACAACATCAACATCGCAGCCATCATCGGCGGCGTCATCGCAGCACTGGCAGCCCTCGGCATCGGCGCAGCATTCCTCGCAATGCGCTAAGGCTTGAAGTCTCAGGCCGGCCGGTAGAAACCAACAAGCGGGCCCTTCCCGAAATGGGAAGGGCCCGCTTGTTACTTCGTTTACCGCGCTTTAAGAGTTAGGGCGCTTACCGCGGTTAGCGCTCTTCTTGCGACGGTCCTTGCGCTTGCGACCACGCTTGCTCATGGGGGCCTCCTTTGAATATGGGTACCGGTTACAGATGTTCCACTGTATCGCCCTGCACTGCTGGCAAGGTAATCCGGCGGAGTTTTAAGGTTTTATGCCGAAAGGCGAGCGCGGTTACGGGCGCGGGCCTTGTTGCGGCGCTTGAGCGCGCGACGCTCCTCCTCGGACAGGCCGCCCCAGACGCCGGCATCCTGGCCGGTCTCCAGGGCCCACTTCAGGCACTGGGAGGTGACGGGGCAACGGTGGCAAACCAGCTTGGCCTGGGCAATCTGGCTCAGGGCCGGGCCGGAGTTACCGACGGGGAAGAACAGTTCCGGGTCCTCGTCGCGGCAAATTGCTTCGTGGCGCCAATCCATGATGATGACTCTCCTTCTTTAATCCATGTGCAAATTACGTGCGCACCACAAACACCCGCATTGTGGCGGATGCGTTGCAAACGAAGTTTGATTCCTGGCACCGGGCGGAGCTTCCCGTTGGAGGCGGGACCCGTCTTCCGGTTTACCGGGCGTTAACCCTGTGGTGGCTTAGGGTTAAGGGCTGTTTAACCAGCCCGTTGTTTTTGCTACCCGAAAATAATGGCATGTTCACTTACACCGCGCTAGGGGTGTGCGCCAAATTGTGATGGGAATCATAGATTCTAAGGCTGCTTTCGTTGGCCGGGGCTGGATGTGGGGCGCGTCCGGAGGACGTCGATAAGCAAAGCGACCTGCGAAAAGACCAACACTGTCCGAGATAGGTCACCGTCAAATCGCGAAACGCAACTGTGAGCGTGGGGCGGCGGGGCCTAGACTGCTTCGGTGTGGAAACCAACAACAAACCCGCCCAAACGACCTCCGACGTTGCGCTTGGAACCGTGCCCCCAGTGATGCGGTTCAGCGCAGTGGTGGTGCTTCTGCAGTGCGCCGCGATGTTCATCTATGCGGCCTCCCTGATCGTCTCCCAGTTCACGGAGCACACCTCGACGCTGGAATCGGAGTCCCCGGCCGCGAACTACATCAACATCGGCACCGCGACGTTCCTTGTGATCATTTTCGGCTACATCGCGTACGCCGCGGTGAGCACACTGAAAGGCAACCCGCGCGCCACCGGCGCGATCGTGCTCGTTGAGGCGATCTTGGCCGGCGTGGCGGTGTACATGTTCCGCGGCGGCGTGCCGCTTCTTGGAGCGGCGACGCTCGCCTCTGCTGTGCTCGCGCTCATCGGCATCTTCCACCCGGCAACACGCGAGTACAACGAAGCGCGCTACGAGCAACGCAAAGCGCGGCGCTCACAGTAAAGCGCCGCGCTAGGGGGGCAGGCTCGTGTTTTAGGTGTTGGCCTTCATCACAACAACTTCGTCGCCGCGCTTTTCCACAACCGTGGCACCGGCAGAGGAAATGTGCACCGGGCCGGAATAGCCCCCGCGGTCAACCGGGATGATCTTATCCACGGCGTTTTTGTCCCAATCAACCACCGCGATGCCGCTATCGGAGGCGTAAAGCAGCTTCTCTCCAGCCGAAAAGCCGGTGCCCAACGCGCCCTGGAACACGCCGGTGACGGCGAGTGCTGCGGGCTCCATCAGCAGCAAAGAGTTGTTCTCCCAGTACGTCATATGGTGTGGCAGGTCAGCCACAGGCAGGTTCTTCACAATGCCGTCGGGGCCGAGCTCGGGGCTGTCCATCTGCGGCACCGACGAGGAGCTGATGTTGGTGCCCTCGGTGTTGTAGCCACGGACCTCGGAAGTGGTCGGATCGTAGACCGCAGCCGCATCCTGGGACACGGACACCAGGTACGCGTCGGGGCTGATCTCGACGTCGGCTAATACCTCAGGCTTGCGGGAATCCTCTGGCGTCGCCTCCTGCAGGCGTAAAAACGCGCCGTCATCGCAGATTTCGGTCACGGCCACAAGCTCGGTGCGCGTCAACGCAGAGGTGATGGTGCACTCGTTGGGCTGCATGTCCGGCTCCTGCTTCGCCTCCACACGGCCGTACTCCACGGTGCGCACCAGATCTGAGCGCCACACCTCAGCGCGCTGGGAGCTGGCGTAGCCCACACGGTCATTCGAAGCCAAACGCACCACTTCCTCAGGTGCGATAGCGGAGCGCGTGCCGGCGTACTTCCCGGTCTTCGCGTCGATTGCCACTACGTCGCCGCAGCCCGCGTTGTCGCGGTACGTGGCCACAACCTTGCCCCAGGCCTGGTCCACCAGGCACAGCTCGTTGGGGCGCTCGTACGTCCACGCCGTCTCACCCTCCGGGGTAGTGGCGGTGAGCGTGTTGTCGTTGTAGGTGATCACCATGCCGCTGGCCACCAGCGGTTGGTCGCGCCCGGACGTGTCAGGCAGGGAAAACCCCTCGCTGAACGACTTCGGCACTACGGCGAGCTGGCCGTAGTCCTGGTGTTCTTCTTCCGCGGCAACGAGGTTCGCGTCGCGCGCGGGGGCGGTGAAAAAGGCGGTGCCCAGCAGCAGCGCTGAGACACCCGCGATCACTCCGGTAGCGATCAGGTCGCCGCGAGTGCGGCGCAGGGGAGCATTCATCGCCGGTTCCTTCCTGAGGCTCGTGCTGGGCGTGCCCCGAGCACTTTACGCGGACGCCCCACTCGTGCTGTAGCCGAGTCCGGGATATCTAGCGCCTCGCGCAGCTCCGGGGAAGTGGAGAACCACTCGGGCAACTCGCGGGCACCGAGCGAAAGCTCGTCGTTAATCGCTTCCCACTTGCGCACCTCGTCGTATCCCACCAGCGTGACCGCAGTGCCCTTCTTGCCGGCGCGGCCGGTGCGGCCGATACGGTGCACATACGTCATCGGATCATCCGGGGTTTGGAAGTTGATCACGTGGGTGACATCTTCGACGTCGATGCCGCGGGCGGCGACGTCGGTGGCGACGAGGATGTCGGCCGAGCTGCGTCGAAAAGCGTCGAGCGCCGCCTCACGCGCACGCTGGCCAAGATCGCCGTGGACGGCGGCGACGGTAAAACCGCGTTGCGCGAGGTCTTCCGCAAGCTCCGCGGCGGAGCGCTTCGTGCGGGCGAAAATGATGGTGCGCCCTCGGCCGCGGGCCTGAAGGATGCGCGCGACCACCTCGGGCTTGTCCATGCGGTGGGACTTCAGCGCCACCTGGCGGGTGGTGTCGTGGGTGCGCGGCGCGTCGGCGGACTCGGCGCGGATGTGCACCGGCTTATCCATCTTCGCGCGCGCCAGCGTGAGAATCGGGCCCGGCATGGTGGCGGAAAACAGCATCGTCTGCGCGTCCTCGCGCACTGCCGCCCAAAGCTTTTCAATGTCGGGAAGAAAGCCCATGTCCAGCATCTCGTCCGCCTCATCGAGCACCAGAATCGCAACGGAGGAAAGGGTGAGGTCCCCGCGCTCGTGCAGGTCGATCAGGCGCCCGGGCGTGCCGACGACAACATCTATGCCCGCCTCCAGTGCGGCGATCTGGTCCTCGTACGGGCGGCCGCCGTAGATCGTGGTCACGCGCACCGGTGTCTGGGAAGCGGCGAAGGCCAGATCGTCGCCCACCTGCACGGCAAGCTCGCGGGTGGGTACCACTACCAGCGCGCGTGGGGTGCCGTCGAGCTCGTCGATGTCCGCGTCGTCAAAAACACGGTCTAATAGTGGCACGCCGAAACCGAACGTCTTGCCCATGCCGGTGCGGGCTTGGCCGATGATGTCCCGGCCCGCCAGCGCGCGGGGCAAAGTCAGTTCTTGGATGGAAAAGGGGCGAACGATGCCGCGCTGCGCCAGCGCATCCGTGATTTCGGCGGCGACGCCCAGCTGAGCAAACGTCGGCGGCAGCGACTTCTTGCTGGCCGGGGCGCCAGTTGAGGCGCGGTTGCGTTCACTCTCAGCTGAATAGGGCACGCGTTCATCTTAACTACAGGTCGTTACAATGGGCACACCGTGCGTGCGGGCCCAATCAGGCCCGTCGCCTATAGAAACAAGCATGGAGGACAGTGAGCGACACTATGGACATCAAGATTGGTCTTGCAGACAGCCCCCGCGAGCTGACGATCAAGCTGCCGGAGGGGCAAGACGACATCATCGCAACCGTTGAGCAGGCTATCGACGGCGGTCAGGCCACCTTGAAGGTGGAGGACGACAAAGGTCGCGTCTACCTCATCCGCACCGACCGCATTCTGTACGTGGAGCAGGGTACTGCCGCGGCCCGATCCGTCGGCTTCATGCGCTAAATTACGCATTTATGGCACAACGGCACGGCGCACATGAGCGGGATGCCCGCGGTGGTGGCTCTATCGGGAGCGACCGCGAGGCACACCGCCGTTTAAGCGACGGTGAATTCGGTGCCCGTGACGCCGCCGACGACGATTTCGGGGACTGGTTTGATAGCTGGGACCTTGAATCTGATGATGCCGAGCCTGCCCGTGAGCGTCGCTCTCAAAGGAGCGGGAAGCTTTTCGACGCCTCGCGGGCGCCCACATCCCGCGCCACGCACGCGGAAGCAGCGGACAGCAAGCTCGCGGCGTTTGCGCAGGAATACGGGTGGCGTGCCTACGCCATCCCCGTGCTGGCCGTGATCACCGTCTTTGTGCTGATCAACATGTTCCAAAACCCGGAGGACCTCGCGGTGGGCGCCACCGGATCCTCTGCCGAGAAGGATCACTCCGCGGCATCCTCGCCCGCACAGCGCGAGGCAGACCCGGATGGCGGCGTGAAGCCGCTGGAGCCGGCGAAGATCGCGGAAGGGCAGTTTGATCCGCACGATCTCCCGCCAGGCGGGCCGTACACCACCACCGGCGCCGGCACGTTCTACGAAGTTGGCGCACCGGGCATGATTGCGGGCGACGGCAGCGAGATCGTGGTGCGCTTCGCTGTGGAGGTCGAGCACGGTATTGACACCTCCGGGTACGGCGGGGACGAGGCGTTCGCGCACATGGTTGACGCGACGCTGAGCGATCCGCGTGGTTGGATTAACGATCCGCGTTTCCGCTTCGAGCACGTCAGCGCCGACGACAACCCGTCGCTGAAAATCCGTCTGACCTCCCTGGACACCACCGCGGAGCTGTGCGGGGTGCAGATTGGCACCGAAACCAGCTGCCGCACCCGCATCACGGGCGAGGACACGGTGCTGCTCAACGAGTCGCGTTGGGTGCGCGGCGCCGTCCCGTTCCAGGGTGATCTGGGCAGCTACCGCCAATACCTGATCAACCACGAGGTGGGCCATGCCGTGGGCTTTGCGGAGCACGTGCCGTGCCCGGAGTCGAACGCGCTGGCGCCGATCATGATGCAGCAGACCTTGAGCCTGAACAACGCGCAGCTGCGGGAGATGAGCCCGGACGACAATTACCCGGACAACGCGGACACGTGCCGGCCGAACCCGTGGCCCTACCCGCGCCCAGCGGCGCTGTAGGAGGCTGAAAGTGGCAGAGCGCACAGCACGGCAGATCCCCGGGCACGTGTTATCCGCGTTTCAGCTCGACGGGCGCTCTGGTCTGCCCGTAGGGCCGGAGTGGGACAACGGTGTCCGCTTCGGCAGGATGGTGGTCTCCGAGGCCAGCGATACGGCGGCGTGGTCCGGCAAGGCCCGCGATCATGCCGGGGAGTTCGGCACCGGCATTGCCGTCTCCCGTCCGGTGCGCGCCACCGACGGTCGCTTGGTAGTCGGCGGTTTCAAGGCCAGCGAGTTCGTTGAGGGGCGGGTGCTTGCGCGTATCGACGAAGCCGTGTCCGCCGCCCTGCACTATGACGAGGCGATGGCCGGTGTCGAACCGCCGGCGGCGGACCGCGGCGACGCGTTCGCGACGGCAGAGCGCGCGGTGTGGCGCGACTACACGCCGCAGGCAGATGACGTTGTGGCGCACATGGATTTTGCGTCCTGCCTGCTCTTTTCTGGGGATATGGCGCCGACGTTGACGGACCTTGTGCCGTCTTCAAGCAAACGCCCCCGCGGTTTTACTGCGGCGCTGGTGGTTGTGGACGGGCTGTTGGCTGAGGCCTGCGATGTGGCCGTGCTTGATCGGTGGGCGCACGTGCCGGGGCTGCGGGAGCTCGCGCGGCGGGCGCTGGAATACCGCGTGGCCTGCGCGAGAACGGCTGGTTCGGACATACGTTCGATAGCTGAGGGGGTTGATCGGGCGCTCGTGTCGGAGTGAGTGACACAATCAACGCCATGACTTCCACCAGACCCTCACCCGTGCCCCCGACGGTACTCGAGCCGAAGGCTTACCTCGTGCCGCGCACGCGTCCGAACACGCAGCGTGAATGGCCGGTAGAGCTGCCTCAAGAAGGCCTGTACAAAGTCACAGGCGAGCCAGGCTCCGGGGTGTCGAGCTTTCTGCTTGACACCGCCGCAGCCGCGATGCGCAGGCGCGCAGACAGCAAAGCTGAACACGGCCCGGGCGGGGTGTTGGTGCTCACAGATTCCAAGGAGACCGGCGCGAGGCTGCGCGCGGAGCTGGCGGACACACTGGCAGCCTCCGGCTTTGTCTCGGACGAACCGGTGGTGCGCTCGGTGCACTCGCTCGCGTTCGCGCTGGTGCGCCAGCAGACGGACGAAGAACTGCGGTTGATCTCCGGCGCGGAGCAGGACGCGGTGATCCGCCAGCTGCTGCAGGGACACGCCGAAGACGGCGGCGGCACGTGGCCCGCGGAGCTGCGCCCGGCACTTCCCATGGTTGGTTTCGCGCGGCAGTTGAGGGACTTTTTGCTGCGTGCCATTGAGCGTGGTCTGGGCCCGGAGGACCTGGTGGAGCTGGGGCAACGCCACGACATTGGCATCTGGTCCGCCTCGGGCGATTTCTTGCTCGAATACCAGCAGGTGATGGCGCTGTCCGGTGCGCACCGCCTGTCGGCCTCCGAGCTGATTGCCGCCGCCCTCGAGGTGGAGCTGCCGCGCACGTGGCACACCGTGATCGTGGACGACGCGCAGCACCTGGCGCCGGCATCCGCGGCGCTGGTGCAACGGCTGCTGGAGCAGGCGGACCTCGGGGTCGTCGGCGGGGATCTGGAGCAATCCGTGTTCCACTTCCGCGGCGCGTCCCCGGCATTCTTTAAGGACTTGGGCGGGTTGGACCACGAGGTGATTGACCTCGGCGCCACCCGCAGGACGCCTGCGAGGTCCGCGGCGATTGCAGATTCCAGCGCGGCGGAGCTGTCCCTGGTGGCGGACACGCTGCGCCGCGCACACCTGGAAGAGGGCGTGGCGTACCGCGACATGGCGGTGGTGGTGCGCTCCACGCCGCTTCTGGAGCCGATGCGGCGCGCGCTGCTGCGCGCCGGGGTCCCAGTTTCGCTCAACCCCACTGACCTGGTTCTGGGGGAGCAGCGCATCGTCTCCGCGCTGCTGCTCGGCGTGCGCGCGCTGTACGAGGAACTTTCGGCCACCGAGTGGCGCGACCTGCTGCTGAGTCCCGTTGGCGGTGCGGACCCGGTCACACTGCGCAGGCTGTTGCGCGGCCTGCGCCGTTGGTCGCCAGAGACCCGCGCGGAGGAAAGCCTGCGCGAGCTTTTGGCCACCCCGGTTGGGCTGCCGGACTTCGGCACCGTGCTCACGGACCGCGAACTGGACATCTTGCACCGCGTGCGCGACGTGCTCGACGCCGGGCGCAGTGTGCTTGCGGACGGCGGCACGGTGGAGGAAGTGCTGTGGGCGCTCTGGCACGCCACTGGCTTGTCCAACCGGCTGCTGGCGTCTGCGCTGCGAGGCGGGGCGACTGGTTCGCAGGCGGACAGGGACCTCGACGCCGTGATGGCGCTGTTCGACGCCGCCGGCGACCACACGGAACGTAGACCCAGCGCGGGCATCGAATCCTTCGTCGCTTCGATCACCGAGCAGGAGCTGCCCACCGGCGTGCGCGACCGCCGCAACGCCACCCCGGACGCAGCCGCTCTGCTTACCGCCCACGGCGCGGTGGGCCGCGAGTTCCGCCGCGTGGTCGTGGCGGGCGTGCAGGAGCTGACGTGGCCGAGCCTGGGGGAGACCGGGTCGCTGTTCCGCCAGGAAGACCTGGTGGATCTCATCGACAAAGACGTCGATCCCGGTGTGCCCGTCTCCCACATCAACGAACGGTTGGTGGAGGAGCGTCGCCTGTTCACGGTGGCGACCAGCCGCGCCACGGAGCAGCTGCTGGTCACCGCCGTGGAAAGCGACGACGGAGAGGAAGTGGAGCAGCGCTCCAGGTTCGTGGAGGAGTTCTGCCGGGACTTTGACGTGCAGCCGCGCTCGGTTCGCATTGCGGGCACGTCTGCGGACGCCGCCCGGATCGCTGCACAGCCTGCTGTTGGGGCCGAGGTCGACAGCGCGGTGGTGCGCGTGCTCGCGCACGATGACCTGATCGCCGAGTTCCGCCGCGTGCTGGTGGACCCTGCATCCACCGAGGCTCAGTGCAGCCAGGCGTCGCGCCAACTCGCGCGCTTGGCGGCCGCCGGCGTGCTGGGCGCGGACCCGGAGCAGTGGTGGACGACCACGGAGCCGTCCACAAGCGAACCGCTCGATGTCTCGCCGGCGCTGTCCCCGTCGCGGGTGGAAAAGTTGCTGGCATGCCCCATGCAGGCCGTGCTGGAGCGGATGTCCGGCCTGGACGAAACCCTGGACATGATTTACGGCTCCATGGCGCACGCCTACTTCGAAGCGCTCGGTAACGGCATGGACGACACCGAGGCGCTGGATGCGACCGTGGCGGCGCGCCGGGCGGCGGATAATGCCCCGGAGTGGAAGGTCGAGCGCGACATCGCGGACTTTCAGGCCATGCTGGAGCGCACCCACGGCTGGCTGCAGGCCAGCCGCGGGGCATTTGAGCAGGTTGCCGTGGAAGCGGATGTGAACGTCCAGGTCAGCGACAACGTGCGCATCCGCGGCAGGTTGGACCGCCTCGAGCGCGACAGTAGCGGTGCGGTGCACATCGTGGACCTGAAAACGGGCGCGTACCCGCCGACCGTCGACGCCACTGCGGACAACCCCCAGCTAGCCACCTACCAGCTGGCGCTGGCGCACGGCGAGCTCGCCGGCGGCAAGGTGGTCACCGCCCGCGACGGCGCTCATGCGCTTTCGGTGGGCGGGGCGGTGCTGGTGTACCCGAACGCCAACAAGACCACGCTGAGCACCCGCGAGCAGGCGGCGAAAACCGCGGAAGAGCTGGACGCGCTCGCCGCCGCGCTCGACGGGCTGCCCGAGGAAACCGCAGGACCGACGCTGCTCGCCGTGGTCGGCCCGCAGTGCGACCGTTGCGCTGTGCGAGCGCTGTGCCCAGTCCAGCCGGAAGGAGCGACGATCCACCATGTCTAACCCCAGCCCGATGTCTCCCGTGCTGCTGTCGCGCTACCTGGGCCAGCAGTACCCGCCGACAGACCAGCAAGCCGCCGTGATCGGCGCGGAGCCCGGCCCGCTGTTGGTGGTTGCCGGCGCAGGTGCGGGCAAAACCGAAACCATGGCCGCGCGCGTGGTGTGGCTGGTGGCCAACGGATACGCCCGGCCGGATGAAGTCTTAGGCCTGACGTTTACTCGCAAGGCCGCCCAGGAGATGGGCAAACGCATCCGGGACCGTCTGGGCTCACTCGCGGCCAACACCGACTTGGTGCGGCGTCTGGACCCGTCCGGTGAGCTGGCAAAAAACCTGGAGGTGATCGCGCCTTCGGTGTCCACCTACGACTCGTACGCCGGCGAGCTGATCCGCGAATACGGCCTGCTGGTGCCGGTGGAGCCGGACGCACGTCTGATCACCGACGCGGAGCTGCACGCCATTGCCACCGATGTTGTGGTCAACTACTCCGGCGGGCTGATCACGGAACTGGGCTCCAACCCGTCGCTGTCCACAGTGGTGGAGGACCTGCTCGCGTTGACCACCGCGATGGGCAACGAGCTGGCCTCGCCCGAGTGGGTGCGCGGGCACGCGCACGACTTCCTGGCAGAAACCGAGTCATACCCCATGGCCCCGCGCGCCCGTGTGGAGTTCACCAAAGTGCTCACGAACTGGCGCTCCAAGCAGGAAATGCGCGTGAACATGCTGCCGCTGGTGGAGGAGCTGGCGGCGGAGCTGCGGCGCCGCGGCGTGGTCACGTTCAACGAGCAGATGTCCGTGGCAGCGAAGCTGGCGCGCGACCACGCGACGGTGGGGGAGTCGCAGCGTTCCCGCTACCGCGTGGTCATGCTGGACGAGTACCAGGACACCTCGCACGCGCAGCGCGTGCTGTTGCGCAGCCTGTTCGGTGAGTGCGCGAACCCGTCGCTGACGGTGACCGCAGTGGGCGATCCGATGCAGGCGATCTACGGCTGGCGCGGCGCGACCGCCGCCAACCTGGCTGCGTTCGTGGAAGATTTCCCGTCACCGGAAGGCCCGGCGCCGAAGAAGCAGCTGACCACCTCCTGGCGTAACCCGCCCGAGGTGCTGGATCTGGCCAACGGCGTTTCCGACGCGGTGCTGGGCACTGCCGAGGACAGGGCGGTAGCTGCGCTGCAGGCGCGGCCGGCCGCGGATGCCGGCGATGTGACCCTGGGATTCTTCCCGGACCAAGAGGCGGAGATCGCCTACGTGGCAGACGCGCTCGCGCAGGAATACCAGGCGGCAGCGCAGGAAGGGCGCGCGCTTTCCGCGGCCGCGCTGGTGCGCAAGAACCGCCACTCGCCGCTTTTAGCTGCGGCACTGGAGGAGCGGGGGGTGCCCTACGAAATTGTGGGCCTTGCCGGGCTTCTCGACGTCCCGGAGGTCGCCGACACCGTCGCCATCGCCACGATGCTGGTGCGCCCGGATGACACCGCCGCTGCGCTGCGCGTCCTCGGCGGACCTGCCGTGGGCCTGGGCCTGGCGGACCTGCAGGCGCTGGCGTCGCGCGCAAACAACCTGCACGGCTCGGGCATTGACACCCCGCCGGAGGTCACCCCGGCGGACGCGGCGGAGCACCTGCACGCCCAGCTGGAGGAGCTGGTGGCCCGCGCCGAGGAGATCTCCGCCAGCTCCGACAAACCCGAAGGGCTCACGGACGCTTTGGCGGACCTGGGTGAGCCGGAGCGCTACAGCGAGGAAGGCCTTGCGCGCATGCGGGGTACTGCGGCGAAGCTGCGCTGGCTGCGCACCCACAGCCTGGGCAAGCGCTTAAGCGACCTGTTCGCCGACATCATCCACGTCTTCGGCATCCGCACCGAGGTGCTCGCCCGCGGATCCGCCACGGGTGCCGTGCACCTGGACCGGCTGCTCGAGGAAGTCGCTGCATACCCGGGCGCGAGCTTGGACGGGCTGCTGCACTTTTTCGAGCTCGCCCGCAGCTTCGAGGACGGCTTGGCTCCAGGCGCGGTGGCGGTAAAGGAGGACCGGGTGCAGATCCTCACCGCGCATAAGGCCAAGGGCCTGGAGTGGGACACCGTGGCGGTGCTGCACGCGGACGCGGCGACGTACAAGTCCAAAACGGAAACCTTCCTCACCTTCCCGCGCTTCCTGCCTCCGGAAACCTTCGGCGACCCGGACGTCTACCCGGTATTCGCGGACGTGGAGAACCGCTCAGACTTCGAAAAAGCGGGCAAGGCCTGGCTCAAGGAGGTCGCCGGGGATCTGGCCGAGGAGGCCGCTCGGTTGTTCTACGTCGCCGTGACCCGCTCCGGGAAGAAACTCATCGTCACCGGCTCGCGCCGCCGCGAGGGTGTTGCGCGGGAGGCGGAGCCTTACGAGCACTTCTCCGCCATGCGCGAGCGGGTGCCCGAGGAGTGCGTGGTGGTCTGGGACGACGGCACCGCACCCGAGGAAGACACGGAAGATATCGCGCAGGAGGCAGCCGTGTCGGAATCCGGCCGCTGGCCCCACTACGCGCCCACGCCGCACGACATCGCGGCTGCCGAAGCGGTTCGCGCCGCCATGGACACGCTGCCGGACTACGTCGAGGGCGAGCTGTTCTCGCTTTGGGAGCGCGACGCCACAGCCTTGATTGAGGAGCACGACGCTGCCCAGGCCGCGGACGTGCCCGTGGTCATGCCGGGCGAGCTCACCGCCTCCGACGTGGTTGCGTTGAAGGCTGACCCGGAGCAGTTCGCCCGCCGCGCCCGCCGCCCCGTGCCGTTCAAGCCGAACACCTACGCCAAGCGCGGCACCGCGTTCCACGAGTGGCTGGAGCAGTTTTACGGTGCGCGCCCGCTGCTCACGGAAGACGAGTTGCCGGGCAATGACGAGGCAGAGGTGGACCGCGCTGTCCTGGAGCGGCTCAAACGAAATTTTGAGGCCAGCGAGTGGGCCGGGCGCACGCCCGAGTACGTCGAGCATCCCTTCGAGCTGGCACTGGGCGATTCGGTCGTGCGCGGGCGCATGGACGCCGTGTTCGCCGACGCCGACGGCTGGGTCGTGGTGGACTGGAAAACCGGTGAGAAGCCAGGCCGCGACGCGATGGAATCGGCCCAGCTGCAGCTTGCGGTCTACCGTGAGGCGTGGCGCCGAATCGCAGGTGACGGCAAGCCGGTGCGGGCGGTATTTTTCTACGTGCGCACCGGCGAGACGTTCGCGCCGCGCGCTTTGCCGGATCTCGACCAGCTCGAGACAATGCTCGGAGGCGCGGGCACCGGCATGCCCGATGAAGATATTGCAAGAGAAAGCGAGGAGCGGCAGGGATGAAGCTTCGGAGCTTGTTGTCGCTGCGCGCAGACGCGACCAACCTCACCGAGATCCCGGTGCACAGCCTGCTCGATGTGGTGAACATCCCCACGGCGGAGCGCGCGACTCCGTGGTCGCTGATAGCGCGCCGCTTCGGCTACGCGCTGCTGCTCATCATTGTCGTCGCGTTCGTGGCGTATTTGGACAGGGACGGCTACTCCGAGCCGCTGACGTTCATCGACGCGCTGTATTACTCCGCGGTGACGCTGTCCACCACGGGCTACGGCGACATCACCCCGGTGACGCAGTCCGCCCGCCTGATTAACATCTTTCTGATCACCCCGGCCCGTGTGGCCTTCCTGATGGTCCTCGTCGGCACCACCTTGTCGGTGCTCACGGAGGATTCCCGTAAGACGCTCCAGATCCAACAGTGGAGGAATAGCGTGCGTAACCACACTATTGTCATCGGCTACGGCACCAAGGGCCGCTCGGCCATCGACGCGTTGATCGCGGGCGGCACCGCGCCGTCGTCGGTCGTGGTCATCGACCCGGACCCGGCCGCCCTCTCCGTCGCAGAAAAGCGCGGGTTGATCACCGTGCACGGCAACGGCACCAAGTCGGACGTGCTGCGCGTGGCCGCGGTCAGCCGCGCCAGGTCCGTCATCGTCGCGCCGTCGTCGGACGACACCGCCGTGCTGATCACCCTGTCGGTACGCGAGATGGCGCCGAGCGCGATGATCGTGGCCAGCGTGCGCGAAAGCGAAAACCAGCACCTACTCATGCAGTCCGGTGCGGATTCGGTGATCGTCTCCTCCGAAACCGCGGGCCGCCTGCTCGGCATCGCCACCGTCACCCCGCCGGTGGTGGAGATGATGGAGGACCTGCTCAGCCCGGACGAAGGCTTCGCGGTGGCGGAGCGCCAGATCGCGGACGACGAGGTCGGCGCGAATCCCCGCCACCTCGCGGACATCGTGCTGGGTGTGGTGCGCTCCGGCGAGCTCTACCGCATCGATTCCCCCGAGGCGGAAACGGTCGAGCCGGGCGATCGCCTGCTGTACGTGCGCATGAACGGCGCGATCACCAACCGGGATTAGCCGGATGTTTTTGCTCATCGATGCTGCCGGGCGCTTCCCACTCGGTACCGGCGGGGAGCCAAAGCTTTTCGACGCACCTCCGGCCGCCACCGACATCACCTCCCACGTGCACGTGACCCGGGAGGTCACCGCGGCCCGGGTGCACGGTGTCGACGCGGCAGATCTTGCCGGACCGGACGTGGCGACCGGGGACGCGCGCACCCACGCCAGCCACCCGCTGGCGGCGCGCGCGGTCGGTTTGGTCAACGCCCGCGAGCTCACCCGCTTCGACCCTGCGGACGGCTCCGAGGTGCGCTGGGGCGACGGCGGCATCGTCGCCCGCGGCGCCACCGGCCGGCCGATTTTCCCGCGGCTGGACCCGTGCGTCATCGGCCTAGTGGAAGACCCGGCAGGCGAGCGGATCCTACTGGTGGAAAACGCCCGCCGCCCCGGCTACCTCACGCTGGTGGCAGGCTACGTGGACGTCGGCGAGACCCTCGAGGCCGCGTTCGCCCGCGAGGTGTGGGAGGAAACTGGCCGCCGCGCAACCCAAGTGCGTTACCTGCGCTCCCAGCCGTGGCCGCTCTCGGGCGCGCTCATGCTCGGCATGGCGGCGCGCACGGCGGACGTCGATGCGCAAGCGCCCACCGACGGCGAGCTGACACGCACTGTGTGGGCCAGCCGCGACGAACTCGACGGACTCACCCTCGCCGCGGAGGGCACCATCGCCCGCGCACTCATCGATGACTGGGCGGACACACCGCACACACCCAACCCGGAAGGAGCACACCCATGGCGATAGACCTCAGCGTGCTGGACGAGGACCAGCGTGTGGCGGCGGAAGCGCCGCGCGGGCCGGTGTGCATCCTCGCCGGCGCGGGCACGGGCAAAACCCGCACGATCACCTACCGCATCGCCAACCTGATCGACCGCGGCCAGGTCGCCCCGAACCGCGTGCTGGCGGTGACGTTTACCAAGCGTGCCGCCGGCGAGATGCGCGACCGTCTGACCGCCATGGGGATCGGCGGGGTGCAGGCGCGCACGTTTCACTCCGCGGCGATGCGCCAGCTGCAGTACTTCTGGCCACAGATCGCAGGTGATCTGCCGTGGCGGGTGCTGGACAACAAGTTCCCGATCGTCGCCCGCGCCACCCGCGCCGCAGGCCTGGACACGGGCAAGGAAATGGTTCGCGACTTGCTCAGCGAGATCGAGTGGGCCAAATCCTCTGTCATCGGCCCGGAGGACTACGTGCAGCGCATCGCCGATTCCCCGCGCACCCCTCCGGCGGACGCGCAGAAGGTCGCCCAGGTGTACCGCTTCTACGAGGAGGCGAAGACCAGCCCGGAGGGCATGCTGATCGACTACGACGACCTGCTCATCCACGTCGCCGGCGCCCTGGAGAACGCGCCGGCGGTGGCGGAGGAGTTCCGCGCGCAGTACCAGTCGTTCGTGGTGGACGAGTACCAGGACGTCACCCCCTTGCAGCAGCGCGTGCTGGAGGCGTGGCTGGGCACCCGCGACGACCTGACGGTGGTCGGCGACGCCAACCAGACCATCTACTCCTTTACCGGCGCGACCCCGGATTACCTGCTGAACTTTTCGCGCACGTACGAGCACGCGACCGTGGTGAAGCTGCAGCGCGACTACCGCTCGACGGTGGAGATCACGGACCTAGCCAACACCGTCATCGGCAAAGCCACCGGCCGCATCGCCGGCACCCGCCTGGAGCTGCAAGGCATGCGCGGGCACGGCCCGGCACCGCAGTTCAACGGCTACGACGACGAGCCCGCGGAGGCACGCGCGGTGGCACAGAAGGTGCGCAAGCTGCTGAACGACGGCGTGCCCGCCCGCGAAATCGCCATTTTGTACCGCATCAACGCCCAGTCCGCCGCGTTTGAAGCGGCACTCGCGGACGAGGGGATTGTCTACCAGGTCCGCGGCGGTGAGGGCTTTTTCCAGCGCGCGGAGATCCGCGAGGCGTTCGCGCAGCTGCTGCGCGCCTCCAAGCGCACGGACCTGCCGGACGATCCGGTGCGCATCGCGCGTGCCGCGCTCGCCCCGCTGGGGCTGACCCCGGAGGAGCCGGAGGGCGCGAAGGCCCGCGAGCGCTGGCAGTCTCTCAATGCGCTGGTGGATCTGATCGAGGAGATCGTGCGCACCCGCGAGGCATCCAACATGGCGGAGGTGCTGGGATCGCTGCGCCGCCGCGCAGAGGCGAAGCAGCCTCCGGCTGTGGACGGGGTGACGCTGGCCAGCCTGCACGCCGCGAAGGGCCTGGAGTGGGACGCGGTGTTCTTGGTCGGCCTGGTGGAAAAGACGCTGCCGATCTCGCACGCGCTCAAGGCTGGCGACGAGCAGATCGAGGAGGAGCGCCGCCTGTTCTACGTCGGAGTGACGCGTGCGCGCGAGCACCTGCACATGTCGTGGTCGCTGGCGCGCCAGGAGGGCGGGCACAAAAGCCGCACCCGCTCGCGGTTTTTGGACGGGCTGGTGCCCGAGCTGGAGGTGGAAAAATCCCCGCAGCGCCTCAAGCGTGCGAAGCGCTGCCGGGTGTGCGGCAACCAGCTAGCCACGCCCGCGGAGAAATCCCTGGGCCGCCACGAGGAGTGCGAGCCGAACTTCGACGAGGCCGTCTACGCCGCGCTGAAGCGCTGGCGCCTGGATGTCTCCCGCGCCGCCGGACAGCCGGCGTTTGTGGTGTTCACGGATGCGACGCTGATGTCGATCGCGGAGGCCATGCCTGCCGACGAGCGCGAGCTGCTCGGCGTCTCCGGCGTGGGCCCGGTGAAGGTGGACAACTACGGCGCGGGCGTGCTCGAGGTGCTGGGGCAGTTCCGCTAAAACCCTAAAAACACATGGCGCAGTCCGGGTGAGGCGGCAGCGTCGCCGTGGACACCGGGTTCGGTGCGAACGGGTCCACCACCGTGAGCAGCCCAGCGTCCGGCTTCGGCGCGGAGACCCCCGGCGGGTCCGGCACGCCCGCCAAACGCCGCAGCGACACCGCGGCAAACGCAGCGCCTGCCGCGGCGGCTATGGGCTCGCCCTGCACGCTCAGCGGCGCGCGCTGCTCCACCACGGGCCAGTTCGGGTCCCGGTCCAGAAGATAGAGGCGCACGCACAACGGGCACGGGCCAGGCCGCGCGCACACCGGGCCCACCACCACGCGCGCGTCTACTTGCGTCACCGGCAGCACCGCGCCCTGGCGCTGCCGGGTGAGCGCCGCGAGCTCGCCGAGTAGGGCAGTGGTGTTTACCGCCGCCACCGGCACCCACGTGTCGGCGCGCAGGAGGAACTTCGACAGTGGCTCGTTGCGCGCTTGCGTGCGTACATCTACCCCGCAGTCGCGAAGCCTGGCGGTCACCGCCGCGGCCAATCTGCCGTGGCCCACCAATAGCACCTCGGGTTTCGTGGCCGGCACGAGCACCCGGTAGCTGACCAGGTCATCCACTAAGCTGCGTGCAGCCTCGGCGCCGATGAGCTCGGCGAGCTGGTCCAGCACCCAGCCCAGCCGCCGCGGCCGCATGAGCACGCCCAACAGTGCGGCGACGTCCTTGGCGTGCTCGGTGGTCACTAGCCCTGTGCGCGTGGCGTCGGTGCCGAACTGCATGACGTTGTCAGCGCGCAGAAACGGGTGCGCGCCCTGGGCGAGTTTCACCCGTGAGTTGTTGTTGATCATCCCTGCATCCACCCCCGATGCGAGATCCTACAATGCATTGCCATGGCTGGCAGGCAAACGCAGAAAGATTCGACGCCCTACCGAGTGATCCGCTCGGCGCGCAGGACCCGCTCGGTGCAGGCGCGGCTGGTTGGCGGGGTGGCGGAGATCCGCATTCCCGCGCACTTCACTGACGCGCAGGAGCGCGAGGCGGTAACCGAGATGCTGGCCAAACTCGACCGCAAGACAAAAGCGCGCCCGCTTGACGACGATTCCTTGCGCACGCGCGCCGACTCCCTGAACAAATACGTCCTGGACGGTCAGGCGCGCATCGGCTCGATTCGGTGGGTGTCCAACCAGCGCTCGCGGTGGGGATCCTGCACGGTGTCCACCGGCGACATCCGCATCAGCGACCGCTTAAAGCAGGTGCCTGACTACGTGCTGGACGCGGTGATCGTGCACGAGCTAACACACACGTTCATCCCAAACCACAGCGCAAAGTTCTACGAGTGGGCCGACAAGGTGCCGTACGCGGAGCGCGCACGCGGCTACCTGGAGGCCTACCAGCGCTTCGGCGGATAGAGCTCAGGAGGCCTAGAGCTCGGTGCCGTCCTCGCGGCCGTCGTCCTTACCGTCGCCGTCCTCACGCTTGAGCTCCGGGTTGTCGCGCAGCTCCTGCTCGAGCTTGGCAAATTCGTCGTCGAAGTCGGTGTCGGGCTGATCGTCGAGAAGCGTGTCGATGAACGCCGCCGGGTTGTCCAGGTGCTCCGCGGACGGCATGAAGTCCGGGTGGTTCCACACCTGGTCGCGGCGCTCGGTGCCCACGGCGGTGTCGATGCGGCGCCACAGCTCGGCGGCGTCGCGGGTGCGCGGGGCGCCTAGCTCGATGCCGACGATGTTGGCGAAGGCCTGCTCGGCGGAGCCGCCGGTGGCTCGGCGGCGCGCCCACGCCTCGGCCAGCTGCGGGGTGGACGGGATACGGTCGCCGAGTGCCTCGGCCACCACCACATCGACCCAACCTTCCACGAGTGCGATCAGCGTTTCCAAGCGGGAGGTGGCGCCGGCGTTGCGGGTGCCTACGCGCGGGGAGAGGTCCTCGCCCTGCAGGTTCTGCAGCGCCTCCTGGATTTGCTGCGGGTCGCCGCCTTCCAGGTTGAGGTTGCGGGCGACTTCTTCGATGTGGGAGGTGTCGATTTCCAAGCCTGCGGCGTACTCCTCCACGGAGGAGACGACGCGCTCCACCAGCCACGGCACGTGGCGGAACAGGCGCTGGCGCGCGGCCTCGCGGGCGGCGATGTAGACCATCACTTCCTGCCCGGCCAGGTCCAGGCCCTTGGAAATCTCGGCGATGTTTCGCGGCAGCACCGCGGCGGTACCGGCGGGTGCGACGGGTAGGCCAAAGTCGGTGCCGGTCAGCGCCTGCTGGGCCAAATCACCCAGTGCGTGGCCGAGCTTCATGCCGAACTGCATGGCGTTCATCTGGTTCATCATCCCGGCCATCGGGCCCATCATCTCGCGGGCTTGTTCCGGCATGGAGTCCAGCTGGGCGCGGTTCATGTGCTCCGCCACCGGGTTGACCAGGCGCTTCCACATCGGCATGGTCTGGTTAAGCCACTGTTCGGCATTCCAGGCTTCAGCCTTGGCGCCGCTTGCGGGCAGGTCCGTGGCTTCGTCGAGCCACAGCTCCACTAAGCGCAGGGATTCCTCCGCCGCGCGGGTGTCCGCATCGGAGACCGGGCTCCCGCCGGAGATCCGCTGGCGCGCCATGCGCGCGGCGAGCTCGAAGTTCACCGCGTCGCCCGTCGCCTGGGCGTTCATGGACGAGCCCATGCCGGAGAGCATCTGGCCCAGCTGGTTAAACACGTCGCCTAAGCCGCCTCCGCCGGGCTGGCCCCCGCCGAAGCCGAACGCGGCAAACGGGTTGTTCGCGTCGCCGCGGCCGTTTCCGTCGCCGCCCCGATTGTTGCCGTCGTTTTCGCCGTCATCGTTCGAGTCGTTGGGAAAGGAAAAGCCGAATCCGTTAGTCATGCCAGCCAGAATACAGTCAGCCCGCGAGTGCATGGGTTCGCTGAGAGCCTGCAACGGTCCAGCAACAGTACTTCACACCTCCTGCGCTAGAATCTGCGCCCATGTCCAAAGCACGCGAAGCACGAAACCGGCGGTGGTCGACCCTGGTCTGGGGGTCCATCCCCGTCGTGCTGCTGGCAGGTGCGCTGACCGCGGACCACATCCCGGGCACCGACATCCGCCTGACCGTGCCGTACGCGGCGGAAGGGCCGGGGCCCACCTTTGACACGCTCGGCGAGGTCGGCGGCGAGCCCGTCGTTGACATCGAGGGCGCGGAGACGCTGGATACCGGCGGCAAGCTGAACATGACCACCGTGTCCGTGCGCACGAACATGACGCTCGGCCAGGCGCTGGGACGTTGGATCGCCACCGACGACACCATCGTGCCGGTGGAGCAGATCATGCCGCCGGATTTGGACGAGGACCAGGTGCGCGAGTTTAACCAGCAGGCGTTTGTCGCCTCCGAGGCCTCCGCGACGGTGGCGGCCATGCACTACTTGGACCGCCCAACCACGGTGGTGGTGCACGACGTGATGGAAGGCAGCGCCTCCGAGGGGCTTCTGCAGCCCGAGGATCTGATCACCGCGGTTGCCGGCGAGAAGGTGCAAACACCGCAGGAAGTCCAGGCCGCCGTGCGCGCCAAGACCCCCGGCGAGACGATCGAAGTCACCGTCGAGCGCGACGGCAACGAACGCACCGAGGCGATGGAGCTGAGGGAGAACCCGCACGAGAAGGGCCAGCCCATGCTGGGCATTCTCATGACGTCCGAGCCGGCCGGCGGCATCAGCGTGAACTACAACCTCAACGACATCGGCGGGCCGAGCGCCGGCATGATGTTCTCCCTGGCCGTCATCGACAAGCTCACCCCGGGTGCGCTCAACGGCGGCAAGTTTGTCGCGGGCACCGGCACGATCAATGAGGACGGCGAGGTCGGCCCAATCGGCGGCATCACCCACAAGATCCGCGCCGCCGAAGACGATGGCGCGGAGCTGTTCTTGGCGCCCGGCGGCAACTGCGGCGCCGTGACACGCGTGGACACCGAGCACATGACGGTGGCGAAGGTGGACAACCTCGCCGAGGCTGTCCAGGCGATGGAGGATTTCGCTGCGGGCCGCGACGTGCCCGCCTGCGAGTAGCTACTGCTTGGCCAGCCCCAGGTCGTAGATGCGCTGGCGCGGATCGTCCTGGTCGGTGGAGATCAGCTGCTGCATCACCTGACCGGCCTCGTTGTCCACCACGGTGATGATCGCGGAGGTGCCGAGTGTGGACCAGCCCACCACGCGGTCGCCGTTGTCCTCCACTACGCGCGAGGAGCGCAGCTCCGTCAAAAGCTGCGTCGTGGAGGCGGCCTTGGAGTCGGAGTCGAAGAACTGGAATTGGCCGACGCCCTCGCCGGAGCAGTCGAAGGAGCCGCTCAAACCGCCAGCGGCGCAGTCGTCGAACTGGTCGAAGAACTCTTCCGGCGCCAGCGTGGAGAAGCGCTCGCGCACTTCTGCCAGCGCATCAACTTCCTGCTTCTTTCCGCTTGTCGACGTCGCATCCGCCGTGCCCGCAGCAGTCTTCTTCGACGACGATTTCGTGGACGCGGCAGTTGTGGAAGACGACACCGAGCGGGACGCAGTCTCGCTTCGCGTCGACGTCACCGTTGCAGTGTCAGTATCGGTGCTCGCGCCGGTTTCGGGGCCGGTCTGCTCCGGCTCGCTCGGCAGCGTCTCCGTGGAGGTGATCTCCGGTGCGCGGGTATCGGGATCCTCGGAGTCGGAATCGTTGGAGCACGCCGTAAGCGTCAGCGCTGCGGCGGTGGCGACGGCGATGACGGAGACGGAAGGGGACCAGGCGCGGGAAGTAGGCACAACCGACATTCTAAACCAGCTCGTCCGGGTCCTGCTCGAGGCCGTAGCGCAGCGCCGCCACAACGCCCGGGGCCACGCCGGGCCCGCCGCGCAGCTCGATGTCGTCCTGGGCGAACGCGCCGCGCTCCTCAAGCTCCTCCTCGGTCAAGCGCAGCTGCAGCAGCGTCTGCTCGATGTCCTCTTCGCGCAGCACGCCGGAGAACAGGCGTGCCGGGCGTGGCTCGGCGTCCTCGCCGGCGGAGGCGTCCTTGAACACGATCTCCTGGGCAAGGATCACGCCTTCGACTTCTCGCGGCCAGGCGATGCGGGAGACGTACTCGCCCAGTTCCTCGGAGCCGGGCAGGATGTGCTCGGGGAGATCTTGGACTACCAGTGTTAACGGGGAAGAGTCGTCGAGGTGGCCCAGCTCGTCGACAAGCAACTGCGTCGGCACCAGGCCGAACAAGGTTGGGGGAGCGTCCCACCCCTCCGCGTGGACGAACTCGACGGCCTCCATCATGGCCTTATTTAATGCTTGCTGTTCGCGCACGGGAACCCTCCGGGCAAGTTTGACGTTGAATTATTTAAGCTTGAAGCTTAACTGCGTTGCACACACTAATTCCTAAGGAGCAGGCTTGGCTACCCGCCTCAATCGGCCACAACCACGCGCCAAGAAACCGAACAAGGGGTTGTTAACCACCATCGGTGTCTTGGGCATCATTCTTTTCCTCCTGCCAATGGCAGTCGGGCTGTACACCGACTTCCTGTGGTTCGGGGAGGTGGACTTTAGGGGCGTGTTCAACCGCGTGATCTTGGTCCGCATGGTGCTGTTTGTCATCTTCGCGCTGATCGGCGGCGCGATCACCTGGATTGCCGCCCGGCTTGCGTGGCGCGGCAGGCCCCAGGAGCAAGCCACGCCGTTCGACCAGGCCGCCCAGTACCGCCAGCAGGTGCAGCAGAGCGTGCGCGGCATGCTGGTGTGGGTGCCGGTTGTCGTGGCCATCCTGTCCGGCCTGGCCGGCCAGCGCATGTGGCGCGTGTTCATGCTCTGGTTCAACGGCGGCGAGTTCGGCTCCACCGACGCGCAGTTTGGCAAGGACTTAGGCTTCTACGCGTTTACCCTGCCCGGCATCTCCGCAGTGGTGGACACGCTGTCCATGCTGCTGCTGGTGGCGTTTTTGGTCGCCGCGGTGGGCCACTACCTGCTGGGCGGCATCCGCATCGGCAACAAGGTCTCCGGCATCTCCGGCTTTATTAGCAAGGACGCGCGCATTCAGCTCGCCGTCACCGCTGGCCTGTGGATGCTGCTGAAGGCTGTGAGCTACTGGCTGGAGCGCTACTACCTGCTCTACGGCAAAAACGACATTTTCACCGGTGCCTCCTACACCACCGTCAACGCGATGCTGCCGGCGAAGATCATCCTCACCGTCATTGCAGTTGTGGTGGCCGCGGCGTTCTTCGCCTCCATCGTCTACCGCGACTTCCGCATCCCCGTGCTGGCCACCGTGCTCATGCTGCTGTCCTCCCTGGTGGTGGGCAACGTCTGGCCGGCGCTGATGGAGCAGTTCTCCGTCAAGCCCAACCGCCAGGCCAAGGAGTACGAATACATCGGCCGCAACATCGAGGCCACCCGCGAGGCGTACGGGCTTACGGACGACAACGTGACCTACCTGGAGGACTGGGGCGCAGGCAACACCTCCAACTCCGATGTCGCCTCCGACGCGGCCACGATTTCGAACCTGCGCCTTTTGGACCCGGAGATCATCTCTCCGACGTTTACCCAGAACCAGCAGCTGCGTAACTTCTACGGCTTCCCGGACCAGCTGGCCATGGACCGCTACGAGGTGGACGGCGAACTGCGCGACTTCGTGGTTGCGGCCCGCGAGATGGATCCGAACGCGCTGAGTGAGAACCAGCAGGACTGGATTAACCGCCACACGGTGTACACCCACGGCAACGGGTTTATCGCTGCCCAGGCCAACACCGTGGACGAGGCGGCGCAGGACGCCGGCTCCACCCGCGGCGGCCTGCCCATCTTCACGGTGTCCGACCTGCAATCCAACGCCGCCGCCAAGGCCTCCGAGGACGCAGAAGAGCTGGGCATCAAGGTCGACGAGCCGCGCATCTACTACGGCCCGGTGATCGCCTCTGCCGAGGACGGCTTGGACTACGCCATTGTGGGCGAGACCGGCCAGGGCCCGGTGGAGTACGACACGGACAACTCCACCTACACCTACGACGGCAAGGGCGGCGTGGACATCGGCAACATCTTCAACCGCCTCGCCTACACGGTGAAATACCAGGAGCTCAATTTCCTGCTGTCCGACCGCGTCGGCGGCGACTCCA
Source organism: Corynebacterium sp. MSK008 (assembly GCF_030232585.1). Classification (GTDB taxonomy): domain Bacteria; phylum Actinomycetota; class Actinomycetes; order Mycobacteriales; family Mycobacteriaceae; genus Corynebacterium. The sequence continues at coordinate 60,274 of NZ_JASPJX010000009.1, read as the reverse complement.
AGGTGCTCTACGACCGTGACCCGCGCACTCGTGTGGAGAAGGTCGCCCCGTGGCTGACCACGGACTCCAAGACTTACCCGGCCGTGGTGGACGGCCGCGTGAAGTGGATCGTGGACGGCTACACCACGCTGTCCCAGATGCCGTACTCCACGCGCACCTCCCTGCAGGACACCACTCAGGACGCGCTGAACCCGGACGGCACCACCCAGCGCCTGATCACCGACAACGTCGGCTACATCCGCAACTCCGTCAAGGCCACCGTGGACGCCTACGACGGCTCCGTGGAGCTCTACGCCTTCGACGAAACCGACCCGGTGCTCAAGGCCTGGCAGGGTGTGTTCCCGGACACGGTGCGCCCGGCATCCGACATCTCGGATTCGCTTCGCGAGCACCTGCGTTACCCGGAGGATCTGTTCAAGGTCCAGCGCGACCTGCTGGCGCGCTACCACGTGGATGACCCGGGCGTGTTCTTCAACAACGACGCCTTCTGGTCCGTGCCGAACGACCCGACCGCACCGGAGGGCCGCGGGCAGCTGAACCAGCCGCCGTACTACGTGGTGGCGGCCGACCCGGAGACCGACAAGGCCTCCTTCCAGCTGATCACCCCGTTCCGCGGCTTGAACCGCGAGTTCCTGTCCGCGCACATGGCGGTGTCCTCCGACCCGGAGACCTACGGCGACATCACCGTGCGCGTGCTGCCGACGAACAAGCAGACCCAGGGCCCGAAGCAGGCGCAGGACGCCCTGATGTCTTCCGACCAGGTCGCCCGCGACCGCACGCTGTGGGAGGGCACCAACGACCTGAAGAACGGCAACTTGCTCACCCTGCCGGTGGGCGGCGGCGAGATCCTCTACGTCGAGCCGATCTACTCGCAGCGCAAGGACCAGGCATCGGCCTTCCCGAAGCTGCTGCGCGTGCTGGTGTTCTACCGCGGCCAGGTGGGCTACGCCCCGACGATCTCCCAGGCGCTTGACCAGGTTGGCATCCACTCGGAGGCTGCCCAGGACATCGACGTTGTGGACGAGAACCAGGACGACGCCAAGCCGGAAGGTGGGAACCAGGAGGCGAAGCCGGAAGGCGAGGCCCAGCCGGAGGGCAGCGAGGACGCTCCGCAGGTGAACAAGGACGAGGCGATGAACAACATCAACGACGCCCTGCGCAACCTGGAGAGCGCCCGCGACGGCTCCTTCGAGGAGTACGGCCGCGCCCTGGACCGCCTGGACCGTGCGGTGGAGGAGTACCAGCGGGCGCAGTAAGGCCCGGTAAGCACGGCTCGCGTCAGCGCGCCACCTGAAAGCAAAAACGATAGCGCCAAACCACCGTTGAACAGGAGGTTTGGCGCTATTAGTTGGTGTATGTATAGTAATTCCACGTTGCCGGTTACGGCGACAGGCGATAATCACATAAACGCCCGACGCGGGGTGGAGCAGCTCGGTAGCTCGCTGGGCTCATAACCCAGAGGTCGTTGGTTCGAATCCAGCCCCCGCTACTAAGATAAGGCCCCTACCAGTGGAAACGCTGGTAGGGGCCTTCTTCATTTTGTGATCGGATCGCCATTTGGTGCACTAGCTGGTGCACTAGGGTCAAAATCCTGCACCAAACGGAACTGCGACGCTCCAACGACGCGGCGCAGGTTTTCGGTGCATTGCTTAGTGATTGCTAGGACGGCAGCAACGAAGGAACGCCACGGGAGTCGGCAGTTCGAGGAAAGCAACTGCGAACTGCTGTGCAAGTCTCACAACCGCGCCAAAGGTAACGCTTAACCAGCGGCGACGCGGGGATCTAACAATGCTGCGTCGCTAGCGCTCGCACCCAGCGAGCGAGCATCAGGCTGCGCTAGCGACGCCGAGCGCACAAAGGCACTGCACTGCGGGGATACGCCTGCGACCGGCAGAGCCGGACTGAATACGGGATTGACCACGTTCACCCCGTATTCGTGCAAAGGAGCACTGCCATGTCCACTCATTCCCACACGCTTGCATCTCACGGCGAGATCCTCGCGAACCTCCCCGGCATCCTCGGCTTCTACCCGAACAACTCGCTGATCCTCGCGTTCTTCGTCGACGACGAGGGCGTCGACACCGTCCGCCTCGGCCCGGTCGCGCGGTTCGATCTGGACGAGGCCGTGGAGAAGCTCACCGAGAGTCGCGAGCGGTTCGCAGCGTGGGTCCACCACCTCGAACTCGACGCTGTTATCGCGTACATGATCAGCGATGACATTGCGCAGCCGGTCTTTGACGAGACGGCCACGTATCTCACTAGTGGGGCAGTGCACCTACCGCCGCTGCTCGGGGTGGTGCAAGTGCCCGAGATCGTCACCGGGGCTGCGTGGTGGTCTGTGTACCACCATCCGCTCATCGACGAGCCGCGCCACGGCGTTGTCGGCGAGGTCGCCGCATCGGCGGCGCTGCGGCAGATGCTAGAGCACACCGGCGAGCTGCCGGAGCCGAGCAAAGACGACATCGAGGCACGCCTGAACAGCACCGATCACGGCATCGACGCTGCCGAGCACGCCGACATCATCGAAGACGCGCTGGCGTATATCCCGCCCATGTTCTCCGACGTGCTGCAGCGTGAATACGAGCAGGCGGCGGCAGGAATAACCCAGCCGAGCACGCGCGCTGTTCGATCGGCGCTGAAATGCTTCACCACGCCGCGCTTGCGAGACGCGCTGCTCGCGGCGCTGCTCGATGACCCGCAGGCGGGCCTACGGTTCGCGGAGCAGGTTATGCGTGCTGTCCCGACCAGCTGGCCAGGGATGCGCGCGCAGCTCACCACCACGGTTGCCGTGCTTGCGCACGCCACAGGCCAGCCGGGACTAGCTGGCGTGGCCGCGCACCGAGCCACCGAGATCGGGCCAGACGAGAACTTCCCGTCGTTGGTGGCGAAGCTGACCGACATCGGCCAAGGCGAGCGGATGGTCGAACTCGTCCGCGAGGGCGCCGAGAAGACCCGCACGATCTTGTTCACCGAGTAGCACCACACACCCCGTTGCAGCGATGCAACGGGGTTTCTTTTTTTTCTCGTCGGCCGTGGCTTGCGACAGCAGACACTTCAACGAGGCAGGGGAGCGACCCCTAGACAGCAGAGCTGTCTCCAACAGACGGATTGACCACCAATCCGAACAAGGAGGCACGTGATGCGCGACATCACCCACACCGACCTGGAACTGCTCTACCAGCTCGCCGACGGCATCGACGGCGAGGACGCCGATCCGGGTGCAGCACAAGAACTGCGCGACCTAGAGACGGCAGGCACGCCGCTGCCCTGGGCAGTGCTGTAACGACAGCGCAACCCCCCGCAGCAGCAAAGCAGCTGCTTCAACACCCACATTGCACGGCAATTCACACCCACCCACATAAGGAGAACCATCATGTCCAACCCCTTCAACAACGGCACCATCGTCGGCAACGCAGCTCGCGCACCGAAGCTGTTCGAGCACGCAAACGGCGGTGCGACGGTGAAGCTCAGCGTCTATGCGCGCAACACCTTCAAGAACAAGGCCACCGGCAAGGTGGAAAGCGAGATCGTGGAGCTGACCGGCTACGTCCAGGACGCGAAGAACCCCGGCGTGTTCGGCTGCATCGGGTCCGGCGACCGTGTCGCAGTGAGCTACTCGCTGAAGACCGACGTCTACACCGACAAGGACGGTGTGAAGCACTACCCGCTGGTCGCCCGTATCGACACCGTGCAGCTGATCGACTCCAAGAAAGAGTCCGCTGCGCGCGCAGCCCGTCGCGGAGGCGAGGCGGCGAACGCCGCCCTGGCTGGCGCTGACGCCGACAACGACGAAGCACCGTTCTAACAACGACACCCCGCAGGGAAACCTGCGGGGTTATTTTTTTCAACTATTTCACGGTGTTGATCCAGCTCTTTCACGGCCTTACCCAACTGAACAAAACCCAACAGCCCTAGCATCAGCTTGGCGATCGGGGTGGAGTCTTTTGAGTAGGTCTGTCCCTCCTTGAGGAACTTCACCGACACTCCTTTGCTGACTAGCTCGTCAACAATGGCGTACAGATCCGTCAGTGAACGCGCGCACCGATCCATCGACGTGACGACAAGCTGATCTCCTGCACGGACATATCGCATTGCTTCATCAAGTCCAGGGCGCTCACGCGATCCACCACTGGCCTTATCCGTGTAATAGGTGAAGACCTTCTCTGCCTTGAGTTGTTCAATCTGACGATCAAGGTTCTGATCTTTCGAACTCACCCGGGCATAGCCCACCTTTTGTCCTGAGATCGCCCCCAACTGTTCAGTGATCTCCAGAGGCAGTGACGGTTCTGTTCCGTTAGTCTTGGAACTAACCCTAGCGAACAGGAAGTTTTTTCATTCACAAATTGTTCGCTTGGGGTGTACCCCAGGTGCCCCTACCAGTGCCCGCAGTTGAAGGCTTCACCTACCAAATGGTAAAGTTAGCTATATGCGAACCAGTCAGCGCTCCGAGATCCTGGAAGCTGCCCTCCGCGTCATGAACGCAGCGGAGGGTGGCGACATTACCCTTGACGCAGTGGCCCACGAGGCCGGGCTCACCAAACCGGGATTGCTATATCACTTCCGCAACCGCGACGTACTGCTCGCCGCGATCGTCGACCACGCTGCGGCCAACGTCGAGAACGACATGACTGCCACCCTTGGCAAGCCCCTCGAGAACGCCAACGCCACCGAGCGGCTCCTGAGCTACGTTCACGTCGCCGCCCACGGGGCCGCCAAGCGCGCCGAGTTCATCATCTGGGGCCAAGCGACGTACCGGCCCGAACTCACCGAACCGTGGACTACGCGGATGGGCCGCTGGCTCGAACTCCCGGACGATCTCGACGCCGCCACCCGAGCCAGGCTGACCACCGCCCGACTCGCCGCCGACGGACTCTGGGGCGCCCAGGCCACAGGTGTGTCCACCCTCCACGGCGCGGATCTCGAAGCCGTCGTCTCCAGCATTCGCTCCCTGATCGAAGGAACAACCCCATGAAGCAGTGGTTCCTGCTCGCTGGTGCCATCACTACCGAAGTGGCGGCGACGCTGTCTCTCAAGGCGGCGCTCAATCACCCATCCTGGTACATCGTGGTTGCTGCCGGATACATCGGCACTTTCGTCTTCCTCACCTTCTGCCTGCGCGAAGGAATGCAGATCGGCGTCGCCTATGGCATCTGGGGAGCCAGCGGGGTCGTGCTCGCCGCTGTGCTATCCGCCGCGATTTTCGGTGAACCTCTGACTGCTGTGATGGGTCTTGGAATGGTTCTGATCATCAGCGGTGTCCTCACCGTCGAACTCGGCTCCCAGAAAGCTCAGCAAACCGCAGCCCAGGAAGCAGGAGTCAACTCATGAGATGGATCTTCCTCGCAGGCGCCATCTTGTCCGAAGTCGTCGCGACCATGTCGCTACGAGCCTCCGACGGTGGCCGGGTGAAGAAATGGTTCATCGGCGTCATCGCGGGGTATCTCGTGGCGTTCGTCGCCTTAAGTCTCGCCTTGGCCGACGGCATGGCCCTTGGCGTCGCCTACGGCATCTGGGCAGCATCCGGCGTAGCTCTCACCGCGATCCTCGCCCGGGTCATCTTCCACGAACCCCTCACCCGAACCATGGCCCTCGGCATCCTCTTCATCGCCGTCGGAGTTCTCACCGTTGAAATCGGCGCCAACTTGGCGAACTGACGCATTTCCGCAGGTAAACCAGGCAGATTGGTGTGCCCCAGGTGCACCACGAGGCGCACAGACAAAGGCTCCCCAATGAGCGCCTGTGGGCCTAGCGTTGTGGATGTGATCACCTGTGTCGTCCACTACACCATCGACCCCGACCAGATCGCGGCCTTTGAACAGTTCGCCCGCGCTTGGATGCGGCATGTCGACGAACACGGCGGCACCCACCACGGGTACTACCTACCCGCGGAAGGTGTGAGTGACCGTGCGGAATCCCTGTTCAGCTTCCCCAGCCTGGCTGCCTACGAGCAGTACCGCACCTTGTTCGGCACCCACCCGGACTTCATCGCCGCTGACCGGATTCGAGACGAGTCCGGGTGCGTCCTGCGGTACGAGCGCACCTTCATGCGGCCGCTCCTACCCCAGGGACACTGAAAGGGACTCCGGCAGCACGCTCGGCACAACCCACAACGCCGCAGGTCAGCGCGTACAGATGGGTGTACCCCAAAAGCCTCATGTCTCGATTATGCCTCACAAACCCCTACCGAGCACCACCCTGCGACAACTTAGGGCGAGACGCTTTAGTGAGACGGGGAGGAGGCCAATTGCCCCATGAAACGGTCTCACATTCCAGTTCCTGCCGGGTGTCTCATAAAACTTTAGGTTTTCAGGACGCTCCGCGACCGCTAGTGGGCCATATAAGCGAGTCGGGTGTGGTCATCGACAGCGGCATGGACGTGGTCGAACCCGATCGGGTCTTCCGGTCGCGGATCGGTCGTGGACTCGCCAACCGCCGCTGTCGGGGATGCGGCTGAGTTTCTTCACATCGATATGGATGAGCTTGCCTGGCCACCAGCAACGCTCTCGCATGCGTGGTCAAGCGGGCGTTACCGTTGGGCATAGAGGCCTCCGGCAGTGAAGAACTAGACAGCTCCACTAAGCCAGGAGGCCTAACTATTTCACAAGACCGAAAGTGCCACCAACGTCACGGTCGAGTACAACTAGTGGGTGTCACTGTGGCTTTCCGAAGTCCACCACACTGACGTTCCCGTCATTGCGGGGGCGGTACAGAGGGCTCCTGACGGATTGCCCGAAGTCCTCTGCACGAATTGACTTCCGGCCTGATGCCGCTGTACCAACCTGTCCTGATAGGCGGGCGCCTCGTTTGCCAGAAGATGGGGCACGGTTCCCTCTCCCCCTTGCTTTTTGGGAGTCCTCGGCCAGCTACGGGATCGTGCCTGGCCGGTCCTCGGTCGAGTTGTTGTCCGGAGTTGGTGCGCAGCAGTCGGGTTCCCCGCTTTGCCCGGGGCCCTCGCCTGTGGGCGGCGTTCCCTGTCTGATGCGCAGTCTCCTGCGCCGGTTGAGGGCGGCCAATGCCGATGCGAGCACCACGGCTGCGGCGAGGGCTGCGATCAGGGTGCTGTTGTCGCTGATCCAGGCGCTGGCGGCGGCTGACCATACGGCGAGGCTGTTGGCCTGTGCGGTTCCGCCGGTGGCGGCGGGATACCAATACCAGCTGAGGTAGGCGCCGGTTATGGTGAGGATGAAGGCGGCGATGCGGTTGCTGTGCTTGGCCAGGCCGGTGATTCTTCGCCCGAGGGCGGCCCCGGCGATGGACGTGCCTGCCGAAACGAGCACCAGGACAGTGGCCGAGCCTGCGGCGTAGGCGGCGAAGACCGCGAGCAGCCCGGCGTAGCTGGCGACGGCCTGGGCTTGGGCGATCACGGCCAGGAGCACCCCGAGGGTGCAGCCGAGGGATGCTGCGGCGTATCCGACCCCGAAGGCCACCATGCGCCCGGTTTTGTGCCCTGCCCCTGCGGCTTCTTGTGTGCGGGGTTTCGTGGCCCAGGCCGGCAGACGGAGCCGTGGTGTGAGTCCGGTGAGCATGGCCAGGCCCAGCAGGAGAAGGATCACCCCGGTGGCCATTCCCAGCCAGGGCGCTGCGCTGATCAGGGTCCTGGCGCCCGCGCTGACGATCAGCCCGAAGGCTGCCAGGGTCCCGGCGAAGCCGAGGCTGAGCGCGAGCCCGGCCCGGAGCCCGTGGGCCAGACGCAGCGCGAGCGGGCGCGTCCGGGCGTCCCCGATGGTCTGGGCTATCCAGGCGGGCAGGAGGGCGAAACCGCAGGGATTGACCGGGGCAATCATTCCAGCGGCGAAGGCCAGGGCAAGCAGGGCTGTCATTGGGCACCGGCCTTGGTGAGTTCTTCTTGGATCTTTTCCGCAGACGGGTCGGTGGCCCGGAAGGTAACGTCACCCTTCGCGTCGACCACCACCAGGGTGCTCATGGAGGTGACCTTGTACCGGGTGGTCAGTGTGGCCCCGGTGTCGATGACGGCAGGGAGCTCAGGGGCCTTGATGTAATCGCGGAATCCGTTGATGGTCTCCTTCGGTTCTCGGGGGTCCACGTCCACCAGGAGGTAGTCGGCCGAGCTTCCCAGGGCCGTGGAGGCCTTGTTCAGGGAATCGGCCCCTTCCACACACTCACCGCATCCGACAGAGAAGAAGAACAGTGCTGCGGGCTTACCGTCCGGGATGGTCCGGGTAGTGCCGTCAATGTCGGAGACCGTAACAGCAACGGCACCGGCCGCGTCGGGCGACGAACCGCCTGGCGCGGCCGACGGGCCGCTCGGTGAGCTGGCGCAGGCGGTTGTCAGTGCCATGACCGCTGTCAGAAACAGGGCGGAGGCGAGGTGCCTGGGCCGGGGAACGGACAGAGAACGGCGGGATCTCGGGTATGTCATGGTGTCTGGTGGTTCCTTCCAGGAATGGGGATGGGGACTCAGGCGGTGCCGTGGTCGGTGCGGTGGTGCTCGGGGGATGCGGGAGGGCAGCAGTCGTCGGACCTGCGGCGTTTTCGCTGCCTGGTGACGGCGATGATCCCGGCCAGGAGCACCGTGGCGGCCGCGAGTAACACGAGGGGATTTGAGAAGAATCCGGCGATCGCGCCGAGGGCTCCGGCGGCGATGAGGATGGGTCCTGCGCAGCACAGGATCATGGCCGCTGCTATGCCGATTCCTGCGGCCAGTGTGTGGTATCGCCCGGGGCGACCGGTCTGCCGGACGGGTTGATGGCCGGTGTCTGGCTGTTCTGGGTGCTGGGTCATGTCATGTCCTTTTAAAGCTCAGCAGCAGGAGTCCTGCGCCGCGGGGGCCCGCGTGGCGGCCGCGGCGAGGAGGGCGGCGGCCATGGCGGCACCGGCCCGGTGTGCCGCCTCGATGTCCAGGACTTCGCCGTCGGGATGGGAATCCAACCACGGCTGGGCGTCCTCGCGGGAGGCGAAGTAGTGGACCTGGTTGCAGAACGATGACCGCACCGGCCCCGTGCCCGGGTGGCTGATGATGGACACGACGGCGGTGGCCGGCTGCACGGAGGTCACCGTGCCGTCCGCGCCCGTCATCACCCGGATGAGGGTCCCGCTACCCGGGGAGGTCGACTCAATGGTTGCGGCCTTCCCGATCAGGGCCGGGAAGAAGAGGGTGTCCAGGGCGCACCAGGTGTAGAGCTGTTCCCCGGCCAGGGTGAAGCGATGCGGGGTGGGCCGCATCGTCAGGGCCAGGCCGATGATGCGGCCCTCGTCGTCGTACTCGGTGTCCGGGACGGCGGCCAGTCCCTGCCGGACCGTGTCTTCGCTCCGGCCACTGGCGGTGGCCAGTTCGGCGACCGTGACGGGCTCGCCCTCGGCCAGGAGCCGCAGCAGCGGCACGAACAAGTCCGGGTCTATTCCGGAGCGCGCGGGGGACAACAGATAGGTGAGGGCCTGGTCGGTGGCGGTCATGGCATTCCTTTGCTTCGGTAGTGGGGGCTGCAGCTCAGGCGCAGCAGGAGAGCTTGGAGACGTCGGTGGTGAAGGCCTTGGCGGCGATCCTGATGCCCTCGGCCATCGTCAGGTAGGGGCTCCAGGCGGCGGCGACCTGCGCGGTGGTCATGCCCGCTTCGAGGATGTAGACGCCGGCGGCGGCGATTTCCCCGGCGTCCTTGGCCACCGCGGAGAGGCCCAGGATCCGTCCGGTGTCGCGGTCCGCGACAACCTTGATGAAGCCGCGGGTGTCGCGGTTGACCACGGCTCGCGGCACGTACTCCAGGGGGAGGACCCCGCACTCGCAGCTGATCCCGGCGGCGACAGCTTCCTTTTCCGTCATCCCGACCGCCCCGATGGCGGGACTGGTGAAGGTGACCCGGGGCAGGTGCCGGTAGTCGACCTCGGCCAGGGCATCGGTGAACGCATTGTCCACGGCCAGGGCGCCGTGGGCCGCTGCGACGTAAACGAACTCCCGATGGCCGGTCGCGTCCCCGGCGGCCCAAACCCGCGGGTTGGACGTGGCCAGGCGGGAATCGACCACGATCTCGCCGGATGCGCCGGTCTTCACCCCGACGGCGTCAAGGTCCAGTCCCTCGGTCACTGGGCGGCGGCCCAGTGCCACGAGGATGTGGGAAGCGCGGAACACCTCCTCGTCCCCGGCCACGTTTGCCGTCACCGAGACCCCGTCCGGGCCGGAGGCCACGGAGTCGGCCATGGCCCGCCGGACCACCCGGATCCCCTCGTCGGCGAACACCCCCGCCAACGCCTTGGATGCCTCCGGTTCCTCCTGCGAGGCCAACCGGGAACGGACCAGCATGGTCACCCGGGAGCCCAGCCGGGAGAAAAGCTGTGCCATCTCCAGGGCAACATAGCCTCCGCCCAGGATCAGCATTGATTCGGGCACCTCGTCCAGTTCCATCGCCGTCGTCGAGGTCAGGTACCCGGCCTCGGCCAGTCCGGGAACGGGGGGCACGTAGGGTGCGGAGCCAGTGGCCACGAGGTAGTGCCCGGCCTCGATCGTTCTCACTGCACCATCCGGGGAGATCACCCGGAGCAGCGGTGCGTCCTGGGTTCCGGTGAACGACGCGTCCCCCGAGATCATCGTCCACCCGTAGTCCGCGGCCAGATCGACGTACTTCTCCGTGCGCATGCTTTCAACCAGCGCGGCCTTGCCCTGAATCAGGGCCGGCATGTCCACCGGGCCCGCCGAGGCCGCCACCCCAGGGAAGCGGGCCGAATCCAACGCCACGTGGCGGGCCTCCGCGGCAGCCAGGAGCGCCTTCGACGGGACGCAGCCCGTGTTCACGCATGTCCCGCCCACGGTGCCGCGCTCCACCATCACGACGCGCTTGCCCAGCCCGGTGGCCCGGATCGCGGCCGCAAACGCTCCGCCGCCGGAACCAATAATCGCCAGATCGAACTTTTCGTTTGTCATTCCAGATGTCTCTTCCCTGTGGTTCAAAAGTTCCTATGGAACCATTGTGAACCTTCCAGTACAATGGAAGGTCAAGTGTGGTGGCCATTGGAAGGGGAATCGGCGAACATGAGGATCGGACAGCTTGCGGAAGCAACCGGAACCACGACCAAGACCCTGCGGTTCTACGAGGAGTCGGGGCTGCTCCCTCCGGCCGAGCGATTGGCCTCCGGCTATCGGGACTACGCCGAGGATGCCGTGGGTCGGGTCGGGTTCATCCACCGGGGCCAGGCCGCCGGGCTGACCCTCGCCCAGATCCGCCAGATCCTCGACATCCGCGACGGCGGCCAGGCGCCCTGCGAGCACGTGCGCGACCTGCTTGACGTGCGCCTCGCTGAGATCGAGCAGCAGATCGCGCAGCTCTCCGTGCTGCGCGACACTATCGCGGACCTCAGACAGGACGCCGCACACCCGGACCCTGAAACGTGCAGCACCGATCAAGTGTGTAGGTACTTGTAATCCAATTGGGCACACCTCCTGGACCGCCAAAAGGGTGCTGTTGCAAAGTTCGGGCGACAGGAAGACCTGCGTGAAATAATCACAGCCATGGGCATCTTCTCCGGTCGTCATTTCCCCCGTGAAATCATCCTGTGGGCGGTCCGGTGGTACTGCCGCTACGGGCTCAGCTACCGCGATCTGGAAGAAATGATGACCGAACGCGGCGTACCGGTCGATCACAGCACCATCTACCGCTGGGTCCAGAAATATGCTCCTGAGCTGGACAAGCAGACCCGGTGGTACCGACAAGTCCCGGATTGGCAGGCCCGGTCCTGGCGGGTGGACGAGACCTATATCCGGGTCGGGGGAAAGTGGTGCTACCTCTATCGGGCCATCACCGCGGGTGGGCATACCCTGGATTTTTACCTGTCCCCAAAGCGTAATGTCGCCGCAGCGAAGCATTTCCTGGCCAAGACCCTGAGGTCGAACACGATAACCGGGTTCCCGCGGGTGATCAACACCGATAAAGCACCCTCGCTGGCCAGGGCAATCGCCGAGTTGAAGTCAGAGGGAATCTGCCCGCAGACCGTGGAACACCGGCAGGTGAAATACCTCAATAACGTCATTGAAGGAGATCATGGGCGGCTGAAACGGATCCTCGGACCGAAGGGGGCGTTCAAAAACCGGACCTCGGCGTACCGGACGTTGAAAGGGATGGAAGCGATGCACTCATTACGGAAAGGCCAGGGCGCGATGTTTGCCTACGAGCAACCGAACCCGGATGCGGTGATCGTCAGCCGGGTGTTCGAGGCTGCCTGAGAACGCCGACCCGCAGCGAGCATCAGAGGATGAAGACTGGGTCGTCACGGCTCTCCGCCTGAAGTTTGCAACAGCACCGAATGTGTCACGAACCCCGAATCCAAATCTCGTGGTTAATCGGAGCCATGACGGGTGTAATAACGCGCGGTGTCAAAAGTGCGGTAGAGGAGTGCACTATCGCGCGAAAAAAGAGGTTTTGAACAGGAGTTTTGCTGGTTCCGTGATGGATGTTGCGCGGTGACAAAAGGCGTTCCAAGAGATCCGCCTCAGTTCAGCGCTCTACGTCGTTGTCTTTAGTCTTCACGGTGTAGAAGCGTCCTTTAACCTGCATGGATACAGGGGTCCGTACGCTGACTTGATGTAGTTGTTGTTGGAGTAGTCATTCGCGTGCATCAGTTGCATCATCTCCTGGATCTCGTTGTAGGTAGAGGATGTTCTGCGCGTTGGGCTGGATGTGCGCACCGGCGCGGGCGAAGCGATGCGGGGTTGGGTGGGGCCAAAAGTGATTCCGACGAACAAGTGTGTCTTGGTCGCCTGCTAAGGTTACCTGAATTAAACTCGCCCATATCCTGAAGGAAGCCTTGAAAAATCGAAGAATTGCGGTCGCTCTTGTCCTGGGAGTGACTGTCGGTACTACCGGGACGGTTCAACCCCTCGCCTTGGGCGCCGATCGCACAATGGCAGAACGCTTCGATCCTGTGATTGAGGCCGCTCCGAAACCATTCGGTTTGAAAGATTCTGCCGAGTGGGTAACCGTCTCAGGTTTGCCTGAAGGAACCGTGTACGAGATTCACGACCAAAACAGGGGAAGCGGAATCAAGCAGGATGGTCTTCTTGTGCAACCTGCATGGGGGGCACGTTACGAAGAACTTCTGTTGCAGATTTTCCCAAAGGAGCACGCCTCGAAAGAGAATAATCCGTACTCGAAAGGGAAAAACTCTAACAAGGTCAGATTCCACGTCACCTATCCAGATGGGTCAGAAGAGATCTACACGCACAACTTCGTCGTGTACCCAGCGCAGCGATATGTGCATAACCCGCACCTTTACTCAAATTTGGTTGACACCAACTCGTGGAACTCTCTCACATTTAGTGATTTGCCTAGTGGCACCACTGTTGTGCCGATGGATGTTCCCAACGGATGGGAGGCACAGTCAGCCGTGACCTCTCTCGATGTAAAACCCTCCAAGGCTGGCAACGCAGAGATCGTGGTCCGTTTCGATTACTCTGACGGGAGCTCGGAGCTCTCCACACTTCAGCTGCAGGCTCGAAGTGTCACACCCGAAACGGCTCAGCCCCCCTCAATTGCTACCGAAACTTTGGCTCCTACAAAGACCCCGGCCATTTCTCAGACGCCGAAGCAGGATAGCGGAAGCTCCACGGGTGCGATCATCGCGATCGTGATCGGCCTTCTTGGCCTTATCGGTGGTATTGGCGCTGTGTTGGTCAGTAACCCGCAGCTGCAAGCGGCATTGCCGTTCTAGCACCTTATCTACCTTCCCCAGATTTTCCATGGGGAGGGTTCTTCATGCGTCGAACCGGGTCATTGAGTTCAATCAACAAGTGCTGAAGGCCTATTTGCCAAGCGCCTCCAGCACCGCCTCGCCCACACCGGCGGCCGATGTCGGGTTTTGTCCGGTGATGAGTTTGCCGTCCACGACGACGTGCTTGGTCATTGGGATCTTGGCGGTGGTGTATTCGCCGGCTTGGTCGCGGAGTTTCTCTTCCAGGCTGAAGGGGACTTCCTCGGTGCGGCGGGCGAGTTTCTCTTCGGTCCAGGAGTAGCCGGTAACGGTTCGGTCGTCGAGAAGCTTGCTCCCGTTAGCCAGCGTGACGTCGAGCAGGCCGCACGGGCCGTGGCAGACCGCGGCAACGATCTTGTCTGCGTTGGCGAAGTGTGCGACGGCCTGTTTCACCTCGTCAGCCGCGAAGTCGAACATGGTGCCGTGGCCGCCGATGAGGTAGGTGCCGGCGAATTCGTCGAGGTTCACATCCGTGATGGCCGGGGTGTCGTCGAGCTGGTCCATGAACTCTGGGTCCTCGTAACGCTTGTTCGTGCCGCCGAGCTGAATCACCGGGGTTTTCAGGCTCACCGGGTCGATGGGTACGGCGCCGCCGTCGACGCTGGCGAGGGTGACCTCGTGGCCGGCCTCGGTGAGCACGTCGTAGAAGTGCGTGTACTCGCCGAGCCACATGCCGGTGTGGATGCCGGAGTCGGTGTAGCGGTGGACGCTGGTGGAAAGCGCAAGAAATTTCATAAGACCATTATGCGGGCTTGGCTGCGACGTATAGTCCATGTATGTCACACAGCATACCCACAGCGAATAGTGCGCCAGTAGTAGAAACCCTGGGCATCGACATCGTTCCCGAATCCGAGCGCACCGCGAAACCCTCCGATTTGTTCTGGCCCTGGTTCGCTGCGAACATCTCAGTCTTCGGTATCTCCTACGGCTCGTTCGTGCTCTGGTTCGGGCTGTCGTTCTGGCAGGGCGCGCTTGTGACCGCGCTCGGGGTGACCTTCTCGTTCTTCCTCTGCGGGCTCATCGCCGTGGCAGGCAAGCGCGGGTCCGCGCCGACGATGGTGCTTTCGCGCGCGGCGTTCGGCGTGCAAGGGCAGAAGGTGCCTGGCATCGTCTCGTGGCTGACGTCGATTGGTTGGGAGACGTTCCTGTCGATTATGGCGGTGCTGGCCACCACTACAGTGATCCGCGAGCTCGGCGGCAACCCGGGCACCGCCACCAAGGTCATCGCTACCGCGATCGTTGCCGGGCTGATCGTGGCGGCGTCGGTGCTGGGCTATCACACGATTATGAAGCTGCAGTCGGTGCTGACCTGGATCACCGGCGCGGTGACCGTGCTGTACATGGCGCTGACTATCCCGCGCATCGACTGGGCCGCGGTCCAAGCCATCCCCGCCGGCTCCACTGGCAGCGTGGTCGGCGCACTGGTGATGGTGATGACGGGCTTCGGCCTGGGCTGGATCAACATCGCCGCCGACTGGTCGCGCTACCAGCGCCGCGACACCCCGGATTCCGCCATCATCTTCTGGAACACCTTCGGCGGCGCCATCGCTCCTGTGATTCTGGTGGTCTTCGGGCTGTTGCTCGCCGCGTCCGACGAGACGCTGGCGGAGGCGATCGCGGATGACCCGATCGGCGCGCTCGCCGTGGTGCTGCCCACCTGGGTGCTCGTGCCGTTTCTGATCACCGCGGTGCTCGCGCTGGTCTCTGGCGCGGTGCTGGGCATCTACTCCTCGGGCCTGACGCTGCTCACCCTGGGCATCAACATCCCGCGCCCCGCAGCCGCCGCCATCGACGGCGTCATCCTCACCCTCGGCACCATCTGGGTGGTATTCTTCGCCCAAAGCTTCCTCGGGCCGTTCCAATCCTTCCTGATCACCCTCGGGGTACCGTTGGCCAGCTGGGCGGGCATCCTCATCGCGGACATCTACTCCCGCACGCAGGATTATGACGAACCCGCGCTTTATCGCGCCGAAGGCCGCTACGGCGCCGTCGACTGGATCTCTATTGGCATCCTGGTGGGCTCCTCGATAATCGGTTGGGGCCTAGTGGCCAATCTCTTCGCGGAAGAAGCAGCTTGGAACAACTGGCAGGGTTACCTCCTGCCACTGGTCGGCGAACACTGGGCGGACGCGAACCTCGGTGTCCTCGTTGCGCTCGTGCTCTCGTTTGTGGCGGCGTGGTTTGCGCGCCGGGGCCGCATCCGCCGGCAGGAGGGGAGTGCGGCCTAGCGCGCTCGGGCCGGCGCAGCGGGCCTAGGTGGCCGGGTTGTGGACCAGCAGGCGGTCCACCTGGTCCGCCAGGTCCGGGACTTGCCCGTCGAAGTCGCCGGGCAGCTCCCGGTCGGCCTCCGCGATTCCGTCCGCATCTGGCTGGCCGGTGGCCATCGCTGCCTCAGCCGCGTCGAGCAGCCGCTGCAGGCGAGGCACGTTGAGCTGGTACGCGCCGTCGTGCTCCGGGCCTTCCACGGGTTGGATCCAGCCCGTGGCGGTGAAGATGAACATGCGAGTTTCCAGCAGGTTCGCCTTCAGCCCGAGTTTGTCCTTCGGATCTCCCAGGCCTCGCACGTAACCCCTGCGGGCCTCGCGCACGGTGCCGTCGGTGCCCAGGACGGGTCCTGAGTGATCGTCAGCGTTCCGCGCGATATCGGCCAACATATGCAGTTCTCGGGGGAAGAGCGACGGCGCTTTTGCGCAGTACACGGCGGCTCTCAAAATCTCGCCCAAGGGCGCCTCCTTTATGCGGTTGTGGGGGAACAGGCCGACATTATAATTTTCCGCCCGATCCCGGAGGCGACGGAATCGAACGGATGTGTGGGTGAGGGTTATATGGACGACATGGCCGGGATGGACGAGCCGCGCAGCTTCGAGTTGAACGCGATGATGCGGCCGCGGTCGGCGTAAATGTCGTTGATCTCGCCGACGCGGATGATGCGGCTGAGCTCCCGGTCGCCGATGAAAAAGTTGCCCTTGGTGTCACTGGCGACGAACGTGGTGCCGTAGCGGCGCAGCTGCAGATTGCCCATCTTTGGGGCGCCGGCGAAGGCGTTGGTGTCGGCACAGTCCCACGCGTCCCACTTGCCCAGGTTCATGGCGTTGGCCTTGCCCTGGCCGGCGCACATGTGACCCGGCATGGTGTCCACCAGGCTGAGGCAGTGGATGAAGTCCTGGCCGCCGATGGCGTAGACACCGCAGCGCACAGTGTTCTGTTGGTTGGCAAACGTAGCGTACGGCGGTTGCGCGGGCAGTGCGCCGTGGGCGGCGGGCCACTCCACGCCCCGGGGGTTGAAGCCCTCGTTGGCGGAGGCGGACGTTGCGCCGGCGGATAGGGCGGCGGTGGCGGTGAAAGCAGCGACGGCGCCGCGGAGAAGAGTGCGCATGAGATTCTTCTAGAGCTTGAACAGCACCTGGTTGGTGGCACCGGCGCGGATGACCGCGCGGGTGGCAATGTCCGCCACGTACAGGTTGCCGGAGAAATCCGGGGCGATGTACGCGGAGCCGAGCTGCTTGACCTGCAGCGGGTTCAACTTCTGGGGCGGGTTGGTAAAGCCCTGGTTCCAGCAGTGAACATCGGCGGACCCACCACCAACGCTTACGGCCGGGGCGAGCTGCTCCGGCGGGTTGCACTCCGGCTGTGCCTTGCGCGCGGGGTCGGACACACAGATGGTTTTCGTGGTGCCCTGGACCTGGTAGATCTCACAGCGGACGTCGCCTGCGGTGTTGGAGTAGGCGGCGCTGTTGGCGGATGCAGCCGGCGCGAGCGTGGCAGCGGCGACGATGAGAGTGGCGGTGGCAACAATGGGGGCGGGTTTTGTGATCTGCATGACAAGAGTATTGCAATTTATGCCCAGCGTTGCACGCCTCCGGGCAAAGATTTCAAAGAAATCCCCAATGTTTCGGCTAGTTCGGCGTGGTCGTTGACAAACCGATCCGAGCGCACACCACCAGCGCAATACACAACAACCTCGTCGCCGGGTGAGAACTGCTCGAGCGCCCTCGATACCGCCTCCGGGTCTCGCTCCACCTCGCTGAGCGGGAGGTTTATCCCCGGCGCGGGTAGATCCGCGATCGCCTTCTCGTGCGGTTCGCGGACGTCGAGGGAGGGGAGGCGGTGGGCCGTGAGGGCTCTGAAAAGCTCTTGCCCTTCGGTGCTTGCCGAACACGCTTTGGTGTAGGTGCCCAAGTGCGTGGCGAGCTCGCGCGCCGGGTCGCGGGTGACGGTGAAGCGGCGGATGGTGGCGGACAGTGCGTCGTACATGTGCAGACGGCCGATGTGCACCTCGCCGATGCCGGTGAGGAACTTCACCGCCTCGGTGGACATGAGCGAGCCGACCACCGACGTGGTCACGCCGAGCACGCCGGCGGTGGCGCAATCCGGCACGGAATCCGCGTCCGGCTGGGTGGGGTAGAGGTCGCGAAGCCCCACCCCGTCCGCGGGCGCGCCGGGGCCAGACCACCACAAAGCAATGTCGCCGCGGTAGCGCAGCACCGAACCCCACAGCAGCGGCGTGCCGGTGACCTCGGCGGCGTCGGCGGCGAGGAATTTGGTGGCAAACGTGTCGGAGCCGTCGATGAGCAGGTCGATGCCCTCGAGCGCCCCAATGAAGTTGTCGGGGGTGAGACGGTCGAACACGGTGTTCACTTCAATGTCCGGCTGGAGGGCGCGTAACCGCTCGGCGACCACGTCGATCTTCCTGCGGCCCACATCGTCCGCGCCGAAGAGGATCTGGCGGTGGATGTTGGTGATGTCCACCGTGTCGTCGTCCCACACCGTGATGTGGCCGACGCCGGTGGCCGCCAGCGTCTGCATGATCGGGCAGCCCAGGCCGCCCGCGCCGATGACCAGCACGTGGGCGTCGTAAAGCCGCTGCTGCTGCTCCGGGCCGAAGCCGGGCAGGTTCATCTGGCGCGCGGTGCGCTTAAGTTCTCGCTCGGGCAGCACTTACAAAACCTCGTCCGCCCAGCTGGCCAGGCCGTCGAAGGTGGAGGATGCCACGGCGTGCTCACGCTTCGGAATCCGCCCGGCGGCGCGGGCCAGTCTGCCGGCCTCCACCGCGTGCCGCATGGCCTGCGCCATCGCCACCGGGTCCTGGCAGCGGTTCACCGCACTCGCCAGCAGCACTCCGGAGCAGCCCAGCTCCATGGCGAGCGAGGCGTCGGAGGCGGTGCCCACGCCGGCGTCGATAAGCACTGGCACCTCCGCGCGCGAGCAGATCAGCTCGATGTTGTGCGGGTTGAGGATCCCAAGCCCGGTGCCGATCGGCGAGCCCAGCGGCATCACCGCAGCCGCGCCCAGGTCCTCGAGGCGCTTGGCGGCCACCGGGTCGTCGGAGGTGTAGGCCAGCACGGTAAAGCCCTCGTCGACGAGCATCTCGCAGGCGTCCACCGTCTCCACCACATCGGGAAGCAGGGTGCGGTCATCCGCGATGACCTCCAGTTTCACCCAATCGGTGCCCAGCGCCTCGCGCGCCAGCTTCGCGGTGATCACCGCGTCGCGCGCGGTGCGGCAGCCGGCGGTGTTCGGCAACGGCGCGATGTCCAGGCGCTTCAGCAGGTCGAACACGCTCTCGCCGCCGCCGGTTGTGGCGGAGTGGCGGCGCATCGCCACCGTGGTCAGCTCCGTGCCAGAGGCTTCAAGCGCCTGCTCCAGCATGTCAAAGGAGCTCGCCCCGCCCGTGCCCATGATCAGGTGCGAGCCGAACTGCTTTCCGGCAATCTCCAGCACGTTTAGCCTCCTTGCACTGCGGTGAGGATGTCGGCGGAGCAGCCGTCGATAAGCTTTTGTGTCCACTGTGATCGCGGCACGACCTCGCCGTCGATGGCCACCGCGGTGCCGTCCGCGGGCGCGCCGACCTCCGCCACCAGTTCCTCTACCGTCGTGGCGGCGGTGGTGGTCGCTTCTCCGTTGAGCGTGATGTTCATGAATGCCTCCTCGGGTCGCACGCAGTCAAGTCTATTGAGGGCTCATGCCTATCGACGAGCTCCGCCCCAACCCGCGCCCCCAACCCCGCAAGCAGAATCCCGTGCCGGAAGTAGCCGGTGGACACGACCGTGCGCTCGTCGATGCGGCCGAGGTAGGGCAAGTCGTCCGGCGTGCCCGGGCGCGCGCCCGCGGTGGCCTCGACGAAGTCGCACTCCTCCAGCGCCGGCACGAGCTCGATCGCGTCGCGCAGCAGCTGGTGGATGCCCTGGACCTGGGGCGTATCGCGGCCGTCCTCGCGGGTGGTCGCGCCGATGGTCAGCGTGCCGTCCTCTCTAGGGATGAGGTAGACGGGGCGGTCCTCCACGAACCCGCGGACCACGCGCGTGAGCAGCGGGTACTGGTGCTTCGGTACGCGGACGTGCAGCACGTCGCCGTAGACCGGGCGCAGGTCTAGGCCTGGGACGAGCTCTTGGGCGCCGAGCCCGTTGGCGACGACTACCTGGTCGGCATCGTCGAGCTGGTCAAGACTGTCGATGCGGTCGGTGGTGAAGGTGACGCCCGCGGACCGGCAGGCGTCGAGAAGCGCACGCGTAAACAGGCGGGGCTGCACCTGGTGGTCGCCGTCGATGCTGACCGCGCCGTTGATGGCGGGGGAGAGCGCCGGCTCGAGCTTCCGGGCTTCGCGCGTGGTGAGCTTGTCCACCGCCATGCCGTGGCGGGACTGGTAATCGCGCAGGTCGTCCAGGTGGGTCTTGTCCGCGATGTCGCGCGCGACCACGAGGGTGCCGTCCGTGCGGTAGCCCGTGGGTAAATCCGAGTACTTGGCGGTGAGTTTGATCAGGTCCGGGTACCACTCGGCGGAGGCGCGCATCAGCGGGAAGAGCGGGTCCTGCTTGTACACCACCTCCGCCGTCGGGGCGAGCATGCCGCCCGCGTGATGGGAGGCCCCGGAAGCGGGATCTGGGTCGTGGATGGTGACCGTGTGGCCGCGATCCGCGAGGGTAAGCGCGGTGGTCAAACCAATAATTCCTGCGCCGACGACCGAGATAATCACACCAAAGAGGGTAGCGCTTTCTCGGCGGTGATTCCGGGAATTTCGATACCGTGGCAGGTGAACATGTGAGAGACGAGATTCAAGGAGAGTGCAAATGTTCATCCGATCCCGCGAAGACGTAGAAACCGTCGAATGGGGCGGCGGCACCAGCGAACGCCTGCTCACCGCTCGCGACGACATGGGGTTCGCCGTCGCCCACACCGTGGTCCGTGCTGGCACCGAATCCAAGCTGGAATACCGCAACCACCTGGAAGCCTGCTACTGCATCGCCGGCTCCGGCGAGGTGGAAGACACCAACGGCAACGTCTACCCCATCACCCCGGGCACCATCTACGTGCTGGACAAGCATGACCCGCACTACCTGCGCGGCGGCAAGAACGAAGACCTCGTGCTCGTGTCCGTGTTCAACCCGGCCATTACCGGCGACGAGGTGCACGAACTGACCGGCGACGGGTTCAGCTCGTACTAGGTGGCGCGGTCGAATTCCGCGACGACGCGCTCGCAGTAGGTCTTCGGATCGTCGGCGTGCATGATGCCGCGGACGATCGCCAGGCCGTCCACGCCCGTCCGGGCCAGGTCGTAAGCGTCGTCGGAGGTGACGTCGCCGATGGCCACCAGCGGCAGCTCCGAGGCGGCGACCAGCTCCGGGTAGCCGTCCAGCCCGATGGGGGCGCGGCCGGAATCCTTCGTGGGCGTGGCGCGAAACGGCCCGCAGCCGATGTAATCGATAACGCCCTTGTGCTCGTTGGCGGCTTGGACCAGCTCCAGGGTGCCGGTGGTCAGGCCGATGATCGCGTCCGGGCCAAGCAGCTCGCGCACCACACGCACATCCAGGTCGTCCTGTCCGACGTGGACGCCGGAGATGCCCTGGTTGCGGAGGGCGGCGGCGACGTCGGCGCGGTCGTCGATAAGCACATGTGTTTGTGGGTTGACGGAGTGGACAGCCTCGGCGACGGCGCAGGAGAGCGCGTAGAGCTCGCGCGCCGTGATCGGTTTCGAGCGGACTTGGATCACGCCCGCGCCGCCGGCCGCAGCCTGGCGGGCGCGCTCCACGACGTCCGGGCCCTGGCCAGTGACAAAATAACAGCGCAGGTCGAGGGGCGGCTTAGTCACGAAGGGCCTCGATCAACTCATCTTTGGTCATCTCGGAGCGGCCCTCGATGTCGAGCTCCTTGGCGCGTTCGTACAGCTCGTCTTTGGTCCAGTCCTCGTAGGAGCCGGACTCGCCGCCGCGCTCGCCGACTGTGGAGCGGCCGTCGCGCGCCGCCGCATTCGCGATGGCGGCGGCCTTGGACTTGGAGTTGCCCTCGCGCAGCAGGGCCTCGTAGAGCTCGGGATCCTTAATCGAATCAGCCATGGCCGCCAGCCTATGCGTTTTCGAGGTCCAGGTGGGGCGGGTTGCGGGCGGTGATGTGAGGATCTGCTAGTTGCTCGAAAACGGAACTAGCAGATGATGCTGTTGCTGAAACCGGGTTCCAATATCACCTGGGGAAACGAAAAGTTGGACACTTGATCTGCTAGTTGCCCAAAAACGGAACTAGCAGATCCGCGCGGGGGCTGGAGGGGCACCCGGCAGAAGGGATCCCTAGACCGTCATCGGGCCGGTGCGGGTGGGATGCCCCAGCGGCTCCACGTGGACGATCGTCTCCGCGCCGCCGAGGGCTTCGGCCACGCCGACCTCCACCTCGTCGGCGTGGTCGTGGGCGCGGGCAACGGACCAGCCGCCGGGGACCTGCATGACCAGGTTGACCATGCGCTCGCGGCCGGCCGCGGTGGTGCGCACCGAGGTGAACTTCACGCCGTTGGCGGCGGCGTACTCGTCCAGGTAGGCGTGCACGATCTGGTTTTCTTCCTTCGGCAGCGACTCCGCCAGCAGGCCCAGGATTGCGCCCTTGAGCAGCTTGTAGCCGGTGAACATGATGTTCGCGCCCACCACCAGCGCCACGATCGGGTCCAGGGGCTGCCAGCCCGTCAGCCACACCAGCGCCATGCCGACGATGACTCCGACGGTGGTCCAGACGTCTGTAAGCACATGGTGCCCGTCAGCATCCAGCGTGGTGGAGCGGTACTTCTTGCCCGCGCGGATAAGTAGCACACCCACTGCGCCGTTGAGCACCATCGCGGCCACAGAAAACGCAAGGCCGATGCCGAGCTGCTCTACCGGCACGGGGTTGATCAACCTGCCGATGGCGGTGTAGATGATCGCTACAGACGCCAGCAGAATCAGCGAACCCTCCACCTGCGCCGAGAAATACTCAGCGCGGGCGTGGCCGAAGTGGTGGTTGGCGTCCGCAGGTTTGGCGGACAGTTTCAGTGCCCACAGGCCCACAGCGGCGGCGACGAGGTTGATTCCGGATTCGATGGCGTCTGAAAGGAAGCCCACGGAGCCCGTCACAAGCGCTGCAGTCGCTTTCAGCGCGATGGTCAGTGCTGCTGCGGCGATGGAAAGCCACATGAATCGCTCGAGGAGTTTTTGTTCGTTGTTTTCCACGGTGTTTGCCACGGTTTTCATTCCTTTCAAGCCCGCGTTGCAGAGGCTGAGCCTAGCAAATCGGTACCGTGGTGCGGACAGACCATCAAACGCTAAAGGGAAGGTTTTCACCATGGGCCGTTGGGTCGTCGCAATCGCGGGCGCCGTTATTGGCGCGCTGTTTTTCGGTTGGCTGCTGCAGATGCTGGGGGTGACCGGGATCCTCTACACCATCGGCGTGTTGGTGGGCTCCGCCGTCACGTCGTCCCTCGCCGGCACGCTGATCAAGCCCGGGCGTTAACGCTGCCAAAAATATAGTTAGGACTAAGCATGGCGCGCACACGCCGTTTGCAAACTGATCCCCTGATTTTCTTCTCCGCGCTGGGTTTCATCCTGGTGTTCGTCGCAGCCACCTTGGCGTTCGGCGATCGGGCTCGCCAAACCTACGCGGACATCTCCGGCTGGCTGATGGACCACTTCACGTGGCTTTACGTCGGCGGTGTGTCGGCCACGCTGGTATTCCTCATCGTGGTGTTCGTCTCCCGCTATGGCAACCTGCGCTTGGGCGATGATGACGACGAGCCGGAGTATTCCTACCCCGTCTGGTTCGCCATGCTGTTCGCCGCCGGCATGGGTGCCACGCTGATGTTCTGGGGTGCGGCCGAGCCGCTCAACCACGCCTACAACCCGCCGCGCGGAGGCTACGACTCCATGAGCCGCGAGGCGATTATCCAGGCGTTCCAGTTCACCTACTACCACTTCGGCATCCACATGTGGGTCATCTTCACGTTGCCGGGTCTGGCCGTGGGGTACTTCGTCTATAAGCGAAAGATGCCCGCACGTATGTCCTCGATGTTTTCGCCGCTGCTTGGCGGCAAGGTGTACGACACCCCGGGCAAGCTGCTGGACGCTCTGGGCATCATCGGCACCGTCTTCGGCCTCGCCGTGTCCGTGGGCTTGGGTGTACTGCAGATTTCTGCGGGCATGAACATTCTTTGGGACGTCCCACTGGTCACCCCCGTGCAGATCGCGGTCATCTGCGGCATCACCCTGGTCGCCTCGATCTCCGTGGCCACCGGCCTGGATAGAGGCGTGAAGATCCTGTCCAACCTGAACATCGTCGGCACGATCGCGTTGATGATCTTCGTGCTGCTCACCGGCCCCACGCTGAAGCTGCTTGGCCAGATCACCGAGTCCTTCGGCATCTACGCGCAGTCGCTGCCGGAGCTGATGTTCTGGGTGGACTCCTACAACGACAACCCGGGCTGGCACGCCACCTGGACCGCCTTCTACTGGGCGTGGACGATTTGCTGGTCGCCGTTTGTGGGCATGTTCTTCGCCCGCATCTCCCGCGGCCGCACCGTGCGCGAGTTCATCGGCGGCACGCTGCTTTTGCCCACCACCTTCGACCTGATCTGGTTTTCCATCTTCGGCCGCGCCGCCATCGACATGGAAGAGCAGGACCCGGGCGTATTGACCAAGCCAGTCGTCGAAGACGGCGACACCCCGCAGGCGCTGTTTACCCTGCTGGCGGACTACCCCCTCTACGCCGTCACCGGCACCGTGGCGCTTGTGGTGATCGTGTTCTACTTTGTCACCTCCATGGACTCCGCCGCGGTGGTTATGGATATGTTCGCCTCCGGCGAGGAGAACAAGTCGCCCACCTACTACCGGGTCGGCTGGGTCGTCGCCGTCGGTTTGGTCACAGGCGCCCTGCTGTTCATCAACGACTCCGGCATCGACGCGCTGCAGCAAGTCGTGATCATCATCGCGCTGCCGTTCTTCTTCATGTACTTCGTCATGATGTACTCGCTGACGAAGGCGATGAACGACGACTCCGCCGCGGCGCGCAAGACCCGCTCCCGCACCTGGGAGAAGACCGACACCGCGGAGAAGCTCGAGGAGGGCGAGAACAAGCCCGCGCCGGGCTACGACTCGGAAGGCAAAGAGGTCGAGCGCCCCGAGCTCGAGTACGACGCGGAGGACGATTCCTGGAAGTTCCCGGAGGGCTTCAGGTTGGATCGCAGAGGCGAGAACGACACGCTTGTCGACGACCGCAGGTCCGACACGTAGCAGTTTTACCTGCAACGATGCGGCTGATCCCCCTAGCGGGCCAGCCGCATTTTTCTGTGCGGGACGCCGGTGTCGAGGAACTCGTCGCCCTCTGCAACGAGCCCGAACTGCTCGTAGTAGCCCACCAGGCCGGACTGCGCCTCGACGATGAGGTCGCCGGGGAAGCGCTCGGTGTAGGCGATGCCGGTGCGCACGATCTCCGGGCCGAGGCCGGACCCGCGGTGGTCGGGGTGGACCACAAACCGGCCGAACCGGGAGCCGTCCTCGGTGGGGAAGACGCGGGCGCACCCGGCCAGCGTGTCGCCGTCGAAGGCGAGGATGTGGCGGGTGTCAGGGTTCGCGTCCTGGTCGTCGATCTCGTTGAAGGGGCAGTTTTGCTCCGCCACGAAGACGTCCACACGCAGCTTGTACAGCTGGTGGACTTGCAAAGGCGTCATCTCATGCAGTGATTTGAGGCTGATCATATTTCGGCTCAATCCTTCCCGTCTTGCCGTAGGAGAGGTGGCGGTGCGCCCACTCGAACGGGCCCTGCTTGCCCGCACGGTCCAGTGCAACCGCTAGCAGCAGCGTAATCAACCAGACCACGAAGCCAATGAGCAGCTTGCCGGTGACCGAGGTGTCCAGGCCGATGCCCAGAAACGCCGGGGTGCAGATCGCGATGAAGAGGAACGACTGCGCGAGATACCCCGACATCGAGCGCTTGCCTAGCGCCACGAACGCGCGCGCCCAACCCGGGACCTGGTTGTTTAGCTCGTGCGTGGCCAGCGCGAGCAGCGCCAGGATGCCCGGGCCGGTGAGGTAGCCCAGCGCCTGGTTGAGCACGAACAGTGGCAGCTCCCACTCGTCCGGCAGTACGCCGGCGGCGGCTAAGCCCCAGGGTAGGCCGACGCAGAGGACGATTAGCCCGGCGATGACACTCCAGGTGATGAGGGTGCGGCGGTGCGCGTGGACGTCGGTAAGCACCTGCTCCCGCGCCCACACGTACCCGATGATGGCAAGCGCTAACAGCTGCACCGCAGCGAACGGCTGCGCGACCAGCATCCCAAGCGCCATATCCAGGTTTGAGGCAAAGTACGCGCCGGGAGTGTCGAAGGTGGCGGTGGGGTCGGACTGGTTGAAGCCGCCGGAGGCGTCGAAGAAGAACGACGCGATGCCGCCGGCGACGCCGAAGGCCGTGAACAGGCCGAGGATGGTGTAGGCGATGATGCGCAGCGTTTTTGAACTGAGCGTGAGCATCGCGGCGAGCAGTATGCCCACCAGCCCGTAGTTGAACATGATGTCGCCGTAGAACAGCAGGAACATGTGCGCCACACCGAACAGCGCCAGCGCGCCGTAGCGGCGGTACAGCACGCGCCGGGCCTGCTTGGCGGGGTAGTGCTTGCGGTACAGGCTGGCCGCCACCAGCCCGAAGCCGAAGCCCAGCAGCGTGGAGAACATCGGCAGGCCGCGCACGTGGATGAACATGGCGGCGAAGACGGCGCTTACCTGGTCGATCACGCTGTCCGGGCGCACGCCGCCGACGGACCAGCCGACGCGGGACTGGTCCTCCGACCAGTCGTTGATCACCCAAGCCTGGGCGGCGTTGGCCATCGCGATGCCCAATAGGGCGGTGCCGCGCGCCAGATCCGGGACGATCAGGCGGGGGCGTTGCTGCTGGGGTTCGTGCTGTTCGGCGTTGACGGCTTCGTGCATGCGCTCAAGGTACCGCCTCAGCCGCGCATCAGCCACGGCGAGATGCCGGCGATGATCGCGCGGGTGGACAGGTCCAGCACAGGGTCGAGGTCGGGCGCGAACTTGGGGGAGTGGTTGTAGGGGGCGTCCGGGTCGGCGTTGCTGCCCACGACCCAGTAGAAATACGGCACACCCCACGCGTTGGCGATGGTGGGGAAGTCCTCCGAGCCGGACAGGCGCCCGAAGTCGCGCGCCTGGTCGCCGAACTGCTCCGTAAACGCCGCCATGACCGTTTCGGTGGTGTCCTCGTCGTTCCAGAACTCCGGTGCGGAACCGACGATCTCGAATTCCGGCTCGCGCTCGCAGCCGGCGATCTCGCACTCGCCGCGCACGATGCGCTCGATGTCCGCGTTGATCTTTTGGGACATCGCTTCGGTGTAGGTGCGGGTGGAGACCTTCAGCTCCACCGAATCCGGAATCGTGTTCGGAGAGTCGCCGCCGTGCACCGCACCGACGGTGAGCACCGCCATCTCCTGGGGGTCCACGTCGCGGGAGATGATGGTCTGCAGGCTCAGGATGATCTTGGCCGCAATCACTACCGGATCAATGCCGGTGTGGGGCATGGAACCGTGGGAGCCGGAGCCGTAGATCGTGATTTTCGTCTGCACGCACGTGGCCAGCACCGGGCCAGACAGAGCACCCACGCCGTAGCCGTCCATCATGGTGCCCACGTGCTGGCCCAGCACCACGTCGGGTGTCTGGATCTTGTCGGCCAGGCCGCTGTCCTTCATGTCTCGAGCTCCGGCGCCAGTTTCTTCGCCGGGCTGGAACAGCGCGATGAAGGTCCCGGACCACGCATCGCGGTGCTGCGCCAGCACCTCCGCCGCGCCCAAGAGTGCGGCGGTGTGCATGTCGTGCCCGCAGGCGTGCATGCGGCCTATCGACGGGTCCGCAGAGTAGTCCAGGCCCGTGGCCTCGGCAATCGGCAGCGCGTCGAAGTCCGCGCGGAAGCACAGTGTCGGGCCGTCGCCGTTTTCCAGCACGCCGACCTGGCCGGTTGCACCCACCGGCGTGACGTCGAAGCCGATGGCGGCGAGCTCATCCGCAATCCGCTTGGATGTCTCCACTTCCTGCATCGCCAGCTCCGGGTGCTGGTGAAACCACTTGTAGAGCTCTTCGCGCTTCTCGCGGGTGGCGTCGATGGCGGGTTCAAATTTTGCGAGGTGTCCAGTTAGTTTCGGGGATTGCGTCATGCGTTCACTCTAACTGCGCGCAATGCTTACCGCGGGCGAAAAAGATGTGATTGAATATCTCTGTTGATACTCATGTTGCCAATGTGATTGGGGTTGCTATGCGCCGCTCGTCCGCCGCCCGCCTGCTTACCGCCGCGTTTTTGCTCGTCACCTCGGCGGTTGTGGGCAGCCCTGCGGCGCACGCGCAAAACGCGGAGGCGCCGGTAGGCGACCTGGTCAACTACGTCTGGCGCACCGACCCAGTATCCAAAGCTCTGGCGGGAAAGCCCATGGCGGACAAGGTCCTGCACCGCGTCCCCGGCTCCTTCTTCGATGCCCCGCGCACTCCGGCCGAATCCGACGAAGCGATGCGTCGCGGCCGCGCCCTCTACGGCCCGAGCACCCCGCTCTACGTCGGGTCCGAGCCCGGCAAGGAAGTGATGTGTACCACCACCGCCGCAGGTTTCAACGACCGCGGCGAGAAGATCGCCGTCACCGCCGGCCACTGCGGCAACGTGGGCGACGCGGTGCGCTCCGCGGATTCCTGGCAGCTCGGCCGCACCGGCACGATCACCCACGTCAACCGTGAGCTGGACTACGCGGTGATCACGCTCGCAGACAACACCGAGGTCACCCGCTCCTACAACGGCGTGACCGTCAACCACCTGGGCGGCGCGCCGGTCAAGCCCGGCGGTGTGGTGTGCAAGACCGGCGTGGCCTCCGGCACCACTTGCGGCTACACCTACTCCGACTGGGAGGCGCGCAACACCAACCAGGTCTGCGCCATGCAGGGCGACTCGGGCGCGCCGCTGATGGTGGGCGACCGCGTGATCGGCATGATCAACGGCGGCATCTGGGGCCCGCCGTTCAACGTGGCCTGCCGCACCCCGCTGCAGGGCCCGCTGCACGCGCCGACGGGCGCGCTGCGCATGGACGCCGTGCTCGGCGACATCCCGGGCGGGTTCCGCTTGCCGTAGGGAAGGCTAGCCCCGCTACCCCCGCAGGCGCTCGGCGATCTCGCCCACGATCTGCGGATTTCCGGCGACGCACCAGGTCACCCCACCGGCGTCGACCTTGACGCAGCGCCCGCCGGCGGCCTCGACCAGCGCCTTGCCCGGCAGCCAATCCCAATCCGGCACGGTGTGCTGCAGCCACGCGCCCATCTGCCCGGAGGCGAGATTCGACAGGTCCACAGACCCCGCACCCATCATGCGCATCGTCGCTGCGCCCGACACCACGCGCAGCCACGACTCGCGCACATCGTCGTTAGCCATAAACGTTGGGTGCAGGTAGGTCACCACTGCGCTTTCGCCTAGCGACGACTCCGCCAACCCCCCAAGCTCCACCCCGTCACGCGTGGCCACACCGTCCGCCGCGATCCACGTGGTGTCCGTGGCGGGGCGGTGCACGGCGCCGATGGCGGGGGAGTGGGCGGAGTTGTCGTCTACAAGCGCGAGCGCCGAGCAGAAGTAATCCGAACCCTGCGAGAAGTTGTAGGTGCCGTCGACCGGGTCGATCACCCACGTGCGGCCGGTAGAAGAGGCGCGGGAGGCGCCCTCCTCGCCGATCACGCCGTCGTCGCCGCGCAGCGCCTCGAGCACGTCTGCCACGAACTTCTCGGTCGCGCGGTCCGCCTCCGTGACCACGTCGGAGACGGAGGTTTTCACCTCCGCGTCCAGGCCGCTCGCGCGCATACGCAGCGCCAGCTGGCCGGCGTGGCGCACGAGCGCCGCGGCGAGCTCGGCGTCGGAATCGTTGCGGTGGTCGGAAATAAACGCTTGGGTGTCAGTCACGCGGCCATTATTGCGCAGACGGGGCGTCCGTGCCGGAGCCTGCGGCCGCGGCGCCGGAGACCGTGTCCTCGCTTTCCTGCAGATACACGTTCGAGCCCAAGTCGCGGAATTCGCGCGCCATCTCCTGTTCGCCCTCGCGCGCGTCGGAGGGAGCGGCATCCACGTCGAAGTCGAAGGACGGCATGCCAAGGTCCGCGATCTGGTCGCCGAACTCGTCGCGGATGTCCTGCGAGATGCGCATGGAGCAGAACTTCGGGCCGCACATCGAGCAGAAGTGCGCCGTCTTTGCGGGCTCCGCCGGCAGCGTCTCGTCGTGGTAAGACTGCGCCGTCTCCGGGTCGAGAGAGAGCGCGAACTGGTCGTGCCAGCGGAACTCGAAGCGGGCCTTACTCATCGCGTCGTCCCAGTCGCGCGCGCCCGGGTGGCCCTTGGCCACATCGGCGGCGTGGGCGGCGACCTTGTAGGTGATCACGCCGGTTTTCACGTCGTCGCGGTTGGGAAGCCCCAGGTGCTCTTTCGGGGTGACGTAGCACAGCATCGCCGTGCCGCCGGCCGCGATGTTGGCCGCGCCGATGGCAGACGTGATGTGGTCGTAGCCCGGCGCAATGTCGGTGACCAGGGGGCCGAGCGTGTAAAACGGCGCCCCGCCGCACCACTCCTGCTCTTTGTCGTTGTTCACCTGGATCATGTTCAGCGGCACATGCCCCGGGCCTTCGATCATGACCTGGACGTCGTAGTCCCAGGCGCGCTTGCACAGCTCGCCGATGGTTTTCAGTTCCGCGAACTGCGCGGCGTCGTTGGCGTCGGCCACGGAGCCGGGGCGGAGCCCGTCGCCAAGCGAGAATGCGACGTCGTACTGGGAGAAGATCTCGCACAGCTCGTCGAAGTTCTCGTACAGGAAGGATTCCTTGTGGTGGGCGAGGCACCAGCCGGCCATGATCGAGCCGCCGCGGGAGACGATGCCGGTGACGCGCTTGGAGGTCAGCGGCACGTACGGCAAGCGCACGCCGGCGTGCACGGTCATGTAGTCCACGCCCTGCTCGCACTGCTCGATCACGGTGTCGCGGAAGATCTCCCAGGTCAGGTCCTCTGCGATGCCGCCCACCTTCTCCAGCGCCTGGTAGATCGGCACGGTGCCGATGGGGACGGGGGAGTTGCGCAGGATCCACTCGCGGGTGGCGTGGATGTCGTCGCCGGTGGACAGGTCCATCACGGTGTCCGCGCCCCAGCGGGTGGCCCAGCGCAGCTTGTCCACCTCCTCGCGGATGGAAGATGTCACCGCGGAGTTGCCGATGTTGGCGTTGATCTTGGTCAAAAATGCGTTGCCGATGATCATCGGCTCGCTTTCCGGGTGGTTGACGTTGTTCGGGATGATGGCGCGGCCTGCGGCGACCTCTTCGCGCACCTTCTCCACGTCGCAGTGCTCGCGCAGCGCCACGAACTCCATCTCGCGGGTGATTTCCCCGCGGCGCGCGTAGGCCATCTGGGTCACGCGCTGGCCGTCTTTCGCCCGCAGCGGTGTGCGGGACTCGCCGCGCCACTCCTCGCTGGCGGCGCCGCGTTTGACGGCCGCGCGGCCGTCGTCAAGCAAATTGCGCTCGCGGCCTGTGTACTCCTGAACATCGCCGCGTTCCGCGATCCACTCGCCTCGCAGGCTGGGCAGGCCCACCTCCGGCTCCGCGTGCGGGCCGCGGGTGCGGTAGATCTTGAACGGCTCGTTCGGCCCTGTGGGGGAATCATCCAGCTGGATCGCGGTCTCCGGAACCTCCAGGCCATCCTTCACAATGGGGGCGTAGGAGTGCTTCGGGTGGATTTCATGTGCATAGATGTCGTGAGCCACGACCTTCTCCTTCCTTCGCTGGTGCTAACCAGACAGGTTCGAACGGTGCTCGCGCGGGCATAAGCGCGATCTCAGCCCGGTGCCCCGGGCGCCCGTGTGGGGTCGCAGGCCACTGTATCCCGTCTTGGTGGCCGCGTCAGGCGGTTCGCTAGACTTTGCCCCTATGCAGCCGGAAACTCAGACGCGGATCAAGGACTTAAGCTCCACACTTTCCACCATTGAGAAGGTGATGGACCTGGACGTCCTGCGCGAGCGCGCCCGCGAGCTGGAGGCGCAAGCCGGGGACCCGTCGCTTTGGGACGACCCGGCGCACGCGCAAAAGGTCACCACCGAGCTGTCGAATGTGCAGGGGCGTTTAAAGAAGGTCGCCTCGCTTCGCTCGCGTATCGACGACCTGCCGGTGATGTACGAACTCGCCGAAGAAGAAGGCGATTCCTCCATGGCCGACGAGGAGCTGGAGGACGTGGCCGCGCAGATCGACTCGCTGGAGGTGCAGACCATGCTCTCCGGCGAGTACGACCAGCGCGAGGCCGTGGTGCATATCCGCTCCGGCGCAGGTGGCGTGGACGCCGCGGACTGGGCCGAGATGCTCATGCGCATGTATGTGCGCTGGGCGGAAAAAGCAGGCCACAAGGTGGATATTTACGACATTTCCTACGCAGAAGAGGCCGGCATCAAGTCCGCCACCTTCGTGGTGCACGGCGAGTACCTCTACGGCCAGCTGTCGGTGGAGCAGGGCGCGCACCGCCTGGTGCGTATCTCGCCCTTTGACAACCAGGCGCGGCGCCAGACCTCGTTCGCCGAGGTGGAGGTGCTGCCGGTGGTGGAGCAGACCGACCACATCGACATCCCGGACTCCGACATCCGCGTCGATGTCTACCGCTCCTCCGGCCCCGGCGGGCAATCGGTGAACACCACCGACTCGGCGGTGCGCATCACCCACATTCCCACTGGCATTGTGGTGACCTGCCAAAACGAGAAGTCCCAGATTCAGAACAAGGCCTCGGCGCTCAACGTCTTGCAGTCCAAGCTGCTGGAGAAGAAGCGCCAGGAGGAAAAGGCCGAGATGGATGCCCTCGGCGCCGGCGGCAACGCCAGCTGGGGCAACCAGATGCGCTCGTACGTGCTGCACCCGTACCAGATGGTCAAGGACCTGCGCACCGACTTTGAGGTCGGCGACCCGCAGAAGGTCCTCGACGGCGACATCGACGGTTTTTTGGAGGCCGGCATCCGCTGGCGCATGGCGCAGCAGCAGGAGGCGTAAAGCCCTTAGGCGTCGCGGAGGTCGATGCCCTTGGTCTCCGGGAGGATCTTCATGCTGATCAGGGTGAGCACGCACAGCACCACCACGTAGATGCCGGAGACGTGCGTTAGGCCCTGGGACGTGAACCACTGGAAGATGTACGGCGCGGTGCCGCCGAAGACGGCGACGGACAGCGAGTAGGCGAAGCCGATGCTGCTGGTGCGCTGGGAGGTGGGGAAGACCTCCGCCATCACCGGGGCCAGCAGCGCGCCGCCGGCGGCGACGGCCACCACGGCGATGGTGGCGGCCACCAGCATGGTCCACGGGCGGGAATCGATCATGCCCATCAGCGGGATCTGCAGCAGGCCCACCGCAATGGCGAAGGTGTACATCACGGGTTTACGGCCGATGCGGTCAGACAGCGCACCCCACAGCGGCAGAGCGATCAGGCCACAGGTCTGCGCGAACACGGACACCCAGTACGCGCCCTGGGTGGACATGCCGGCGTGGGTGATCGCGTAGGTGGACACGTAGGAGGTCCAGGTGTAGTGCGCGGCAGTGACACCGGAGACCATGCCGATGACCAGCAGGATGTTCATCCAGTTGGAGCGGACCGGGGTCTGCGGGCGGGTGGCCGAGAGGTCGTCGTAGGACTCGGCGCCGCCTTCCTGGATCTCGTTGAAGTGCTCGGACTCCTGCATGTGGCGGCGCAGGTACAGGGCCACGAACGCGGCAGCGGCGCCCAGCCAGAACGGGATGCGCCAGCCCCACGCGCCGATTTGCTCGTCGGTAAGCGCAAGCGAAATGATCCCGCCGAGGGTGTAGGCGATCACTGAGCCGCCGAAGATGGACATGTAGACCATGGAGCCCCACTTGCCGCGGCGGTCGCGCGGGGCGATCTCCGGGATGTAGCTGTTGGCGGTGGCGGATTCGCCGCCGTGGGCGAAGCCCTGGATCACACGCACCAGCAGGAGGCCAATGGACGCCCAGATGCCGATCTGCTCGTATGTGGGCATCACGCCGATGACCACGGCGGACAGCGCCATGATGATGATCGTGATCATCAGCACGTTCTTGCGGCCCACGCGGTCTGCGATGCGGCCGAAGATGATGCCGCCGAGCGGGCGGACCAAAAAGCCGACGGCGAAGACACCGAAAGTGGCCAGCAGTGCTGAGGTGGGATCGGATTTGTCGAAGAAGGCGGCCGCGATGAACGGCGCGAACACGGCGTAGGAGCTCCACTCGAACCATTCGAGCAGCTGGCCGATGAGGCTGGCGCCGAGCGACTTCCTGTCTGCCGGGCGTTCGGCCTCGATATGGGTCGTGCCCATTGTGAAGCGTTGTTTCGTACTCAAGGGTCCTCCTTCAGAGACGGCTGTTTGACGGAAAATGTATTGCCTAGATCACGTTGTTGGGTGCGGAATGATCCGAAACACGTCGTCTTCGGCGCGCTTTGCGTGAAGTGTCGGAGAGAAACTGCAGCTCGTTGCGGGTTTCCGGGGCGGTCGGCACCAGCGTTGTGTTCGGTATGCGAACGCTCGTGCTTTCTGCGCACCCCAGAACGGGGGGAGTGGTTTGTCACGCATAAGTGCCCTCAAGGTGCGGTTTCACAAGTTTGGGATTAAATGAGTCGCGCGCCACACTTTTCCGGGCGTACATTGAGCGCAACGGTGGCTAGCCACTCGGCAGTTGCCACGGTCTGGCGTTTCTAAGGAGGAACAATGGCACTTAGCCCAGAAGAGCTGAGCACAGAGAGCCTCGCTGAAATCTTCGCCGCGGGTGGTCGACCGGCGGACAGTGAGCGAGAGATCAAGATCATCGACACCACGCTGCGCGACGCGCACCAGTCCATCTGGGCGACCCGCATGCGCACCGAGCACATCATGGATCTGCTCGACGACGTGACCAACGCCGGCTTCGAGCATGTGGACCTGGTCGCCCCGATCCAGTTCGACGTGCCGGTGCGCTACCTCAGGGAGGACCCCTGGGAGCGCGTGCGCAAGGTGCACGAGGCTGCGCCGAACACGAAGTTCCGCTCCATGGTTCGCTCCCGCAACCTCGCGTCTTTCGACTTTTTGCCTGACGACGTCATCCACGCGTGGGTTGAGCGCCTCTACGCCAACGGCTTCCGCGTCATCGGCGCCTTCGACGGCCTCAACGACATTGACAACATCGCCGATACCCTCATCCTGGCAAAGGAGCTCGGTGCCGAGACCTATGGCTGCCTGTCCTACTGCCTGAGCCCGGTGCATACCGACCAGCTCTACATCGACAAGGCTCAGGAGCTGGTGGAGCGCACCGACGTGGACCGCATCATGCTCAAGGATGCCGGCGGCCTGCTCACCCCGGACCGCATGAAGACGCTGGTCCCGGCGATCCGCAGCGCCATCGGCAACGACCTCCCGTTGGAGGTCCACACTCACTCCCTGACCGGCCTGTCCCCGCTGACCTACATCTACGCGGCGGAGCTCGGCGTGGACTCCATCCACACCTCGATCGCCCCGCTGGCCAACGGCCAGGGCCAGCCCGCCACCCAGGCACTCGCCCGCGACCTGCGCGCACTGGGCTACACCGTCAACATCGACGACGAGCGCGTGGACAACGCCAGCCAGAAGCTCCAGGAAATCGCCGACCGCGAGGACAAGCCGGTGGGCAAGCCCCGCGCATTCGACGGCGTGCACTACATGCACCAGCTGCCGGGCGGCATGCTCACCAACTTCGAATCCCAGCTGGCCACCGCGGGCCTGTCGGACCGTTTCGAAGACCTCCTCTACGAAACCGCCCGCGTGCGCGAGGAGCTGGCCTACCCGATCATGATCACCCCGTTCGCACAGTTCGTGGGCACCCAGGCTGTGATGAACGTGATCTCCGGCGAGCGCTACTCCGTGGTGCCGAACGAGATTAAGAAGTACGCGCTCGGCCACTACGGTGAGCCGCTCGCGCCGATCGATCCGGACGCGCTGGAGAAGATCAAGGCTAACGGCTCCTCCGAAATCAAGGAGGGCCGCCCGGAACTCGAGCCGCGCCTGCCGGGCCTGAAAGAGCAGTACCCGGACGACGACATCGACACGCTGCTGCTGCGCGCCAACATCCCGGGCAACAACGTTGACGAGATGCGCCGCTTCGTCGCCGAAGGCCGCGCAGGCCAGGGCGAAGGCGTGCCGGGCGGCGAGCTGACCAAGCTCGTGCAGAAGATCTACGAGACCACCACTTCCGGCGAATTCCACCTCAAGACCGACGACCTCGAAATCAATCTGACCAAAAAAGGAGAGCAGTAAACCATGTCTGACACCACCAACTTCAACGAACTGAAGTCCCTGCTTGAGTGGGTTAACCAGTCCGGCGACATCGAAGAGCTGAGCATCAAGTACGGAGACATTGAGCTCGCCCTGTCCAAGACCCCGGGTGGCTTGAGCCATCTCAAGGCAGCCCCGGCGGCCGCACCGGCCCCGGCACCTGTAGCACCGGAAGCGCCGAAGGCTGAGTCCCCGGCACCGTCACAGGCCGAAGCTCCGACGCCTGCGCCCGCCGAGGCGCCGAAGGAAGAGGCGCCCAAGCCTGAGGCCGCTCCGGCGTCCTCCGGCAACGGCGTGGAGGTCAAGTCCCCGATGGTGGGCACCTTCTACGCCGCCCCGAAGCCGGGCGCGGACCCGTTTGTGAAGGTCGGCGACACCGTCGAGGTCGGCCAGGTGCTCTGCATCGTCGAAGTGATGAAGCTGATGAACAACATCGAAGCGAAGACCGCAGGCACCGTCACCGAGATCCTCGTGGACAACGAGGACGCCGTCGAACACGGCCAGCCGCTGATGGTCATCGAGCCGAAGTAGGTACCCCATGGCTGAATCTGAAAAGCTGCTGGACAGCGTCCTCATTGCCAACCGCGGCGAGATCGCGCTGCGCGTCATCCGCGCCTGCAAGGAGCTCGGCATCAAGAGCATCCTCGCGTACTCGGAGGGCGACCGCGACTCCCTGCCGGTCAAAGAAGCCGACCAGGCTGTGTGCATCGGCCCTGCCAACGCCGCGAAGAGCTACAACAGCCCCGAGCTGATCGTCTCCGCCGCGATGGCGTTCAAAGCCGACGCCATCCACCCCGGCTACGGCTTCCTCTCCGAGAAGTCCGACTTTGTCAAGATGGTCGAAGACGAAAACATCGGCTTCGTCGGCCCGTCGTCGGAGCACATCCGCCGCATGGGCGACAAGATCGAGGCGAAGAAGATCGCGCAGGCGGCCGGCGTGCCCACGGTGCCCGGCTCCGATGGTGTGGTGACTGAGTTCGGGGAAGCTTTAGACGTCGCTAAGCAAACTGGCTTCCCGCTTCTGATCAAGGCCGCCGCTGGTGGCGGTGGCCGCGGCATGCGAGTGGTGGAGTCCGAGGACACGCTGGAAAAAGACCTCAACGAGATCATGAACGAGGCGCAGTCCGCGTTCAACGACTCGTCCGTCTACATCGAGCGCTACCTCACCGATATCCGCCACATTGAGATCCAGGTGCTCGCGGACGGCGAGAACGCCATCGCCCTCGGCGAGCGCGACTGCACCTCGCAGCGCCGCAACCAGAAGCTCATCGAGGAAGCGCCCTCGCCCGCGATTGACGATGAGCTCCGCGCCGGCCTCCAAGAAGCCGCCATCAACCTCTGTAAAGAGGTGGGCTACAAAAACGCCGGCACCGTCGAGTTCGTCTTCGACAACATCGAGCGCAAGTACTACTTCATCGAGATGAACACGCGCATCCAGGTGGAGCACCCGGTCACCGAGATGATCACGGGTGTGGACCTGATCCAGGAGCAGCTGCGCATCGCCTCCGGGCAGAAGCTGCGCTTGACCCAGGAAGACATCCAGATCCGCGGTCACGCCATCGAGTGCCGCATCAACGCCGAGGACCCGAACGAGAACTTCGCTCCGCGCCCCGGCAAGATCGAGCACTACCGCGCACCCGGCGGTTTCGGCGTGCGCATGGACACTCACATCGAGACCGGCTACACCATCCCGCCGTTCTACGACTCCATGGTGGGCAAGCTCATCTGTTGGGCGGACACCCGCGACGAGGCCATCGAGCGCACCCTGCGCGCGCTCGACGAGCTGAAGGTCGACGGTGTGGTCACCACCGCGCCGTTCCAGGCCCAGCTGATCAACAGTGACAAGTTCCGCTCCGGCGAGTTCAACACCGGTTACGTAGCCAAGATGCTGGAGAACATGGACACGATCCCGACGGACGAGTAGCCGTCGCAACGTGTAGGGCAGGCAGCCGGGCGCATTTCGCCCCGGCTGCCTGTTCAGCTTGAGGGAGGAGAACACAGTGCTGCTGCTCATGGCCATGCTGGTGGGGGCGATCGTGCCCGTCCAGACCGCGATTAACACCCGGCTGCGACAAAGCGTCGGCTCGCCGATCGCCGCGACGTTTGTGTCCTTCATCGTCGCGGTGGTGGTCGCCTCCGTCATCGCCTGGGGTGCCAGTGGGGCACTGGTGCCAGACTTAGCGACGGCCACCGCGCAGCCGTGGTGGGCATGGCTCGGCGGGTTCATGGGCGTGATGTTCATCGCCGGCAACATCGTCCTGTTCCCCAAACTCGGCCCGGTGCAGACCGTGATCCTGCCGATTCTGGGCCAGGTGATCATGGGACTTCTGATCGACCGGTTCGGGCTGTTCCAGTCCCCGCAGGTTGCCGTGGGGCCGCTGCGCCTTCTGGGCGCGCTGATCGTGGTCGGCGGCATCGCCATGGTGCTGGAAATCGGCCGCACACCAACCATCCACGGCACCGCCGAAGGCGCCACACTGTGGCTCTTGCGTGCCTTCGGCGTGGTCATGGGCATGGGCTCGGCCACCCAAACCGCAGTCAACGGCCACCTCGGCCGCGCGCTGGGCAGTTCGCTACAAGCGGGCCAAATTTCCCTCGTAGTGGGCCTTGCGCTGCTGGCGGTCATGTCCGTGGTGCTGCCCGGTCCGCGCCGGGCGCTGGCCACCGGTATCGCGCCGGGGCCGTGGTGGATGTGGCTAGGCGGCATGCTCGGCGCGTTCTTCGTGTTCGGCGGCGCAGCGTTGTCGCCGATCCTTGGCACCGGCACCACCGTGATTGCGGCGCTGGTGGGCAACATCATCTGTGGCCAGGTGCTTGAATCCCTCGGCGTGGGCACCGGCGGGCGCCGCAGCGTGCCCACGCCCTACCGCCTCACCGGGCTTGCCATTGTGCTGGCGGGTGTGGTGATGGTGCGCATGCTTTAGCCGCGCAAGTTCTTCCACCGCTCCAGGGTAAGGGTGGGCGACAGTGAGCGGGAGACGCACGTAGCAAAGGCGCCGTTTTCGTGCTGCTCCTCCGTGAAAATGCTGTCGCGGTGGTCCGGGGTGCCGTCCACGACGCGCATGATGCAGGTACCGCATGTGCCCTCCGAACACTGCGACAAAATCGGCACGTCCTCGTCTTCGAAGACATCCAGGACGCTCTCGCCCTCCGGCACCGCGTAGGTCTCGCCGTTGAGCACGACCTCGAACGGGCCGTCCGCGTCGTGGTTGCCGGCAAGGGTTTCCTCCGCGGCGCGGAAGGCCTCGAAGTGGATGTTGGCTTTTGGCAGGTGTTGGGATGCGACCTCCATGACGCCGTCCATGAACCCCTGCGGCCCGCACACGTACAGGTGGGTGTCCTCCGGGGCGCTGTCGGATGCGGCGAGGGCTTCCTCGATGTAGCCGGACTGCTTGTCGCGCTCGCCGGTGGCGAAGATGCTCTTGGTCTGTCCATGGAGGTAGGTGTCAATGAGGTGACGCATCAGCGCCCGCTCCTGGCTGGATGCGAAATACAGCACGGAGTAGTCCGCCTGCTGGATCTGCAGCTCGCGCGCCAGCGAGAAAATCGGCGCTATGCCCACGCCTGCGCCCACTAGGATCGAGCGCTTCGCGCCGGGGGCGAGGCCGAAGTTGTTGCGGGGTGGCAGGATGCGCACCGTGTCTCCCGGCTCGATGTTGTGGGCGGCGATGGAGCCGCCCCGCGAATCCGTCTCCAGCTTCACCTCGATGCCGTAGATGGCGCGCTGACCGGAGTCTTCGGCGCTGAGGTGGTGCATGGGAAACAGGGAGAACTGTCGGACCAGCTCCTCGCCTTCGGGGGAGCGGAGCAAAAAATCCGCGTGGCAGCCCGGCTCGTAGCCGGGGATGGGGGAGCCGTCGTGGGTCTCCAGCGTGATCAGCGCGATGCCGTGGGCGCGCTCGACGTCGACGGCGGTGAGCTCGATGACGCCGGAGGGTGAGTCGGGGTGCTCTTGGCGCGCTTGCCGGCTGGCAAAAACCTCTTCGCGGTCGAGTGCGTTCGGGTCCTTCTCCTTGCTTCTGCCTCCAAAAAGCGTAGCCAAGCTGCTTAATCCCTTGCCGTTTCTCACGTCAACCTCCGTTGCAAAATTTCGCCGCAAAACTGGTTGCCGGCCTTCTGTGTAATCGATAGTATAAGACCACGCAAAAGTGATCGACACCACAAAAATGTTCGCATATCGCACAAGCAACACTTTTAGTGGTCGACAAGGTTGTCGGCGCTTGTTTGCGGCAAGGCCCAAAATCGGTCGCCCTGAGCCAGGGCCCTAAGTCAAAGGGAAGTGACACGCATGACTACCAGCACCGATGCTCGCAAGGAGCATCAATACCAACATCCAGTGCATCCCGAAATCCTGCCGATGTCGGACAATCCCTTCGAGGATTTCCGCTACTTCTACCGGGATGGCATGCCGCTTCGCCCGGCCCCGAAGCGTCGTACACGCCGACCGGGTTGGGCCACGCTACGCCACAACTTGTTCGACCGCTGGCACACCGTCGCTGACGAGTGGGAGGGCTACACCAGCTTCCAAACAAAGCTTCTGGACGATCACATGTGGCAGACCGACGAAACCGGAGCCAAGCTCGCCGAGGCTTTCAAGCGCGACGGTGCGGAGAAGTCCCGCGCCGACTTTGAAACGGCACTCAACGAGGGCATAGATAAGGTCGCCGACCCGTCGCCGGAACTGGTGGAGTTCTTCGCCGAGGTGGACAACATTCCGGACTGGATCGACCTTGAAGCCGCCGAACGCGGCCGCATTGCGTACTACAACGTCACGCCGTCTGCGGAGTTGCTCTCCATCGGCTTCGCCTACTGGGCCACGACGATGGAGGACCGCACCTCCGCGGCTACCGGCGAGACCGCCATGTTCGAGATTGAGTCGTTCACCCGCATCATCGAGACGGTGAAGTTCTTCGTGGACCTGGGCAAGAAGGGAGTGTTCGACCGTTACAGCGACGGGCTGAAGGCCGCCGTGCGCGTGCGCCTGCTGCACGCCCAGGCCAATCGCGGCCTGGAAAAGCTGTGGGGCCCGGAGCACTACAACGAGTTCGGCCGCCCCATTGGCTCGTCCTTCCTCGTCTCCGGCGAGGGCTGGTTCGCGCTCATGCCGATCGGCGTGGACGAGTTCTTCGGCCGCCCGCACACCGGGGAGGAGTGGGACGACGTCGCAATGTATTGGGCGTGGGTGCTCTACCTCATGGGCGCAGAGGAGCGCTTGATCCCGAAGACCGGCGACGAGATGCGCAAGATGACGGACTTCATCTACGCCAACGGCGGCTACTCCTCGGACTACCACGTGCGAGTGGCAACCGCTCTGATGGGCATCTTGGAGGACCTGGACCCGAAGATGCCAGCGCAGGTGCTCGGAGCGCTGTCTCTGATCATCGGCGACGAGGACACCAAGTTCATGGTCAAGGGCTCCCGGTTCGAGGGCACGCCGTACCTGCACTGGAAGATCGCTTTCCTGCTCAAGGCGAAAGCCGAGGCCGTGATCTACCGGGTGCGCGACACGCTGCCCGGCGCGCAGGCCGCGAAGGTGAAGAAAGCCGCGGACGGCAAGCCGCCGTGGTCCGACGTGTTTAAGCAGATCGAGGACTACATCGCCGAGAAAGCCCCGCACGTCAAGGCCGAGTACAAGCTGCACGACACATCCAAGGAAGGCCTGCGCTAGAGCGCGCGAGCCGACCCCAACACTCAAGGAGCACAACCATGACTCAGACTTTCGTTGACAACCCGCTCGCGCAGGATCACTACAGCCGCTCGGATTGGCCGCAGGCGCGTGGGAGCCGCGAAGCTTTCGTCGAGAAGTTTGGCGAAGAGCGCGCGAAGCGATTCGAGCAGGCGTTTTGGGCGATGGACCCCATCGCCGACGCGCTGTACACCAGCGGCAATAAGAGTAAGGACATCATGCCGAACCTGCGTGCGGCGCTCGCGCGCGGCGAAGCGGACGCAGATACGCTGCCCGAGGTCAAGGCGCTTATCGACGACATGAATGCCGCCCTCGATGGTGTGGACTGGGAACGGCTCGAGCGCGGCCAGAAAGCTGCGCTGGCGATCCCGGTGCTTGCTCAGAACCTCTCGCTCGGACCGGGCGCGCTGATCCACACCTACTCCACGCCGTCGATCGCCGACATCCTGGTCAACACCGGCGAACTCACCGAGGGCGCTGTGCACCGCCTCGCCTACACCACCAACTGGATCTACTCGGTGTATCTGAAGGACGGGCTGAAGCCGGGCAACGTCAGCTACATCCACACCGGCATGGTCCGCGCGATGCACGCGCATGTGCGCCGCGTGCAGACGCAGCTTGGCCTGGACTACTCCGAGTGGGGCGCGCCGATTTCCGAGCTGGACATGTTCCGCACCTGGTTCGACTTCACCTACATCGCGTTTACCTACCTGCGAAACCTTGGC
The DNA here is from genome assembly GCF_030232585.1 of Corynebacterium sp. MSK008. Classification (GTDB taxonomy): domain Bacteria; phylum Actinomycetota; class Actinomycetes; order Mycobacteriales; family Mycobacteriaceae; genus Corynebacterium. Next base: position 17,580 of record NZ_JASPJX010000009.1, on the reverse strand, counting down.
TACCGCCTCACCCTGGAGGAGGAGCAGGACCTGTTCTACCTCTGGAAGGTCGTGGGCCTGATGCTGGGTATTCCGGGCGACCTCCTTGAACCGGAGACGGACATCGACGCATCCCAGGAGACGATCGACGCGATCCATTTCGTCGACGGCGAGCCGAACGACGCGTCCCGCGCGCTGGTGGAGGCGCTGTTCAACGGCTTCCGCACCAACGTTAAGCAGCTGCTGCCGTTCCCGGACGAGTCCATCGACGATTGGATGTACACCGCCACCCGCATCATGCACGGCGACGAGGTGGCCGACGTCTACGACGTGCCGCACGCTGTGTCCCGCCCGTTTGCTGAGCTGGATCTCCCGCTCGTGCAGCAGCGTTTTGACCTGCTGCGCGCCAACCCGGAGGCACTCGCACAAGTCGTGGAGGAAAACCACAAGACGCTTCTCGACGCGCTGACGCAGGAAACCTCCTACATGGGCCAAGACGAAGGCATCAAAATGAGCGACGGGGCTTACAGGCCCGGAGCGTAGTGATAGAGTTCACAAACGTCGGTGAAAAACAGAAACAACATTCCAGAAAGGACCATCATGTCTAACCAGTACCGCGTGCAAAACCCTGCAACCAACGAGGTCATTGAAACCTTCGACTTTGCCACTGACCAGGAAATCCAGGACATCCTGGAACGCTCCGCAGAAGCGTTCAAGACCTGGCGCAAGACGTCCTACGAGGAGCGCGCTGAGATCGTGGGCAAGGCGGCGCAGCTGCTCAAGGAGCGCTCGAACGAGCTGGCGCAGATCATGGCCTCGGAGATGGGTAAGTCTGTGCCGGAAGGTGAGTGGGAGGCCGACTTTTCCGGCGACATCCTGCAGTTCTACGCAGACAACGCTGCTGAGCACTCGGCCGACAAGAAGGTCGACGTCCCGGGTGGCAAGGCTGTTGTGCGCCGCCTGCCGCTGGGCACGCTGCTCGGCATCATGCCGTGGAACTTCCCGATCTACCAGGTTGCTCGCTTCGCGGGCCCGAACCTGATGAACGGCAACTGCATCATCTTGAAGCACGCCGAGATCACCCCGAAGTCCGGTGCGGCCTTTGAGGAGATCCTCAAGGAGGCGGGCTTGCCGGACGGCGTGTTCATTAACGTCTACGCCACCCACGAGCAGATCGAGACCATCATCGCCGACCCGCGCGTGCAGGGTGTTTCCCTCACCGGCTCCGAGCGCGCCGGTGCGAAGGTGGCGGAGACCGCCGGCAAGAACCTCAAGAAGGTTGTCCTCGAGCTCGGAGGCACCGACCCGTACGTCATCCTGGACTCCTCGGACATCAAGACCGCGGCGCAGGACGCTTGGGCAAAGCGCGTGCAGAACGCAGGCCAGGTGTGCACCTCCAACAAGCGCATCATCGTGATGGACGACATCTACGACGAGTTTGTTGACGAGATGGTGGCCATCGCCGATTCCTTTAAGAAGGGCGATCCGTCCAACCCGGGCGAGAATGAGTACTACCCGATGTCCTCCCGTCGCGCGGCAGAGCTGCTGGATGACCAGGTCAAGCGAGCTGTGGAGAAGGGTGCGAAGCTGCGCACTGGCGGTGTGTTGGAGGACAACTCGGCCTACTACTCCCCGGCGGTGCTGACCGATCTTCCGGTCGGCTCCGACGAGTACTACGAGGAGTTCTTCGGCCCGGTTGCCGAGATTTACAAGGTATCTTCCGAGGAAGAGGCCGTCGAGCTGGCAAACAACTCTTACCAGGGCCTCGGCGGCGCGGTCTTCTCCGACGATACCGAGCGCGCCATCAAGGTTGCGGACCAGATCGACACCGGCATGATCCACGTCAATCTCGGCCAGTACTTCTCCGCAGTCCTGCCGTTCGGCGGCGTGAAGCGCTCCGGCTTCGGCCGCGAGCTGTCCGTGTTCGCGCTCGACGAGTTTGTGAACAAGCAGTACCTCTACGTCAACGACTAAGACACTGCCTTATCGGCGCCGGGAAATCCCACCTGTTTTTGCAGGTGGGTTTTCCCATGGGGCCGGTTCCTGACAGATTACGTCAGGCTCTTGCACCGACCTGGGGCGATGGGGCCTGACTGACAGATTCCGCCGCGATGTGTCCTGGGGCGCGCGCGTCCCCGTCTGCCGGCCCGCCGCCAACATTCACTACAGTCACATCAGTAACAGGTAAGGTGTGTCACGTGATCCGATTCGACCATGTGACCAAGGCGTACCCGACGTCGACGCGCCCCGCGCTCGACGATGTCACGCTCGACATCCCCGACGGCGAGTTCGTGTTCCTCATCGGCGCGTCCGGCTCCGGCAAGTCCACCTTCCTGCAGCTTTTAATCCGCGAGGAAAACGTCTCTTCGGGCGACATCTTCTTCAACGACTTCCACGTCAACGCCCTGGGCGGCAAGCAAGTGAACAAGCTGCGCCAGTCCATCGGCTACGTGTTCCAGGACTTCCGCCTGCTGCCGAACTTGAGCGTCTACGACAACGTCGCGTTCGCGCTCGAGGTCATTGGCAAGCCGAAAAACCGCATCACCAAACTCGTCCCCGACGCCCTCGAGCTGGTCGGCCTCGGCGCCAAGGCGAACCGCATGCCGCGGGAGCTGTCCGGTGGTGAGCAGCAGCGCGTGGCTATTGCGAGAGCTTTCGTCGATAAGCCAAAGCTCATGCTTTGCGACGAACCAACGGGCAACCTCGACCCCGGCACCGCCGACGAAATCATGGCCCTGCTCGCACGCATTAACCGCATGGGCACCACTGTGGTCATGTCCACGCACAACGCGCGAGCGGTGGACGAGATGCGCAAACGCGTGGTGGAGCTGCAGCTGGGCAAGATCGTGCGCGACGAGGACAACGGCGTGTACGGGGACGTGAGGAGGTAGCCGTGAACTGGGAGTTTATTTTCCGTGAGGGTGTCAAAGGCCTGGGCCGCAACCTCACTATGACCATCGCGCTGATCATCACCACTGCGCTGTCGCTGGTGCTGGTGGGCACCGGCGTGCTGATTTCCAAGGCCACCACGCAGACGAAGGACCTGTACTTAGACCGCGTCGAGGTGATGGTGGAGCTGGACGAGGACATCTCCGCAAACGACCAGGATTGCTCTACGGACCGCTGCAAGCAGGTGCGCGACACCCTGCAGGCCGACGACCGCGTGGAGCAGGTGACCTTCCGCTCCCGCGAGCAGTCCTACGAGCGCTTCAAGGAACTGTTCCAGGAATCCGAGCCGGAGCTGGTGCGCGAGACCGCCCCAGACGCACTGCCGGCCGCGTTGCACGTGCGCCTGGCGGACCCGACGGACACCTCGCCGCTGGACACAATCCGCGACATGGAGCAAGTGGAGGTGATCTCCGACCAGGCAGACACGGTGCGCTCGGCGGCCGGGACGCTGAACACATTCCGCAACGTGGCGTTCGCCGTGGCGGCGGCGCAGGCGCTGGCCGCGGTGTTCTTGATCTCCAACATGGTGCAGCTGGCGGCGTACAACCGCCGCGAGCAGATCGGCATCATGCGCATGGTGGGTGCCTCGCGCTGGTTCACCCAAGCACCGTTCGTTCTGGAGGCGGTGCTGTCCGTGCTCATCGGCGCGGTGCTGGCCACCGTCGGCGTGTGGGCCGGCAAGCAGCTCATCGTGGACCCGCTGCTGGGCGACCTCTACGCCAACCAGCTCATCGCACGCGTGCCGGACAGCACCGTGTGGGCGGTCATGCCGCTGGTCGGCATCGTCGCCATGGTGCTCGGTGGGCTGGCCGCGCAGGTGGCGCTTCGCTCTTACGTGCGCAAGTAGTAGACTCATCTGCCTTATGTCCAAGAAGAACAAGAAGCAGAAGCTTTCCAACACCGGTGTGCTTGCCACCAACCGGAAAGCTCGCCATGACTACCACATCTTGGACACCTGGGAGTGCGGGCTGGTGCTGCAGGGCACCGAGATCAAGGCGCTGCGCGAGGGCAAGGTGTCGCTGGTGGAGGCGTTCGCCACCATCGACAACGGCGAGGTCTGGCTGCGCAACATGCACATCCCGGAGTACTCCCGCGGCCACTGGACCAACCACCCGCCGCGCCGCACCCGCAAGCTGCTTTTGCACCGCCGCGAGATCGACTCGCTCGAAGGCAAGGTCCGCGACGGCAACCGCACCCTGATCCCGCTGTCGCTCTACCTCAAGGACGGCCGCGCGAAGGTCGAGCTGGGCCTTGCCCAGGGCAAGCAGGACTACGACAAGCGCCGCGACATCAAGCGCCGCACCGAGGACCGCGAGATCACCCGCGATCTGGGCCGCAAGCTCAAGGGCATCAAGGCTTAAGCTTCGGATTCGCTACGGTGGGTGCCTATGAAGAAGGCACTGATTACTGGAGCATCCCGCGGCATCGGCCGCGCCATCGCCGAGGACCTGGGCAAGGACCACCACATTTACGCGGGCGCGTCGAAGGACGCCTCCGACATCGTCGCGGCGCTGCCCAGCGCCGAGCCGTTCGAGGCGGACCTCACCGATACTGACGCCATCCTGGAAGCGGCCTCCAATATCGAGGAGCTGGACGTCCTCGTGCTCGCCGCCGGCGTGATGGACCATGGCCCGCTGGAGGAGCTCACCGACGACACCTGGCGCGAGATGATGGAGGTCAACCTCTTCGCCCCCGTCACGCTCACCCGCGCGTTGCTTCCTGCCTTGCGACGCTCCTCCGGCCTCATCATCACCATCAACTCCGGCGCAGGATTCCACGGCATCGCCGAAAATTCCGCCTATTGCGCGTCCAAGTTCGCCCTCCGCGGATTCACGGAGTCCCTGGCGCAAGAGGAAGCCGGCAAGGTGCGCGTGACCTCCCTGCACCCGGGCCGCACCGACACGGACATGCTCGCCGGCGACAACGGCAGGCCGAAGATGGCAGCCAACGAGGTGGCCAAGGCGGCGCGCCTCGCCGTCAACGCCGGCCCGGATGCCGTCGTGGAGTTCCTCCGGGTGCGTCCAGCGTTTACGTCGTAAAGCCTCTTGTACATCTTGGGGCCAATGCGGTAAAGTTTTGTCTCCTACGTTTCTTCGTAGTTGAAGGGGTCGATTCTGGTTTCGACTTCATCTACTTAGCCAGGGGAAGCGTGCCGGTGCAGACAGGAGACCACCGTAAGCGTCGCTGTAACTAATAAACGCAGAGAAGAACTCTCAGCGTGACTACGCCCTCGCTGCCTAATTAGAAAGGTCCAGCGACCTGCGTGTCCGTCAGGCCGGGGATGTCCCCGACCCGGTACCTGGCGTCGACTTAGGGGACTTGCCTTCCGGCTCTGTCAGTGGGGCCTTGGAAGGGACACCTTTCACTGACTGGGCCCGTCATCCGGACATGTTCGCCTGATCCGGAGGGTCGATGAGAGACAACGTGCGAACTGCGCACGGAGAAGCCCTGGCGCGGTGATGAAGGACCCGGGTTCAATTCCCGGCGGCTCCACCGAAAGCGGACGTTTTACTAGGTAGAACGTCCGCTTTTCCGTTTCGTGGCTCAGTCAGACTTTCTGCGGGGTTGGAGACGTTTTCTTTGGGAGATCAGTTTCCGATCCGCTTCTTGAAGTGCCTCGACGAGGTTGCGGTCTGCTTCGCGGAACTCGATTTCTTTGCGCCCCTGGTCATAGAGACCGTAGCGGTCCTCGGCGAGCTTGTCCGCGTCCTTTCGCGAAATGCGACCGTGGTCGTTCAGAGGTTCGTAGTCGTTGAACTCGATGAACTGGTCTGCTTTGGTCAGCCAGTCCGACATGTGAACAACCTTGCGGCGTTCGGCTTGGTCCTGGGCATAGTTCAGGAAACCAGACACGAGGTAATTCAGCCTCCGCAGTTCATCATCCGTGAGGTAGTTCTTCGCAGTGGTCACGTCACCTTTGCGGACCACTTCGCCTTTCCAGCTGGTCAGACCGAGATTGTCAGCAGACGGATCGCAGCGCGTGGCGATGATTTCGGCTGCCGTGTTGCCTGTGATGGCGTAGTGCAGCTTGTCCTGGATCTTCGCGAAAAGGCGGTGAGTGGTCTTGCTGCTGGCGTCGTAGTCATCGGCCAGGGCAATGATGTTGCGCAGCTCCAAGTAGAGTCGCGCCTCGCTGGAGCGGATATCCCGGATGCGTGCGAGGAGCTCGTCAAAGTAATCCGTGCCGAGGGGGTCTTTCAGCTTCTCGTCGTTTAGGGCGAAGCCTTTAACAAGATATTCCTTGAGGACGGTAGTTGCCCAAGTGCGGAACTGGTTGCCGCGTGGGCCACGTACGCGGAATCCGACGGCCATGATGGTGTCGAGATTGTAATGGTCTAGGGTGCGTCCATACCCTGCGTGACCTGGCTCCTTTCGGAATTTCCGAACAACCTCATCACGATTAAGCTCACCAGTGTTGAAGATAGATTTAAGGTGCTCACTAACACCGGAACGGCTGATGTCGAAAAGCTCTGACATTTCGGCCTGGGTCATCCAGACTGAGTCATCAATGAGGCGTAATTGGACCTCGGTCCGTCCGTCCTCCGTGTTGTAGATGACGAACTCGCCGGTCGAGTCGGTGTGCGTCGTGAGGGGTGCGCTTGGATCCTGCATTACGGTTTAGGTCCTTGGAGGAGAGCTTTCGGCGGTCGGGGGCGTCGGAAGATCTAGAGATCGTCCTTATGGGCCGTCATGGTAGTCATGCCGCCGAGGCCCGAGACTTAGTCGATCGGGTAACCGGTGACCGGGCCCTCGGTGTTCGGCTGCCAGCCCAGCGCGGGGGCGACATGGGTGGCGAAGTTTTCCAGGATCTTCACGTTGACGTCCACGCCCATGCCGGTGGGGATGGTGATCAGTAGCGTGTCGGCGGCCATGACGGCCGGGTCGGCCTTGAGCTGCTCGATCAATTTGTCTGGCTCGGCGGCGTAGGTGCGGCCGAAGGTGGAAGCGCCCACGTCGGGCAGCAAGCCAACCTGGTCGGAGCCGGAGGCCTGCATGCCGAAGCGCTGCATGTCTGCGCCGTCGACGATGGGGAAGATGGAGCGGGAGACGGACACGCGTGGGGTCCAGTCGTGGCCCGCTTCCTTCCAGGCTGCGCGGTAGCGGCTGATCTGGTCCGCCTGGATCTCGCCCAAGGTCTCGGCGGTGGTCTCGGAGACCAGGGTGGAAGACATCAGGTTCAGCCCGTCCTTGGCGGTCTGCTCCGCCGAAGTGTGGGTGCCTGAGCCGTAGAAGATGTGCTTGCGCAGCTCGGGTGCCATGGGGAAGACCGGCAGGGCGGAGCCGGGCTGGAACATGTTGGGGTACTGCCGTTCCAGCGGTGCTGCGGTGGCGAACCCGTTACCGTCCACCGCGGCCATGAATGCCTCGAGATGGGCGCGCGCTACGTCCGCGCCGTTGGGGGCCTCGCCCTTGTAGCCGAAGGCCTCCCAGCCGCGCTCGGCAACCTCGGGGGCGCCGCGCGAGACGCCCAGGGCCACGCGGCCGCCGGAGAGCTGGTACAGGGATGCGGCCTCTTCGGCGAGGTAGAGCGGGTTTTCGTAGCGCATGTCGATCACGCCGGTGCCCACCTCGATGTGTTTAGTGGTGGCGGCGACAGCGCCGAGCAGCGGCATCGGGGCGGATGCCTGCGGCACGAAGTGGTGGACGCGGAAGGACGCGTTGTTCACGCCGATCTCGTCGGCCGCCTGGGCGATCTCCAGGTGGATCTTGGCGACCTTCTCCGCGGACGGGCCGCGCTGGCCGCCGAAGGCGTAATGCCCGAAGCTCAAGAAACCGAAGGCTTTCATTGCTAAACACTCCTTTTGGTGACGTATCAACAAGTAGGGTAGTGCCTCGTCCGTAGATTGTCACGGCCTCAGACAGGCCGCACCACAAACCCCGAGTGAAGGACCCCTAGTACGGCCCAAAATCGCGCATACTCGGGAGGGCTTACTTGGGGTTTGTGAGGCTAAGGGTGGCAGGAACTTTTACGCCTGTGCAAATTCGGTCCGAAGTATTGGGCTTTAGCCTCCGGTGGCATGAACCGCAACGCTATTGCAGCATTCACGGCCACGACCTTCCTGGTTGTCGGCTGCAGTGGCGCGCCCGAGGCCGAGCACGTCACGGTGACCGAGACTGTGGAGACGTCAGAGGCTGGCGCGCCGGAAGTTCAGGAGCCTGAGGAGCCGACGAAACAGGCTGATGCTGTGGCGTCGGGGGAGGCGGAGCACGTCGATAGGCAGGGCATCCCGGGCGCACCGCTGGCGTACCCGGGTGCTGGCGGCCCCGTCCCGGACAACGCGCGGCCGATCCAGACGATCAAGAGCATCGGCGATGTGCAAAACGCGCTGTTTGTCACCCCGTCCGGCAACATCGGCTGTATGATGAACCTGGCGGACGAGCCGATGTTCGACTGCGGCGTGAAGTCCTTCCTGGAAAGCGAGAAGTTCGGCATTGGTGAGCTAGGCACGCCGCGATGGATGATGGAGATCCTCGGCGGCTACCCACGTGAGCAATCTGAGCCTCCGCTTTACGACGACTCCGTGTGGCCCCCTGGCGGCGAACCCGCCGAAGTTGTGCAGTACGGCGAAGTGGTCAACCACGGACCGTTCGTGTGCGCAGTGGAGGAAACTGGGGTGACCTGTTGGGACTCCGAAAGTGGCAAGGGGGCGTGGCTGGAGCGCGACGAGGTGGTGTTTTTCTAAGCCGCCCTAGCGTGCGCTGGCCGTTGGGTTAAAGGAGCGTCCAGGTTGCGTAAAAGCTTCGTAGGGGCCCTTGAATGCTGCGAAATGCCAGGTAGGTTGGCGCTCATGACCTCCAAGACTGTAAAGACATTGTCCGCTGCAACCGCGCTCGCCGCCCTCGCCGGTGGCTTTTTCGGCGCAGGCACCGCCAATGCGCAGATGTCTTCCAACGGCCCGGACGACATCGAGGGCTGGACGCAGATGGGGTGGTCTGCCTTTAGCGGCTCGGTGATTAACAAGGGCGGCTCCCACATGCTGCTGAAGAACCTGCCGGAGGGCGCGAAGCCGTTGCCGGCAGAGAAGGCGAAGGCTGCTCTGCAGGGGACGCTGCCGTTGAAGGGCGACGCGTCCATGACGGTCACCTTTGGGGCCGACGGCAAGCTTTCGTTTTTCGACGGCTGCAACGCCGGCAGCGCCGGGTACTCCATCGACGGCACCGGTGCCGTGAAGGTCGGGACCATCGCCGAGACGCAGCGCCTGTGTGACCCGACCAAGATGAACAAGGCGGACGAGCTGAAGTCCATTCTGCGTTCGAACCCGTCGGTGTACCGCATCGATGACGAGACCATTGCACTTGCGGCCCAGGGCAAGGCCATCGAATTCTCAAAGGCAGCTGCGAACTAATCGACGTCGCTTCCGCCACCCGCTGCTCCCACCTGAGCAGCGGGTTTTCGTTTTTCTGGGGAAATCATTGAATGCGTCAAGTCTATGCGCTGGGTCAACACAAGTTTGGAGTTGCGTTGAAGTTCCTTTGAGCCCCTTGTTTGCCCGTAGTCGCTCGGTAGCGTGAGGGCCATGGTTACTTCAACCAAGACTCTCAGAAAGTTGTCCACAGCAACAGCAGCAGTCGCCCTCACGGGCGGCCTTATCGGCGTCGGAACTGCCGACGCCCAGGAGCAGAACGAAACCTCAAGCATCGATCAGTTCGTGCAGATGAGCTCGAACCTGTTCGCCGACCTCGGCGGCAAACCCGCACCAGCCCCGGCCCCGGCACCCGAGACCCCGGTCGGCTCCGAGCTGATCCAGCAGATCCCGGAAGGCGCAGACCAGCTCAAGGCCGAGCGTCTCACTGGTGCGCTGGATTCGACGCTGCGGGCAAAGAAGAACACCACCATCACCGTCGACTTCCGTGAGAACGGGCTGCTGAACTTCAACGACGGCTGCAACACCGGCACGGCCAACTACCAGATCGACAACACCGGTGCCCTGCGCATCAGCGACCTGGCTGAGACGAGGATGGCATGCGCGCCGGACGCGCAGAAGGACGCCGACGACCTGAAATCGGTGCTGCTGTCTAACCCGCAGCTGTACCAGCTCGACGCGTCCACCCTGTTCCTGTCGGGCCAGGGCCACGGCATTGAGCTGGAGAAGATGCACGGTCGCGCCTACTAGTAGCGCGCTCGAGTGATGCGAAAGCCCCGGACCGTAATGACGGTCTGGGGCTTTCGCGCTGTTCTAAGCGGCGCGCCTTAGACAGCAGCCTCGAACGGGGCTTCGGTGGCCTCGCGCACGGATTCGATGGTCTCGCCCGGCGCAACCTCGGTCAGGGTCAGCCCCTGCTTCTCGTCCACGGTGAACACGGCCAGGTTGGTGATGATCTGGTCCACGCACTTCGCGCCAGTCAGCGGCAGGCGGCACTCCGGCAGAACCTTCGAGGCGCCCTTCTTGGTGGTGTGCTCCATGAGCAGGATGACCTTTTTGGCGCCGTGCACCAGGTCCATCGCGCCGCCCATACCCTTGACCATCTTGCCCGGGATCATCCAGTTGGCCAGGTCGCCGTACTGGGAGACCTCCATGGCGCCGAGCACGGCGACGTCGATCGCGCGGGAGCGGATCATGCCAAAGGACGTCGAGGAGCCGAAGAATGACCCGCCCGGCGCCACGGTGATGGTTTCCTTGCCGGCGTTGATCAGCTCCGGGTCGACGGCGTCGTCGGTGGGGTAGGGGCCCACGCCGAGGATGCCGTTTTCGGAGTGGAGCACCACCTCAACGTCCTTGGGCAGGTAGCCCGGGATGAGGGTGGGCATGCCGATGCCCAGGTTGACGTACTGGCCGTTTTCCAGCTCTTGGGCTGCACGCGCCGCCATTTCTTGCCTGGTCCAAGCCATTACTCGCTCACCGTCCTAAATTCGATTCCGGTCTCCTGCGGGCCCACTTCGACCACGCGGTCGACGTAGATGCCGGGCAGGTTCACCTCGGCCGCGGGGATCTCGTCCACCACTTCCTCCGCCTGCACGATGGTGATCTTGCCGGCCACGGCCGCGTCCGGGTTGAAGTTCTGCGCGGTCTTGGAGAAGACGAGGTTGCCAAAGCGGTCCGCCTTGTGCGCGTGCACGAACGCGAAATCCGGGGTCAGCGCGGTTTCCATGACGTACTGTTCGCCGTTGAACTCGCGTAGTTCTTTCGGGCGGGAGTACTCGGCGATGGTGCCGTCCGGGTTGTAGCGGGTGGGGATTTCCCCTGTGGCCAGCGGGGTGCCCACGCCGGCCTTGGTGTAGAACGCTGGGATGCCCGCGCCGCCGGCGCGCATACGCTCGGCCAGGGTGCCTTGTGGGGTGAACTCCACGGTCAGTTCGCCCTCCAGGTACTGGCGCGCGTACTCCTTGTTCGTGCCCAGGTAGGAGCCGATGGAACGGGAGATCCGCTTGTCCGCGAGTAGAAGGCCGAGTCCGAAGCCGTCGGTGCCCAGGTTGTTGGAAATGATCGTGAGATCGCCGGCGCCTTGGGCGCGCAGGGCGTCGATGAGCCGGGCGGGGATGCCCACCAGGCCGAAGCCGCCCACGGCGATGGAGGCGCCGTCGTGAATGTCGGCGACTGCCTCCTTCGCTGAAGAAACCACCTTGTTAATCATGTGTGCATCCTAACTGTTGTTCGGCTACTGCACAAGGGTTCACAAAGCGAACCTTGATCGTCTAGGATCACACCCATGTCTAGTAGTGACGTGCAACTCGTGCAGAGCCTCTCCCGGGGCCTAGCGGTCATCCGTGCGTTCAGCGGTGCCCGCCCGCGTCAAACGCTTGCCCAGGTCGCGGAATCCACGGGGTTGCCGCGCGCGACGGTGCGCCGGTTCCTGCACACGCTCGTCGCTGAGGGGTACGCCGCCAGCGACGGCACCGTTTTTTGGCTCACCCCGAAAACGCTCCAGTTGGGCTTTTCGTACCTGTCCAGCCTCGGCCTTCCGGCGATCGCGCAGCCGCACTTGGACGCGCTGTCGCGCTCGCTCAACGAGTCGTGCTCACTGACCGTCCTCGACGGCCCCGACGTCGTCTACGTCGCCCGCGCCGCCGCTGACCGCATCATGAGCGTCAACATCACCATCGGCACGCGCTTTCCCGCATACGCAACGTCGATGGGCCGCGTGCTGCTCGCCGACCTCCCGCCCGCGCAGCTGGACGCCTTCCTCGCCGGCACCGCGCTCGAGCCCATCACACCGGAGACAGTCACCAGCGAGGACGCGTTCAGGCAATTGCTTATCGACGTCCAAAGGCAGGGCTACTGCATCGTCGACCAAGAACTCGAACTGGGCCTGCGCTCCGTGGCGTGCCCGGTCCGCGGCAGCGACGGCAAGGTCGTCGCCGCGGTGAATCTGTCGGCCCATGCTGGGGCGGTGGGGCACCGGGAGGTCGTCGATAGGCTGCTGCCCCCGCTGCAGGCGACGGCGAGCGCGATCGAGCGTGACCTGCAAACAACCACTTTGAAGGAGACATAATGAGCGACCCGAAAGATATTGTCATCTGCAACCCCAAGCGCACCGCGGTGGGGCGCTACGGCGGCGCATTCGTCGGCGTGCCGGTGCAGGAGCTGGCCGCGACCGTGGTCAAGGCCGTGATTGAGGACGCCGGGATCTCCGGCCAGGTGATCGACGACATCATCCTCGGCCAGGCTTCTCCCAACGGTGCCGCGCCCGCGCTGGGGCGCGTCGTCGGACTCGACGCTGAGCTGGGCGTAGACGTGCCCGGCATGCAGCTGGACCGCCGCTGCGGCTCCGGCCTGCAGGCGATTGCCACCGCCGCCGCACACGTTGCCGCCGGTGCCGCAGACCTGATCGTCGCCGGCGGTGCGGAATCAATGTCCAACACCGAGTACACCGTGGACGGAAAGATCCGTTGGGGTGCCAAGGGCGGCACGATGGAGCTCAAGGACCGCCTGCAGGAGGGCCGCGAGCAGGCTGGCGGCAAGCACCACCCGATCCCGGGCGGAATGATCGAGACCGCGGAGAACCTGCGCGAGGAGTACTCAATCGCGCGCGACCGCCAGGACAAGCTAGCGGTGGCGTCGCACGCCCGCGCCGCGGCGGCGCAGGAGGCCGGAGACTTCGACGCCGAGATCGTGCCGGTTGCGGTACCGCAGCGCAAGGGTGATCCGGTGGTGGTGGACAAGGACGAGCACATCCGCCCCGGCACCTCCGAGGAATCGCTGGCCAAGCTGCGGCCGGTTATGGGCAAAACGTTGGAGGCGGCCACGGTGACTGCCGGCAACGCCTCCGGCCAGAACGACGGCGCCGCCGCGATGATCGTGACCACCCGTGCCAAGGCCGAAGAGCTGGGGCTGGACGCATTCGCCGTGTTGCGCGGCTGGGCTGTGGCGGGGGTTGCGCCGGAGACCATGGGCATCGGGCCTGTCGACGCCACGAAGAAGGTGTTCGACCGCCTCGGCCTGACCTTCGACGACATCGACCTGATCGAACTGAACGAGGCGTTTGCCGCCCAGGCACTCGCAGTGCTCGACGCGTGGGGGATCGCCGAGGACGACCCGCGCGTGAACCCGGTGGGCTCCGGCATCTCGCTGGGCCACCCGGTGGGTGCGACCGGCGCGCGCATGGTGGTCACCGCCGCGCATCGGATGCGCCGCACCGACGCCAAGCGCGCCCTCGTGACGATGTGTATCGGGGGTGGTCAGGGGCTCGCAGCGGTGATCGAGAGGGCTTAAGGGGGCGGACAGTTTGGCTCCCAAGTTTGGTTAGCCTAATATGGGTCAGGTAACCCTTACCTTACGACTGAATGGAAGGACGACCGTGACCCGTTTCTCGCGTACCTCTCTCATCGCCCTCGCGGCCGCCGGCGCTCTCACTCTGGGCGCATGCTCCACCTCTGAATCTGGCACGGAGTCTGCCACTGAATCCGCCGCTGGTTCGGAAACGGCGGCGACCGAAGGTGCGTCGCAAAGCAATGATGCTTCCGACGGCACCGTGACCGTCACCGACAACTACGGCGAGAAGACCGTGCCCAGCCCGCCGAAGCGCGTGGTCGCCCTGGACAATCGCTCCTTCGAGCTGTTGGATTCCTGGGGTATTAAGCCCGTCGCCGCGGCGCGCCAGCTCGTGCCCAACTCCATCCCGGGCCTCGCCGATGACGAGGAGATCATCGACATCGGCAACCACCGCGAGCCGAATCTGGAAGCGATCGTCGCCGCCGACCCGGACGTGATCGTCTCCGGTCAGCGCTTCGAGCAATACGACGAAGAGATTGAGAAGCTGGTCCCGGACGCCACGCTGCTGGACTTCGAGCCGCGCGACGGCGAGCCGTTCGACCGCGAGGTGATCCGCCAGACCCTGGAGCTGGGCGAGGTCTTTGGCAAGCAGGCCGAGGCTGAGCAGGCAGTCCAGGAATTCACCGAGGCTGTCCAGCGCGCCCGCAGCGCCTACGACCCGGAGCAGAAGGTCATGGCCCTGAATGTTTCCGGCGGCGAGATCGGCTACGTCGCACCGGGCGTGGGCCGCGTGTGGGGCCCGCTGTTCGATCTGATTGGTTTCACCCCGGCGCTTGAGGTGGACAACGCCTCCGACGACCACCAGGGTGACGACATCTCCGTCGAAGCTATCGCCAGCGCCAACCCGGACTGGCTGCTCGTGCTGGACCGCGACGCGGGCGTGAAGTCCATCACCGACTCCCCGGAAGCGCTGTCCGTGATCAACGATTCCGCGCCGCTGAAGAACGTTGCCGCGGTGAAGGACGGCCACGTCTACGTCGCCCCGGCGGACACCTACACCAACGAGTCCATCATCACCTACACCGAGATTCTCAACCAGATCTCCGAGCAACTCGAGGCTGCCAAGTAGTCTGTCCCCGATGACTGATGCAACGACCACCACCCGCCCCAAGCTTCTGGACTGGAAGCTCGGGGTGGGTGTCGTCCTTGTTTGCGCCCTGCTCGCAGCATCGTTGATGGTGGGGCAGTACGACATCCTGGGCACCGAGGACGGCTGGGAGATGTTCCGCGCCACCCGTGTGCCGCGCACAATCGCGCTGGTGCTGGCCGGCGCGGCCATGGCGATGAGTGGGCTGATCATGCAGATGCTCACCCAAAACCGCTTCGTCGAACCCACCACCACCGGCACCACCGAGTGGGCCGGGCTGGGGCTGCTCGCGTCGTTTCTGCTGTTCCCGGACGGCTCCGTGATGACGCGCATGCTGCTCGCCGTCGGCGCCGCCTTCATCGGCACCATGGTGTTCTTCGCGTTCCTGCGGCGCGTGACGCTCCGCTCCAGCCTGGTGGTGCCCATCGTCGGCATCATGCTCGGCGCGGTGGTCAGTGCGGTGTCCACATTCATTGCCCTGCAGACTGATCTGCTGCAGTCCCTCGGCGTCTGGTTCGCCGGTTCGTTCACCAGCGTGATCGCGGGCCAGTACGAGATCCTCTGGGTCGTGCTGCTCGTGGTCATCGCCGTGTTCTTCTACGCCGACCGCCTCACCGCCGCCGGCCTGGGCGAAGACATCGCGACCAACATCGGGCTGAACTACAACCGCATCGTGCTCGTGGGCACCAGCCTCGTCGCGGTGGCCACCGGCGTGGTCACAGTTGTCGTGGGCAACCTGCCGTTTCTCGGGCTCATCGTCCCCAACATTGTGAGCATGGTGCGTGGCGACGACCTCCGGTCCAACCTGCCCTGGGTCTGCCTCACCGGCATTGGCGTGGTGACACTGTGCGACCTGCTCGGACGCATCGTCATCGCGCCGTTCGAGATGCCGGTGTCCGTGATCCTCGGCGTGGTCGGCGCCGCCGTCTTCATCGCCCTGATTGTGAAGAGGAGCCGGAATGCGTGAGGCAATGCGTGAAGTCGGGGCGTTTCAGACGTCGCAAAGCAAGAGGCGCTACTGGCTGCTCGTGGCGGCGCTGGCGGTGGCCGCGTTGCTGTTCACCGCAGGCCTGCTGTCCTGGGGGAACCCCATGGAGTTCGGCACCCGCGGCTACTGGCTGATCGCGCAGCGCCGCCTGAACTCCGTCATCGCGATGGCGGTGGTGGCGGTGTGCCAGGCCGTGGCGACGGTGGCGTTCCAAACGGTGACGAACAACCGCATCATCACCCCGTCGATCATGGGGTTCGAGTCGCTGTATGTGGCCATTCACACCTCAACTGTGTACTTCCTCGGCGCCGCGGGGCTGAATAACGCCCGCACGCTGGAGATGTTCGTGATCCAGCTCGTGCTCATGGTGGGCTTAAGCCTGATCCTGTACACCTGGCTGCTCGCCGGCGACAACCCGAACATGCACGCCATGCTGCTCGTCGGCATCGTGCTCGGAGGGGGACTGGGCAGCGTATCGACGTTCATGCAGCGCCTGCTCACACCCAGCGAGTTCGACGTGCTCACCGCTCGGCTGTTCGGCTCCGTGAACAACGCGGACCCGGCCTACTACCCGCTGGCCGTGCCCCTGGTGTTGGTGGCAGTCGGGCTGATGTATGCGAATTCGCGCCGACTCAACGTGCTCGGCCTCGGCCGCGACGTGGCGGTGAACTTGGGCGTCAGCCACAAAAAACACGCGGTGTATACCCTCGTGCTGGTCTCGGTACTGATGGCGGTCTCGACTGCACTGGTCGGCCCGATGACCTTCCTCGGTTTCCTGGTGGCCACTCTCGCGTACCAGTTCGCGGACACCTACGACCACCGCTACGTGTTCCCCATGGCGGCGCTGCTCGGCTACTGCATCCTGGCGGGCGCGTACTTCGTCATGAACCACATCTTTTACGCCCAGGGCGTCGTCTCCATCATCATCGAGCTGGTCGGCGGCCTGACGTTCCTCATCGTTGTCCTACGGAAGGGGAGACTGTGATCGAGCTCAACGAGGTGAGCAAGGCCTACGGCGACGACACCGCCATCGGGCCGGTCTCACTGAACATCCCGGCCGGCGGCATTACTGCGTTGGTGGGGCCGAACGGCGCCGGCAAGTCGACACTTCTGACCATGATCGGCCGGCTTTTGGCGCTGGATTCCGGCTCCGTGCGCATCGGGCAGATGGACGTGTCCTCTTCGAATCCGAAAGACCTGGCCAAAGTGGTCTCCATCCTGCGGCAGGAAAACCACTTTGTTACCCGCCTGACCGTGCGCCAGCTCGTCGGCTTCGGCCGCTTCCCCTACTCGGGAGGGCGCTTGACCGAAGGGGACGAGGAGATCATCTCCCGCTACATCGACTTCTTCGGCCTGCGCGAACTCGAGCATCGCTACCTGGACCAGCTTTCCGGTGGTCAACGCCAGCGCGCATACGTTGCGATGGTGCTTTGCCAGGAGACGGACTACGTGCTTCTCGACGAGCCCCTGAACAACCTGGACATCTCCCACTCCGTGGAAATGATGCAGCACCTGCACTCCGCGGCCCGCGAGTTCGGCCGCACCATCGTGATCGTGCTGCACGACATCAACTTCGCGGCCCGCTACGCGGACTACATCTGCGCGGCGAAGGACGGGCAGGTCTTCGCCTTCGGCACCGTGGAGGAGATCATGCGCGACGACTTGCTCACCGAGATCTTCAATACCCCGGTGCAAGTGATCGATGGCCCGCATGGGCCGATTGCCGCGTATCATTAAAACGCCTGCTGCGCTGCTGATTTGTGTGCTTTTTGGCTTCGTGGTTATATATCCATCCGTTGCTTCCGAGCGGTTCGGCCGCCTGGAGGGAACGGATAAAGTGAATAGGGGTTACGTTCTGGTTAACC
>NZ_JASPJX010000008.1 GCF_030232585.1 Corynebacterium sp. MSK008 | reverse complement strand
TTCACATCCTTCGGAGTCCAACGACCAGCCACAACAACCTCCAAGTCGAGGTGGCGCATTCACCCACTGACAACTCCCCCTGTTTTGAGGCAAACTCTGGGTCCCTTACTCGGGGTATGCGGCGGGGCGGGGTGCGCTAGAAGATCAGGTACGCGATCGGCACCGTCAGGATGATCGACAGCACCACGCGCTGGAACCAGATGATCACCATGTGGCTGATCTTCAATGGGATGTCCGTGGCGAGTACCGCCGGGATCATCGAGGAGAAGAAGAACACCTGGCTGATGGAGACCACTCCGACGGTGAAGCGCAGCACCTCCGACTCGTGGCCGGAAACCAGTGTTGCCGGCAGGAACAGTTCGGACAGGCCGATGGCGAAGGCCTCCGAGGCCAGCCACGGGTCTGGCAGCTGGAACAGCAGCGCGAGCGGGTAGAACACCGCGCCGAGGATTTTGAATGCGGGGGTGTAAAAGGCAAGCGCCAGGCCGATGATGCCCACGGCCATGATGCCGGGGATGACCTGGATGGTCATGATCACGCCGTCTTTGAAGTTGCGCCAGAGCGTCTTCGGCAGTGAGTCGGCCTGCGCCAAAAACGCCATCGCTTCCTTCCACGCGGCGGCGAACACGTTGCCCTCCACCTGTTCCTCCGGCTGCGGGGTGGCGCCCGGATAGTAGTCGTCCGGGATGGTGGACAGGGGCGGGATGCGGACGACAACCATGGTGACCAAGAAACACACGATCAGAGTGATGGCGAAGTACACGCCCCAGATGTGCATCAGGTCAAGGGTGCGGGCCACGACCACCATGAATGTGGCCGAAGCGGTGGAGAACCCGGCCGCGATGATTGACGCCTCGCGGGCGGTGTAGCCACCGGTGCGGTAGACGCGGTTAGTGATCAACAGGCCCAGCGAGTACGAGCCCAGAAACGACGCCACTGCGTCCACCGCGGACTTGCCCGGCGTGCGGTAGACGGGCCGCATGAAGCGCTGCACCATCACGCCGATGAACTCCATCAAGCCGAAGCCCACGAGCAGCCCGAGGAAGATCGCGCCTACGGGGATGAGCAGACCAACCGGGATGACCAGCTTGTTCAGGATGAACGGGCCAAGACGCTCATCAAACAGGAACGACGGGCCGAAACCAAACACGAGCATCGCGCACAACAGCACGGCAAGAGCTGACAAGAACGCGAACACAGCGCGAGCTTTGTCCTCGCGCCACTTGCCGGTGGCGAACTGGTAGACAGCGCCGGCGGTGATCATCACCAGCGTGATGTACGGCAGCGCGGCGCTCAGCCCTTCTTGCAGCCAGCCGACGATGTGGTCCAGCAGAATCGTGTTCTTCTCGCCCACCGTGAAGGGGACGAAGAAGGCAAACGAACCGACGGCGCTGTAGACGAAGAAGCGCCACTTCTGCTTCGGATCTGGGCTTTCTACTTCGTGCGGGTCGGGCATTGAGGGCACAGGGGCGATGCCCTCGCCTTTGATCCAACGGGTGCTCCCGCCGCGGCGGCGGGGGTTGAGGGTGTCCTCCATGGTGCTGCTCCTTTGCGGAACTTAGCGCGGGTCTTCGCTCAGCCAAGACTCGATGCGGTCGTTGTGTTGCCCCAGCTCCGGCGCCGGCTTTGGTGCTTCCATGCCGGCCAGCTTGAGCGGGGAGGCGAGGGTGCGGAACCCATCCGTTTCTTCGGCAATCACGCCGCGTTCTTCAGCGAACGGGCTGCGCAGCGCCTCATCTAAGTCGTAGACGCGGGCGGTGGGCACGCCGTGCTCTTCAAATAGTGCGATCGTCTCGGCGCGGGTTTTGGTGCTCAGCGCTTCTTCGATCAGCTCGCGTAGCGCGACGCGGTTCTCGGAGCGGGCCACCGGCTCTGCAAAGCGATGGTCGGTGGCCATCTCCGGGATGCCCAGCGCGTTGGCCAGGCGCTCGAACAGCCGGTTCGTGGTGATCGCGATGACTACGTCGCCGTCCTTGGTCGCATACGTGGAAAACGGCGCTGACAGGCCGTGGTCGTTGCCGATGCGGGTGGGCGGGGTGTCGTCGTAAAGCGCACGCATGCCTACGGACTCCATGACGGAGATGAGCGAGTCGTACATAGCAAGGTCCAAATGCTGACCCTTGCCCGTGGATTCGCGCTGGTAGAGCGCGGAGACGGTGCCGATGGCGGCGTAGAGGCCCGGGATGAGGTCGCCGAGCGAGATGCCCACGCGCGTCGGCTTGCTGTTGGGCCAGCCGGTGATAGACATCAGGCCGCTCATCGCCTGCGCGACCAGGTCGTATGCGGGCTCCTTGGCCAAAGACCCGGTTTGGCCGAAGCCCGAAATACTCGTGACGACGAGCCGAGGGTTGACCTCCAGCAGTTCCTCCGGGCCCAAACCGAGCTTCTCCAACACGCCCGGGCGGAAGTTCTCCACCACCACATCGGCGCGGCGGACCAGGTCGCGCAGGACCTCCTTATCGTTATCGTCCTTGAAGTCGAGCGTGATGCCCATCTTCGAACGGTTGAACAGGCGGTAGTAGGCGGACGTGCCGTCCACGAACGGGCCGAACTGGCGCGAATCATCGCCCCACGGCGACTCCACCTTGATCACCTCGGCGCCCAAATCCGCCAGGATCATGGAGCAGAACGGGCCCGCGAGTACGCGGGAAAGGTCGAGGACGCGGATGCCGGAAAGTGGTGCATTCATGGTGTTTCCTCCTGCGTGTTTTAGACGAACGCCGACTCGCCCGTGATGGAACGGCCGACGATGAGCTGGTTGATGTCGTACGTGCCCTCGTAGGAGTAGATGGCCTCCGCGTCGTTGAAGATCTTGGCCATGCGGTAGTCCGAGATCAGGCCGTTGCCGCCCAGGATCTCGCGGCCGAGCGCGACGGTTTCACGCATGAGCTTCGAGGTGAACGCCTTGGCCAGCGCGGACTGCTCGTTGTTGGCGGAGCCGCGGTCTTCCATGCGCGCCAGCTGCGCCATCATGGATTCAGATGCGACCAGGTTGCCCTGCATGGTGGCCAGTTTGTTCTGGTTGAGCTGGAATGAGGAGATCTTCTTGCCAAACTGGATGCGCTCGTCCGCGTAGCCGAGCGCCACATCGAGGGCGCCCATCTGCGTGCCGACGGCCTGCCAGCCGACCGTGGAACGCGCACTCTTGAACACCTTGTTGATGTCCTTGAACGAGTTCGCGCCCTCGAGCTTGTCGCTGTCTGGGACGAAAACGTTGTCCAGGGTGATGTCTGCGTTTTGCACCGCGCGGATGGCGATGCGGTTTTCCATCAGCGTGGCGGTGTAGCCCTCTGCCGTGGTGTCCACGATGAAGCCCTTGACCTGCTCGTCCTCCGGGTCGCGGGCGTAGACGGCGACGTAGTCGGAGAAGGTGGCGTTGCCGATCCAGCGCTTGGCGCCGTTGAGGATCCAGCCGCCGTCGACCTTGGTGGCGGTGGTGCGCATGCCCTGGGCGACATCGGAACCGGCCTCCGGCTCGGTGATGGCCAACACGCCGGTCTTGCGCACCGCGTACAGGTCCGGCAGCCAGCGCTCCTTCTGCTCCTCGGAGCCGAGCAGCTCGATGCTGCCGGTGAACAGGCCGTCCTGACCGGAGAAGAACGTGCCCACGGAACCGTCCGCGCGGTGGATCTCCGCCGCGACCAGGCCGGCCAGTAGGCGGGAGCGGCCCTGGCCGCGCACGAGACTGATGATGTTCAGCTCGCCTATCGACGGCAACAGCTCGTGCGGGAACTCCGAGCGGTTCCAATAGTCCACGGCGATGGGCAGCACCTTCTCCTTCGCCCAGTCGCGGACGTTGTGGAGGATCTCTTTCTCCTCCGCGGGCAGCTCGGACTCAAAATCGTAGAAATCGCCGTTCGGGTACCGACCAGCCATGATGAGACTCCAATCACAATCGACGCGAAACTATGGTGTGGGCGACAGTGTATGGAGAACTTTGCAGGTCACATCTGGCTTGCGCAGCGAGTTGTCTTGGATCCGAGACTGCGGGGCGGGGGTTCGGTGGGGTGGCGCGCGGGTTCCTGACAGATTGCGAGGGCGGCTTGCACCGACCTGGGGCGATCGGGGCCGCCTGACAGATTCCGCCGCGAAGTGTCGGTGCTGTGGGGATTTGTTCACTCGCCGGGGCCCGAGCGGTGAACAAATCCCCATTGGACAGGCAATTAATTCACTTTGCCCAGGTGAGTAAAGCCGATCGCCGAATGTATTCACGGGTGAGTGAATACATTGCTCCGGGGCCTGCGACCGGGCGTGTCGGGCAAGCCACCAGGTGCCCAGGCGCCCAGACCCCCAAACTACCTACCGCAGCTTGCCCACCACGGACTCGACGGCCTCGACGTAGTCGCCGCCCTTGACCAGCTGCACGGAGTGCTCGATTTCGGGGGAGAGGTAGCGGTCGGTGCCGGGGCCGTCGACAAGCTTGCGCAGCGCAGACACGGCCGCACCGGTGCCTGCGGAGGGCTCGCCGTCGCGCATGTCCAGAGCGCGGGCGGCGGTGAGGATCTCCACGGCGAGCACGCGCTGCAGGCCGTCGATGCTCCGGCGCAGCTTGCGGCCGGCGGACCAGCCCAAAGAAACGTGGTCTTCTTGCATCGCCGAGGACGGGATCGAGTCGGCGGAGGCCGGCACAGCGTTGCGCTTGAGCTCGCCGACGATGCCGGCCTGCGCGTACTGCGCGATCATGTGGCCGGAGTCCACACCGGGGTCGCCGGCGAGGAAGGCGTTGAGGCCGCGGTTGCGGGCGGGGTCGAGGAAGCGGTCGGTGCGCCGTTCGCTAATCGACGCCAAGTCCGCCACCACAATCGCCAAAAAGTCCAGCACGTAAGCCACGGGCGCGCCGTGGAAGTTGCCGTTGGAGGCCACGCGGCCGTCCTTGGCCACCACGGGGTTGTCGTTGGCGGCGGCGAGCTCGCGGTTGGCCACGGTGGTGACGTGGGCCAGCGTGTCACGGAAGCCGCCGGCGACCTGCGGGGTGCAGCGGATGGAGTAGGCGTCCTGGACCTCGTTGGCCTTGAAGCCGTCCAGGGCTGCGTCGAGGATCGGCGAGCCAGCGGCGACGGTGCGGATGTTGTAGGCGGAATCCGCCTGGCCAGGGTGGGGGCGCAGCTCCTGCAAGTCCTCGTCGAAGACGGACAGGGTGCCTGTCAGGCCCTCGACGCTCATGGCGGTGGCGATGTCGGAGACCTTGGCGGCCTCGCGCAGATCAGCGATGGCCAGGCACAGCATGCCGAGCATGCCGTCGGTGCCGTTGATCAGCGCCAGGCCCTCCTTTTCGCTCAGCACCAGCGGCTCGATGCCGGCAGCCGAAAGCGCCTCAGCCGCCGGGACGATCTCGCCGCCGCGGACGCGGACGTCGCCCTCGCCGAGCAGCGCCAGCGCGCAGTGCGCCAGCGGCGCCAGGTCGCCGGAGCAGCCGAGTGAGCCGTACTCGCGCACCACCGGGGTGATGCCGGCGTTGAGCGCGGCGGCGTAGGCTTCGGCGACCACGGGGCGCACGCCGGTGCGGCCGGTGCACAGCGTGGACAGACGCAGTAGCATCAGCGCGCGGATGACCTCTTCTTCCACCTCAGGGCCAGTACCTGCGGCGTGGGAACGGACCAACGAGACCTGCAGCTGGGCGCGCATGTCCTCCGGGATGTGCTTGGTGGCCAACGCGCCGAAACCGGTGGAGACACCGTAGACCGGGGTGGGATCCGCGGCGAGCTCTTCGATGCGCTTGCGGGTCGCGGCGATCTCATCCAGGGCCGCCGGGTCGATGGCTACCTCGGCTCCGTGACGGGCGACGGCCACAACATCCTCGATGGACAGGGCCCCAATTCCAACTGAAACTGTGTGCGTCATGGACGTGATAGTAGACCAAAAAGTGCGTCTAATCACACGTTTCCAAAGAACTGGGCCCGCAGCCCCTCCGCGGCGGTGTGCAGCGCGCTGACCAGCTGTTGCGTGTCCGCGCTGCCCACGGCGAAGGTCACCGCAAGCGCCGCCGCTGGGCGCGAAAGGTGGTCCAGCACCGCCACCGCCACGGACTCTTGGCCGCGCGAGATGGCTTCGTGTTCGGTGGCGAACCCTTGGCGTCGATAAGCAGAAAGCTCCTCTTTGACCTCGCTGTAGCGGCGGCGCTCGCCCGAAAAGTTGTACGCGGCGCGCAGCTCCGCCTCCGGCAGCTGCGCAAGCATGATGCGCCCCGAGGCGGTCTTCAGCGACGGCAAACGCACGCCCACCTCCGTGACCAGCGACACCGCACCGGGGGCGCGCACCTCGTGCAGGTACACAATCTCCGGGCCGGCGAGGCGCGTCAAGTGCGCCGAACCGCCCGCGAGCTGCGCGATCCGCGCCAGCGGCTTCGTGGCCAGTCGCACCAGCGGCTGCTGCGTGGTGTAAGCCTGCGCCATGCGGTACGACGCCAGCCCCAGCCCGTACGTGCCGGGCTTGCGCAGGTGCACCACAAACCCGGAATCCTCCAGCTCCCGCAGCAGGTGGTAGGTGGTGGAACGCGGCAGGTCCAGCTCGCGCTGGATGCGGGTGGCGGAAATCGGCGCGTCCGTGGTGGACAACAGCGCCAGGATGCGCAACACGTTGTGCGCGGCGGGAACCTGCGGCTTAGTCATCGCACATAGTATGCCCACGGCGCTACCCTCGGAGGGCATGAACACTGTAACTGCACCGCTTTTCACCCCCGCTTCCAACTGGACCGGCCGCAACGACGGCCCCGGCCCTGAGCACGCCCGTTGGCACAGCGTCATCGACACAACTGCCCAGCCCACCGAGGGTGCCGTGCACCTGATCGGCTACGCCTCCGACGAAGGCGTCGAACGCAACGGCGGCCGCCAGGGCGCGGCGAAAGGCCCGGAGGCGTTGCGCGCGGCCCTCGGCTCGCTCGCGGTTCACGAGAGCACATCGCTTCTCGACGCCGGCACCGTGACCACCCAAGACACCGACCTCGAAGGCTCCCAACGCGAGCTGTCCGACCGGGTGCGCGACCTCGTGGCGGCGCAGGGCGCAGACGGGATGACTGTCGTGCTCGGCGGCGGCCACGAAACCTCGTTTGCCACCCACCGCGGCGCCTACGAAGCTATCGGGCCGATGCAGGTGATCAACTTCGACGCCCACTTCGACCTGCGCACCGAAACCCGCCCCACCTCCGGCACCCCGTTCAAGCAGATCGCCGGCCTGGTGGGCGAGGACTTCGACTACAGCGTCTTCGGCATCTCCAAGCCCAACAACACCAAGGTGCTCTTCGACACCGCCGACGAACTCGGCGTGACCACCGTGCTGGACACCGAACTGGCGGCAATGACCGTGCGCGAGGCCGCCGAGCGCGCCCTCGCAGCGGTGGAAGGTGACCGGCCCATCCACCTGTCCATCGACCTGGACGTGCTGCCGGCGGCGGTCGCGCCGGGTGTTTCCGCCCCGGCTGGCTTCGGCGTGGAGTACGCGACGCTGCGCGCGATGGTCGCGGCTGTGGCGTCCACAGGGCGCGTTGCGCTTCTCGACGTTGTCGAGCTCAACCCTGACTTCGACGTGGACAACCGCACCGCCAAGGCCGCCGCGCGGTTGATTGACGATGCGGTTGTGGGGGCGAAGCTGCGTCGATAAGCAGCTGCTTCTTAGAAGATCAGGTGCGCCACCGGCACCGTGATCAGCACGGTGAGCACCACGCGGATGAACCAGATCTGCACCATCTTCCAAATGCTCAGCGGGATGTCGGTGGCCAGCACCGCCGGCACCATCGCCGAGAAGAAGAAGATCTGGCTCACGCACACCACAGCCATGGTGAACTTCAGCACCATGTCGTCCGAACCTGCGGACAGCGTGGCCGGCAGGAACATCTCCGCCAGGCCCGACGCCAGCGCGCCCGAGGTCGCTAATGGGTCCGGCAGGCGCAGCAGCCACACCACCGGGAAGAACGCCACGCCAAGAATCTTGAACACTGGCGTGTAGGTGGCCAGCACCAGGCCGATCGTGCCCACCGCCATGATGCCCGGGGTGACCTGCACGGCCATGATCAACCCGTCGCGGAAGTTCGCCCACAGCACCTTGCCCAAAGACTCGGCGCGGTTGAGCTCAATCTTCGCCTCGCGCCACGCCGCCTTGAAACGGTTACCCTCGATCTCTTTCTCCGGGTGCGGGGTGGCGCCCGGGTAGTAGTCCTCCGGAATCCGGGTGATAGGTGGGATGCGCACCACGATCGCGGTGACGATG
This sequence comes from Corynebacterium sp. MSK008, assembly GCF_030232585.1. Taxonomy (GTDB): domain Bacteria; phylum Actinomycetota; class Actinomycetes; order Mycobacteriales; family Mycobacteriaceae; genus Corynebacterium. Next base: position 108,363 of record NZ_JASPJX010000008.1, on the reverse strand, counting down.
AAGGTGATGATGAAAGTGATGAAGAAGTACGCCGTCCAGTGCTCCATCATGTCCAGCGTCTTGGCCACGATGACCATGAACGTGGCGGAGACGGTGGAAAAACCCGACGCGACAATCGACGCCTCGCGGCCGTTGTAGCTGCCGTTTTTATACATGCGGTCGGTGATGAGCAGGCCCAGCGAGTAGGAGCCCAAAAATGACGCCACCGCGTCCACCGCGGACTTGCCCGGGGTGCGAAACACCGGGCGCATGATCGGCTGGACCATCACGCCGATGAACTCCATCAGGCCGAAGCCGACCAGCAGACCGAGGAAGATCGCGCCAACCGGGATGAGCAGGCCCACCGAGATAACCAGCTTGTCCAGGATGAACGGGCCGATATCCGGGTTGAACAGCCACGCCGGGCCGAACCCGAACGTGAGCATCGCGCACAGCACAATCGCCAGCACGGACAGCCCCGCGAAGGCCATTCGCGGGTAATCCTCTTTCCAGCGCCCGGAGACGAACTGGTAGACCGTGCCCGCGATGATGGCGAACAGAGCCAGGTAGCGGGTGCCTTCCCCGAGCGTGGTGGTGATCCAGCTGACGATGTGGTCCAACAAAATCGTGGACTTGGAATCGCCGATGGTAAACGGCACGAAGAACGCGAAGATGCCGATGGCGCTGTAGAGGAAGAAGCGCCACACCGCCTTCGGCTTCGGGTCGGACTCGGGCGCGGTGTGCGGCTGGCCCTGGTTTTCGGCGCGGGCGATAGTTTCGGTGTTGTCTGTGGGATCCTCAATACCTTCGAAGCTGGGGTTGTCCAGCTCGGGGATGAGTGCCTCCGCCCCCGCCGGCAAGTTCTTCACCGGCCAGGCGGGGGAGAACCTGCGCCGGGAGTGCACCGGCTTCGCAGTCTCGTTCATTGTGTCCTTCCATCTGTTGCGTTCAGCACCGCAAACCCTGCGGATGTCGCGCAGAACGGAATGTTTTCGGTGTCGGCGCATAATTTTTACACCGAAAGTGACCCAAAGCACAACCGGATGGCCTATGTTTTCTAGATACCTGCAAGGTTTCCCGAAAAATACTCCCAGCACATACCCCTTTAGGAGGGTCCCGTGGAAGGTTTTATCGACACCCTCAACGGTGTGATTTGGTCCAACGCTCTCGTCTATCTCTGTCTTGGTGCGGGCGCGTACTTCACGCTCGTCACCCTGTTTCTGCAGATCCGCTGCCTGCCGGACATGATCAGGCAGCTCAAGTCCGGCGAAAGCTCTGAGCAGGGCATTTCCTCGTTCCAATCCCTGATGATCTCGCTGGCCGGCCGCGTCGGCGTGGGCAACATCGCCGGCGTGGCCACCGCCATCGCGTTCGGCGGTCCGGGCGCGGTGTTCTGGATGTGGCTGGTGGCCTTGCTCGGCTCCGCCACCTCCTTCATCGAGTGCTGCCTGGCCCAGATCTACAAGGAGACGGACCGCGACACCGGCGAGTACCGCGGCGGCCCGGCCTATTACATCGAAAAGACCTACAAGCACACCGCGGCCGCGCCGTTCATGCTGGTCTACGCAATCATCTTCTCGGTGTGCATGCTGCTGGCCACCTCGTACTTCCTGCCGGGCATCCAGGCCAACGGCGTGGCTGCAGCCGTCGATAATGCATGGGGCGTTAACGTCTGGGTCTCCGCGACGATCATGACCGTGCTTCTCGCGTTCATCATCATCGGCGGCGTCAAGCGCATCGCGAACTTTGCCTCCATGGTGGTGCCGTTCATGGCCGGCATCTACATCATCATCGCCATCGTGGTGCTGTTCGCGAACGCTTCCCAGATCCCGGAGGTGTTCGGCACCATCGTCCGCTCCGCCTTTGACAAGGAGGCCGCATTCTCCGGCATGCTCGGCGCCGCCATCATGTGGGGCGTCAAGCGCGGCATCTACTCCAACGAGGCCGGCCAGGGCACCGGCCCGCAGTCCGCGGCGGCCGCCGAGGTCTCCCACCCGGCCAAGCAGGGCTTCGTCCAGGCGTTCGCTGTTTACATCGACACCCTGTTCGTCTGCTCCGCCACCGCCTTCATCATCATCTCCACCGACATGTACAAGGTCTTCGAGGGCCAGTCCGAGGACGGTGCGTTGATCTACGAGGGCTCGCTTGCCGACGGCATTCCTGTCGGCCCCGGCTTCGTCCAAGAAGGCCTGAACTCCTTCTCCGCCGGCCTCGGCCCGTCGTTTATCGCCCTGGCGATCATGTTCTTCGCCTTCACCACCGTGCTGGCGTACTACTACATGGCAGAGACCAACTTCACCTACCTGAACCGCTGGGTGAAGAACGAAGGCACCCGCAAGGCCATCATCTGGATCCTGCGCGCCCTGATCCTCGTGGCCGTGTTCATCGGCGCGACCACCACCCCGGGCACCGCCTGGGCGCTCGGCGACATCGGTGTCGGCGCGACCGCGTGGCTCAACATCGTGGCGATCATCTTCCTGCAGGTCCCGGCACTGAAGTGCCTGTGGGACTACCGCCGCCAGAAGAAGGCCGGCATCGACCCGCACTTCGACCCCGAGGCGCTGGGTATTAAGAACGCCGACTTCTGGGTCGAGCGCAAAAACCGCATGATCGAGGCCGGCACCTGGCCGGGCGTTGAGGGCAAGGTGGTCACTACGACCCGCAACAACTAGCCGTAATCAAACCGGCTACCTAGGGCCTGGCTCCCATTTAGTGGACTCGCTGGAACTGGTCCAGACTGGACCGACGAAAGCAGAGACACTATCAGCGGACGGCGGTGGATGCCGGAGTAGGCGTGGTGTGTTCCTCCTTCCCGTCGGTCGGAGCCAGGTGGGCCGGATCCAAATCAATGCGGCGTAGCAGCTGGGCGTTCAGGGCCACCACGATGGTCGAGGCAGACATCAAGATCGCGCCCATGGCCGGGGACAGCACGAACCCGATCGGGGCGAGCACGCCGGCGGCCAGCGGTACGGCGAGGATGTTGTAGCCAGAGGCCCAGATGAGGTTCTGGATCATCTTGCGGTAGCTGGCCTGCGAGAGCTCAATCATCGACAGCACTGCCCGCGGGTCATCACTGGCCAGGACCACTCCGGCGGATTCCATGGCCACATCCGTGCCGGCCCCGATGGCGATACCGACCTCCGCGCGGGTCAGAGCGGGGGCGTCGTTGACACCGTCGACGACCAGCTCGGAGATGGTCACGGTGCGGGTTCCTTCCGTTCAACCCGGTCGGGGTCGAGATGATGGGTAAAACTGATCAGGATAAGACGGTGTAGCCGGCCTCTTCGATGGCCCGGCGAACCATCTCCGGAGGTATGGCACCGGTGACCGTGACGGTGGAAACACCACCAGCAGCGAGATCAATCTGGACGTCGTCGACCTGGGGGAGGGCCTGAAGGGCCTGGGTCACGCTTTTCACGCAGTGCCCGCAGGTCAGGCCGGTGGCCTGGTAGCTAGGGGAGGATCCTCCTGCTGACGAGTCGCTGGCGGCAGGGGTGGAGGCGGTGTCGGCATGTGAGGCGGGTCCGCAACAGCTGCAGCCGTGGGAGGCCATCGGCAAGAGGTGGGGCGGGGAGGTGGTCATGGGAAAGCTCCTATGGGTCGTTGGGATGCGGTAACGCTCGTTAGCATATACCCCCCGGGGGTACATTTTCAAGGGGTGGAGGGCACGGCCCTTACGCGGGGCAGGGTGTGGTCACCGAGCAGCCTCCTCGCTGTCGGGAGGGGACAGTGGGAGGCGGAGGGCAAACACCGCTCCGCGACCGGGTCCGGGCACCTCCTTGACTGATACCCCCCATGGGTATAGGTTGAAGGTTGTTGGGGCATCTCCACTTCTGCCCCTCAGGACATCAAGGAAAGGATCATCTGATGAGCGCCGTAACAAAGAAGTACATCATCGAAGGCATGACCTGTGGACACTGCAAGTCCTCCGTGGAGGAGGAGATCGGCGCGGTCGCCGGTGTGACCATGGTGGAGGCCACCGTGGATACCGGGCAGGTGACCGTCACGGGTGAAAACTTCACCGACGACGATGTTGTCGCCGCTGTCACGACAGCCGGCTACACCGTCAAGCCCTAATCCCTGGGCCCGGTCCCCGCCTCACGTAGACACGGCCGGGCCAACCCTGCTGGATATGCCCATCAGGCCCAGCCATGCCGGTTCGATATCCCCGACGGTGCATCTGTGGGCGGGCCTTTTGGGACCTCGGAGATGCACCTCACCACTGTTTGCTGAAGGACTGATCACTGATGATTCAAACTCAACCGTCGGTTGACCTACTCCAGGTCGATCTGGGCGTCACCGGCATGACCTGTACGTCGTGCTCAGGGCGGGTGGAGCGCAAGCTCAACAAGCTCGATGGCGTGGAGGCCACCGTCAACTTCGCCACCGAATCCGCCTCCGTCAGTTACGACCCCACCAAAGTCGACGCCGATCGGCTGATCGAAACCGTGCGGGGTGCCGGGTACGACGCGTTCACCATGGGGGATCAACATGCCTCCGCCGTGGATAGCGGCCCGGAGGAGGACACCGAGGTGGTCGGTGACCGCCACGAACAGGCCCGCGAGGCCGAGGCCACAGACCTGAAGTCGCGTCTGATCGGGTCGACGATCCTCTCCGTTCCGGTGGTCGCGATCTCGATGATCCCGTCCCTGCAGTTCATGAATTGGCAGTGGGCCCTGCTCGTCATGTCCACCCTGATCTACTTCTACGGTGGCGCCCCGTTCCACCGGGCGACCTTAACCAACCTTCGTCACGGCTCGACCACGATGGACACACTCGTGTCTCTGGGCACTACCGCTGCGTATCTGTGGTCGCTGTGGGCCTTGTTTTTCGGCAACGCCGGGCACCCCGGCATGGTCATGGAGATGAGCCTGCTGCCCCGCGATGACGGCATGGACCACATCTACCTCGAGACCATCGCCGTAGTCATCACCTTCCTGTTGCTCGGCCGGTGGTTTGAGGTCCGCGCCAAGGGCCAGTCCTCCGCGGCGCTGAAGTCCCTGCTGGACATGGGTGCGAAAGACGCCGCGGTGATCCGCGACGGTGAGGAAGTCCGCGTCCCGGTCTCCCAGCTGACAGTCGGTGACGTCTTCGTCGTCCGCCCGGGTGAGAAGATCGCCACCGACGGTCGTGTCATCGAGGGCACCTCGGCCATCGACGAGTCGATGCTGACCGGCGAGTCCGTTCCCGTCGAGGCCGCCCCCGGCACCCCGGTCACGGGCGCGACGATCAACACCTCCGGTCGACTGCTGGTCGAAGTCACCCGCACAGGTTCGGAGACCACGCTGTCCCAGATGGCCAAGCTGGTCACTGACGCCCAGGCGAAAAAAGCCCCGGTCCAGCGCCTGGTGGATAAGATTTCCTCGGTCTTCGTCCCGACGGTCATTGTCGTCTCCATCATCACCCTGATCGTCCACCTCGCCCTCGGCAGCGGGGCGAACTGGGCCTTTTCCGCCGCAGTCGCGGTGCTGATCATCGCTTGCCCATGCGCCCTGGGACTGGCCACCCCTACCGCCCTGCTGGTGGGCACCTCCCGGGGCGCGCAGCTGGGATTGTTGATCAGGGGCCCGGAGGTCCTCGAATCCACCCGCCAGGTCGACACCATCGTCATGGACAAGACCGGCACCGTCACCTCCGGGGTCATGTCGGTCACCGGCGTCCACGCCGCCGACGGCTACACCAACAACGAGGTCCTCTCTTTGTCGGCGGCCGTCGAAGCAGGCTCCGAGCACCCCATCGCCAAGGCGATTGTCACCGAGGCCGAGCGCTCCGGGAACATCCAGGAGGCCACCGACTTCGACAGCACCGCCGGCCGGGGCGTCACGGCCACCGTCAAGGGTCACGTCGTCACCGTCGGCCGTCCCTCCGGCCAGCTGCCCCGTGACCTCACCACCGCCTTCGACCACGCACAGTCGCAGGGCGCGACCCCGGTGGCCGTCTACGTCGATGACCAGCCCGCCGGTGTGGTCGTGGTGCGCGATGTCATCAAAGACTCCTCAGCGGAAGCGGTCGCCCAGTTCCGCAGGCTGGGGTTGAGGCCGTACCTGCTCACCGGCGATAACGCGAAGGCCGCGGCCGCCGTCGCCCAAGAGGTGGGCATCGATGCGGCCAACGTGAGTGCCGAGGTTATGCCGCAGGACAAGGTCGCGGTCATCGAGAAGCTACAACATGAGGGCAAGAAGGTCGCCATGGTCGGCGACGGCGTCAATGACGCGGCCGCCCTGGCCCAGGCCGATCTGGGTCTGGCCATGGGGGCGGGCACGGATGTGGCCATCGAGGCCTCCGATATCACCTTAATGAACAACGACCTGCGCTCCGCGGGCGATGCCATCCGTCTGTCACGTCGCACGCTGGGCACCATCAAGGGCAACCTGTTCTGGGCGTTCGCCTACAACGTCGTGCTGATCCCGGTCGCCGCGATCGGTTTCCTCAACCCGGGGTTGGCGGGCATTGCGATGGGCTTCTCCTCGGTGTTCGTGGTCTCTAACTCCCTCACGCTGCGTAGATTCAAGTCCTCCCACGACAACACAAGTTCCTCACCGCAGCCCGCTCGCCCCTCCGTGCGGCAGCCGGTCACCGCCTAATCCGCATCCTTTGCTAGCGATAAGGAACCCCGTGTCCTCCTCCTGTGGCTGAGTCCCTCCAATCACACTCAGACCTCCGTCCCCAAGTACCTGCTCCTGACCTCTCCCCGGCCCCACCCGGCAGGCCCCTCCGGGCCGACAATCTGCCGACTACTTATCCGAATAACGCCACAGGGCGTGGGGACCATGAGGTCCTCACGCCTCATTCCATACCCTCGGGCTTTCCATCCTGATCGACCCGCAACTGACTCAGGACATACCTGCCCCCTTTTTTCAGCAAGGAGACCATTGTGGATACTCGCACCCCTGATCAGGCCGCTTCTTCCTCGGGTGGGGCCGACACCTGTCACACCACCCATGGCTACATCAACGACAAGGATCGCTATCTCGCCCGCCTCAAGCGCATCGAGGGACAGGCCCGGGGCCTGCACAGCATGGTCGACGAGGAACAGTACTGCATCGACATCCTTACCCAGATCTCCGCGGTCAATGCTGCCCTACGCAGCGTTGCCCTGGGACTACTCGATGACCACATGAAACACTGCGTCCGTGACGCCGCCAAGTTAGGAGGAGAGGAGGCCGACGCCAAGTTCCAGGAAGTCACCGACGCTATCGCCCGTTTCGCCCGGTGACAGGCCGGGACCCGGCCACCACACCCCCGTCGAGAACGGCGGCCAGGCCACTCTGACCGCCCCTGTTGCCGGCTGGAGGCTTCGGAGTCCTGCTGCTGGCGGCGACATTATCGGGTTGATGGCCACTGTTGCTGCTGGTCGAAAAGATCGCGCCACTGAACAACCTTGACCACATCCCCACCTGCAACATCAACCGGTGCTGTTGCAAAGTTGGGGGGAGAGCCGCAGCCCTGAAGGCAGCCGACGGTCAATGACCTCGAGCGCTATCCTAACCACGATCTGCGCGCACTTCAGGGTTTTCGGGATCAGGGACAACAGCACCGCTGCGGTTAGATGTATCTCTAGCCCTCTGTGTGCACGCAAGTCCGGAGTTTGTCCGACGATAGCGGGGTTAATGAACCCTGTGGGCGTTGTGGAAGATCCACCACTCGTACAAGCACATCACCGCGGCGACGCCCTCCCAGCAGCCGACGACGAAACACCATCGGCCCCGCCGGCGCCGCTGCTCAGGAAGCCAGTGGAGTGACACTCACAGACCTCCGAGACTGCGCCGACAAAAGGCGCGCCTCCCCTGCCCCGTGGGGGCCGTCTCTGCATTCGTGCGTTCAGCGCACGTTACCTCACGCCAGCATGGTCGTCCTCCGGGGCGCCGGTCTGCGTGGTGTCGGCACATTCGTCGTGTGCGGTGACATGCCCCTCGCGTCGCATGCGTTCAACCATGTGCGGGTAGTGCAGTTCGAACGCAGGCCGCTCGGAGCAGATACGCGGTAGCGAGGTGAAGTTGTGGCGCGGCGGCGGGCAACTAGTCGCCCACTCCAGCGAGTTGGGTGCTGTTGCAAACAGGAATTCCAAATAACTCACTATTTGTTAGTGTGCAGCACAACGCTGGTACCGGATCCGCCGTTTTCGTCGAAAACGCGAGTTTGCAACAGCACCTATCAGGTCCTAGTTCTGGTTCTGTGGCGGCAGCGCCGCGACGAGCTGGACGTCGAAGTCCTGCGGACCCAGGCTGGCGGCACCGCCTGGCGAACCGAGGTCGTCGAAAAAGGCGGCGTTAGCGTCGATGTAGTCCACCCACTTGTCTGGGACATCGTCTTCGTAGAAGATGGCCTCAACCGGGCAAACGGGCTCGCAGGCACCGCAGTCGACGCACTCGTCGGGGTGGATGTAGAGCATCCGTTTGCCCTCGTAAATGCAGTCCACGGGACATTCTTCGACGCAGGCTCGATCCAGGACATCAACGCAGGGCTGGGCGATTGTGTAGGTCATCGGATCTCCGATACTACGGATAAAGACGTGGAAAATAGGTTCACTGTCATCCTACTAGCTCCCCGATCCTTCACCAATGGGCACATATCTTCGATTACCCCCGCCGCCAGTAGCGGTAAGGATAGTGGAACCGGTCAGCTGGTCACCGTCGCATGCTGGTACAAACATCAGGGACAGGAGGCCGGTGATCGAACGGTGCCGGTCCATGGTCTCGCCGCGAAAAACGGGCCCTCGGCGGGCTCAAACACCCCAGGGGAAGTCCCTATCTTTCTTATTGCTTCAGTTTGGCAATGGTGATCAAAACAGCGGAGTCCTCGATTGCCTCGAGGCTGTGCCGAGATCGCGGCACGATCAACAGATCACCGCTGCGACCTATCCAGGTCTCATCGCCCGTCCTGAGTTGGACACGCCCTTGTAGGACATAAATCGTGGATTCATCGTGATTGTCGCGCTCTCCGAGCTCGGCACCCTGACGTATCCCGACGACGGTCTGCCGCAGAACTTTTTCGTGTCCGCCGAAGACGGTATCGGCGGCACGAGCACTAGGGGCGATGACGGCCTCTTTAAGTTGCTTGCGGGCGAGGGCCTCGATCGATATTTTGTGCATATAAACAACGTTTCGGAGCCGGTCTGGGAAGCATCGAATGGTGAGGAGACCATGTTTTTGTTCATGCGCTTTCCCTGATGGCCCAAGAAGTTAACGCAGTACGTAAAAAGTGGACTCTGACGTGTCAGTGGTAGGGATCCTCCGTGGGCGGGCCGATGCGCAGGATAGCGGTCAGCGCTTGGTTTCGGTTACTGACATCGTACGGCAATATCGGTCGGCTCGACCTGATCCTGGAAGCCGAAAACGACACCACCAATCGGTATAAACTGGCCAAACAGGCCGACGTACTGATGCTCATCTATCTGTTGGGACCAACCGGTGTCATCAACCAACTCGGCAGGCTTGGTTATTCCTTCTCCGAAACTGACCTGAAACGCACCGTAGAGTACTACGTGTCCCGCAGCTCAGAAGGATCCACACTCAGCCGGGTGGTCCATTCCTCGGTGCTCTCCCGCTTCAACGAGGACCGGGCCTGGGCCCTTTTCCGCGAAGCCGTGGTCGCGGACCTGGATGACACCCAGGAGGGAACCACCCGCGCAGGAATTCATCTGGGTGCGATGGCGGGCACGGTGGATATCCTAACCCGCTCTTTTGCCGGTCTTCAGACCGAAGCCAACGCCCTTACCTTCGATCCCCGACTGCGTACCCACCTGGAAAAAGTGGAATTCCAGATCCAGTACCGCGGGCACCTGATCGATGTTGCCCTGAGCATCGATAGTCTCCTGATCCGACTACACCCCAGTACTGCGCCACCCATCTACTTGGGGAGCGCGGGAGCGTATGTGGAACTCGCCGGTGGGGAGTCAACGGACCTATTCGAGGCACGACGCGGCCTGCAGAACAAATCTACCCCGGACCTAACCAGGTGAGAAAACCCATGATGTCTGCCAAGCAGGCCGAAGCCAGGAGCATGACCGGTTCCCTTCGGCGGAGAGCACAGCTGCCGAAGACCCACGCTGGCCGGGCACCACCGGGGAAGAACCGTCATGACGCAGATCCTCGGTATTTACCTAACTGGACTGGAACCGTACCGGGATACGACAACGAGCACAGTTGCCTGGGACCGGGGCACAGTGGGCTCCACGACATGGTCACAACTCGCTAGGCGGAAGGACGTTTCATGGACGTAGGAAAATACGACAAGGTCAGGGCCGGTACCGGCTTCATCGCGGCGTTGGATCAAAGCGGGGGCAGTACCCCGAAAGCGCTGAAACTTTATGGGATCAACGAGGACGCCTACTCCAGTGGGGAGGAGATGTTTGGTCTGGTGCATAAGATGCGCACGCGCATCATTACCAGCCCCAGTTTCGACGGTGACCGGATCCTCGGGGCGATTTTGTTCGAGGACACAATGGACCGCGACATCGGGGGAATGCCTACAGGGGATTATCTGTGGAAAGTCAAAGACATTGTGCCGTTCCTCAAGATTGACAAGGGCCTGGCGGAAGAAACCCACGGGGCTCAGGTCATGAAGCCCCTCCCTGATCTGGACAACCTGCTCGAGCGTGCGGTAAGCAAGCACATGTTCGGCACCAAAATGCGCTCGTTCATCAGGCTTCCCGGGGAGGGGGTGGACGCTGTCGTTGCGCAGCAGTTCGCGATCGCTCAGCAGATCCTCCGGTTCGGGCTGGTACCCATTGTCGAGCCTGAGGTCGACATCCACAGCCCCCGGAAGATCGAGGTAGAAGACCAGCTCCGGGTGACCCTGCGCAAAGAGCTCGACCAGCTGAAGGAGGACCAGGCGGTCATCCTCAAACTGACGCTTCCCGAAACTGATGACTTCTACCGCGAGCTCGTGGAACATCCGCGGGTGCTGGCACTATCAGGCGGCTACTCGCGCGGAAGCTAACGCTCGCCTGGCACGCAACCCCGGAATAGTCGCCAGTTTCTCCCGCGCCCTGACCGAAGGGCTCACCGTCACCCAGGACGACCGCGAATTCGACGCTGTCCTGGATGAAACAATCGGCACTATCGCGGAAGCCTCACGCACCTGACTACGCCTTCCGAAAAGGCCGGTGCGCCTGATCAACTGCTTATACAGCGGTGCCCGACCCGGACATGAGCGATCTGGGTCGGGCACCGCCGTGGGTGTCTCCTGCTGGAATCAGCCGTTGGACAGAGGTGAGAAAAAGTCCGCGCGCACCCCCAGGGCACGGTCGGTGCGCTGGATGGACTCATCACCGTCTTCCACGGTGCCAGCCAGGGCACGGATTGCGTCGATGTTCTCTGGGATGACGATGGCCTGGTTGTCGACCGTGTACGTCCAGAACAACTCATTGCCCTGCACGGTCAGGATATCTTCCCAGATGGCGACCTCATACATATCGCCCCGTGGCCGGCCTAGATCTCGCATCAATTCGACGGTGCTGTTGACCGCCACGATTCCATCGGAGCGCCGCACGAAAGCGATCCGCGGCATCGCCTTCAACGCTTCGAGAACCTCTTCTGTGTCTGCCGGGCGGGTTAGCTCGATGGTCCAGAAATGCAGGTGGTTGTGGGTGTGCGCTCCCTTGGCCGCCATGGTCACCACATCCAGGTCGGGGACCACCGACTGGGCGTCTGGGCCTTGATGGCTGGGAATACGACCTTCGGGAACTATGGTGTTCATGATCCCCGAGTGGTCGGATTCCCACGGATCGGTGGCCCGGCGGACAAGCACTCCCCGCGCTTTGGACAGCAATCCAGCGTCCTGGAGTGCGATAAGGGTGCGGACAGTGCCGGTGGTGTTGCAGGAAACCACGCGGGTGGTGTCGCGTCCAAGCGTGGAACTGTAGTTGGCGTGGGCAACGAAGGAGTGGCCGGTGAGACTGTGCTTCTCCCCGCCCTGGAACACGGACTTGACTCCATGGGTGCGATAGAGGTCGAGGTTGCAGGCCCCGATGGTGGACGGGGTGCAGTCCACCACGACATCCGCGTTGTCGAGCAGGTCCGGTAGTTTCCCGGCGATGGGATATCCGGCAGCGCTCATCTCTTGGTGGGCTTCTTCGGTGGAGGCATAGACCGGGATGCCCTGCGTGATGGCGGTGGCGACCCGGTAATCGGTGGTGACGTCGCTGACCCCGAGGAGTTCCATGTCTTCCTGGGCTCTCACCGCGTCGGCTACACGTTTACCGATGACACCGTACCCGTTTACTGCAACCTTGATTTTATTCGGCATGCTGATTGTCCTTCCCGGAAATCCTCGTTTGGCCCGATGGCCGTATGGTCGTGTTTCTCATCTGGGGTGGTCGGGGAATGTCCTTGTTCAGAGCTCGTTGAGCATCTGCTCCATCTCGGCGATCTCGGCCTCCTGATCTTCAATGACCTGCTCAGCCAGAGCGATGGCCTGCGGGTTCTGGCCATCAGTGACCTCTTCGCGGGCCATATCGACCGCGCCCTCATGGTGGGCGGTCATCTGCTCAAGGTAGAGCCGGGCAGCCTCGGTGCCCTTGGCGTCCTCGAGGGCTGTCATGTCCTCCTCGCTCATCATTCCACTCATCCCGCCATGGTCCATCTCACCCATATCACCGGTGACCGGATCTTCTTCCCAGGTCTCGAGCATGGTATTCATCCGGTCGATCTCCGGCCCCTGGGCATCGATAACACCCTGGGCGAACTCGATGACCTCGGCCGGGATATCGTCCTTGGCCAGGAGGATTTCACTCATCTCCACGGCCTGTTGGTGATGCGGGATCATCATCTGCGAGAACATGATGTCCGCGTCATTGTGCTCGGCGGAGACCTCTCCGGCCGCCCCCGTCTCTGTCTCAGGATCCGTGGTGGCCCCGATCGTTTCGGTGGTGTCGGGGGCGGACGTAGTGGCGATGGTCGTGGTGTCGGTGTTTTCTCCCTCAGTGTTATCTGCGCAGGCGGACAAAACCAGGGTGGAGGTCAAGGCGAGAGCGGCGATGGTGATGGTGCGCTTCATGGGGGTTCCCTTTCGGAGGTTGTGTATGGGGGAGTCGATGAAGGATTGAAAGTCAGCGGACGGGGGCTGCAGAGCTCACAGCAGCCTTCTCCTCCTTCCCGTCGGTCGGAGCCAGGTGGGCCGGATCCAAATCAATGCGGCGTAGCAGCTGGGCGTTCAGGGCCACCACGATGGTCGAGGCAGACATCAAGATCGCGCCCATGGCCGGGGACAGCACGAACCCGATCGGGGCGAGCACGCCGGCGGCCAGCGGCACGGCGAGGATGTTGTAGCCAGAGGCCCAGATGAGGTTCTGGATCATCTTGCGGTAGCTGGCCTGCGAGAGCTCAATCATCGACAGCACTGCCCGCGGGTCATCACTGGCCAGGACCACTCCGGCGGATTCCATGGCCACATCCGTGCCGGCCCCGATGGCGATACCGACCTCCGCGCGGGTCAGAGCGGGGGCGTCGTTGACACCGTCGCCGACCATGGCCACGCTCAGGCCACGCTCCTGTAACTGGGTGACCTTGGTGTCCTTGTCTTGGGGCAGGACCTCGGCGAAGACCTCATCGATCCCCAGGTCCTTGCCAACCGCCTGGGCCACCTGCTGCGCGTCACCGGTGATCATCGCGACCTTCACCCCGCGGTCTTGCAGGGCTTTCACGGCGGCGTGGGATTCGGGGCGAATCTTGTCCTCGACGGCCACCGCACCGATGATCTGACCGTCGCGGACAATATGGAGCACACCGGCCCCACGCCCGGTCCAGGCGCTGGTGGTGTCGGTGAGCTCGGCCGGGGCGGTGAGGTTGAGCTCGCGCAGCATGTTCGGCCCGCCCACGAGGATCTCAGTGACCCGGTCGGGGTCGAGATGATGGGTAAAACTGATCAGGATAAGACGGTGTAGCCGGCCTCTTCGATGGCCCGGCGAACCATCTCCGGAGGTACGGCACCGGTGACCGTGACGGTGGAAACACCACCAGCGACGAGATCAATCTGGACGTCGTCGACCTGGGGGAGGGCCTGAAGGGCCTGGGTCACGCTTTTCGCGCAGTGCCCGCAGGTCAGGCCGGTGGCCTGGTAGCTAGGGGAGGACCCTCCTGCTGACGAGTCGCTGGCGGCAGGGATGGAGGCGGTGTCGACATGTGAGGCAGGTCCGCAACAGCTGCAGCCGTGGGAGGCCATCGGCAAGAGGCGGGGCGGGGAGGTGGTCATGGGAAAGCTCCTACGGGTCGGTGGGTACGGTAACGCTCGTTAGCATATACCCCCCCGGGGTACATTTTCAAGGGGTGGAGGGCACGGCCCTTACGCGGGGCAGGGTGTGGTCACCGAGCAGCATCCTCACTGTCGGGAGGGGACAGCGGGAGGCGGAGAGCAAACACCGCTCCGCGACCGGGTCCGGGGGAGGTGGCGGTGAGAGTGCCGCCGTGGGCCTCGATCAATGCCTTGGAGATGGTCAGACCGATACCGGCCCCGCCGTTGTCCCGGCTGCGTGCGGCATCCCCCCGGTAGAAGCGTTCGAAGATGTGTCCGAGCTGGCTAGGTGGGATGCCCTCGCCGTCATCGGCGACGTGGATGAGTGCGGTGGACGCCCCCTGTCGGTAGACGCTGATCCGGACCTGCCCGCCGGCCGGGGTGTGCCGTAGCGCGTTCGACAGGAGATTGCTCATCACCTGGCCGAAGCGTTGCCGGTCCACGAGCACCCGGGCGGTGTCCGTAATGGTCTCGACCTGTAAATCGACGCCTTTGTCAGCATAAGCTTCCCCCGCGGCAGCAGCGGCGGTATGGAGCAGATCCCCGAGCCCTTCCTCCGCCAGGTCCAAATCGATCCGGTGTTCCTGGGCCCGGGAGACATCGTCGATGTCTTCCATCAACCGGGTCAGGCGGGTGAGTTGGTCAGCCATGATCGTGTGGGTGGCACTATTCCAGTCCACGGCCCCGTCCTGGAGACCATCGAGGTAGACCGTGAGCACCGATAAGGGGGTGCCCATTTCGTGGGCCAGATCAGAGAGCATCTGGCGGCGGACCTGCTCGGTGTGTTCCAGCCGGTCGGCCATGGTGTTGAAGGCATGCGCCAGGGTGGTGACCTCGGGGCCTGCTTCACCGGCGGGCACGCGGATACGATAGTTGCCGGCCGTCAGGCTGGTAGCGGCGCGGGTGAGATCCTGCAGGGGGGTGCGCAGGCGACGCGATAACCACAGGCTGGCCAGCAGGGCGCTGATCAAGGCGGTGGGCAGGGCGACGGCCAGGGTGATCAGGTTGGCGTCCCGGTAGGCCTGCTCGGCATGGAACAGCTCCAGCGAGGGGTACTCCCGGCCGGTCATCAACATATGATCCTGGAACAGGGTCGGGCCCACCATCGTGGCCATGGTCGCGGCCACCAGCAGGCTAATCACCACGACCAACACCTGGGCGGCCAGGAAGCGAAAGGTCAGGCCGGGTCCGTGATTCATGGCTGCCCCACCCGGTAGCCCACGCCACGCACGGTGTCGATAAACCCCCGGCCCCGGGTGTCGGTGCCGAGCTTGCGACGCAAGTTGCCGATGTGGACATCGACGATGCGTTCATCACCGACCCAGGTGGTGTCCCAGACCTCGGCGACCAGGTCGTGGCGGGTCAGCACCTGGCCGGGGCGCAGGGCCAGGGCAACCAGCAGCTCGAACTCCGTGCGGGTGAGCTCGACGGTCGTCTCCCCCACCCGCACCTGATGGGCGACGGGGTCAAGGATGAGGTCACCAACGATCAAGGGGGTGGTCACCTGCGGTGGGGTGGTGCTGGTGCGCGGGCGGCGCAGCACCGCATGCACCCGGGTCACCAGTTCCCGGATGCTAAAAGGTTTGGTGATGTAGTCATCCGCCCCCAGGGTCAAACCGCTGATCTTGTCATCCTCGCTGCCACGCGCGGTGAGCATGAGGATGTAGCAGTCCGAGAAGGTGCGGATCCGTCGGCATACCTCCAGGCCGTCGAGTTCGGGCAGCCCCAGATCCAGCACCACAACATCGGGGGAAAAGTGACGGGTCTCGTCCACGGCCTGGGTGCCGGTGTGCGCCTGGCGGGTATCGAAGCCGGCCCGGATGAGGTAGGAGGCCACCATCTGAGCCAGGGGTTGTTCGTCATCGACGATCAGCACCCGCTCCGGGGGCGTGGCGGTGGTCGGTGTGTGGTCAGCCATAGACCCCAGTATCGCTCCGGGCAGGGGGAATACCACCTTCGCTCAGTGCCCGGCGGGGAAATCTTCATCAAATCTTCAAACATCACCCTTCGACCGTCGTCACCCCTGTGCCCCGCCCCGGGCCGGCGGCATCGCCTCCCCTGGTCGGTTCAGCAGGCGCCACCAGGGATTTCACTGCCTGCACCGCATACCCGGGGCGGGTGGAAGGACATCGCCCACGGCTGTGGGGTGGTGTTCCGGTGGTGACCCAGCCCACCGAATTCACCCCCTTTTCGCCCTGTTATAAGGCTTTGAGCAGGGTTTTTGAATTCTAGTCCGTCAGGCACCCGTGCTAGATAAAGGTATGGCATCGACCTTGAGGCGGTGTCTTCTCATGGCCCTACCACGATCCAAGGAGATTGACGTGAAACGAGCAGCGATCGCAGCCGCCGCCCTTGCCCTCGCCCTCACGGGGTGTTCGGCCGCCGACCCGGAACCCACCGCCGATGGGACGGTGTCCCAGGATGCATTCCTGACTACCCATGGCCTGGCCGACATGGACGCGGTGGAGATCATTGATCACCTCGACCGGCAGAAGGTCACTGAGCGTCCCACGGATCTGATCGCCTCAGTGCGTAACGATGAACTGCTGCTCTCGAGCGATGACCAGGAAGTCGCGCTCGATCTTCCCGACAATCAGACGTATGTCTCGATCGCACCCTATCTCACCTCCACCCACGACTGCTTCTACCACAGCCTCACGACCTGCCAGGGGGAACTCGACAATGAGGATATCCAGGTCACGATCACCGATGAGGCGACCGGTGAGGTGCTGGTGGACGAGGCGACAACCACCTTCGACAACGGGTTTATTGGCTTCTGGCTTCCCGATGATGCCAGCGGCCTGATTGAGGTCAGCTACCAGGGGCGTACCGGCACCACGGAGTTTTCCACCGCCGACGACGGTGCCACCTGTGTCACAGACCTGCGCCTGACGTGATGGCTCAGCAGGGTCCCCACCTGCGCCTGTCTCCCGTGTCACTGAAATCTAGCACCATGGAAGGTTAAATCATGATGAACGCGTTTTCCCGACGACAGTTGCTGCTCGGCGGGCTCGTCCTCGCCGGCACCGGGGCCGTGGCCGCCTGCACCAGCGACCCTGGACCCGCTGCCTCGGCACCAGGTCCCTCCCTTCGCCCCACTCCCACTCCCACTGCGCTCGGTGAGCCGACGGTGCGCCGGACATTGACCGCCCGGCCCCTCTCCCTGGATATCGGAGGCATCGAAGCCAAGACGTGGGGATACGTCTCTGACACCGGGGATGCGGCCATTGAGGCCACCGTCGGCGACGTCCTCCAGGTCGATATCACCAATGAACTGCCTGAGAGTACCTCCATCCACTGGCATGGCATCGCACTCCACAACGCAGCCGACGGTGTGCCCGGCATGACCCAGGACCCCATTGAACCTGGCGAATCTTTCTCCTATGTTTTTGAAGTCCCCCACGGCGGCACCTACTTCTACCATTCCCACACTGGCCTGCAGCTTGATCGCGGCCTCCACGCCCCACTGATCGTCCGTGACCCGCAAGACGCTGAGGACCAGGACGTCGAGTGGACCATCGTGCTCGACGACTGGGTCGATGGCATTCAGGGCACTCCCGACGATGAGCTCGACAAACTCACCGGAATGGGTTCGGGCGACCATAACGGAATGGGAGGTCACGGCCAGATGATGCACGGCACCCCGGACCGGGTACTGGGCGGGGATGCCGGCGATGTGATGTATCCGCACTACCTCATCAACGGACGTATCCCCCGTGCTCACCGGACCTTCGAGGCTCGCCCGGGCGACAAGGCCCGCCTGCGGTTTATCAACTCCGGCGGTGACACCATCTTCAAGGTGGCCCTCGGTGGTCACCGCATGACCGTCACCCACACCGACGGCTTCCCTGTCCAGCCCTGGGAGACCGAATCGATCTACCTGTCGATGGGCGAGCGTGTCGACGTCGAGGTCATCCTCGGCGACGGCATCTTCCCGCTCACGGCTTTGGCGGTGGGTAAGGACGACCGCGCCTTCGCCGTCATCCGCACCGCCGGCGGCCAGGCCCCCCGCCCCGATGTCGACTTCCCCGAGTTGTCGTCTACCGGACTGCTTCTGTCCTCCCTGAAGCCAGCAGACCGTGCACTCCTGCCCGAGGGCACACCAGATCGAGAAGTCAGCATCGACCTGGGCGGGCAGATGATGCCGTATGAATGGAGCATTCTCACCGACGGCCAATCCTCCTCCGCGACCGTGCAGGAGGGCCAGCACCTGCGGATGGTCATGCGCAACAGGACCATGATGCCCCATCCCATGCATATCCACGGCCACACGTGGGCGCTACCCGGCAGCGACGGGCTACGCAAGGACACTGTCCTTCTCCGCCACGGTGAAACCATGATCGCCGACCTGATCGCTGACAACCCCGGTGAGTGGGCATTTCACTGCCATAACGCCTATCACATGGAAACCGGGATGATGAGTTCCCTGCGGTACGCCTAACCCCACAGCATGGTCGGTCGCTGGGGTGAGCTGGGTCGCTGCAGACCACCCACCGGGCAGCACGATGACCTTCCTCGGTGTTGTGGTCTTCCGGGACAACCAGAACACCGTTTTCCGCCTGTGGCCGCTTGTTGCGCCAACCGCCCCGTCCGGCGCCCTAACGCAGGGAGTCGAACAGGGCCGCGGCCTCCGCGTCGTCCCAAAGCACCACGTTGCCCACCTCGGTGTCGGTGAAGCCGCCGATGGGCACGGTCTCCGTCTCTAGGCCGCCGCGCAGCGCGATGACGATGCGGGCGAGGTTCCAGGCGTGGTCGTCGGAGTTGACCGTCAGCAGGCTGGGGGTGACCCACAGCAGCCGCGCCATGCGGAAGGGGTTGAGGTACACGGACGGCGATAGCACGCGCGTGACCAGCGTGGTCATGAACTCCCGCTGGCGCGCCACGCGGTCCAGGTCGCCCTGGGCGGTGGCGCGGGTGCGCACGTAGCCCAGCGCGGTAGGGCCGTCCATGGTCTGGCAGCCGGGTTGGAGGTTGATGTTGGCCAGCGGGTCGTCGATGGGCTCGGCGACGCAAATCTCCACGCCGCCCGCCGCGTCGACCACACCGGCGAGGCCGCCCATGCCGATCTCCGCGTAGCGGTCCACGTGCAGCCCGGTGTTGTGCTCCACGGTTTCTACCAGCAGCTGCGGACCGCCGATGGAGAATGCCGCGTTGATTTTGTCGTAGCCGTACCCGGGCACGGGGACGTAGGAGTCGCGCGGGATGGACACCAGCGTCGGTTTTCCGCGCAGCGGCAGGTGCATGAGCATGATCGTGTCGGTGCGTACGGTGCCCAGGTCGCCGCCGGTGCCGAGGCGTTCGACGTCCTTTTCGCTTAAGCCCGTGCGCGAGTCGGAGCCGACAAGCAGCCAGTTGGTCCCCGAGGTGTTCGAGATTTGCTGGTCAGGCATGGCGGCGGTGCGGTTGAGGCGCGCGTCCGCGATCAGCACCGAGCCGATGAGCAAGGCGATGACCAGGGCAAGTACTGCGCCGCAGCCGGGGAGCTTTACTTTGCGACGTTCCTTCGGTCCCCTCTGCCTCCTCCTCGACACCTGCAGCGGGACTTCCTCCGGGGCGGGGCGCTGCTGCGCCTGACGCGGCGCCGGCCGCTGCTGTGCTGGCCGGCTGCGCGGATGCTCCGGCGCGCAGCGCGGCTCGTAGGCGGCGGGGGGTTCGTAGACGGTGTGGCCCGGCTCAACCCGCGGAGAAACCGGCGGTGACACCCTGCGCGTGCGGGGTTCTACGCGCGTGAATTCGTCGGGGTGGCGGGCGGCGGGATCGCGTCGAGAAGCAGTTGTGCGACGGCGAATGGGGCGGCCGTAGCGGTCCACGAGGGGCTTGCCGTCTTTGCCCAGCACGAACTCGCCCGCGTTGTCGCGGGGGTCGTTGGAATGGGGCGTAGTAGACATGCGCTTAGTGTAACCAGTGTGACGGAAGTGTTTAGATTCCGAGCCACGACAGATCCAGCAGCGGATAGGCGATAAACGCCACGGCATCGATGAAAAAGTGCGCCAGGATCAGCGGCCACACCCGGCCAGTTTTATGGAAGTACCAGGCAAAAATTACGCCCATGACAATGTTGCCGAACCCCGCGGAGACCCCCTGGTACAGGTGGTAGGACCCCCGCAGCACCGCCGAGGCCACGATGAACTGCCAGGGTTTCCACCCCAACTGCTTCAGGCGCGTGACCAAATACATCACCACCACGATCTCCTCGCCGAAGCCGTTGGCGAACGACCATAGAAGCGAGGTCGGAATCTGCACAGCGGCGGTGGTCGGCACCACCACCTTGGACAGGCCCAGGTGCACCGCGGCGACGTAAAACGCCAGGCCGGGCAGCCCGATCAGCGCCGCGAACCCGGCCCCGCGTGCGGCGTCGGACCAGCGGGGCCAGCGCCAACGCTCCTCCAAAAGGAACCACGCCAGCCCGCCCCACGCGAGAAGTGTCAGCGCGGAGGTCGCCTGCAGCGCCAGGTCCAGCCAGGGAATCGACGAGGCCGCGTCGTGGATGGTGGTGCTCTGCTGGTTCAGCGGGGCTTTCAGCAGCGAGTCCACAAGTCGAAGCGCCGCCCGCAACCCCGAGGTACCGAAGGTGACCGCGAGGACTAACACGATTTCGAGCTTCAGGCGCCGAGTCATGCGCTAACTTTAACGCCATGCAGGATTCGTGGGCGCGCACTATCGAGCAGGTTGTTGGCCAGGAGTACCCCGCCGCCATGCACCATGAGCAGGCAGGCCCCGGCCACCCCGACCCGCGGGTGCTGCACCCAGCGTTCTGGGGCTCCTACGACTGGCATTCGTGCGTGCACATGCTCTGCACCGCGGTGAAGATGCACAAGCTTCACGACGACCTCCGGCTCGCCGACCTTCTCGATGAGCGCCTGACCAAAGAGAACATCGCCACTGAGGCCGAGTACCTGCGCGCCCACCCGCTTTACGAGCGCCCGTACGGCTGGGCGTGGGCGATGCAGCTGGTCAAGGTGTGCCGCGGCACCAGGTGGGAGAGCGCGCTTGGGCCGCTTGAGGCCCAGCTGGAGCGCAACATCGCCGTGTGGCTGGGCACGCAGCAGTGGCCGGTGCGCCACGGCGTGCACTCGAACTCGGCGCTGGCGCTGCTGCTCATCCACGACGCGTCGTCGATGCTGCGCGAGCAGGTGGAGCGCACCGCCCGCGCCTGGTTCGGCCAGGACCGCGGCTACCCACACGCGTGGGAAGTTTCGGGCCACGACTTCGTCTCCAACGGCCTGGCAGAGGCTGCGCTGATGCGCCGCGTGCTGCCGCCCGGCGAGTACGCCGCCTGGCTGGACGGCTTCCTCTCGCCCGAGGCGTTCGAGTTCTATACCGCGCCGATCCGGGTCGTCGACCCCGAAGACGGCCAGCAGGCCCACCTCATCGGCCTCATGCTCACGCGCGCGTGGTTGCTGCGCGAAATTGATAGGCCGGAGGGCACACAGCAGCTTATCGACGCCGCTTCGCCCCACCTGACCGGCCAGAACTTTATGGCCACGCACTGGCTGATCACCTACGCGGTCCTCGCGGAGGACGCGGCGGCAAACGGACCTGCCAGCTGACATTCGTGTACAAACGTGGCTATGCGATCCGGTGAGAGTCCAATGACCCGCGTCGCCTACCTGGGGCCTGCCGGCACGTTCACAGAAGAAGCAGCGCTGCGCTTCGGCATCGAGGGCGCGCAGTACGTGCCCGTGGAGTCGCCGGCCGCGGCGCTGGCCGCCTTAGACGCGGGCGAGGCGGAGTACGCGGTGTGCGCCATCGAGAACTCCATCGACGGCGCGGTGACCACCACCATGGACGCGCTCGCCGCCGCTGAAAACGCGCGCATCGTGGGGGAGACCGAGCTCGCCATCGCGTTCGCCGTGATGACCAGGCAGGGGCACACGCTTGGCGACGCCCTCCGGCTCGCCACCCACCCCGTCGCCCACCAACAAGTCAAGCGCTGGGTGGCAACACACGCGCCGCGCGCGGAGTTCATCCCCGCCCCCTCCAATGCCGCCGCGGCGAAGATGGTGGCCGACGGCGACGCCGACGTGGCCGTCGCCCCGGAGCGTGCGGCGACGCTGCACGGGCTGAAAGTGCACGCCCGCGGTGTCGCTGACGCGGAGACGGCGCGGACGAGGTTCGTGCTCGTCGCAAAGCGACCTGCCCTGCCGGAACCCACCGGCAACGACCGCACCGCAATTGTCTTCCGCATCAAGAACGAGCCCGGCTCCCTTGTACGCGTACTGCAGGAGTTCGCCGCGCGCGGGGTGGACATGACGCGCATCGAGTCGCGGCCCACGCGCGAGGAGCCGAACACCTACGACTTCTTCGTGGACCTGGCAGGACACGCCAGCGACGCGGCGGTGGCGGCGGCGCTGGAAGCCTGCGCCGCGCACACCACCGCGATGCGGCAGCTGGGCACGTGGCCTCGCGCGGTGCGCTAGTCCGGTGAGCGGGCTCTAGCCCCAGCCGAGGGCGTGGAGCTCGTGCTCCTCCAACCCGAAGTAGTGGCCCACCTCGTGCAGCACGGTCACCTTCACCTCGTGGCGTAGTTGCTCCTCATCCGCGCAGATCGCCTCGAGGGCGTTTTTGTACACGAACACCGCGTCCGGTAAGAACCCGGAATGGTTCGAGTGCTGCTCCGTCAGCGGCACACCCTCGAACAGGCCCAGCAGGGTCGGATTGTCCGGGTTGTAATCCCGCGCCAGGATCACCATGTTTGTCATGTGCTGGGCGAAGTTGTCCGGGATGGTGTCCAACGCGTCGTTGATCATCTCCTCGAACGCCTCATCGCTGACCGGGAGCATGGGCTACTGCACCGGTGCCTGGGCTGGAGCCTGTACTGCGCCAGCTGCGGGGTCCTGCGCGCCTGCGGCGGGGGCGGGCGCCGCCGGGGCCTGCTGTTCCCGCAGGGGGCGGCGCTGAGGGCGCTCGGGGGGCGGAGCGTCGTCGATACGCAAATGCTCACGGCCCTGCGTCGCGGAACCCGTGAGGTTGGCAAAACCGCCCTCCGGGCGCGAGAACATCAGTGCGCAGTTCACGCTGCGGGAGCCGCCTTCCCACGCGGCGGGGGTCTGGGTGGTCCAGAACGGGCGCAGCGCGATCTGGTAGAGGTTTTCCTCGCTGCCCATGTAATCCTGCGCGGCCTGGGTGCACACGTCCTGGAGGTACTTGTCCTGCTCCTCAACAGCAGGGGTGTGCTCCGGGAAGACTTCCTCCAGCGAAACCTGGCTGGTGATCTCCAGCTGGTGCGGGTCCGCGCACTTCACCGCGGTCAACGTGTTGGACGCGTCGATGGCCACGCACTCGCCCGCCTCAAACACGCGGGCCTGATCCTGGTCCTCCACGCGCCCCGAGGTCAAAAGCGGCTCGCCGGCGCGGTTGGTCTCCTGCAGGCCGCACAGCATTGTGCGGTCCCCGCGGGCCCACGCGTCCGCCGGCGGCAGGATCGGGGCGATGGAGTAGCGGCCGTTTGGGTCGTACTTGCCACCCAGGTAGCGCAGCGTGCCGGCGCCGCACAGCTCCTCGCGCAGCTGGGCCTGGCGCGTCGGGTTCGGCATCGGTGCCTCCGGGCCGAACTCGGAGGTGGGGTAGGTGGCCAGGTCTTGGCGCAGGGACACCTCGAAGCGGTGCTCGCCCTCGCAGTCCGCCTGCTCGAAGCCGGTGATCGTGCCGTCCTCGGCCACCTGCCACGTCAGGCAGGCTCCGGCGTCGGCGGTGGTAAACGACGCGGCCTGATCCGGCGAGGCGGTGGAACTGGCGGTGGTGGAGGAGGCCTGGTCCCCGGGTTCAGTCTCCGAGGTGCCTGCGGCGAGCGTGTACGTGCCCGCGCCGACGGCGCCCGCCAGCGCGGCGATGATAAAGGAACGCAGCGCGCTCTGTTTCGAAGCCATGGCGGCCCATTATTCCACTTCTCGCGCTACCCGAGTAGTCAGCCGGTAGCGGTCCGTGCGGTACACCGAGGAACAAAACTCCACGTTGTGCGTCCCTGACCGGGCATAACGCACGATGTGCAGCAAGGCCGTGTCCGGCTGTACGTCCAACAGCGGGGCGTTGTCCGGCCCGGCTGTGACCGCGGTGACGGTCTGCTCCGCTTCTGTGACCCCCAGGCCGTAATGCTTGTCCAACAGGGTGTACACGGAGTGGTACACGTCGTTTTCCAACAAGTCCGGCACCAGCGTGGCGTTGTACCAGGCGTCGTCGACGGCGTACGGTTCGCCGTCGCCAAGCCTCAGCCTGCGCAAACGGATGTGCGTGGCAGTGGGGGCGGTGCCGAAAAACTGCGCGACCTCTTCCGGCGGGGTGGTGCGTTCGCACAGCAAGATGCGTGACGACGCCTCCACGCGCTGCGCCCGCATCTCATCCGAGAAACTCGCCAAGTGCAGGCGCGACACCAACGGCGCCGGGGCGACGAACGTGCCCTTGCCGCGCACGCGGCGCAACCGGCCCGCCGCCACCAAATCCCCGATCGCGCGGCGCACCGTGATGCGGGAGACGCCGTACTCCTCCTCCAGCGCGCGCTCGCCCGGCAGCGGGTCGCCGGGGGAGAACTCCGCGGCAATGCGGGACTCTAGAAGCGAGCGGAGCTGCTCGTGCTTGGGCACAGGGCCGTCTGCGATCGGGAGAGTCATATGCCCACCCTAGCGCACTGGTTATGACCGGACGTCGTTGTGCCGTTGTTGCGCCGGTAGACAATGTAAGGTGAACAAGCGTGATTGATCTGAAGCGTGTGCGCGAAAACCCCGAGGCCGTCCGCGAGTCCCAGCGAGCCCGCGGCGAAGACCCTGCGCTTGTAGACGAGCTGCTGGCCGCCGACGAAGCCCGCCGCTCCGCCATCCAGACCGCCGACGAGCTGCGCTCGGAACAGAAGGCGTTTGGCAAGAAGATCGGCCAGGCCGCCCCCGAGGACCGCCCGGCGCTGCTGGAAGGCTCCAACGAGCTCAAGGCCCGCGTCAAGGAGGCCCAAGCGGCGGAGGCTGCGGCGCAGGAGAAACTGGAGAAGCTGCAGTACTCCATCGCCAACATCATCGAGGGCGCCCCGGCCGGCGGCGAGGAGGACTTCGTGGTCCTCGAGCACGTCGGCGAGGTGCCCGAGTTCGACTTCGAGGTCAAAGACCACCTGGACTTGGCCGAGCCGCTCGGCATCATCGACATGAAGCGCGGCACCAAGGTCGGCGGCGCGCGCTTCTACTACCTGGCGGGCGACGGTGCCTGGCTGCAGCTGGGCATGCTCATGCTCGCCGCCCAGAAGGCGCGTGAGGCCGGCTTCACGCTCATGGTCCCGCCGGTGCTGGTGCGCCCCGACGTCATGCAGGGCACCGGCTTCTTGGACGCGCACGACGAGGAGATCTACTACCTCGAGCGCGACGACATGTACCTGGTGGGCACCTCCGAGGTCGCGCTTGCCGGCCTGCACCAGGACGAGATCATCGACCTGTCGGACGGCCCGCTGCTCTACGCCGGCTGGTCTTCCTGCTTCCGCCGCGAGGCCGGCTCCTATGGCAAGGACACCAAGGGCATCCTGCGCGTCCACCAGTTCGACAAGCTGGAAATGTTCGCCTATTGCAAGCCCGAGGACGCCGAGGAGATGCACCAGAAGCTGCTCGGCCTGGAGCGCGACATGCTCGCCGCCGTGGAGGTGCCCTACCGCATCATCGATGTCGCGGCAGGCGACCTCGGCTCCTCCGCCGCCCGTAAGTTCGACACGGAGGCGTGGGTGCCGTCGCAAGGCACGTACCGCGAGCTGACCTCAACCTCCAACTGCACCACCTTCCAGGCTCGCCGCCTGCACACCCGCTACCGCGACGCCGACGGAAAGACCCAGATCGCCGCCACCCTCAACGGCACCCTGGCAACCACCCGCTGGCTGGTTGCCATCCTGGAAAACAACCAGCAGGCAGACGGTTCCGTGCGCGTGCCCGAAGCGCTGCGCCCGTGGGTGGGCAAGGAAGTGCTCACGCCGTAATGGATATGCGCCGATACCGCGGCTTTACGGTCCCGCGGCTCTACGAAGGCATCGCCGCCAACCGCGACGAAGCCGTGGAGAAGTTCTACCAGGGCCTCGTCGGCTTCGCCCGGCGCCTCATGCGCGCAGCGAAAATCGAGGTCACGGTCATCGGCGCGGAAAACATCCCGGCGAACGGCGGCGCGATACTGGCTGGCAACCACACCGGCTACGCCGACTTCATCATGCTCGGCACCGGCCCCTACCTGCACGGCGAGCGGCTCGTGCGGTTCATGGCCAAAAAATCCGTTTTCGACGTGCCCGTGCTGGGGTGGCTGCTCAAGCTGATGAAGCATGTGCCGGTGGACCGGGCCCGCGGCGGTGCCTCCATCGCACCGGCGGTGGAGATGCTGCGCGAAGGCAACCTCGTGGGCATCTTCCCCGAGGCCACCATCTCGAGGTCGTTCGAGCTGGCCAACTTCAAAACCGGCGCCGCCCGCATCGCCCACCAGGCCGGCGTGCCTCTGGTGCCGTGCGCGATCTGGGGTTCGCAGCGCATTTGGACCAAGGACCTGCCGAAACACTTCCGCAACGTTCCGGTTATCGTGCGCTACGGCGAGCCCGTCGCCCTCACCGGCGACGCCGAGGCGGACACTGCCGAGCTGAAGCGCCAGATGCAGTTGCTTCTCGACGCATCACGGTCCGAATACTCCACCCGCTTCTCTGACGGCACGGGCGAGGCATGGATGCCGAGGGCCTTGGGCGGCACCGCGCCCACGCTGGAAGAGGCAGAGGAGCTCTACGCGAAGGAGCGCGCCGAGCGCGAAGCGAAGAAGCAGCGCAGGAAGGGTTGATGCTCAATGCCTGTCGACGCCTCCGGTGACGCCCCCCGCCTAATCATCTCCGACATCGACGGCACTTTCATCACCTCCGCCGGCCGAGTCACCGACAGGCTGCGCACAGTGATCGTGCGGGCAGTCGAATCCGGCGCCCACTTCGGCCTGGCCACGGGCCGCCCGCACCGTTGGCTCCTCCCCGTGCTGGAGCAGCTCCCGCTTTCGCCGGTGTGCGTGTGCGCCAACGGGGCGGTGGTCTACGACCCCGCTTCAGACCGCGTGCTGCACGCCTTCGAGCTCGCACCGTCCGCGATGGCAGAGGTCGTCGAGGTGACAGAGCGCGTCCTCGACGGGGTGCCGCACGGTTACGGCGTCGAGCGCGTCGGCTCGTCCGCGCTCGACCCGGAAGAGGAATGCTTCATCATCACCCCCGAGTACAACCGGGACGCGTGGGACAGCCAATTCGGCATCACCGACACCCAGACGTTGATCAGCCAGCCTGCCGCGAAACTGCTGGTGCGCTGCTCATCCATGACCTCGGCGCAGATGTACGAGCTCATCGCGCCCGAGGTAGACCCGGAGCTGGCGCACGTGACCTACTCCATGGATGAAGGGCTGATCGAGGTCTCCCGCCCCGGCGTGAACAAGGCCGCCGGCGCGCGCTACCTCGCCGAGCGCTACGGCGTCACCGCCGCCGACGCCATCGCGTTCGGCGACATGCCCAACGACCTCGAGCTTCTGCGCTGGGCTGGCCGCGGGGTGGCCATGGCCAACGCCACGCCCATGCTTCACGACGCCGCCGACCACGTCACCGCCACCAACAACGAATACGGCGTCGCACGCGTACTCGAGCGCTGGTTCTAGCTCGCCTGCTTCTCTAGGTCCGCGAGCCACGTTCGGTACGGCGTCTCAATCCGGCTGGGTAGCTGGTGCGCCCCCGGGCGCTGGTCAATGGCGGTCTGGATTTCCGCGATGAACCCGTCGGTGCGCGCGTTATCCCACCCCACCCTGCGCACCACGGCGCCTTGATTCTGGAGTTGGGTTTCGCGGTGGCGTTCCCGTCGTAAAGCTTCTGCTGCATCCCCGAACACCCCGCTGTTCTTCTCCAGCCCGTCCGCCTCGAGCACAACAAACCCGTTGATGAGCACGTCCGCCCAGGCGACAGTGGGCCAACCATCCGCTTCGGTGATGCGGAACCCCACCTGGAACTCGATGGTCTCCACCCCCCGTGAGGCGGCCCTCCGCGATCGCGCGCAAAATCGCATCGCGCACAATGGTCTCCAACGCGCTCGCGGACGTGTCGGCGGAGTAGCAGATCAGCTCACGGAAGGCCTTGATGCCGCGGGCCTGAGTGAGCGTTTCGGTCTTTTCCAGCAGGTACTCGACGGTGAGGTGTTCGTGCTTGAAGCGTGCGGACTCGATCTGCACCAGCGCCTCGATCGGGCTGTAGTAGCGGAACGAGTCGAACATGGCTCGTATCGCTGTCGCGGTGCGGATGCCGTTGTGCTCCACGAACTCGGCCGCGCGGAGGAGGCCACTGCGGTAGATCCTGTCCGGGTACTTCTTGCCCCAAGCCCGGGACGACCCGGGCATCGCAAGATCTACCGTGGTCACCCATTTGTGTGTGGAAAGGTCAAGCCACCGTGCAGCGGCCGGGCCCGTGATTACTGCGGTTTTGCACTGTGCTGCGACTTTCTTAATCAAATCCAGCTCAGCCTGACGTTTCTTTTGAATTCCCCCCATAGCCGGAAGTATTGCATGGGTTGTACTGCTCGTCCACGCGAGCGCCGTGGGGCGGGTGTATGGACCGTCTAGCAGGGTGGAAGCTGGTGCTAGACGATCAAGGGGTGGCACTCGAGTTTTCCCAGGTCGTGATGAATGTCAATGCCAATAGTGGCTTGATCGTCTAGCAGCTCGCGTCCGTTGCTAGACGATTCGCCCTGCTAGACGATTCGAGCAGGTCTTTTGGTGCAAACGTGCCGTCGCGCTGTCGACCACAGCCGGCGCGCCCCAAGCCCACCCGTAGAATCGCGCTCATGGCTTTGATTGCGGCGATTGACCAGGGCACGACGTCGACGCGCGTGTGCATCACACGCACCGACGGCAAGGTTGTCGCCCAGTCGCAGTTCGAGCACACCCAGCACATGCCGCAAAAGGGCTGGGTGGAGCACGACCCGATGGAGATCTGGCGCAACACGCGCCGGGCGTTGAGCGAGGCGCTCGCGGACGAGGACATCAGCGAGCAGGACATCGACGCGCTCGGCCTGACCAACCAGCGCGAAACCGCCGTGATCTGGGAAAAGAAGACCGGAAAGCCGATTTACAACGCCATCGTGTGGCAGGATACCCGCACGAACCACGAGGGCGACGCCGCGAAGTACCTGCGCAAAACCGGGCTTTTGCACAACTCGTACCCGGCGGCGCCGAAGTGGGCGTGGATCCTGGACAACGTGCCAAACGCCCGCGAGCGCGCGGAAAAGGGCGAGCTGCTCGCGGGCACGATCGATACGTGGCTGATCTGGAACCTCACCGGCGGTGCGAAGGACTTGGACCGCGCGCTGCACCTGACGGATGTGACTAACGCGTCGCGCACCCTGCTCATGGATCTGGAGACGCTTCAGTGGGACATGCAGCTTTGCGACGAGCTCCGCATCCCGCCGCAAATCCTCCCGGAGATCCGCCCGTCGGTGGGCAACTTTGGCAAGATCCGCCCCCGTGGCCCGCTGGCGGGCGTGCCCATTACCGGCGTGCTGGGCGACCAGCAGGCGGCGCTGTTCGGTCAGGGCGGCATCCGCGAAAACGACGCGAAGATGACCTACGGCACGGGGCTGTTCATGCTGCTCAACACGGGTGGCACGCCGAAGTTCAGCGAGAACGGACTGCTCACCACCGTGGCGTACCAGATCCAGGGCCAGCCGCCGGTGTTCGCGCAGGAGGGGGTCAGTGGCGGTGGGCGGTTCGCTGATTCAGTGGCTGCGTGACCAGCTGGGAATCCTGGACACCGCCGCGGAGTCCGAAACCCTGGCGAGCCAGGTCGAGGACAGCGGGGGAGTGGTGATTGTGCCGGCGTTTTCCGGGCTGTTCGCGCCGCGGTGGCGCCCTGATGCGCGTGGGGTGATCGTGGGGTTGACCCGGTTCGTCGATAGACGGCATATTGCTCGGGCTGCTCTTGAGGTGACCTGTTTGCAGGCGCGCGAGGTGGTGTGCGCGATGGGAGGGGAGCCGAAGGCGCTGAAGGTCGACGGCGGGATGACCACGAACGACCTGCTGATGCAGATGCAGGCGGACATTTTGGGCCTGACCGTCGAGCGCCCCGCGAACACGGAGACCACGGTGATGGGGGCGGCGTCGGCGGCGGGCATGGGCATTTCGCTTATCGACGAACCGCTGACGCTCGGCCCCACAACCACCTGGGAAAACGAAATGGCCGGCCCCGAAAGGGACCGGCTTGTCGCCGCGTGGGAGGACGCGGTGTCGCGCTGCCTGAATTTGGCCTAGTTCGTGTTGATATCGACCGCGTTGGTGGACGGGTTGTAGGTGATGAAGCCGCCTTCGAAGTCCACGCGCACGGTGTCGGCGGTGGGGTTGAACTGCTGCGTCACCGGCATGCCCAGCGGGCCAGCGTCCAGGCCCTGCTGCAGCCAGGCCTCGGCGATCTTGCCCACCAGGGCGATGATCTCGCCTTCGTTGTTGCGTGCGCCGATGCCGTTGGCGTACAGCGCCACAGCCGGGCCGGTGGGGCCGCCGACGCCGGCGACGAGCTTGCCCAGGGTCGGCTCGAGCGCCGTCCAGACCTGGGCGGCTTCGCTGGAGCCGAAGGCGTTGAGGGTAGGCGCTACGGCTGGGCTGATCTGCTTGGCCACACCGGCTGCCTGCGCCAGCGTCAACCCCTCGAAGACCTCGGTGTCTCCGGCGGTGGAGACGGTGGGCAGCTTGTCCTGGGCGGCCAGGAATAGCAGGACTAGGCCGATGGAGGCGCCTGCCACGGAGGCGATGGCGTTCGGGTCGCCGGAGGACAGCGCGGCGAGGGTGCCGTCGGCAGTGCCGTTGCTCGGGCTGCCCTGGTGCTTCGGGGTCGGTGTCGGTGCGGCCCCGGTGTCGCGCGCGTCCGGGTCCGCCGGGGCGACCGGGCTGGTCGGGGTGGACGTGGTCTCGTTGCCGCTCAAGCGGTCGAGGATGGAGCCGATGCCGGAGCGGCTGCCGCCCAAGGAGCGGTACTTCGTGGCTGCGGTGGCGCGGATCGCGGGCAGCTTGGAGTACAGGTTGTCGCCCGGGCAGGTGTTGTAGTGGAAGTCGCGGTGGGCGTTGATGTTGTTAAACATCGCGCCTTGGCCAGCGGCGTACTTGGAACCGCGGAAGTTGCCCTCGGCGAAGTGGTAGCTGGAGCCGGTGGGGTCGAAGCCTGCGACGGCGGCCTTCCAGCCGATGATCTCGCCCATGGCGCGCAGGGCGGCCGGGGTGGGCTCGGCGGACTGGTAGTCGCCAAGCATGGACACGCCCCAGGTGTTCTGGTTGAAGGAACCGACGTGGGCGCCCTGCGGGCCGCGGTCCATGCCGCCGGCGCGACCTTCGTAGATGTTGCCGTACTTATCGACGAGCGCGTGGTAGCCGATGTCGCCCCAGCCCAGGTTCCTCGCGTGGTAGTTCCAGATGCCGCGCACGATGCCCGGTGCCTCGGCCTCGGAGTAGTTGTTGGAGCCCGCCGTGTGGTGCACGGTCGCGGCGGTGGTGGGCTCGGTGTAGTGCGGGGTGCTGCTGCGACCGGCGCCCCATTGCGCGCGGGTGACCACCTTGGGCATGCCACGCGTGTAGGAGTCGACGACGGGCTGGATACCGCCTTCCGCGGTGCCGGTGCCGCCGTCGAGGAAGACCGCCTCGATGTCGTTGGCGGTGGTGGGGGCGTCGGAGACGGTGCGGCCGCCTTCGAGCAGGTCCACGTTGCCGGTGGAAACCTGAATACGCTTCGTGCGGCCCACGTAGATCGGCTCGGTGCCGGATTTCTCGGAGCCCGCCTGCGGGGCTGCCGGGTCCATCTCGAACCATTCGGACCAGGTGCCGTCGGCTTTCTGGGAGCGCACGTACGCGGCGATGTCGCGCTCGCCGGTCCAGGTCAGGCCCACGATGGAGAATTCGCGGTCGTTGGCGAACTCCTTGACCACGCGGCGGACCTGCTCTTCTTCGCCGCCCTGGGTGCGGATGGCGGCGTCGTCGACGGTGATGTTGTCGCCGGACGCAAACGATGAGGAGGTGGTGTAGACCTCCGGTGCGCCCACGCCTTGCGACTGCACCTGCAGGATGCGGTTGCCGCTGAACGCGTTGGCGGCAACGAGTGCTGTGACGAGGAGGACGGACACGATCACGGGCATGATCGCGGCCCGGGCGGGTCGGGCCGCGCCGCCCTGAATGCTGCGACGTTGCTGCACAGTAATACTCCTGAGGTTCTATGGGGTCACTGCGAAAGCAGTGGCAAATGTGACAGAAACGAAGTGTAGTGCAAGTTCAAGTCTCAAGAAAGACTTGAGACTTCTGGGGCGTGTCGCGGCGGAGCTCCGTCGATAGGCAACTGTGCGAAAATAGGTCGCATGGCATACGACCTCATTGTTGTTGGATCGGGTTTCTTCGGCCTCACCGTGGCCGAGCAGGCGGCGAGTGAGCTGGGCAAACGCGTGCTGGTAGTGGAAAAACGCAGCCACATCGGCGGCAATGCGTACAGCGAAAACGAGTCGGAAACCGGCATTGAGGTGCACAAATACGGTGCGCACCTCTTCCACACCTCGAACGAGCGGGTGTGGGAATACGTCAACCGCTTCACCGACTTCACGGACTACCAGCACCGCGTTTTCGCGATGCACGACGGCACCGCCTACCAGTTCCCAATGGGGCTCGGCCTGATCAACCAGTTCTTCGGCCGCTACTACTCGCCGGAAGAGGCGAAGAAGCTCATCGAGGAGCAGCGCGAAGGCCTCGACCCCGCGGCCGCGACGAACCTGGAGGAGCGCGGCATCGCGCTCATTGGCAAGCCGCTCTACGACGCGTTTGTGAAGCACTACACCGCCAAGCAGTGGCAGACCGACCCCACCGACCTGCCGCCGGAGATCATCTCCCGCCTGCCGGTGCGCTACACTTTCAACAACCGCTACTTCAACGATACCTACGAAGGCCTGCCCGTCGACGGCTACGCCGCCTGGCTGGAGAAGATGGCGGAGCATGAGCTTATCGACGTCCGCACGGACACCGACTGGTTCGCCGTCGCCTCCGAGGTGCGCGCCGAGAACCCGGACGCGCCCGTGGTCTACACCGGCCCGCTGGACCAGTACTTCGACTACACCGAGGGCCGCCTAGGCTGGCGCACCCTCGACTTCGAGCAGGAAGTGCTCGAGGTCGGCGACTTCCAAGGCACCCCGGTGATGAACTACAACGACGCCGATGTGCCGTACACCCGCATCCACGAGTTCCGCCACTTCCACCCGGAGCGCTCCGAGTACCCGTCCGATAAGACGGTGATTGTGAAGGAGTACTCCCGCTTCGCCGAGGATGACGATGAGGTGTACTACCCGATCAACACGCCGGAGGATCGCGAGAAGCTGGAGGCCTATCGACGCCTCGCGGCCGAAGAATCCGAGCAGAACAACGTCCTGTTCGGCGGCCGGTTGGGCACCTACCAGTACCTGGACATGCACATGGCCATCGCCTCGGCGCTGACCCTGTTTGACAACCAGCTGCGCCCGTTCTTCGAACACGGCGAGCCTTTGTCGCAGCCCCGCGGCCACTAGGGTCGGAGGCATGGCAACGCAAGAGATTTTCGTTCACCCCGACTGCCCGGACTGCGCGGGCGTCATCGCCGAATACAATGACAACGCGCACAGCTTCGGCGACGCTGAGCTTCTCGACATCACCGAGCTGGGCAGCCTCAAACGCTTCCTGCACTACCGCGACCGGCTGTCCGGTTACGCCGCCGCTCGGGACGCCGGCAAGATCGGGGTGCCCTCGAAGGTGCTCGACGGCACCACGGTGGAGTTCTTCGACGCGGTGTAGCGGCCACGGCGGCGCGGTGCCGGGGTCGCCCGGCACCGCTGCCCGGCCGACCAATTAAAACGCCGACCAGGTTGTGGAAAATAACCACGCCTCCTGGCCAGCTGATGGACCTGATTATAACGAGAATGGTAGCTCCGGTCGAGTTATAGACAACTCGAAACAACTCCAAACAACTATTCTGACCTGCGTCGATGGAATGATTCTAGGCGATTTTTGCGGTAAGTTGTTTCGGAGTTGTTTCAAACAACTTTGAAACAACTTTTGTTATTCTGAGCTCATGCTCGATTCGGGTTTTGAGGGTGTGGAGGAAGCACTGTCGGCAATTGAGGCCGGAGATAGCGCCGATATCTGGGAATCCCAGGTACTGGATTTCAAGGAGGATCCTGCCGTCCACCCGATGAACAAGAACCCCGATGCGGGTCTTGTGGAGTTTCTCATCGACGAAGTTATTTGTTTCTCCAACGCCGACGGCGGAGTCGCCTACATTGTCCTTGGTGTCAATGACAAGAAGGCAGGCCCTGCTGCGTTCACTGGTACTGATCGCTCATGCGATTGGTTGGTGGAAAAGATTTACAGCAAGACGCAGCCTCATATTCAGGTCGAAGCTTCTGAAATCGAGCGCTGTGGCAAGCGTTTGATTGCGTTGCGCATCCCGCGGGGGATGGCGTTGTATCAGCGTTCCAAAGGCCAGGCCAGTAAACGCGTCGGGAAAAACTGTGTTCCTTTGGGGGAGGATGAGCGTCGCAGTATTCACCTGTCCCGTTCGAACCCTGACCTGAGCGCTACTGTGTCTCGACGAAGCCCTAAAGATCTCGACCCTAAGGCAATCGAGCAGGCTAAAGCACTCCTGGCCAACCGGAAGCATGCCTTGGGTGATGACTCGCCTGTACCCCAGACGAGTCTTCAACTCTGCAGTGAGTTGGGATTGCTTACGGCCGATGGCGCGCTGACATTTGCGGCAGAAATTCTCTTCATGCAGCCACTGCACAACCGGACGGTCGTGAGACATTTGCTTCGCGACGTGCCCAGTGGCGATCCGAAAGTAACCGAGATCTCCGCACCGTTGATTACTGCGTCAGAACAGCTACGTGCGTTGATTAAGGCTCACACGTCGCAGGAGGTTGCGCGAGTGCAGCTCCCGAACGGGCAAGAGTTTCCCATTCCGGCGTTTCCTGCGGCTGCTGTAGATGAAATTGTTTCTAACGCATTCGCGCACCGCGACTGGGGAGCGACCACTGCAATCGTCGTTGATCAGTCTCCGACCAGTCTGACCGTATGGTCTCCTGGTGGCCTCCCCGTAGGCGTGCCCGAGGAGAGGATTCTGAGCACCCAATCGATTCCGCGTAACCCGATTCTGATGGGTGCACTGCGACAGTTAGGACTTGCTGAAGAATCTTCGCGAGGCTTCGATCGCATGTGGGTCTCCATGCTTGCTAGTGGTAGGCAAGCCCCCAGTCTGAATGCCGATGGGCCGTTTGTTGAGGTCACGTTGCCCGCCGGAAATGTCGATTCGGCGTTTATTAAGACGCTGTACCTGTTGCGTACTGAGTTTGGTGAAGCGATCTTCAAGAGTGTGGATGGGCTTTTGGTTGCGCGTCATCTAGCGAACAACCAGATTTTGATGACGTCCACGGCAGCTCGACTCATGCAAGTCCCGGAAGCGCAGGCCCAAGAAACCTTGGGGTGGTACGCAAGTCAGGGCTTCCTAGAACCTTTGCGGGATGCTCCTGAGTGGATACTGTCCGCTCGAGCTCGGGCGGCCTTTGAGGGGAACGAATCTACTGCGATTGCATCCGTGACTACCGAGGACTGGATCATTGCTCAGTTGCGCGAGGGGCAGTCCCTGAACGCTCGTGAGGTTGCGAATGAACTCGGCGTAGAGCGTGAATCAGTGAGCCGAATCCTTCGCCACCTTCGAGATTTGGGTAAAGCGAAGATTGCCGACGGTAGCCCGACTCGAGGTCCGAGTGTTCGGTGGGTTTCCCTCTAAACAACTCCAAACAACTATCCTGACCTACTCAGATGGGTTGATTTCGGGTCAGTTTTACTGCGAGTTGTTTCGGAGTTGTTTCAAACAACTCCGAAAAGGGTTGGTTAGGCGCTCAGGGCCGGGGCGACGAAGGTAGAAACGAGGTACCGGTTGATGTCGGAGTGGTTGATGATGCCCGCGCCCGTGCCGACACCTGCTGCAGCCCGCGGTACGCCGTAAACTCACCCCTCGTGGGAACTTTCATAGCACTAATCGGCCTGCTGCTCGCCACCGTCCTCGTCGCCGCGGTAGGTGAGCGCACCGGCCTGCCGTGGCCGGCGCTTCTGACTGTGGTGGTCGCGCCGGTGATCTTTATCCCCGGCATCGACACGGTGTCCATCGATCCGCACCTGATCCTGCCGATCTTCCTGCCCCCGCTGTTGTGGTCGCTGGCCCGGCGCACGAGCTGGGGGCAAATCGGCTCGCAGCTCAACGTGGTGCTGACCATGTCGATCATCCTGGTGTTCCTCACCATCGCGGCGCTCACGGCCACGGCGATGTGGATGCTGCCGGGGCTGAGCTTGGCTGCGGCGATGGTGCTCGCCGCCGCGATCGCCCCGCCGGACCCGGTGGCCGTGGACGCCGTGGCGGGCCCGGCCGGCATCCCGAAGCGCATCACTGGCACGCTGCAGACGGAGGGGCTATTTAACGACGCAGCCTCCATCGTCACCTTCAACGTCGCCATGGCGGCCGCAGTCGCCCACGGTGAGGTCGACTTCGGTAAAGGCGCGCTGCAGTTCCTCTACGCCGCTATCGCCGCGGTGTTGATCGGCTTGGTCGTGGGTAGGTTGGCCGCCGCTTTCGCCAACTCGGTGCCCGATTCCGTGATCCGCACCGCGTTTACCTGGGTGCTCCCGTTCGCCATCTACGCCGGCTGCGAGGCCATCGGAGCCTCCGGCGTCATCGCGATCGTCATCGCCGCGGTGGAGATGTCCTCGCGCTCGACCATGACCGCCGAGGACCGCCTCACCGGCCACTCCTTCTGGGAGACGGTGGAACTGCTGTTCACCGGCGTGGCGTTCGGCCTGATTGGCATGAGCGTGCGCGACGCTATCGACACCGCTGGCACGCACATCTGGCAGGCGGTGCAGGTGGGTGTGGTCCTGTCCGTCGTCGCGTTTGCGGTGCGCTTCATCTGGATGTGGGTGCTGTACAAGATCAACCAGAAAAAGCACCACACCAACGTCTCCCCGCTGCGCCTGCAGGAGGTTCTGCTCATGGCGTGGGCGGGCATGCGCGGGTTGGTCACGCTGGCGCTGGTGCTGGCGATCCCGGCGTCGGCGACGAACTACCACCACGAACTCTCTGTCATCGCGTTGACCGTGCTCACCTGCACGATGGTGCTGCCGGGGCTGTTGCTGCCGTGGCTCGTCGATAAGCTTGACCTGCAAAATGGCCCCGCCGGCGACAAGGCGCTCGAGGAGCTGAACCAGCGCGCCTTCGACGCGGCGCGCAAGGCGGTGCGCGAGCACGGCGAGGAGTACGCGCCGGAGGCGTACGCGATGATGCAGGAGCGCCTCGACTCGATCGCGGAGAAGCGCCTGCAGGACCCCGAGGGCTCCGAGGAGCGCAAGGCTGCCTTCGACCGTGCGCGTACGGGCGCTGCGCAGCTGCAGGAGGTCGCACTTCGCGCCGCCAGCCGCGAGCTGCAGCAGGCGCGCCGCGAGCGCAAGTACAACCCCGCGGACGTCGATGCGGTGCTCGCTGACCTGGACCGCCTCATCCTCGCGCGCGACCGCAAGGCCCTCACCGGCCCGAGCACGTTGTGGGAGCAGAAGTAGGGGGCCTTTGCCTATCGACGAGCCTCCGCCCCGCCCCGTTTTCAAAATGCCAAGCGGATCGCTTTCAAAACGCCAAGCAAGCCGTTTTCAAAACGCCAAGCAAGTCGTTTTCAAAATGCCAACCTGGCTCGTTTAGCTGCTACTATGCGGCTGTATGGCGAACGGATATATTCCACGGCTGGCGGATGCTGAATTGGAGCGATCGCTCCGCAGGCAGGGCGGTGTCCTTATTCAGGGACCAAAAGGTTGTGGAAAGACAGAGACGGCGAAACAGCAAGCCGCAAGTTTTCTGAACGTTGAGACCGATCCTGGCGTCACCCTCGCTATGGATAATGACCCGCGGCTGCTGCTCGAAGGAGCCACACCGCGGCTTATCGACGAATGGCAGCTGCAGCCGAGACTGTGGGATTTCGCGCGGCACGCCATTGACGAGCGTCAGGCGAAGGGGCAGTTCATCTTCACCGGGTCCACGGCCCCTGGGGCGGACGCGACGAGCCACTCGGGTGCCGGCCGGTTCGCACGAATGACGATGTCGACAATGACCCTCTTTGAAACTGGGGACTCGGATGGGACGGTTTCACTTGCTGCTGCGGTTGCAGGTGACCCATTGCCGTTTGCGACACCGGACTTAACACTGCCGCATCTGGCGGAACGCGTGTGCCGGGGTGGCCTTCCGTACAACGTCGGTCTTCCATTTGAAGACGCGCTGGAAAACGTCCGCGACTACGTACAAACCGTTGCGGACGTGGATATCCATGCCCCTGGTGGGGTGAATCGCGATTCAGAGCGGGTGCGGCGGATGATCCGTTCGTTAGCTCGTGGCGTGGGTACCGAGCTGGAGCTGCAAACCATCGCGACCGATGCCGATACCTCCCGGGAAACAACTCGGGGCTATCTCGATGCTCTCGCGAGCATTTTCGTCTCTGTGGACCAGCCTGCGTGGTTCACGCATCTGCGCTCTAAAGCGACGCTGAGGAAAGCACCGAAGCGTCATCTCGCTGATCCCTCCTTTGCCATGGCAGCGCTGGATCGGGGGCCGGAACAGCTTCTCCGAGACCCCGCATACTTCGGCCAGCTCTTTGAGTCCTTGGTGGTGCACGAATTGCGTGCGTTAACGGGAAGAACGGTGTACCACGCCCGGCTGAATACGAAGCTGGAGGTCGACGCTGTTGCGAATGTCGGTGGCCGGGACGTGCTAGTTGAAGTGAAGTTGGGCTACACCCCAGAGGTGATTGAGCATGCGGCCGACACACTCAAGCGGTTCGCAGGGCACCTTGATGATGACCCAGCCTTGGTGGTGATCACCTCGGGAGGACCCGCGTTACGCCGCAACGACGGTGTGGCAGTGATTCCTATCGGGGCTTTGGGTCCGTAGCTAATTGCTCGTTTCGGATGGGTGGTGGGGTTAGGGGCGTGTTTGGGTACATACGTTTACGCTCTAGCGCCCGCCCGGAGTGCCGTCGCCGAACTCGCGGCGGAAGTTGCCGTCCCAGTCGTAGTCCCCGCCCAGGTCCTGCACCGGATTCTGGACAGGGTCCTGCACACCGTAGTTGCCGGGCTCGAGGGGGTCCGGCTGCTGGTAGATGCTGCCCTGGATGCCCATGAGCATGAACACCGCGCCCGCAATGGCGGCGGCGATGCCGATGAACACGGCGGTCGAGCCGGACAGGAACGCGAACGACAACACAGCCACCACGACGCACACTGCGCCGATGGCGTAGTTGCGCGCCGGCGAGCCGGAGCGCTGCCGATCTGCGGGGTCGTGGGGGAGGCCGTCTGCGTTGTATCCCTGGAACTGCATGATGCGCAGCCTACGGGAGAAGTGCCGTTACTGGCCGTCGAGCTTGCCGGACAGGCGGTCTAGGCGGTCCTTGCTTGGCCCGGCGAGGCCGACGATGGTGACAGATTTGCCCTTGCTCTCGAATTTTCTGGTGATGGAGTCCAGCGTCGCCACGGTGGAGGCGTCCCACACTTCGGCCGCGCTCAAGTCGAGGACGATGTTGTCTGCCGGGTCGGTGTAGTCGAAGGCGTACACCAGGTCGTTGCTGGAGGCCCAGAACAGCTGGCCGTGGATGCGGTAGGTGCGGGTGTCCACGAGCCCGTCGTTGGTGGTGTCCTCGGCGGAAACCTGCTCGACGGAGGCGAGGTGTGCGACGCGGCGGGCGAAGGTGATCATCGCGGTGATCACGCCGAGCACCACGCCGACGGCGAGGTTGCTGGTGGCGAGGGTGGCAACGACGGTCACGAGCATCACCACGGTCTCCGACAGCGGCATGAATTTCAGGGTGCGCGGGTGCACCGAGTGCCAGTCGATGGTGCCCACAGACACCATGATCATGATCGCCACGAGTGCCGCCATCGGGATCTGGCCCACCACGTCGCCGAGCACGAGAATCAGGATGAGCAGGAACACGCCGGCAAGAAGCGTCGATAGGCGGGTGCGCGCCCCGGATTCTTTGACGTTGATCATGGTCTGCCCGATCATGGCGCAGCCGCCCATGCCGCCGAACAGGCCGGAGGCGATGTTCGCCACGCCTTGGCCCCAGGATTCGCGGGTTTTGTCGGAGTGGGTGTCGGTGATGTCGTCGACAAGTTTGGCCGTCATCAACGATTCCAGCAGGCCGACAAGGGCCATGCCGAGCGCGTACGGCGCGATGATCCGCAGCGTCTCCAGCGTCAGCGGCACGTCTGGGACGAACAGTCGCGGTAGGGACTCCGGCAGCTCACCCATGTCCGACACGGTGGGGACGTGCATCCCGAAAAGCCCCACGACGGCGCTGATGACGACGATGGTGATCAACGGCGCAGGGATGGCTCCCGTAAGCTTCGGCCACCCGATCATGATCGCGATACCGGCGGCGACGAGGACGTAGACGACCTTTGGGACGTCGATAAGATGCTCCAGCTGCGCGGTAAAGATCAAAATTCCCAGGGCGTTGACGAAGCCGATCATCACCGACCGCGGGATGAACCGCTGCAGTTTCGCCACCCCGAGCGCCGCGAGCACGATTTGCAGCACGCCCGCCAGCAGGACGGTGGCAATGAAGTAGTCCACGCCGTGTTCTCGGGCGACTGGGGCGATGACCAGGGCGACAGCGCCCGTGGCAGCCGTGATCATCGCGGGTCGCCCGCCGGTGAACGCGATGGTGATCGCCATGACCACTGACGCGAACAGCCCGAGCGCCGGATCAACCCCGGCGAGAATGGAAAACGCAATGGCTTCGGGGATGAGCGCGAGCGCCACCGTGAGCCCCGCGAGGACTTCCTTGCGCAGGCGAGTAGACGACGAAAATGCGTAGCGGAAGGACTCTACAACCCCCGTCGGAGCGGGCGGTTCGTGAGAAATCTCGGTGCGAGAGAAAGCCATAGGTATACCGTTTTCAATGTGTTAGATGATTCCCCTCGAGCAGGTGAGGGGTGGAAACCGTAGCTACCGTAACGGCCCCAGGGAGGCGAGCGCCAATGCAGCCGCCGCGCGAAAACGGTCTTGGTCACGAGGCGGGGAGGTCGCCGCGGATCGTCGCAACGCTGTACGCCACCATGTAGATGCCGACGATGGCGGCGATCCAGAGAAGCGTCACTTTTGCCTCGTACTCGAGGCGGGGGATAAGGCGTTCGAGCCGCGGGAAGAACTTCTGGCCGAAGAGCAGCGCCAAGGTGGCGAGGATGACCGTCGGTAAGATCATGACGAGACAGTAGACGCCCACGGCCCCGGCCTTTGCCGCGGAGGGGATATCCCAGCTGCCGATGATGCCCATCGCTGCGATGTACGGCAGCATCGTCGCCGCCTCGGTGAGAGATGCGCCGAGGCCTAATGCGACCATGCTCGGCACGCTGCTTGTGGCTCCGGCTGCGCGTTTCGGCAACTGCCCGGGTTCGGGCTTCTTGGGGTTGGGCGCGAAGATGCCGAAGAGCGCGAGGGCCGCGCCCAGCGTCAACGTGATCCAGGGGAAGGCATCGGTCTGCGTGATCCGTTCGGCGACCGAGCCCAGACCGGCGAATCCGAGGAGTATCCCTAGCCCGAGGAGGAAGTAGACCGCCGCGACGGTAAGCAGGTAGGTGGTCAGCGCCGGAACGCGGACGGCGCGCCAGTGGACGATGAGCGCAAGGGGGATGACAAGAGTGCCCAGGCTCAGGCTGTCAAGCAGCGCCAAGCCAACAACGGGGATGACTGAACCCATGGGATCTCTGGATCTCTCGTACGAACGTATTACGCCTTACGAACGTACGAGAATCTAGAATGGTGCGCAACCATGAACGACTTTTCCCTGGACCATCAGTTTTCAGAATCGGCCGCGACCATCGCCGACGCGACTATCCGCATCATCGCGTCGCGCGGCCTCGATGCCGTGAGCGTGCGGGAGGTGGCGAAGGAATCCGGGTTCGCCGCTGGCTCGGTGCAGTATCACGCCCCGAATAGGGACGCCCTGCTAGCGCACGCGTTCATCCGCTCCATCCAGCGCCAGAGCGAGCGGGTAGCGGCAGTTCCTGAAAAAGGAGACGAGCTCGAAACCTGGGTGGCCAGGCTTGCCGAGCTCCTGCCGATCGGCGGCGTGCGTTCCGAAGATGCCGCAATCTGGGTCACGTACGGATCCGCCTCTGCAACCCGGGACTGGATTGCGAATCTCTACACCGAGGTCCTCGAAGACTTTCAGGGCAGCGTTGTCGCTGCACTGGGCGGTGAGGAGGACGCAAAGCCCAAAGCGCGCCTAGTTACCGCGCTGATCAACGGTCTCACGCTGGACAACCTGCGGGTTCCCGAATCGGAGTCCGACCGCATCGTGGCCGACCTCCGCGAAGGCCTGCGCCTCCTCTTCTCCAGCTAGCCCCGCACCGAACCGCGAGCCACACCAAGGAATCACCATTGAAGCGATTACGCTTGGCTCCAACTGCCCACAACAGAAAGTGAGAGCTGTGGAGACGAGCAAGACCCTCGCCGTGGACACGCTGCAGCGCGTCCTCATGCCCAAAAAGGGCGAGCCGCACGACGTGCGCATGCTGTACCTGATCGAGCAGGAGCACAACAAACAGCGTCTGCGCTGGTCCGACCGCACGAGCTTCGAGGTCCCCGCGGGCAACGAGGTCAGCTTCGAGACGTACTTCAACGCGTTCCCGGCGAGCTACTGGCGCCGCTGGTCGCAGCTGGACACCGTGGTCCTGGCCATGGACGTCGAGGGGCGCGCGACCATCTCCGTCTACCGGTCCAAGCACGACGGCACGCGCGTGAGCGTCACCAACGTCGAGGCAACCGGGCGCACCGAGATCCCGCTGAAACTCAGCAACTTCGAGGACGGCGGCTGGCTGTGGTTCGACATCACCGCCGAGGACGACACGCGCATCGCGGACGCCGCGTGGTGCTCCCCGCAG
Organism: Corynebacterium sp. MSK008; assembly: GCF_030232585.1. Lineage (GTDB taxonomy): Bacteria > Actinomycetota > Actinomycetes > Mycobacteriales > Mycobacteriaceae > Corynebacterium. The sequence continues at coordinate 65,184 of NZ_JASPJX010000008.1, read as the reverse complement.
GAGCCCAAGGAGCAAGTGCTTGACGACGGCACCGTGGTCCCGCCCCAGCCCAAACAGGTCGCCGTGGGCATCCCCACGTTCAACCGCCCCCGCGACGCCGTCAACGCGCTGCACGCGCTGGCGGAGGACCCGTACGTGGAAGCCTGCATCAGCAACGTGCTCATGCCGGACCAGGGCAACCAGCACCCGGCGGACGAGCCGGACTTCGCCGAGGCCGAGAAGAACTTGAATGGCAAACTGGAGATTTTCCAGCAGGGCAACCTGGGCGGCTCCGGCGGCTACTCCCGCATCATGTACGAGGCGCTGAACCGCACCGACGCACCGTTCATCCTGTACATGGACGACGACATCGCCATCGAGCCGGACTCCATCGTCCGCGCCGTGCAGGCCGCGCGCTACGCAGCGAAGCCGATCCTGGTGGGCGGGCAGATGCTCAACCTGCAGGACCGAAGCCAGCTGCGCACCACGGGTGAGACGGTGGACTCGGAGATCTTCATGTTCTCCGCTGCCAAGCACGCCGTCTACGACCACGACTTTGCCAAGTACCCGCTCGGCTACGTCGGCACGGACGAAGAGGACCTGGATCCGAAAAAGACCACCTCGCGCCCGCTGCACCGCCGCATCGACGTGGACTACAACGGCTGGTGGATGAACCTCTTCCCGCGCGTGGTGGCGGAGAAGATGGGCCTGCCGCTGCCGCTGTTTATCAAGTGGGACGACAACGAATACGCGCTGCGCGCCAAAGAAGCGGGCTTCCCGACGGTCACCTGGCCCGGCGTGGCCATCTGGCACATGGCGTGGGCGGACAAGGACGACGCGATTGACTGGCAGGCGTACTTCCACATGCGCAACCGCCTCATCGTGGCCAGCATCTACGGCCCGGACAACCCGGAGGCGATGCTGAAGAACATGCAGAAATCCACAGCGAAGCACTACTTCTGCATGGAGTACTCCACCATCGCCATCCAGAACGAGGCGATGCGCGACTTCCTCGCGGGCCCGGACCAGCTCTTCGACATCCTCGAATCCTCGCTGCCGCGGATTCAGGGGATCCGCAAGGAGTACTCGGACGCGCAGGTGCTGCCGTCCGCGACCGACCTGCCCGCGCCGACCGGCGCGCCGGGCGTGCCCACCAACAAGGTCGGCGGGCGCCTGGCCAAGGTGAAGAAGATCCCGTGGGCCGTCAAGGCGCTGATGCACCTGCGCAAGGACGAGGATCGCGCGCACTGGGACGCGCCGCAGCTCAACCTCACCGCCGAAGAGGCGCGCTGGTACACGCTCGCCCGCGTGGACTCGGCGACCGTGTCCACCGCCGGCGGCACCGGCGTGGCCTTCCGCAAGCGCGACAAGCAGCTTGCCGACGAGCTGATGCGCGAACAGAAGGAACTGCGCGCCCAGATCAAGGAACGCTGGCCGGAGCTCAAGCGCACCTACCGCGACGCGCGCGGCGAGCTGACCAGCCACGAGAACTGGGGGAAGATCTTCGATGCGCAATAAAGAGGTCGACCTGCTCGTCGCCATCCAGGACCAGCTGTACACCCCAGAAACTGCGAAGGCCGCCCGTGCGTTGAGCCATTTCGGCGAGCATGACTTGGGCTGGCTGGCGGTGGCCGCGGGCGGAGCTATCTTTGATGGGCGAAACCGCTCCAAGTGGTTCGCGCTCGGCGCCGGCACCTTCGCCGCGCACGCCGCGACCGTGGTGCTCAAGCGCGTCGTGCGCCGCCCGCGGCCGAACGACCCGCGCGTGACAATCGGCGTGAAAACGCCCTCGCAGCTGTCGTTTCCATCCTCGCACGCCGCGAACACCGGCGCCGCGGCCGCGCACCTGGCGGACATCACCGGAAGGAAGTGGCCGTGGCTGCTCGTGCCGGTGATGATGCTGTCGCGTAACGTGCTCGGCGTGCATTACCCAACCGACACCCTCGCAGGTGCCGCCTTGGGCGCGGCAACGGCGAAGGTGGCAATCGAGGCTGAGAAGAGGATCTAGTGGCAAACACCCGTGAACCCGTGGACGAGCCCCTGATCAAGTCGGAGCCGCACACCTCCGGCGTTGACCAGGTGATGAAAAAGACGCCGCCGAAGAACCTCCCGGACGCGATGCTCAAGGGCCTGCGGCCGAAGCAGTGGGTGAAAAACGTCCTCGTGCTGGCAGCTCCCTTGGCCGCCGGTACGGACGCCTTTAACTCCCGCACCGCCATGGACATCCTCCTGGCGTTTGTGGTGTTCTGCTTCGGCGCGTCCTCGATCTACCTGATCAACGACGCGCGCGACGTCGAATCCGACCGCCGTCACCCCACCAAGCGGTTCCGCCCGATCGCGTCCGGCATGCTGCCGATCAACCTGGCGTACGTCATGGCGGCGGTGCTCATTGCGCTCTCGCTTGGGCTTTCCCTTCTGGCTACCGACGGCACGTCGCTGGCCTGGGTCATCGGCATCTACATCGCGCTGCAGCTGGGCTACTGCTTCGGCTGGAAGCACATCCCGGTGATCGACATTGCCCTGGTGTCCTCCGGCTTCATGCTGCGCACCATGGCCGGCGGCGTGGCCGCAGGCATCGACCTGTCCCAGTGGTTCCTGCTGGTGGCCGCGTTCGGCTCCCTGTTCATGGCATCCGGCAAGCGCTATGCCGAGCTGCTGCTGGTCAAGGAGACCGGCGCGGAGATCCGCCGCGCGCTGCAGGGCTACACCGAGACCTACCTGCGGTTCGTGTGGACGCTGTCCGCCACCGCGGTGGTCATGTCGTACGCGCTGTGGGGCTTCCAGCTGTCCAACTCCGTCGAGGGCACCGCCGCCATCTGGTACCAGGTGTCCATGGTGCCGTTTGTCATCGCGATTCTGCGCTACGCCTCCGTGGTGGACGGCGGCCAGGGCGGCGCGCCCGACGAGATCGCGCTGGAGGACCGTGTCCTGCAGCTGCTCGCCTTGGCGTGGCTGTTCTGCATCGCCATGGCCGTCTACGTTGTGCCGAACTTAGGCTGGTAGCGCTACACCCACTAACATCGTCGCAATGACCAAACATGCCCGCCTCTCCGCGCTCGCCGCAGCCGTAGTCGCGGGCATCTTCGCGTTCTGGGGCGGATGGACCCGCCGCTGGATGTCCGACGACGGCTTGATCGTCCTGCGCACCGTGCGCAACCTGCTCGCCGGAAACGGGCCCGTGTTCAACGCCGGCGAGCGAGTGGAGGCCAACACCTCCACGCTATGGCAGTACCTGATCACCGCGTTTGGCTGGCTCACCGGTGCCCGGCTCGAAGATGTGGCTATGTGGCTCGCGCTGATCTTCACCGTCGCGGCGGCCGCGCTGGCCACCTTCGCCACGGGCCGGTTCTGGGGCAAAGTGGGCCCCGTCGTGCCCCTGGGCATCGTGATCTACCTGGCGCTGCCGCCCGCCCGAGACTTCGCCACCTCCGGGCTGGAATGGGGCTTGTCGCTGCTGTGGATCGCCGTGTGGTGGGCTGCGCTGGTCGCGTGGGCCGAGCCGCTGCGCCGCCGCGTGCCGGAAGCCGGCTACTTCCTCGCCTTTTGGTGCGGCATGTCCTGGCTGGTGCGCCCCGAGCTCGCGCTCTACGGCGGCGTGACCGGCATCCTGCTCATCGCGTTCTCCCCGCGCAAGACCCCCGGCATCCTTGCTGCGGCGCTGCCCGTGCCGGCCGCCTACCAGCTCTTCCGCATGGGCTACTACGGGCTGCTCACTCCCCACACGGCCGTGGCCAAATCTGCCTCCGGCGCCGAGTGGGCGCGCGGGTTCGAGTACTTCGCGGACTTCGTGGGCTACTACTGGCTCTGGCTGCCGGTGCTGGCTGCCGCCGCGTTGGTGGGGTGGATGATGCGGGGGACCGGAGGACGTCGATTAGCAATTGTTTTGCTTGTCACCGGCTGCGCGCTCGCCCACATCCTCTACGTGCTGCGCGTCGGCGGCGACTTCATGCACGGGCGCATGTGGCTGTTGCCGCTGTTCGCGCTGCTGCTGCCCGCGATGGCGGTGCCGCTCACACGCGTGAGCATTGCTTTGGCGACCGCCGTGGCCGTGTGGGCCGGCGTGACCATCGTGCGCGCCCACCCCATCGACTGGGAGGCGTACCAGACCGGCGAAAAAGAACTCGGCATCGTGGACGAGCGGGAATTCTGGACCCTTGCCGTCGGCCGCGAGCTGACCGACCCGCCGCGCTACGCCGAAGACTTCCTCGGCTCCAAGCTCATGCAGAACTGGGAAGACGCGCTGGACAAAGGCATCGCCGCAGACGCCGCGCAGCTCAACCTCGCCTACGTCTCCGCCGACCCAGAGATGTACAGCTGGTACTACCGCGACCGCGAAGACGCGGAGTCGGACTTAAGCAACCTGCCGCTGACGGCGTACCTGATCAACCTGGGCATGACCAGTATGAACGCGCCGCTCGACGTGCGCATCCTGGACACCGTCGGCCTGGCAACCCCCATCGCCGCGCGCATGCCGCGTGACCCGGAAGGCCGCGTCGGCCACGACAAATTCCTCGACCCCGCCTGGCAAGCCGCCGACACCGACACCTACCTGGACGGGCTCCCGCCGTTTATCAGCTCCATGCGCGCGAAGCAGGCGCGCGCGGCGCTGCGCAGCCCCGAAATCGCCGAACTGCTGGCCACCTCGCGCGAACCCATGAGCTGGGGGCGGTTCTGGAAAAACGTGCGCTATTCGCTTACCGACGGCCGCACGCTGCAGCTTTCCAGCGACCCCGGCCTCTACATCGACGCCGATACCCGCCGCGCGATCCGGCACGGGGCGAACCCAGGGATCGAGGGCGCACAGATCGCCTGGCCGGTGCAAGCGCACACTGGGGAATAGCGGGTCACGTTTCGAATTGGTAACGTGAACGTGTCTTTTGCCTGAAAACACGTTTTGAGGGGATCTATGAACTCCAAAAATTCTGTGCGCCGCAAGCTCACTGCGCTGCTCATGGCCCTAGTCACCGGCCTGGCGGCGGTGATCGGCGCCCCGCAGGCGTCGGCGGCGCACCGTGACTGGCTGCGGCCCGACTCCACCGGCCACTGCGAGTGGGACCGCGTCGGGTTCTGGGTGCAGCGCTGCACGGTGTGGTCCCCCGCGATGAACCGCCACATCACTGTCCAGATTCAGCCCGCGCAGCGCGGCGGCAACGCTGGCCTGTACATGCTCGACGGCCTGCGCGCCACCGAGATCACCAATGCCTGGGTCAACGATGTCAACGCCGCCCGAACGTTCAAGGACAACAACATCACCCTGGTGATGCCCGTCGGCGGCCAGTCCTCCTTCTACACCGACTGGAACGCCCCGGCGACCTACGACTTCAACCACCCGGTGACCTACAAGTGGGACACCTTCCTGACCAAGGAGCTGCCGCCCTACCTGCAGCAGCACTTCGGTGTTTCGCCGACGAACAACTCCATCCTCGGCCTGTCCATGGGCGGCACCGCCGCGATCAACCTCGCGGCGCTGCACCCCAACCAGTTCCGCCAGGTGCTGTCCTACTCCGGATACCTGACCACCACGGTGCCGGGCGGCCAGACCGCACTGCGAGCCGCGCTTCTCGACGGCGGCCTGTACAACGTCAACGCCATGTGGGGCTCCTCGCTGAACCCCCGCCGTTTTGAAAACGACCCGTTCTTGAACATGGGCAACCTCCGCGGCCGCGACGTCTACGTCTCCGCCGGTTCCGGCGTGCCAGGCCCGGCCGACGAGAAGTACCTGCCGCAGCACCGCGCCGCCGGCATCGCGCTGGAGCAGGTGGCCAGCGTGACCACCCGCGCCTGGTCCGCAAAGGCCACCGTGACCGGCGTGAAGCACACCGCCGTGTTCACCCCGACCGGCCTGCACAACTGGGACCAGTTTGGCAGCCAGCTCGAGGCCACGAAGCCGCGCATCCTCAACGTGATGAACGCCTGGTAGGGCGCCCGACTGGGGGTCGATGAGGGCGCGCGCCGGGTTGCGGTGTGGGACTCGCTGGGGGTATTCCGACGAAACCGGTTACCTACATCCGGCTACCAGCTGATTTCCCAGCGGGTAACCGGATGTAGGTAGCCGGTTTTCGCCGTTTCTGGGCTCGTCGTAACGCATCGCGTGTCGCACACGACTAAACCTTCAAGTGAAACTTAAGCTTTTGGTCGATACTCTTGTGACACCAGTAGCCAGACGAGGTAGGAGACTCATGCGAGACAACCGAACCACCCCAACGCGGATCGCCGCCGCGCTGCTGCCCGCCGCCCTTGCCCTCACGCTGGCGCCCGCCGCCAACGCACAGTCGAGCCTGCCGGGCGACCTGTCATCGCAGTTGTCCTCCAACCGCGGCATCTCCGACGGCCTGCGCCCGCACGACCCGCCGAAGCGCACCCCGATCGAGGTGGAGAAGGACCCGCAGATCCCGGGCCTGCCGGAGGGCGTGAAGGTAGACCGTATCGAGTGGATCACCAACCGTCGCGTGGCGGTGTTCATCAACTCCCCGTCGATGCCAGACCACCCGATCCAGGTGCAGATCCTGCTGGCGCGCGACTGGCACTCCAACCCGACCGCGAAGTTCCCCGAGGTGTGGGCGCTGGACGGCCTGCGCGCGCGTGACGACGAAAACGGCTGGACTATCGAGACGAACATCGAGCAGTTCTACGCCGACAAGAACGTCAACGTGATCCTGCCGGTCGGCGGCGAGTCCTCCTTCTACTCCGACTGGCAGCGCGAGAACAACGGCAAGCACTACATGTGGGAGACGTTCCTGACCAAGGAGCTCATCCCGGTGCTGAACAACGAGTTCCGTTCCAACGGCTCCCGCGCCGTGGTGGGCCTGTCCATGGGCGGCACCGCGGCGGTCAACCTGGCTGAACGCAACCCGCACCTGTTCAAGTTCGTCGGCTCCTTCTCCGGCTACTTGGACACCACCACGACCGGCATGCCCACCGCCATCAAGGCGGCGCAGCTGGACGCCGGCGGCTACAACGCCGAGGCGATGTGGGGCCCGCTGGGCTCGCAGGACTGGATCGACCACGACCCGAAGCTGGGCATCGAGAACCTGAAGGACATGACGGTCTACGTCTCCGCTGGTTCGGGCCGTGACGACTTTGGCAACCCGGAATCGGTGGCGAAGGGGCAGGCAAACCCGGCCGGCATCGGACTGGAGGTGCTCTCGCGCCTGTCCACCCAGACGTTCGTGGACTATGCCTCGCGCACCCCGGTCAAGCCCATCGTGCGCTTCCGCCCGTCTGGTGTGCACTCCTGGGAGTACTGGCAGTTCGAGATGGCGCAGGCGTGGCCCTACATCGCCAACGCGCTGGAGGTGCCGGAGGCGGACCGCGGCTCCAAGTGCACCCCGGTCGGCGCGATCGCCGAGGCCACCAAGGCCGGCACGATCGGCTCCTGCGTCAACGACGAGTATGACGCGGGCAAGGACACCAAGGGCAAGGCGCAGGACTTCCGCGGCGGCACCGCCTTCTGGTCCCCGGACACCGGCGCGCACGCGCTCTACGGAGCGATCCTGGCCAAGTACAACGCGCTCGGCGGCCCGGCCGGCTGGCTGGGCTTCCCCACCACGGGCGAGACGCCGACGCCGGACGGCGTGGGCCGCTTCGTGCACTTCCAGCACGGCTCGGTGTACTGGACCCCGCAGACCGGCGCGTACGCCATCCCGGGCGACATGTTCGCCGCATGGGGCGAAAACGGCTACGAGGGCGGCGACCTGAAGTACCCGGTGGCCGAGGCGAACCAGGTGGGCGAGGGTTACGTGCAGAAGTTCCAGGGCGGCTTCCTCACCCGCAACCCGGACGGCAAGCACTTCATCGTCCACGGCGCGATCGCGGAGAAGTACGGCGAGATCGGCACCGCTACCTCTGAGTTGGGGTACCCGACCGGCAACGAGATTGCGGTCAAGGGCGGGTTCTTCCAGCCGTTCGAGCACGGCAACATCTACTGGTCCGCGGCCACGGGCGCGCACACCATCCTCACCGGCGACATCTTCGACGAGTGGGGCAAGCGCGGCTACGAGCAGGGCGAGCTGGGCTGGCCGGTGACGGACATGAAGAAGATCCCGGCCGGCGGCCTGACCATCGACTTCCAGCGCGGCACGATCGAGCAGGTCAACGGTAACGTCAACGTGAGGAAGAAGTAGTGCGCAAGGTTGCATTCTGCTTTGCGACGGCCGCCGCCGCCGTCGCCGTGGCCGCCTGCGGAGGCGCCACCGTGGACTCCGAGGACGTGACGGAGACCCCGACGGTGGTCAGCGAGGCCACTGAGACGGAAACTGAATCCGAAACCGAAACTAAGGAAACGTCGGCGGCTGCGTCGTCGTCGGCTGTGTTGTCGCAAAGCAAACGCGCCGACGACCAGCCGGCCCGCGAAGTGACCGACGTGCCGCAGCAGGCTAGCGCCTTCTCCCCGCAGGAAGAGGCCTACCTGGCCACCTTAAGGGAAAGCGGAGTCAACATCGACGGGATTGAAGACCAGCTCACAGCCACCGGCGCTACCGTGTGCGCTGACAACCTGATCACCCGCGACGCGGTGGCAGGCCAGCTTGTGGAGCAACGCCGCACCGACATGGATGCGGCGAGCGTGGCGGCGCTGATCAGCGACACCGCCCGCGCCAACCTCTGCTCCTAGCAGTACAGAAGGGAGCCTGGGCTCATGCGCACTTCGCGCAACGTTTTTGTCGTCGCCGCAGTGATTGTGGTGTTGTCTTTGATCGGTCTGGGGATCTACCAGTGGCGTTCCGGCGAGACCGGGCTGCCGTCCGCGGACGGGCCGCTAGCAACCTCCGAGACGCCCGAGGAGCCCTCGGAGTCGCAGGCGGCGGAGCCGGACTGGTGCCCCGCGGTCGAGTTCGTCTCCGTGCCCGGCACCTGGGAGTCAGCGGCGGACGACGACCCGTTCGCGCCGGCTGCCAACCCGGCGAGCTTCATGCTCTCCATTACCCAGCCGCTGCAGCAGATGTACGACATCAACCACGTGCGCGTGTTCACGGTGCCGTACACCGCGCAGTTCCGGAACATCCAGACGGCGCACGGGCGCGCCGAGATGACCTACGACGACTCGCGCGCCGAGGGCACCGCCAAGCTGTCGGGCGAGCTGCGGTTTGTGGCGGAGACGTGCCCGTCGACGAAGTTCATCATCGCCGGGTTCTCCCAGGGGGCGGTGATCGTGGGCGACGTGGCGTCGAAGATCGGCAACAGCGCGGGGCCCATCGACCCGGAGCGGCTGCTGGGCGCGGTGATGATCGCGGACGGCCGGCGTGAAAACGGCGTGGGCGTCAACCCCGGCGCCGAGGTCGGCGGCGTGGGCGCGGAGATTGTCATGCAGCCGCTGCAGGGGCTGGTGGACCGGGTCACCCCGGGCGCGACCATGACCGGCCCGCGCCCCGGCGGCTTCGGCCTGGTGGAGGACCGCGCGTTTGAGATCTGCGCGCCGGACGACACGGTCTGCGACGCGCCGAAGGGCGTGGGCAACGCCATCGACCGTGCGCATGCACTGATTGCGGCGAACGGCAATCACGCCATGTACGCGACCAATCCGGCCGTAATTCCTGGGACCACTGTGCCGGAATGGACTGTAGGTTGGGTCCAGAACGTGGTAGAAAGTTTGTAGTCCGAAATAGTTTTGCCCCGCAAAGGAGTTACGGGTATGGATCTTCAGCAGCTCATCGCGCAATTTTTCGACGATAACGGCCAAATCGCGCTCCCAGAGCACTTCACCCTCCCGCGCCTGAGCGAGACGATCTACCAGGCCCACCTCGCCACCGGCGGCGGCGACGCGGTGAACATCCGAGACTGGGACTTCACCTCCAACCCCGACGGCGAGGCCCGCGAGTTCACCCGCACCCAGGTCAACACCCGCATCAAGGCCGTCGCCGCGCGTCTGGCACAGGTGGGCGAGCCGGGGGAGCGCGTGGCCATCATGGCCCCGAACTCCGCCGAGTATCTCTTCGCGTTCATGGGTGCGCTCTACGCCGGCCTCGTGCCGGTGCCGCTGTACGACCCGAACGAACCCGGCCATGAGGCCCACCTGCGCGCCGTGCTGAGCGACGCCAACGTGCGCCTCGTAGTGACCAACTCCGCCGGCGCCCCGGCCGTGCGCGCCTTCTTCGCCGACCGTCCGGCCGCGGAGCGCCCCCGCATCCTCGCCGCGGATTCCCTGCCCGACACGCTCGCCGATTCCTGGCAGCCCGTCGCCCCCGTTGAGGGCGAAAACACCGCGGACGCCATCTGCTTTTTGCAGTACACCTCCGGCTCCACCCGCAATCCGGCTGGCGTGATGATCACCAACGAAGCGCTGGTCACCAACGTACTCCAGATCAACGAGGCGCTGCGCTTCGAAGCCCCCATGCGCGTGCCCACCTGGCTGCCGCAGCACCACGACATGGGCGTCATCGTCGCCGTGGTCAGCCTCGTGCTGGGCCAGGTGCTGGAGATTATGAGCCCGCGCGACTTCCTGCAGAACCCGAAGCGCTGGGTGGACATGCTTTCGCGGCGCGACGACGACCCGGCCGACGTGCACATTTACTCCTGCATCCCCAACTTCGCGCTGGATCTGGCCGCCCGCTACGCGGCGCCGGAGACCCCGGACCAGTACGACTTCTCCGGCGTGCACTGCATCCTCATCGGCTCCGAGTCCGTGACCAAGCCGGGCGTGGAGGCCTTCGTCGGCGCGTTCGGCGAGTCCGGCCTGGACCTCACGGTGCTGCGCCCCTCCTACGGCCTGGCGGAGGCCACACTGCTGGTGTCCACGGACCGCACCGAGGAGCGCCCGAAGTTCATTGAATTCGACCGCGAAGCACTCGCCGACGGCAAGGCCGTGCCCGCCGAGGGCGGCGTGCCCATGGCGTCCGTCGGCCAGCCGGCGAAGTGGATGCACTTCGCCATCGTGGACACCGAGACCAAAAACGAGCTGCCCGAAGGCGAGATCGGCGAGATCTGGATCAACGGCAACAACGTCGCCGCCGGTTACCTGGACCACCCGGAGGAAACCGAGGCGACGTTCCGCAACACCATCGGCGCCACCCTCCAAGACGGTCTGCCGAAGGACAACTGGTGCGCCACCGGCGACTTGGGCACCGTGCTGGACAACCACCTCTACATCACCGGCCGCGTCAAAGACCTCGTCGTCGTGGCGGGCCGCAACCACTACCCGCAGGACATCGAAGCCACCGCGATGGAGGCCTCCGACCACGTGCGCAAGGACTCCGTCGCCGCCTTCGCCGTGCCGGGCGACGACGTGGAGCGCCTGATCATCCTCGCCGAGCGCGCCGACGGCGCCACCGAGGACGGCGACGCCGCCGCCGAGGACGCCATCCGCTCCGCCATCACCACCAACCACGGCATCTCGCCCGAGGTCGTGGAATTCCGCGCGCCGGGCGGGGTGGCCCGCTCCACCGCAGGCAAGATCGCCCGCCGCGTCAACGCGAAGCAGTTCACCGAACGTGAACACGCTGCAGCAGAGTAACGAAAAGCCCGGACGGGCCGATACTCTGAACTGTTATGAACGAGCATCAACTGATCCAGTGGCTCACCAGTTGGGTCGAGGGCGCCACCGGCGTCGACTCGGTGGACCCGACCACGCCGCTCGAAACCTACGGCCTCGCATCCCGCGATGCAGTGATCCTCTCCGGCGAGCTGGAAAAGCTGCTCGGCCGCCGGGTCGACCCCACCATCGCCTACCAGTACCCGACCATCACGGCGCTGGCACAGGCGCTCCTCGCGCAGAGGCAGGAAGCGCCGAAGGTTGAACGTCGAGAGGCAACGAGCTCCCACGACATCGCGATCGTGGGCTCCGCTGGGCGCTTCCCGGGCGCGAAAAACAACGACGAGTTCTGGCAGATGCTTATCGACGGCCGCTCCGCCACCGGCCCGCTTCCCCCGCTCCGCTGGGACGAGTACCTGGGCGACCCGGTGGTGCGCACAAAGATGGCGGAGGAGAACACCGACGGCGGGTACATGGACGGCATCGCGTCCTTCGACCACGAGTTCTTCGGCATCTCCCCGCTCGAGGCGCAGAATATGGACCCGCAGCAGCGCATCATGCTCGAGGTGGCGTGGGAAGCGCTCGAGGACGCCGGCCTGGCGCCCAGCGAGCTGCGCGGGGAGCCCGTGGGCGTGTTCGTCGGCTCGTCCAACAACGACTACGGCATGCTCATCGCCGCCGACCCGAACGAAGCGCACCCGTACGCGCTGACCGGCGCGTCCTCCGCCGTGATCCCGAACCGGATCTCGTACGCGTTCGACTTCCGGGGCCCCTCGATGAACGTGGACACCGCGTGCTCGTCGTCGCTGGTGTCGGTGCACCACGCGGTGCGCGCGCTTCGCGACGGCGAGGCCGACGTCGCCCTGGCCGGCGGCGTGAACATCCTGGCCAACCCGTTCGCTTCGCTTGCGTTTTCTGAGCTCGGCGTGATCTCGCCGACCGGACGCATCCACGCATTCTCCGACGACGCCGACGGCATCGTCCGCGCCGATGCCGCGGGCTTTGTGGTGCTCAAGCGCGTCGAGGACGCCGTGCGCGACGGCGACAACGTGTTGGCCGTGATCAAGGGCTCGGCGACGAACTCCGACGGCCACTCCAACGGCCTGACCGCCCCGAACCCGGAGGCGCAGGTGGACGTGCTGCGCCGCGCCTACGCCGACGCCGGTGTGGACCCGCGCCAGGTGGACCTGGTCGAGGCCCACGGCACCGGCACCATCCTGGGCGACCCGATCGAGGCCACCGCGCTGGGCGAGGTGCTCGGCCGGGGGCGCGAGGCTTCCGCGCCGCTGCTGCTGGGCTCGGCGAAGTCCAACATCGGCCACTCCGAATCCGCCGCCGGCGTGGTGGCGCTGATCAAGGTGCTGCAGGCGCTCAAACACGACACCATCCCGGAGTCCATCAACTTCGCCGGCCCGAACCACTACGTGGACTTCGACGCCGAGCGCATCGAGGTCGTCCAGGACCCGCGCGAGTGGCCGCGCTACTCCGGCCGCCGCGTGGCCGGCATCTCCGGCTTCGGCTTCGGCGGCACGAACGCGCACGTCGTGGTCGCAGACTTCGACCCGGCAGACTACGACGTCGAAACCGGGGACGCCGAGCCCGCGTTCGAGGGCGTTTCCGTGGCGGCGCTGCCGGTGTCGGGGCTGTTGCCGTCGCGACGCAAGGAAGCCGCCGGCGTGCTGGCGGACTACCTCGAGGGCCGCGCGGACGCCGACCTGATCCCGGTCGCGCGCTCGCTGGCCAAGCGCAACCACGGCCGCTCCGCTGCCGTCGTGCAGGCGACCGGCGTCGAGGAGGCCGTGCGCCGCCTGCGCCAGGTCGCCGACGGTAAGATCGGCCCCGGCATCGCCGCCGCCGACGCACCCACCCCGATGGGCCCGGTCTTCGTCTACTCCGGCTTCGGCTCCCAGCACCGCAAGATGGCCAAGGAGCTCATTGCGCGCTCGCCGCTGTTCGCGCGCCGCATGCGCGAGCTGGACGAGATGGTGCAGTTCCAAGCCGGCTGGTCCATGCTCGAGATCATCGAAAACGACGAGCTGACCTACGACACCGAAAACGGCCAGGTCACCATCACCGCCATCCAGATCGCCCAGACCGACCTGCTGGCCGCCGCCGGCATCACCCCGGCCGCCACGATGGGCATGTCCATGGGCGAAATCGCCGCGGCCTACGGCGCAGGCGGTCTCTCCGCCGAGGACTGCATCCTAGTCGCCACCGCGCGTGCCCGCCTCATGGGCGAGGGCGAGGCCATGATCGCCGGCACCGAGCAGGAAGGTGCGATGGCGGTGGTGGAGCTCTCGCGCGAGGAGTTGGCGGAGTTCGTCGAGAAGCATGAGCAGGCTCGTGGCGTGGAACCCGCCGTGTACGCGGGGCCCGGCATGACCACCGTCGGCGGGCCGGGCAAGGCCGTCGACTACGTCGTGGCTGCGCTCGAAGCCGAGGAGAAGTTCGCGCGTAAACTCAACGTGCGCGGCGCCGGCCACACCAGCGCACTCGACCCGATCATGGGCGACCTCGCCGGCGAAATCGCCGGTCTTAATGCGCTGCCGTTGCGCGTGCCGCTGTTTTCCTCCGTGGACCGCGGCGAGGTGTACCAGCCCGGCCAGACCGTCCACGACGATGAGTACTTCCTGCGCATGACCCGCCAGCCGGTGTACTTCCAGGACGCCACCGAGGCCGCGTTCGCGGCCGGGCACTCCACGCTCGTGGAGGTCACCCCGAACCCGGTGGCGCTGATGGGGATGATGAACACCGCGTTCGCCGCCGGCAAGCCGGATGCGCAGCTGCTCTACACCACCAAGCGCAAGTTGGACGAGCTCGAATCGCTGCTGGATCTGGCCGCGAAGCTGTACGTGAACGGCATGGGCGTGGACTTCGGCGCCTTCTACGGTGCGGGCGACGTGGTGCAGGCGCCGAAGACCGTGTTCAAGCAGGTGGACCACTGGACGCCGGCGCGCCCGTCGTCCTCGCGTGCGTCGCTGCTGGGCTCGCGCGTGCGCCTGCCGGGCGGCGAGGTGGCGTTTTCCACCGCCGCCGACCAGATCTTCAGCCCGCACCAGCTCATCGAGTCCGCCGCCGCCGAGGTCTCGCCCGACGCGCGCGTGGTCGCCACCGAGGAGCACAGTTACCTGCCCGCGGACGGCGAGGTGACCACCATCGTCGCCTCCTCGCTCGGCGGGGTGTCCATCAAGGTCTTCGACGGCGCGACACTTCTCGCGGAGGGCTTCGCCTCCACCATCGACCGCGCGCCGGTGCAGGGCGTCATGGAGCAACCGGCCGCTGGCGCAGCCGATAGAGAATTGGAGGACAACGCCCCAGAGGAAGACACCGAAGATGCCGTGCGCTGGGACCCCAACTCCGGCGAAACGGTGGCGGACCGCCTGCGCGACATCGTCTCCGAGTCCATGGGCTACGACGCCGCGGACCTGCCCGACGAGCTGCCGCTGATCGACCTCGGCCTCGACTCCCTGATGGGCATGCGCATCAAAAACCGCGTGGAAAACGACTTCCAGATCCCGCCGCTGCAGGTGCAGACGCTTCGCGACGCCTCCGTCGCCGACGTGATCCGCATCGTCGAAGACGCCGTGGCTGGCCGCACCGACGAGCCGCAACCGCTGGCGTACAACGATGAGGCGCGCGACCCGGCCGCGGCCGCCGAGAAGACCCAGGGCGTGGGCGTTGCCCCGCGCGACGCCTCCGAGCGCATGGTCTTCGGCGCCTGGGCCAAGTACGCGGGTGCGGCGGCGGCTGGTGTGACGTCGGAGTTGCCGTCGATTAGCAAGGAGCAGGCGAGCGAGATCGCCGCCCACCTCACCGAACGCTCCGGCATCGAGGTCACCGCGGACGACGTGCTGGGCGCTGAGACGCTCGAGCCGCTGGCGAACCTCGTGCGCGAGGGGCTGGAGACCCCGGTGGACGGCAACATCCGCGTCTTCCGCGATGGCACTGGGACGCCTGTGTTCGTGTTCCACCCGGCGGGCGGGTCGTCGTCGGTGTACGCGCCGCTTGCGCGGAGGCTTGGCGACGACGTGCCCGTCTACGGCGTGGAGAGGCTTGAGGGCTCCCTGGAGGAGCGCGCCGCGGAGTACGTCAAGGACATCGAGCGCATCGCCGACGGACGCAAGGTCGTGCTCGCCGGCTGGTCGTTCGGCGGCGCGCTGGCCTACGAGGTGGCGCACCAGCTGGGCAACGACAAGATCGAATACATCGCGCTGCTGGACACCACCCAGCCGTCCGAGCCGATCCCGGACACGCTCGAGGAGACGAAGGCGCGCTGGGGCCGCTACGCCGCCTTTGCCAAGGAGACCTACGGCCTCGAGTTCGACGTGCCGTACGAGCTGCTGGAAACCGCTGGCGAAGACGCGCTGTTGCACATGCTCACCGAGTTCTTGGCCACCACCGATGCCTCCGAACACGGCTTGGCCGCGGGCGTGCTGGAGCACCAGCGCGCGTCGTTCGTGGACAACCAGATCCTCAACCACCTGGACTTCACCCGCTGGCGCGATGTGCAGGTGCCGGTGCTGCTGTTCCGCGCCGAGCGCATGCACGACGGCGCGATCCAGCTGGAGCCGAACTACGCGCACATCGACGAGGACGGCGGCTGGGGCGCTATCGTGGACGATCTGACCATCGTCCACCTGCCCGGCGACCACCTCGCGGTGGTGGACGAGCCGGCGGTGGGGATCGTCGGCAAGCATATGAACGCATGGATTGAGGGGAAGCGATGACAACCGCCGAGAAGCTCCAAGACCTGCGCGAGCGCCTGGACAAGGCGCAGGACCCGGGCTCCGAACGCTCCCGGAAGCGCCGCGATGACGCCGGGCGCACCACCCCGCGCCAGCGCATCGACGCGCTGTTGGACGAGGGGTCCTTCGTCGAAATCGGCGCGCTGGCCCGCACCCCGGGCGACCCGGACGCGGTGTACTCCGACGGCGTGGTCACCGGCTACGGGCGGATCGACGGCCGCCCCGTCGCCGTGTACGCCCACGACAAAACCGTCTACGGCGGGTCTGTCGGCGTGACGTTCGGGCGCAAGGTCACCGAGGTCATGGAGTTCGCCATCAAGATCTCGTGCCCGGTGATCGGCATCCAGGACTCCGGCGGCGCCCGCATCCAGGACGCGGTGACGTCGCTGGCCATGTACTCCGAGATCGCGAAGCGCCAGCTGCCCCTGAGCGGGCGAGTGCCTCAGATCTCCATCATGCTGGGCAAATCCGCCGGCGGCGCCGTCTACGCGCCCGTGACCACGGACTTCGTGGTGGCGGTAGACGGCGAGTCCGAGATGTACGTCACCGGCCCGAACGTGATCCGCGAGGTCACCGGCGAGGACATCACCTCTGCCGAGCTCGGCGGCGCGCGCGTGCAGGAGCAAGCCGGCAACATCCAGGCGGTCGTAGCGACGGAGGAGGACGCCTTCGACTACGTCAAGGACTTGCTCGCGCACCTGCCGACGTCCACGTTCGATGCCGCGCCCGTCGTCGCCGCACAGCCGGACGAGGAGCTCGACGACTCCGCACTGGACACCTTCATGCCCGACGACACCAACGCCGGCTACGACATGATGGACCTGCTCGTGCAGCTTGGCGACGACGAGGACCTCGTCGAGGTCCAGTCCGGGTACGCCGAGAACCTCATCTGCGCATTCGGGCGTATCGACGGCCGCGCCGTCGGCTTCGTCGCCAACAACCCCATGTACGCCGCGGGCTGCATCGACGCGGACGCCGCCGACAAAGGCGCGCGCTTCATCCGCACCTGCGATGCCTACAACATCCCCATCGTCTACGTCGTGGACACCCCCGGCTACCTGCCGGGCGTGGAGCAGGAGCGCGAGGGCCTGATCCACCGCGGCGCGAAGTTCGCGTTTGCGGGCGTGGAGGCCACCGTGCCGAAGGTCACGCTCGTGGTGCGCAAGGCCTACGGCGGCGCGTACGCGGTCATGGGGTCAAAGAACCTCAACGGAGACATCAACCTGGCGTGGCCCACCGCGCAGATCGCGGTGATGGGTTCGGCGGCGGCCGTGGTGATGCTGCAGGGCAAGCAGCTCGCCGCCATCGAGGACCCGGCGCAGCGCGAGGCCATGAAGAAGATGTTCATGGACTTCTACGACCAGGAAATGACCTCGCCGTATGTCGCGGCGGAGCGCGGCTACATCGACCAGATGATTGAGCCTAACCAGACCCGCATCGCTTTACGACGAGCCCTGCGGCAGCTAGCCTCCAAGCAGGAATTCGACCTGCCTAAGAAGCACACCATTAGTCCCCTCTAGTAAGGTTTCACCCTATGCTTTCTTCCACTCTTGACATCGTCGGCGACCTGATCAGCATGCTGATCTGGTTCATCAATGGTATTCAGACCGGAAACCCGGCCTGGAACTTCGGCATCGGCTTCTAATCCGCGCCGAAGCCCCGCGCACCCGCCTTTCCGGCGGGTGCGTTTTAGTTTTTGCGCACGAGCTTGGCTATACCGCGCCAGCCGAGCATGAGCAGCGCACTCATGGTGGTGGCGACGACGATGAAAGACCAATGGGGGACGTCGCCGTTGCGGATGCCCCAGATCACGAGCCCGGTGACCACGGTGATGATCCAGATGACCCCGCCGTTATTCTTGCGCGTGATCAGCCAGCCCAGCGTCACACCCAGGGCGAACGGCCACAGGGTGGACAGCCAGCCGGAGAAGTTGAAGGGCATGTCGTCGGACTGGTGCGCCGCGCGCGCCAAGAGGGCGAAGGCAGCGATGGCGACATAGTCGGCGGCGATGGCGTAGGGCTTGGAGATGGTGTTGCTCATGCCAGCCACTCTAGAACACCGAGTCGTTCCACCACCGGCGCTCAGGTGTGCCGGCGCGGGAGCCGTCGCTAGCAAGCTTGATGCCCACGACCTGGTGCAGCTCCACGACGTCGTGCTCGAAACCCCATTCGGAGCCCGCCATGTACATGCCCCACAGCTTGGCGGTGTTCTCGCCGACGAGCGCGACTGCCTCGTCCCAATTGGCCTTGAGGTTCTCACACCAGTCGTGCAGCGTGCGCATGTAGTCGAAGCGGATGTTCTCCTCGTGGAAGACTTCGAAGCCGTGGTCCTGCATCTCGTAGATGATCGTGCCGGAGCCGGTGAGCTCGCCGTCCGGGAAGATGTAGCGGTTGATGAAGTCGCCCTGCGGCGTCTTGTGGTTGTCCGGGTAGGTGATGCAGTGGTTGACCATCACGCCACCCGGGCGCAGCTTGTCGGCGAGAAATTCAAAGTACGAGGCGAAATTCTTCACCCCGATGTGTTCCAGCAGACCGATCGAGGAGATGCCGTCGAAGCCGGTCTCGGTGACGTCGCGGTAGTCCAGGAAGCGCACCTCCGCGAGGTCCTCGAGGCCCTCCTCTATGATCTTCGCCTGCGCCCACTCGGCCTGCTCCTTCGAGAGGGTGACGCCGAGGGACTTCACGCCCTGGCGGGCTGCGTAACGCACCATGGAGCCCCAGCCGCAGCCGACGTCGAGGTGCTTGTCACCAGGCTTAAGGTTCATCTTCTCAAAGACGAGGCGGAACTTGTTTTCCTGCGCCTCGTCGAGCGTGGCGTCCGGGGTGGGGTAGTAAGCGCAGGTGTAGGCCATGGAGTCGCCGAGAAACAGTTCGTAGAAGTCGTTGCCCACGTCGTAGTGGGTCGAAATAACCTGGGCGTCGCGTTCCTTCGAGTGCGGGGCGAGGCCCTGGCGGATGGTGCGCTCGAGCCAGGACGCTTGCTCCGCCTCCGGAATTGGCTGGATCTGCAGTGCGCCCATGGAGCGCAGGGAGCGTGCGATGCGGACGAGCTCGCGCGGGTTCGGGCGCTTGTAGTTGTTGTAGAGGGTGCGCATGTCATCGAAGACGTCGTACGGGTGCGCGAGGTGCGCGCCTTCAACCGTCAGGCCATCGGTGACCCAGGCGCGGGCGAGGCCGACGTCGCCGGGGTGGGTGACTATGTAGGACAGACCCCCGGGGCTGTTCACCTTCACTGTGTGCTTGGCGTCCGCCGGTCCCGTTGATGAGCCGTCGAAAGCTTCCCACTTGAACGGGGTGCCAGAAGGGAAGAGGGTGTCGACGATATCCGCCACGGTCATCTGCATTGTCATTCTCCTACGCGTTTTCCACTGTCTTTTCGTAGAGGCCCGGGAAGCGCCGGTCCGGGTCGTACTGGGCTTTCATCCGCTCCGGCAGGTCCCCGCCGTAGAGGCGCTCGAACTCGGCGCGGTCGTAGAACGCCTCGGAGTACAGCGACTTGTGCCCGCCGAGGTCTGAGACCTTCCGCTCGATGACCTTGTTGAAGGCCCCCGGCTCCACCTCCGGGACGCCGGACCAGAAGCCGACGTTCACCCACGTCGTCGCCGGCTCGAGGGGGTAGAGCGGCCACGGCGCCTCATCGTCGAGGCCGACGCCAGCGAGCGTATCGACGCCGTCCCGCAGCCGGATCGGACACAGCCAAACCGGCTGGATATCGCTGGCGTTGAAGAACCAGTCGAGGAACTCGGCGATCTGTGTGTCACGCACCTCGATGTCTTGCACGACGCGCTCGGTGCGCGGCAGGCCCTTCGGCTTCTTCAGGAACCGATACTCAAGGTCGTACTTCTTGTCCAGGCCCACGAGCTTCCAATAGAACGCGCTGCGACGCAGCTCGCGCGGCCAGAACTTGCGCACCTTGGGGTTCTGGGTGCCGAAGGCGCGGGAGCACCAGAACCAGTCGGTGTCCCAGCGCCAGATGTAATCGCGGATAGTGAGGAAGTCGTGGTGCACGCCCGACGGGTGCTGCAGCGAGCGGTAGTACACGGCGTCGCGCGTGTAGTCGGACGTTCCCGGCGCTTGGCCCACCTGGAAGGCGCAGACTAGGTACTGCTCGGTGGGGGAGAACGCGACGGCGTCGAGGCCGTGCAGGGCGCGCCCGGCCCATTCGCCGGCGGCGGCAGCGTCGGCGAGGGCGTCCTGGAAGGCCGTGAGGTCGTTGTAGCGAATGTGCTGGAGCTCGACAAACGGCTCGACCTCCTCGAGCTCGATGGTGAGGCGCACCGCGTAGCCGAGTGAGCCGTAGGAATTCGGGAACGAGCGGAAGAGCGCGACGTTTTCGTCGCGCGAACAGGTGACGATGTCGCCGGTGCCCACGAGCACGTCCATCTCGAGCACGGACTCGTGCGGCAGACCGTTGCGGAAGGAGGTGGACTCGACGCCCATGCCGGAAACTGCGCCGCCGAGAGTAATAGTTTTTAGCTGCGGCACCACCAATGGCGCGAGGCCGTACGGCAGGGTGGCGTCGACGAGGTCCTCATAGGTGCACATACCCTGCACGTCAGCTGTTTTCGTCACAGGGTCGACGGCGATGACGCCGCGCAGGCCCTCTACATCGAGTCCGGCGCCGCCGGCGCTACGGGAGCGGAAGAGGTTCGACGTCTTCTTCGCCAAGCGCACCCGCTGGACGTCCGGTACCCGCTGGAAGCTTTCGAGGAGCGCGGCGACCCCCTCCTCGTGCGCGTGCCAGCCGACCGGCAAGACGCGTTCGAAATCCACGCTGCGACCGTAAAGCATGCTGGAAACGCTCATGTAGGGCCACCTTAGACCCATTTTGCCCACGGCGCGCAAGTGAAAACGTCACGCCAGCTCAAACAGCGTCGCCGGCGGACGGTCGCCCGACCATGAAGCCACGACCCGCGTACACCGCGGCGTAGACCACCCACCCGATAGCCGTGATGAGCAGGAACGACACCGCCCGGTACACCACCGTCGCGGCGGTCGCGTGGGCCAGCGGCAACCCGGCGGCGACCAGCATGCCCACTGCCACGGGCTCCACCGTGCCGAGCCCGCCGGGCGTGACCTGGGCCGAGCCGGCCAGCTTGGTCATGATGAACGCCAGGCACACCCCGGCAAGTGGCGCGCCCCGGCCGGCCACGGCCCACACGGCGAAGACCATCGTGGCCAGGTCCAAAAGCCGGTTCGCGAGCGAGAGCCCCGCCGCTGCGAAAAACGCCGGTGCGGAAATGCGGATCGCGGAGACCTGGTCGATCACGTCCACGACCCGCCCGCGCACCTTCTCCGGCAGAAACCGCACCCAGCGCTTCAGCACTGCAGGGTGGAGGGTCGCCCAGAACACCGTGCCGATCGTCGCCAGCGCCACTGCCAGCGACGCCACCAGCGACCACACGGACAGCTCCGCGCCCAAAAGCGCCACGGCGACGACGCCGATGAGCACCATCCACACCGTCGACAGCGCGCCTGAGACCACGAAGAACCAGCTGCACAGCCCCACCGACGCGCCCCAGGACCGGTGCACCCTAAACGTCAGCCACGCCGACAGAGCGGGCCCGCCCGGCACCGTGGTGGACCAGGCGTTGGAGGCGAACACGATCGCGTTGGTGCGCGCCACCCCCGTAATCCGCCCTTCCACGTTGAGCAGGATCTGCATCACCCCGGACATCGCCGCCAGCGACAGCACCGCCGTGGCCACCGTGAGCAGCAGCGGGCCTGTCGACGCCGCGCCGACGGCCCTCCACGCCTCCCCGAAAAACGGCAGCTGGTCGCGCAGCACCACCAGCACGACCGCCAAGATGGCCACGGGCGCGAGCCAGCGCAGCCACTGGCGCCACGTGTTAGCGCTCAAGTTCCTTCTTCTTCAGCTGTTCCAGAGCCTGGCGTGCGCGGCGTTCCTCCAGGTCGCGCATGAGCTGGGTAAACGGTACCAGAGAGGCGTCCTCGGACACCGACACTCCCGCGCGGCCGGGTTGAGTGTCGGGCACCATTTCGGTGATGGGGGTTTCGGTGCGCGGTGGCGTCGATAGGCTTGAGCCCTCGCCGAACGCACCGGCCAAACGCTTCACCCAGCGCGGCGCCCACCAGCTGTCCTCGCGCAGCATGTGCATCACCGCGGGCACGAACAGCAGGCGGATCAGGGTGGCGTCGAGGGCAAGCGAGAAGATCATGCCATAGGCGATGTACTTCATCATCACAATCTCGCTGAGCGCGAAGGCGGCGGCGACCACGATCATGATGAGCGCCGCGGCGGTGATGATGCCGCCGGTGTGCGCGGTGCCGCGCTTGATCGCCTCGTCGGTGCTCAGCCCGTTCTGTCGGGCCTCCACCATGCGCGAGACCAGGAAGACCTCGTAGTCCGTGGACAGGCCGTAGAGGATGGAGATGATCAGCACCAGGATCGGGCTCATCAGCGGGCCCGGGGTGAAGTTCAGCGCGCCCGCGCCGAGGCCGTCGACGAAGACGGCGGTGAGGAAGCCGAGCGTGGCGCCGATGCCGAGCACGTTCATGATCACGGCTTTCGCCGGCAGGATCACGGAGCCGAACACCAGCGCCATCAGCAGGAACGTGGCGATGACCATGTACAGCGCCATCCACGGCAGGCGTTTCAGCAGCGCCTCGATGGACTCGGTTTCCATCGCCGGGGTGCCGGCGACGTAGGTCTCCACGCCTTCGGGCGCGTTGATGTTTCGCAATTGCTTCACGACGTCCGCGCCCCCGGCCCGATCCTCCAGCGGGGCAGAAAGCACCGTGGTGCCGTCCTGCGTTGCGTGCGCGGGTTTGAGCGGCGCGGCCAGGCCCTCGACCTGGCGGGTCTGCATCACGATGTCCACGAGCTGCTGGTTGTCCGCGCCGGTGACCACGAGCTTGACCGGGTCGGTGCGGAAGGCGGGGAACTCCTCGTTGAACTCGTCCTGGGCCTGGCGGGTGGCCTGGCTCGGCGGCAGGTAGGTCTCGTTGATGCCGCCGAAGGTGATGCCCACGATCGGCACGGTGAGCAGGAGCAGCAGCGCCGCACAGCCGACCACGACGGCCTTGGCGTGACGCATCGCCCACGCCGGAATCTTGTACCAGACGGTGTCTTCGAGGCGGCGTGCACGTCGAGAAGCTTTACGCACCGACCACATGTCGATCTTGGGGCCAAGCATGCCGAACAGCGCCGGCAGCACCGCCACAGAGATCACGGCGGCGAGCAGCACCGCGCTCATCGCGCCGTAGGCCACAGATTTGAGGAAGGCCTGCGGGAACATAAGTAGCCCGGACAGCGCCACGCCGACCATGAGTGCGGAGAAGAACACGGTCTTGCCGGCGGTGTTGGTGGTCACCGCCACCGCCTCTTCCACCTCGGCGCCGCGGTCCAGCTCCTCGCGGAAGCGCGAGACCATGAACAGGCCGTAGTCGATGGCCAGGCCCAGACCAAGCAGTGTGATGATGGACTGGGAGAAGATGTTCACCTGCTGGTACTGCGCGAGCACCGCAAGCAGCGACAGCGAGCCGATGATGGACAAAATGCCCACGATCAGCGGCATCGCCGCCGCGACCACGCCGCCGAAAACGAACAACAGGATGACGGCCACGAACACCAGGCCGATCTTCTCGGCGCGTGCGATGTCGGCGGCCATGCCCTCGTCCAGCGCGTCGGCCACGGCGGTCGCGCCGGCGATCTGCACGGTCCCGTACGGCGACTCCATGGCCTCGAGCGCGGGCTTGATGGTGCGGAAATCCTTCAGCGTCTGCTCGCCGTCGCCCTTGAGCCCGATCACCGCGAACGCCTTCGTGTGCTCCGCGTTTACCAGCTGCGGGTTCGGGCGCTCGAAGTAGCTGGTGATGTGGTCGATCTCGTTGGGGAACTGATCCCGCAGACTGTTGATCTGGGTGTTCATCGTGTCCACGAGCAGTGGATCGTCGATGCTGACCGGAGTTGCCGCGTCGTCGGGAGCGCTCACCAGCACAATCACATCGCCCGAGTTGTCGCGGCCGAACGTCTCCTGCTCGATCGCGGCAGCGGTGGTCGAGTCCGCGCCCGGGTCCTCCCAGCCCTCCTGGGAGAGGCGCTCGCCCAGCTTCGAGCCAAACAGCACCTGCATGGCCAGGATGAGCACGATGACCACCAGCGGAATGATCCGGCGGTGACGGAACGCGAAACGGCCCCAGTTGTAAAACATCTCCGGCCTCCTAGTCGCGGGTGTTGTGCAGCAGCGAGCGCAGCGGGCGGAACGGCTGCAGCCACGCGCCGCCGTCCGGCAGCCGGTCCAGGTTCACGCGCGGCAGCGGGTTCTGGAACACGCCCGGGATGTCCTCCAAGTCCACGAAGTCCACGTCGGGGGAGTTCACCGCCCAGGAGGCGTGCTCGTGGAAGCCGAGAACGGTGACGGGGATGCCGGCGTCGATGAGCTCGAGCAGCGGCTCCTGGAAATTCTGCCCGTCTGCCGAGGCGACCACGACGCCCTGGAGCACGCCCTCCTCGCGGCGGCGCTCAATGTGGGCCAGCATGTCCTGGTCCACATCCGAATCCTCGTCGCTCTTCGGCTTGGCAAACACGGCGAAACCGACGTTGCGCAGCGCCTCTACCCACGGACGGATGGAGTCAGCGCCGCCGGCAGAGACGTTGGTGAACACCGTCGCCTCCGGCTCAATGTCGCGGCCGAGATCATCGGCGCGGGCCTCGGCTTCGCTGATAAGCCAGCGCCCGATCGCGTCGAAGCGGGGGCGGTGCGCCGCAGTTGGGCGCCCGCCCAGGATCGCGCCGAGGCCCATGTCCAGGTTCGGCGCGTCCCACACCAGCAGCAGGCTCTCCGGGCCGGCGGGCGCGCCTGGGGTGTACGGGTGCGACAGCGCTTGCAGATCCATCACTTCTTCTCCCACAGGTACTCGCGGATCACGTGATCCTTGTCCAGGCCTTTGCCTTCGAATTTAGTGATCACCTGCCGGTCCGTGAGCAGCGGCGCATCCTCCCACGGCCACCCCTTGTACTCGAGGGTGGGTTCGACGTTCACCAGCTCGTCGATCCACTCGGCGTAATCCGCGTGGTCTGTGGCTACGTGCAGCACGCCGCCCGGCTTCAAGCGGGTGGCAATCAAGTTCAGGGTGCCGGACTGAATAATGCGGCGCTTGTGGTGGCGCGCCTTCGGCCACGGATCCGGGAAGAAGATGCGCACGCCGTCGAGGGATTCCTCGCCGAACATGCGGGCAAGGACCTCCACGCCGTCGCCGCGCACCATGCGGATGTTGTCGATGCCGCCGCGCACCACCGAGCCGAGCAGTTTGGCCAGGCCCGGCTTGTACAGCTCCACGGCGATGACATTCGTGTCCGCCTCCAGCGGCGCCATCGCGGCGGTGGAGGTGCCGGTGCCGGAGCCGATCTCGACGATGGTGGGGTGGCCGGAGCGGCCGAACCACTCGTCGACGTCGATGGGATCGTCCGAGCCCTCCGCCAGTACGCGGCCCAGGCGCGGCCAATGCTCGTCGAACAGGGCCTCCTGATTCTCGGTGAGGGTGCCGCGACGGAAGGTCACCGACCCCAGGCGCGGGTAGTCCAGGCCGGTGTCGAACTCGGTTTGCAGCGGGCGGCCCGCCGGCAATTCGCCCGTTCCGGGGCGGAAATTTTCAGTATTATTCATCACGTTTATTGTCCACATGAACTGGGCAAACGCAAGCTCCACGGGCACCCCCGGAGGCGTCGTAAAGTAAAGGCTCAAGAACGGGCCGCGGGGGTAGAGGGTCACCCCCGTTTCCGGCAAAGGACGTGCTCGGAACAGCTGGTTATATCCAGTCGGCGTGAAAAGGTCAGAACTTTTGGCCAGATGAACGCCCGTTTCGATACTCTTGGGGCGCAACAACGATGAATTTCGCACGCGCACTGGCCATAACCAGTTACACAAGGAGTACGTAAATGACCGCCGAAATCAAGCGCCTGGAGGGGACCAACCCCACCGCCAACGACAAGCTTATTGCTTGGATCAACGAGGCGGTCGAACTTTTCCAACCCGACAAGGTCGTCTTCGCCGACGGCTCCCAGGAAGAGTGGGACCGCCTCACCGCCGAACTCGTCGACGCAGGCACCCTGATCAAGCTCAACGAGGAAAAGCGCCCCAACTCCTTCCTCGCCCGCTCCAACCCGTCCGACGTCGCACGCGTGGAGTCCCGCACCTTCATCTCCACCGAGAACGAAGAAGACGCAGGCCCGACCAACAACTGGATGAAGCCGACAGCACTCAAGGAAGAGATGCTGGAGCACTTCACCGGCGCCATGCGCGGCCGCACCATGTACGTCGTGCCGTTCTGCATGGGCCCCATCTCCGACCCGGACCCGAAGCTCGGCGTCCAGCTGACAGACTCGGCCTACGTCGTGCTCTCCATGCGCATCATGACCCGCATGGGCGCCCAGGCGCTGGAAAAGATCGAGGGCGACAACTTCGTGCACTGCCTTCACTCCGTCGGCGCCCCGCTCGAGCCGGGCCAGGAAGACGTGGCGTGGCCGTGCAACGACACCAAGTACATCTCCCAGTTCCCCGAGACCAAGGAGATCTGGTCCTACGGCTCCGGCTACGGCGGCAACGCCATCCTGGCCAAGAAGTGCTACGCACTGCGCATCGCATCCGTGATGGCGAAAGAGGAGGGCTGGATGGCCGAGCACATGCTCATCCTCAAGCTCACCTCCCCGGAGGGCAAGGCCTACCACGTCGCCGCCGCCTTCCCGTCGGCCTGCGGCAAGACCAACCTGGCCATGATCACTCCGACGCTGGACGGCTGGAAGGCCGAGGTTGTCGGCGATGACATCGCCTGGATGCACCTGCGTGAGGACGGCCTGTACGCCGTCAACCCGGAAAACGGCTTCTTCGGCGTCGCCCCCGGCACCAACTACGCCTCGAACCCGATCGCCATGAAGAGCATGGAGCCGGGCAACATCCTGTTCACCAACGTCGCACTTACCGACGACGGCGACGTCTGGTGGGAAGGCATGGACGGCGAGGCACCGGCCCACCTCATCGACTGGCGCGGCGAGGACTGGACGCCTGAGTCCTCCTCCAAGGCCGCCCACCCGAACTCCCGCTACTGCGTGGCCATCGAGCAGTGCCCGGCCGCCGCACCGGAGTTCAACGACTGGCAGGGTGTCAAGATCGACGCCATCCTCTTCGGCGGCCGCCGCCCGGACACCGTGCCGCTGGTGACCCAGGCCCACAGCTGGGAGCACGGCACCATGATCGGTGCGATGCTCTCCTCCGGCCAGACCGCCGCCTCCGCGGAAGCCAAGGTCGGCTCCCTGCGCCACGACCCGATGGCCATGCTGCCGTTCATGGGCTACAACGTGGGCGACTACTTCCAGCACTGGCTGGACATGGGCGAAAAGGGCGGCGACCGCATGCCGGAGATCTTCCTGGTCAACTGGTTCCGCCGCGGCGACGACGACCGCTTCCTGTGGCCGGGCTTCGGCGACAACTCCCGCGTGCTCAAGTGGGTCATCGACCGCATCGAGGGCAACGTCGACGCCGAAGAGACCGTGGTCGGCTACACCGCCCGCGCCGAGGACCTGGACCTGACCGGCCTGGATACCCCGATCGAGGACGTGCGCGAGGCGCTCACCGCCGACCCGGAGCTGTGGAAGGAAGACGTCGCTGACTCCCGCCGCTACCTCGAGGGCCTCGGCTCCCGCGTGCCGCAGGAGATCTTCGACCAGCTGAAGAAGCTGGACGAGCGCGTCCAGGCTGCAGCGAAGTAATCGCTTGTGTAGCACGGCAGTGATGCTGTAACGTCGCTGCTGGAAAACTTCAGACAGGATCTGTTGTTAATAAAGCTTAAGGCCTGCCGGTTGGCGGGCCTTTCGCTTTCCATCTGCCTAGAGCAGGTCGCTTGCAAGGGCAACAAGCTCAGCCCGGCTTTGCGCACCAAATTTTCGTAAGAGAGCCGAGACCTTCTTCTTTACCGTTACCTCTGCGTAATTCAACTCTCTACCAATCCTTCGGTTAGTGTAGCCGCGGCTGATCATTCGGAGAAGCTGACGTTCCTCATCGGAAACGATCGTGCTTACCTCCCCCGGCTTCGCTTCGGGGATCCTGAGGGTTTCCAGCAGCCGTCTCCCACTAGGAGCGAAGATGCTCAAATTGCCGTGTGCCGCAGCTCGAGTCGCCTCGATGATTTCGTGGGGCTTCTGACTTTTCACCACGTACCCCGCCGCGCCTTCGGTGAGAGCAGCAATCAGATTTCGATCGGTATCGAATGCAGTCATTGCGATAAAAAGCGGCGGCTGGGGAAGTTGCTTGGTCCAATGTAGGAGCGCGATCCCGTCAACATGAGGCATCTGAATATCTGACAGCACGATCTCGCAACGGTGTTTTTGTAGCCATTCCTGAGCGGAGAGACCACCATCGGCGATACCAGCTACCGTGAGATCGGAGGCTGTTGCAAAGTAGGCAGGAAAGCAGTTTCTGATAACCGGATCATCGTCGACCAGCAAAATTCTCATGGGGATGCTTTGCACCACGGAAGCTTTCGTCCTCCACGACAACCCAACAACCGATCAACCGCTTCGAGACTTGCACTTTTCAACGAGATGCCGTTGTGGCTTTCCAGCGGTAGGCCTCTAATCATTCGAGAGCATGCCTGCACTATGAGAATGCCCCCCAGCCAAGTTGTCATAATCGCTCGCCTCTTTCGCTTAGGGGGATGGATATCTCCGTCTCCCACGTGTTGTCTGAATCCCTTATCAATAGTGAACCGTTCAGTGCATTAAGGCGTCGGCCCATGATCTCTAACCCCATGCGACTCGATTGGGAACGTTGTGGTGTGGAGGAAACCTCATTCTCGATGCGAACTCTCAGCCAATTCCCTTCCACTCCAGATTGAATACGTATGGCGTACGACCGGTCACCGTATTTCAGAATGTTTGTCGAAATTTCTGACAGGCAGTCATTTAGTACTTGACAGAATTCGTCACCCATCATCACCGGAGCAAGTTCAGCGTCGAACTTTGTGTGAAATCCATGCGCCCGGAGAGTCAGATCAATGGTCTTTAAAGCGATGTCAGGTTGTGTTGCCGCCGACTTCGGATTGGAAAAGGTAGCCGATCGCATCGATTCAATCAAGACGCGCACATCGGAAATTGTGCGCCGCGCTGAGTCCGCGCTTTCTTCCAACTGTTTCTTCAGCTGCGGATTCTCCATTGCGAGTACCTCCAACCTGACCACAAGAGAGGTAAGTTCGGCTGCCACTGTGTTGTGGGTGAGGATCGCTAGCTCATCACGCTCGCGCCGAACTTTTGCTCGTTTGACGTAGCGTCGTTGGAGCTCCGTCTTCGACCACCAGCCGCAAGAGAATGCGATGCCCAAAAGAACCACGTGGGTCGCAATTGCGTAGGGATCCGTAGAAAACCTTTGTTCATCTATAGAGTAGAAGCCCAGCACTGAGAAAACCACGCCGTAAGTAACACACCACCCAAGGTTCCGTTGAGCTGCCAGGCTACCCATCAGGGGATAACCCAGCAGCACCAGTAACTCGGCATACGTCCCAGCGGTCTCGAGAAGTGTCAGCAAAATCAGAAATGCTGTGGTCGCAAGCACTGGGAACCAGACAGAAATGGGTAGAGTCGCTGCTAGGCAAGCGAGGAAAAACCCGACAATGATTCCAGGCGGGGAGAGAAGGCAACGTGCAACGAAAAGGGCAGCCGACGCGCATCCGAATGCTATAGATATCGGAAATTTTACGGGCAGGTTAGGGCCCCTTCGGAATTCTTCTCCTATTGCCCCCAGAGCCGGAAAAGCGCGGCTCCTAGATTTGCTTCGCACGGGGCTCCTTACCAGTTGAACTCTGATGGTATGCCACTTCGAACGGTCTGGACCCTACCGAACAACGATACGAACCATTTGTGGTTCGTCGGTTACGACGACAGTGGCTTTCCCTTCAAGGTAGGTACGTCCCGACGAAAGCCCCGTGAGGCTAGGGCACGAAGCCTGAATCGTATTTGTGTTGGGTTGAAGCTTCCAATAATACACCGAATCCTTGTTCGTGTAATGTACCTTTTCTTCCTCCAGCCCGCTGATGGAACAGACTCCCGCGGACCTTCCGTTATTCTTGACCACTTGAATTGCGGAAAATTCACCTTCGGGTCGCGCCTCGGGAGCTGGAGTTAAGGAGTTGGCCAAGAGTGCGGAGGCAACTATGACCCCCAGAGCAGTCAAGGCAGTAGCCACAATCTCCGGAGAAAGCTGGAGTTTTCTAAGAACGGCTTGAACCGATCCGGGAACCTGGAATTGGGGTGGCATTGTTACTCCTTTCTTTTAGATCGTTAAAAGTATCTATCATTCTTGGGGTGATTCGTACGCCGCTGTTGCCTGAGCAGGCACCGTTGCCGGCTCCATGAGAGTGGATGGCGACCGCAGTTCTATCTTCGAGGTATACGGGCGAACCGCTTTGACCCCCGGTTGTGTCGATGGAGTAACACACCCGCGCTTCAGTTCCCGCTTGTAGGATGCCGTCCGCAGACCACAACTGGGCGTAATCGCGAATTAGACCTCGGCCCTTTTCTCCCGGAAAACCTGTGATTGTAGCCCTCTCACCAGTTAGCTCACTTGGATTCGTGCTTGGCTTCATGCCGAACCAGCTTGCCGATATGGGGCGAGGGAATTTCACTACTCCCCAATCGCTATCTGCAGAACCCGAGCGAGCGTACTCCGAGGAAATCCATGTCTGTGAAGCGAATTCGTAAGACCACTGGTTCCAATCCGAGGGGCGGAAGGTAAGTTTGGGCACCCAATCGTCCCTGCTCCAGTCATAAAGACAGTGGGCAGCTGTAACTAGTGTGTCATCGGCAATCATCCAGCCGGTGCAGTGGTTGTACCCATTTCGCTGAATTTGAACAATTGCAGGATTGGCTGTGACTTTTCTCCGGTCGTCTGTCCCAATAACCGAGTATGGTCCAACGAATCGCGGATCATTGATGGTGGGGGTTAGCGGCTCCTCGGCGGGGAGTTCGAACGACGGTGCCGTTCCGGCGTTGAGGTCGTTGTTCGTGGTTCTTAAAGGAAGCCCCAGCTCCTCGCCACTTTCCGAAATCCCGATGACGTTGTCATGTAGGTCATCTTTCAGGTCGAAGTGTTCGTCCGCTTGAGCTGGAACACTAGTTCCTATAATAAGGGAGGTGACGACCGCAGTCAGAATTCTCGATGGTGGTCTCATCATGACCCCTCTCTGTGCCAGTTGATATTTCCCAGCCGTTATTGGCTGGTCAGTTCAATTGTCAGATCGTTGTGCTCGTTGGGAGAGGAAGTTTTGATGGTCGTATACCTAGGTATATGAAGTTGCGTCAGCTCTTGATTGTTGCGATTCGCGCGCGCTATGCCCGCAGCACAAGCACGAGGTTGGACACGGCGAACTCGCGCAGCACCGGCACGCGGGTGACCCACCACGCCCACCACGGGTGGTAGCGGGGGAATGCGGCGGCGAGCTGGCCGGTGGCCTCCGCCCAGGCGAGGCCCTCGCGCGCGGAGGCGGCGAACAAGCTCTCGCCGAAGATATTCTTCGGGTCGCGGCCGTGCACTTTCGCGTATCGACGGCGCGCGTACTCCCCGCCCACGTAGTGCTGCCACAGCCCCGTTTCGTGCCCGCCGAACGGCCCGAGCCACACCGTGTAGCTGAGCACCACCAGCCCGCCGGGTTTGGCCACACGCAGCATCTCGTCGCCCATGGCTTGCCAGTTCGGGATGTGCTCGGCGACGTTGGAGGAGTACACCACGTCGAAGGAATCGTCGGCGAAGGGCAGGGCGGTGCCGTCGCCGCGCACGGAGCCGAAGCCCGATAAGCCCGCGGCGGACATCTCGGTGACGTCCGGTTCCAGGCCCACGTAGAAGCAGTCGGAGAACGCGTCGGCGAAGTAGCCGGGCCCGCCGCCGACGTCCAGTACCGATGCACCTCGCAAGCTCGGCGCAGGGGAGAAGGAGAGGTCGTGCGAGAGGGCGTCGAGAAGCGAACGCGTGTCGCGGGCGAGCATGGAGTAGAAGATGCGCGGGCGGAACTGCTCGTAAGAAAACGCGCGCAACAGCCGGAGCGAGCGGGAAAAGGTGGCCATCCGGCGGGTACGGTGCATATGCATACCGTAGCAACCGTGCTACAGTGCGGTGCATGGCCACGCCGGAATACGACGAATCGCTAGTTGAGCGCAGGATATCGCAGCGCGAGTTGCGTAACGACTCTGCGCGGATCCTGCGCGAGGTGCGGGCGGGTCGCAGCTTCGTGGTCACCAACAACGGCGAACCGGTGGGGCGACTGGTGCCCCTCGACGAGCCGAAACCGCGACTAACCATCACCCGTCCGGCCACCCGTGTCGGCGGATGGCTGGACCTCCCGGTGAAGCCGGTTGAAGGTGCGACGTTGGACGAGATGCTCGATGACATGCGCGAGGACCGCTTCTAGGATGCGGCGGGTGTATGCGGATACGTCGGCCATCGCTTGCTTGATCAAAGCGGAGCCGCACACCAACGCGGTACGGCTCTGGCTCGAGGCGGGGGAGTGCGAGGTGGTTTCGTCGGACCTGCTCGAGATTGAGCTGCGGCGGCTGGCGGTGCGCTTGGGCAGGCCCCAGGGGGAGGTCACGCTCATCTTGCGCGGAATTTCGCTTGCGGAACTTCACCGGGCGACGCTGCGCAGCGCGAGCATGCTGCCCATGCCTTACCTCCGAACGCTGGATGCGATCCACCTGCAGGCCGCGCTGGACTTGGAGTCGGATGCGGTACTCACCTACGACAAGCGGCTGGCGGATGCGGCGCGCGAAGTTGGGTTCGAGGTCATCGCGCCGTGAAGATACTGCTTCTGTGTTGGCGCGATACCACCCACCCGCAGGGCGGCGGGTCGGAGCGTTACCTCGAGCGCGTCGGGGAGTACTTGGCGGCGCAGGGCCACGAGGTGGTCTACCGGACGGCGAAGCACACGGACGCGCCGAGACGCTCTCGCAGGAACGGGGTGCGCTACGAGCGCGCCGGGGGAAAGTTTGGTGTGTACCTTGCGGCGCCGCTATCTATTTGGCGCAACCGGCCGGACGTGGTGGTGGACACGCAAAATGGCATCCCGTTTTTCGCGCGGCTGTTCACGAGAAAGCCCGTGGTGCTGCTGACGCACCACTGCCACAAGGAGCAGTGGCCGGTGGCGGGCCCGCTGATCCGCCGCCTGGGGTGGTTTTTGGAGTCGCGCGTGGCGCCGAGGGTGTACCGGGGCGCGCGGTACGTGACGGTGTCGCAGGCCTCGAAGCACGACCTGGTGGCGCTCGGGGTGCGCGAGGCGGATATCGAAATCGTGGAAAACGGTGTGGACCCGGTTCCGGCGCACACGCCTGTGCTTCACGACGACCAAAGGTTGCACCTGGTCACCCTCTCCCGCCTGGTTCCGCACAAGCGCATCGAGGAGGCGATCGACACGGTGGCGGGGATGGATGGCGCCGTGCTGGACGTGATCGGTTCCGGCTGGTGGGAGGACCAGCTGCGCGAGTACGCCGCCCCACACGGCGACAAGGTGGTCTTCCACGGGCATGTGTCCGAGCCGTACAAGCACGCGCTGCTTGAGCGGGCCGCGGTGCACCTGCTGCCCTCGCGCAAGGAGGGCTGGGGGATCGCCGTGATTGAGGCGGCGCAGCACGGCGTGCCCACCGTGGCGTACGCGTCCGCCGGCGGGGTCGCCGACTCCATCCGCGACGGCGAGACTGGTCGGCTGGTGCAACCTGGGGAGGAGTTTGAGCAGGTTGTGGGGGAGACCCTTGGGCGTCGAGAAGCAATGGCTCCTGCGGCGCGCGAGTGGGCGGCGCGGTTCTCCTGGGATGAGACTGGCCGGAGGTTCGAGCGGATTATTGGAGCCCTAAATTAGCTCAGTCGTCCAGTTGAGCTGCTGGATCTTCGTGTCCAGCTCGCGGTAGGCCTTGGAGGCGCTATCGGCCATGTCGCGAAGCGCCTTGACGTCCACGGTGGGCACGAAGCGTACTTCGGAGCGCGAGTAGCGGGCGTTTGACATCGTTGCAGCGTCGGCGACCGCGGCGTAGAGGCGGCGGGAGCGCAGTAGGGCATCGCGGCGCGCGATGGCGTCGGTAAGCGTCGCGCCTTTGAAGGCGGTCTTGGCGTTGGTGTGGTTGATGCGGCGCACCAGCGTTTCGATCTCCTGCAGCAGCGCGGCGACTTCCTCTAGCATGTCCGCCGGGTCCTCCGGCGGGGTGTCGCCCTCCTGCATCAGCGCGCCCTGCATCAGACGTTCCTGCAGCTTGTTTAGGCGGTCCTGCGCCTCGGCGCGTCGCGCCAGTGCCTCTGCGAGCAGCATGTGTGCCTCCTTGAAGTTGCTGTCCCCGTTCCCGACCCTCGCGGCCGCTTCCGAAACCCCCAACGTCGTGGTAGTAAATCGTGCTCGGTGCAACCCTGTGGTGGGGGTTGTGCCCGTGTGCGTCGTGCAGGCCGCATGCGTTGTGCGTGTGAGCGGAATCGAACCGCTTCAGCCCTGATACGGCCACAAGGCGCCAGGAGTGCTCCCTTTTCCCCGGGCGCGTGGGGTTGACGTTCGCTGGGTGACGGAAGGTGTTTCCGCTACCGACAGTGTCATCCGAATATAGCAAAACGCCCAGCCGCTGAAAAGGGCTGGGCGTTGGAAGTTATGCGGTGTTACGCCGCGGAGGGGAACAGCTCGCCGTCGCGGAGACGGTCGCGCATCTCGGCCTCGACGAGGACGGGGATGAAGTCCTCGATCACAGCGGAGTTGCGGTGGGTGCGCAGGACAGCATCGAATGCGTCGTTGATCTCGAGCGCGTCGAACTGGCCGGCGTACTCGGCGAGCAGGTCCTCACGGATGTTGCGCAGGGCGCGCTCGCGGATGATGCTGAAGTCGATTTTGTTAGCCATGGTGTGTTCCTCCTTGCAGAAGCGGTATCTGCTCCTTCTCTAGGCTCAGGGTTACGCGTGTACGTAACCTGTTGTTAACTTGCCGTTCACTTTAGGTCATATGGGGCGAATAGTGCAAGGGGGTCAACGATTGGAATTGTCCATCAATTGGTAATCACCAATTAAATCCGTCAAAGTCCCAGCTAGGAGCGTTTCTTGCGCGTGGTGTGATCCTGGACACACTGTATCAGGGGTACCATGCACCACAGGGCAAACAACGCGACACCGGCAGGAGGCAGTGGCCGCGCGGGCGCGCCGGTATCGGTCACGGAGCCGTCGGCGCGCACTACCACGCCGACGCCGAGCTCGCGCAGCCGCGCTTGATTGTCCAAGGCTGCCTGCGCCGCCGACCAGCGCAGCGACGGCGGGTCCACCGCCACCCCGTCCACCGTCAGCGCACCAGATTCGACAACGTTCATGGCTTTGGGGGCGGGGTCGACGACCGGATGGCCGTCGATAGGCACAAGCGCGGGGCGCGATTCGAAAAGGACGTCCCGGCCGCGATGGTCGACGGCAGGAACCTCGACGGTGGTGGGGGCAAGCGCCGCGAGGGCTACCGGCGCGTCCGGGACCTGCAGCAACGCGAACGCGGCAGCGGCGAGCGCGCGCCGGGGCTCGAGCGCGCCAGCGGCCGCAACGAAGGCGGGGATGGCGAGGATGAGCCACTTCTGCCCGTCGCGGAGAAGGCCGCCGCCGGGAAGGTGTTGGATCAGCGGCGCAGTCAGGCCGGCCCAGGAACCAAAAGCCACCGCGAACCCGACTGCCGCCAACAGCAGAAACCGGCGGGGCACCGCGCGCCAGGACAACGCGAGCAGAGCAGAAAGCGCCACCCCGAACAGCGCGAACCCGAGCTCGCGCGAGGCCGGCACCGCCTGCCCGTTCCAGATCCCGCCTAAGCCCAGCAAGGAGCCGAGGGTGCCCACGTGCGCCTCCGCGCGGGGCGCAAACGCCGCAGCCGAGGCGGCCGAGGACGTGCCGGGTGCGTCAGCGAACACGCCCGCCACCACCCACGGCAGGCAGGTGCACACGCTGACCGCAACCCCCGGCCAGCCGCGGGCGAAACACGCCGCCGCCAGCGCACCGGTGGGGGTGAGCGACGCTGCCCAGTGCGCCAGGCCGGACGCGGGGTGCACACCGAGCGCCACCAGCGGCAGCAGCCACGCCGCCGCGGCCAGAGACCACTGCCCCTGCAGCAGACGTTCCACCACGAACGGGTTCCACACCGCCACCGTCATCGCCGCCGCCCGTCCAAACGGGGAGCGCCCGAGCCGGAACCCCGCCCACGCCGCGCACCCCGCGGCGGCGACCATGAACACCCGCACGAATGCCACCGGCCACGGCAGGATCCCCAACAGCGCGTCCTGCGGCACGTTGCGCGCGGCCAAATCGCCCCAGCCCAGCGACGCCCGGGTAAGCGCCATCTGGTCAAACACCATCATGTCGCGCAGCGCGAATGCCTCGCCGGGCATAAGAAACGGCCAGGTCAGCGCCAACACCAGCAGCGCGCCGTACACCGGCGCCCACCAGCGGCTAACGGCGGCGCGCATACAGCACCAGGCCCACCACAAACGCCGCGGCGGCGATCACGCGGGTGACCACCGACATCACCTGCAGCCCCCGCAACCACGCCACGTCGCGTCCCGCCGCCGACACCTGCGCAGCCTTGGTCTCCTCAGCCAGCACCCACTGGTCGGCGCCGCAGTCCCAGACTTCGTCGACGATGCGGCCGGTGCGCCGCTCCGCATCCACGGTGCGCACGCAGCCGTCCGAAAGCGTCGCCGAGTACTTGTACGTGTCCAATCCCCGCACCGACCCCGGTCCCAAATAGTCCAACCCGACATCCTCGTCAGAAGCAGGATCGAACAGGGGATAGGTACGCCGCTCCGGGCGGTAGGGCAACAGCGGCCCCAACCCGGCGCGCCCCTTCGCGGGGAAGGCGGTGGATGGGTCGATGGGAAACGCGTCCACTTCTTCACCATCCAGCGTCACCACCGCGTCCAGGCTCTTCGGGGCCTTGGAGAGTGCAACGGTGCGGGTGCGGGGCGAAGTGCCGTCGAAAAGCATGGTGTACTCGCCCGGATCAAGGGTGCGCTGCTGCGCAATCACGATGGGGGAGGCGAGGTTGAGCGCGCCGCAGGCGACGATGATGCCCAAGCAGGCGGCAAGTCGGCGTCGCAGGTTCACCCGTGTCACCCTACCGGGTGGCTAGACTTGCGCCATCGTGAACAGACCCGCCATTTTGCCCGAGCTCGACGGGCTGCGCGCCGTGGCCGCCTACGGCATCGTGGCCACGCACGTCGCGTTCCAAACCGCCACCGGCTCCGCGGTGCTGGAGCGCTTCGACTACTTCGTGGCTGTGTTTTTCGCGCTTTCGGCGTTCCTGCTGGCGCGCGGCGGGGCCCGGGAGGGCTACTATTCGCGCCGCGTGGCGCGCTTGGTACCCGCGTACCTGGTGTGTGTGGTTGTGGTGCTGCTCGCGCTGCCGCCGCTCGCCGGGGTGACGTGGGGCCAGGTCGCGGCGAATGTGCTGCTTGTGCAGATCTACGTGCCGCATTCGCTTATCGACGGGCTCACGCAGATGTGGTCGTTATGTGTCGAAGCCGCCTTCTACCTGGTCCTGCCGCTGTATCTTCGCCTCGGATCGCGGGGCCGTTACGCGACGCTGGCGGGTTCGGTTGTGCTGGGCTTGGCGTGGCCGTGGGCAGTCTCGGGCGTGACGGATCCGGCGGTGGTGAACATGCAGATCTGGCCGCCGTCCTACGCACCCTGGTTCGCCGTTGGTCTCGTGCTGGCCGAGCTGGAGCGCGCTGGGGTGCGCTACGCCGGCCCGCGCTGGCCGGTTGTGGCGCTGGCGCTGCCGGTCGCGTGGATCGCCGGGGTGGTGGGGCCGCGCGGGCTGGAGCACCCGACGCCCGCCGAGTTCACCGTGCGGGTATTGCTGGGGGCGGTGTTCGCGGCGCTTATTGTGGCGCCGTTCGCGCTGGGGCAGCGGCAGCGTGGCACGGTGCTGTCGTCGAAGGTCATGCGCACCCTGGGCCACTGGTCCTACTCGGTGTTCTTGTGGCACATGGCGGTGCTCTACTTCGTCTTCCCCGTGCTGGGGGTGCCGATGTTTTCGGGCCACTTTGTGCTGGTCTACGCGGCCACCGCGCTGGCGAGCACCGCCGTGGCCTACATCTCCTACGAACTGGTGGAGGTGCCGGGCGCGCGGTTGGTCAGACACGCCACGGCGAACAGGCCGGCCACGACCAAGAAGGTGGAGGAACCGGCGTAGTTCGCCGCCGGCCACGCCGCGCGCGCCAGCACCAACCCGCAGATGGCCATGGTGGCTGCCGCGACACGGTGCATCGGCAGGACGGTGAGCCGGCGCACCACCCACGCGAGTGCCGCCGCTGCCAGACCCTGGAACGGGAACGCGGCGATCACGGCGACGGTGGGTGCCCAGTTGGCGTTGGCTTCCGGCTCGTACGGGGTGTCGTCCCCGCGGCGCCACGGCACCCACAGACACAGCGCCAGCACGAGCAGGCTGAACGCACCGCCGAAGATCAGCGAGTAGCGGTAGGCACCCTCGCCGGCGAAGCGCATCTCGAACTCGCCGTCGGCTCCTGGAGGGACGCGGAAGGCCTGGGCGCCGGCGTCGATACGCACGGGCTCTAACTCGGTGCCGCCGAGGGTGGCGCGGAGCCCGTCGTTGAACGCGCGCGTGGTCAGGATCAGCCGGTCGCCGGTCTGGTCGGGTAGCGGTGCACGGGAGAGCATGACCGTGTCGGCGCGGGTGAACAGCTCGTGGGTGCCGGCTTTGAGGAACACGCTGCCCACGCGGCGCTCGCCGTCGATGGTGGCGGGCGCGCTGAGCTGCCACGTGGCGTCCTCGGCGGTGGTGAAGCGGCGCTGGATCACCGTGTGCTCGGGGAAGTGGCGCTGGAAGAAGTAGCGATCCGCTGTGCCTTCCACCTCGACGATGCGCGTGACGCCCACGTCGAGCTCGCGGATGCCCACCGGTTCGGTCAGCTGCAGGATTGTGGCGTCGCCGCGGGTGAGCCTGCGCGGCTGGTCCTTGACCAGGGTGACGCTGCGGCAGTTGCTGTGCCCGTCGCAGAGTTGCACCGTCGTGTCCGCGGTGGCGGTGATGGTGACGTGCTCCTGCTGCGATTGGAATTCGATCCAGGCGTCGCGGTCGCCGGGCGCGGGCCACCAGGCTGTTTCACTCAAGCCGTCGAAGGCGGAGGTCAACGACTTCGACGCGTCGGGGCCGCCGAATGCGCCGGCGTCGGCGGCCGACGAAGACGCGCGGGCGAAGCCGTCCATTGTCACAGCAGTGCGCGTGCCGGCGGACGGGTAGTCCTTCACCCGGTTGCGCACCGTGGCGTCCTCCCACTCGGCGGCGAGGTAGCCGGACTGGCCGTCGATGGTGCCGTAATTGCGCACAGCAAGCGCCGGGGTGTCGGTGACAATGTCGGCGTCCCCGCTGGTCAGCAGCGCCGGGAAGTAGCCGAGCTCGCGCCACATAAGCGCCAGCACCTCGCCGCCGCCGTCCACCGCGACCGGCTCGCGGTCTGACTCCATCATGTCCGCGTGCGGGTCCAGCAGGAAGATGTCCACCTCGCCGAAGCTCGCATCCGGCTCGCCCAAATTCGGCGTGCGCGGTTGGCGCTCCAAGTCGCGGCGCACCACCACCGCGCCCACACCGATGGAACGCAGCGATTGCCTATCGACGAGCTCCGCCTGCCCCTCCAACCCCCGAATCGCCTCCGGGTCCACCAGCGGCACCGCGTCGCGGAACGCGAAACGCGCCTGGGTCAGCGCTTGGATCGGCTCGTCGCGCGTCCACCCCCACGTCTGCCGCGCAAACGACGCCGGCGGGACCACAAGCGTGCGGGTGCCGGCGGCGTGCTCGTCCAGCCACTGGCCCGCGGCGACCCAGTCCTCGGATACCTCGTGCCAGGTGCCCTCCGGCAGCAGGCGCAGCGACCACGCCGGCGCCACCGCCACCACGGCGGCAAGGGTGATGCCGACGGCCTTGGGGCGGTTCACCGTGGCAGCCAGGTGCCCGGCGCCGAGCGCGAGCGGCAGGTGGACCAGGGGGTCGAATTTGTGCAGGTTGCGGAAGGGGGCGAGAGCACCGTCGTAAAGCGAAGTGCTCATGTGCGCCGAGCCGAGCACCCAGAAGCCCACCGCGAACACCGCAAGCAGCGGCCCGCGCCACGGCATGTCGCGGCGCGCCAGGCCCGCGAGCCCGAACGCGGCGACGAGGCATGTGGCGATGACGAAGGTCGGCTCCGCCACCAGCAGGTGGCCGGCGGCGCGCTCCGTGTCCACGTACGGGGTCCAGCTGGTGGTGCCGCGCAGGATCTCCACCGGGTTGAGCCACGCGGTGGTCACGTGGGCGGACTCGATGAAGTCTGTAAACGGCGGGGAGTAGCGGCCCAGCACCAAAAGCGGCCCGATCCACCACGCCGACACCGCCGCCGCGCCGAGGGCGAACTTGCCCGCCGCAGCGTAGGAGCGGCGGGCGATAAGCAGCACGAACGCCGGCAGGCACGCGGCGATAGTGGCAGTGGCGTTGACCGCGCCCATGCACGCCACCGCCACCACCGCCGGCGCCACCTGCGGGGTGCGCCGAGTGAGCGGGATGAGTGTCCACGGCACCAGCGCCACCGGCCACGCCTCCGAAGAAATCGCGGTGAGCGTGGTCAGGATACGTGGACTCAGCGCGTACAACCCCGCCGCGAGAACCTGCGGGAACGTGCCCTTGACACCTACGCGTCGCGCCAACGCGAGCGCACCGGAGTACGCCAAACACAACAACAGCCACCACCACGCGCGCTGGATTAACCAATCCGGCACCTGCAGCAGATCCCCCGCCAAGAAAAACGGACCCTGCGGGAACAGGTACCCGTACGCCTGGTTTTGCACCTGGCCCAGCGGAAACTCGTCCGTGTAAGCGTGGGTCGCCCGGCGCAAAAACCGCCCCGGGGCAGCAATCAGGTCGAACTTCGTGTCCGCCGCGACCTGCCCCGGCGGCTGTGCAAGCACAACTACCAGCAGGGCCAGCCAACCCGCGAGGTGCGCGCGCATCCCCCGCACCGGCGCCTACTTCCTCGAGCCGTACTCCGGCCCGCCCAGCACCGCCTCATCCGCTGGCACCGCCGTACCCTGCGGCACCGTGGATTGCCCGGACACGGACGCGATGCCGAGCACCCCCACCGCACCGAGCACCACACCAACGACAGTGCTGGCCAAAACGGGCGCGGTGGCGCGCCGGGCAAGCGACGCCGGCAGGGCAAATACTCGATGGGACATGTCGGAGAAGCCTACCAGCAGCGGGTACAGTGGCTGTGGTTTGAAACAGCTGACAAGGGGACAGGTACATGCGGGCTCGGACAGGTGTGGCATTGCTCGCACTTGTGTGCCTAGCGACGTTCAGCTTCGCCGGATGCGCCGAACAGCCAGAGGACAACGCTGCTGAGGCTGCCCTGGAGACTACGGAGGTGGGCCGGGAGGACGTCGAGAAGCAAGAAGTCCCCGAGGTAGCGCCGCCTACTTCGCCCCCGGCCGCGCCCGCGCCCTTGTCGCCCGCGCAGCAGCGCGTGCCGGACGACCTGCGGCAAAAGGTCGCCTCGCTCATGGTGGTCGGCGTGGCCAACTACGACCAGGCGCGGTTCGCACTGGACCAGGGCGTCGGCGGGCTGATCATCCCCAGTTGGGCGGACCCGGCGCTGCTCACAGAGGTGGGCCGCGACATCAACGCACTGCGCGCCCAGTACCACCGCCCGTTCAGCGTCGCCATCGACTTCGAAGGCGGCCGCGTGCAACGCCACACGCAGGTGCTCGGCGAGTTCATGCCGCCGCGCGCACTCGCCGGGCAGCCGCCCGAGGTGATCCGCGGCACCGGCTACGACATCGGCCGTGCGCTTCGTGCCCACGGCATCAACGTCGACTATGCGCCACTGCTGGACCTGGATGTGACCGACCTGGACATCGTGGGCGACCGCTCTTTCCACGGCAACCCCGACGAGGTCGTGCGCGTCGCTGCGCTGTTTTCGCAGGGGCTTATCGACGCCGGGGTGACCCCGACGTTCAAGCACTTCCCCGGCCACGGGCGCGCCTCCGGGGACACGCACCACCACCTGGCCGTCACCCCGCCGCTGGACCAGATGCGCGAGCTGGACCTGCGCCCCTACGGCCCGCTGCTGGAACAGTTCCCGCGCGCCAGTGTGATGATGGGCCACATGATCGTGCCAGGCCTGGGCCCCGACGGCGTGCCAAGCTCCATGAACCCGGACACCTACCGGCTCCTGCGAACCGGCGACTACCCAGGCGGCGTGCCCTTCGAAGGCGTAGTAGTCACCGACGACCTGTCCGGCATGCGCGGCATCCTGGACTACGCCCCGACCCGCGACGCCGTCGCGAGGGCAATCGGCTCGGGGGCGGACCAGGCGCTGTGGTCCTCGGGCGCGGACCTGCCCGGCATCATCGACCACATCGTGTGGTGCGTGCACAACGGCTACATCCCAGAAGCTCGCGTGGACGAGGCCGCAACGAGGGTGCAGCAGCAGCTCATCGACGGGGGCTTGTGAGCGTCTCCCCGGCTATGAGGGATCAAAGATCTGCATTATTGTGGGGCGCGTGACTACGGTAAAGGCGACCTCGCACAGGAAGGGACGCGCAGGAACCGCCAAGGGCGGGTCTGGCGTGATGGGCCGCGGCGCCAAAATCACGCTCG
Source organism: Corynebacterium sp. MSK008 (assembly GCF_030232585.1). GTDB lineage: Bacteria > Actinomycetota > Actinomycetes > Mycobacteriales > Mycobacteriaceae > Corynebacterium. Next base: position 22,363 of record NZ_JASPJX010000008.1, on the reverse strand, counting down.
GAGTGCTCCTAGGCATCCTTGCTGTGGCGCTCGCGATTTACCTGGCGGACCTGGCTACCCACCGCGGCAACGTCCCCCGCGGCACCCAGGTCGGCGGTGTGGACATCGGTGCAATGGCGCCGGACGAGGCGCGCAATAAGCTCCAGGCGGAGCTCGGCGGCGTCGCTGACAAAGCCGTTCCAGTCAAGGCTGGGGAGAAAACCACCGAATTCGTCCCCGCGAAATCCGGCCTCGGCATCGATTTCGGCGCCACTGTGGACGCCGCCGGCATCGAGACCGCTAACCCCGTCGAGCGCCTCCGCGGACTGTTCACCACCCGCGAGGTGGACGTCGTGCCGACTATCGACGACACAGCCCTGGGCGGCCAACTCGACCGCATGACCGAGGAGCTCCACGTGGACCCCGTCGACGGCACCATCCGTGTGCAGGGCGGCAAGGCTGAGACGACCGACCCGAAGCTGGGACAGGACGTGGACCGCGCCACGCTCCGCGAAGAGGTCACCACCGGCTGGCTCAACCCGGATGGGGTGGAGGTGGAGCCGACCGAGGTGCAGCCCGCCATCAATGACGACGCCATCAAGGCCGCGCTCGGCGGCCCCGTGCGTGCCGCCTTGGACGGCCCGATCACCGTCACCGGCAAGGACGGTGTCGCTGCCGCGGTGCCGCAGGAGCGCCTCGGCGAAATCGTGAAGTTCCCCGCGGTGGAAGGCCGCATCGCACCCGAGGTGAACATGGACGCGGCGCGCACCATCTTGGGCGACCAGCTCGCCGCGACCGAGGTAGAGGGCAAAAACGCCCGCGTGTTGGCCGGTGGTGGCGTCGAGCCGTCCGTGGATGGATCCGTGGTGGACTGGGACGCCACCCTAGCCGGCTTTGAAAAACGCCTGACCGGCGGCGAGCCCCGCACGTGGGACGCGGTGTACAAGGACGTGCCCGCGCAGTTCACCACCGAGCAGGCGCAGAACGCCACCTTCAACGACGTGGTCGGCTCGTTCACCACCAGCGGCTACTCGGGCGCGTCCGGCACCAACATTGCGCTGGTGGCCCAGACCGTCAACGGTGCGATTGTGAACCCGGGCGAGACCTTCTCCCTGAACGGCTACACCGGCCCGCGCGGCCCCGCGCAGGGGTACGTGGAGTCCGGCATCATCCTCAACGGGCGCGCGGACACCGCGGTCGGCGGCGGCATCTCCCAGTTCGCCACCACCTTGTACAACGCCTCCTACTTCGCCGGCATGACGGATGTGGCGCACATGCCGCACTCCTACTACATCTCCCGTTACCCGGCTGGCCGCGAAGCAACCGTGTACGAGGGGGCCATCGACCTGCAGTTCCGCAACGACAGCCCGTACCCTGTGCGCATCGCCACCAGCGTCGGCGGCGGGGAGGTCACGGTGAGCCTGATGGGTGTGAAGACGGTGACCGTCGAGTCCGTCAACGGTGGCCGGTGGGCGCAGACGCAGCCACAGCCGGTGAACGTCTCCGGCTCCAACTGTGCGCCGTCTTCGGGCGCGCCTGGTTTCACCACGTCTGACACCCGCATCATCTACGACCTCGCCGGCAACGAGCTCAGCCGGGAGACCCAGACCACGGTGTACGACCCGCAGCCGATCGTGCGCTGCGGTTAGCGGTTAGCGGTTAGCAGCCACGCACCCCACACCCGCGCGGCACCGAATGCCGCGCGTCAAAACTGTCACGCTGTGTTGCCGCCCCGGTCGGGGCCAGCCCTGGAACCATCGCCGAGATCGAATAGCGGCGGGTCGGTGGTTGTCTGGTTTGGCGGGTCGTCGAACGCTGGGTATTTCTTCCGCACCCGCCTGATAGTCCTCTGACCAGGCGATTCCTGGTACTGATGTGTCGTGGTCGGCGTCGGTGGCCCGCCGTCGGCGGGGTGATGGGTGACGTCCCAGGTGGAGGGGTCTTTCTCGAAGTGTCCTTTGCCGCCTGCGCCGTCCCTGTTGTCGTTGTTGCACATGTGGTGCTCGCGACACAGGAGGATCAGGTTTTCCAGGTCTGTGAACCCACCGTGCAGGTACGACTGGATGTGGTGGGCTTCCAGTTGCACGCCTGGTTTGGTGCATCCGGTCCAGGCGCACACCTGTTGCATGGCAAGGAGCACCAGTTTCTGTTCCACGCTGGCCAACCGCGCCCGCCCGAGGGACAGTGGTACCCCGGTGCAAGAGTCCAGCTGGAGGACAAACGAGTCGCCCGCCAGTCCGAGCCGGACCATGTCCAGAGCGGTCAAAGACACGGAAGTGTTGGTGGCGAACTCGGTGTAGGCGTCCGCGCCCATGAGGTCTTCCAACGTCAGTGTCATCACCACGGTGCCGATGCCCTTGCGCGCCACAGCCGATGAGTTCGCGTGGGTGCCAACAATGTCCATGAGTTGGTCGAACCGCCGCTGCCCGCGGGTGCGCTTGTCCTCGGCGCCGGGAGGCAGGTTCGCCCCGGGTGACTCGCCTGCGGCCAGCGCGGCCTCGAACGCGGCGCGGCTGGCTTTGTCGAAGTAGATCTGCCCCCAGGAACCGCCGTCGGAGTCCTCCTCGCTGAAGGTCATGGTGCGCTTTTTAAACGCAGCGAGCGGGTCCTTCTTGCCTTCGTAGTCCCGGCCCTTGCGGTTGGCGCGCTTGACCAGTGTGGTCACGTGCTTCCGCAGCTCCTCCGCGGACATGGTCTCCGCCGCCTCGAGCGCCTGCGCGTAGATTTCGTCGCGGCCCGGATCCGAGTGTTCGTTGAGCTGCATCAGCGCCCGTTCAATGATGCGCTTCTTCTCCGCGTTGGCCTTCGCCGCGGCCTTCCTGGCGCGCTCCTTGGCCTTGCGCGCTTCCTCCCTGCGGCGCTCCTCTTCCTCGGCCTGCTTCTTGCGTTCTTCCTCGCCCATCAGCGGATCCGACGGCGGCGTCGGCACCTCGACCTCGCCGAACATCGTCTTCGCCTGGTTGAGCAGGCTAAAGGCGTCGGCCCGCGGGAGCCCGAGCTGCTTGGTCAAATACTCCACAGGGTGGTTCGCGCCGACCAGCTTGCCCGCTCCGTCGCGCTCGCACAGGTGCGCAAACGCGATGTTCGCGTTGGACAGCAGCGGAAGCGCCGCGTGCAGCCGCTCCATCGCCTGGTGCGTGGACAAAAGGTGGAGGGATTCGGGCTGCATCATGAGTTCCTCGAGAGCTTTCAGGCTATCGACGAGCTGATCCACGTGGTGGTCAATCACCGTGGTCATGGCCGCATCCCTCCCTTCGGAAACGCACTGTCAACGAATGAACAATGCACACGCTACGACACGCTCCGACACGACCGCCATAAAACACGAACACATGTGCGAATAATACGGGATGGCCAGCAACTTTAGCCCGTCGATAAGCATCATGCTCAGTCGAAACTTGTGGGCGGCACATGGTCGCCCACCTCGCGCAGCAACCCCCACACAGTGAGGTCCGCGTAGAGCGGGTCGCGCGGCATGAGTGCGTGGTAGGGCGCGTAGCCATCGTACCACTGCCCGGAGTCGATGTTCGCCACATCCGCGCCCGGCACGGCCTCGAGCATCGATGTGGACGTCGGCGTAACCACAGTGTCCGCCGGCGAGTAGATGGAGGTGTACACGATCCCCGGCACGGTGTCGGGTCCCCTCGAAAACTTGCGCAACCAGGCGGAACCCGCGAGCTGCTGCGCCGCCCCCGGGGCAAACAGTGCGGTGAAATGCGGATGGTTCGAGGCGATCTCGCCCATCCGTCCGGCCAGTCCTCGGAAGTCGGTGCCGTGGAAGTTGCCGCCCATTGCTACCACGCGCCGTACTTTCGCCGCGCCCCCGCGCGAGATGAACAGCTTGGTCATGAGCGCGCCCTGCGAGTGGGCCACAATGTCCACCTGTTCCGCGCCGGTTTTCCGCAGCACGCGGTCCACATGTTCCTCCACATCCTCCACGATCGAATTTAGGTCGCCTGCGCCGAAAAACCCGGGCGCGATCATGTCGCCGTAGTCGTAGCCCCAGACCCAAAACCCCTGCTCTTTCAGTCTTTGTGCGTTCGATTCAAACGCCGCGGTGCGCGAGTTAATCCCGTGCACGTACATCACCGGCGTGGGGTATCGGGGTTGAAAATTCCGGTCGTTGAACGGCATCGGCGGGCGGTTTTGCAGCCCGCGCACCGCCCCGTATCCGGCCGCCAATGTCATCATCGCGCTGCTCAGTTTCATCTCTTTGAGCATATTGCTTATCGACGTCCTCCGGTCCCCACTTGCAGTAGACCAAGCGGTCTGTTATTGTCCTGGATTGGATCACGAAGTCCGACGCACCCTGCTGAAGGGAAAAGCCTCCCGGCTCGTCGGCTGGCAACCGCGCATATCGCGCACGGTGCCCCCGGGGGAAGATCCGCCGGCACGCGCAACCGCCGCGCCGGAAGTGCGATTCTCAAAGGAGATCAACCATGTCTGCTGACATGCCCGACATGTCCAACCAGTCCATCTTCGCCGACGACTGGGCGCCCGCAACCCTGGGCAACGTCAACATCAGCACCGTCACCTTCACTGTCGACGGCACCGATGACACTGTCACCGCGGAATTCCCGTCGGCAATGGAGGCCTTCGACTTTGTCGGCCGCACCGGGCCAAAGTTCGAGTACTCCGCCATCGAAGGTGCAATCCGCGACCAAAACGGCACCGTAGTCCCGCTGCCGGAGCCGCCCGCTGAGCGCATCCCGTGCGGACACGACCAGTGCGACCTGGTCGCCGACGGCCACAAAGGGCACTGGATCCCGGTGCTGCGCGCCGCCAACGGCCCCAAAGAAGACTGGCTGCCCATCACCATCATCGAACACGACGGCAACAAGCTGATCTTTTCCACCGAAGACGGCGTGTACACCTGCTACCACCACGACCCGGAGCGCCTTGCCAACGCGGTTGACTACAACCGCGAGTGGCCCGTGCTGCGCGGCGCACCTAACGGCCGCAGCTACCCGGTGAGCGTGGTGTCCTCGAAGCCGATCGGGCCTTGCAGCCACGCATAATGCTTTTCGACGACCTCCCGGACCCCACCGTCTTCCTCACCGCAACCCGCAATTTCCAAAACGGCCGTTACTTCACTGTGAACGTGGGGCAGCTCTTGCTCGCGTTTCGGTTCCCGAATTCGAAGGAGGCGCTGCAGTGCATCCGCCGCCTCGGGTTCCTTTTCGAGTATTCGCCGGGGCGCAACGCGTTTCGCAACTCCTCCGGCGAGCTGATTTCCGCACCGCCGGTGTGGGTGGCGCGGCGTTATGTCGAAGCGGACGAGTGCGAGGTGGAGGGGAACGGCCACCATGTGCTCGGCGGCGAGATATGGGACGCCACCATGCACACCGACGAGGACTGGCAGCCCGTGGAGGTCGTGCAGCAGACCGGTTTGCGTACCGTCATTGCCACACCACTTGGCGTTGACGAGGTTTTCCACCACGACCCGTGGGCAATGCAGTTCGCCGTGAAGTACTGCGTGGGGTACAACGTCATGCAGTGCAATTTTCCGGAAGAAAGCGGCATCAAGGACCCGTTCATCTCCCTCGCACGCGCGGACATGCGCCCGTGTTCGAGGCAGGTGTACGGCCCCGAGGTGCCGTGGAAAATCCGCTACTTCTTATAGCCGCGCCCCGAAAAAGAAAAGAGAGCCGGCGACGAGAATCGAACTCGCACTCTCAGCTTGGGAAGCTGATGTTCTACCACTAAACTACGCCGGCAGCTCTGACAACTTTAGCACCACGGATTCGCGGCCCAAAACAGGGAAGTACACTCTGATTCGTGTTGCTTTCAGATCACGACATCCGCGATGCCATTGACTCCGGCCACCTCGGTATCGAGCCGTTCGATGCCGAGCTCATCCAGCCGAGCTCGATCGATGTGCGCATTGACAAGTACTTCCGCGTTTTCAACAACTCGAAGTACACGCACATCGACCCGAAGCAGGAGATGCCGGATCTGACCACGCTGGTCGAGGTGCCGGACGGCGACGCGTTTGTCCTGCACCCCGGCGAGTTTGTGCTCGCTTCCACTCTGGAGTGCTTCACCCTTCCCGCGGACCTGGCCGGTCGCCTCGAGGGCAAGTCTTCGCTGGGACGTCTGGGCCTGCTCACGCACTCCACCGCAGGTTTTATCGACCCTGGCTTTTCCGGTCACATCACGCTCGAGCTGTCCAACGTGGCCAACCTGCCCATCGTGCTGTGGCCGCGTATGAAGGTCGGCCAGCTCGCGCTGTTCAACATGACCTCGCCCGCGGACACCCCGTACGGCTCCGGCAAGCTCGGCTCGAAGTACCAGGGTCAGCGCGGCCCCACCCCGTCGAAGGCGTACCTGAACTTCCAGTAGGGGCTTTTGCTTATCGACGAACCAAAGGCCCGCCCCGCTCAGTACTCTGACAAACGCAAGTATTCACGGCCCTGAGAAGTGAGTTCAAGCGTGAGCGGACGCTTGGATGCGGATTGGATTAGGCCCTCCGCCTCCAGGCGTTCTGCTACGGGGCGGACGGTGTTCCAAGAGCGCCCCATTGCTGAAACTGCTTCTTTGAGGGGGAAGGGGAGATCCGGACTAAAAAGAAATGCCTGCGCGGCTAAGAAAAGTAAGTCGCGTTCGTATTCGTCTCGATTTACCGAGGATAAAACCTCCTGCAAACTGCGTAACTGGGAATGCTTTTGATCCAGTGATGTCTCCAAGTCATTCTGAGCATCGATCAGCATCTCGAGAATGGCTTTGAGGAAGAAAGTTCCCTCCCCGTAGTTCATCGCGTTTTCCGTCTCTACGAAAGCCGCGTAGTACTTCTTCCTCTGGAGCGAGAACTGGTGTGAGAGGGACATCGAGGTCGGTGGAGAAAGGACCTCGAGGGCCTTGAATGCGAGAAGAAAGCGTCCCATACGGCCGTTACCGTCGTAAAACGGGTGAGTGTACTCAAACATGAAGTGGCCGACGAGCGCGTTGATGAGGACATGGGTTTCATCTTGTTGGGTGTCTAGGAACGTCCGCATGCGCTCTTCAATGTTGTCTTCGCCGAGGGGAGCTTTGTGAACTCCCTTCATGCCATCGTGAATCTCTACTGTTCCTGCTCGGAACAATTGCCCGTCGGGACGATCCGCTTCATCGATTTCTTTCGCAAGTAACTTGTCGTATTCAGCGCGGAGGGATGCGGGAGTCCGCGGGAACTCTGGTCGATCATTAGGGTTAAGCAGCGACTCGTAGAAGGCAACCATCTCGCGAAAACGCTTATGCGGTCCGGTTGAGGGGCGGGTTAGAGCTTCCGCAATTTCTTTACGGGTCGAATGCACGCCCTCAATCTGATTGGTCGCTTTGATTTCCTCAATGAGCAGGCCAGTCAGGTAGTGGCTACCTGCTACGCCTGGGAGCGTGGACCACTTGTGGGAAATTCGGAGCTCCGTCCTCCAGACCTGCTCCAGAAGCGACTGAATCTCCGCAGTTAGTACCGCGAAAAGTTGATGTTTGCCTACTGTGAAGTCCCAATGAAGCGCAGCTGGGGATGAAAATCGGGAGATGTACTCCGCCTCTGCAGCCCGTTGGCCGTCTGGGGATTTGTGAAACACTGTCTTCAGGTTTTTGTAGTTGTTCATTTCCAGAGCGTCCTTTACGGGTCAGAATCTTCAATTCTGGAATTTTAGCGAAATCTCCATCTATCTATTTTGCAAAAAATACGATTTTGAAAAATAGATCCCGCGAGGAGCATATGAATTTCCGCTGCTACGAATATGCACACATTGCTCGCCCTGCCGACCTCGCCACTCCACGGCATAATGGCCTCTTATGCGGATGACTGTGATTGGCACTGGTTACCTCGGGGCGACGCACGCGGCGTGCATGGCTGAACTCGGCCACGAGGTGCTGGGCGTAGACGTTGATGAAACCAAAATCGAGGCGCTGAAGAACTCCAAGGTGCCGTTTTACGAGCCGGGCCTTCCCGAGGTTCTGGAGCGCAACATCGAGGCAGGGCGCCTGAGCTTTACGACGAGCTACGCCGAGGCCGCCGCCTTCGGCAATGTGCACTTCATCGGGGTGGGCACCCCGCAGCAGCGCGGCTCCTACGCGGCGGATACCCGCTACGTCGAGGCCGTCATCGACGATCTGGTGCCCCAGCTCGAGGGCGAGCACCTGATCCTGGGCAAGTCCACCGTCCCGGTCGGCACCGCCGCTGCCCTGCAGCAGCGCGCCGACAAACTCGCCGCCGAGCACGGCAACAAAGCCCAAGTTGAAATCGCCTGGAACCCGGAGTTTCTCCGCGAAGGCTACGCGGTGAAGGACACCATCGAGCCGGACCGGATCGTGTTGGGCCACCGCGCCGAAAATTCCCGCGCGGAGGAGATCGCCCGCGAGGTCTACGCCACCCCGCTGGAAAACGACACCCCGTTTATCGTGACGGATCTGCAGACCGCGGAGCTGGTGAAAGTCTCCGCCAACGCTTTCCTCGCCACGAAGATCTCATTCATCAACGCCGTGTCCGAGGTCTGCGAGAACGTCGGCGCGGACGTGACCCAGCTGGCGGACGCCATCGGCTACGACGACCGCATCGGCCGCAAATTCCTCGGCGCAGGCCTGGGCTTCGGCGGCGGGTGCCTGCCCAAGGACATCCGCGCCTTCATGGCCCGCGCCGGCGAGGTCGGCGCCGACCAGGCACTGACCTTCCTGCGTGAGGTGGATGCGATCAACATGCGTCGCCGCCAGCGCGTGATCGACCTGGCCCGCGAGGAGCTCGGCAGTGTGATCGGCCGCAACATCACCGTGCTCGGTGCGGCGTTCAAGCCGAACTCGGACGACGTGCGCGACTCGCCCGCACTCGCCGTGGCTGGCCAGCTCTCGCTCGCCGGCGCGAGCGTGCGTGTCTACGACCCGCAGGGCATGGACAACGCCCGCAAGGTCTTCCCCACCCTCGACTACGCCACCAGCCTCGAGGATGCACTGCGCGGCGCCGAGCTGGTCATCCTCGCCACCGAATGGCAGGAGTTCAAGGAGATGGATCCACAGTGGGCGGCGGAGCTCGTCGACAAGCAACTGCTCATCGACGGAAGAAACGTCCTCAACGTCACCGACTGGCAAAACGCTGGCTGGCAGATTCGCGCCCTGGGGCGGAGCCTCTAGTTTCGTAGTACCTAATTCGGGCATACCTGCAGGGTGTGCCCGTCTTAGTATTTCTGGCTGGGTGGGGCATGATAGTCCGCATGTCCAAGGAGAAGTCAGGAAAGTTTGCCAAGGGCGCCCTGGGCGCTGCCGCCGCGGCGCTGGGTGGCGTCGCCATCCACGACCTCACACAAACCAGGTACCCGATCCTGCGCAACTACCCCGTTTTGGGGCACATGCGCTACCTGCTCACGGACATCGGTCCGGAGCTGCGCCAGTACTTCATCGAGCGCGATTGGGACGGCCGCCCCTTCAACCGCGATCAGCGCAACGCCATCTACGAGCGCGCGAAGGGCAAGCAGAGCGAGACGTCGTTCGGCACCGTCCAGGACGTCTACGACTCCAACCACGAGCACCTCGTGCACTCCATCGCCCCAGTGGAGGAGCCGGCCGAGCCGCCGCGCGCGCTCGTGGGCGGCAAGGACTGCACTAAGCCGTACTCCATCTCCATGCTGAACGTGTCCTCCATGAGCTTCGGCTCCCTGTCCAAGAACGCCGTGCGCTCCCTGAACAAGGGGGCAGCCATGGGTGGGTTCGCCCACAACACCGGCGAGGGCGGCATCTCCCCGTACCACCAGGAAAACGGCGGCGATCTGGTCTGGCAGATGGGCACCGGCTACTTCGGCGCCCGCACCGAGGACGGCGACTTCGACCCGGCGAAGTTCCGCGACAAGGCCCAGGACGACCAGGTCAAGATGGTGGAGCTGAAGCTCAGCCAGGGTGCCAAGCCCGGCATCGGCGGCGTGCTGCCGGCGGACAAGATCACCAAGGAAGTCTCCGAGATCCGCGGCGTGCCCATGGGCGTGGACTGCATTAGCCCGGCCGCGCACCGCGTGTTCAGCACCCCGGTCGAGCTCATCGAGTTCATTGCCGAGATGCGCGAGCTTTCCGGTGGCAAGCCGGCGGGGTTCAAGATGTGCGTCAGCAGCCGTCGAGAAGTGCTCGCCATCTGCAAGGCCATCCGCGCAGTCGGCACCGCGCCCGATTTCATCGTGGTGGACGGCTCCGAAGGCGGCACCGGTGCCGCGCCCATCGACTTCGAGGACCACATGGGCATGCCGCTGACCCACGGCCTGATGCTGATGCACAACGCGCTCGTGGGCACCGGGCTCCGCGACCAGATCAAGATCGGCGCCTCCGGCAAAGTCGCGGGCGGCTCCGACATTGTCATGCGCATGATCCAGGGCGCGGACTACACCAACTCCGCCCGCGCCATGATGATGGCCACCGGCTGCATCCAGGCCCAGCGCTGCCACACCGGCGAGTGCCCCACTGGCGTGGCCACCCAGGACCCGCGCCGCAACCGCGCGATCGTGGTGGAGGACAAGTCCAAGGCGGTCTACAACTTCCAGAAGACCACCGTCAACACCGCTGTGCGCCTCATGGCGTCCATGGGTGTCTCTGACCCGTCCGAGCTCACCCCGCACATGCTGCGCCGCAGCGTCTCGCCGACCGAGTCGCGCTCCTACGCCTCCATCTACGAGTGGCTGCGCCCGGGGCAACTGCTTGAAGACGCCCCTTCGATCTGGGCCCCCGACTGGAAAGCCGCCTCCCCGGACACCTTCCGCCCGGTGGCGTAGCTTCCGTCTCGCGGGCCTGGGGTGGGCTGGCTGGCCAGCTCCCAGGGCCCAGCTCCAACCAGGTTCAACCGGCCCCACTCAGCCCCAACTCGCGGATCTGCTAGTTCGCCATTTAAGAGTTCACAGCGCAACTAGCAGATCAGCCTGATATCGACACCGCGTTTCAATATCACCTGGGGAAACGTAAAGTTGGACGTTTGATCTGCTAGTTTGCTCGGGAGACAGCCACCGCCGAACTAGCAGATCAGCGTCTTGTCAGGTCACTTACTGGACGCAAAGTGCTTGACCCGCACACTGGCTCAGCGTAGTTTCTAACAAGATTGCGTCCCCGAGGGAAGGAGTAGGCAGTGCTCACGTTCCGTGTTTCCGCATAACACGAACCAGAAAGACGTATGAGCATGCCTATTTCCCTGAACAACATTTCTCTCGAGTGGCCCAATGGAACCACGTGCTTTGAAGGCCTGAACGCCGTATTTGATAGTCGGCTTACCGGGTTAATCGGCGACAATGGATCCGGTAAATCCTCTCTGATCAAGATCATCCTCGGTCAGCTCGAACCGACGAGTGGATCGGTGGAACGCCCCACGAATATCGCGTACTTACCGCAGGACCTCACGCTGCGGGCGGACGACACCGTGGCTGATGTTTTCGGCGCTACTGAGACTCTCAACGCAATTGCATCCGTCGAGGCCGGAGAGTTCGACCCCCAGCTTTTCGAAACTATCGGTGACCGTTGGGATATCGCCGCAGAGATCACCGCCACCCTGTCCGCGCACGGCCTCGACCTGCCTTTGGGTAGAACCCTGAATACGCTTTCCGGCGGTGAAACAGTCCGGGTAGCGTTGGCCGCTTTGTTCTCCGGCAACCCCGATTTCGTCGTCTTGGATGAGCCAACCAACAACCTCGACCACCACGCGAAAGAGCAGCTCATACGGGAGCTGGAGGCGGCGTCGGTACCTGTGCTCGTCGCTAGTCATGACCGCGACTTGCTGCAGAGCGCCACCGAAATTGCCGAGCTGCATGACGGCCAGCTGCGTTTGTTCCCCGGGAACTTTTCCGCCTACAAGGAGACGCTCGCGCAAGAGCAGGAATCAGCGATACGCGGGGTTAGGGACGCAAAAGCGAATCACCGCAAGCAGGTCAAGGAGCGGGAAGCGATGCAGACACGTATCGATCGCGATGCGCGCCGTGGAAAGAAGTTCGCCGCTTCGAAGCGCAAGCCCGGCATGGCGATGGGCTTGGACAAGGACAGGTCTGAAAAGACTGCGGCGAGACGGGGGTCGGCCCACGCAGGAGCGGTGGAGGGCGCGCTCGCCGCGTACAACAAAGCCCAGGAAAAGGTCCGTAATGATCAAGTTGTCTTTATCGATTTGCCCGGCACTGAGCTTCCAAATGGTACGCGGGTCCTGGACATTCCTGGACTGACAGTTGTAGGGCCCGAGCGGGTGCGCATCACCGGTCCTAACGGAAGCGGCAAGACCACGCTGCTCAACTCCATCGTGAGTGGGCAGGCAGGCTACGTCATCGACGACGTGGGCTACCTTCGCCAGCGCATAACGCTAAAACCGGAGCTGACGGTGCTGGAGCTGGTGACACAAACCAACCTCGAAGCAGAGCCGCAGTACATTCGCGACCAGCTTGCGCAGCTGCTATTCCAGAACGACACCGTGTACGCCCCCGTTGGCACGCTGTCCGGCGGGGAGCGATTCCGCGTCGAGATTGCCCGGATTCTTCTCGCTCACCCGGCTCCGAAGTTATTGCTTCTCGACGAGCCCACCAACAATATCGACATTTCCACAGTGGACTGGCTCGTCTCCGCACTGGACAGCTACGCCGGCTCGATCGTCCTGGTCAGCCATGACGAGGACTTCTGTGCGCGAATAGGGCTCACCCGCGAAGTCGCCATCGAGACCCTGCAGTGCAGTTGACTGTTATGGGCGTACGAACCTTCGAACCTTGGCTGCAGTGAAAGGGTCCGTAGCTTTTTCAAGTTGGTTGAGTACTGTCTCCTCATCTTTCGAAGCGGAGAGTTCGACGCAGAGAGAGTGTGCTTCACGAAATTCGCTTGGGAAGTCCGTCAGAAGACGGGTGATCATCGCTGAGGGCTGAACGAGATCGATGCCTTGGCGGCCCATCCATTCAGCAGGAAAATCCCTCGTGTTGTCGGTGAGCAAAATGTCCGCTCCGGCGCAAAGCGCAGCTGCGAGTACGTGGCGGTCTTTCGGGTGGACATCCACGTTGCGGGGGACCACGTCTTCTGACACGGGGAGTTTGAGTTTTGCGTCTGGGAGAAACTCGTTCATGAGCTCTTCAAGACGGCGAGTGGAGAATTCATCGAGGCCGATGGAGGCACGGAGGTTACGTGACATCTCATCCAGAACTTCTTGGCTCCAGCGAATCTCCAGCGCACCTGTATGTGCGCTGTAGAGAAAGCAGTCTCTGAGGACACGAGAGAAGAGAATGTTGGCGTCGACGAAGGTGACCGGCACGCTTCGTCGCAGGATCCCGCTACTCGGTGAACCCGATTTCATTGGAGAAATCCGCAAGCCTTCGAGCTACACGCTGTCGACGCTCGAATTCTGAATCCGCACTCTCCAGCACACGCAGAATCGTTTCCGCTTGGCGATGGGAAAGAACAACCTTCGCCGATGATGATTGCGCTGCTTCGCGCATCGCCTGACGGAGGGTTCGCGCGTTATCGCGGAACGCCTCCCTCGGGACGGGCACAGATGTCATATGCGCAGGATACCTGGTCGAAGCCCCCGCTGGAACCCCTAGTGCTGGTGGTAGTCCACCAGGAAGTTGCCCAGGCGCTCAATGGCGTTTTCCAACTGCGACGCCCACGGCAGGGTGACCACGCGGAAGTGGTCCGGGGTGGGGTAGTTGAAGCCGGTGCCCTGGACCATCAGGATCTTCTCGGACTTGAGCAGGTCCAGCATGAACCTCTCGTCGTCGTGGATGTTGTACATCTCCGCGTCAATCTTGGGGAAGCAGTACAGCGCACCCTTCGGTTCCACCACGGAGATACCCGGGATCTCGCGGAGCTTCCGCACTGCGACGTTGCGCTGCTTGTGTAGGCGCCCGCCCTCGGCGGTGAGTTCGTAGATGGACTGTCGGCCGCCCAGCGCGACCTGGATGGCGTGCTGTCCGGGCACGTTCGCGCACAACCGGGTGCCCGAGAGCAGGTCGAGGCCCTCGATGAAGCCGGCAGCGCGGCGCTTCGAGCCCGTGATCACCATCCAGCCGGCGCGGTAGCCGCACACCCGGTAGGCCTTGGACAGGCCGTTGAAGGTGATGCACACAAGATCCGGGGCGATTTCTGCCATGGAGGTGTGCGAAGCGCCGTCGTAAAGTACGCGATCGTAGATCTCGTCGGCAAGCACCATGAGCTCGTGCTCGCGGGCGATGTCGGCGATGCCTTCGAGCACTTCGCGCGAGTACACGGCGCCGGTGGGGTTGTTGGGGTTGATCACCACGATGGCTTTGGTGCGGTCGGTGACCTTGGAACGGATGTCCTCGAGCGAGGGGTTCCAGTCGTCCTCTTCGTCGCACATGTAGTGCACGACCTTGCCGCCGGCGAGCGTGGACGCGGCGGTCCACAGCGGGTAGTCCGGGGCGGGGATGAGGATCTCGTCGCCGTCGTTGAGCAGCGCCTGGGTGGTCATGCTGATCAGCTCGGACACGCCGTTGCCCAGGTAGACGTCGTCGATGTCGAAGGGCGGAAAGCCGTCGATCATCTCGTAGCGCGTGACCACTGCGCGCCGCGCCGAGGTGATGCCTTTGGAGGTGGTGTAGCCCTGTGAGGTGGGCAGGTTGGCGATCATGTCGCGCATGATCACGTCCGGCGCCTCAAAGCCGAATACGGCGGGGTTGCCGGTGTTGAGCTTCAAAATGGTGTGGCCGTCGCGCTCCATCTTCTCCGCGGTCGCGGTCACGGGCCCGCGGATGTCGTAGAAGACGTTTTTCAGCTTGTCCGCTTGGTCGAAATGGCGGTGCTTTTGCAGTGGCTCACTCATGCCACTCCACTGTAGGCCTCTTTACTGTTTGCGGAAGCGGTTTATCGTGTTTTGTGCGACATCGAGCGCGTCGGAGGTCAGCTGGTTGATCTGGTCTTTGCGCTGCACCCGCATCATGGCCTGCTGGTGCGCCTTGGCGGATTCGATCTCCAGCTGGCGGCGTTTGATTTCCTGGCGGCGCTGCTGCTCCAGCTGCCGCAGGGTGGGGGTGTACCAGGAGTCCGGGCCCACCTTCATGACGTACAGCAGGATGAACAGGGTGGGGATGAGCAGCAGGAAGACTGGTTGGTGCGAAAGCCCAATCAGCCCGAACGCGCCCACCGTGCCCAGCCAGAACACGCCCGCGCGCATGCGCTTGCCGGAGCGCCGTGCCTGCATGATCTCGCGGCCGCTGTAAAACACGTCGCCTGGGTGCACTTCTTGCCTATCGACGGCACCCCCGGCCTGCTGCGGAGGCAGGTCCCCCAGAATCGGCTCCAGGTCGGAGTGGACCTGCGCCTCGGCAACTTGCCGGCACCGGTCGTCGAACTCGGCCATGTTCAGGCGGCCTTCGCCAAGCGCGCGACCGAGGGTGTCCATGGCGTCCATGCGCTCTTGGTCGCCGATTCTGAAGTTGCCGTATGGGGTGCTCACGCCGCATATAGTAACGCCCCAGACGGCTGTCGTGCACGTCCAGGGCGGTGGTGGAAGCTGGGGCTGGGAGGCTAGCGCTCGTCCTCGCGGACCTCCTCGCGGTCCGCTTCGCGCGGCAGGTTGCCGTCGTTCCAGCGGGTGTTTTCCTCGTGGCTATCGGCTTCCTCGACGGTGCGTACGCCCTCGCCCAGCGGCAGGGTGTCCATGTTCTGGTTCGCAGCATTCGCGCCGTCCTGGCCGTCTTGGCCAGCGGCGGTCTTCTCAGTCTCGATGTTGGTGTACAGGCCTTCGTTTTCGGTAGTCATGCGTCTGATCCTACTTACTGCCAGCGCCCGTCGGCACCGGTTTGGCGGTCCTCGTAGCGTTGCTTGGAGTTGTCGTACTCTTCTTCCGGCAGCTGGTAGAAGTACACGCGCGGCAGCACGGCCTCGACCTTGTCCAGGTAGGTGGTGACGAACTCGTTGACGTCCTCGCGCTTGGTGGAGTCCTCGTTGACGTAGATGAACAGCGGGCGCGACAGCGGGTAGTTGCCGTTTTTGGTCTCCTCCGCTGTCGGTGCGACGCCGTCTACAAGCACGTTGTCGATGCGGTTGCGGGTTGGGTCCTCGGTGGCCAGGTAGTTGCCGATGCCCATGAAGCTCAGGCCGTTGACGTCCTCGGAGACCCACTTGGACAGCTCCTGGATGTCGTCGGTGGCCTGGTAGTCCTCGCGGATCTCGTCGCCGCCGAGCACAAGCTGCTCGAACACGCCGAGGGTGCCGGAGCCTTCCGGGCGGCCGTAGAGCGTGATCTCCTCGTCCGGCCAGGACGGGTCGATGTCGGACCACTTGGTCACGGCGGAGTCCTTCGCCCAGATGTCGTGCAGCTGCTGGACAGTCAGGTCCTGGGCCCAGTCGTTGTCGCGGTGCTTGACCAGCGTGATGGCGTCCAAAGCGATGGGCAGCTCGATGAAGTCCACGCCGGCGTCGGCGCACGCCTTTTGGTAGTCAGCCGGGATGGACACAGATGCGTCGTTGATGTCGGCGTCCCCGGCGCAGAACACGTCGAAGCCGTCGGTGGAGCCGACCGCGTCGATGTCCGCGTTGAAGTCGTAGCGGTTGGCCATGTAGCTGGTGATCGGCTCGACGGTGGAGGAGCCGGTGACGCGGATGGCGTCGCCGTCCGGGGTATTTTCGGACCCGCAGCCGACGGCCAGCGCAGCGACGGCAGCCAAAGCAGCAGTGGCAGTGAGTCGCTTAAGCATTACCCTTGCCTTCCCGCATCTCGGAGCGCAGCTCTCGCAGCAGCTTGAACAGGTTGCTCCAGGAGCCCTTGGAGTTTGCCCAGTACTCGGGGAAGTTCTTCAGCTCTTCCTCCTGCTCCGGGGTGACGTTCGGGTTGTTCTTGCGGTGGGCGCGGGCCTGTTCGCCCTCCAGCTTGTCGCGGTTGCCCATGCGGGCCTCAAGCTCGTTGCGCAGCTCGTCTGCGGTTTCCTCCAGCTCTTGCAGCAGCGCGTGCAACTCGGCGTCGGGGGCTTCGCGGTTGATCAGGTCCTGCGCCAGCGGGGTCAGGTCGGGGGTCTCGCCCGGGGTGTTTCCAGGGTTGGTCGGGTTCTCGGGAGTAGTCATTGTGGGGGGCTCCTTAGGAGAGTGCGTTGGAGATGAACACGGCCAGAATCGGGAGGATGAAGAACACGCCGCCGATCCATGCGAAGACGTAGAGCTTGTTCTTCGTTGCCATGGCTGCGAGCCAGTCGGAGCCCATCGGCGGGAGCTTGCGCAAGAACGGCACGCTCAGGATCAGGATTGCGGCGAAGGTGTTGAACAGGGTGTGCACCAGCGCACCCGCCATCGCGGCTTCGGCTTCGGCACCGGAGGCGGAGAACGCGGCGATCAGGCCGGTGACGGTGGTGCCGATGTTGGCGCCGACCACGAATGGGAACAGCGTGCGCACCTTGAACTTGCCGGAGGCGGCCAGCGGCACGGTCAGCGCGGTGGTGGTGGAGGAGGACTGCACCAGGGTGGTGATGGCGGCACCGGAGAGCACGCCCACAAAGGCGTTCTTGCCCAGCGCGGCGTAGAGGATGTCCTGGGCCTTGCCCACCAGCAGGGCGTTGAGAATGTTGCCGATGAACTGGATGGAAAACAGGATCAGCACAATGCCGAGCACGGCCAGGACCACGCCGCCCCAGACGTCGCCGAGCGGCTCGACCAGGCTGCCGGCGAGGCCGACCAGCGGCTCGGTGATCATGTCGATGAAGTCGCCGATGGACTCGAAGATGCCGGAGACCACGCCCTCGCCGGAGCCGGACAGCGACGGCGCAATCGCCGTCGCGGTCTTGCCCAAGAAACCGGTGAACATTTCCAGCGTGAAGAAGATCAGGATGGCGATGAGGTTGAAGAAGTCGTGCACGGTGGCCATGGAGAAGCCCTGCTGGAACTGCTTCTTGTTGCCGGCCAGACCGAGCGCCACCAGGGTGGAGGTCACGGAGGTACCCATGTTCGCGCCGAAGAGCATCGGGATCGCGATGTTCAGCGGCAGGCCGCCGGCGATCATGCCCACCACGATCGAGGTGGTGGTGGAGGAGGACTGGATGATCGCGGTGGCCACGATGCCGATGGCCAGGCCCACAAACGGGTTCTCGGCGAAGGAAAACAGTTCCTCCGCGCGGTCGCCGGCGATGCCCTTGAAGCCGTCGCCGATCATGCCCACGCCGTTGAGCAGGATCCAGATGCCGATGATCACGGCGATCCAGTTGGCGATCTCCTTGGCCTTGCCGTCGAGCGGGAGGAAGCCGAGTGGGTCCTTGCGCTCGCTGTCGTCGTCGACGTCGAGGTCCTCGAGGTTCTTGTTCTCGTCTTCTTCGGTGCGGCCGGTGTTGTCGGCCGTGGCGACGGTAGATCCGCCGGTTTCTTCACGTTTCATGGTTTCCCAATCAGTCAGCTGACATAGGTTCGCCCGCCAGCGTATGGCCGCCGCGTTAATGGAACGGTGTCCGCAAGGTGAACATTTGGGAAACGTGTGAATTCGCTGTGGGTTACTCGCTGAACTGGGATTGGTGCAGGCGCCAGTACGCACCTTGCTTTGCGACGAGCTCCGCATGCGAACCTTGCTCCACAATCTGCCCGTTTTCCATCACCACGATCACGTCCGCGTCGCGGATGGTGGACAGGCGGTGTGCAATGACGAAGGAGGTGCGGTTGGACCGCAGCGCGTTCATGGCCTGCTGCACCATGACCTCGGTGCGGGTATCCACCGACGAGGTCGCCTCGTCCAGGATCAAAAGCGCCGGCTGCGACAAAAACGCGCGCGCGATGGTGATCAGCTGGCGCTCGCCGGCGGAGACGGACCCGCCGTCCTGGTCCACTTCGGTGTCGTAGCCGTCCGGCAGCGAGCGCACGAAGCGGTCCACGTAGGTGGCCTTCGCCGCCTCGATGACCTCCTCGTCGGTGGCGTCCAAGCGCCCGTAGCGGATGTTGTCCATGATCGTGCCCTTGAACAGCACCGCGTCTTGCAGCACCATGCCGATCTGGCCGCGCAGGTCCTCCCGGGAGTACTCCCGGATGTCCGTGCCGTCGAGGGTGATCGCGCCGGCATCGACGTCGTAGAAGCGCATGATCAGGTTCACCAGCGTGGTCTTGCCGGCGCCGGTGGGGCCGACGATCGCGGCGGTCTGGCCCGGCTCCACCCGCAGGTTCAGGTCCTGAATCAAAGGCTCGTCCGTGTAGGAGAAGGACACATCCCTGAACTCCACCAGGCCCTCGGCGCGGCCGTCCATGCGGGCCTGGGAGCTGTCTGCGGGTTCTACTTCAGCGTCGAGAAGCTCGAAGACTCGCTCCGCGGAAGCGACACCGGATTGGAGCATCTGCATCATGCCGGCGATCTCGCCGAGCGGCTGGTTGAACTGGCGGGAGTACTGGATAAACGCGGTGGCGTCGCCGAGCGTGAGCTTGCCGGAGGCGACCTTCACGCCGCCGAGCACCGCGATGGCCACGTACGACAGGTACGAGATGAACTGCATGGTCGGGTGCATCGAGTTGGCTAAAAACTGTGCCTTTTGCGCCGCGCCCGCGAGCTCGTTGTTGCGCTCGTCGAAGGTGCGGCGCAGCTCGTCGGTGCGGCCGAAGATGACGGCTACGTCGTGGCCGGAGAAGGATTCCTCCACGTGCCCGTTCACGTCGCCCGTGGCCTTCCACTGGGTGGTGAACTGTTTCTGGCTGCGGGTGCCCACCAAACCCATGACCAGGCCCGTTAGCGGGATGGCCAGCAGCGCCACCAGGGCCAGCTGCCAGGAGATGGCGAACATCATCACCAGGATGCCCACCACCGTCAGGATCGCGTTGAACAGCGAGGACAGGGACTGCTGCAGGGCTTGCTGCACGTTGTCCACGTCGTTGGTGGTGCGGCTCATCACGTCGCCGCGCTGGCGGGTGTCAAAGTAGCGCAGCGGCAGGGAGTTGATCTTCGCCTCCACCCGCTCGCGCAGGTTGAACACCGCGCGCATGGTCAGCCTGTTCAAAATCGCGCCCTGCGCCCACATCAGCAGCGACGCCGCGAAGTAGAGCACCAGGACCGCAACGATGAGCTGGCCAAGCCGGTCGAAGTCGATGCCGCTACCGGGGGTGAGCTCCATCGCCGAGGCCATATCAGCGAAGCGGTCCTGGCCCGCGGCGCGCAGCCCCTCCACCGCCTGCTCCTTGGTGGTGCCCGGCGGCATGTGCTTGGACATCACGCCGGAGAAGATCACGTCCATGGCCCGGCCCATCACGCGCGGGGCGTACACGGCCAGCACCACGGACACGGCATTCATGGCAAACACCGCCGTCAGCGCCAGCTTGTACGGGGCGAGCAACCCCAGCAGGCGCTTCGCGGACGGCCAGAACTGCTTGGCCTTGCGCGGCGCCTTGTTGGAGTAGTCGTCGCCGGCCATCTTCTCTTCGTACTCGGCGAGCTGGTCGTCTGTCAGCTCGGATCCGTGCTGGTTGCTCATGCGTCCACCTCCGCCTGGCTCGCCGCGATCTCCCGGTACGTCTCGCTGGTCTCCAGCAGCTCGTCGTGCGTGCCGCGCGCGACGATGCGCCCAGCCTCCATCACCAGAATTTGGTCCGCGTGTCTGATCGAGGACACCTTCTGCGCTACCACGATCACGGTGCGGTCCTGCACGATCTCGCGCATCGCCGCGTTCAGGTTCGCCTCGGTGGTCGCGTCCAGCGCGCTGAACGAGTCGTCGAAGACGTACACCTTCGGATCCGCCACGAACATCCGCGCGATGCACAGGCGCTGGCGCTGCCCGCCGGAGACGTTGGTGCCGCCCTGGGCAATCGGCATGTCCAGATCGTCCACGAACCCGGCTTGCGCGACGCGCAGCGCCGCCCACAGCTGCTCGTCTGTGGCATCGGGGTTGCCCATGCGCAGGTTCGACGCCACGGTGCCGGAGAACAGCCACGGCTTCTGCGGCACCATCGCGACGGCCTTGACCAGGTCTTGGCGCGGGATGTGGGTGACCGGATGGCCGTCGATAAGCACGCGCCCCGAAGTCGGCGAGTACAGCCGGGGCAGCAGCCCCGCGAGTGTGGTCTTGCCGCTGCCCGTCGAGCCGATGATCGCCGTCTTGGTCCCCGGGCGGGCCTCGAACGAAATGCCCTCAAGCACCGGCTTCTCCGCGCCCGGGTAGGTGTAGGAGACGTCCTCGAAGCGCACGGAGCCTTCGCCTATCGACGCCCCTTCGGCCACCGACGCCTTCACCTCATGCCCGAGCACCTCCTCGATGCGATCCGCGCAGACAATGGCGCGCGGCAGTATCATCAGCATGAACACGCCCATCATCACCGCCATGAGAATCTGCATCAGGTATTGCATGAACGCGGTGAGCGAGCCGACCTCCACCAGGCCCTCGTCCACGCGGTGCCCGCCGAACCACAGCACCGCGGCCGTGGCCAGGTTCAGAATGAGCATGATCACCGGGAACATGGTCACGAACACCCGGCCGATGTTCAGGCTCAGCCTGGTGATGTCGTGGTTCGCTTCGGTGAAACGCTCGGCCTCGTAGTCCTCGCGGCCGAACGCGCGCACCACGCGGATGCCCGCGATCTGCTCGCGCAACAGGCCGTTGATCGCGTCCAGCTTCTTCTGCATGCGCTTGAACAGCGGCATCAGGATCGCGGCGGTGATCCCCACCACGACGGCCAGGACGAGCACCGCCGTGACCACGAGCCACGACATGCCCGCGTCCTGGCGCAGCGCCATGATGATGCCGCCGATGGCCATAATGGGTGCTGCGACCATGAAGTTCATGAACAACAGGAACGTCATCTGCACCTGCTGGACGTCGTTCGTGCCGCGCGTGACCAGCGTGGCGGCGCCGAAGTGCGCCATCTCCTCGCTATCGAAATCGGACACCCGGTTGTACACGGCTGCCCTGATGTCGCGGCCGATGTTCATGGCCACCTGGGAGGCGAACCACACCGCCGCGATCGCCGCCGCGATCTGCACCAGCGCCACCACCAGCATGGTGCGGCCGGTGCGCCAGATGTACGGCACGTCCGCCTGGGCGACGCCGTTGTTGATGATGTCCGCGTTCAGGTCCGGCAGGTACAGCGTGGCCAGGGTGGTGACCAGCTGCAGCGCGATGACCAGCGCGATCTTGCCGCTGTACCGCCTGCCGAAGCGTGCGGTGAGGCGGATGAGATCCATGAGTGCCCCTCTCTTTTTGTCCGGGGCAATCCTAGACCGGTGGGATTGGGCCGCGAGCCGGTGCGCTCGTGGTGTCCTATATTTGCGCTATCTGTGCCTGGGCACCATTAAATCTCGGATCTGCTAGTTCGGCCGCCGCGAAGCCGCACGCGAACTAGCAGACCAGAACGGTATTGGAAACTGTTTCCAACATCACCTGTGGGAACGCAAATTTGGACGCGTGATCTGCTAGTTCGCCAGGTCGAACAACTAGCAGTGTCATGTCTTGACACTTTTTGGACATGGAGTCTGGTGAGTTTTTGGACGTGGAGTCTGGTCACTTATTGGACATCA
>NZ_JASPJX010000007.1 GCF_030232585.1 Corynebacterium sp. MSK008 | reverse complement strand
CCAACTAGCCGTGGCTTACCCCGACCGATTCGCGGACTACTTGTAAACCAAGCCCCCGCACACAAAGAATCGGACACTCTCGGTGGCGCTGTTGCAAGGTCCGAATCCAGCGGGTAGTCACACCGAAATGCTCGGCGGCTTCGACTTGAGTCATGCCCGTGACTTCCATGGTTTCGATGATGATTTTCGGTGCTGGTTTGTCTGCCTTCGTCATTGATTAAGCATGGCGGAACGATGTCTCGAGAGATGGCTTTTCACGCTCGCGGGGCACTTCCCGCACAGGGTGCGCCCACCGGAACGATGTGGTGAGACATCCCCGCAGCTGGCACCGGAACGATCTCATGAGACATGCGGAACGATGTCACCGAACCAGACACCCCTCCGGGCACCACCGGAAAACCCCGTCGCAGATCTTGCGGCGGGGTGATTTTAATTTTTCCGGCCCACAGCTACGTCCAGCCGGGCCCGTTCATCGAGCCGATCGATCCCCCACCGAGACCATCCGTGCCCGGATGCTCAAACTCGAAGTGCCGGTCCAGCGCCACAACGAACACAAACCCGAGCGCGGCGAGCACAAGAAGCACCGCAAGCAGGTGGTACTCCGAAATGGACCCTTGCACTAACGGTCCCACGATGAACACAGTGGCCAGTTGGCTCGCGGGAGACAAACCGCCCGCCGGAACCAACGCCGCGCCAAAGATCCACGCCTTCTCCGTCCGCGCAGCCAAATAGGCCCACGCGAAGCCAAGCAGGGTGAATCCGGGCCCGAAGATGCCCAGCAGCATATTGGCGAACTCGCTCATCCCAGGTGTCTCCGATTGGGGTGCGGACACTATCCCGGGTACCGCGACTGCAACCACCACGAGTGCGCAGGCAGCCACAGTGCGCGCTGTCTGCTTTCCCCCAGCGCGCACGGCCGCCATGCACCCGACAATCACGGCCACTGCCCTTGCAGCAATAGCCAGCTGGACGGATTCGTCATCGACCCACAGCACCACGATTGCGAGAAGCAACGAAAGGAGAAACAGCACAACTGGGATGTTGTCGTGCTCAGTTTTGCACATCCGGCATCATCACCTTTGTCTGTGCAGCTGGGCGACGGTTCTCGGTTCCACGGTTGAGCACTACAATGAGCAGGAAAAACGCAACGGCGAAGGCGATTACCACTGCTACCCAGATGTACCCGAACAGCGGGGTTCCCCAAAGCAGGTGGGCCACATGAACCATGAGTTTGTGTGGCGCAGCGACCAACACGACGGCGAGCACCACCGCCGCAATGTACGGCCACGGCTTGCTGGAACGCGCAGTGAGATACGCCCAGGACATGGCCAAGAAGGAGACGGCGGGTCCGTATATCCCGATGACGATTGCATAGCCGGCGGGCTCCGCTTTCAGTATCGGGAGGATCCACGGTGTCGCGACTGCCACAACGACGAACCCGCAGGACACCGTTGTTCGCGCGGCGCCGCCCGTTGATACCCCCGCAGCCGCTATGCACCCAGTGACGAGTGCGCTGCCGTAAAACACCAGCGACAGAACTATCGGCCCATAGGTCACCCCGATTCCAAGGAATGTCAATATCAGTGAAAGTAGAAACAGGCCGACGGACGATGCATAGCGTTGATTTGAGCTCATGAGCCCCCCTCCTCAAGTTGGTTCCAGGCTACAGCCCGATGGAAGATAGCGTGGTGAATCGTTTGCGGAAGGCACCCCGGAACCGGATCGCACTCATCGTTGCGGCCGGTGCGTTGTTCGTCGCAGCATGGATGCTTCTCGACGTTCCCCCGCTTTCGACCTTGCGCACCTGGTCTGATCAGACCGGTGCCTGGTTCCCCGTCCTGTTCTGGCTGCTGTACGTGCTGATCACCCAGTTCCCCATCCCGCGGACCCTGATGACGGTTTCCGCCGGCATCCTGTTCGGCACCGGCCGCGGGATCCTTATCGCACTGACAGCCACGACGGTCAGCGCAATCATTTCTCTCCTCATCGTCCGGACGCTGCTGCGGGACTGGGTGGAGCCGCGCCTGACGCACCCGGCCGTGGAAAACATCAACCGGCGGCTTGAAGAACGTGGTTGGTTGGCCATCTTGAGCCTGCGCATGATCGCGGCCGTGCCGTTTTCCATCATGAACTACGCCGCGGCGCTCACCCGTGTGCCCGTCGCCCCGTTCGCACTGGCGACCCTGGTGGGTTCTGCGCCCGGCACGATCCTGGTCACCCTGTTCGGCGACACGCTCACCGGCGATGCGGACCCGGTGTTCGTGGCGATCATGGCGGTGCTCGCTGTCATCGGCGTCGCGGGGCTGTTGCTGGACGCGCGTCTGCCCACCCGCTCACCTGATCGTCTAGCAACCACTGATCCCCGCTAGACGAACAGCCCGCTATCGACACTCGCATTCAATATCACCTGGGAAAATGTCGAGCTCAATTCCGAATCGTCTAGCAGACTGAAGCAAACCGCTAGACGATCCGGCTGTAGGGCTCGGCCCCACTGGTTACGTGTCGGAGTCAAGCCCCAAGAGTAGACCGGAGTACGCTACGGCCCATGATTGCCGTGCATGCGAGATACCGGGGCCGCGAGAAGGCCCGCGCCACCGTGGTGGAGCGCTCCGCCGAGGCGCTCAGTGGTCTGCCCGGTGTTGCAGGCTTCGAGGTGCTCGGGGTGGAAGACATCCGCTCGAAGGTCGACGATGCCGAGGCTGCGCTGAACCTCATCATGGCGCTGCTTTCGGACGGCAACTGGGCCATCGGGCTCGGCATCAGCGACGGCGAGAGCTCCACGCGCGACGCTTCTACCACCGCGACGAAGGCTGTCGGGACAAGGGCGGGCCAGGTGCGGGTGATCGTCGATAGGCAACATGCGACGACTGAAGCCGCGGACATCGCTGCGACCTTCGCGCTGATGGCGCACGTGCTGCACAAGCGCACCTACGAGGGTCGCGAGGCGACGTCGCTGGTGCGACGCGGCATGAACCAAAATGAGGCCGCCGCAACCCTGGGCATCTCCAAGCAGGCGATGAGCCAGCGGTTGCAGGCGGCCGGGTGGCCCGCGGAACAGGCCGGGTGGCAGCTAGCGCTGAATTTGATTACTCGGGCTGCTGGTCAGGGCGAGTAACGGGTCGCGAGACCGGCTCGGACACGTCAGTGTCGCGGCCGAAATCCTGCTCGAAGCCGGTCTGCTGCGGTTCGACCGCGGTGATCTCGCGGCGGGTCGAGGCAGTGCTCTCGCCGGCCGAATCCTGGGTCGGGTCCGGGTCATCCACATGCTTGTTGGCCACCGCACGCGCCTCGGCGAGTGCCTTCGCCAGCTCCGGGTCGGTGGAGGTGTCGAACCAGCGGTCGGTGTTGCCGGACTCTGCGAGTTCGCGGTCCTGATCGGTCGGAGTCTCCGCCTCGTAGCGGAACACACCGTCGTCGTCCTTGTTGGCGAATGCGCGGGCGAACTGCTGCAGGGAGTCGCCGAACTGGGACGGGATCATCCACATCGTCGCCGCGTCGTTGTTGGCGATCTTCGGTAGCTGCTCAAGGTACTGGTACGCCAGCAGCTCCGGGGTGACGCCGGAGGACTTGATTGCGGCGTTGACCTTCTGGATCGCGCGGGCCTCACCCTGCGCGGCCAGGTACTTAGCGGCGCGCTCACCTTCGGCGCGCAGCATCATCGCCTGACGCTCCGCCTCAGCCGCGAGGATAGCCGCGTGCTTCTCGCCTTCGGCGGAGAGGATGCGCGCCTGCTTCTCACCCTCTGCGGTCTTGATGTCGGACTCGCGCTTACCTTCAGCAGTGAGAATCATGGCGCGCTTTTCGCGGTCCGCCTTCATCTGCATCTCCATGGACTGCTGGATGGACGGCGGCGGATCAATCGCCTTCAGCTCCACTCGGCTGATGCGCAGGCCCCACTTGGCGGTGGCCGCGTCTAGCTCGCCGCGCAGGCGGCGGTTGATGGTTTCGCGCGAGGTCAGCGTCTCTTCGAGCGTCATGCCGCCGACGACGTCGCGGAGCGTGGCCACAGAAATCTGCTCCACGCCCACGAGGTAGTTGTCCACGCCGTAGATCGCCTTGGCCGGGTCGTTGATCTGGAACGTGACCACGGTGTCGATCGCCACGGTCAGGTTGTCCTGCGTGATCACGGCCTGCGGCGGGAAGGACACCACGCGTTCACGAGTGTCCACGCGCTGACGCACGCGGTCGATATAGGGCACGAGGAACGTCAGTCCGCCGGATGCGGTGCGGGTGTAGCGGCCGAGGCGCTCAATAACCGCCGCTTCGCCTTGCGGGATCAGCTTGATTGACGCGGTGAGAATTGCCACCACCAGCGCGATGATGACGAAGAATGTGATAAACCCTCCCATTTAGGGCTCCTTCCACACGACAGCGACGGGGCCGTCAATATCGTATACGGTCACGCGGGATCCCGCCGGGATGGTCTCCGCCGGGTCGAGGCCGCGGGCGGACCACAGGGAGCCGTCGAAACGCACCTGCCCCTTGCCGCCCACGATGTCCTCGACCACCTCGGCTGTGCTGCCCACGAGCGCCCGCGGCGAATCGTCCAGCACCAGCGGCTTCTCCATGCGCCGGCGCAGCGTCGGGCGCAGGAAGAACCAGAACAGTGCGGACGAGACGGCGAACACGGTGACTTCCGCCCACGCGGGCACGCCGCCGAGCGCCACAAGCGCGGTGATCAGCGCGCCCGCGCCGAGCATGAGCAGCGTCAGCTCGCCCACAGTCAATTCCAGAAGCGCCAACAGCGCCGCGGCTAAAAACCAAAGCAAAGGTCCCACGTGACGTACCTTACATGTGTTCTAGAGATCGTTTTTGGATAATTCCGGGTTGGTGACGAAGTCCACCAACCGCTCAACTGCGCCGATGAGCGTGGAATCCAGGTCGCGGAAGGTGCTCACTGAGGACGACACGCGCCGCCACCCTTCCTTCGGGTCCGACCACCCCAGACGGCGGCACACCCCGGTCTTCCAGTCCTCACCGTAGGGCACCTCCGGCCACGCGGGAATACCCACGCTAGACGGCTTCACTGCAGCCCAGATGTCAACGTAAGGGTGGCCGGTGACCAGCACGTGCGGGCCGACGTGTTCCACCAGCCGGGATTCCTTCGTGCCTTCGATCAGGTGGTCCGCCAGCACGCCGATGCGCCGGCCGGGTCCGGGCTGGAACTCGTCTAGGCGCTCCTGCAGGTTGTCCAGGCCTTCCAGGTACTCCACCACCACGCCCTCGACGCGCAGGTCGTGGCCCCACACCTGCTCCACAATCGCGGCGTCGTGGATGCCCTCCACCCAAATCCGCGACGGCATGGCGACTTTGGCCTTGACGTTTTCCACCTTGCGCGAACCCGAGTTGGAGCGCTTCGGCCCGTCGTTGCGCGGTGCGACGTAGCGGGTCAGCGTCACGCGCTGGCCTTCCACCATGAACGCGCCAGGGAGCATCTTGAACAGGCGCTGCGTGCCGTAGCGGTCCTCCAGGCGCACAAAGTCGCCGTCGTAGGTGCGCTCGAACCCGACGACAGCGCCGACGAAGTCGTTTCCCACGATCTCCACGATGATGCCGGGTTCCGCCGGCATCTCCGGGTAGGTCGGGCGCTTCGTTCGCGCGTGTCCGCTGAAAATGTCTCCGCTGTACCGGCTATCTCCCATAATGCGTCCGCATTGTATCGGTCCCGTTACACTGGCCCGGATGCACACGCGCGCCGAAGTCTATTCGCCCCTCCAGAACACCGCCGTTTGGCTGGCGGCCTGGCTCTACAACGTCGAATCCGCCGACGACACCGTCGACGCGCTCACGGACCTCGGAGGCGTGCATTCGTACGGCAGCCTGCCCATGGCGCATTTGCTTCACGACGTCCGCTCCGCCGCCGACCTCACCACCCCCGGCCCAGCAATCAGACTCATCCTCTGGGGCCCGGGCCAGGCGCCACGGCTGCGGGCGGGTTCCCCCGCGATGGAGGCGCTGACCCAGGCCGGCGCGCTGGTCGTGCGCGGGGCCAGCATGCACCACATCCTGGTGCCGGAGTATGCGGGTAGCGGCGTGAACTGGCGCTGGTTCGAAGACCCGGAGCCGCTGCCGGAGCCGGAGTGGCTGTCTCCTGGCGAGGCGGATCAGCTGCTCTCCCGCGCCACCGACCAGGCGGCCGTGCTGATCGAGGCAGCCGGCGGCACCCGAAAGGATCTGCCCAACCCGCGGCTGGCGGTGGGCACACTCGCGGACTTCTACGACACCCCGGGGCTTCCCGCCGGTGTGACCCCGCGCGCGGCGAAACTCTTTGCGCGCGCGGACCGCGTGGCGGCGACGATTGAGACGGTTACCGACCGCCTGGACGACCACTCCTTCGACCCGCAGCTGTTCGCGCTCTGGCGCCACGTCCGCTCCGCCCGCATGGCGGGTGTCGCCGATGCGGTGGTGGACTACCAGCGCGAGTGGGCGCGCTAGCGGCCCGGCCGCTTCACCGGGGCGCAGCACCCTTCCTTGCACGGCGCGCCATTCACGGTGCAGCCCTGTACCGTGACTGAAGACAAGGTTTTAGGCTTGACCTCCGCGCCGACGGCCTCGACGATATCGACCACCATGCCAGCGAACGCGGGTTCGAGCCCAACGGTCGGGGTGCGCTCTAGGGTCACTCGCATCTCCTCGCACGCCTGCTTCAGCTCTGTGTCGAGGTCCCAGACAACCTCCATGTGGTCGGTGATAAACCCGATAGGCACGCAGATGAGGTGCTCCATGCCGTCGCGCTGAAGTTCCTGGGCGCGGTCCACCACGTCCGGTTCGAGCCACGGCGTCGCGGGGTTTCCGGAGCGCGACTGCCACACCACTTCAAAGCTGTCTACGCCTGCGTGCTTTGCGACGAGCTTCGCCGCCTCCGCAACCTGCCTCGAGTACAGGTGCTGGTCTTGCGGCCCGCCGGAGTTCTCGTCCGCCGCGTTGGGCACGCTGTGCGCCGTGAAGAGCACGCGGGTGTCGCCGATTGCCTTCTCCACGGCCGCGCGCAAACCCTCTGCCACGAGCTCGACGAATGTCGGGTGCCCGTAGAACTGCCAGAGCTTGGTGTAGGTGATCTCCGGCGTGACCTCCCGGATTTTCTGGATGTCCTCGTCGTACTGCCGGCATGCTGAATACCCGCCCCAGGCACTGGTGGCGAAGACGAGGACGTTCCTGTGGCCGTCGTCAAGCAACTGCTT
Organism: Corynebacterium sp. MSK008; assembly: GCF_030232585.1. Taxonomy (GTDB): domain Bacteria; phylum Actinomycetota; class Actinomycetes; order Mycobacteriales; family Mycobacteriaceae; genus Corynebacterium. The sequence continues at coordinate 150,414 of NZ_JASPJX010000007.1, read as the reverse complement.
CGCAGTGTCCTCGGCGAACGGGTGCCAGTTGCGGTTGCCGAAGTAGACGGGCAGGTCGATGCCGCGTGCCGACAGCTCGGCCTCGATGTTGGCTATGAGCTCGCGGTTTTGCCCGTTGATGGGGCTGACGCCGCCGAAGTGGAAGTAGTGCTCGCCGACCTGTGCCAGCCGCTCGCGCGGGATGCCGCGCCCGCGCGTGACGTTCTCAAGAAAAGGAATAACCTCGCCCTCCCCCTCGGGGCCGCCGAAGGAAAGGACGAGGAGTGCGTCGTAGTCGTTGAGAGCCATGCCCTCGAGCTTATCCCGCTAGAGCAGGCGCACCGCGTTCGGAGCCATGCCGGACCAACGCACCGGAGCAATGGTGACGTTCTGTCCGGACTGCGGAGCCTCGATCATGGTGCCGTCGCCGAGGTAGATGGCCACGTGCTGGTTGCCACCCGGCCCCCAGAACAGCAGGTCGCCGCGCTGGGCCTCGCTCGCCGGGATCTGCGTGCCGCGCTGGTACTGGTAGCCGGTGTAGTGCGGCAGCGCCACGCCGGCGGCCGCAAACGCGTAGAGCACCAGGCCGGAGCAGTCGAAGCCGGACACCGAGCCGCCGTTCACGCCGGTGGTCGGGCCGTTGGCGTCGCCGCCGCCCCACACGTACGGGGTGCCGATGGCGGACTGCGCACGCGCAATCACAGCCTCCACCTGGGAGGAATCCGACACAGCAGCGACAGACTCCTGCGCCTTGGTGGAAACGTCTGCAGCGGTCTCCACCTCGGGCAGCACGGTGGACAGGGAGTCTTCGGTGTCGGAGTTGCGCTCGACTGTGCCCAGCACGCCGGTCAGGCCGTCCGCGAAAGCGGTGACAAGCTGGGCGGTGTCCGTGTTGAAGCTGTCGAAGGAGCCGTGATTGGCGGCCACGCCGCCGACCATCGCGATTCCGGCCGCGACAGCACTGACCTTGGCGATCGTGTCGCTGTCGAGCGCCGGCAGACCGCCCTGCGAGGACAGAGCCGCAAGGTCGCTGGCCGAGGAAGTCTGCGCAACGGTGCGCACCGCGTCCACCACAACCTCGCGGCTGGGCTCGGGGGCCTCCGGGGCGTCGTGAGAGACACGCTGGCGCACCAGATCCACGACCTCTTCCGGCACCTCGTAGGTGGTATCGCCCTTGGACACAGTCAAGGTGGCCGCGTACGGGTCGGCGGCGATGGCGTTGTCGGGCTCAGCTGGGGCGGTCGCGGTGTCCGGGGTTTCAGGCTGCGCCTGGGGCGCTTCAGCCTGGGCGCCGTCGGTCTGCGCCGGGCGTTGCTGATCCAGTTCCTTCTGAGCGGTGTCCAGCTGGGCCTGGGCGGCATCGCGCTCAGCGACCGATGCTTCGAGGGCGGCGCGGTTTGCGTCGAGAAGCTCGCGCGCGCTTGCCTCCGCTTGCTTCGCCTCCGTCTCGGAAGCGTCGGCGAGTTCGCTGGCCTTTCGTAGCGTGGCTTCCTCGTTGGCGGCCTCAGCACGTGCCTGCTCAGCTTCGGCGAGCTTCGCCCGCTTTTCCTCAGAACGCTGTCGCAGGAAAAGCGAACGGTCCAGCACGTCGCGCTGGGTGTCCTTCCCGCTGACGGCGACGAGCGCGTCACTCGGGCTTGCGCCGCGGTATTGCGAACGGCTCAGTTCATCGAGCTCGGCGCGTAGGACGTCGACCCGCTCCTGCGCCTCGTTGAGACGTCGCTTCGCCTCGTCCTTGCCGCGGCGGGCCTGCTCGGCCTTGACTTGCGCATCGTGGAGGTCCACCAAAGACTGATTGACGGACTCCTGCAGGCCGCCGAGGTCCAGGTTGAGCGCATCGACGTTGGCTTGAGCGCGGGACACAGCGGTCACGAGCTCACCCATCGCGGAGGTGGAACTCTGACCGTTGGCGGCCGGGCTGACAAGACCCGCCGCCAAAGAAATAGTTGCGGCACACGCGGTAGCGCCGAGCACATTTCGCGCACGACCAAACCGGGTGCCCCTTTGTGGATTAGCCACGAAGGTGCTCCTCACACCGCCCGTCGCGCACACTTCAGCAGCGCTCGGGCGATCAAGAAAACCCGAGGCTTCAAAGCGCAGGCGAAAGCCGTGACTAGCGGTTCCACGAGCGGTCTAGATGTTGACTACTGACGCGGCAGCGCGAATCGCGATTGGCACAGCTATGCCCTGGAACCTGGTACTCGGCGTGCTTCCCCACATGCCCGAACCTTCACGGACGCTTGACTAGAGCGCCCTAACGGTGCCATTGCGTTGCGTGTGACAACCATCGACCCGCGAGCCGATACGGGAACCATACGTCAAGGCAACAAACTTGTATCCCTTTTGTTACAAACAATCTCCCGAGTCAAGCCTGTTCACATGATTCACACCCGTCTCACCAGCAGATACTAGGGTGCGCGAACGTTATGTGACGTTCGTCACACCACCGTTTGCGAGCCAACGGGTCAAGGCGCAAGGCTTGTCGTCGCCTAACTGCCGCGGCGGGCGGAAAACGCCGTCACTGCAGCGACCGCGGCCAGCACCACCACGACGACCGCCACGGTCAACGGCCAGTTCAACGAGAACGAATTGGCCGCGTCGGCGAAGGCGTGGACGCCGGCAACATAGTCCGGCTCGGCGACCATCGCCCGCTCCCCGCGCTCCACCTGCGCGCGGGTCAAGGAATCGCTCACGCCGACAGCCACCTGTGGGGTGCGCACCAGCACCGTGTCCAGCCCGGTTTCGGCAGCCGCGTCCTGCGCCAGGTCGCGTAGGTCCGCGACGACCGGCGGGGTCTGCTCCAGCACGATCATGCCCGCCGGGTCGAAGGAGTCTGCGCCGGCGGCGGCGAGAGCGTTGTGCAACGCCGGGCCCAGCTCCGCGTTGACCGGGTTGTCGGTGCCGAACGCCACCGGGGAGGACGCGAGCTGAGAGACGAGCTCTTCAAGAGTGGCTTCGTTCTGCATTGACGTCTCTCCCGAGTTTTGTCCAGCATTCCAGGTGGTCGATTCTGCAGTGTAACGGTGGTGGCCGAAGGTGCGTCGATAAGCGCAATGCAAAAACATAACGGGCGTACTGTTAGTATGGGCGCGGAACTATGGAAGGTCGCATAGACTGGTGGCTTGACCATAGGGTCGCTAACCCCTGATTTGATACGACGAGAATTGGAGCTCACCGTGGCAGAAAGCAAGAACTCGTTCGGTGCCAAGAAGACGCTCGAGGTCGGCGGTAAGTCTTACGACTACTTCGCGCTCGACGCCGTCGAAGGCATGGAGAAACTCCCCTACTCCCTCAAGGTGCTGGGAGAGAACCTCCTGCGCACCGAGGACGGCAAGAACGTCACCGAGGACCACATCAAGGCCATCGCAAACTGGGACCCCTCGGCAGAGCCGAGCGTGGAAATCCAGTTCACCCCCGCCCGCGTCCTCATGCAGGACTTCACCGGCGTGCCGTGCGTGGTCGACCTTGCAACCATGCGTGAGGCCGTCAGCACCCTCGGCGGCAACCCGGACCAGGTCAACCCGCTGAACCCGGCCGAGATGGTCATCGACCACTCCGTGATCATCGAGGCATTCGGCTCCGAGAACGCCATCGACAAGAACGTCGAGATCGAATACCAGCGCAACGAGGAGCGCTACCAGTTCCTGCGCTGGGGCGCAGAGAACTTCTCCAACTTCCGCGTTGTCCCGCCGGGAACCGGCATTGTCCACCAGGTCAACATCGAGTACCTCTCCCGCGTCGTCTTCGACAACGAGGGCCTGGCCTACCCGGACACCTGCATCGGCACCGACTCCCACACCACCATGGAAAACGGCCTGGGCATCCTGGGCTGGGGCGTCGGTGGCATTGAGGCCGAGGCCGCAATGCTCGGCCAGCCGGTCTCCATGCTCATTCCGCGCGTCGTGGGCTTCAAGCTCACCGGCGAGATCCCGACCGGCGTGACCGCAACCGACGTCGTGCTCACCATCACCGAGATGCTCCGCGAGCACGGCGTGGTGCAGAAGTTCGTCGAGTTCTACGGCAACGGCGTCAAGGAAATCCCGCTGGCAAACCGCGCCACCATCGGCAACATGTCCCCGGAGTTCGGTTCCACCTGCGCGATCTTCCCGATCGACGAGGAGACCATCAACTACCTGCACCTGACCGGCCGTTCTCAGGAGGACATCGACCGCGTCGAGGCATACGCCAAGGCTCAGGGCATGTGGCTGGAGCAGGACGCAGAGGAGGCCGAGTACTCCGAGTACCTCGAGCTGGACCTGTCCACCGTCAAGCCGTCCATCGCTGGCCCGAAGCGCCCGCAGGATCGCATCCTGCTGTCCGAGTCCAAGGACACCTTCCGCAAGCAGCTGCCGGACTACAACACCGCAGGTGAGGGCACCTCCGAGCCGGTTCGCGCCGAGAAGGTTGACGCTGTCTCCTACAACGAGTCCTGGGCCGCCAACGGCGAGTCCGCCGCTGAGGGTGCAGAGGGCCGCGCGTCCAAGCCGGTCATCGTCGAGTCCCCGAAGGGCGGCGAGTACACCCTGGACCACGGCTTCGTGGCCATCGCCGCAGTGACCTCCTGCACCAACACCTCCAACCCGTCCGTCATGGTCGGCGCCGCCCTGCTGGCACGCAAGGCCGCCGAGAAGGGCCTGAAGGCCAAGCCGTGGGTCAAGACCATCATGGCTCCGGGCTCCCAGGTCGTGGACGGCTACTACGAGCGCGCTGACCTGTGGAAGGACCTGGAGGCCGTCGGCTTCTACCTTTCCGGCTTCGGCTGCGCATCCTGCATCGGCAACTCCGGCCCGCTGCCGGCCGAGGTGTCCGACGCCGTCAACGAGTTCGACCTCACCGCAACCGCAGTCCTTTCCGGCAACCGCAACTTCGAGGGCCGCATCTCCCCGGACGTGAAGATGAACTACCTCGCGTCCCCGCTGCTGGTCATCGCCTACGCCATCGCCGGCACGATGGACTTCGACTTCGAGACCCAGCCGCTGGGCCAGGACGCCGACGGCAACGACGTCTTCCTCAAGGACGTTTGGCCGTCCACCGAGGAAATCGAAGAGACCATCGCTGGCACGATCTCCCGCGAAATGTACGAGGCTGACTACGCCGACGTGTTCAAGGGCGACGAGCAGTGGCAGGGTCTGGACATCCCGACCGGCAAGACCTTCGACTGGAACGAGGACTCCACCTACATCCGCAAGGCACCGTACTTCGACGGCATGCCGGAGGAGCCGGAGGCAGTCGAGGACATCGAGGGCGCACGCGTGCTGGCCAAGCTGGGCGACTCGGTGACCACCGACCACATCTCCCCGGCTTCCTCCATCAAGCCGGGCACCCCGGCCGCGAACTACCTCGACGAAAACGGTGTGGAGCGCAAGGACTACAACTCCTTCGGTTCCCGCCGCGGCAACCACGAGGTCATGGTCCGCGGCACCTTCGCCAACATCCGCCTGCGCAACCAGCTGGTGGACGAGCAGGGCGGCTACACCCGCGACTTCACCCAGGAGGGTGCACCGCAGGCGTACATCTACGACGCCGCGATGAACTACGCCGAGAAGGACATCCCGCTGGTGGTCATCGCCGGCAAGGAGTACGGCACCGGTTCCTCCCGCGACTGGGCTGCGAAGGGCACCAACCTGCTGGGCGTGAAGGCCGTCATCGCCGAGTCCTTCGAGCGCATCCACCGCTCGAACCTGATTGGCATGGGCGTGCTGCCGCTGCAGTTCCCGGAGGGTGAGTCCCACGAGTCCCTCGGCCTGGACGGCACCGAGACCTTCTCCATCACCGGCATCACGGACTTCAACGACGGTGAGATTCCGTCCACGGTCCAGGTCAAGGCTGAGAAGGACGGCGCCGACGCTGTCGAGTTCGACGCAGTGGTGCGCGTGGATACGCCGGGTGAGGCGGAGTACTTCCGCCACGGCGGCATCCTGCAGTACGTGCTGCGTCAGATGGTCAAGAACTAACACGCTTTCGGCCGTCGCTTCAGGGGCCCCGCACACCGCGGGGCCCCTTCCCCATTCTTTCCCACCTAATTGGAGCCCGAAGGAACCCTCTCATGCCGATTGTCAGCGACAAAGAGTTGCAGCGCCGCCGCGGCGAGATCATCGACGCCGCCCGTGTCTGCTTCGCACACTACGGCTACGAGGGGGCGACCGTGGCCCGCCTGGAGGAGGCCACCGGGAAGACCCGGGGTGCGATTTTCCACCACTTCGGCGACAAGGAAACACTGTTTCTCGCCATCGCGGAGGCGGACGCCGAGCGGCAGGCCAAGGTGGTCAGCGAGCGCGGTTTGGTGGAGGTCATGCGCGGCATGCTCGTGGACCGCAGCTCCAACGACTGGTTCACCACCCGCGCCGAAATCCTGCGCAAGCTGCGCACCGACCCGGAGTTCGAGGCTCGGTGGCGCGAGCACCAGGAGGTGCTGGACAGTGCGGTCCGTAAGCGCCTGGAGTCGAACAAGCAGATGCGTGACGACGTCCCCGTCGCCGTCGTGCAGACCTACCTGGAAACCGTGCTCGAGGGCTTCATCACCAAACTCGCGTCCGGCGAGCCTGCCGAACGGCTTCAGGAGATGCTCGACGTGGTAGAGCAGTCAGTCCGCGGGTAATTCCGAAAAATAGACTAAGCGGTATAGAATTGCCGCTATGTCAAAGCTGCTCTTCCTCTCCCTTCGCAACGGCGAAATCGGGCCGGACGTCGCCCACGCCGAGTACCACGACGCCCTGCGCGCCACGGGCTTGAGCGAAGTGGACATGGAACTGCGTGTCATCGACTCCCCCGACTCCGAGCTCGGCCCCCTCGACCCCGTCAGCGGCATCATCGTCGGCGGCTGCTCGCTGAATGTGACCAACCCGGAGCGCGATGCGTGGCACAGGCGTATCGACGACATCCTGTCCGCCACCGTTGAATCGGGCAAGCCCGTCTTCTTTGTCTGCTTCGGCATTTCCTGGCTGGTGGACCACCTCGGCGGCGAGGTCGGTCGCACCCATCCCGAGCCGTCCGGCCCGACCACCGTGGACGTGGTGGCCGAGGACGCGCTCGCCGGCCCCAGCGGCACATTCACCGCCCTGACCGGGCACACAGAGAACCCGGTGCGCGTGCCCGATTCCCTCACCGTCGTGGCCACCGGGCCCGACGGGCTGGTGCAGATGGTCCGCTACACCGACCGGGTGTGGGCCACCCAGTTCCACGCCGAGATGGACGCCGACGCCATGCGCACCCGCATGGATTTCTTCCACGACTACGGATACTTCCCCGCCGAGGAGTACGCCCGCATCGTCGCCGACCTGCCCAACCACGACGTGAGCCGGGCGAATGGGCTGCTGCGCACCTTCGCCCGGCTCTGCATTGAGGGCCAGTTCGACTAAATGTCGGCGACCTTCGCGTCGCCGCCCTCGAAATCGAGCGGGTTGCGCTCGAACTGCTTGCCGCGGCCGACCGATTCCACGATCACATCCGCCACGAGCTCGCGCGGGGTTTCGGACGCGGGGTCCCTTTGGTCGTCGAGAAGCGCGATGCCCTTTGACGGATCATCGGTGAGTCGGGTGGGGCCGAGGATCTGGTACGGCAGGTCGGAGGCGAGCAGACGCTTATCGACGGCCTTCTTCGCCTCGACGTAGGCGTACCACGAGCCGCCGTCGTCCTCCGTGGTGGCCTCGGCGGCGCCGGCGTAGGAGACCATGACGGTAAACGGGGCGAACTCGCCGAGCTCCTCGAGCGCGTCGATCATGGCCATGGCCGCGTCGCGGTCCACAGCGTAGGTGAGCTCGGCGGACCCTCCGCCGGCGCCTGCGGACCACACCACCACGTCGAACGGCGTGAGCAGGCGGGCCCAGTCTTCCTGGTTGAGGGTGGTCAGGTCGCGGACAATCGCGGTCGCGCCGTCGTCGACGAGCTGCTGCACATCATCCGGGTTGCGCACGAGCGCGCTGACGCTGTGGCCGGCGTTTACGAGCTTGGGGACGGAGTGGCGCGAGACGTTGCCGCCCGCGCCAAGAACGAGAACGTGCTGTGTTTCCATGGGACCAACCGTAGCTACGATTTAGTGTCTATACTTTGCGCATGCACGCAATTATTACGACCACTGGTAAAGACCGCCCCGGCGTCATCGCCGCAGTTGCTAAAACCGCCGCAGACGAGGGGCTGAACATCCTCGACGTGTCCCAGACCATCATGGACGACTTCTTCACCATGATCATGCGCGTCGCACTGCCCGAGGGCGAGGTGGACATGGGGGCGCTGCAGGAAGCCTTCGACGCCGCCGGCAAGCCGCTCGGCATGGTCGTGCGCATCCAGTCCGAGGCCCTGTTCAGCGCCATCAACGACATCTAAGGGGCGCAAGTGAATTTCGAGTTTTCAGACGCGCGGTTCCTCGACGTCATCCGCATGATCGAGGACTACCGCCTGGACATCCGCACCGTGACCATGGGAATCTCGCTCATCGGCTGCACCCGCCCCACGATGGAGGCCACCGCGCAGGCGGTGTACGACCGCGTTGTGGAGCGCGCACGCAACCTGGTGCCGGTGTGTGAGGGCATCGAGCGCGAGCTGGGCATCCCGATCGTGAACAAGCGCATCTCCGTCACCCCCGTCGCGCTGGTGGCGGCGGGCGCGGACGGCAACCCGGTGGAGATCGCCCGCGCGCTGGACCGCGCGGCCAGCGAGCTCGGCGTTAACTTCGTCGGCGGCTACTCCGCACTGGTGGAAAAGGGCGGCACGACCGCGGATAAGAAGCTGATCTACTCCATCCCGGAGGCGCTCAGCGTCACCGATAACGTGTGCGGGTCGGTCAACGTGGCGTCGTCACGCGCCGGCATCAACATGAACGCCGTGGCCAAGATGGGCGAAATTGTGAAGGAGGCCGCGGAGGCGACCGCGGACCGCTCCTCCATCGCCTGCGCCAAGCTGGTCGTCTTCGCCAACGCCGTGGGCGACAACCCGTTCATGGCCGGCGCGTTCCACGGCATTGAGGAGCCGGACACGGTGATCTCGGTGGGCGTGTCTGGTCCGGGTGTGGTGGACAACGCGATCGCCCCGCTGAAGGGTGCGAGCCTGAACGAGGTCGCCGAGGAGATTAAGAAGGCCGCGTTCAAGATCACCCGCGCAGGCCAGCTCGTGGGAACGATGGCTGCGGAGCGCCTCGGCGTGCCCTTCGGCATCGTGGACCTGTCGCTCGCGCCGACGGCGGAGATGGGCGACTCAGTGGCGCACGTACTGGAACGCATGGGGCTGGACCAGGTGGGCACGCACGGCACGACCGCAGCGTTGGCGCTGCTGAACGACGCGGTGAAGAAGGGCGGCATGATGGCCTGCTCCCGTGTTGGCGGCCTGTCCGGCTCCTTCATCCCGGTCTCCGAGGACAAGGGCATGATCGACGCGGTTCACAGCGGCGCCATTTCCATGGACAAGCTCGAGGCGATGACCTCAATCTGCTCCGTGGGCTTCGACATGATCGCCATCCCCGGCGACACCTCTGCGGAGCTCATCGCGGGCATGATTGCCGACGAAGCCGCGATCGGCGTGATGAACCACAAGACCACCGCTTCGCGCCTGATCCCAGTGCCCGGCACCAAGCCCGGCGACGAAGTGAACTTCGGCGGCCTGCTCGGCTACGCGCCCGTCATCCCGGTCAACACCGCGGGCAACGACGAATTCATCCACCGCGGCGGGTTCATCCCCGCGCCGGTGCACGGGTTCAGGAATTAGCGCTTGACCCTCACGCGATGTGAGGGTTTAAGTTTTGGTGCGTGAAGATTTCAGACGTGGCTGCGGCAGCCGGCTGCTCCGTCCGCTCGGTGCGCCACCTGCACGAACGCGGAGTTGTGCCAGAACCTGCGCGCACCAGCGGCAACTACCGCGACTACTCCGTCAGCGATCTAGTGGCGGTGATTCGGGCGCGTGCGCTTATCGACGCCGGTGTTCCAGTCGCCGACATCCAACGTGAAGACGCAATACAACGTTCAATTGCCATGTTGGACGGCCGCATCGCCCATCTGGAGAGACAGCGGTCGCGGCTGCTGGCTATCGCGGAGGCGCCCGCCGGGTGCCCGCGCGATATTAGCGACAAACTTGCGGATGTGATCGACGATGCTGCGCTGCTGCAGATAGAGCTCGATTCCTGGGACCTCATGGCGCTCACTGGCGTCGCGACCGAGGCGACGTGGGCGCAGCTCAGGGCAAACCTCAAGGATGCTTCCTGTGTGGAGGCGGCGCGTAAGTCCGTCAATGTGTGGGGTGAGCTTGGGGCAATGCATTCACGGGATGTCGATGTTCCGCAGATTTCGGCTACGCTCTCGGCACTCTTTGCACGCGGAATTATGCGAGACGTCCTCCCTACCCTGCGGCAGGGTTCCGTCCCGCTCCAGGTGAAGGATCTTCCCACCCGGGGCGCCCAGCGGGTGGTGTTGGAGGAGCTCACCCGTGGCATCTAGAGCGATAACGTTGTTGAAGAAGCACCCTGCATACCGGGTAGCGAAGTTCGAACTGGGGCTGTACCGCGACTTGGGACGGTGGATCCGTGGACGCTGTCTCGTGCCCGATGGCGCGTCGCCGCTCCCCCATCCACCTGGGCGGTTACAAATGCTTGGCTTCGTCACCGCAGTTTTGGCCATTGAGATGGTTGTTGTGCACCTGCTTTTGCCCGCAGGATTGGTGCGGCTGGTAGCGCTACTGCTTTCGCTCTGGGCTGTTGTGTGGGTGTGGTCGCTCATCGCCGGAGAACGTATCCGGCCAAGCTACGAGGGGCCTGACGCCCTGGTTCTGCGCCGCGGGAGAACGGTGTTCGCCGAGGTGCCTGCGTTGCTTGTGGCGCAGCGACGTACGGAGAGGACCTTTGCCTCTGACATCGAAATTGAGGGCAATACCCTGACCGTCGGTGGCTCCGGCGGGACCGACACGGTCCTCGAGCTCAACGAACCAGTGCTGGCTGCGGGTGACCGCTACCCCTGGCAGAAGGCGAAAACCGCGCCGGTAACTCGCGTTCGCTTCTACGCGGGGCAGCGTGGTCTGTAGCTAGCGCTTCTTGCCCACAGCGAACCAGGCGACCCAGCCCAGGGTGTTGACTGCGCCGATCACCGGGGCCCACAGCCACTTCGGGCCCCGGACGCGCTTCGAGTTGGTGCGTGCGAGGTCGCGCAACGCGAAGGCCTTGCCGGCGGTGTCGAGGGTGGCGAGCACGCCGGCGAGGGTCTTCTGGTCAGATGACAGTCCGTTCCACGCGTCGCGGATGGTGTCGATGATCTCGTTGTTTCTTGCCATAGTGCGAGTGTAGCGGGCTGCTTTGGTGGTCAACGTTTCGTCCGTCGAGAAGCAAGATGCTCACTATAATGAACAAACTCTTGTGCGGTTTGTGTTTCGGTTTGTACGTTTGGTGCAACGAAATTTCCAAACCGAAGGGGTTAGATAATGGGTCGCTACAAGCTTCTGCACGTCATCACCGAACGCGTCAATTGCGAACCGCGGGGAATCACATTCGAATCAAACACCATGCAGTTCGAGTGGATCCTCGGTGAGATTTTTACGCACATGATCGACACAAACGATCCTTTCCGGGGCTTGGGACAGGTGCTGACTTGGGTGTTCCGCTGGAACTCGACACCGCCCAATGCGGACGTCAGCGGCGAGCTCCTTGAGGTCGAAAGCGATGAGTATCTGACGCTCGATTACGCCCGGGGCGAGGTGACGTTGCGACTTGATGGGACGCCGAAGATGCGCTGCGCGCTGACGCCAGAGGCCGTTTACCCCTTATTCAAGACCGTCTGGGACCACACTGAACCCGACCCGTACGGCGAGACTCCGAAGTTTCCGAAGCGGTCGCTGGTGCGGCTGGTTTGCGAGCGAAGCGGAGAGGTCGGCTCCGGCATCGACGTCTTCTACCCCATTGGCGGCGAGGAACGGATCAGGAGGTTTCTGCCCGGGATTCTTTTGGGCCAGACAGTCGATTCTCTTCTCTCCGACCTCTGGCTTGTTGGCGAGCTAGACGCCCTGGTGCAGCCATTTCAGGACCAGGTAATTGGCGACGAGTATGCCGCGACGACTCCACCGCCACGCGAGGTGGATTGCCCGATGTTGACCGTTGATGTCCCCAACGAGTCGCTGCGGTTGAGCTCCACTGACGGTGAGCTGGTCATGGTTACGGACTTCACGGACGAAGCTATCGAGCGGGTGCTGGCAAAGTTCGAACGGTTGGTGGATCCCTGGGCACGGCCTCGTGTGCTTGCAGGTACACATCCCGACTATGAGCTTTGGGCCGGCGATTCACCGTTCTAGGCATGTGATACTGATTACACTTTCTTTCCCTATGTTTGCAGCACTGGACATAGAGGGAGTTTATGTCGACGCGGTTTGTATGTTGATCGTAAACGTATTCGATTAAAGGGTTGTAAAGGAGGGCGAAATGGCGACTGACCTGCGGAAGCACGTCGACACGATCACCCATGCCCTCCTGGCCATGAAGGACCTGTGTGCTGACCCCGATGTGGTCAAGTTCGAGGAGGTTCGGGAGGATTTCGAGCGCTTCGAGGCTGCGTTTAACGTCAAGGCGACGCTCGATGCTCTGTTCGCCTACGTGTGCGAGCGTGACGACGCTGGCCGCGTCGTCGGCTCGAAGCACGCCAATCAGTACTTGCAGAAGAAGCTGGGGCTTGAACCTAAAGACGCATACGACCGCCTCGCCCGGGGACGCGACTACTACGGCGAGCCCGAGATCGAGGATGAACCCGTATCCGATCTCTTCGATGCTGGCTTTGATGACAGTCCCGCGGATCCAGCGGCTGAGGCCGCGCGGGAGGAAGCGGCGCGGGCGGCTGCCCGCGAGGCTGCCCGTGCGGAGGCGCGGCGCAAACAAGAGGAGGCCCGCCGTGCCGCTGAGCGCGTGAACGCCGAAAAGCAACGCGTGATCCGCCAGGAGCTGGACAAGCTTGTTCCGGCTGCGAAGGGGGCGCGTGCCCGTCTACAAGCAGATGCGCTCGCGGAGGCGCCTAAACGGACAGTGAAGGATCTGCGCGCCACCGTGCGACGCTGGGTGGAGCGGGAGAACCGCAAGCACGTCGAGCCCACGAACCCGAACGCCGGCATGGAAAACCGCGGCCTGCACATCGGGAGTCAGCGCGCGGACGGGACGTGCCGGATAACCATCGATGCTGTGGCCTCCGATTCGGCCCTGTTTAAGGCGCTGACCGACAAGGGGTTGGCGCCCAACTCGAACCTGCCCGAGGACGTGGAGGATTACCGCACGCCCTCGCAACGCTTGTACGACCAGTTCTCGGAGATACTCAAGCATTACGACGCCTGCGAGAAACCGACCGGCGGCGGTTGCGCGTCCGTGGTTGTGTCGGTGACGCTCGAAGAGCTGGCGGAGGCCAGCCCTACCACGAAGTTCGCCACCAACACCGGCATCGAGCTCGACGCCTTCGACCTCGTGCGTTTGGGCATGGACGGAACATCGGACTTCGTGCTTACTGTCGACGGCGCAACATCGATGCCGCTGAATCTGCACCGTACGCGGCGTTTCGCATCCCTGGCACAGCGGATCACCTTGCTAGCGGTGCAGGGTGTGTGCGCCTGGACCGGCTGCACTGCCCCGCTCACAGAGACGGAGATCCACCACATCACATCGTGGCTGCAAGGCGGTGACACCAACATCGACAACCTCACAGCGCTGTGTCGGACCCACCACCGCTGCAACAACGACTTCAAAGACCACAGAAACAACACCAGCCACATGGATGTGGACCCGGCGACGGGTCGGGCCGGGGTGAAGGAACCTGGGTGTGCAACGTTGCAGTTCAACCATGCGGACGCGGCCGAGCATTCGGCGGTGAACAGGTTACGAAAGAGACACCGACAGCGGAATCGGGCAACCGTGCCCGATCCGGGTGGTGCTACGGCCCCACCGGAAACTCGAGTACCACCAGAACCACCGGATCCACCTCCCCCACGGGAGCCGGTGGAGCCCCCGCCATGGGCGAAGGGGCAAGACCCGTACCCGCCGTTCTAGATGCGCCCCGAGCAGGTCGGGAAGTTTAGGCGAGCTCGACGATCTCCATGTACTCATCGCTCCACATGTCCTCGTCGCCTTCGGGCATGATGATGACCCGCTCCGGCTCGAGCGCGCGCACCGCGCCCGGGTCGTGGGTGACCAGGACGACGGCGCCGGTGTAGGTCTTGAGCGCGTCGAGGACCTGCTCGCGGGATTGGGGGTCGAGGTTGTTGGTGGGCTCGTCAAGGAGCAGCACGTTGGCTCGCGAGGAGACGAGGGTCGCCAGCGCGAGGCGGGTCTTCTCGCCGCCCGAGAGCGTGCCGGCGGGCTGCTCCAGCTTGTCGCCCGAGAACATGAAGGCGCCAAGCAGGCCGCGCAGGTCCTGCTGGCCGGCGTCGGGGCAGGCCTCGATGGTGTTCTCCCAGACGCTCTTGTCGCCGTCGATGGTGTCGTGCTCCTGGGCGAAGTAGCCGATCTTCAGCCCGTGGCCCGAGACCACGCCGCCCTCGCCGTCGGTGCGCTCTACCCCGGCGAGCAGCTTGAGCAGGGTGGTCTTGCCGGCGCCGTTGGTGCCCAGCACGACCACGCGCGAGCCCTTGTCCACCGCCAAGTCCACGCCCGCGAAGACCTCAAGGGAGCCGTACATCTTGGTCAAGCCCTTGCCGAACAGTGGGGTCTTGCCGCACGGCGCCGGCTCCGGGAAGGAGATGGAGGCGACCTTGTCGGCCACCCGGACCTCGTCGAGCTCCCCCATCATGCGCTCGGCGCGCGCCATCATCTGCTTCGCGGCCGAGGCTTTCGTGGCCTTCGCGCCCAACTTCGCGGCCTGCTTTTGCAGGGCTGAGGCCTTCTTCTCGGCGTTAGCGCGTTCGCGGCGGCGCCGAGCCTCGTCGAGGGCGCGGGCATCCTTGTACTTAGAAAAGCCCATGTTGTACACGTCGGCCTCGGCGCGCACCGCGTCCAAGAACCAGATCTTGTTGCACACCGCGTCCAAGAGCTCGACGTCGTGGGAGATCATGATCAGCCCACCCTCGTGCTTGGACAGGAAGTTGCGCAGCCACGTGATGGAGTCGGCGTCGAGGTGGTTGGTCGGCTCGTCGAGAAGCAACGTCGTCTGCGACTTGCCCGAGCCCTGGCGCGAGGCGAACAGGATCTGGGCGAGCTCCACGCGGCGGCGCTGGCCGCCCGACAGGGTCTTCAGCTGCTGGTCCAGGATGCGCTCCGGCAGCCCCAGGTTGTCGCAGATCTGGGCCGCCTCCGCGTTGGCCTCGTAGCCGCCGAGCGCCTGGTAGCGCTCCTCAAGGCGGGAAAACTTCGCGATGGCCTTGTCACGCTCCTCCCCGTCCGTTTCCTCCATCAGCTTCTGCTGCTTCGCCATCGAGCGCTGGATCTGGTCCAGGCCGCGGGCCGAGAGCACACGGTCGCGGGCGGTCTGCTCAATGTCGCCCTCCTTGGAGTCCTGCGGGAGGTAGCCGATCTCGCCCGAGCGGGTCACCGAGCCGCCGTAGGGTTCGGTCTCCCCCGCCAGGATGCGCATCGTGGTGGTCTTGCCCGCGCCGTTGCGGCCCACCAGACCGATGCGGTCGCCGGGTTGGACGCGGAGGTGCTGGCCGGGGGCGTCGAGAAGCGTGCGCGCGCCGACGCGGACCTCGAGATCATTGGTGACAATCACGGGGAAACTGTATCAACAGCCCCCAAATCGAGACCTACTTCTTCGGGATGGAGCGCACGATCCAAACGATCAGCGCGACAATCAGCGCGACTTTCAGCGCAACCAGGCCGAAGGTACCGAGCATGATCAGAATTTCAGCAAGCCCAACGTTCACAACAATCCTCCCTCACAACGCGGAAAATCCCCCACAGGTTAACAACCTGGGGGGGATGTCAAGGGGTGTTTTAGACCGCGAAACCGAGGGCGCGGAGCTGCTCGCGGCCCTCCTCGGTGATGAACTGCGGGCCCCACGGCGGCATCCAGACCCAGTTCAGGTCCAGCTCGTCGACCGCCGTATTGGTCACGACGGCCTGGGTGGCCTGCTCCTCGATCACGTCAGTGAGCGGGCACGCCGGCGAGGTCAGCGTCATGTTGAGCACCGCGACGGTCTTACCCTCGCGCTCCTCAATCCACAGATCGTAGACAAGGCCCAGGTCGACCACGTTGATGCCCAGCTCCGGGTCGATCACGTCGTGGAGGTACTCCTCCACCTCGCCGATGAGCTTGAGCTGCTCCTCGGTCTGCTGGGGGCGCTCCGCCTGCTTGTCCGGTTCAGTCATAGCTACTCCTTTTCTTCTAACGCGTCCGACGTCGCCGCCTGGAACGCCTTCCACCCCATAAGTGCGCACTTCACACGCGCCGGAAACTTGGCTACTCCTGCAAACGCAATACCGTCGCCGATCACTTCCGCGTCCCCCTCGACCGTGCCGCGCGAGGTCACCATCTCCTCGAACGACGCGAGCTTCTTCATCGCCTCGTCGACCGGCAGGCCGATGATTTCTTCAGCCATCACCGACGTGGAGGCCTGCGAGATCGAGCAGCCCTCGGCGTCATAGGAGACGTCCTCGACCGTGGAGCCGTCCTCGGACAGGTGCACACGCAGCGTCAGCTCGTCGCCGCACGACGGGTTGACGTGGTGCACCTCCGCCTCGTACGGCTCACGCAGCCCGGCGTGCTGCGGATTCTTGTAGTGGTCCAGGATGACTTCCTGGTACATGGATTCGAGGTTCATCGCGCGAAAAACTCCTTCGCTTTGCTAATCGACGACACCAAGGTATCAACCTCATCCAGCGTGTTGTAAAGGTAGAAGCTCGCCCTGGACGTGGACTGCATGTCCAGGCCACGGTGTAGCGGCCACGCGCAGTGGTGGCCGGTGCGGATGGCTACGCCCTCGGAATCGAGCACCTGGCCCAGGTCGTGCGGGTGCACGCCCTCAACCGTGAAGGCGATCGCGCCGCCGCGGTTGTCGGCGGTGAGCGGGCCGGCGATCCGGAGGCCGTCGATACGCTGCATCTGCTCCAGGGCGTAGGCGGTGAGCTCGCGCTCGTGAGCCTGGATGTCCTCCATACCGATTTCGGTAAGGAAGCGCACTGCTTCGCCCAAGCCCACGACCTGAGAGGTCATCTGGGTGCCCGCCTCGAAGCGCTGCGGCGCCGGGGCGTAGGTGGAGCCCTCCATGCGCACGACCTCGATCATCGAGCCGCCCGTGAGGAACGGCGGCAGCTCGTCCAGGTGCTTCGAATACAACGCGCCCACTCCGTTTGGCCCACACATCTTGTGGCCGGAGAACGCCGCGAAGTCCACGTCGAGCGCGTGGAAATCCACCGGCATGTGCGGCACCGACTGGCAGGCGTCGAGCACCGTGAGCGCGCCGACGGCCTTGGCGCGGCGCACCATCTCGGCCACATCAGCGTGCGCGCCGGTGACGTTGGACTGGTGGGTAAACGCCACCACCTTGACCGTGTCGTCGAGCTCGAGCGAATCGAGGTCGATGCGACCGTCCTCGGTCATCGCATACCATTTCAGCTCAGCACCAGTGCGGCGCGCCAGCTCCTGCCACGGCACGAGGTTGGCGTGGTGCTCCAGCTCAGTGATTACGATCGTGTCGCCCTCCCCGACCGCGAACGAACCGGAGCGAGAGTCGCCGAGAACGTACGCGACCAGGTTCAGCGCCTCGGTGGCGTTTTTGGTGAACGCGATCTCGTCGTTGTCGGCGCCGACGAACGCCGCGATGGCGGCGCGGGCGGACTCGTACGCGTCGGTGGCCTCCTCCGCCAGCTCGTAGGAGCCGCGGTGCACGGGCGCGTTGCAGCCGAGCACGAAGTCGCGCTCAGCGTCCCACACCCGCTGCGGGCGCTGCGACGTCGCCCCCGAATCCAGGTACACCAGCGGCTTGCCGCCGCGCACGGTGCGAGACAGGATCGGGAACTCCTTGCGGATGGCTGTTACGTCGAGCGCCATTAGATGAACTTCTCGTAGCCCTCGGCCTCGAGCTGGTCGGCGAGGGATGCGTCGCCGGTCTGCACGATCTTGCCGTCGGCGAAGACGTGGATGAAGTCGGGCTTGACGTAGTTCAGGATGCGCTTGTAGTGCGTAATCATGAGTACGCCGCCGCCGGTCTCGTCCTGGTAGCGGTTGATGCCCTCGGAGACGATGCGCAGCGCGTCGACGTCCAGACCGGAGTCCGTCTCGTCCATGACGGCGAACTTCGGCTTCATCAGGGCGAGCTGCATGACCTCGTGGCGCTTCTTCTCGCCGCCGGAGAAGCCCTCGTTGACGGAGCGCTCGGAGAAGGAGGCGTCCATCTGCAGCGCCTCGCGGGCAGCGTTGAGCTCGCCGACCCACTCGCGCAGCTTCGGCGCCTCGCCGCGCACGGCGGTCACGGCGGAGCGCATGAAGTTCGACGAGGACACACCCGGCACCTCCACCGGGTACTGCATGGCCAGGAAAAGGCCGGCGCGGGCGCGCTCGTCGATCTCCATGTCGAGGACGTTCTCACCGTCGAGAAGCACCTCGCCCCCAGTGACCTCGTACTTCGGGTGGCCGGCGATGGTGTAGGCGAGGGTGGACTTGCCGGAGCCGTTCGGGCCCATGATCGCGTGGGTCTCGCCGCCGTTGATGGTCAGGTTGACACCCTTGAGGATCGGTTTCGGTTCCTGGCCCTCCTCGGTCGGCAGGACGTTCGCGTGCAGGTTCTTAATTTCCAGGGTGGACATGTATTGCTCCTTTTAGTTTTCGTTGCGCTCGAGCTCGCCGGCGACGCGGGCGATGAGTTCTTCGCGGATCGACTCGACGGGGATCTGGTTGAGGACCTCGTTGAAGAAGCCGCGGATGATCAGGCGGGTGGCGTCTTCCTCGCGGATGCCGCGGGAGCGCAGGTAGAACAGCTGGTCGTCGTCGAAGCGGCCGACGGTCGCGGCGTGGCCCGCGCCGGCAATCTCGCCGGTCTCGATCTCCAGGTTCGGGATGGCGTCGGCGCGTGCGCCGTCGGTGAGCACCAGGTTGCGGTTGGTCTCGTAGGTGTCGGTGCCCTTCGCCTCGGCGCGGATGAGCACGTCGCCCACCCAGCAGGTGCGCGCCTCCGGCAGCTTGGAGGCCTTGTCGCCCTGCAGCGCGCCCTTGTACAGCACGTTGGAGCGGCAGTTCGGCACCGCGTGGTCCACCAGCAGGCGGTTTTCGATGTACTGGCCAGCGTCGGCGAAGTACACGCCGGTCAGCTCGGCGTCGCCGCCCGGCGCCTCAAAGGCGAGGCGCGGGGTGACGCGGACGATCTCGCCGCCGAAGGTGGCCACGTGGTGGCGCAGGGTCGCATCGCGCTTCACGACGATCGACTGCTGGCCCACATGCACCGCATCCAGGTCCCAATCGGCGTCCACCACTGCGTTGACGCGGGAACCCTCGCCGATGACCCAGTTGACGTTGTCGGCGTGGGTGCCGGATCCGGCGTAGCGCACCACAACGGTGGCTGCAGAGTTCGCGCCCGACTCGAACACGACCGTGCCGAAGGTGGTCTTGTCCGCGCCCGCACCGGTGATGGTCACGGTGATCGGCTCGGTCAGCTCCGCGTTCGCCGGCACCGAGATCAGGGTGGCGTTCTCGGATGAGGTCCACGCCTGGGCGGCGATGCGGTCGACGGGGGCGCCGGCGGCGGTCACGCGCTCGTCGTCAAGCGAAACCTGCTCGACTGCGACCTCGCTGGGGCCCTCCACCGCAATCTGCGCCTCGGCCTGCGGGGCGAACTCGCCGTTGTGCAGGCCGCGCAGGCGGCGCAGGGAGATGAAACGCCAGACCTCGTCGCGGCCGCCCGGGACCTCGAAGTCCTCCACGTTGAAGGAGGAAAACAGGTCGCCCTTGTTGTTGTGCGTGGTCGCGTTTTTGACGGTTTCAGCCATTTAGCCCACCGATCCTTCCATTTGCAGCTCGATGAGGCGGTTCAGCTCGAGGGCGTACTCCATGGGCAGCTCCTTGGCGATCGGCTCGACGAAGCCGCGCACGATCATGGCCATGGCCTCTTCCTCGGCGATGCCGCGGGACATGAGGTAGAACAGCTGGTCCTCGGAGACCTTGGACACCTTCGCCTCGTGGCCCAGGGTCACGCGGTCGTTGCGGATGTCGTTGTACGGGTAGGTGTCCGAGCGCGAGATGTCGTCCACCAGCAGCGCGTCGCACTCCACGTTCGAGGCGGAATCGTGGGCGTTGGCGTTGACCTGCACCAGGCCGCGGTAGGCGGCGCGGCCGCCGCCGCGAGCCACGGACTTGGACACGATGGACGAGGAGGTGTGCGGCGCCATGTGCGTCATCTTCGCGCCGGTGTCCTGGAACTGGCCCTCGCCCGCAAACGCAACGGAGAGCACCTCGCCGCGGGCGTGCTCACCGGTCATCCACACAGCCGGGTACTTCATGGTCACCTTGGAGCCGATGTTGCCATCGACCCACTCCATGGTCGCGCCCTCTTCAGCCTTCGCGCGCTTGGTCACCAGGTTGTAGACGTTGTTGGACCAGTTCTGGATGGTGGTGTAGCGGCAGCGGCCGCCCTTCTTCACAATGATCTCCACAACGGCGGAGTGCAGGGAGTCCGACTTGTAAATCGGCGCGGTGCAGCCCTCGACGTAGTGCACGTAGGCGTCCTCATCGACGATGATGAGGGTGCGCTCGAACTGGCCCATGTTCTCCGTGTTGATGCGGAAGTAGGCCTGCAGCGGAATGTCCACGTGGACCCCCGGCGGGACGTAGATGAAGGAACCGCCGGACCACACGGCGGTGTTCAGCGCCGAGAACTTGTTGTCGCCAGCCGGGATGACGGAGCCGAAGTACTCCTTGAACAGGTCCTCATGCTCGCGCAGGGCGGTGTCGGTGTCGACGAAGATGACGCCCTTTTCCTCCAGGTCCTCGCGGATCTGGTGGTAGACCACCTCGGACTCGTACTGCGCGGCCACACCTGCGACGAGGCGCTGCTTCTCCGCCTCCGGGATGCCCAGCTTGTCGTAGGTGTTCTTGATGTCCTCCGGCAGGTCGTCCCAGCTGGCGGCCTGCTCCTCGGTGGAGCGGACGTAGTACTTGATGTTGTCGAAATCGATGTCGGACAGGTCCGCGCCCCAGGTGGGCATCGGCTTCTTGTCAAAGATCTCCAGCGCCTTCACACGCTGGTTGAGCATCCATTCCGGCTCACCCTTGATGCCGGAGATGTCGCGCACGACCTCTTCGTTCAGGCCGCGGCGCGCGGAGGCGCCGGCGGCGTCAGAGTCGTGCCAGCCGTAGTTGTAGGCGCCGATCGACTCGATGATCTCGTCGTCGTTCATCGGCTTCTCAAGGCCTGGTGTGGGCTTCACTTCAGTCATGGTCAGCCGCTCCTTTCGTTGCTGTTCCCGCCGGGCGCGTTCGGGTCCGCGCCGCGGCAAGGGGGATGTTAGTTGTGCAGATTCCGTCGCCGTCGGAGATGAGGGCGAGCGGCTGCACATGCGTATCGACGATCCGGGCCACCGCCTCCCTTTCTGCCTCGCAGAACTCCGGGTGCGCCGCGGCGACCGCGGACACCGGACAGTGGTGCTGGCAAATCTGGATGCCGGCGTCGGTGCGGTGGACGCTCGGGGCGTAGCCGTGCTTTTCCAGCGCGGCGGCGACGCGCCGCGCCGTCACCTCTGGGTCGTCCGCCGGCTCCACGTCGCCGAGGATCTCTTCCACGCGGGCGCGGGCGAAGTCGCGCACCGCGGCCTCGCCCCCGATCTGCTGGATCAGTTCCACGGCGTCGAGCGCGAGTCCGTCGTAATGCGAACCGAAGCGCTCGCGACCTGCGGCGGTGAGCTGGAAGTGCTTCGCCGGCCGGCCGCGCCCCTGCTCCTCGCCCGCGACGGCGCGCGGCGCGCAGGGTTCGGCCAACTCCTCTTCGACGAGCTTGTCCACATGCCTGCGCACGCCGGCCGCCGAGAGGTCGAGCTCTTCCGCAATGTCGTTGGCCGCTACCGGGCCCCGCTTGAGCAGGACCGACATCACCT
The DNA here is from genome assembly GCF_030232585.1 of Corynebacterium sp. MSK008. Taxonomy (GTDB): domain Bacteria; phylum Actinomycetota; class Actinomycetes; order Mycobacteriales; family Mycobacteriaceae; genus Corynebacterium. The sequence continues at coordinate 128,483 of NZ_JASPJX010000007.1, read as the reverse complement.
GCGAGCGCGTGTCGCCGCCAACGCGGGACGCGTCCGCAGGAGCGGGGTTGTGGGTTTCCACTGTTTCCACGATGGCACCACCTTTCGCTCGATGTGGTCTGGGTCGCTGCCTTTTCACAACACTAGTGTGTTGTAAATATTCCCGCCGCACCGGGTGGGCGCGTGTCGGGGCGCGCCTTAGACTGTTCAACCGTGACTGCACCCGACCGCCCGGAGGGCTCCCAACGCCCACGCCGCGCCCCGCGCGTGAGCGTGGCCAGCGAGCTGCCCCGCATCGGCCGGCCCGGGTCCCGCTCGACGCTGCTGCACGACCCGGCCGCGCCTCCGGAGAGCGCACCCACGAGCGCGACGGTGCGAGCCCGCGAGCGCGCCCGGTTCGCGGCGCTGCGCTGGGTGGGTGCCGCCGGGGCGTGCCTGATCGCGTTCGCGGGCATCGGCGGCGGCGCGCTGCCGGTGGTGGACAACCCGTGGCAGAACTTCCCCTTCGGCGCGGAGATGGGCCGCATGATGCTCGCCTCCAACGCGCTCGTGCTCATCGGCGTCGGCGTGCTGGTGGCGGCGTGGCTGGCCATGGCGCCGTTCGTCGGGGCGTCGCCGGGCGCGGCGCGTGGGGCGCGGGTGAGCAACCCGGAGATGCTGCGCACCTTCATCGCGTGGGTGCTCCCGCTTATCGCCACCGCGCCGCTGTTCACCCAAGACATCTACTCCTACTTAGCTAACGGCAGCATCGTGCGCCAGGGGCTCGACCCGTACTCCTCCGGCCCCGTGGAGATTCTCGGCGTGGAGCACCACCTGGCCCGTTCGGTGCCGTTCATTTGGGCGCACTCCCCTAGCCCGTACGGACCGGTTGCGCTCGGCACAGCGGCGGTGATCTCGCACATCACGGGCGACTCGATCTTTTGGGGCGTGCTCGCCCACCGCGCCGTGGCGGTCGCTGGCATTCTCGCCGCGGCCTGGGCAGTGCTCGCGCTGGCAAAGCGCTGCGGCGTGACCGGCCCCGCCGCCCTGTGGCTGGGCATCCTCAACCCACTGACGGTGCTGCACATGGTGGGCGGCATCCACAATGAGTCCATCATGATGGGCCTGCTGCTCGTAGGCCTCGAGGTGGGACTGCGCGGCATCGACCGGCTCGAATTCAACCGCCGCTCCGGTTGGGCGCTGCTCGCCGCCTCGGCGGCCCTGATCAGCTGCGCCGGCATGGTGAAGGTGATCGGATTTTTGGCCCTCGGTTTCACCGGCATGTCGCTCGCCCGGCACCTGCGCACCCGGCCGCAACGCCAGCGCAGCGGGCCCCGCGCCATCGCCACCTCTGCCGCCCTGCACGCGACCATGCTCGTGGCCACCGCTGTCGCGGTCTCACTAGTCTCCGGCATTGGTCTGGGCTGGGTCACCGGCCAGGGCGGCGCCGCTCAGATCCGCAGCTGGTTGTCCCTGACCACCGATATCGGCGTCGCTGGGGGGTTCCTCGGCATGAACTTGGGCCTCGGCGACCACACGGACGCGATGCTCAGCGTGACCCGCTGGGCGGGGCTGACCGTCGCCGCCGCGTTCGCGGTGCGCATGCTGTGGGCCACCTACCGCGGCACCATCCACCCCGTCGGCGGGCTCGGCGTTTCCACTTTCGTCCTAGTCGTGCTGTTTCCGGTCGTGCACCCCTGGTACCCGCTGTGGGCCGTGCTTCCGCTCGCTGCGTGGGCGAACCGCTTCGCCTTCCGCGCATCGGTGGCCGGGTACTCGGCGTTGGTGAGCTTCCTCGTCCTCCCGCGCGGGCTCCGTCTCCAGGCGGGTGCCGTCGCCACGATCTACGGCTCCGCCATCGTCAGCTTCATCCTGCTGGCGGCGGGCGTGGCACTGGTGCTTCGGGTGCTGCGGCGCAGGCGGTCTACACTCATCACCCATGAGTGATCACGCGCTGGTCGTCGAAAGCGTTGTCAAGCGATTCGGCGAGAAAACGGCGGTTGACGGGCTCTCTTTCACAGCGCGGCGCGGCGAGCTGCTGGCGCTTCTGGGCCCCAACGGCGCCGGCAAAACCACCACCATCGAGATGTGCGAAGGCTTTACCAAGCCCACCTCCGGGTCGATCCGGGTGCTCGGCATCGACCCGGTCGCTCAGCCGCAGAAGGTGCGCGACCGCATCGGCATCATGCTCCAGGGCGGCGGCTCCTACGCCGGCGTGTCCGTGGTGGAGATGCTCAACCTGGCCGCCAGCTACAACAAAAACCCCCACGACCCGCAGTGGCTCATGGAGCTGGTGGGGCTGGAAGGCGCAGCCAAGACCACCTACCGCCGACTGTCGGGCGGCCAGCAGCAGCGACTATCGCTGGCGCTGGCGCTGATCGGCCGACCGGAACTGATCTTCTTGGACGAGCCCACCGCGGGCCTGGACGCCCAGTCACGGATGGCGGTGTGGGACATCATCTCCGCACTCAAGCGCGACGGGGTGAGCGTCCTGCTCACCACCCACCTCATGGACGAGGCCGAAAGCCTCGCAGACGACGTCGTCATCATCGACCACGGCAAGGTCGTCGCCCAGGGCTCCCCGGAGGAGCTGACCAGCCACGAGGAGTTTCCGCTGCTCGCTGTCGAGACGGCGGAGGCGCTTGACGTGCACAGGCTTAACGACGAGCTCACGCCCGCCGGCCTCACCGTCGAGGAAGTCCGGCCCCGCAGTTACCGGATCAAGGGTACGGGCTCGCCGGAGGTCGTCGAGAAGCTGGCGCGCGAGGCCGCACGCCAAGGAGTGCTGATACGCGAGCTGAGCGTGTCCCACCGCAACCTAGAGGACGTGTTTTTGGACATCACAGGAAGGGAGCTGAGGAGCTAATGGAAAAGCTTACCCCCGGCATTTTCGCCCCGGCGCCGCAGCGGGCGTCCTTCGGCCGGATGGCCGCGGCCCAGGGTCGCATCGAGGCGAAGCTGATGCTGCGCCACGGTGAGCAGCTCCTGGTCAACGTACTGATCCCGGCGGCGATCCTGCTTGCCGCGCACTTCGCGCCGATCCTGGGCGAGAACACTGAGCCCGACGTGCTGGTGCCCATGGTTTTCGCTGTGGCCGCCACCGGTGCGGGTTTTACCGGCCAGGCCATCGCCGTCGCCTTCGACCGCCGCTACGGGGCCTTAAAGCGCACCGGCGCGTCCGGCGTGCCGCCCTGGACCATCATCGTGGGCAAGATCCTCGGTGTGCTGGCCACCGTGGTGGTGCAGCTCGTGGTGCTCGGAGCCATCGCGCTGGCGCTGGGGTGGCGCGTAACCCCCGCCGGCGCCGCGTTCGGGCTGGCCACCCTCCTCGTCGGCGTCGCCGCGTTCACCGCGATGGGGCTGCTGATGGGCGGCACCCTGCGCGCCGAGCTGGTGCTGGCGCTTGCGAACCTGATCTGGCTGGTGCTCATGGGCATCCTCGGCTGGGTGGGCTACTCCGGCGACATCGCGCACGCCGGGTGGTGGAACGCGGTGCCCACCGTGGCACTGGCCGGCGCCCTGGTGCAAGCACTGTCGTTGCAGGTCAACTGGGTGGCGTGGGCCTCGCTCGCCGCCTGGGGGGTAGCCGCGATGACCGCCGCCGTGCGCCTGTTCCGCTTTGACGGCTAGGCGCGATACACTCACCACGATCAACATCGTCCGAAAGTTGGAGAAACAGTGACCGCAACCACAGCTGATACCCGCCCGAGTTCCTGGAGGGATGCCTGGCGCGACCCGTCGCTGAAGCTACAGCGCACCCTCGCGATGGTGCTGCTTTTGTGCCAGGGCGGCATCACCGTCACCGGCTCCCTGGTTCGCGTGACCGGCTCCGGCCTCGGCTGCGACACGTGGCCGCTGTGCCACGAGGGCTCGCTCGTGCCGGTCGCCGGCGCGGCCCCCTGGATCCACCAAGCCATCGAGTTCGGCAACCGCCTCCTCGCCTTCGTGGTTGCCGCGGCCGCCGGCCTCGTGCTGTTCGCTGTGATCCGCGCCGGTCGCCACAAAGACATCAAAACGCTGGCCTGGATTTCCCTGCTGGGCGTGGTCGTGCAGGCCGTCATCGGCGGCATCTCCGTGCGGCTGGACCTGCGCTGGTGGTCCGTGGCGGTGCACTTCCTGCCGTCGATGGTGCTGGTGTTCGTCGCCGCGGTGCTGTATATGCGCATCGCCGAAACCGACACAGCGGTGCCTACCCGCCGCTACCCCGGTTCCGCGCAGACGTGGACGCTCATCGCCGCGGCGGCGCTGTGCCTCGTGCTCATCACCGGCACTATGGTCACCGGCTCGGGCCCCCACTCCGGCGACGCCGGCGTGGGCATGGAGGGCCGCCTCGAGATGGATACGCGTGTGCTCGCTTACGTGCACTCGGTGTGCATGTACCTCTACCTCATCGCCACCGTCATCACCGCGGTGCTGCTGCGCAACTCGGGCGCGCCGGAGGACGCCAAACGCACGGTGTACGTGCTCATCGCGATGATCCTGGTGCAGTGGGCCATCGGCGTGATTCAGTTCCGCATGGGGGTTCCGCGCTGGACAATCCCGGCGCATATCGCCATGTCGTCGGTCGTGGTTGCATTTAGCGGGTTCCTTTTTGCACATGGGAAGCGCAGGTTGCCTACGCTCGTGTGACATGAAAGCAATCGTTGTCACATCCCACGGCGGCCCGGAAGTCCTCGAGTACAAGGACGTCGAGCCGCCACAGCCGTCTGAGGGGCAGTTGCTTGTCGACGTCACGTACGCCGGCATCAACTACATCGACACCTACTTCCGCTCCGGAACCTACCCCTCTAACCCGCCGTATATCCCCGGCACCGAGGGCTGCGGCCGCGTGGTGGAAGATCCCCTGGGCGAGATCGCACCCGGCACCCTGGTGGCCTGGCATGCCGCCCCCGGCTCCTATGCGGAACAGGTGGCGGTAGACCGCAACCGCCTGGTCGCCGTGCCGGAGGGCGTGGCACCTGAGGTGGCGGCCTCGATGCTGCTGCAGGGCATGACCTCGCACTACCTGCTCCACGGCGTGCGCGAGACGAAGCCGGGCGACACCATGGTTGTCACCGCCGGCGCCGGCGGCGTGGGGCTGATCCTGACCCAGATGGCGGCCGCCGAGGAGGCGACCGTGTACTCGGTGGTCTCCACCGACGAGAAAGAACAGCTCGCCTACGAGGCGGGCGCGACCAAGGTGTTCCGCTACAGCGAGGACCTGGCCGAGCAGATCAAGGCGGAAAACGGCGGCGGCGTGGACGTGGTCTACGACGGCGTCGGGCAGGACACCTTCGAGATGTGCCTAAACGTCACCCGCCCGCGCGGGCTGGTGTGCTCGTTCGGCTCTGCCTCCGGCGACGTCGAGCCGTTCAAAATCCAGGAGCTCAACGCCCACGGCGCGCTGTTTCTCACCCGCCCGTCGCTGAAGCACTACGTGGCCACCGACGACGAGTTCCTTATGCGCGCCCAGGCCGTCGCCCGGGCGGTTGAAGAGGGCACGGTAAAGATCCGCATCCACCCGCCCTATGAGCTGAAAAACGCCCGCCAGGCCCACGAGGACCTGCAGGCGCGCAAAACCACCGGCTCGGTTGTGCTGAAGGTTTAGAACAGCAGCTGGCCGACGGTCTCCCAGCCGAGCACCGCGTCGAAGGACAGGCCCAGAAACAGCGCGGCGAGGTAGTTGTTGGAGAGGATGAACAGCTTCAGTGGCTTGACGTTCTCGCCGCGCACAATGCCCTGGTGCAGCTTGGTCGCCATGACCAGAAACGCCACGCCCGAGATGATCGCGGCTGCCAGGTAGATCCAGGACGCGGCCGGCACCAGCAGTAGGGAAACGGCCACGGTGAGCCAGGAGTAGATCACGATCTGGCGCGAGGTCTCCTCGGCGGAGGCCACCACCGGCAGCATAGGCACGTTGGCGCGGGCGTAGTCGTCCTTGTACTTCATGGCCAGCGCCCAGGTGTGCGGCGGGGTCCAGAAGAAGATGATCAAAAACAGGACAATGGCCTGCCACCAGTTGTCGGCGGAGCCGTCGTGGACGTTGTCGCGGATCACGGCCCAGCCCACCATCACGGGCATGCAGCCGGCGGCGCCGCCCCAGATGACGTTTTGCCAGGTGCGGCGCTTCAGCCACTTCGTGTAGACGAAGATGTAGAAGAAGTTGGTCAAAAGGATGAAAAACGCCGCCAGCCAGGAGTTGCACAGCACCCCGAGCCACAGCACGGACAGCACCAGCATGACCCAGGCGAACACCGCCGCCTTCTGCTTGGTCACCGAGTGGCGCACCAGCGGGCGGGCGCGGGTGCGGCCCATCTTCTGGTCGATGTCATAGTCCGCGACCATGTTGAAGGTGTTCGCGGCCGCCGCCCCCATCCAACCGCCGAGCAGCGTGCCCAGCACGAGCCAGAGGTGCACCTCGCCGCGGTGCGCCTGCAGCATCGCGGGAATCGCGGCAACCAAGAGAAGTTCAATGACCCTCGGCTTCGTCAACGCGAAATATGCCTTGATGGTCTCCAACAACTCTCTCCTTTTTGTACCGCCGATATGCGCGGGCAATCATACCTTCGGACGATGGTAGCCCCAACCAGAGCGAGGGGACGAATCGAGGAACGGGTGGGACCGGAGGCGTCGATAAGCGATATGCTTTTGGGCGACCTTAAAGAAAGCGAGGAACCCATGACGCTGCCCCCGAAACTGCAGGCAATGACCGAGCGCAACTACCCGCAGGACTGGACCGAGACCGACACCCGCGCCGTTGACACGGCCAGGGTGCTCGCCGCGGACGCGGTGGAGAATTGCGGCTCCGGCCACCCCGGCACCGCCATGAGCCTCGCGCCGCTGGCCTACACCCTGTTCCAGCGCGTGATGGACGTGGACCCGTCCGACAAGGACTGGGTGGGCCGCGACCGCTTCGTGCTGTCCAACGGCCACTCCTCGCTCACGCAGTACGTGCAGCTCTACCTCGGCGGCTTCGGGCTGGAGCTGCAGGACTTGAAGGACCTGCGCACCTGGGGCTCGAAGACCCCGGGCCACCCGGAGTACAACCACACCGACCACATCGAGATCACCACCGGCCCGCTCGGCCAAGGCCTCGCCTCAGCAGTGGGCATGGCAATGGCTTCTCGACGTGAGCGTGGCCTGTTCGACCCCGACGCCCCCGCCGGCGAGTCCCCCTTCGACCACTTTATCTACGTCGTGGCCGGCGACGGCTGCCTGCAGGAGGGCGTGACCTCCGAGGCGTCCTCGCTCGCCGGCACCCAGCAGCTGGGCAACCTCATCCTCTTCTGGGACGACAACCGCATCTCCATCGAGGACGACACCCAGATCGCATTCACTGAGGACGTGCTCAAGCGTTACGACGCCTACGGCTGGCAGACCCTCACCGTCGAATCCGGCGAGGACGTCGCCGCCATCGAGGCCGCCGTGGCCGAGGCGAAGGCGGAGCCGACCAAGCCGACGATCATCCGCGTCAAGACCGTGATCGGCTACCCGGCCCCGAACCTGATGAACACCGGCGCCATCCACGGCGCGGCACTCGGCGCGGACGAGGTCGCCGCGGTCAAGGAGGCGCTCGACTTCGACCCGGCCGTGCACTTCCCCGAAGAGGACGAGGTCATTGCCCACACGCGCAAGCTGCGCGATCGCGCGGCAGAGAAGCGCGCTGCCTGGGACGAGAAGTTCAACGCCTGGGCCGAGGCGAACCCGGAGCGCAAGGCGCTGCTGGACCGCCTGACCTCCCGCGAGCTGCCCGCCGACTGGGCCAAGGACTTCCCCACCTGGGAGCCGGACGCGAAGGGTGTGGCCACCCGCAAGGCCTCCGCATCCGCGATCCAGGCCGCCGCAGCCGCGCTGCCCGAGCTGTGGGGCGGCTCCGCCGACCTGGCCGGGTCCAACAACACCCTGATCGAGGGTGCGAAGTCCTTCGGCCCGCGCTCCATTTCCACCGAGATGTTCTCCGCCGACCCCTACGGTCGCAACCTGCACTTCGGCATCCGCGAGCACGCCATGGGCGCGGTGATGAACGGCATCGCGCTGCACGGCGGCACACGCGTCTACGGCGGCACCTTCCTCATCTTCTCCGAGTACCTCTACCCCGCCATCCGCGTGGCCGCCCTGTCCGGCATTGACGGCTATTACGTGTTCACCCACGACTCCATCGGGCTCGGCGAGGACGGCCCGACCCACCAGCCGGTGGAGACCCTCGCTGCGCTGCGCGCCATCCCGGACGTCGCCGTGATCCGCCCGGCCGACGCGAACGAGACCTCCGCAGCCTGGATCGCCGCGCTCGAGGCGAAGGAGCAGCCGAAGGCGCTGGCGCTGTCCCGCCAGAACCTGCCGGTGCTGGAGGGCACCAAGGAGAAGGCTTTCGAGGGCGTGGCCCGTGGCGCCTACGTGCTGGTCGAGGAATCCGCGGACACACCGGAGCTGATCCTCATGGCCTCCGGCTCCGAGGTGCAGTACGCCGTCGAGGCCGCCAAGGTCCTCGAGTCCGAAGGCACCGCAACGCGCGTGGTGTCCGTGCCGTCCATGGACTGGTTCATGGAGCAAGACGACGCCTACATCGATGCCGTGCTGCCGCGCGACGTCAAAGCCCGCGTCTCCGTCGAGGCCGCGACCTCGATGCCGTGGTTCCGCTTCCTCGGCGAGTACGGCCGCGCCGTCTCCCTGGAGCACTTCGGCGCCTCCGCCCCCGGCGCCGAACTGTTCGAACGCTTCGGCTTCACCACCGATAACGTCGTGCGCACCGCCCGCGAGACCCTCGAGTGCGTGCGCGAAGAGCGCAGCGTGGCCACGAGCGTGCGCGTCGGCGACACCGAGTCCGAGCCGACCCGAGGCGACGGGCGCTAGGTTCGCACAGGAAGGAATACAACATGACCGCAATCGACGATCTCTACCAGGCCGGAACCTCCACCTGGCTCGACGACCTGTCGCGCGAGCGCATCGCCACCGGCAACCTGGACGAAGTGAAGCAGGCGAAATCCATCGTCGGCGTGACCACCAACCCCGCGATCTTTGCGGCAGCGATGGGCTCCGGCACCCACTACGACGAGCAGCTCGCCGAACTGAAGCAAGCTGGCACCACCGCCGACGCGGCCGTCTACGCGATGAGCGTCAAGGACGTCCAGGACGCCTGCGACCTCTTCCGCGACACCTTTGATGCCACCGGCGGCAAGGACGGGCGCGTCTCCATCGAGGTGGACCCGCGCTTCGCCGCTGACGAGCAAAAGACCATCGCCCAGGCCCGCGAGCTGTGGCAGCTGGTGGACCGCGACAACCTCATGATCAAGATCCCGGCGACTGACGAGTCGCTGCCCGCCGTCACCGCGGCGTTGGCCGAGGGCATCTCCGTCAACGTCACCCTGATCTTCTCCGTGGAGCGCTACAAGCAGGTCATCGACGCTTACAAGGAAGGTATCCGCAAGGCCGCCGCCGCAGGCCACGATGTCAGCCGCATCCACTCCGTGGCGTCCTTCTTCGTCTCCCGCATGGACACCGAGGTGGACAAGCGACTCGAGGCCATCGGCACCGAGGAGGCGCTGGCGCTGCGCGGCAAGGCTGGCATCGCCAACGCGCGGCTGGCGTATGCGCTGTTTGAGCGTGAGTTTGGCGGAGCTGACGTCGAGAAGCTTCCTGCGAACGCGAATGCCCAGCGCCCCCTGTGGGCGTCGACCGGTGTGAAGAACCCGGACTACCCGGCGACGATGTACGTCACCGAGCTCGCCGGCCCGCAAACCGTGAACACGATGCCGGAGAAGACGCTCGACGCCGTGCTTCGCAACGGCGGCGTGCACGGCGACACCCTCACCGGCACCGAAGCCGCCTCCCGCGAGACCTTCGCGGCGCTGCGCGGCGTGGGCATCGACCTCGACGACGTGGTCGCCGTACTGGAGCGCGAAGGCGTGGAGAAGTTCGTGGACGCGTGGCAGGAGCTGCTCGATTCCATGACTGCTAGGCTCGCCTAACGTGACTTCACCGCATCAGCAGTGGACCAACCCGCTGCGCTCTGACGCCGACAAACGCCTCCCCCAGATCGCCGGCCCCTCCGGCATGGTGATCTTCGGGGTCACCGGCGACCTCGCCCGCAAGAAGCTGCTCCCGGCGGTCTACGACCTGGCCAACCGCGGCCTTTTGCCAGGCGGGTTCACGCTGGTCGGCTACGGGCGGCGAGACTGGTCCAAGGCCGACTTCGAGGCGTACGTGCGCAAGGCTGTCGACGACGGAGCGCGCACCGAGTTCCACGAGAACGTGTGGCAGCGCCTCGCCGAGGGCCTCGAATTTGTGCAGGGCAACTTCGACGACGACGCCGCCTTCGACCGGCTTGCCGCCACCTGCAAACGCAGCGACGACGAGCGCGGCACCGCCGGCAACTGGGCCTACTACCTGTCCGTGCCGCCGGAGTTTTTCGCCGAGGTGGTCCACCAGCTGGACCGCTCCGGCATGGCGCACGCCGGTGAGAACCAGTGGCGCCGGGTGATCATTGAAAAACCGTTCGGCCACGACCTCGAGTCCGCGAAGGAGCTCAACGAGGTCGTCGGCGCAGTGTTCGACGAGCGGTCCGTGTTCCGCATCGACCACTACCTAGGCAAGGAAACAGTGCAGAACATTTTGGCGCTGCGCTTTTCCAACCAGATGTTTGAGCCGGTGTGGAACTCCCACTACATCGACCACGTGCAGATCACCATGGCCGAGGACATCGGCCTGGGCGGGCGCGCCAGCTACTACGACGGCATCGGCGCCGCCCGCGACGTGATCCAGAACCACCTGATCCAGCTGCTCGCCCTGGTGGCCATGGAGGAGCCGACCTCGTTCTCCCCCGGCCAGCTACGCGCCGAGAAGCTCAAGGTCCTGCGCGCCACCTCGGCGGTGGGTCCCTTCGGCAAAACCACCGCCCGCGGCCAGTACACCGCCGGCTGGCAGGGCTCCAAGAAAGTCGTTGGCCTGCGCGGGGAGGAAGGTTTCGACCCGAACTCCACCACCGAGACGTTCGCGGCCTGCACCCTGCAGATCGATTCGCGCCGCTGGGCCGGGGTGCCGTTCTACCTACGCACCGGCAAGCGGCTGGGCAGGCGCGTCACCGAGATCGCCCTGGTGTTCAAGCGCCCGCCGTACCAGCCGTTCTCCCAGGGCCAGACCGACCTTCTGACCAACAACGCGGTGGTCATCCGCGTCCAGCCCGACGAGGGCGTGCTCATGCGCTTCGGCTCCAAGGTCCCCGGCCCCGGCATGGAGCTGCGCGACGTGAACATGGACTTCTCCTACTCCGAGGCGTTCACGGAGCAGTCCCCGGAGGCCTACGAACGCCTCATCCTGGACGCGCTTTTGGACGAGTCCAGCCTGTTTCCCACCAACTCCGAGGTGGAGCGCAGTTGGGAGATCCTGGACCCGGTGCTGAATTACTGGGCCGAGCAGGGCAGCCCCGACGACTACGCTGCCGGCACCTGGGGGCCGGCCTCCGCCGAGCGCATGCTGTCCATGGATGGCCGCGCTTGGCGGCGTCCATAAGCAAGAAAGGCTCGAGCATGATCACCGAACTGCCGGATACCACCACCAAGGCCATCGCCGCCGAGCTCTCCCACGCGCGCGAGCGCCACTCCCTGGCCACCGGGCGCGTGCTCACCCTGCTTGTGGCCATCGACGACGCGCGTGACGACAGCATCGACGACACACTTGCGACCCTGCGCGACGCCTCCTTCGAGCACCCCGCCCGCGTGCTGGTGCTCATCTCGGGCGACCCGGAGGCCGAAACCCGCCTCGACGCGCAGGTGCTGGTGGCCACCGACGCCGGCGCCTCCGAGGTCGTGGTCATGCGCCTCTACGGCGAGCTGACTGGCCACATGGGCGCCGTGGTCACCCCGCTGCTGCTGCCGGACACCCCCGTGGTGGCATGCTGGCCGCAAAAGGCCCCGAAGCACCCCGCGGGCACGCAGCTGGGCCGGATCGCGCAGCGCCGCATCACCAACCTGCGCCGCGGCACAAACGGGGTGACCCTCCAGCAGCTCACGGAGGGCTACGAGCACGGCGATTCGGACATGATGTGGTCGCGGATCACCCCGTGGCGCGGCATCGTCGCCTCCGCCCTGGACCGCCACCCCGGCACGCGCATCCACAGCGCGGAGATCGCGGGCGCCGCCGGGGACCCGAGCGTGGATCTCGCCGCGGGCTGGCTCGCCTCCAGCCTCGGCGTTGATGTGACCCGCTGCGAAGGCGAGGCGGCCGGCGACTTCCCCATCGCCCGCCTGGTGCTGCACTGCGACGACGGCGACGTGGAGGTCGCGGTCCAGGACAGCCACACCGTGCGCATCTCCGCGCCCGGCAACGCCGATTCCTTTGTGGCCATGGGCGAGCGCACCGAAGCGGAGAGCCTCGCCGAGGACCTGCGCCACCTCGGCCCCGACACCACCTACGAGCGCGCGCTGCGCGGACTTCAAGGAGTACACAATGAGCTTTAACGATCTTGCATCGCTTCTCGACGCCGCAACGTCTCGGTTTACCACCCTCATGTCCGACATCCGCGGCGAAGGACGCACCGCACGCGTGGTGCTCACCGGCGGCACCGCCGGCATCGCGTTGCTGGAGCGCCTGGCCGACGAAGACATCGACTGGTCGTGCGTCGAGGTCTTCTTCGGAGACGAGCGCAACGTGCCCGCGGACCACCCCGACTCCAACGAGGGCCAGGCGCGCACGGCGCTGCTGTCCAAGGTGGACATCCCAGAGGAAAACATCTACGGCTACGGCCTCGACGGCGGCCCGATGGACGCCGCGGTAAAGCGCTACCGCCACCTCGTCGGCGAGGGCGGCTTCGACCTCCACCTATTGGGCATGGGCGCCGAGGGCCACATCAACTCGCTGTTCCCCCACACCGACGCGGTGCGCGAGCGCGACGCCATGGTGGTGACGGTGACGGATTCGCCGAAGCCGCCAGCCGAGCGCGCCACCCTGACCCTGCCGGCGGTGCAGTCCGCCGACCGGGTGTGGCTGCTGGTTTCCGGCGCCGAGAAGGCGGAGGCGGCCAGCCACGCCTCCGACGGTGCCGAGGCCGCCGACGACTGGCCCGTCGCCGGCGCCATCGGGCGCAAAGAAACGGTCCTGTTCGCCACGAAGGACGCAACAGGACCGTTCTAGTTCAGCGGGCGCTTAGACCGCGTAGGTCTGAATTAGGTTCAGGCCGATGATGCAGAGGATCCAGATCAGGGCCAGCAGCACGGTGACGCGGTCGAGGTTCTTCTCCACCGTCGTCGAACCGGACAGGTTGGCCTGGACGCCGCCGCCAAAGAGGCTGGACAGGCCGCCGCCCTTGCCCTTGTGGAGCAGGACGAAGACGGTCATGAGGATCGCGGCGATCACCAGCACAATCTCAAGGGCTAAAGCCATGTGTGCGACACCTTTCAAAATGGGCGATGGTGCAAACTCCCGATGAGCTTACACCACCGCTAAGACGAACCCAGCAGCGACTTACATCACCGCGTTGGCGGCCGCCGCGGCGAGCTTGGCAAAGTCCTGCCCGTCCAGGGAGGCGCCGCCGACCAGGCCGCCGTCCACGTCCGGCTGCGAGATGATCTCGGCCACCGTGTCGGCCTTGACGGAGCCGCCGTAGAGGATGCGGATCGCGTCGGCGACGGAGTCGTCGCTAAGCTCGCGCACCAGCTCGCGGATGCCGTGGCAGACCTCCTGGGCATCCTCTGCCGAGGCGACCTTGCCGGTGCCGATCGCCCAGACCGGCTCGTAGGCGATGACCGCCTTGGACAGGTCGACGCCGGCGAGCGACTCGCGCGCCTGCTGGACCACATAAGAGACGTGCTCGCCCGCCTCGCGCACCTCGAGCGGCTCGCCCACGCAGACGATCGGTGCGATGCCGTGCTCGATGGCCTTGGCGGCCTTCGCCGCGACCTGCTCGTTGGTCTCGCCGTGGTACTCGCGGCGCTCCGAGTGGCCGACGACCACCCAGGAGCACCCCAGCTTCTCCAGCATGGACGCGGAGATGTCGCCGGTGTAGGCGCCGTTGTCGTGCTCGGAGACGTCCTGGGCGCCGTAGGTGATCTTGAGCTTGTCGCCCTCCACCAGGGTCTGGATGGAGCGCAGGTCCGTGAACGGGACCGTTAGCGCGATGTCGACGTACTCGTAGCCGTCCTTCGGAAACGCGAAGGCGAGCTTCTGGGCGCTCTGGATGGCCTCGAGGTGGTCGTGGTTCATCTTCCAGTTGCCCGCGATAAGTGGCGTGCGTGCCATGGGTAGCAAACCTCCTAGTTCAGTACGGAAACGCCCGGCAGTTCCTTGCCCTCGATGAGCTCGAGGGAGGCGCCGCCGCCGGTGGAGATGTGGGAAAAGCCGTCCTCGTCAAGACCGAGGGTGCGCACCGACGCCGCGGAGTCGCCGCCGCCGACCACGGTGAAGGAGCCGTTCTCCTTCGTCGCCGCGATCATTGCCTCGGCGACGGCCTTGGTGCCGTCGGCGAAGTTCGGGAACTCGAACACGCCCATCGGTCCGTTCCAGAACACCGTCTTGGAGTCCTTGATAGCCTCGGCGTAGTTCTCGGCGGTCTCCGGTCCGATGTCCAGGCCCATCCAGCCCTCCGGGATCTCGTCCAGGCCGACGATCTTCTTCTCGGTGTCCTTGTCAAACTCCGCACCGGCGGCGACGTCCACCGGCAGCAGCAGCTTGTCGCCGAAGCGCTCGATGAGCTCCTTGCAGGTATCCACCATGTCCTCTTGCAGCAGCGACTTCTGCACGTTGTGGCCCTGGGCGGCGAGGAAGGTGTAGCACATGCCGCCGCCGATGATGATCTTGTCGGCCTTTTCCGCCAGCGCCTCAATCACGCCGAGCTTATCGGAGACCTTGGAGCCGCCCAGCACCACCACGTACGGATTTTCCGGGTTGTCCTTCACGGAAGAAAGGGTCTCTACCTCCTTGTCCACGAGGTAGCCGGCGTAGGCCGGGAGCTTCTTGGCCACGTCGTATACGGAGGCCTGCGCGCGGTGCACCACGCCGAAGCCGTCGGATACGAACGCGCCGTCGTCGGCGGCCAAGGCGGCGAGTTCCTCGGCGAACGCGGCGCGCTCCGCCTCGTCCTTGGAGGTCTCGCGCGCGTCGAAGCGGACGTTTTCGAGCAGGAGAATCTCACCCTCGGTCAGGCCGTTGGCGCGCTCGTGGGCGTCCTCGCCAGAGACGTCACCGGCGAGCGGGACGAACTGGCCGAGTCGCTCGGACAGCGCCTCCGCCACCGGGGCGAGGGAGAACTTCGGGTTGACCTCCCCTTTCGGGCGGCCCAGGTGCGCCATGACGATCACCTTCGCGCCGCCGTCAAGCAGCGCCTTCAGGGTGGGCAGAGAGGCGTCGATGCGGCCGGCGTCGGTGATGTTGCCGTCGTCATCCAGGGGCACGTTGAAGTCGGACCGCACCAGGACATGGCGGCCGTCCACACCTTCGTCGAGAAGCTGCTGCAAGTTCTTGGTCATAGGTATCTCCTTTGCTCTGTAGACACTCACCATCGTATGAAAAACGGGCCCGCCGCGCCGGAAGCACCGCAGACCCGCAAAACCGCCAAGCTTAGAGCTTGTCCGCCACGAACTTGGTCAGGCGGATGTACTGCGCGGTGTAGGACCATTCGTTGTCGTACCAGGAGATGACCTTCACCAGGTTGCCGTCCTTCACGCGGGTCATGCCGGCGTCGAAGATCGCGCCGTGCGGGTTGCCGATGATGTCGGAGGAGACGATCGGATCCTCGGTGTACTTCAGTGCCTGGCCGAACTCTGGATCCTCGGCGGCCTTCTTCACCGCCGCGTTGAGCTCCTCAACCGTGGTCTCCTTGGACAGGGTGACGGTTAGGTCGGTGGCGGAGCCGGTGATGGTGGGCACGCGCATGGCGAAGCCGTCGAGCTTGCCGTCCAGGTTCGGCAGCACCAGGCCGACGGCCTTGGCGGCGCCGGTGGTGGTGGGCACGATGTTCTGGGCTGCGGCGCGGGCGCGGCGCAGGTCCTTGTGCGGCGCGTCCTGGAGGCGCTGGTCGCCGGTGTAGGCGTGAATGGTGGTCATCAGGCCGCGCTCGATGCCGAAGGCCTCGTCGAGGACCTTCGCCACCGGTGCCAGCGAGTTGGTGGTGCAGGACGCGGCGGAGATGATCTCTTCGGAGCCGGTGTAGTCGGTGTGGTTGACGCCCCAGACGTAGGTGCCGTCGACTTCCTTGCCCGGTGCGGAGATGATGACCTTCTTCGCGCCGGCGTCGATGTGTGCCTTCGCCTCCGGGCCCTTGCGGAACACGCCGGTGCACTCGAGCACGATGTCCACGTCGACGTCACCCCAGGCGAGGTTTGCCGGGTCCTTCTCCGCGGAGACCTCGATGCGGCGGCCGTCGATGGTGATGGAGTCGTCGTCGTGCTCAATCTCGTGGTTGAACTGGCCGTACGCGGTGTCGTACTTCATCAGGTGCGCCAGGGTCTCGTTGTCGGTGAGATCGTTGATCTTCACAACCTCGAGTTCGCCCTTGTACTCGTCCTCGATGATGCGCAGCGCTGCGCGGCCGATGCGTCCAAAACCGTTGATGCCAATGCGGGTAGTCACAGTCAACACTCCTCGTGCTCGTGGTCTGTCGGTCCACCCCCGAGTGTAATGAGCAGGTCTCTCACCTGCAGAGAGCTTTTTGCCTATCGACGAAACCAGGGGTAGCAACCGCAATCAGCACCCGCCCCAAATGTTGGTTTATGCCCGGTTTCCCACCCAAGGGGGAGCCTTTTTCCCCGCTTCTACCCCCGACGTCGCGCATGGGGGCACCCACTGTGAAGTGCATCACCCTCACCGGTTCTAGGTGGTCGGGCTTCCGTGGGTGTCCTCCACGCCCAGCTCGGCGGCGCGCTTGTCCGCGAGCGAGAGCAGACGCCGGATACGGCCAGCCACAGCATCCTTGGTCATCTGCGGGTCCGCGAGGCGCCCCAGCTCCTCCAAAGAAGCGTGGCGGTGCTCCACGCGCAGGAAGCCAGCTTCGGCGAGGTGCTCCGGCACGTCGTCTCCGAGGATTTCCATGGCGCGCTCCACGCGTGCGGCCGCCGCGGCTGCAGCCTGGGCCGAGCGGCGGGTATTAGCGTCGTCAAACGTGGCGAGCCTGCTGTTGGCCTTTGCTTTGACGGCACGGGATTCACGCTTGGTGTCCCACTCGATGCGGGTTGCCGGCGCCCCCATGCGGCTGAGCAGGATGCCGATGGCTTCACCGTCACGCAGGGTCACCCGTTCGATGCCGCGGGTCTCACGGGTTTTGGCCGTCAACCCCATGCGGCGGGCCAGCCCCACGAGCGCAAGCGCAGCTTCCTGTCCCGGACAAGCCACCTCGAGGGTGGCGGTCCGCCCCGGCTCCGCCAGCCGCCCGCGGGCGAGGAACGCGCCGCGCCACGCGGCTTCCACCCCGGACATGTCGCCGGAGATGATCTGGCGCGGCATCCCCACAACCGGGTGCCCGGACGCGGTGACCAGCTTCAGGCGGCGGATCACGTCGGCGGCGCCGTGGTCAACACGCACCTCGTAGCGCGATTCGCGGCTGCCCGACGATGGTGGGATCAGCTCCACACTCGCCTCCACCGCGCACAGGTCGGTCAGCGTGCCAGCCAACCGGCGGGCAACAGCTTCCTCCTCGAAGTCGGCGACGATGGCTACCCCGTGCTCGGACGGCTGGAACTCTCCACCGAACCGGATCAGCGCGGTCGCCTCCGCGGCGCGCACCTCCAGCCCGCCGCCGGTGGCGCGCAGGAGTTCGTCCTTGACCTTGGCCGTGAGCGCCACCGGCGCCTCCCCTCGTTTGACGTGTGTTGGAGCGTTGAACCGCCCAGCATTCTAGCGTGCCGGGCGCAGGGCCTTGAGGGCAGCTGCCAATTGCTTCGGGTCATGGCGGTTCAACGGGGTGCCATCGGCGTCCATTTCCCGCAATGGAGCAAAGACAACCTCGGCATCCAACCGGGAGGCAGCCCGTGCGATGTTGTCGCGTTCCCCCTCGGAGGTTGCGGTCCGCTCGTCGGCCAGGAAGTAGTCCACGTGCAGCTGCGGGGCGTGTTGAGAGAACACATGGATGTGGCGCTCGGTGGTGAACCCGTGGGTCTCCCCTGCCTCCGGCGAGAGGTTGAGGATCACCACCACGGTTGCCGAGGTCTCGTTGAGCGCCTGCGCAATGTCGGGCACGAGGATGTGCGGGATCACCGAGGAGAACCAGGAGCCGGGGCCGATGGTCACCACGTCCGCGTCCATGATCGCCTGCACCGCTGCCTCGCTGGCGGCCGGCTGCGCCGGGGTCAGGCGCACCCGCCGCACTGCTCCGGGGGTGGTGGCTACGGCTACTTGGCCGCGCACGGAGCGCAGCACGCGCGGGTCGTCGTCAAGGCCTGCGACGTCCGCCTCGATGTCCAGCGGCTGCGGGCACACCGGGATCACGCGGCCGGCGGATCCGGTCCACGCGGCCACCTGGTCCAGGGCGGCCTGGGTGTCGCCCAGGCGCTCCGCCAGACCGGTGATGAGTAGGTTGCCCAGCGCGTGGCCCGCCATCGCACCGTGGCCGCCGAAGCGGTGCTGCAGGGTGTCGCGCCACTGGGCGCCGTCTTCGCCGTCGGCGGTCAGCGCCGCGAGCGCCATGCGCAGGTCGCCCGGCGGAACGATCTCCATCTCGCGGCGCAGGCGGCCGGAGGAGCCGCCGTCGTCCGCCACTGTGACCACGGCATTGATCGTGGACGCACCGGCTTGACGCGCAGCGGTGAGCGTCTGGTACAGGCCGTGCCCTCCCCCAAGGCAGGTGAACGACGTATGGCTCAATTGTCCCTTCTTTCTGATGGCCTAACCGGCTCGCCTAGTGGCGCTCAAGGTCGCGGTGGATCACGTTGACATCCACCTGCCCCTGCTGCCGCAGACGCTTACCGACGGCCTCCGCCACCGCCACCGAGCGGTGGTGCCCGCCCGTGCAGCCGATGCCGACGGTGATGAAATCCTTGCCCTCGTGGCGGTATCCGGCCAGGGTGCTAGACAGCAGGTCGACGAAATTGTCCACGTATTCGCGGGCGCCGTCTTGGTTCAGCACGTAGTCGGAGACCGCCTTGTCCACGCCACGGAACTCCCGCAGCTCCTCCACCCAGTACGGGTTTGGCAGGAAACGAACGTCAAGGACAATATCAGCGTCGCGCGGCGAGCCGTGCTTGAACCCGAAGGATTCGATGGTGACGTGCTGTCGGCCCACCGGCAGCTCTCCGACGGAGGCCTCCACCGCGCGGCGCAGGTCGTGCACCGACAGGTTGGACGTGTCGATAATGATGTCCGCGGAGGCACGCAGGCCCTCCATCTCCTCGCGCTCGTGCTCGATGCCGGACTGCAGGGTGCCGTCGCCCTGCAGCGGGTGGGTGCGGCGCACCGAGTCGAAGCGGCGGATCAGCACGTCATCGCGAGCCTCCAAGAACAGCACGAACGGCTGGTGGCCGCGGTCCTTAATTGCCGCGATGGTGTCCATGAGCGAGCCGTTGAACCTCGCCGCGCGGATGTCTGTGACTACTGCGAGGCGCTCCACCGGCGAGTCGTCAGCGGCGGCTAGGTCCACCAGCTCCAGAATCAGCTGCGGAGGCAAGTTCTGGGAGACGAAAAAGCCCTTGTCCTCGAAGACCTTCGCTGCCGTGGACAGGCCGCCGCCGGACAGGCCCGTGATGATCACGGGCCGCATCGGGGTCGCGGACTCTTCCTGGGGCAATGCGTGTGCTGAGGATGTTGTGGGCATGGGGATCATCCTAGACAAGGATGGGGCGAAGCGTCGTCGATTAGCAGTGTGCTTTTACTGGTGGAGGTGCTGGTAAATGGTCTCCGCAAGCTTCGGCCCGACGCCCTTGACCTGTTGGATCTCCTCCACCGAGGCCTCCTTGATCTTCTTCACGGAGCCGAAGTGCTTGACCAGATCCGTGCGGCGGGCAGGCCCGAGCCCCGGCACCGCGTCCAGCGCGGAGGCGCGCATCCGCTTGGAGCGCTGCTGGCGGTGGTAGGTGATGGCGAAGCGGTGCGCCTCGTCGCGGATCTGCTGCAACAGGTACATGCCCTCGGAGTTGCGGGGCAGGATGATCGGCTCGTCGTCATCCGGCACCCACACCTCCTCGAGGCGCTTGGCCAGGCCGATGAGCTGCACGTCCACGATGCCCAGCTCATCGAACACCGCCTGCGCGGCGTTGACCTGGGGCTTGCCGCCGTCGACGATGAACAGCTGCGGCGGGTAGGCGAACCGCTTCGCCCCGGTGGATTCGTCCGCCTCGTCCGCGAAAGTCTGCTCTTCCGCGGCCTCGTCGGGGTTGGCCAGCTTGTCCTCGTTGTAGCGCTTGAAGCGGCGCCGCGTCACCTCGGCGATGGAGCCGACGTCGTCGGAGCGGCCGTCGCCGGCGGCCTCCTTGATGCGGTAGCGGCGGTAGTCGTTCTTCTTGGGCAGGCCGTCCTCGAACACGACCAGCGACGCCACCACGTCCGTGCCCTGAATGTGCGAAATGTCGGTGCACTCGATGCGCAGCGGCGCCTCGTCCATGCCGAGGGCGTCCTGGATGTCCTGCAGCGCCTGGGAACGTGCGGTGAGGTCGCCGACGCGCTTGAGCTTGTGCTGGTGCAGCGCCTCGGAGGCGTTCTTGTGCACCGTCTCCATCAACGCGCGCTTGTCGCCGCGCTGCGGCACGCGGATCTCCACCGGGCCGCCGCGCATCTCCGCGAGCAGCTCGGTGACCTCCGGCAGCTCCGCCGGCAACGTCTCCACGAGGATCTCGCGCGGCACGGGCATCGGCGTCTCCGCCTTGGCGCGGGACTCCTGGTCCACACCGCGGCGCCGCACCTTCTGCGCCTCGATCGTGCGGTCTTCCTCCTGTTCCTGGCGCACGCGCTCCACCGCGTCGGAGTAGTACTGCACCAAAAAGTTCTGCATAAGTGTGGGCAGGGTCGGGTCGACTTGGCCCTCCTCCAGGCGCTCGGCGGCGCCGGGCTCGTCGCCGGTCTTTTCCACCACCCAGCCGCGCTGGGCACGGATGCGCCCATCTCGGACGTTGAAAATCTGCACCGCCGCTTCCAACTCGTCGGTGTCGAAGGCGATGACGTCGGCGTCGGTGTCTTGCCCCAAGACCACCGTCTGGCGCTCCATGACCTTGTTCACGGCGCCGAGGTCGTCGCGAAGCCTGGCGGCCTTCTCAAACTCTAAGTTCTCGGAGGCCGCCTGCATCTGCGCGGTGATCCCGCGCACGAGCTGGTCGGTGCGGCCCGACATGAAGCCCAAAAAGCCCTGCACGATCTCGTCGTAGCCGGCCTCGTCCACGCGCCCCACGCACGGGGCAGCGCACTTGTCGATGTAGCCAAGCAGACACGGCCGCCCCAACGATTCGTGCCGGTTAAACACGCCGTTGGAGCACGTGCGGATCGGAAACACGCGCGTGAGCAGGTCCAGGGTTTCGCGCACCGCCCACGCGTGCGAGTAGGGCCCGAAGTAGCGCACACCCTTGCGCTTCGGCCCGCGGTAGAAGAACGCGCGCGGGTAGCGCTCCTTCACGCTCACCGCGAGCATGGGGTACGTCTTGTCGTCGCGGTACATGACGTTGAACCACGGGTCGAAGCGCTTGATCCACGTGTACTCCAGCTGCAGCGCCTCCACCTCGGAGGCAACCACGGTCCACTCCACGGACGCACCTGTGTAGACCATCTGGCGTGTGCGCGGGTGCAGCGTGTTCGGCGGCTGGAAGTAGTTGTTCAGGCGCGCGCGCAGGTTTTTCGCCTTGCCCACGTAAATGACGCGGCCGTCGCGGTCGCGGAATTTGTATACCCCGGGGTCGGTCGGGATGGTGCCCGGCGCCGGGCGGTAGCTATGCGGGTCCGCCAACGCTTAGTCCTGCGGCATGTACTTGGCTTCGAGTGCGCGGAACTCTTCCACGGCCTTCAGTGCGTGTTCCTTGTCGCCAGCTTGAATGGCCCACAGGGGCACGTATTCGAACTCCGGCAACTCAAGGCGCGCCATGCGCGAGCCCTTGGGAAAGCTGAGTCCGTAAATCACGGCCCACGGGTAGAAACGGGTGCCGATGATGTTGCGCACCTGGACACCGTCCTCGTTCGCGCGCACCCGCGGGCGCGTCAGCGCGATCCATGACAGCACGGAGATGATCAGGCCGACGCCGATGAAGGCGAATTTGTCCAGGCTGGTAATTGCCACGCCGGTGAACTCGGCGTCCACGACCCAGGACATGAACACGTGCACAGCCATGACCACGACGATCCAGCCCACGGCCACCTTGCGCAGGAACTTCGAGGTCAGCTCGAGCTCCCACGGCTTCGTGGTGGTGGTGGCGTGCGGGTCGAGCGCGTTGAGGTAGGCAACCTCGTCCCGGTCCGAAAGTCCCGTGGGGTTGTGCTGTTCAGCCTGTTCAGCCACTGCCTTACTCCTTACAAGCGCTTAAGCATCGTTGCGTGTCGACGTCCCAAAGGCCGCCCCACGCCCTCTCGGGCTACCTTAACCCTTCAACGGCAGAGCGCGAACTTTGCGCAGCTCCGCTGCAGTGCCGGCGGCGGCGCGCATGGCTTCGGCGCCTTTGTCTTCCTTGGCGTCCTCGCCGCCGGCGCGCTCGTAGGCCTGGTCCTCGTCGTCGACGGTGAGCACGCCGTTGCCCACCGGGGTCTGCTCGTCCAGGGCCACGCGGGTCAGCCCGGCGGTGACGGAGTCGCACACGTACTGGAAGTGGGCGGTTTCGCCGCGAATGACGCAGCCGAGGGCGACCACTGCGTCGTAACGCTTGGCGCACGCCTGGACCACCACCGGCAACTCAAGGGCGCCGGCGACGGCGTACTCCTCCACCTTGACGCCGAGCTCCCGGGCCTCGTCCCGCGCGCCGGCGCGCAAAAGGTCGACGATCTTGTCGTTCCAGCGGGTGTAAACCACGGCGATGGTCATGCCCTCCGCCTGTATGGAATAGTCCTCGGGTGCTCCGCTCGATGCCACTTGTAGCTCCTTTTGGGTCCGTCTAGGTTCCGTACCCCGGATGGGCGTGAAGCCACTGGGCCACGCCGGGTAGGTCGTGGCCCATCCGGTCGCGCTTGGTGCGCAGGTACTCGATGTTGTCGTGTGTGGGAACGATCTCGATCCTACTGCGGCGCGCCACCGCAGGGCCGTAGCCCGCCAGCGCGTCGGACTTATCCGGGTTGTTGGTGAGCAGCTCGAAGGTGCCCACCCCCAGATCCGCCAGGATCTGCCCGGCCGCGGAGTACTCCCGCGCGTCCGCGGGCAGGCCCTGCTCCAGGTTCGCGTCCACGGTGTCCAGGCCTGCGTCCTGCAGCCGGTAAGCCTGCAGTTTGGCCATGAGCCCGATGCCGCGGCCCTCGTGCCCGCGCAGGTAGACCACCACGCCACGTCCGGCTGCCTGGATACGCCGCATGGATTCGCGCAGCTGCGGGCCACAGTCGCAGCGCGTGGAGCCGAACACGTCGCCGGTGAGGCACTCGGAATGCACCCGCACCAGCACGTCGGAGGCGTGCTCAAGCTTGTCGACGCCTCCGGCAACCAACGCCACATGTTCCACCCCGGAAACAGTGTCGCGGTAACCCACCGCGGTGAATTCGCCGTACTCGGTGGGAAGCTTCGCTTGCGTGACGCGCTCGACGGTGCGCTCGTGGTGGCGGCGGTACTCGGCCAGCTGCTCGATGGAGATCATGGGCAGCCCGTGCGTGTTGGCGAAGCGCCGCAGCTCGTCAAAGCGCGCCATGTCGGTCGGGTCATCCTCGGAGACGATCTCGCACAGCGCGCCCACCGGGGCCTTGCCCGCCAGCCGCGCCAGGTCCACGGCCGCCTCCGTGTGGCCGGGCCGTTCCAGCACTCCGCCGGCCTTGGCGCGCAGGGGCACCACATGGCCGGGGCGGGTAAACGATGAGGCGGTAGCGGAGTCGCTGGCAAGCAAGGCGATCGTGGTCGCGCGCGAGCGGGCGGAGATGCCGGTGGTGCCGGTGGCCGCGTCCACGGTGACGGCATAGGCGGTGCCGTGCAGGTCCTGGTTGTTGGCCACCATCGGCGGCAGCTCGAGCGCGGTGGCGCGCTCATCCGACATGGACACGCAGATGTAGCCGGAGGTGTGGCGCACCATGAACGCGACGAGCTCCGGGGTGGCGTCCTCGGCGGCGAAGATGAGATCGCCCTCGTTCTCGCGGTCCTCGCTGTCCACGACAACAACGGCCTTGCCAGCGCGGATGGCGTCGATAGCCTCCTGGACCGTATTCAAAGTCATACCGTCCAAGCCTATCCCTGCACCATCTTCTCAACGTATTTAGCCACGATGTCTACCTCCAGGTTCACCGGGTCGCCGGGTGTGAGCGCGCCGGCCGTGGTCTCGCGCAGTGTGGTCGGGATGAGCGAGACCTCGAAGTAACCCTCGCCCACCGCCGAGACCGTCAGCGACGTCCCGTTGACAGCGATGGAGCCCTTCTCCACCACGTAGCGGCCCAGCTGCTTTGGCAGCGTGAAGCGCACGACCTCCCAGTGCTCCGACGGGGTGCGCGAGACCACCTCGGCCACACCGTCGACGTGCCCCTGGACGATGTGGCCGCCCATGCGCTGGCCAGCAGCGAGCGCCCGCTCGAGGTTCACCTCGGAGCCGGGCTCGTAGCTACCCAGCCGGGAGCGGTCCAAGGTTTCGCGCATCACGTCCGCGGTGAAGGTGCCGTTGCCGTTATCCACCACCGTCAGGCACACCCCATCCACGGCGAGGGAGTCGCCGGGGGCGGCATCTTCGGTGACTTTGGGCGCGCGGACGGCGATCCGGACGGCGTCGTCAAGCTGCTGAAGCTCCTCCACGACCCCGATTTCCTCAACGAGTCCCGTAAACATCTCTCTCCATTTCTATAAACACGTCGCCGCCCACCGGGCGCACGAACGTGGTGCGGAAGCGGCGGGCATCGGCGATGGTGCCGGCGATCGCGCGGTCCAGCACCCCGCGGCCGGCGCCGAGGAGTGCGGGCGCGATGTAGGCCTGCACCGCATCAACCAGATCCAGCTCGAGAAAGCTCGCGGCGAGCGCTGCGCCACCTTCGACCAGCACGTCGCGCGCGCCGGTCTCCCACAGTGCGGTGAGTGCCTCCTCGGGCGATGCGTACTGCTCAAAGCCTAAGCGGGTGAGGTTGCCCTCGGGGACCTCCCGGGTGCCGATAATTACGCGGCGCGGCTGGTGCTCGTGCAGCGTGCCGTCGGGGAAACGCGCGGTTAGCGACGGGTCGTCGGCGATCGCAGTGCCGGTGCCGACGATGATCGCGTCGAGCTTCGCGCGGTCTTCGTGCACCAGCTCGCGCGCTTTATCGCCGGTGATCCACTTGCTTGTGCCGTCCGCCGCCGCGGTGAAACCGTCGAGTGTGGAGGCGAATTTCAGCGTCACGCTCGGGCGGTTGTGACGCACAGAGCGCAGCCACGGCTGCAGCGCCGCGATCCGCACCGGCTGGAAGTCCACCTCCACGCCGTGGGCGCGCAAGTACTCGGCCCCGCCGGCGGCTGCCTCGTTCGGGTCGGCGGTGAAGTACACCACGCGCGTGATCCCCGCCTCCACCAGTGCCTGCGAGCAGGGACCGGTGCGGCCGGTGTGGTTGCACGGCTCCAGGGTCACCACGGCGGTCGCGCCCCGGGCGCGCTCGCCCGCCTGTTCAAGGGCGTTGATCTCCGCGTGCGGCCCGCCTGCTGGCGAGGTCGCGCCGGTGGCGATGAGTTCACCGGAGGCGTTGACAAGCGCGCAGCCTACCGGCGGGTTGGGCGAGGTCGTGCCGCGGACGGATTCGCCCGCCTCGATCGCGGCGGAGATGGCGCCGAGTTCCTCCGTCACCCTTGCTTCGCCTCGCGGGCTAGCTCGCGCAGGCGCTCCACCGCCTCTGCCGGGTTGTCGGCGCCGAAGACCGCGGAGCCGGCCACGAACGCGTCCACGCCAGCCTCCGCCGCCAGCGCGATAGTGGAATTAGCGATGCCGCCGTCGATGCCGATGATGGTGTCCAGGCCTGCCTCCGCGATGCGGTCGCGCAATACCATCACCTTGCTCAAGACCTCCGGCATGAACTTCTGCCCGCCGAAACCAGGCTCCACACTCATGACCATGACCTGGTCGAAGTGCTCCAAATCGTCAAGGTACGGCTCGATCTCGGTGCCGGGCTTGATGGCGAAGCCGGACTGCACGCCCAGCTCGCGGCACTGTTTCGCGGCCGCGACATGGTCACCGGTGGCCTCGACGTGGAACACCAGCCGGTCGCCGCCGGCTTGCACGTAGGTTTCGAACCAGCGCTCCGGCTCCTCGATCATCAGGTGCATGTCCAGGAACTGCTCGGTCACCCCGTTGACCGCCTTGGTCACGTCCGGGCCGAAGGAAAGGTTGGGCACGAAGTGGCCGTCCATGATGTCCACGTGAATCAGGTCCGCGTTGGGCACCTTGCGCACGTCATCGCCGAGCGCGGCGTAGTTCGCGGCCAGAATTGATGGGGCGATCTGAATCATGGGTCCTACCCTAGCTTTTTGCGCAACACGGCGAAGAACATTGCGTCGGTGCCGTGGCGGTGCGGCCACATCTGCACGCTCGGCCCCTCGCCCACGTCCTCCATGCCGGCCGCCCACTCGCGGGCGTCGAGCTCCTCAACGCCGCCTTTCGCCAGCTGCTTTTCGACGATCCTCCGGGTCTCCCGCACATCCGGCGAGCACGTGGAGTAGACCACCACCCCGCCCGGCTTGGTCAGGTTCACGGCGGATTGAAGCAGCTCTTCCTGCAGCTGGTTAAGCTCCGCGATATCGCCTTCGGACTTCGTCCAACGCGCCTCCGGGCGCCGCCGCAGCGCGCCCAGGCCGGAACAGGGCGCGTCGACCAGGATGCGGTCGTAGCCGGGCTCGAGTTTGGGGTCGCGCCCGTCCGCGGTGTGGACCGTCACCGGCAGGCCGCGCACCGTCTTGGCAATCAGCTCGGCGCGGTGTGGGCTGACTTCGACGGCGTCGACCGTGGCGGCGTCGATAGCCGCGATCGCCCCGATGAGCGCGGCCTTACCGCCGGGCCCCGCGCAAAGGTCAAGCCAACGGCCTTGATCTTGATCGACAGGGACCTCAGTGACGGCGCGGGCGATCACCTGCGAGCCCTCGTCCTGCACCGCCGCGAGGCCCTCGCGCACCGGCTCAAGCTGGCCCGGGTCCCCCTCCGGCAGGTACACCGCGTACGGCGAGTACGTGCCCTGCTCGCCTCCGGTGGAAAGCGCGAGCTCTTCCGCGGAGATCTCTCCCGGTCGCGCCACCAGGTGCACGACCGGGCGGGCCGAGTCCGCCTCAAGCGCGGCCTCGAGCTCGTCGCGCTTGTCGCCGAGCGCCTCGGCGAAAGACCGCGCAATCCACTCCGGGTGGGCGTGGGTGAACGCAAGCGCGCCCAGTTCGCTGTCCGGGGCGAGGGTGCGCAGCCACTTGTCGGCCGGCGTGCGGCCGATGGAACGCAGCACGCCGTTTGCGAATCCCTTCGCCTTCTCGTGGCCGGCCGCCTCGACCAGCCGCACCGAGGTGTCCACCGCGGCGTGGTCGCCCACCCGGGTGTAGAGCAGCTGGTACGCACCCAAGCGGAGCGCGGCGAGCACCTCAGGTGCGATGCGTTCGAGCTCGCGCGATGAGTTTTTCGCGATCACCGCGTCGAGCACCCCGAGGGTGCGCAGCGTGCCGTAGGCCAGCTCGGTGGCGAACGCGGCGTCACGGCCGGTGATCTTCCGCTCCCGCAGGATGCCGGGCAGGGTGAGGTTGGCAAACGCACCGTCGCGGGCGACGCGCAGCACCACCTCGAAGGCCGCCTCGCGCGCCGGGTCGCCGATGCTGGCCGGGCGGCCCTTCACCGTGTAGCGCTGGCGCCCGCCACCCTGCTTGCGCGGCTGCTGCTTTGCGTTGCCGCCCCGCTGACGGTTGCGCGCGGGTGTGTCCTCGCGACGCCCCGCGGAGCGCGACCTGAATCCTCCGCTCACTCGAACACCACTCCTTCTTTCGCCTCGGGGTTGAGCCCGCGGGCCCAGTCCGCCGCATTCATCATCTTCTTGCCCGGCGGCTGGATCGTGCCCAAGCACACGTCCTCGTCGGCGGTGCCCACGAGCACCTCGTTTTTGCCAAACGCGGCCTCGCCCGGGGCGAGCGTGCCCGAACCCGTCGGAGTGACCGGGCCGAGCTTGAAGCGGTCCTCCCCGCGCATCGTCCACGCACCCGGCGCCGGGGTGTGGGCGCGGATGCCGCGGTCGACTACCGCGGCCGGCTGCGTCCAGTCCACCCGGGCGTCCGCCGGGGCAATCTTGTGGGCGTAGGTGCCCTCGTCCGGCTGCGGCGTCGCTGCCGCGGTGCCGGCTTCCAGCGCGTCCATCGTCTGCACCAGCAGGTCAGCGCCGACGTAGGCGAGGCGCTCCAACAACTTGCCGCTGGTTTCTGCCTCGCCGATCTCGGTTTCCAGCGTGTCCAGGATGTCGCCAGTGTCAAGGCCTTCGTTGATGCGGAAGGTGGTGGCGCCGGTGACCGTGTCGCCAGCTGCGATCGCCGCCTGCACCGGCGCGGCGCCGCGCCACTCGGGCAGCAGCGAGAAGTGCAGGTTCACCCAGCCGTGCGTGGGGATGTCCAGCATGTCCGCCGGGATGAGGTTGCCGTAGGCCACCACCGGGATCGCATCGGGAGCCAGCTCCTTCAGTTGGTCCCGGATGGCGTCGTCGCGCGTGAGGCTCTCCGGGGTGAGCACCTCAATGCCGTGCTCGACGGCGAGCGCCTTGACCGGCGACGGGTGCAGCGTGCGGCCGCGGCCGCGGCGCGCGTCCGGGCGAGTGAGCACCGCGACGACCTCGTGGTCCGAGGCGATGAGCCGCTCGAGTGCCGCGGCGGCGGGTTCGGGGGTGCCGGCGAATACGAGTCGCATACAAACGTTCTCCTTAGCTCCAGTCGGCGGCCCGGATCGCCGCCATCGCTTCCTTACGCTGCTCCGGTGCCATCCTGCGCATGAACATCACGCCGTCCAAGTGGTCCGCCTCGTGCTGGATGCAGCGCGCCAACAGCCCGGTGCCGCGCAGCGTGAGCGGGCGACCGTAGCAGTCTTGCCCGAGGGCTACCACCGTCTTGTGGCGGGTCACCTCGCCACGCACGTCCGGCACAGAGAGGCAGCCCTCGACACCGGTCTGCATCTCCTCGCCCAGCGGCTCCCACACGGGGTTGACGATGTGGCCGCGCATACCCTGGCAGTCGAAGACGAAGATCCGGCGCGCAAGCCCGATCTGGTTGGCAGCCAAGCCCACCCCGCCGGCGTGATCCATGGTCTCCAGCATGTCGGCGACCAGCCGCTCCAGCGAGGCGTCGAACACGGTGACCTCTTGTGCAGCGGTATTAAGCACTGGGTCGCCGAACAGGCGGATGTCATGGATAGCCATGGGGTGCAAGTGTAGTGCCACGCCCAAACGCGCGACCTAGCTAGCCGATGTCCACCGGGTTGACCTGGATACGCAGCGGCAAGTCCTGCTTCGCCGTCGTCCACGCCACCGCGCCTGCGCGCAGCGCCTTGCCCAGCGCGGCGCGGCCCGCAAGTGGGGTGCGCACCAACATGCGCTGCGCAGGCCCGAGCGCCTCCCGGTTCCACTCGCCCGGCAGCCGCACCCCCGGCGGCAAATCCACCGGGCCGAGCAGCTCGGCGTGCTCCGGCAGCTCGGTGCGGGCGAAGAACTCCTCCAGACCGTCGCGCGGCGCGTCCACCACCGCCACGTGCACCGCCGGCGGGAAGCGGGCCTCGCGCCGCAACGACAGCTCGAGCGCGGCGAACCCGGGCGCATCCCACCGGATCAAGTGCTGGACCACGGGCAGCGACGGCTCGGCCACCACGACCACTTCCCCGCCGGCGCTGTGCGGCTGCACCAACGTGGCGGCACCCATCCACTTGGCAAAGGTGTCCTCCATCGCGCGCAGGTCCGGCCGCTGCATCAGCGCCCAGGCATCTAGAAGCACCGCAGCGCCGTAGCCGCCGTCAACGTACGGCTCCGCACCCGGCGTGGCCACCACCAGCGCCGGCCCTGCCTCCACCTGCGCGCGCACGTTGTCGCCGCCTGAGGTGATCACCTTGTACTTGGCAAAAGCGCGGCCGAGCTCCTCGGCGGTGCGCTCCGTGCCCAGCACCACCGCGCGCAGCCTGCGCGAACCGCACGCCGGACACACGTGCGCCGGGTCCATCCGCCCGCACCACCGGCACGTCGGCGCCGCGGCCTCCCCGCCGGAGGGCAGGCCGAGTGGCCCGTTACACCACCTGCAACGCGCCGGCGTGCGGCACTGCCCGCACGCCAACGACTGGATGTAGCCGGTGCGCGGCACCTGGAACAGCACCGGGGTGCCGCGCTCGAGCGCCTTCGCCGCCGCCTGGAACGCCGACGACGGCAGGCGGGCCTGCTTCGCTCGCGGGTCGCGTTCCATCTCAAAATCCGAATCCCCCGCCGCGTGGATGTACGGCGAGCGGGTACGCAGGCTCTGCCGCGGCGCGACCAGCTCGTGCATCCACCCGGATTCCACCAGCAGCTGCGCCTCCGCCGTGCGTGCGTACCCGCCGATAACCAGTGAGCACCCCTCGTGCGCCGAGCGCGTGGTCAGCACCTCGCGTGCGTGCACGTACGGGGCGCGCGGATCCACCAGGTTGTCGTCGCCGTCGAACATCAGCGCCGCAAACCGCAGGTTCTTCACCGGGGCGAACGCCGCCGAGCGCGTGCCCACCACGATCCGGCCCTGCCCGTGCAGCACCGACAGGTAGCGCGAGTACCGCGCCTGCGGGCCCTGCGACGCGGTCAGGGTGGTCACCTGGCGCGCACTGACGATCTCGCGCAACGCCGCCTCGCACGCATCCACGTCCTTCTGGTCCGGCACCACGATCAGCGCGCCCGCCCCGTCCACGGCCACCTTCGCCGCCAACGACGCCAGTGCGGCCGCCCAGTTATCTCCCGGTGCGACCTGCCACGCCGCCCGCGCGATCTTGCCGGCCACCACCGCGTCCACGAAGGATTCGCCGAAAGTGTAGGCGGTCCACGCCGACAAGTCCGGCTCCCCCGCCTCCCCCAGCTCTTCCCAGGGCGTGGAGGTGTCCGTCTCTTCCGCCTTCGCATGCCGCGCCGGGATCGCGGAACGGTAAATGTCGGATCGCACACCTGCGTAACGGTCCGCGAGTGCGTCGATAAGCTCCCGCGTCCTCGCCGGTGCCACCACCTCCGGCGAGATGACACGCTCGATGAAGCGCAGCGACCCCTCGTGGCGCGATGTAGAGGCGCGTTCGAGCACCACGGCGTCCACGAGCCTGCCCGCAAAGCGCACGCGCACCCGCACTCCCGGCTGCACCGCGTCCCCATCCTGCGAAGGCACGAGGTAGTCGAACGGCCTGTCCAGATGCGCCAGCCCGAGCATGGGTAACACGCGCGCAACTGGGGCATCGGCGGCGGGCGTGTCAGACATGACCCCGGATTCTAAACCACCACCCGACACGGCCGGTGAGCGCAATCGCCCGTTGCGGAGCGGTATGGAGTACTAATAAGACTGCAAAGTTTTACTCTCACGCGCGTTTGAAAGATCCCGCCGCCCCATGAAACGCCTGCTCGCAGCAGTCACCTCCGCTGCCCTCTTCGCCGCCGCAGCGCTCACGCCGACCCCCGCCTCCGCAGATGTGTCCAAAGTGACGCAGCTCGCCTTGCCGCAAGGCAGGCAGATCATCGCCGGGCAAGACTTCGGCCCCATCCTCGTGCAGCTAGCGGGTTTGCCTATCGACGGAAGCTCCGCCTTCATCACCGGCTCCTCCGACAGCGCACGCAGCGCCGTGGAGGACGGCTGGCGCCGCGCCTTCGACGGCCTTCCCGCCCAGGTGAAGCAGGCCGTGCCGCCGCACCTGCGCCCGCTAGAACCGGCGAAACCTGCCGACGTCATCGTCGCACCCGCACAAGAGCCGTCGCCCTCGCCGGTGCCGCCCAAGTGCTACAACTGCGTGGCTATCACCTACGACGACGGCCCGGTCCCCGGCAGCACCGAGCGCCTGTTGGACATTCTCAAGCGCAAGGGCGTGCACGCCACCTTCTTCGTGGTAGGCGGCAACGCGAATGCCTACCCGCAGATCCTGCGGCGGATCCGCGACGAGGGCCACACCATCGGCAACCACTCCTTTTCCCACCCGGACCTGGCCCGACAGTCCGACGGCACCATCGCCGCCCAGCTGGACGACACGGACGCCGCGCTGCAGAAGCAGGTCGGCATCGACCCGCACTGGATGCGCCCGCCCTACGGGTCCCACGACTCGCGCGTGGCGTCCGCCGCCGGTTCACGCGGCATGGCGCTGGCCGTGTGGGATGTGGATACCGCCGACTGGCAGCACCGCACCCCCGCCACCACCTGCAAGCGCGCGGTGGACGGCGCGCGCGAGGGCTCGATCATCCTCATGCACGACATCCACGAGCCCACCGTCGACGCGGCGGAGTGCGTGATCGACGGCCTGCGAGCCAAGGGCCTGAACCCGGTCGGCCTGGACGAGATGATTAAGCGCCCTGAGGCGGGTCACGTCTACACGCGCGCGGATTAGTTCCTATACTCCTGCCCGTGACTGAACAGCAGGACAACGACGCCCGCAAAGGATGGGTCAAAGCCATCCCCTATGCCATGTTCGCTGCCTACGCCTTCGGGCCGTTGATGCTCATCCCGTTGGTGCGCAACCCGTGGGTGATGGTCGGGTTCATCTTCGGGGTGGCCATCATCGCCGGGCTTATCGACGGCATCGCTTTCCGCCGCAATTGGTCCCTGCCACTGCTGACAGGGGTAGGTTTCTGGATTGCCAAGGCCTTGTACTTCAACGACGGCACGTTCATATATGCCATCGGTGTGACGCTTGCCTGCGCGGCGGCGATGTGGGTGGGGTCGTTGGCGAGCGGCAGCTCGTCGAGAAGCAGTGCGGAGGCCTAGCCGATGGAAACCTGGAGCCTGAACCACCCCGAATACGGATTGATCGAGGTCCGCGTCGGTTTTGACCGCGACTTCGCGGCCGAGGATCCCAGCTGGCCCGGCGACGAGACGGACAAACCGGGCACCCTGGCGACAGCGGAGAGTTCGTTCAAAGAGCGGATCAAGCTGTGGTCGAATAACCCCGCCGAGCGCATGGAGGTGCTCGTCGGCGGCGAGGTGCAGCACCGCTACAACGACGTCGCAAGCGCCCGGCTGCCGCTGTTCGGCGACGGCCCGGCAGGCGGGCTGGAAACGCCGACGGGGCTAGGTACCGACCGCAAGAAGCCGCACCTGAAGATACAGGTCAGCAGCTTGGATGAGCTGCTCAACGTGGAGTTTCGCGAAGGCGACACGGTGGTGGAGTTCGACCCTCCCGCCGGCTCCCGCGGCGCGCGACGGCGCGAAACCATGGAGTCCAGCGAGCTCAAGCGCACCCTCATCCCCATGGCGGAAGGACTCGGCAAGGGCGGCTGGGCGCTCGCGGTGCTTGTGCTCGGCCCGATCATCTCCCGGTTCATCAGTTGGCTGCTGGGGTTCCTCCCCGACTGGGATCTGCCTGACCTTCCGGACATCCAGCTGCCGCACATGGACCTGCCGGTGCCGTCGCTGCCTGATTTCAACCTGCCGGTGCCCGACATCGACTTGCCGGAGCTCCCCGAGGTTCCCGAGTGGGTGCTGTGGCTGCTCGAGTACTCGAAGATTTGGGTGCCGGTCATCATCGGCATCGTCATCGGCGTGGTCGCGCTGCGTAACCACCGTCGTTCCGAGCGGGAGAAAGCCGCCTGGCAGGAGACGGACTAGGCGCCTGCGGCGGCCTTGAGGTCGTCGACCTTGTCGGTGCGTTCCCACGGCACGTCGATGTCCGTGCGGCCGAAGTGGCCGTACGCGGCGGTCTGCGCGTAGATCGGGCGCTTGAGGTCCAGCTCGCGGATGATTGCCTCCGGGCGCAGGTCGAAGACCTTCTCCACCGCCTGCTGGATGCTCTCGTCCGTCTGGCCCTCAGTCGCGGTGCCGAACGTCTCCACGTACAGCCCCACCGGGTTCGCACGTCCGATGGCGTAGGCCACCTGCACCTCGACGCGCTCCGCCAGGCCCGCGGCGACGATGTTCTTGGCCACCCAGCGCATCGCGTACGCACCGGAGCGGTCCACCTTTGAGGGGTCCTTGCCGGAAAACGCGCCGCCGCCGTGGCGGGCCATGCCGCCGTAGGTGTCCACGATGATCTTGCGGCCAGTCAGGCCGGCGTCGCTCATGGGGCCGCCCTGGATGAAGGACCCCGACGGGTTGACCAGCACCTTGGTGTCCTCACGGTAGTAGCGCTCCAGATCCGCGTACTTGAGCACCCAGTTGATCACGTGCTCGCGCAGCGCCGCCTCCAGCGCCTCGCCGGTGAAGTCCGGGTCGTGCTGGGTGGAGATGACGATCGTGTCGATAAACGCCGGGGTCTGCCCGTCGTAGGCGAAGGTCACCTGGGTCTTGCCGTCCGGGCGCAGCCCGTCCACGATGCCTTCGTGGCGCACCTGGGACAGGCGGCGCGCCAGGTGGTGGGCGGTGGAGATCGGCAGCGGCATGTACTCCGGTGTCTCGTTGGTGGCGTAGCCGAACATCAGGCCCTGGTCGCCCGCACCCGTCTGGTCGTCTGCGCCAGTGGAGGTGTTCTCACGGACCTCCTGGGAGGTCACCACGGAATCGTGGATTTCCGCGGACTGGTCGCCGATGGCGATGTTCACGCCGCAGCTGCGCCCGTCGAAGCCGACCTCGGACGAGTCGAAGCCAATCTCCACCAGCTTCTCGCGCACGATCCTCGCGATGTTGGAATAGGCGGAGGTCCGCACCTCTCCCGCCACGTGCACCTGACCGGTCGTGGCGAGGGTCTCCACGGCCACCTTCGCGTCCGGGTCCTGGGCGAGCATGTCGTCCAGGATCGTGTCCGAGATCGCGTCGCAGATCTTGTCGGGGTGGCCCTCGGTGACCGATTCGCTTGTGAACAAGCGGAAGTACGTATCAGTGGACAAAGCAGTCTTTCCTTTACATTTGGGCGGACGGGTTGCGTTCCGGCGCACCTGCTGGGCGGCTCAGCTGTCTACGGGCTGAAACGGGAACGGCGCGTCGTTAAGCCATACCCACGATAGACCAAGCTGTCTAAATGTGCAATGTCACTGCGAGAGGCGCTCAATGGCGTCCCAGATCCGCGCCGCAACCTCGTGTTTGGTGCCGTCCGGGATCTCCTCCTCGCGACCGTCGGCGCTGAGCAGCCAGCCCCGGTTGCGCGCCTGTCCAAAGACGCCGCCGCCCGCCACGGAGTTGAGCATGAGCATGTCCGCGCCCTTGCGCTTGAGCTTCGCGCGGCCGTTTTCCAGCTCGTTGTCCGTCTCCGCGGCGAAGCCGATGATGGTCGCCGCGGTCTGACCCGCCTCGCGCATCTGCACCAGGCCCTTGAGGATGTCCGGGTTCTCCGTGAGGCGGATCGTGGACAACGCGTCGTCCGCCTGGCCCTTCTTCAGCTTCGTGTCCGCTTCTGCTTCTGGACGGAAATCTGCCACCGCGGCCGCCATAATCACCACGTCAGCGTCCGGCGCGCGATCCGCCATCGCCTGCTGCATCTCGCGGGTGGAGCCGACCTTGATCACCTCCGCGCCCGACGGCGGCTGAAGCTCGTCGGTCGCCCCCGCCACGATGGTCACCTTCGCTCCACGCTGCGCGGCGATGTCGCCGAGCGCGTAGCCCTGTTTGCCGGAAGACCTGTTGCCGATGTAGCGCACCGGGTCAATGTTTTCCTGGGTGCCTCCGGCGCTAATCAGCACGCGCTTGCCCGCGAGCGTCGGGGCGAATGCGTTCGTGCGCAGCACGGTGCGGGCGAGCTGGGCGATCACGTCCGGCTCCGGCAAACGCCCGGGACCGGTGTCCTTGCCGGTGAGCCGTCCATGCGCGGGCTCGAGCACCGTAATCCCCCGCTCGCGCAGTGTAGCGACGTTCGCCTGCGTGGCCGGGTTGAGCCACATCTCCGTGTGCATTGCGGGTGCCAGCACCACCGGGCACGTGGCGACGAGAATAGTGGATGTGAGCAGGTCGTCGGCCCGTCCCGCGGCCACCCGTGCCATCAGGTCCGCGGTGGCAGGCGCCACGACGATTAAGTCCGCCTCCTGCCCCACCCGCACGTGCTGCACCTCGTCCACGCGGGTGAACACGCCGGTGTCCACCGGGTTGCCACTGAGCGCCTCAAAGGTGGCGGCACCGACAAAGTTCAGCGCGTTCTCGGTCGGGATGACGCGCACCTCGTCGCCCGACTCCTTGAAGTTGCGGACCAGGTGGCACGCCTTGTACGCGGCGATCCCGCCGGAGACTCCAACGACAACACGCAGCGGCTGGGACGGGTCTTGGGCTTCACTCATGAGGCCCAAGCATACAAAACCAGCATAAAAAACCGCCGCCGCCCAGCAGCGTTGCTGGGCGGCGGTGGTTGCTTAGGCGAAAGGGGCCTTACTGGCCTTCCTCGTGCTCGAGCAGGCCTGCCTCGATCTCGCGCAGAGCGATGGACAACGGCTTCTCGCCCGGCTCCGGGGAGACCAGCGGACCAACAAACTCGAAGACGCCGTCCTCGGAGTTCTGGTAGAAGCTGTTGATCTGGCGGGCACGCTTCGCTGCGAAGATGACGAGCGCGTACTTCGACGACACCTTCGTCAAAAGCTCGTCGATCGGGGGCGCCGTAATGCCCTCCGGAGTGTCGTAGACGGTCTCCTGCTGGGTGGTTTCCTCAGCAGCAGAGGTCTCGGACAGATCCTTAGTTGTGTTGCTCACGTGTAACCCACTCGCTAACTGTTGTTGGAAGATGTGCCTTGAAGAATGCCGGCGATGGTCGCCACCGCCGCATCCACGTCGTCGTTGACCACCACGGTGTCGAACTCGCCCTGAGCGTCGAGCTCCTCACGGGCGGTGGTGAGCCTGCGCTCAATCACCTCGGGAGTCTCGGTGCCGCGCCCGGTGAGGCGCTGCACGAGCACGTCCCACGACGGCGGTGCCAAAAACACGGTCTGTGCTTCCGGCAGCAGGCGCTTGATGTTGCGCGCGCCCGCCAGGTCAACCTCGATGAGGACGGGGCGGCCGGCTCCCATTGCCTCCTGCACCGGACCGGCGGGGGTGCCGGACCGCTGCAGGCCTCCGTGGATGTCGGCCCACTCCAGCATCTCTCCGCGGTCGATTCGGCCCTGGAAGTGCTCGGGGGTGACGAAGAAGTAGTCCTTGCCGTCTACCTCACCCGGGCGCGGTGCGCGGGTGGTCATGGAGACGGAGAAGTACAAATCCGGTACGGCGCCGCGAAGGCCGCTCACCACCGTCGACTTTCCCACCGCAGACGGGCCGGCCAGAACGACCAGCTGCCCGCGGGGAGCCACCTCGGACACGTTTAGTTCTCTTCGTAGCCGAAGCGCTCGAGCAGCGCGCGACGCTGACGCTCGCCGAGGCCGCGCAGACGACGGGTCTGAGCGATCTCCAGCTCCTCCATGATCTCGCGTGCCTTGACCTTGCCCACCTTCGGCATAGCCTCGAGGAGTGCGGAGACCTTGGTCTTGCCGATGATCTCGTCGGTGTCGGCCTTGTCCAGGACGTCCTTCAGCGTGGTCTCGCCGCGCTTG
The DNA here is from genome assembly GCF_030232585.1 of Corynebacterium sp. MSK008. GTDB lineage: Bacteria > Actinomycetota > Actinomycetes > Mycobacteriales > Mycobacteriaceae > Corynebacterium. The sequence goes on along the minus strand of NZ_JASPJX010000007.1, from coordinate 90,956 downwards.
AGGGATGCCTTCAGCTCAGCGCGAGCCTTGCGGGCCTCTGCTGCCTTCTCAAGTGCTGCCTTGCGCTGCTCATCGGTCAACTGTGGAAGTGCCACGGGTTCCTCCATGTGATAGTTACGAACATTTATCCAGTCCGACATGTGCCGGATCCGGGGCTCACTCCGCCGAATGTCATCGGTGCAATTCGCCACGTTCGGCACAGTCTAACACTGCTTTTTTCTGCAACGGTGCCGCGGAGTGCGTTTTTCACCGCATTTCTCCACGTCACCGTGCGACGGAATTAAACTACCAGGGTTTTTGCTAGGCGGTAAATAGACCCTAGCCTTTTGCCTGTTTCCCCAGGTCAGATACTCGTTTTCGCAGCTCAGCGACATCCGGGCCAGCGGACAACACCGAGCGGGAAACACTTGGGAAAACGAGGTGCCCAACTTCACCCGCAATAGCCTCGGCATCGGCCATCGTCGCGCCCTGAGCGCCGACCCCGGGCATCAACACTGGCGCGTTGAGCCGGTCCAGCACTGGCGGAGTCTGCACAGTCGCGCCGACGACCACGCCCACGTGCCCGATGTATTCAGGATCGTCGGCACGGTTGTATTCCGCGCACTCGTCCACCATCCGCTGCGAGAGCATCTTGCCGTCGATCGTGCCGGTCTGCAGCGCCACCGCCTCCGGGTTGGAGTTGGCGGCCATGACAAACACGCCTTTGCCGTGCTGGGCTGCTAGCTCAATCGCCGGGTCAAGCGAGCCGACGCCGAGGTACGGGGTCACAGTCAGCGCGTCCGCCTCCAGCGGAGCACCCGGCGCCAGCCAGGCCGCAGCGTAGCCCGCCATCGTGGACCCGATGTCGCCGCGCTTCGCATCCGCGATGACCAGGGTGCCGCTTGCACGCAGCTGCGCGAGCGTGTCCTCGAGCACCGCGAAACCGGCAGAGCCGAAGCGCTCGAAAAACGCCACCTGCGGCTTGACTACCGCGGCGTGGCCCGCGAAGGCCTCCACGCAGGTTTCGGCAAACGCGCGCAAGCCCTCGACGGTGTCTTCCAATCCCCACTGCTCAAGCAGCGCGGCGTGCGGGTCGATGCCCACGCACAGACGGCCGTACTCCCGCCCGGCCTCAACGAGGCGCTGGCTGAAGGTTTGCGCGGCCATTACTTCGCCTCCGTCTTGCCGTGCTCGAGCTCCTGCAGGCTGGTCACGGAGAACTCCTTGGCGCGGGTCGCCTCGATACCCTGCACGGCCGCGGTGACGCCCTGCACGGTGGTCATGATCGCCACGTCGGCGATGACGGCCGCCGCGCGGATGTCGTAGCCGTCGTGGCGCGCGCCCGCGGAGCCCGCCGGGGTGTTGAGCACCAGGTCGATCTCACCGTCGAGGATACGGTCGACGATGGACTTGCCCTCGGCGCCCTCACGGACCTGGGAGCCCTTGAGCACGACCTCGCACTCGATGCCGTTGCGGCGCAGCATCTGGGCGGTGCCTTCCGTCGCCAGCACCTTGAAGCCCATGGTGGACAAGCGCTGGATTGGGAAGATCAGGGTGCGCTTGTCGCGGTTGGCCAGCGATACAAACACGGTGCCCTCGGTGGGCAGTTCGCCGAACGCCGCGGCCTCCGCCTTCGCGTAGGCCACGCCGAACGACGGCGCCAGGCCCATGACCTCGCCGGTGGACTTCATCTCCGGGCCGAGGATGGTGTCCAGCAGCGCGCCGTCCGGGCGGCGGAAGCGGGTAAACGGCAGCACCGCCTCCTTCACCGCGATCGGGTGCTCCAGCGGCAGCGAGCCGCCGTCGTAGTCGGACGGGATCAGGCCTTCGGAACGAAGCTGGGCAATGGAGGAACCCATCATGATGCGCGCGGCCGCCTTGGCCAGGTGCACGCCGGTGGCCTTGGACACGAACGGCACGGTGCGCGATGCGCGCGGGTTGGCCTCGATGACGTAGAGGATGTCGTCCTTGAGCGCGAACTGCACGTTCATCAGGCCTTGCACGCCGATGCCGTGCGCCAGCGCCGCAGCGGAACGGCGGACGTTGGCGATGTCGTCCGGGCCCAGCGTCATCGGCGGCAGCGCGCAGGCGGAGTCGCCGGAGTGGATGCCTGCTTCCTCGATGTGCTCCATCACGCCGCCGAGGTAGACGTCCGTGCCGTCGCAGAGCACGTCGACGTCGATCTCGATGGCGTTGTCCAGGAAGCGGTCCACCAGCACCGGGTGGTCCGGGGACAGCTCGGTGGCGCGATCGATGTAGTCGCGCAGGTTGTCCTCGTCGTAGACGATCTCCATGCCGCGCCCGCCCAGCACGTAGGAGGGGCGCACCAGCACCGGGTAGCCGATGCGGTCCGCCACCTCGCGCGCGCCCTCGAAGGTGGTGGCGGTGCCGAATGCCGGCGCCGGCAGGTTCGCGGCGTCGAGCACCTTGCCAAATTCGCCGCGGTCCTCCGCCAAGTCGATGGCCTTGGGCGAGGTGCCCACCACGGGCACGCCGGCGTCTTCAAGCTGCTGCGCAAGCCCCAGCGGAGTCTGGCCGCCCAGCTGCACGATCACGCCTGCGACGGTGCCGGTGGCGGCTTCGGCGCGGTAGATCTCCATGACGTCCTCGAACGTCAGCGGCTCGAAGTACAGGCGGTCCGCGGTGTCGTAGTCAGTGGAGACGGTCTCCGGGTTGCAGTTGACCATCACCGTCTCGTAGCCCACGCGCGACAGCTCGAGTGCTGCGTGGACACAGGAGTAGTCGAACTCGATGCCCTGGCCGATGCGGTTCGGGCCGGAGCCGAGGATGATGACCTTTTCCTTCTCGCTGCCGCCCGAAGATGCAACCACCTCAGACTCCGCGTTCGGGTCCAGCTCGTAGGCGGAGTACAGGTACGGCACCTTCGCGTCGAACTGGCCGGAGCAGGTGTCCACCGTCTTGAACGTCGGGGTGATCCCCAGCGACCAGCGCAGCTGGCGCACACCGGACTCCCCCGCCAGCTCCGGGCGCAGCGCGGCGATCTGGGCGTCGGACAGGCCGAACGCCTTCGCCTCGCGCAGCAGATCGGCGTCGAGCACCGGGGCGTCGACAAGCTGCTGCCTGAAGTCGATGAGTGCGACGAGCTCCTCCAGGAACCACGGGTCGATGCCCGAGGCCTCGTAGACCTCGTCGACGCTGGCGCCGAGGCGCAGGGCGAGCTCCACGTCGTAGAGGCGCTTGTCGGTGGGCACCTTCAGGTCTTCGAGCACAGCGGCGACGTCCGTGGCGCGCTCGCCGGCGAAGTACTCGTCCGGCTTGGTCCAAAAGCCGTTCGGCTTATCCTCCATCGAGCGCATGACCTTGTTCAGGCCCTGGATGTAGTTGCGGCCGATGCCCATTGCCTCGCCCACAGCCTTCATGGACGTGCCCAGGGTCTCGTCGGAGCCGGGGAACTTCTCAAAGGCAAAGCGCGGCATCTTCACAATGACGTAGTCCAAAGACGGCTCCGCCAGTGCGGTGGTCTCGCCGCCGGTCATGTCGTTGGGGATCTCGTCGAGCGTGTAGCCGATGGCCAGCAGCGTGGCCACCTTCGCAATCGGGTAGCCGGTGGCCTTGGATGCCAGCGCCGAGGAACGCGACACGCGCGGGTTCATCTCGATGGTGATCAGACGGCCGTCTTTGGGGTTGATGGCGAACTGGATGTTGCAGCCGCCGGTTTTCACGCCGACCTCGCGAATGATGGCCTTGCCCTGCTCGATCATGGTAGTGACCTCGGGCTCGGTCATGGTCAGCACCGGTGCCACCGTGACGGAATCGCCGGTGTGCACGCCCATCGCGTCCACGTTCTCAATAGTGGCGACGGCGATGCAGTTATCCGCGGAGTCGCGGATAAGCTCCAGCTCGATTTCCTTCCAGCCCAGGATGGATTCCTCGATCAGCACGTTCGCCTCGGGTGAGGCCACCAGGCCGTCGCCGGCGATGCGGTGCAGGTCATCCATGTCGTAGGCAAGGCCGGAGCCCAAGCCGCCCATGGTGAACGAGGGGCGCACCACGCACGGGAAGCCCATCTCCGCGACGGTCTCCTCCACCTCTTCCATGGTGTAGCACACGCGCGAGCGGGCGGATTCGCCGCCGATCTTGTCCACGATGTCCTTGAACTTCTGGCGGTCCTCGCCGCGCTCGATGGCCTCGATGTCGGCGCCGATAAGCTCCACGCCGTGCTTGTCCAAAATGCCGAGGCGGCCCAGCTTGATCGCCGCGTTCAGGGCGGTCTGGCCGCCGAGGGTGGGCAAAATCGCGTCCACCGGGTGGCCCTGCTCGGCCTCGCGGGCGAGGATGCGGTCGATGTATTCGGGCTCAATCGGTTCCACGTAGGTGTGGTCCGCGAACTCCGGGTCGGTCATGATCGTCGCCGGGTTCGAGTTCACCAGCGTCACCCGCAGGCCCTCGTTTTTGAGCACGCGGCACGCCTGGGTGCCGGAGTAATCGAACTCGCAGGCCTGGCCGATCACGATCGGGCCGGATCCGATGACCAGGACGTGGTGTAAGTCGTTGCGCTTCATGTCTGTATCTCCTGGTCTTTCTCTTAGGCTTCTTGGCTTTCGACGGTGACCTGGCCCCGCACCGTCTTCCCCTCGCGGGCAGCGTGTGCCAGGTGGCGGACGAGCTTGCGGGTGTCCACACCCCACAGCCCGGTGACACCCTGCGCCTCGAGCTCTTCGGCGAGGGTGCGCTGGGCGTTGTGGTTGGAGGCGATACGCGCGAGGTCACGCACGATCACGGCCTCGGCGTTGATCTTGGTGCTGCCGGATGCCCCCTCGCCGGTCCAGCCGACATTGCCGACCTGAGGGGTGGCAAAGACGAGGATCTGGCCGGCGCGTTCGGCCTCGCACAGCTCGCATTCGTAGCCGAACATGTCGGTGGTGAAGGCGACCTCGCCTGCGATCTCACTCGCGCCATCGGTTGCCGGTGTGGCGCCGAAGATGAAGCCGGGGAAGGCGGAGCCGTCGTCAAGCACGAGCGTTGCGCGTGTGCGCTGGGGTTGTGTAGTGGAGTTTTCAGACATGGTTTACGCCTTCTTCGCGTCGTAGGTTTGGGTGCCGCGCAGCCAGGTGCCAACCACGCGGGCGGAAAATTCGATGCCTTCGTACGGGGTGTTGGACGCCTTGGACGCCATCTGATCGCCGTAGACGGTCCACGGCGATTGCGGGTCCACCAGCACCAGGTTGGCCGGCTCGCCAACAGCGATCGGGCGGCCCTGGTCTTCTAGGCGCAGGATCTCGGCCGGGCGCTCGCTCATGACCTTGGCCACGAAGCGCCAATCCGCATCGCCCGGCTCCACGAAGATGCGGTGGACCACGGCAAGGGAGGTCTCAAGGCCAAGCATGCCGGGCTTGGCGTGCTCGAACTCCACGCACTTGTCTTCGGAGCCGTGCGGGGCGTGGTCGGTGGCGACCACGTCGACGGTGCCGTCGAGAAGCGCCTGCTTTAGTGCCTCGGCGTCGCGGGCCTCGCGCAGCGGCGGGTTCACGCGGAATAGGCCGTCGTAGGTGGCGAGCTTCTCGTCGGTGAGCATGAGATGGTGCGGGGTGACCTCGGCGGTGACGTCGATGCCCTGGTTCTTGGCAAAGCGCAGAAGCTCGACGGTGCCCTCGGTGGATGCGTGGCACAGGTGGTAGCGGCCGCCGTAGTCGCGGGTCATGATCGCGTCGCGCGCCACAATGGACTCCTCCGCCACACGCGGCCAGCCGCGCAGGCCCAGTCGCGCTGCCTGTTCGCCCTCGTGCGCGACGGAGCCTTCGGTCATGCGGTGGTCCTCGGCGTGCTGCGCGAGCACTACGTCGTGCGCCTTGGCGTACTCGATGGCCCGGCGCATCAGCTGCGGGTCGTTGACGCACTTGCCGTCGTCGGAGAACATGCGCACGCCGCTGCGGGACATCAGCCCGATCTCGGTGAGCTGCTCGCCCTTCAGCCCCTGGGAGATGGAGCCGACCGGGTAGACGTCGCACTTGCCGTACTCCTGGCCCTTCGTCCACACCGCCTCAGCGAGGAACGGCTGGTCGATGACCGGGGAGGTGTTGGCCATGGTGAACACGGCGGTAAACCCGCCCTTGGCCGCGGCGTCGGAGCCGGTGGCGATGGTCTCCGTGTCTTCGCGGCCCGGCTCGCGCAAGTGCACGTGCATGTCCACCAGGCCGGGCAGCAAGACGTTGCCGCCGCAGTCCACGACCTCGTCGGCATCGTCGAAGGGGTTCTCCCCGACCGCGTCGATCACGCCGTCGGAGACGTCGATGAGAATGTTGGTCACGTCCTCGCCGTACGGGCGGACGTTGTTCAAAGCGAGCGTGGTCACTTAATGGCTCCTTCCTCGGCGCTGCCCCGCTCGTTAGAGCTGGCCAGCAGGGTAAACAGCACGGCCATGCGGGTGTAGACACCGTTGGAGACCTGGCCCAGCACCACGGCGTTGTCGCGGTCCGCGACATCGAAGTTGATTTCCATGCCGCGCAGCATCGGGCCCGGGTGCATGATCAGCGCTGAGTCCTTCATGCGGTTCGCGCGGTCCTTGCTCAGCCCGTACAGGGTGGCGTACTCGCGGTGCGACGGGAAAAAGCCGCCGTGCATGCGCTCAGCCTGCACGCGCAGCATCATCACCACGTCCGCCTGCTCGACCTCCGCGTCAAAGTCGTGCGACACGCGCGCCGGCCAGTACTGCACGCCGGTGGGCAGAAGCGTCGGCGGGGCCACAAGCACGACCTCGGCGCCGAGGGTGTGCAGCAGGTCCACGTTGGACCGGGCCACGCGGGAGTGCAGGATGTCGCCGACGATGAGCACGGTCTTGCCTGCCACGTCGCCGATGTGCTGGCGCATGGTCACCGCGTCCAAAAGCGCCTGGGTGGGGTGCTGGTGCTGGCCGTCGCCGGCGTTGATGATGCTGGTCTCCGGCAGCCACTTGCGCAACAGCTGCGATGCGCCCGAGGCAGGGTGGCGCATGATGATCGCGTCTGCGCCGATCGCCTCGAGAGTCGCGGCGGTGTCTTTGAGCGACTCGCCCTTCTTCACCGACGACGAGGACGCGGACAGGTTGATCACGTCCGCGCTCATCCATTTGCCCGCGGTCTCAAATGATGACCGGGTGCGGGTGGAGTTTTCGTAGAACAGCGTCATCACCGTGCGCCCGCGCAGGGTGGGCAGCTTCTTTATCTCGCGGCCGTCCAGCGCCTCTCGGAAACGGTCCGCCTCGTCCATCAGGCCAACAATCTCTTCGCGGGTAAGGTCCGCGATGTCGATCAGGTGCTTCATTTACGCCTCCCTAGCCAGCGTGACCCGGTCCTCGGCATCGAGCGGCGTCAGCGACACGGTGACGTCCTCGTCCTTCGAGGTGGGGATGTTCTTGCCCACGTAGTCCGCGCGGATGGGCAGTTCTCGGTGGCCGCGGTCCACCAGCACCGCCAGTTGGATGGCTGCGGGGCGGCCGATGTCGCGCAAGGAATCCAGCGCCGCGCGGATGGTGCGGCCGGAGTACAAAACGTCATCGACCAGGATGACCACTGCCCCGTCAATGTCCACCGGAATGTTGGTGGGCCGCAGGGCGCGGTGGGGGCGGTTGCGCAAGTCGTCGCGGTACAGCGTCACGTCCAGGCTGCCCACGGGGATCGCCACCCCGGAAAATTCTTCAACGGCCTCAGCGATGCGCTGCGCCAGCGGCACTCCCCCGGACGGAATTCCCAGCAGCACAACCTGCGGGCTAGATGCGTCGTCCAACGCCGTTTTTTCAATGATCTGGTGCGCGATGCGTGCAACAGTGCGGCCGACATCTTGAGCGTTCAGCAACTCAACGGTCGACCGTTCGTTCTCACTCATCGAACCTCCTTCCCCGCCTCACAGTGCGGAATTTAAAGGATTTCGAACCGGCCCCGCGTGCCGGGGCCGTGTGTAGTCTTGGGACCGCGTTTCACCTTAGCACCTGCATGTATAAACCGGGAAGGATTCCATGGGCATCCACGCTGAATACACCCTCCCCTTCGACCGCGGCACCGTGTGGCGCTGGCACACCCGCCCAGGCGCAGTAACCCGCCTTACCCCCGGATTCCTGCCGATGCAGGTGGCAAGCGAAGCGGCGTCCATACGCAGCGGCACCACAGTGTTCCGCCTCCCCGCGGGCCAGCAGTGGGTCGCGCGCCACCTCGCCGACGGCTACGTCGCGGGCCACCAGTTCACCGACGTCGCCGCGAACCAGCCGGTGCGCGCGGCCACCGGTTGGCGCCACGTGCACCGCTTCGAGGACGCGGGCGAGGGCACATTGCTTATCGACGACGTCAGCGCCCGCATCCCAGAAGCCGTGCTCCGCCCCGCCTGGGCTTACCGCCAGCGCCAGCTGGTGGAGGACCTGCGGTTCATCGCCTCCCTCCCCGATGCCGCTCCGAAGACGGTGGCCATGACCGGCTCGAGCGGCCTTGTTGGCACCCACCTGCGCGCGCAGCTGACCACCGCCGGCCACACCGTGATCCCGCTGGTGCGAGGCACAGCAGGCCCCGGCGAGCGGCACTGGGACATGAACAATCCCGCACCGGACCTGCTGCGCGGCGTGGACGGGGTGATCCACCTCGCGGGCGAGACCATCATGGGCCGGTTCACCGAGGAAAAGAAGCGCAAAATCCGCGATTCGCGCGTGGAGCCCACCCGCAAACTCGCCCGCCTAGCCGCCGATTCCGGAGTGGAGGTCTTCGTCGGCGCCTCGGCGGTGGGCTATTACGGCACAGATGCAGGCAGCGTGCCGCGCACCGAAGCCGACGGGCCCGGCGAAGGCTTCTTGGCCGAGGTCTGCGAGGAATGGGAAGATGCGGCTCTCGTCGAGGGGTTGCGCAGCGTGCACATCCGCACCGGGCTGGCGCTGTCCAGCGAAGGCGGGCTGTTGCCGGTGCTCAAGGCCAGCGTCAACGCGGGGCTGTCGGCACAGTTCGGGCGCGGGGATTTCTGGATGAGCTGGGTGGCGCTGGACGACCTCACCGATTTCTACGTCCGCGCCCTACTGGACGACACGGTCTCCGGGCCCGTCAACGCCACCGCGCCAGAGCCGGTGACCAACGCCGAAATGTCTGCCACCCTCGCTCGCCTGCTGTGCCGGCCGGACCTGTTTTCCATCCCGACCTTCGGGCCGAAGCTGCTGCTGGGCGAAGAAGGCGCGCACGAGCTCGCGCTGGCGGACCAACGCGTTCTGCCCACCGCGGCCGCCGAGCACGGCTGGCGGCTGCGCTACCCCACACTCGACGCGGCCCTGCGCCACGAGTTGGGCCGCGAGCAGCTGCTAGTCTCGCAGGCGTGACTACAGATCAAACCGAAGAGCCCGTCCAGCCGAGCGAGCACCCCGAACGCAACGTAACCGAGCCGGTCACGCCCGAGTCCGTCGCTGCGATCTTCGAGGAGGAAAACCTCGAGTACCGCATCGAAGACCAGGCAGTGCGCTCCGGCTTCATCAACGCCGCCATCGTGGTCGCCATCGACGGCGACCACCTCGTGTTCGAAGCGCTGTGGCGCGGCGAGTTCCCCCGCGAAATGGCGCCGAAGGTGCTCTACGCGTGCAACGAGCACAACCAATCGCACTTCGCGCCCACCCTGCGCTTCTTTGAGCGGGGCGAGGACCAGCTGGCCATCAGCGCCATCCGCGCGATGCGCATTGCCGAGGGTGCGTCGTTCAACCAGCTCGGCGCGTTCATCGTCAGCTCCATCGACGCCACTTTGCAGGCGTTCGACTTTTTGAAGAACACTTTCCCCACCGTTGTCACCTGGGAGGAACCGCAGTAATGAGCAACGCAACGCTCGTGACCATCGACCGCGTGATCAAGGCTATGGCCGGCCACGACGTGGAGGTCTCCGACGACCCCTCGGGCCGCGCGGGCCACGCCAACGTCGACGGTTACAACCTTCTGTTCGTGCTGCTGGATTCCGTACTCATTGTCCGCGCGGACTCCGTCACCGACTCCCCGGCCGACACTCCGGACGCCACCTTGTACCTGGCGGCGAACCAGGTCAATAGTTCCTACCTGGATGCGCGAGCACTCGTGGTCAACCGCACCGAGAACCTCGTCGTGCGCACCGAGGCTGAGGTCCAGGTTGGCGCGGGTCTTGCAGACGACCAGCTCTCCAATTCACTGAAGGCCGCCGTCGACGGCGTGCTGGCCACCCAGGACGCGATGCGCGCGCTGGTCAGCGAGATCCAGAAGCAGGCCCAAGCCGCGGGCGTCGCCCCGGCCGACGATGAAACTGAGTCCACCGACTAAGAGTTCGCCAAACGCTCCAGCTCAACCTCGGGGTCGAAATCGGCGGCAGGCCACTCGAGGTTGAGCGACTTGAGTGCGTCGAAAAGCAATGCCTTGACCACCGTCCGGCAGTACTTTTTGTTGTCGGAGGGGATGCAGTACCACGGCGCGACCTCGGTGGACGTGCGCGTCATGGCGATCTGGTAGGCGGCCATGAACTGGCTCCACAGCTTGCGGTCGTCGATGTCGCTCGGGTTGTACTTCCAGTGCTTGTCGGCGCGCTCGATGCGCTTTTTCAGGTTCTCCGCCTGGAACTCGCGCGAAATGTGCGGCATCACCTTGATGATCTTCGTGCCGTTTGCCGCGAGCTCGTTTTCAAAGTCCACGATCGCACCGTAGCGGCGCTCGATCTCCTCCGGCGGGGCCATCTGCTTCACGCGCTGCACCAGCACGTCCTCGTAGTGCGAGCGGTCGAACACCGCGATCTGCCCCGGCTTGGGCAGGTGCGGGGTGAAGCGCCACAAGAAATCGTGCGCGGCTTCCTCCTCCGTCGGGCGCCCGAAGCCCTGGACGTGCACGCCCTGCAAGTCCATGGTTGCGCCGATGACGTGGCGGACAATGCCGCCTTTGCCGGCGGTGTCCATGCCTTGCAGCACCAGCAGAATCGAACCGGCGTTGTCGTTGCCGGCACGGCCGTTGGCGAAGAGCATCTCCTGCAGCTCATCCAGGTCGTCGTCGTAGTCGTTGAAGGCGTCGTCCACGTCCGACACCCCCGGTGTAGCGGCCGGATCCACGTCCGCGAGCTGGAAATCGGGGCCAACGAAAAACTGCTTGGCCTCTTCGACGGTAAGTTTCGACATGTCGTTTCCTTTCGGTGGTGTTCGCCCTGAAAGTCGAGCGAAGGAGGTCGAGAATACCGCCCAACGGGCACGTACTCGACCTCCTTCGCTCGACCTTTTCCCGGATCCTAGCCGCGGGGTTCCTCCGCCGCGGGCTCCCCAGCCTCCAAGTCCTCGGTGGACTCGGCGATCTCGCGGGCCGTAGCTGCGTCGGTGTCCTCCGCCTGCTCCAGCACGGGGTCCTCCGAGTGCTCATCGGCGGGGGCACTTTCGTCCTCTACCGGGTACGCGTCTTCCGCCCCCTCGCCGGCAAACGGCGAGTTGGACGCTGCGCGCTGCGCGACACCGTCGAGCACGACGTTGATGTACGGCGCGGCCTGCGCGCCGGAATACTCGGCAGCCATTTCCACGCCCTCGGCGATGGAGACGGGCGCGTCGACCTCGTCGTTGAACAAGATCTCCCACGTGGCGACGCGGAGGATCTGCCGGTCAACGGCAGGCAGGCGGAACAGCTCCCAGTCTTCGGAGAGGTGGCGCTCAATCGCGTCGTCAAGGTCGTCCAACTTTTCCGCTGCGCCCGCGACGATGGTGCGGGTGTAGTCCGCCACCGGTGCGACGGCGTTGAGCGGGTTCTGGGACAGCTGCGCCCGGTCCTCAACGATGGCGACCGGATCGATGTCGCGAGTCTCCGCCTCGAAAAGAATGTCTACTGCCCGGCGGCGCGCACGGTAACGCGCGCCGTGTCGTTTGTAATCGGGCATTAGTTGTTCACGCGAGACAGGTACTCGCCGGTGCGGGTGTCCACCTTGACCACGTTGCCGGTCTCCAGGAACAGCGGCACCTGGATCTCAGCACCGGTCTCCAGGGTTGCCGGCTTGGTGCCGCCGGTGGAGCGGTCGCCCTGCAGGCCCGGCTCGGTCTGCTCAATCTTCAGGTCCACAGAGATCGGCAGCTCCGCGAACAGTGCGTCGCCCTCGTGGAAGGAAACCTGCACGCGCATGTTCTCCAGCAGGAAGCGGGCGGCCTCGCCGAACTTCTCTGCTGGCAGTTCGAACTGCTCGAAGGTCTTGTCGTCCATGACAACGTAGTTGGTGCCGTCGTTGTACAGGTAGGTCATGTCGCGGCGGTCCACGGTCGCGGTCTCCACCTTCACGCCCGCGTTCCAGGTCTTCTCCACGGTCTTGCCCGAAACGACATCCTTGAGCTTGGTGCGCACGAACGCCGGACCCTTACCCGGCTTCACGTGCTGGAATTCGACAATCTGCTGCAGCTTGCCGTCGTTCTTCAGCACCAAGCCGTTCTTGAAATCGGCGGTAGTTGCCATTTTGAGTACCTTCCTCCTGGGAGTATCGGGGCGTGTACAAACACAGCAATGTTACAGCACTGTCAGATCCTTGGTGTATTCCGTGATCACCCTCGGTGCCGCCGAGGTGATGATGAGCGTGTCCTCGATGCGCACGCCGGCCTTACCCGGGATGTAGATGCCCGGTTCGATAGTCAGCGTCATGCCCTCTTCCAGTACCCCGGTGCCAGTTTTGGCGGCGCTGGGTGCCTCGTGCACGTCCAGCCCCACGCCGTGGCCGGTGGAGTGCACGAAGTACTCGCCGTAGCCGGCATCGGAGATCACGTCCCGGCAGGCCTTGTCCACGTCCACAAGCTTCGCCCCCGGCACCGCGGCCTTCACGCCCGCGAGTTGGGCGGCGAGGGTGACCTCGTAGATCTCGCGCTCAAGTTCACCGATCTCTCCGATCGCGAACGTGCGCGTCATGTCCGAATTGAAGCCGAGACGGTGCATGCCGAAATCGATGGTGACTAGATCTCCCTCCGCGATCACGCGGTCGCCGGCGCCGTGGTGCGGCTTGGCGGAGTTCGGCCCGGAGGCGACGATGGTGTCAAAGCTGACGCGCTCCGCGCCTAGGACGCGCATGCGGTACTCCAGGTCCGCCGCGACCTCGCGCTCGCTGCGGCCGGCGCGCAGCTCGCCGGCTTCCAGCAGCCCGTCGAGCGCTTGCACCGTCAGCTCCGCGGCCTCCGTCAATCGCGTGAGTTCCAGGTTGTCCTTGGTCAGGCGAATCTCCTCGATCACCCCGCTGACCGGCACGAGGGTGACGCCCTCAGGGCACGCCTCGCGCAGCTTCTCCAGCTGGGCGACGGAAACGTAGTCCGCCTCGAACCCCACGCGGTGGCCTTCAGCCGCCTTGGACAGCATCGCCACGCCGACGTTGCGCTCGATCGTGGCTGCGATATCCGGCACTTCCTCGCCGATTTGCGTGGTGTAGCGCCCGTCCGTGGCAATGGCGGCGGTGCGGTCCTTCGACACCAGCATCGCGCCGTTCGATCCGGAGAAGCCGGACAGGTAGCGCACGTGCGTCAGGTGCGTGACCAGCATGTCGTCGATGCGGCGCTCCGCCAGCTTCGTGGACAGTTTGCGCCGGCGGTCCTCAAATCGGGTGTCTGCCAGTGCCATCAGAGCCTCCTTGCGTAGTAGTCGAGCGCGAGCCGGTAGCCGTCCACCCCCAGCCCCGCAATGACGCCTTCGGCGATCGGCGACAGGTAGGAGTGCGCCCGAAACGGCTCGCGTGCGTGCACGTTGGAAATGTGCACCTCGATAAAACCGTGGTGATCACTCAGTTCTACCAGCGCGTCACGCAACGCGACCGAGGTGTGGGTAAATCCGCCGGGATTGATGATCACGGCCCACCCGTTGTCCGCCGCCTCGTGCACCCAGTCGATCAACTCGCCTTCATGGTTGGACTGGCGGCACTCCACCTCCAGGCCGAGCTCGCTGCCACGCTCGCGCATTTGCTTTTCGACGTCCGACAGCGTCACCGACCCATAAATCTCCGGCTGTCGCTTGCCCAGCCTGTTCAAGTTCGGCCCGTTGAGCACCAGAATCTTCATCGCTACTCCGAAATCGCCTCGTAAGCTGCACGCATCTCCTCCACCGTCGCGTCCTCGAGCCGGCTGGCAGAACCCCACCCGTCGAGGACCACGAAGCGAATGCGGCCATCACGGTTCTTCTTGTCCAGCAGCATCGCGTCGTTCAGCTCGTCAAACGCGCCTGCCTCGTAGCGGGTGGGAAGCCCAGCTGTGGTGAGGATTTCTTCGTGGAGGGCGACCAACGGTGCGTCGATAAGCTTCCTGCCCAACGCCAGATGCGCGACGAACATCATGCCGACCGCGACCGCATTGCCGTGGCGCCAGGAGTAGTTCTCACGGCGCTCGATGGCGTGGCCGAGAGTGTGGCCGTAGTTGAGAATCTCGCGCAAGCCGGATTCCTTCAGATCCTGCCCGACCACGCTCGCCTTCACAGCGACGGAGCGCTGCACAAGCTCCGGCCAGTGATGTTTGGCGCCGTCCTGGTAGAGCTCGAGAATGCGGGGGTCCGCGATGAATCCGGTTTTGATCAACTCCGCGGAGCCGGAGACAATCTCAGGATCTGGGAGCGTGTCGATGCGGGCGAGGTCGATGAACACGCTGTCCGGCTCGTGGAACGCGCCGACGAGATTCTTGCCGGCCGAGGTGTTGATGCCGGTCTTGCCGCCGACGGCCGCGTCCACCATGGCCAGCAGCGTGGTGGGCACCTGCACGACCTTAATGCCGCGCATCCACGTCGCCGCGGCGAAGCCGGCAAGATCCGTCACCGCGCCGCCGCCGAGACCGACAACCACGTCCTGCCGGGAAAAACCATGCGCACCGAGGGTATCCCAGAGGCTGGACAGGACCGCCAGTTCTTTTCCGGCTTCCGCATCCGGCACGCACACCGTCACCGGCTCCACGCCGGCAGCCTCTATAGCGCTGGCGAGTTGATTCGTGGCATCGCCCAGCGGTGCCTGGTGCACGACAAGGGCCCGGCGGGCACCGATGTGCGCGACGCGTTGGGCTACCTGGTCGAGATTGTCGCGCTCGATATGGATGGAGTACGGGTTTTGGCCCGTGACCTCAACTACGGCCATGCGTCTCGCCTTTCTGAAAGTGGATTAATCCACGTCGATGAATCCGAGAATTTCCGCCACCACACGCTGCGGCGGGCGTTCATCCGTGCGCACGCGGAAGCTAGAGACCTCGCTGTAGAGCGGCTTCCGCTGCTCCATCAGGTCGCGGTAGCGCTGCTCACGGTCATCGCCGTCGAGCACAGGGCGCGATGCGTCCTCGGCCGTGCGCCGGATGCCTTCTTCTGCGGTGACGTCGATCCACACAACAGAGTGGCGTTGCAGCAGCGTACGTACCTCTTCGGTGACAACCGCGCCCCCGCCGAGGCTGACCACCCCGCCGGTGGCGAGCGCGCGGGCAACATAGCCCACCTCGAGCTCGCGGAACGCCTCCTCGCCAAGCTCCGCGTACACCTCGCCGCAGGTCTTGCCCTCCCCTTGCTCGATCAGCACGTCGGAGTCCACGATCGGCAGATTCAGTGCGCTGGCGATGCGGCGGCCAATGGTGGATTTTCCGGCTCCCGGCATGCCAACCAACACGACACGCGGCGAGGAATACACCATCGCCGGAGAGGCGGAGACAAGCTCGGTCGCACTTGGCGTGTCGTTCTCGTCGAACGGTGTCGCGACTCCCACGCTTTCACCAGCCGCGCTGTCCGGGGCAAGATCGTCCACCAAGTCGTTCACAATATTTGCTTGGGTCCCCTCGGCCGGGGTGGTCATGCCATGTCCTCCTCTTGAGCAAACGCGAGTCGGTCCGCCGCATACGCGCGGTAAGCCTCCACGTTGCGTCGCACTTCGTCCACAGTATCGCCGCCGAACTTCTCGGACACAGCCTGAGCCAGAACCAGCGCGACCATCGCCTCCGCGACCACACCGCCGGCCGGTACCGCGCACACATCCGAGCGCTGGTGGATGCCGGTCGCGGCCTCGCCGGTAGACATGTCCACGGTCTTCAACGCGCGCGGCACCGTCGAGATCGGCTTCATCGCCGCGCGCACGCGCAACTGCTCGCCGTTAGTCATGCCGCCTTCGAGGCCGCCGGCCCGGTTAGTGGAGCGCTCGACGCCGCTCTGCCCCCGCACCATCTCGTCGTGCGCTTGGGAACCGCGGCGGCGGGCCTCTTCGAAGCCGTCTCCGACTTCGATGCCCTTCACGGACTGGATGCCCATCAGCGCACCAGCCAGGCGTGCGTCCAGACGCCGTTCGCCGGAGACGTGCGAGCCCAGGCCGACAGGCAACCCGTCCACAATGACCTCGACGATGCCGCCGAGGGTGTCGCCGTCTTTCTTCGCCGCCTCGATGCGGGCGACCATGTCCGCTTCCGCGTTCTTGTCATAGGCGCGCACCGGGGAGGCGTCGATAGCCTCAATGTCCGCAAAACTCGGATGCGGGCCTGCGTACGGGGCGGACTCGCCGATAGAGATCACGTGCGAGAACACCTCGACGCCCAACGTTTCGCGCAGGAAGCTGCGCGCCACAGTCGCCGCCGCCACACGCGCGGCCGTCTCTCGCGCAGACGAGCGCTCGAGCACCGGACGCGCGGAATCGAAGCCGTACTTGATCATGCCCGCGAAATCGGCATGCCCGGGGCGTGGGCGGGTCAGCGACGCGCCCCGCCCGGAAGACATCGCCTTCGCCACCTCCGGATCCTGCATGTCCACCGGCTCCGCAGACATGATCGTGGTCCACTTCGGCCACTCGGTATTGCCGATTTGGATGGCAATGGGGCTGCCGATGGAGGTGCCATGCACTACCCCAGTGAGCAGGGTAAGCTCATCCGTCTCAAACTTCATGCGGGCACCGCGCCCGTAGCCGAGACGGCGACGTGCCAGCTGATGGGCGATGTCTTCTTTCCGCACGGGCAAACCTGCCGGCGCATTTTCCACCAACGCAATGAGGGCTTGGCCGTGCGATTCACCGGCCGTTGTCCAACGAAGCATGGCGACATTCTTGCACAAGCACAGTCAGAAACTGCCCTTAAACCCCCGAATACATACACAAAAAAGGAAACAGCACCCACACAGCGCACAACATGGACGGTCCATGCGGCACCGAGCGCCTCCCAGTGACTACAGCAATACCTACAGTGAGCAGGCCGGATAGCCCGGCTCCAGCAACCACCCCGAGGGCTCCGCCGACCGCCGCGCAGGCCACGCCAAGCGGTGCCGCAAGCTTGATGTCTCCCCCACCAATGCCCCGCCCCACCATCAGATACCACGCCGGCCACAGCAGCCCCCACGCCAAGGGCGGGTGCAACAGACACCAGACGGTAGCCGCCACTGCGGGTGGCACGGTCAGCGCATCAGGCAGCCTCCGCACGCGGATATCTGAGGCGCACAACAGCACCGTCCATGCAAGCAACACTGTCCCTGCCGCGTAGGCGGCGAATCCCCCGATCCCCATACCAGCGAGATTAGTGGGACGTCTCCCAGTGGTGCAACAGCGCCTCGCGCATCGCCCCGCGCGGAGCATCAACGCGAGTGAACTGCTCGAACTGGGCGTAGGACTGCCCCGCCAGCATGGACAGCCCGCCCACCACCGGGTAGCCGTTCGAAGCGGCACTCACGGCCAGCGGCGTCGGCCACGGGTTGTAGATCACGTCGAACACCGGCGCATGCCCGAGCGCCTTGGAGTGCTGCGCCAACACATCCGCGGGGACGGTGGAGGCGACGACGTCCGTTTCCAAGGCGATCGCCTCAAGGTCCGCATCGAAGCTGCAGAAGGACACGTCCATGCCCTGCGCCAGCTCCGCGTATTCCGCCGCGCGGTCCGAGCGGTTGACCACGGTCACCTGCTCGCAGCCGATCTCGCGCAACGCCCACATCACGGCACGGGCTGTACCGCCGGCGCCGACCAGGATCGCGCGTTTGGCTCGAGCCGTCCCCAACAGCTCCTGCAGGGCCACCAAGGCGCCTTCGCAATCGGTGTTGTCGGCGCGCCATCCGCCGTCGATACGCGTGAGTGTGTTCGCGGAACCGATCTGCTGCGCACGCTCAGTCACGTTATCCGCGAACTCCAGCGCCGCAAACTTGCACGGCATGGTCACGGAGAAGCCATGGAACGATGCATCCGCCTCCCCCACGATCCGAGGCAGATCGCTGGCCTCGCAGAGGATCCGGGTGTAGTCCCAGCCGTCGAGGCCCGCCGCCTCGTACCCGGCGCTGTGGAGAACCGGCGAGAGCGAATGCTCGATCGGCGAGCCGAGGACGGCCGCGCGGTGTGTGATCTCCATCGTTTAGCGCTGCGAATCCAGCACGCCGGAGTCCACCGCACGCTGCGTGTCGTTGAGGTGCTGCTCGAACGTGTCGTTGAAGATCGTCGTGCCGTCCTTGTCCACGGTGACGAAGAACAGCCAGTTGCCTTCGGCCGGGTTCTCCATCGCCTCGATGGCCTCGATCGACGGCGAGGCGATCGGGGTCTGCGGCAGTCCGTCCATGGCGTAAGTGTTCCACGGGGTCACGCGGCCGCGGTCTTCGTCAGTGGTAGCGACCTCGACGGACGGCAGCCCGTAGTTGACCGTGGAATCGAACTCCAGGCGCATTGGCTCGTCCAGACGGTTGAGGATGACTCGCGCAACCTTATCGAACTCGCCTGCCGGGGCCTCGCGCTCAACCAGCGACGCCGCGGTGAGCAACTCGTACGGGGTCAAGCCGACAGCCTTGGCGCGGCCGACGATGTCGGTGGACTCGTACTGCTTGGCGGAACGGGTGATTAGGTCCGTGAGGATCTCCTCGGCGCCCGCGTGCGGGTCGATGATGTACTCGCCCGGGGCGATCAGGCCCTCAAGGCGCTTCGCATCGCCAGCGCGGCCGGCGACCGTCTCGCGTGCCCACTCCGGCACACCGAGCGATTCCGGATCCGCTTCTGCCGCAACCTTGTTCAGGTCTTCCAAGTTCACGCAGTCAGGCGCCGGCTGCTCACCGCAAGCGGACTGCTGGATCATGGTGAGAATGCCCAGGCGCTTTTGCCCGCCGAGGATGTTGATGTCCATCAACGTCGCACCGCCGTAGACCTGCAGCGGTGTGATGCGCTGCTGCGGGTCAAGCAGCGCCTCCACGGCGGAATCGGCGCTCATCTCGCCCTGCAGGCGGTAGAAGCCGGGCTGGATGTTGTCGGCGTTCGGGTTGTTCGCCGCGGCGGTCTGGAACGCGTTGTCGGAGGCGACGATGCCGCGCTCTTCCAGCTCCGGCCCGAGCGCAGAAAGGCTTGCGCCCTCCTTGATCTGCACTACCTGCTCTTCGCCGTTGCCAGTGCCCTCGAAATCGGACACGTTGTTGCCGCGGGCGATGGCGATCCAGGCGATCAAGCCGATGATCAGCAGGAGCGAAGCAACCAGTACTGCGGTGCTCCGTGTGCGCCGCATGGCGGCTTGTCGTGGGGTCACGGTTAGTTCTCCTTGAGGTAGTTCTTACGGCCGTCCAGCCATGATTGCAGAATCTCCACCGCCGCTGCCTGGTCGATCACGGCGCGTGCGTCCTTTTCACGCACACCCGAAGCGCGCAGCGCCTGTGTGGCGGCGACCGTAGTCAGCCGCTCGTCCGCCATTTTCACCGGCACGTTACTGCGCCGCTTGATGCGGAAGGCGATCTCTTTGGCGTGCTTGACGCTCTTGGAGCCGTCGCCGTTGAGGTTCGACGGCAGGCCGACGACAACTTCCACGGCATCCAGCTCGTCGATAAGCTCCAGCAGACGCTCGATGTCCTCGCCGTCGCGGTCCTTGAAGCCGGTGACCCGGCGGACCGTTTCCACTGGGGTGGCCAGCGTCGCGTCCTTGTCGGAGGAGGCCACGCCGATGCGCACGGTGCCCACATCGATGCCGATGCGGCGGCCCTGCCCCGGGTCGTCGAGCCCCGGGGTGTCTGGCTGCACCTTCATCCGTGTGTCCTTTCCACCTTCGACGGCTACGTGAGCAACAGGCCGGTCGACGGCGGGGCGGTCAACTGGCCTTGGTTAAACCTAACCGTTTCCTGTGGAACCTGCGGGGCGCTGACTCGGCGTGTCACGCATTACATCACTGGCTATCCCGCGAGGGACTCACGCACCGCGCGCAGCGCGTCCGCAATTCCGGCGGGGTTAGCACCGGTGCCCTGCGCCAGGTCCGGCTTGCCGCCGCCTTTGCCGTCGACGTACTGGCCGATCAGCTTGACCAGGTCGCCGGCCTTCACGCCAGACTCCACGGCCTGCGGCGTCGCAGCAGCGGCCAGGGACACCTTGCCGTCCACCTGGGACAACAGCACGATCACGGCGTCTTCCGCCTGCAGCTTGCCGCGCAGGTCGTTGGCAATCGTGCGCAGGTCGCCGGTGTTGATGCCTTCGGGCAGCTGCTTTGCGACGACACGGTGCACGCCAACCGACTGCGCCTCATCCGCCAGGTTTGCGGTGGACGCCAGAAGCTGCTGACGGTGCAGGTTCTCAATCTCCTTCTCGGCCGCGCGCAGACGCTCGGTGAGCTGGGCGATGCGGTCCGGCAGCTCCTCGGTCGGTGCCTTCAGCTCCGCAGCCAGCCCGGAAGCGAGTGCGGCCTCCTTGGACAGGAACTTGAAGGAATCCATGCCAGAGTAGGCCTCGATGCGGCGCGCGCCAGAGCCGACGGAGGACTCGCCGAGGACAGCCACCGGGCCGATCTGAGAGGCGTGCTCGACGTGGGTGCCGCCGCACAGCTCGACGGAGAACGGCCCGCCGATCTCCACCACGCGCACGGTGTCGCCGTAGCTCTCGCCGAACAGCGCCATCGCCCCCATCTCCTTCGCGTGCTCGAGCGAGGTTTCGATGGTGTTGACCGCGAAGTCCGCGTCCACCGCCTGGTTGGTGATCGTGGCGATCTCCTCAAGCTGCGCGTCCGTGAGCTGGTCGGTGTAGTTGAAGTCGAATCGCAGGTAACCCGGCTTGTTCAAGGAACCAGCCTGGACTGCGGTGGGGCCGAGCACCTGGCGGATCGCGGCGTGGATCAGGTGGGTGGCGGAGTGCGCCTGACGCGCGCCGTGACGCCAGGCGCCGTCCACCTCGGCTGTGACGGTGGAGCCCAGGTCGAGCCCGCCGTTTTGCACCGTGGCCTTGTGCAACCACAGCTTCTTGCCTACACGCTGCACATCGTTGACGTTGAGGATGGTATCGCCCATGAGTAGGCGCCCGCGGTCGGCCATCTGGCCGCCGGACTCCGCGTACATCGGGGTGACATCCAGGATCACCTCGACCTCGTCGCCCTGGGCAACCTCGCCGACCTTCTCGCCGTCGCGCACCAGGCCGATCACCTTCGCGTCGTGGGTGAGCTGGTCGTAGCCCACGAACTCGGTCGGGTTGGCGTCCACCCACTCGCGGTAGAGCGACTCGTCCACGTTGCGGTGCTTCTTCGCCTTGTTGTCGGCCTTTGCGCGCTCGCGCTGCTCCTGCATCGCGGCGTTGAAGGCGTCCATGTCCACGTCCAGGCCGGCCTCGCGCGCCATCTCCACGGTCAGGTCGATGGGGAACCCGTAGGTGTCGTGCAGCTCGAAGGCCTGCGCGCCCGGCAGGACCTTGGCGCCGGACGCAGACACGGCCGAGGCGGCCTCGTCGAAACGCGAGGTGCCTGCCTCCAGCGTCTTAGAAAACGCCTTCTCCTCGGCAACGGCGACGCGCAGGATGCGTTCGCGGTTGTCCGCGATCTCCGGGAACGACGGGGTCATGGTGTCCATGATGGTGTTCATCAGGGTCTCCATCACCGGGCCGGTGGAACCCAGCAGGCGCGCGGAGCGGATGATGCGGCGCAGCAGGCGGCGCAGGATGTAGCCGCGGCCCTCATTGGACGGGGTCACGCCGTCGAGGATGATCATCATGCCGGTGCGCGCGTGGTCGGCGACGACGCGGAAACGCACGTCGTCGTCCTTGTTGCCGGCGTCGTACTTCGCGCCCGTCAGCTCGACGGCGGCGTCGATGACGGGGCGCAGAAGGTCGGTCTCGTAGACGTTGTCCACGCCCTGGAGCAGGCAGGCGACGCGCTCGATGCCCATGCCGGTATCGATGTTTTTCTGCGGCAGCTCGCCGATGATTTCAAAGTTGCCCTTCTTGTCGCCCTCGCCGCGGATGGACTCCATGAACACGAGGTTCCAGATCTCCATGTAGCGGTTGTCGTCGGCGATCGGGCCGCCCTCGACGCCGTACTCCGGGCCGCGGTCGTAGTAGATCTCAGAGCACGGTCCGCAGGGGCCGGGGATGCCCATGGACCAGAAGTTGTCCTCCATGCCCATGCGCTGGATGCGCTCTTCCGGGATGCCGATCTTGTCGCGCCAGATCGAGGCAGCCTCGTCGTCGTCCAGGTACACCGTCACCCACAAACGATCCGGGTCCAGGCCCAGCCCGCCGTCCTCGACAGCGCCGGTGAGCAGGGTCCAGGCGTGCGTGATTGCGCCTTCCTTGAAGTACTGGCCGAAGGAGAAGTTGCCGGCCATCTGGAAGAACGTGTTGTGGCGGGTGGTGATGCCCACTTCCTCGATGTCCAGGGTGCGCACGCACTTCTGAATCGAGGTGGCGGTGCCGTTTTCGAAATCCGGAGTCTGGTCGCCCAGGAAGTACGGCTTGAACGGCACCATGCCGGCGTTGACGAACAGCAGCGTCGGGTCGTCCAGAATCAGCGGGGCGCTCGGCACCGGGGTGTGGCCGGCCTCGACGAAGTGGTTGGTGAACCGCTCTCGGATCTCATGGGTCTGCACGCGTGATTGTCCTTTCAGCAGCGCCGGTTTTTATCCGCGCTTACTCTACCCCGCGCCCGGACGCCGCCCGGTGTCACCGCCCGCGGACGAGGGCACGCAGCCGCCCGATGAAGTCTTTGATCCGCCGCTCCGCGCCGTGGTCGGTGGGTTCGTAGTAGACAGCATCTTCGAGACCGTCGGGCATGTACTGCTGCTTGACGACGCTCAAAGGATCATCATGGGGATAGACATAGCCCACCGCATTGCCCATGGCCTTCGCGCCTTCGTAGTGCCCGTCGCGCAGGTGCGCCGGCACCGGCGGGGCGTGGCCCGCGCGCACGTCCGCCAACGCGCGGTCGATGGACTGGATCACCGACGGCGACTTCGGCGCCGTGGCCAAGTGGATCGTCGCCTGCGCGAGCGCAAGCCTTCCTTCCGGCATGCCGATGAACTGCACCGCGTTCGCGGCGGCGTTGGCGGTCTGCAGCGCGGTCGGGTCCGCCATGCCGATGTCCTCGGAGGCGTGGATGACCAGGCGCCGCGCGATGAACCGCGGGTCCTCTCCCGCCTCGATCATCCGCGCCAGGTAGTGCAGCGCGGCGTCGACGTCGGAGCCGCGGATGGATTTGATGAACGCGCTGACGATGTCGTAGTGCTGGTCGCCATCGCGGTCGTAGCGCACCACCGCGCGGTTGACGTTTTCTTTGACTGTGTCGACGATGATGGTCTCCCCCGGCTGCACTGCCTCTGCCGCGGCCTCCAGGTACGTCAGCGCGCGTCGGGCGTCGCCGCCGGCGAGGAGGACCAGCTGGTCCCGCGCGGCGTCGTCGAGCTCGAATTCGCCGCCAAATCCGCGCTCGTCCGCCATCGCACGGTCCAGCACCCCGCGCAGGTCGTCCGCGTCGAGGGATTCCAGCTTCAGCAGCAGCGAACGCGACAGCAACGGTGCAACAACGCTGAAGCTCGGGTTTTCCGTGGTCGCCGCGACCAGCAGCACGGTGCGATTTTCCACGGCGGCGAGCAGTGCGTCCTGCTGGGTCTTAGAGAATCGGTGCACCTCGTCGATGAACAGCACGGTTTTCTCGCCGCGGATCAGGTCCCGGCGTGCCTCGTCGATCACGGCACGCACTTCCTTCACACCGGAGGACAGCGCTGAGAGCGCGACGAAGTTCTGCCCCATCGCAGACGCGATCAGCGAGGCGATCGTGGTCTTGCCGGTCCCCGGCGGTCCGTAGAGGATCACGGAGGCGACCCCGGAGCCGTCGATAAGCCTTCGCAACGGCTTACCCTCGCTGAGCAGGTGCCGCTGGCCCGCAATCTCGTCGAGGGTTCGCGGGCGCATGCGCGCGGCTAGTGGTGCCGAGGCCCCCGCCTCGAAAAAGGCGGTGCCGCGGTTGTCGGAATCGCCGCGGCTATTCGTGCCGCCGGCGGCCGCGAATAGTCCCTCTTGCTCCACGCGATCGCCTCCTAGCGCAAGCGCTCAGCCAGCGTTTGCGCGAACTCGCTAATGGTGCGGTACGCGGGGTCCTTGCCGGTGCCAGCGAATGCGGCGAGGGACTCGAACGTCTCGCGCAAGTCCCGGCGCACCAGCGCTTCGTCTGCGGTAAACGGCCCCTTCGACGGCGGCCGCAGCACGTCTCCGGCGTGCTCACTGCCACCATCTTCTGTCTCGAATCCTTCCTCCAAGGGCCCAAGGCCGGACACGTCGAGGCCGGCGGCTTCGAAGTCCTCCTTGAGCTTGGCGTCATGCTCCACCAACTCGGCCGGGCTGACCGGATCCAGCATGGCCACGCTGCTCATTGCCCAACCGATCAGGCCCGCGGTGATCCGCGCCTGGAGCGTATCCGGGTGCTCCACGCTGGGCCAGATGCCGCGCACCTCGCTCACCCACGCGTCGACGAACGCCTCCGTGGCGGCAGCGTTGAACGGCTGCGCCGCAAGGAAGACCGGGAAGCGGGCGACCACAAACGCCACGTCGAAGGTGACGTCTCTATAACCCGCCCACTCGTAATCCAGGAAGTGGAAGGAGTTGCCGGTCTGGATGATGTTGTCCGGGGTCAGGTCGAACGGCGTGAACGCGCGCATGCCGCCGCGCAGCAGCCGGGTGCGCACGTTCGTGGCGGCGAACCGGACCTCCCCCGGGATGTCGATGCCGGCGTTTTCCAAAAACTCCACGCCAATGCGGATGCGGTGCGACAGCAGGCGGTCACGCAAAAGCTGCAGGTTCGCCGAGTTCTTCCGCGAACGCGTCATGCGCTGGAACAGCACGTTAAATGCGTCCTCGTCGTCCGCGGTACCGGCGTGCATCTTGCCCAGCGCGCGGCCAAGGCGACGCAGGAGATCCACATGGGTGTCCGGGTCGGCGTCCTGCAGCAGTTCCGCGAGCGTGCGGCCATCACCCAGATCCGAAATGATCAGGATGCGCTGCGCGGTGTCGTAGCCCAGCAGCACCGGGCCCGGGCGCACTTCCTCGCTTAACGACGTGGCGAACTGGTACGCCACCGTCTCCCGCAAAAACGCCGCGTCCGCCAGCTCGTCGCCGGTAGCCGGCGAGTGCTTCACCACTACCGAGCGGTGCTGGAAAAACGGGTTGTTCACAACACGTGCCCGGAACACGTCCGCAAGCCCTGAGCCGTCGAGCCTTTCGACGTCGACAAGCTGCTGCTCGCCGCCGTAGCGCTTGGTCAGTATGTCGGCGGCTGCGCGGATGATCTCCTGCGTATCGCCCATCGCTGGCCTACTTCTCGGCGCCTGCCGCCTCGGCCTCGGTGCCCTTCTTCGGCTTGAAGTCCACGCCGGTCTCCTTGCGCTGCTCCGCCGGGATCGGCGCCGGCGCGTCAGTCAGCGGATCCACGCCGCCGCCCGACTTCGGGAACGCAATGACGTCGCGGATGGATTCGAAGCCGCCGAGCAGAGATACGATGCGGTCCCAGCCGAATGCGATGCCGCCGTGTGGCGGGGCGCCGTACTGGAACGCGTCCAGCAGGAAGCCGAACTTCTCGTCCGCCTCCTCGTCGGTGATGCCCATGACCTCGAACACGCGCTTTTGCACGTCGTGCTCGTGGATACGGATGGAGCCGCCGCCGATCTCGTTGCCGTTGCAGACGATGTCGTAGGCGTAGGCGAGCGCCTCGCCCGGGTTCTCCTCGAAGTTGTCCAGGAACTCCGGCTTCGGGGAGGTAAACGCGTGGTGCACGGCGGTCCACTTGGAGTGGCCGAGCGCCACGTCGCCGGACGCGGTTGCGTCCGCCGCCGGCTCGAACAGCGGCGCATCAACGACCCAGGTAAACGCCCAGTCGCCGTCCTTTATCAGGTCCAGCTTGCGGGCGATCTCACCGCGGGCGGCACCCAACAGTGCGCGGGACGCCTTCGTCTCACCAGCGGCGAAGAAGATGCAGTCGCCCGGCTTCGCGCCGACGTGCTCGGCGATTCCTGCCTTTTCCTCGTCGGTGATGTTCTTGGCCACCGGGCCGGTCAGCTCGCCGTCCTCCTGGACCAGGATGTAGGCCAACCCCTTCGCGCCGCGCTGCTTCGCCCACTCCTGCCATGCGTCGAGCTGGCGGCGCGGCTGGGAAGCGCCGCCTTCCATGACCACAGCGCCGACGTACTCGGCCTTGAATACGCGGAAGGTGGTGTCCTTGAAGAACTCGGTGCACTCCACCAGCGGAATGTCGAAGCGCAGGTCCGGCTTGTCGGAGCCGTACTTCTCCATTGCTTCCTTGTAGGTCATGCGCGGGATTGGGGTCTGGATGTCGTAGCCGATCAGCTTCCACAGCTCGACCAGGATTTCCTCGGCGAGCTCGATGATGTCGTCCTGATCGACGAAGCTGGCCTCGACGTCGAGCTGGGTGAACTCCGGCTGGCGGTCAGCGCGGAAATCCTCGTCGCGGTAGCAGCGCGCCAGCTGGTAGTAGCGCTCCATGCCGGCCACCATGAGCAGCTGCTTGAACAGCTGCGGCGACTGCGGAAGCGCGTACCAGGAGCCTGGCTTCAGACGCGCCGGTACCAGGAAATCACGCGCGCCCTCCGGGGTGGAACGGGTCAGCGTCGGCGTTTCAATCTCGGTGAATTCGTGGTTGTCCAGTACGCGGCGCGCCGCCTGGTTCGCCTTGGCGCGCAGACGCATCGCCTTCGCCTGGCGCTCGCGGCGCAGGTCCAGGTAGCGGTAGCGCAGGCGGGCTTCCTCGCCGACCTCGCTGGAGGACGCATCCTCGATCTGGAACGGCAGCGCCGCGGCCTTGTTCAGCACCTTCAGTTCGGTGACGTTGACCTCGATCTCGCCGGAAGCCAGGTTCGGGTTCGCGGAACCTTCCGGGCGCGGCTCGACGGTGCCGGTGACCTGAATGACGTACTCGCTGCGCAGGTCGTGTGCAGCCTCAGCAACCTCAGACTCACGGAAGACCACCTGGGCCAACCCGGAGCGGTCGCGCAGGTCGATAAAGATCACGCCGCCATGGTCACGACGACGGGCCACCCAGCCGGTGAGAGTGACAGTTTGGCCTTCGAGTTCTTTATTCAGGTTCCCCGCAAGGTGAGTGCGCAGCACGGTTTCCACGTCCTTCCACGTGATGGCGAATCTAACCTGGCAAAGTTTACCCGGCACTTTGTCACGGCGCGTCCGGCCCCCTCTTGCCGAAGGCCCGACACAAGTGCCAAATGACCCAGATCCCACACATGCCCTAGTTATTTGGCACAATTCTGACCATGACTTTCAGAGGCGATTACGCACAGGGCCAAGGCGGCAACGTCAATACCAGCTCCGGTGGCGGCCGCGGAGGCGGCATGGGCAACGGCGCGATGATGCTGCTGCCGCTCCTGTTGCGCGGAGGCGGCGGCGGAACCATCATTTTGGTCCTGCTTGCTCTGCTGTACTTCAGCGGCGCTTTCAACGGCATTCTCGGTGGCGGCGGCGACTCCCAGTCGCAGTCCCAGGGCGAGTACTCCCTGGAGCACTGCCAGGAGGCCGGTTCTTCCAACGAGTACGACGACTGCCGTGCAGCAGCGACGATGGGGTCGCTGAACGCAGTCTGGGCCGATGTGCTGCCCGCCCAGTCCGAAACCCAGTTCACCAAACCGGAAATGACCATCTTCAAAGGCAGCGTGAACTCCGGCTGCGGCTACGCAAGCTCGGACACCGGCCCGTTCTACTGCCCGCAGGACACCACCGCGTACCTGGACGTGAGCTTCTTCGACCAGCTGTCCCAGCTCGGCGGCTCCAACGGCCCGCTGGCGCAGGAGTACGCCACCGCCCACGAGTACGGCCACCACATCCAAAACCTTGAGGGCACCCTGGGTTTGAGCGACTACAAGAACCCGGGCGAGGATTCCGCCGCGGTGGCAATCGAGCTGCAGGCCGACTGCTACGCGGGCCTGTGGGCACACCACGCCTCCAAGGGCGAGAACGCGGCACTGGAACCGATCACGGACGAGCAACTGCAGCAGGCGCTCCAGGCGGCGCAGTCCATCGGCGACGACAACATCCAGAAGCGCTCCGGCGGCGAGGTCGACCCGGACGCGTGGACGCACGGCTCGTCCGAGCAGCGCATGCAGGCGTTTAATTCCGGCTACGAAACCGGCCAGATGTCTGCTTGCGACACGCTCAACCGCGGCGTGTACAAGAGCTAAACCGCCGACTCTCCGCGCACGAGATCTAGCGCATCCCTCTCCCCTTCACCCCGTCGGGGATGGATCCAGCTAGTGGCACCTCGTTTATCGCCCCCTGGGGGCCGATTAGCTGGGTCTTGATAGCTGGATCCGCGGATGGGGGCCGCGGCACGGCGCTACAGTGGCCGGCATGAGCAATGCTGAGCCCAACCGCGCCGTGCCGTTTCTTGCTGCGTTCAATTCCATCGAGAAATTCTTGCGCAGCGAGCTGGACGCGAAACGGTCCGATTCGTTTTCCTGGATGGCCCGGCTGGCGGCGAAGAAGGGCGTCATCACGCTCGAGCAATCCGAGACGCTGCAGGAGTTCGCTGATCTGCGCAACGCGATCAGCCACGGCGAGTACGACAACCTGCGCCCGATCGCCGAGCCGCTGCCGGAAACGGTCGCTGAGATCGAACGAATCCGGGATTCTCTGCTCGCCCCGACGCTGGCTTTGGAAGTGATCGAGCACCAGCGCGTGGTCACCTTCTCCCCTGACACCGACATCCACGAGCCGTTGGAGATCATCGCCTCCGAGGGGCTCGCCCAGTTCCCCGTTTACGAAGGCGGCGAGTGCGTTGGTCTACTCACCACCAACGCGATCGCCCGTTGGTTGGCGGCGGAGCTGCGTGAGGACGACACCATCGCGGCGGGTACCGTGGCCGAAGTGCTCGAGCACAGCGGCAAGTTGGACGAGCCGATTTTCCTGCCGCGAACCGTGACCGCGGCGGCTGCCGTCGAGGCGCTCAGCACACCGCTTGCATCCGGTGCGGTCCCCCGCCTGGTCATCATCACGGAACACGGGAAGGCGACGCAGAAGCCCATCTCTGTGCTGGGTGCGACCGATATTCCGGCCCTTGCCCAGGAAAGTTAATAGTTCGGTTTCTCTGTGGCACTGCCCACCTTTTGGTGCTGTAGTATCCCCGGCATGTCTGCAAACTTTGTGAGCGTTGTTGACCTGTTCAGCATTGGCATCGGCCCATCTTCCTCCCACACCGTCGGCCCGATGCGTGCATCCCAAGCCTTCATCGACAAACTCGACACATACCCGGCCAAAGTGCTGGTGGAGCTGCGCGGGTCCCTCGCTGCCACCGGCGTCGGCCACGGCACCGACCGCGCCGCCCTGCTGGGCCTTGTCGGCTACACCCCCACCACCACGTCGGCTGATGTCGAGCCGAAACCGGGCGAGCCGATTCCCTCCACCGGCAGCATTTCCGGGCCGACAGGCACCGTGGAGTACGAGCTGCGGTTCGACCCCGCACCAGTTGCCGCGCACCCGAACTGCCTGATCTTCGACGCGTGGGATGCCGAGGGCAACGTGCTCGCCGAGCGCGAAGACTACTACTCCGTCGGCGGCGGCTTCATCCAGGACCGCTGGGAGATGGAGGAGCACCGCGACGAAACCGGCGTTGCGGCCGCCCGCGAGATCCCGTCGGTGCCCTATCCCTTCAACACTGCAGCCGAGCTCATGCAGCGTTGCGACGAAACCGGCATGACCATCGCCGACATCATGCGCGCAAACGAGGAATCAATCCACGGCCGCGAGAAGGTCGACGCCCACCTAGACGCGGTGTGGAACGTGATGCAGGAATGCGTCGCACACGGCTTAAAGACGGAGGGCACGCTGCCCGGCGGGCTCAACGTCAAGCGGCGCGCCAACCGCCTGCACCGCCTGCTCACCGCCGAGTACGAGGCGTCCACCGCCCGCGGACTCGATGCGATGGAGTGGGTCAACCTCTACGCGTTGGCCGTCAACGAGGAAAACGCCGCGCATGGCCAGGTGGTCACCGCGCCGACGAACGGCGCCGCCGGCATCATCCCCGCGGTGATGCACTACTGCCGCGACTTCACCGACGACTTCACCGACGAGCGTGCCCGCGACTTCCTACTCACCGCGGGCGCTGTTGGGTCGATCATCAAGACGAATGCGTCGATCTCTGGCGCCGAAGTGGGCTGTCAGGGAGAGGTCGGCTCGGCGTCGTCCATGGCAGCCGCGGGCATGTGCGCCGCCCTCGGCGGGACGCCTGCCCAGGTGGAAAACGCCGCGGAGATTGCCCTCGAGCACAACCTGGGCCTGACCTGCGACCCCGTCGGCGGCCTGGTGCAGGTGCCGTGCATCGAGCGCAACGCCATCGGCGGCGTGAAGGCCATCAACGCGGCGCGTCTGGCCAAGCTTGGCGACGGCACCAACATCGTCACCCTCGACGACGTGGTGGAGACCATGGCCGCCACCGGCCGCGACATGATGACGCAGTACAAGGAGACGTCCATGGGCGGCCTGGCAGTGCAGCTGGGCCTGCCGGTGAACATCACCGAGTGCTAGTAACTAGGCTCCCGTGACCGCCTGGGTCACCGCCTGGACCGTGAGCGCCACAGACTCCTGCGAGTGCTCCGCGAGGTTCTTCACCGCAACCTCGCCGGCTTCCAGCTCGCGCTCGCCGAGCACGAGCGCGTACCTCGCGCCGGCACGGTCGGCGCCCTTCATCGAGCCCTTGAGTCCGCGCTGCCCGTAGGACATGTCGGCGGAGACGCCGGCGGCGCGGAGCTCGTCGATAAGTTTGCTCATCTTCACGCGGGCCTCGTCGCCAATGGCGATGCCGAAGACGTCCACACGGTGGGTCGCCTCTTCCAGCTCCACGCCCTCAGCTTCAAGCGCGAGCACCGCGCGGTCCACGCCGAGGCCGTAGCCGATGCCTGACAGGTCCGGGCCGCCAATCTGGGCCATCAGGCCGTCGTAGCGGCCACCGCCGCCGATGCCGGACTGCGCGCCCAGCCCGTCGTGGACGAACTCGAAGGTGGTCTTGGTGTAGTAGTCCAGCCCGCGCACCATGCGGGGGTTGATCACGTACGGCACGCCGAAGCTGTCCAGCGCCGCGGTGACGGCCTCGAAGTGGGCGCGGCAGTCGTCGCAGAGGTGGTCCAGCATCAGCGGCGCATCCGCGGTCATCTCGCGGACTTCCTCGCGCTTGTCGTCCAGCACGCGCAGCGGGTTGATCTCCGCGCGCTTACGGGTTTCCTCGTCCAACGGCAGGTCGAAGAGGAATTGCTGCAGCTTCTCGCGGTAGGTCGGGCGGCAGTTCTTGTCGCCCAGGCTGGTCAGCTCAAGGCGGAAACCGCTCAGGCCGATTGCACGGTAGCTGCGGTCCGCCAGCGCAATGACCTCTGCGTCCAGCAGCGGATCGTCTATGCCGATGGCCTCCACACCCACCTGCTGCAGCTGGCGGTAGCGGCCGGCCTGGGGGCGCTCGTAGCGGAAGAACGGGCCGTAGTAGTTCAGCTTCACCGGCAGGTACCCGCGGTCCATGTTGTGCTCGATGAACGCGCGCATCACGCCGGCGGTGCCCTCCGGGCGCAGCGTGACGGAGCGGCCGCCACGGTCCTCGAAGGTGTACATCTCCTTGCTCACCACGTCCGTGGACTCGCCGACACCGCGGGCGAACAGCGTCGTGTCCTCGAACACCGGCAGCTCGATGTGCTGGTAGCCGGCGATGCGCGCCTGACGGGCGAACTCGTCGCGCACATGGATAAACGCCGCCGATTGCGGCGGCGCGTAGTCCGGCACGCCCTTCGGGGCGGAAAGCTTCTGAAACTGGTCGTTCTTGTTCTCGCTCACACCGGGCAAGTCTAGTGCAGCCCACCGACGCCCGGAGCGAGTGCCCGTTTAGCGGTCCGCGTTGGCCTGGCGCAGGTACGGGTTGGTCGCGCGCTCCTGCGCCACCGTCGTCGCGGGGCCGTGTCCGGGCAGCACCTGCAGCTCGTCGTCCAGCTCCCACACCGGCCCGCGCAGGGACTCACGCATTTGTTCCGGGTCGGAATCCGGCAGGTCCGTGCGGCCAATCGATCCGCGGAACAGCACGTCGCCGGAGAAGACCACCTCGTCGGCTACCAGCATCACGCAGCCCGGCGAGTGGCCCGGGGCGTGCACAACCCGCAGCTCCACGCCCGCGACCTGCACGGTCTGCCCGTCCTCGAGCGGCGTGGGGTTGTCGATTGGGGGCATGGCGGAGGCGTCGTGAAGCTGGCGTGCTTGCTCGCTGACACCCTCGCCCCGCAGCAGCATGAACGCATCCGCTGGGTGGATGAACGTCTCCACGCCGAACGCGGCGGCGTCGCGAATGTGGTCGATGTGGCCGTGCGTGAGCACCACCGCCTCGACGGTCAACCCCTGCTCCTGCACCAGCTGGCTCACCGCCTCGTGCGCGCCCATCCCCGGGTCGATCACAAACGCGCGATCCCCGTTAGCAACGACATAGCAGTTGGTTTGAAAGGGTCCTGCGGCGAAACCGGCGATTCTCATGCTGGCCACTATATCGGTGCTGCTAGGCTTTCTAGCCGTTCAAGGGCGGATGCTTATCGACGTCTACTCCGCCCATCCCGACGAATTGGCGAGGTGTATACCCCAGTGGCATCGAACGAACAGCGCGGCAAAGAAGCCCTGTCCCACCTGAAAAGCGAGCTGGATTCGCGCGACCGCAAGGAGAAGTCCCGCCCCTGGTCGGTAGCAGCAATCTCCGCAGCCGCGATCGCGCTCATCGGCGGCGGTATCTACCTCGCTGCCAACAACGACAGCGGCGAGGACCTCGCGGCCAGCGAAACCACCGCCGCATCCGAGGACACCACCGAGGAACAGGAACCGTTCGACGCGTCGCAGTTCGAGCCGATCGCCACCAAGCGCGAGCAGGCACTGCCGGCGACCGTGAACTGCACCTACAACGAGGCCCAGGAGCAGGGCGGCGACGGCGTCGGTACCCCGTCCACCGAGGGCGTGTCCACCGAGGGCACCCTCACCGTCGAGCTGGACACCAACCAGGGCCCGATCGGCATGGAGCTGGACCGTGCGGCCTCCCCATGCACCGTCAACGCCATCGAGTACCTCACGGAGGAAGGCTTCTACAACGACTCCGTCTGCCACCGCCTGACCACCGGCGACGGCCTGAAGGTCCTGCAGTGCGGCGACCGCGCCGGCACCGGCGCCGGCGGCCCGGGCTTCCAGTTCGCCAACGAGCTACCCACCGACGAAGCACTCGAAGGCATCGACCTGTCCGAGATGGGCATGCCGGAAGGCGCATCCGAAGAAGAGATGATGCAGGCCAAGTCGATGATGCTGCAGCAAAATAGTCAGCCGCAGCGCTACGACCGCGGCACCATCGCTATGGCGAACGCCGGCGTGGACACCAACGGCTCCCAGTTCTTCCTCAACTACGGCGACTCCGTGCTGCCGCCGCTGTACACCTACTTCGGCCAGATCGACGACGAGGGCCTTGCCACCTTGGACAAGATCGCCGAGGCAGGGGTTGAAGGTGACGCGCAGGACGGCGCTCCGGCCGACGAGGTGCGCATCAAGAAGGCGTCCGTGAAGTAGCGCTGTAACGCAGTGGCAAGTTGAAGCGACGTAGCTCTGGGAAACGCCTCAGAGCTGCTGTCCTAGGTAGCGCTCTACCAGCGCACCCGATAGCATTCCGAGAAGCACACACATTTTTACGAGTGAGGAAAATTCGATGAAACTTCGCACTAGCCTTGCAGCGGCCGCAACCGCCACCGCAGTGTTGGTTTCCGGCGCCGCAGTCGCCGACGCTGCTCCGACAGTCAATGACACCGCAGAGAGCAAGTCCAAGGACAACGATAAGGACTCTGACAAGAAGACCATCAAGGAAAGCTTGTCCTCCTCGAATGAAGAGGGTTCCTCCATCGAAGACATGAGCCCGGAGGAGCTGAAGAGCTGGATCGCCGTGGTGACCGCGATCATCGGAATGCTCACCCAGGTGCTCTCCATCGCGTCCAAGTTCGCGCGCTAGGCGCCGCGCACCCGCACGGCGCACACTCGCGCCACTGCGCAAAGCACAACCGGCTACCGGCTACCAGCGAAAATTTCCGTTGGTAACCGGCTCTAGGTAGCCGGTTCTTTTTCGTTCCAGCCCGACGACCGCACCGACGACGCCGCCGCTCCCCCTTGCGAGGAAACGGCGGCGTTGTCGCGTGCAGCCTCTATCAGGTCAGGATCGTGCCCGTCCTACTTGTTGTTGTTCAGCAGCGCGATCGGGCCGAGCACGGAGTCGATCGGGAATGCCAGTGCCAGCGGGAGCAGCAGCGCCAGGACAGCGGCGATCACACCGAGGATGACACCGATCGGAGCATCAGAGGAGCCGTTCTCCTTTGCCGGCTTGTCCTTGCCGTTGTCCTCAGCCGGCTTGTCGGCCTGAGCGACGGTCACCGGCAGGGACACCTTGGTGCCTGCGTCGGTGGTAATCTCCAGGGTCTGCTCGCCAGAAACGCCAGCCGGGATCTCCAGCTCGACCTTTGCGCGGCCCTGCTCGCCGAAGCCGTTGTCAGCATCCGTGACAGCATTGTCAACGTTGGCGGTAGCCGTTGCCTCGGCCACCTTCGCGGTGACGGTCTCAGCCTGCGCCTCGCCCTCGGAGGAGTAGCTCAGGGATGTCAGCTCGATGATGTTCTTCTGGCCGGCCTTCAGGCCGCCCTCCGGGAGCACCACGCCGACGTCCTTTTGGCCGGCGCGGACGGTAGCGTCGCCAGTCTGCAGGTAGTCCACGAAGGCCTGCAGATCGTTGTAGCCCACATCGTTGCGGTTGTGGACCTCGTCGGCGTTGATCAGTGCGTCGCCGCCGTCGAGCAGGAAGGTCGAAGCCGCGACGGTGTAGTCCTTCTCCGGATCCACCGACTCGCCGTTGATCTGGATGTCCAGGATGCGGTTACCGCGCTCAGCGTTCGGGTTGTAGGTGTAGGACACGTTGTCGGACAGGCCCATGTCTAGGCGCGGGCGACCGGACTTCTCAGTGGCCTCCGGGGTCTGCCACTGGTTCTCCAGGGCTTCCTTGATAGCGGCGCCGGACAGGGTTGCAACGGCGATGTTATTGCCGAACGGCTGGACATTGGCAGCCTGCTCGTAGGTCACGTCGCCCTTGGAGAGGTCAGCGCGGACGCCACCGGCGTTCATGACGCCGAAGTCGATCTCAGTATCGAGGAAAGCGGACAGCGCAGCGACGGCGGACTGTGCCAGCATGTTGTTCGCGGTGGACTCGGTGCCACGGTTCGAGCCCGGCTTGTCCTCCGGGTTGGAGCCACGCTTGAAGTCGGCGGCGATGTTGGCGACGACCCTCTGGCCGAGGTCCTTGGCAATCTTGTCGGCCTCCTCGACGATCTTCTCAACCTCCGGGTCCGGGGTAATGCCGAGCTCCTCGAGGTGGGTGGCGTCGATCTGGCGACCGTCGACGTCGACGATCTCCTTCGTCGCGGTGTCGTACGTGATGGCGATGTCGGTGACGACCTTGCCGTACTCGTGGGACTGCGCATAGGGGACCTTGCCGTCGCGATCGAGCTCGAGGCGCTTGATGTGGTCGTCGCCGCCGAAGATGAAGTCGACGTACTCAGGGTTGAGCTTCGGCGCGCTTGTGTGGGCCGGGTCGTGGATGAGCGCGATGACCAGGTCGGCCTTGCCGGACTCCTTAATCTTCTTCGCCTCGACGTTGACCTGCTCGGCGGAATCGGTGAACTCGACACCTGCAACGTTGGCCGGGCTGGACTTTTCCGGGGTGAGGTTGGAGGTCGTGCCGACCAGCGCAACCTTCACGCCGTCTTTCTCCACGATGGTGTACGGATCCACGGCCTGCTTGCCGTCGACGAAGATGTTGGCGCCGAGCTGCTTGTCGTTGGTGCCCGGGACGATGCGGTCGATCAGGTCCTTGTAGCCCTTGTCGAACTCGTGGTTGCCCACGGCAGAACCATCGGTGCCGATGGCGTTGATGAAGTCCATCGTGTACTTGTCGTCGGAGATGAACGAGATGAAGGCGGATCCACCCTGGTTGTCACCCGAGGTGGTGACGATGGTGTTCGGGTTCTGCTCACGCAGGTAGTTCATGATGCCCGCGACATTGGCGGCACCCATCTCGTCGCCGGCCTTCGGGGTGATTTCCTTGACTTCCTTGCCATTCTCGTCGAGGACCGGGTTGCCTGCGGCGTCCTTCACCGTGGTCGTGGACGGGTTGTACTTCAGGCGACCGTGGAAGTCGGTGATGTTGGCGACGTTGATGGTGACCTGGTCAGCCTCAGCGGCTGCGGCGAACGGTGCTGCGGTGAGCACCACAGCGGTCGTGGTGGTTGCGGCGATCAGGGCGCCAGCGCGACGGAAATCAAACACGGGGGACTCCTCAAATATGCGGGGTAGTGTCCCTCCCTTGTATCCCGAATTCCACATCCTCGCAGAGCAACTCCGCGGTGCACAAACTATTTTGCTGCGGAAATAACCTTCCGTGCACCAACATTTCATCTGCCGGAAACCTGGGCGCCGGCTAAGAGGAGGGCGTGGGCAACCTTTGGTCGTCGTTAAGCAGTCACGCGATAGACATCGAAGATGCCCTCAATGTTGCGGATCTGGTTCATGATGGAACCGAGCTGCTTGATGTCGGAGACCTCGATGGTCAAACGGATCGTGGCGATGCGGTCGTCGCCCGCCTGGGACGACATGGCCAGAATGGGCAGCTTCGCCTCCGAGAGCACCCCGGTGGTTTCCGTGAGCAGGCCGTTGCGGTCCAGCGCCTCCAGCTGGATGGTGGCTCGCGACGCGCTCTTGTGCGAGCGTTGGTTCGCCCATTCGACGTCCACCAGGCGCTCCGGCTCGTCCTTGAGCTTGTTGGCGTTCGTGCAATCCGTGCGGTGCACCGACACTCCCCCGCCGCGGGTGACAAAACCGAAGATCGCGTCGCCGGGCACAGGCTGGCAACACTTGGCCAGCTTCGCCATCACATCCGGGCTGCCCTCCACCAGGATCGCGGGACCATCGCCGCTGGCCTGCGGACGCACCAGCGCCGACATCGGCGTGCGCGCGGTGAGCGCATCGACGGCATCGTCGTCGCCGCCGAACATGTCCATGAGCAGGTGCGCGACGTGCTGGGAGGAAACGTTGCCGGCACCGATAGCGGTGTACAGCGCGTCCACGTCCTGGTAGTGCAGCCGCGTTGCCACCTGGCGCATGGACTCGTTGGTGAACAGGCGGTGCATGGGCAGCCCGCCGCGTTGCACCTCTGCGGCGAGCGCGTCGCGGCCGGCCTCGAGCTGTTCTTCGCGGCGCTCCTTGGCAAACCACTGGCGGATCTTCGCCTTCGCGCGCGGGGAGACAACAAAGTCCTGCCAATCGCGCGACGGGCCCGCGTTCTGGTCCTTGGAGGTGAAAATCTCCACCCGGTCGCCGGACTTGAGCTCGGTTTCCAGCGTGACCAGCTTGCCGTTGACTTTGGCGCCGATGCAGCGGTGGCCGACCTCGGTGTGCACCGCGTACGCGAAGTCCACCGGGGTGGACCCCGCAGGCAGGTCCACCACGTCGCCCTTCGGGGTGAAGGCGAAGATCTGCTGGCTGGTCAGGTCGTAGCGCAGAGAATCCAGGAACTCGTTCGGGTCCGCGGCCTCCTTCTGCCAATCCAGCAGCTGGCGCATCCACGCCATCTGGTCCACCTCGGACTGGTCGCCCTTGTGCGAGCCTTTCGTCTCCTTGTAACGCCAGTGCGCCGCAACGCCGAACTCAGCGTTGTAGTGCATCTCGTGGGTGCGCACCTGCACCTCGAGCGGGCGGCCCGTCTGCGTCATCACAGTCGTGTGCAGCGACTGGTACACACCGAAACGCGGGTTGGAGATGTAGTCCTTGAACCGGCCCGGCATCACGGAATACAGGGAGTGGACCACGCCAATGGCCGCGTAGCAGTCGTTGACGGTGTCCACCAGCACGCGCATGCCCACCAGATCGAAGATTTCGTTGAAGTCGTGGCCCCGCACGGACATCTTCTGGTAAATGGACCAGTAGTGCTTCGGGCGGCCCATCACCTCAGCTGTGATGCCGTTGGAGGCGAGCTCGCGCTGCAGCACCTCGGTGATCTCCCGCAGCGCCCTGTCCCGCGACGGCGCGTGGTCCGCAACCATGCGCACGATCTCCTCGTACTTCTTCGGCTGCAGGATGGCGAAGGCGAGGTCTTCCAGTTCCCACTTCACGCTCGCCATGCCCAAGCGGTGCGCCAGCGGGGCGATGACGTCAAGTGTCTCCTGCGCCTTCTTCGCCTGCTTCTCCGGCGGCAAAAAGCGCATCGTGCGCATGTTGTGCAGGCGGTCCGCCACCTTGATCACCAGCACGCGCGGATCTTCCGCCATGGCCACGATCATCTTGCGGATCGTCTCCGCCTCCGCGGCTGCTCCGAGGGCAACCTTGTCCAGCTTGGTCACGCCATTGACCAGCTTGGCTACCTCGGGCCCGAAATCGCTGGTGAGGTCGTCCAACGAGTAATCGGTGTCCTCCACCGTGTCGTGCAACAGCGCCGCCACCAGCGTGGTGGTGTCCATGCCAATTTCGGCACAGATGGTCGCCACCGCCAGCGGGTGGGTGATGTACGGATCGCCCGACTTGCGGAACACGCCCTCGTGCAGGCGCTCCGCGGTGGAGTAGGCGCGGTCGAGTAGCTCCGCGTCTGCCTTCGGGTGGAACTTGCGGTGAAGCGACAGCAACGGGTCCAGCACTGGGTTTGTCTTGGAGCGGCTGTTGCCTGTCAACGAGCGCGCTAGCCGGGCAGACATGCTGCGCACGGAGGGGCCTGTCCTCTTCACCGGCTTGTCAGTCATTCCCAGCCTCCGATTCCAGAACTTCTCCAGCGACTAAAGACGTAATACTACGCCTTATCGGGGTGCTCTTCGCCGAGGACCACCAGCGGAGCGTCGCCAAGCTTGCCGCGCCCGCCGAGGCCCGGCACCTCAAGCACAACCACATACCCCGCGACGGTACCGCCGGCGCGCTCGATCAGATCGCGGGCGGCGACGAGAGTGCCGCCGGTGGCAAGCACGTCGTCCACAAGCACGATGCTCTTGCCGGAGATGTCCATGCCGTCCGCCGGAATCTCAAGCGCAGCGGAGCTGTACTCGGTGGTGTACTCTTGCGTGATCACCGGCGGCGGCAGCTTGCCCTTCTTGCGGATGGCCAAGATACCGGTGCCGAGCTCATACGCCACTGCCGAACCGAGCAGGAAACCGCGCGCGTCCAAACCGCCGACAAGGTCGGCGCCGAGCTTGCGGCTGGCGGTCGCCATTTCCGCGATGACGATGTTCAGCGCCGCCGGGTCCGCGAGCACCGGTGTGAGGTCTTCGAACAGGACGCCCTCTTCCGGGAAGTCTTGCACTTGGCGGATCTTGTCCTTCAGGGCGTCACCGGCGGTGGCGTAGCGGTTGCCGTCGATAGGTGTGGGGGCCATTGGTTTGGATTCTCCTCTTACTTTTCGGCCGGGGTTGTCTCTGCGTTCAGCTGCCACCGGTCCATGTTCCAGCCAATGCCGGCAAGACCTGTGTACGGCACCACGTTACGCACTGCGCCGTCGACGGCGAAGGTGCGGGGCTGCGCGGCCAGCGGAATGGACGGCAGCTGCTTCCACAGATGCCCTTCCTGCGCGCGAAGGGCTCCGAGTTCCTGGGCGCGGTTGTTGGCGGACGGGAACTCCCGCATCGGGTCGGTGGCATGGAGGATGACGTCGGCCGCGCCCTCGGTCCAGGTCTCGTTGCCCCATTCGTCGTACTCGGCCCGAGGCAGGTCCGCGAGGGTTTTTCCGCCCTCTGTCACGTCCGTGACGGTGATGCCGGCGGGCTCGCACGTGCGGCGGATGGATTCCACCATGGCGGCAAACCGCGCGTCCGGGTACGGGTAACCGATCCGGATCTCGGTGCCGGAAAGCGCGGAAGCTCCCTCAATGTCCACCTCGAGGTTCGGTGCCGCAACGTCCTTGACACGGCCCGCCAACGGGTCCGCGTGTTGCAGCACGTGCAGCGGCGCAACCGGCACCTCGATGCCAGCGACGTCGCTGGAAGCCTTCGCGACGGCACGCGGGTCCACGCACTTGGCAAACGCTTGTCGGTTCTCGTGAATCGCCCACGTCCCGACCTCCGGGAACGTTAACGCCTCCGTGAGCTCACCAATTTGCGTATCTACGTTGAGGCGGTTGCCCTCGGCGTCGACGTCGTGCCAAGCCGGAGACGTCTCTCGCAGGTCGCCGATGCGCAACGCTTCGTCCCCGGACAGCTCGCCGGAATCGGCGGAGCCGGGCCAGACCACCATCTCCGGGGTTTGCGGCGCGTCGCCGTAGTAGTGTTCGTTGGCCACCAGCGTCACTTCACCGCGCTGCCCCACCTCCGCGATCTGGAACGGGCCGAAAGACACCTGCAGTTCAGGATCGAACTCGGCAAGGCTAAATCCGTGGCGCCACACATCGCCGATTGGCTTGAGGCGGGAGAAATCGTTGGACTGCAGATCGCTGTCGAGCTCTTCGATGCTCTTGTCCAGCTTGGCAGCAACGGCATGGGCCGGCAGGACGGTTCCGGCGTCAAACAGTCCGCGCCAGCGGGCCCCCCGGCCTTCCTTGAAGGTGAGCGTGAATTCCTTGGACCCGGGGGTGCAGGACAGCTCCTCCGTGTCGTCAAACAGGGGCATGTGGGATCCGAACATGCCCGGGTAGTGCCCCGCGGTGAAGGTGAGCAGGAAGTCGGAGCAGGTCACCGGTGTGCCGTCGGAAAACACCGCGGCGTCGGAAAGTGTGTAGATCACCTTGCGTTGGTCCCCCGGCAGCACCTGCGTGGTCACCAAATCCGTGTTCGGAATCATCTGCCCGCTCGGTCCCGGCACATACACGCCCGGATACAGGCGCACGGAGAGCAGCTCGGCCAAATCCGTTGCGCCGTCCAGCGTGCCAGCGTTTGTGGTGCGCAGCTCGCCGAGCACCTGGTAGCCGAACAGCTTCTTCGACTGGTCTTCCTCGTAATCGCCTGCGCCACACGCGGAAAGTGCGATACAGCTGAGCGCCGCTGCAGCGACTGTGGCTACTACGCGGGTGAAACGTCCTGCCATGGTTTGCCGCCGTCTACCTACCCGGACGCCAGGTCGATGAACCGGTTGCCCCGGAGACACCGTTGGCCGCATCGCCCGACGCCTCGGCGCGGCGCACCGGAGCGGCAACCTGGCGCTTTTCCTGGACAACCTCTTCGGCCGCCTCGTCTTCAAGCTCGCCAGTGCCACGGGCACGGTAGCGCTCCACGGCGGCGTTGTGGTCCTTGTACTTCTTTTTGCGGTTGACCAGGCTCACCAGCAGCGGGGTCGCCAAAAACAGTGAGGAGAAGATGCCCTCGACCACACCGATGAGCTGGATCAGGGCGAGATCCTTCAGGGTGCCCACGCCAAGCATCCACACGGCCACGACCATCAGCGCCACAATAGGTAGCGCGGAAATGACGGAGGTGGAAATGGAACGCATCACCGTCTGGTTCACCGCCAGGTTCGCCTCTTCGGCGTACGTGGAACGGCGCGAATCCAGCACGCCCGAGGTGTTTTCGCGCACCTTGTCAAACACGATCACCGTGTCGTAGAGGGAGAAGGTCAGCACGGTGAGCAGACCGATGATCATCGCCGGGGTGATCTCGAGCCCGAACAGTGCGTAGATGCCGGCAATCAGCACGGCGTCCACAATGAGCGCCGCCATCGCGGCGGCAGCCATCTCGCGCTGCAGGCGCACCGCCACGTACACAGCGGCGGCGACGAGGAACACCGCCATCGCCAGCAGCATGCGGTTAGTGATGGTGGAGCCCCAGGACTCGGAAACCGTGGAGTCGCCGATTGCGTCGGCGCTGGGCTCACCGGTGTGGTCTTCAATCTGGTATTCGTCGAAGATTGCCTGGCGCGCGGCGTCGATCTGCTCCTGCGAGAGGTGCCCGGAGTTGATCTCCAGCGTCCGAGTGTCGCCGGAGCCGACAATCTGGGTCAGCTCCGGGGTGACGCCGGTCGCATCGACGAAGGTCTCCTCCACCTCTTCGGCCACGAGCTCGCCGGCAGGCATGGTCATCTTGGTGCCGCCCTCGAAGTCGATGCCCATGTTGAAGCCGCGAAGGAGCATGGCCAGCAAGGAGATCACCACGAGCACAAA
The DNA here is from genome assembly GCF_030232585.1 of Corynebacterium sp. MSK008. Taxonomy (GTDB): domain Bacteria; phylum Actinomycetota; class Actinomycetes; order Mycobacteriales; family Mycobacteriaceae; genus Corynebacterium. The sequence continues at coordinate 48,733 of NZ_JASPJX010000007.1, read as the reverse complement.
CGTGATGCCGTACCACAGCTTGCGGCGGCCGACGAAGTCGATGGCGCCGGTGCCGTCGTACAGCGTCTCCGCCGAACGCTTGGCCTTCACAGGGGCGGCGGTCTCGCCTGCGCCCGCTGCCTCAGCGGAGGTGTGTGCCGAAGTTGCCTTAGTGCTCGACATATCTAGTTCTCCTCAATCGTTGCGGCCGGTTGGAGCGTTTGCTTATCGACGTCATCCTGCAGGCCAACCTCTTGCGCCTGCGCTCGACGTTCTTCGGCGGTCCTAAACGCCTTGCCCATGCCGTTGACGGACGGCTTGGACCAGAAGCTGCTGCGCGAGGCGATGATCAGCAGCGGCGCGGTGACCAGGAAGGTGACGACTAGGTCGAAGACGGTGGTCAGGCCCATGGTGAATGCGAAGCCCTTCACGTCGCCGACGGCAAGGAAGTAGATGATTACCGCACCGATCAGGGTGACCATGTTGCCGGTAATGACCGTGTCCTTCGCCCGCTGCCAACCGGACGCGGTGGCGGAGCGGAACGTCTTGCCCTTGCGTACCTCGTCCTTGATGCGCTCGTAAATGACGATGAAGGAGTCGGCCGTGGCACCGATACCGATGACCAAACCGGCGATGCCGGACAGGTCCAGGGAGTAGCCGATCCAGCGGCCCAGCAGCACCAGGGTGCCGTAGACGAGCGCACCGGCGGCGACGAGCGAAGCCAGGGAGATCAGGCCGTAAAGGCGGTAGTAAGCGAAGACGAACAGAGCAACCAGGATCAGGCCGACCAGACCGGCGTACAGGCCGGCCTTCAGAGATGCCTGGCCCAGCGACGGCGGCACGGACAGCGCGGTGCCGCCCGGCTCACCGTTCTCACCGGCAAACGACAGCGGCAGCGCGCCGTAGCGCAGGTTGTTGGCGAGGCTTTCGGCCTCCTCTTGCGTGAAGTTGCCGGTGATGGACGTGGCGGAGCCAACCGGGGTCGGGCCCTGGATCACCGGAGCGGAGATCACCTGGGAGTCGAGGGTGATGGCGATCTGTTTCTGCAACATCTCGCTGGTCAAGCGTGCCCACGTCTCGGAACCGTTGGGCTCGCCGGCCTGGCTGAAAGCGAAGCTGATTTCCATCTGGCTGGACTGCGGGTTGAAGCCGCCGGTGATCGCGCGGTTGGTGTCGATCTGCTCGCCGGTCAAGCGCGGGCCGTCAGCGTCGGTAACGCCGGTGAGCAAGGGAACCTCGTCGAGAAGCAGCGGCTGGCCCGTCGTGGGGTCACAGGAGACCAGGGGCAGGTCGGCCTTGTCGGAGCCGGCCAGCGGGTCCGTTATCTGGCCCATGCAGCGGGCCGACATCAGGGTCAGTGCAGCGAACTGCTCGGTCGGATCGGTGGACTGCCGGGTGCGGCGCAACATGTCCGTCGTCTCCTGGCGGCGCTCCGCAGCCTCGACCGGGCCGTTCGGCTCCGGCAGCGGCTCGGCGCTGACCTGCGGGACGTCCTTGGGCGCCTCCGGTGCTTCCTCTTCCTTCGGGGCGACGTCCTTGCCTTCACCGCTTTCATCCTGCGGGTTCTCGGCGGCCTTTTCAGCTTCCTTCTCCGCAGCCTGCTTACGCGCGGCGATCTGAGTGAGCACCGCCTGGCCCTCCTGCGGGGTGAAGATGCCGTACTTGACCCACTCGTTGGTCATGTCCAAGGTGACCTGGTCAATCTTGGTGCTATCCGCTGCCGGCGGGTCGAGCACCGGGCGGAAGAACAGCTGCGAAGTCTGGCCGATGTTGCGAATCTCGGCCGTGTCGTCGCCGGCAGCCTCAATGACGATGGTGTTTCCGTCCACAACAACGGACGCACCGGAGACACCCATGCCGTTCACGCGGTTTTCGAGGATGTTGCGCGCGTCCTGCAGCTGCTCGTTCGTCGGTTCATCGCCCTGCGGCACAAGGGTGACACGGGTGCCTCCCTGCAGGTCGATGCCGAGCTTCGGCTCGGCGGATTTGTTTCCGGTGAAAAAGACTAGGCCGTAGACGCCGATGACAATGAGGGTGAAAAGCGCGAGCAGCCGAGCGGGCCAGCGCTTCTTTCCCTTCACTTCGCGGGACCGCCGAGTGTTGTTGGACACTGAGCTGACTCCTCTGCTTTCCGAGCTCCAATTTTCCCCTCCACCGGAACCCACAACACCCGGGAAGAGGCATAAGTGAAGGGCGTGCCGGTGGAGACACAACGGAACATGCTACGGCATAGCCCCGCAAAACCAGCAGTCCGGTCCGCGCCAGCCTTAATAGAGCGACATTTGCCCCGGTGCTTCCGGTGGAGCTTGCAGCCCCAGGTGCTCCCACGCCGCGGCGGTGGCCACTCGCCCGCGCCCGGTACGCGACATCAACCCCGCGCGCACGAGGTAAGGCTCGCACACCTCCTCGATGGTGCCGGCTTCCTCACCAACGGCGATGGCGAGTGTGCCCACACCCACCGGGCCCCCGCCGTGGCCTCGGATCAACGCGTCGAGAACTGCCCTGTCCAGGCGGTCCAGTCCCAACTCATCCACGTCGAAAACACTCAGCGCCGAGCGCGCCGCGTCAAGGTTGACGTGGCCGTCGCCGTGCACGTCCGCCCAGTCGCGCACACGCCGAAGTAGGCGGTTGGCAATGCGCGGCGTGCCACGCGAACGCGAGGCGATTTCCACTGCCGCATCGTTGTCGATGCGCACCCCGAGGATGTCCGCCGCGCGGCTAACCACTTGGGTGAGATCCTTAACGTCGTAGAACTCCATCTGGGCGGTGAACCCGAAGCGGTCGCGCAACGGGCCGGTGAGCATGCCCGCGCGCGTGGTCGCGCCCACGAGGGTAAACGGCGGGATTTCCAACGGGATCGAGGTCGCGCCCGGGCCTTTGCCGACGATCACGTCGATGCGGAAATCCTCCATCGCCATGTACAGCATTTCTTCGGCCGGGCGTGCAATGCGGTGGATTTCGTCGATGAAAAGCACATCGCCTTCCATCAGGTTGGACAGCATCGCCGCTAAATCGCCAGCGCGCTCCAGCGCCGGGCCCGACGTCATCCGCAGCGAGGTGCCCAGCTCCTGAGCCACAATCATGGCCATGGTGGTCTTTCCCAGACCGGGCGGGCCAGACAGCAGGATGTGGTCCGGGGTCACCCCTCGGCTGCGAGCGCCCGCGAGCACCAGGTTGAGTTGCTCGCGCACTTTGGGTTGACCGATGAACTCGTTGATCGACTTCGGGCGCAGCGAGCGCTCAATATCGTGCTCGTCCGCCTGCGCGTGGGCGTCTACTGGCGACGGGGGCTTCGCAGCGAACCCCTCCGGCAGCTCGAACTCTGTCTTTTCCACATCCGACACGGAGTACCTCCCCTACTTCTTGCCCAACTGGCTCAGCGCCTGGCGCAGCAGCGCGGACGCGTTTTCCTCCGGCTGCTCCTCCACCAACGCGTCGACCACCGGCCGTGCCGAGCGCTCCTGGAAGCCAAGGCCCACCAGCGCCTCGACCACCTGCTCGGAGACGAGGGAGGAGCCTGTGTTCGCCCCGGTTGTCCCTGCAGCGGTGGGAGCATCGCCCGCCGGAATGAAGGCCTCCACCTTGTCCTTGAGCTCGAGGGCGATGCGCTCGGCCATCTTCTTGCCCACACCGGGGATGGACTGGATCGTCTTCGCGTCCCCGGCGGCGATGTGGGAGGACAGCTCCCCCGGGTCAAACACGGACAACGAGGCGAGCGCCAACTTCGGCCCCAAACCGGACACAGTCTGCAGTTTGTGGAACATCTCGCGGGCGTCCGCGTCGCCAAAGCCGTACAGGGTCACTCCGTCGTCCTTGACAACCATCGACGTCATCACCCGGGCCTGCTCGCCGCGAGTCAAGCGGCCCAGCGTCTGCGGAGTGGCAAGGAAGCGGTAGCCCACGCCGGAGCACTCGATGACCGCATGGTCGAGCCCGATCGTGAGCACTTCGCCGTTGAGTGAATCAATCATTGGTTTGCCGCTTTCTTGGTCAACTGGTTAGTCCGTGCGATCAAAGGTGCGCGCCAGCAGTGGCACACCGCGATAGCCAGCGCGTCGGCCGCATCCGCGGGCTTCGGTGCCTCGGACAGGCCGAGGATGCGCGTGATCATCACCGTCATCTGCTTCTTGTCCGCCCGCCCATTGCCAGAGATGGCCTTTTTCACTTCTGACGGGGTGTACATGTGCACCGGGATGCCTCGCTCCGCCGCAGCCAGCACCATTACGCCCACCGCGTGCGCGGTGTGCATCACGGTAGAGACGTTGCCGCGTTCAAAGATCCGCTCCATGGCGATGACGTCTGGGCGGTAGTCGTCGATCCACTCTCCCACCGCACGCGACAGGCGCAGCAGCCGCTCCGCCAACTCCGACGTCGACGGAGTACGCACGACGCCGACGGCGACGGGGATGATCTGCCGGCCACGGCCCGCCTGCACAACGGAGAGGCCGCAGCGCGTCAAGCCCGGGTCAATGCCCATGACCCGCAGACCTTCCAGCGACATCGCATCCTCCATTCCGTACATGTAACACATATGTTCTACCACAGGAAGCACAACAAACGCCCGCGCCACCATCGGCGGCGCGGGCGTTGCACACAGCGAAAGACCGGTGAAAGGCCTAGTCCTCCAGCTGAGCCACGACCTCGTCGGAGAGGTTCATGTTGGTGTAGACGTTCTGGACGTCGTCGGAATCCTCCAAGGCATCGATGATGCGCATCATCTTCTTCGCGCCCTCAACGTCGAGGTCCACCTCCACGTCCGCGCGGAACTCCTGGCCTGCTTCCTCAATCTCGATACTCTCGCCGGCCAGGGCCTCGCGCACTGCCGGCAGGTCGGTCGGCTTGCAGGTGATCTCGAACTCCTCACCAAGGTCGTTGACTTCCTCGGCGCCGGCGTCGAGCACCGCCATAAGCACGTCGTCCTCGCCGAGCTCGCCCTTCTGGATGGTCACCACACCGGTGCGCTCGAACATGTAACCGACTGATCCAGACTCGCCCAGGTTGCCGCCGTTTTTCGTCATTGCGGTGCGCACCTCGGTGGCCGCGCGGTTACGGTTGTCCGTCAGGCACTCGATGAGCACGGCGACACCGTTGACGCCGTAGCCTTCGTACATCACGGTCTCCCAGTTCGCGCCGCCAGCCTCTTCGCCGGAGCCGCGCTTGCGGGCGCGCTCGATGTTGTCGCCCGGCACCGAGGCCTTCTTGGCCTTGCGGATCATGTCGTCCAGGGTGGGGTTCGCGGCCGGGTCGCCGCCGCCGGTGCGTGCCGCGACCTCGATGTCCTTGATCATCTTCGCCCACAACTTCGACCGCTTCGCGTCGTTTGCGGCCTTCTTGTGCTTCGTGGTTGCCCACTTTGAGTGGCCCGCCATAACGCACCCCTTTTCCTCGGTTGACGTGTAACAGACGGCATTATACGCACCGCTGCGCCGAAGCTTTTACTGGTCGTCCCGCGCGAACTGTGGCAAAGCCGCCGTGCCCCCAAGGCGCAAAAAGCTTACCGACGGCCGAAGGCGCAGCGCACGCGTATCCGCCACAGCGTCGTCATAGAACCGCGTTGCCAACTCAACCCGGATGTCCGCGTCGCTGAGCGGGCCCGGCACCTCCTCGCCCGCGATCCGATCAGCTACCTGCACCGACAGTTGCTCCTCCTGCGCAAGACGCGTGTGTATGTCCTGCGGTGTCATCCTGACGTGCTCCGCGTCCTCCGCCGCTGAACGAAGATCGGGGTAGATAGCCGCGATGACCGCGCAGCGCCGATCCAGCGCCGCCTGCAGCGCGTCGCGCGAACGGTCGAGGCGGATGTGCAGGCGGTTGAGCCGCTGCGCCGTGTTGTAGGCCCACCCGACCAATACCGTGACCACCACCGCTACGGCGATCCACACCGCTGTCATAGCCACCCCTCCACCCCGACCTTCTCCCCGATCGAAACGGCCTCGTACACCGCCAGCACCTGGCGCGCCACCACAGACCAATCAAAGTCTCTTGCCCGCTGCACGCCGTGGGAGGCCAGATTTGTGCGCAGCGGGACATCGTCGATAAGCAACTGCAACTTCCGCGCGAGCGCAGACGCATCGCCGGGGGGAAACAGCACCCCCGCATCCTCACCGCAGACCGCGGCGAACGCCGGGATGTCACTGGCAATCACGGCGCAACCAGCTGCCATCGCCTCCACGAGAATGATCCCGAAGGACTCGCCGCCGAGGTTCGGTGCAACGAAGATGTCCGCGCGTCCGAGAATTTTGGCCTTCTCAGCTTCAGAGATCCTCCCCGTAAACTCCACGCCCTCGACCTCACGGGGCGCGCCGGCCCCGATGACGGTGACGCGGGGCCTCTTCGGCAGCCGATCTATCGCCTGCAGGAACACGTCCAGGCCTTTGCGGGGCTCGTCCAAGCGGCCCAGGAAAACCACTTCTGGCCTTGCCCGGTGCCCCGAAACGCGTCGCGCCGCCGCAAACCTGCCGGTGTCCACGCCGTTGGGGATGATCACGGGGTCGGTGCCCACCTGCTCCGACTGCCAACGCCACGCCTCATCGCTCACTGCGACACCAGCGCGGATCTTCTCCAGGCTCCCGCGCAACGCCGGCAACGCAAGCTTCAGTGCGTAGGAGGATTCCGCCGAGGCGTGGTAGGTGGCCACGATTGGGCCGGTGGCCATGCGCAATGCCGCCATGGAATAGCTCGGCGAATTCGGCTCATGCACGTGCAGGATGTCGAAGTTGCCGCGCTCTATGAACTGCCGCGTTGTGCGGCGCACCTGGGGGCCGAAAGACAGGCGTGCGACCGAGCCGTTGTAGCGCACCGGCACCGCGGCGCCGCCACGGGTGACCCACTCCGGAAGCGTCACAGCGCTGGAGGCCGGACCGAGCACCTCGGTGTGGTGACCCATATCGCGCAATTGCGCAGCAAGGTCAAGCACGTGGGCTTGAACCCCGCCCGGCACGTTGAAGGAATACGGGCACACCAGACCGATCCTCACTCCGGCTACCTCCCCTGTTCGTGCTGCTTTCGCAGCCGCCGTTCCATCTCTCGGCGTCGGCTGGGCTTGGGCGCGTCTTGAGGCCACAGCGGTTGCAACATGTGCCAATCCGCCGGATGGGCAGAGATGTTTTCTGCGAACAGGTCAGCCAGCCGTTGCGCCGTGTCCTCAAGGGTGGTCACCTCCACCGGGGCGGAAATGCTGAAGCCCCAGCCGGGGTTGCGCCGGGTGCCCGTGAACCAGGAGTGCGCGACCAGAAGTGTCGCACCGGTATCCTTCGCCAATTTGGCCGGGCCGACCGGAAACGTCGTTTCCTCGCCGAAGAACGTCACCGGCACCCCGTTGCGTGAGAAGTCCCGCTCCCCCAGCAGGCACACGATGCCGCCGGCGGCAAGCACCTCCTTCAGCCGCTCGAACGGGGGCTGCTCGCCTCCGGTCAGAGGCACCACCTCGAAGCCGAGGGACTCCCGGAACTGCACGAAAGCGTCGAACAGCGCCTCGGGCTTGAGGCGTTCGGCGACAGTGGCGAACCCGCCGTAATTTTCAGCCAGCCATGTCCCGGCCATGTCCCAGTTGCCCGTGTGCGGCAGTGTCAGCACCACCCCGTTGCCCCGCGCCACGGCAGCATCCAAATGTTCTCGGCCCGCCACCCCGGCAGAAAGCGTCGAGTTCAACCCCGGATCTTTTGCCATCCGCGGCAGGCGGAAGGCCTCCAGCCAGTAGCGGGCGTACGAGCGCATGGAGTCTCGCACCAACTCCCGGGTGACGCGCTCCGGCCCCACCACACGTGAGAGGTTGCGCCGCAACATTTCCATGCCCGCGCCGTCGCCGGAAGCACGGTCGGCGGCCCACTCGGCGGCCCGCGCGCTCAGTCGCTCCGGAAGCGCGCCGACGATCTTCCAGCCGGCGATGTAGCCCGCGGCGACGAGCCGCTCCCGCGCGGAGACCATCTACGCCCCCGCAGGCGGCGCAATCTTCGCGTCCGCCCCCTTGTCGCGCCCGGCGTACATCAGGCGCTGCACCACGGTGATCACTGAGCCGACCAGCAGGATCCACAGCGAAACCACCACGGCATTTGGCACGCCGAAGCCCTCAAGTGCAATGCCACCGAGGCCGAGGATCAACCGCTCAGGCCGCTCGATCAGCCCGCCGACGATCGTCAGTCCGCCAGCCTCGCCGCGTGCCTTGATGTAGCTGATCGTCTGCGACAGGACAATGACCGCCAGACACACCGCCACGTTCACGGGAGCCGCGTCCGCGACATAGATCAGCCATATAGCTATCGCCCCGAACAACGCGCCGTCGGTAAGCCTGTCGCAGCTCGCGTCCAGCGTCGCGCCAAACGCGGTGCCCCCGCCGCGCAGCCTGGCCATCGTGCCGTCGACCATGTCGAAGGCGGCGAAGAAGAGGCTGAGTACCGCCGCCCACACCAGGTGTCCGGTGGGGATGAGCACCACCGCGGTGAGCATGGTCAGCGCGGTGCCCACCACGGTTGTCGCGTTCGGCGTCAGGCCGATCTTCAGCAGCCCTTTGGCCACCGGCTCGACCACTACTGCGGCGGGTTTGCGTCCGTGCACGCTAAGCATCGTGTTCACCTGATTCCGCTGCGTAGACTTCGCGCCAGCCGTCGGCAAGCAGCGCCCGCGTTTCCTGCAGCAGTTGCGGCAGCACCTTGGTGCCCCCGATGACGGTCATAAAATTCGCGTCGCCCGCCCAGCGCGGCACCACATGCAGGTGCAGGTGGTCACCCACCGACCCGCCGGAGGCCTTGCCCAAGTTGAGTCCGACGTTGATCGCCTCCGGCTTGGACACGCGTTTGAGCGTTTTCACCGCGCGCTTCGCAAACACCATCAGCTCGTCCGTCTCCGCATCGGTGAGTTCTTCCAGCTCAGCGACCTTGCGGTACGGCACCACCATCAGGTGGCCGGCGTTGTACGGGTACAGGTTGCACACCGCGTACACCGTCTCCCCGCGCGCGACAATCAGACCGTCTTCGTCGCTCATTCGCGGGATTTCCAGGAAAGGATCGCCTTTGCTTCTCGACGATCCTCCGGTCTCCCCCGTCTCTTCTCCCGCCGGCATCTGAGTGATATAGCTGGAGCGGTACGGTGCCCACAGTCGGGCAAGACGGTCTGGGTCGCCTACGCCGGTGTCGACGTAGGTCTCGCCGTTAGTTGCCGGCTGCAACGGTGTCCTCGCTCGGCTGGTCGTTGCGCTTTGCGGTGATCCAGTCGGTGATCAGCCCCACCGCACGCTCGACCGGCACGCCGTTGATCTGACTGCCGTCGAGGAAGCGGAAGCTCACCGCGTTCGCCTCCACGTCCCGCTCGCCGGCGAGCAGCATGAACGGCACCTTGGAAGTGGTGTGGGTGCGGATCTTCTTCTGCATGCGGTCGTCCGAGTGGTCCACCTCGGCACGGATGCCGCGCTCGCGCAGGGCACCGACGACGCCCTCGAGGTGATCCGCGAACGCGTCGGCCACCGGGATGCCCACCACCTGGTGCGCGGCCAGCCAAGCCGGGAACGCACCGGCGTAGTGCTCGAGCAGCACGCCGAAGAAGCGCTCGATGGAGCCGAAGAGTGCACGGTGGATCATCACCGGGCGCTTCTTCGAACCGTCCGAAGAGGTATAGGTCAGGTCGAAGCGCTCGGGCAGGTTGAAATCCAGCTGCACGGTGGACATCTGCCAGGTGCGGCCGATTGCGTCGCGCGCTTGCACGGAGATCTTCGGGCCGTAGAACGCGGCGCCCGCCGGGTCCGGGACGAGCTCCAGGCCGGACTTTTTGGCCACGGACTCCAGAATGTTGGTGGAGCGCTCCCAGATTTCGTCGTCGCCGATGTACTTGTTCGGGTCCTTCGTGGACAGCTCCAGGTAGAAGTCATCCAGTCCGTAGTCCTGCAGCAGGGAGATGATGAACTCCAGCACGCTGGTCAGCTCGTCTTCCAGCTGCTCCTCGGTGCAGTAAATGTGGGCGTCGTCCTGCGTGAAGCCGCGGGCGCGGGTCAGGCCGTGGACCACGCCGGACTTCTCGTAGCGGTAGACGGTGCCGAACTCGAACAGGCGCAGCGGCAGCTCACGGTAGGAACGCCCGCGCGAGTCGAAGATCAGGTTGTGCATCGGGCAGTTCATCGGCTTGGCGTAGTAGTCCACCGGCTGCTTGGTCACATTGCCGCCTTCGTCCACCTCGCCGTCGAGCTTCATCGGCGGGAACATGCCGTCCGCGTACCAGTCCAGGTGGCCCGACTTCTTAAACAGGTCGCCCTTGGTCACGTGCGGGGTGTTGACAAAGGAGTAGCCGGCGGCGACGTGACGCTCGCGCGAGTGCTGCTCCATGGTCATGCGAACGATGCCGCCGTCCGGGTGGAACACCGGCAAGCCCGAGCCAACCTCGTCCGGGAAGGAGAACAGATCCAGCTCGTTGCCCAGGCGGCGGTGGTCGCGCTTTTCCGCCTCCTCGAGCATGGTCATGTACTCTTCGAGCTTTTCCTTGGACTCCCAGGCGGTGCCGTAGACGCGCTGCAGCCCGGCGTTGTTCTGGTCGCCGCGCCAGTAGGCGGCAGACGAGCGGGTCAGCGCGAACGCCGGGATGTACTTGGTGGTCGGCACGTGCGGGCCGCGGCACAGGTCGTGCCACTCCACCTCTCCCGTGCGCGGGTTGACGTTGTCGTAGTGCGTCAGCTCGCCGGCACCGATTTCCGTGGCCTCGTCGGAGTCCGGGTCCACGTTGCCCTTGTCGTTGATCAGTTCGAGCTTGTACGGCTCATCTTTGAGGTCTTCCGCAGCCTCCTCCACGGAGGCGTAAACGCCGCGGACGAATTTCTGGCCCTGCTTAATGATCTTCTTCATACGCTTTTCCAGCGCCTTCAGATCCTCCGGCGTGAACGGCTCCGCAACGTCGAAGTCGTAGTAGAAGCCGTCATCGATTGCCGGGCCGATGCCCAGCTTGGTGCCGGGAAACTCGGCCTGCACGGCTTGGGCGAGCACGTGTGCGCAGGAGTGGCGGATCACGGAGCGGCCGAGCTCAGTGTTTGCCGGCACCGGCATAAACGTCGCGGTGGATTCGGGGACGTGCGAGAGGTCTTTCAGCTCGCCCGCTTCGTCCTGGACGCACACGATGGCGTCCTCCCCCTTGTTCGGCAAGTTCAACTCCCGCATGGCGGCGCCGACGGCGGTGCCGGCGGGAACCTCGAACGGTGCGAACTCGACTGCTGCTTCGGTAGACATATCTGTCGTGCGCTCCTTTGCGCGTCACTGGGCTGCGTCATACCTGGACGCCGCCCATCTTCTACGTTCTCTCCCGACGGCGCAGGTGGCGCGCCGGACGCCAGGGATTCTACCCCCGGGACCCCGAAAGTACTGTTTCGCCCCAGTACGCGTCGCCACTTGCCTCACCACCGGGCTTACGTGTGCCCGGCGGGATCCAGTACACCGCTGACCCGATGTGCGTGGTCCATTCGTTGAGGCGGTCCACCTCCAAAAGCCGTTGCAGCACAGGAGTGAACTGGACATCCGGGTCCTTTTGGTAGGCCAAGAAGACCAGGCCCGCGTCGGACAGCTCGCCGGGCGCCGGCGGCAGCGAGTAGTTGTACGGCCTGCGCAAAAACTTCTGCTCTGGGTGGTCCGCGGGCGGCATGGCGCGCGCCATGTGGGAGTTCTTGTCGATCACGGGCAGCCCGTACTCGTCCAACGCCTCCATGTCCGGCGTATCGAACTCGTCCTCGCCGGTCAGCGGGGCGCCGTCGGAAAGCTTTCGCCCCACCGCCACCTCGCGTGAGGTGCGGTCCAGCCGCTCCCAATCGTCGAGGTCCATCGCGATGCGGCGCACCACAAGCGACGACGAGCCGTCGTCTGCGAACACCTGCTCGGCGTAGTCCTCGTCCGAGCGCGGGTTGACGGTGCCGTCCACCTGGCCGAAGAGGTTGCGCGGCGTCTGCCCTTTGGGGATGGAGCCGAACGCGTTCATGAACCCCTGCTGCAGCCACGCGGTCTCCACGTAATCCATGCCGGCGCGCGTCATGTGGCGCAGCGCCCAGGCGCTCATCACCGGGTCGTCCGAACAAATCTGCAGCACCAGATCGGTCTGGCCCCACTCCGGCTGCAGCTGCTCGCGCGGCATCGCAGGGATGTCGTGCAGCCACGCCGGCTTTTGATCCGGCGCCGCGATATCGAAGATGCGCTCGCCGAATCCGCAGGTGACGGTGAGGTTGGCGGGCCACTGCGTCATCTCCGGCTCCAGGCTGGACAGCGGGTTGCGCCCGGCGGTCAGCTCGCGGGCGTCTTCCGTCCACAGGCGCATCAGCCTGACGACGCCCGCAGCGTCCACCCCGTCCCTGAGGTTGAACCCGGCCAGGTTGAGCGACGCCTGCGTCGGCGTCTGGATGCCAGCCTGGTGGGCACCGTCGAAGGCGACGGACGCCTCCGTCAATGGTTCAGTGTTCGGCTCGGAGTTGCTCGGCTCGTTATCGCACGCCGCCAGCAGCATGCCTGACGACGCCACCCCGGCCACACCAGCCGTCCCCGCCAAAAACCCCCGCCGGCTCACACCCGGCATGATTTTTCCTCCTTAGTGCTTGTGGCCGTCGTGGCCGCCGTGCTCGGCGATATCGCCGTAGCTTTCGTCGCCGGGAAGCATGGTGCGCACGGCAACATCGGGCACGGTTACGGTGCTTCCGCCTTCGAGCAGCAGGGTCAGGTCGATGGTGTCGCCTGCCTCGATGGCCGGCGCGTAGCCCATCACCATGAAGTGATCGCCGCCCGGGGCCAGCTCATGGGTACCACCCGCGGGGATGGTAAAGCCGCCGTCCTTTTGGCGCATCACCCCGTCCACGACTTCGTGGATCTGGTAGCTCGCCTCGCCGAGCGAGGTAGTGAAGCCAACCACCGAAATGTCCTTGTCGGAGTTGTTGTGCAGCGTGCCGAAGATGGCAGTCATATCGCTGCCGTCGGCCGCATCCTTCGCCGCCTTCGCGCGGACGGCGCCCTGCTCCAGCGTCACCGCGTCGTTGCCCAGGTCGTCGGCTGTGGCACCCACCTCCGAGGTGGCCTCGTTGTAGGCCGACTGCTGCTGTGCTGCGTCGTTCGGTTCGTCGGAGCAACCGGCCAGTATCAAAGCTGCAGCTGCAAGGCCGGTAACAATTCGCTTGTTCATTGGTGTTGTCCTACTTGTCCCTATCAGTGTCGGTTTCAGAGATCCGGCGGCTCTTCGCGAGGGCACCAACGCCTGCACCTGCGATAACAAGCACGCCGGCGAGAGCGAGCAGCACCTTCATGGTGGTGCTCATGCCGTCGGCCGCGTCGACGACCGGGTCTTTGCTCGCATCCGCGGTCGTCTCGCCGGACGGGTTGAAGCTGAACGAGGTCATCCCCTTCGTTGAGTGACCGTCGGAGGACACGATCTGGAAACCGACCTTGTAGTCGCCCGGCTGCGCATCCAGGTCTGCCGGCAGGTCGAGGGTGACAAACCGGCCGTCGATCTCGGGCTCGCCGGAGTAGACCACCTCGGACTGGCCGTTGGCATCGCGAGAGAGCGCCACGGTATTGAAGCCGTCCTGGATCTCCCCGGAAAACTCCAGGGTGACCGCTTCAGGGAAATCGCTGACCACGCCCTTGTCCTCCGGGTCCGAGCCAATCACGGAATCGTGAGCGTAAGCCGGAGCTGCCGCAACCAACGCCGCAGTGGCCGCTGCGGCTGCGACCGCTCCACCTCGTGTGAATGTTGCCGGGCTGAGCATGGTGCCTCCTCAAATAAAACCAACGCGCCGACTGGCGCTAAGAGCACTAGTCGTATCCAAACCCACGTTAGTTCCCGTCACACCCGCCCCAAAACTATGAACCGGGCAACGCAGCCTAAACGCCGATATCGGCGTTTACCCCCGGGGCCGAGACGCGAGCTAGGCTTTTCCAAGGGCCGAACCTACAAATGCCGATATCAGCGTTTAGCGGGCAAACGCAAAACGCCCCAGGCCGTTTCCAACCTGGGGCTTTCCCTGTGGTCCTAGCTGGGATCGAACCAGCGACCTTTCCGGTGTGAACGGAACGCTCTTCCACTGAGCCATAGGACCGAACGAGGAATGAGATTACACACCAAAACCGAAAGTACCGAATCGGCTGGTCATCGCGGATAATGGGCGCGTCCGACCGCGCGACGTCGAGAAGTGAATGTGTCGCGGGACAAATTGCACCCATGTGATTCGCGCAAAGCCGCCTCAAAATAGCTGTGACATGGCGATTTGTAACAGCGGGCGGTATGCGGATAAGGTTTGTTCTCGCGTTCAACGCGGACAGCGTGGAACGCATGCGGATGTAGCGCAGTTGGTAGCGCATCACCTTGCCAAGGTGAGGGTCGCGAGTTCGAGTCTCGTCATCCGCTCCAGTTCCTCCAAGGAACGTGGGCGCGATTAGCTCAGCGGTAGAGCACTACCTCGACACGGTAGGGGTCACTGGTTCGATCCCAGTATCGCGCACAGAGGGTTTATCCCCTCGGTAACTGAATAGCAATGCGGATGTAGCGCAGTTGGTAGCGCATCACCTTGCCAAGGTGAGGGTCGCGAGTTCGAGTCTCGTCATCCGCTCCAAGTACTTCGGAGTTTAAAGCCGAATACTTCGGAGGTAACTCCACGGTGGATTGGTCGAGTGGTTAGGCAACGGTCTGCAAAACCGTGTACACGGGTTCGATTCCCGTATCCACCTCCAAGCTGCAATAGCCTTGCGCGATTAGCTCAGCGGTAGAGCACTACCTCGACACGGTAGGGGTCACTGGTTCGATCCCAGTATCGCGCACAGAGGGTTTATCCCCTCGGTAACTGAATAGCAATGCGGATGTAGCGCAGTTGGTAGCGCATCACCTTGCCAAGGTGAGGGTCGCGAGTTCGAGTCTCGTCATCCGCTCCACGCAACAAAAAGGGGCCCGCCTTCCCGGTGGGCCCTTTTTGCTATTCTCTCTCCCCTGCCTCCAGGCGTTGCAGGTACAGCCGGGCGACGGTGAATTCCAGCGGCTCTTCCAACGGCGACGAGTACGTGCGCTGCCCGAAGTCGCGCGCAAGCTGGCGGCGGGCAGCGTCCACAATGGCTCCAACGAGCCCGGAGGAGACCTGCATCGGGTTCTTCGGCGCGAACGCCACCTTCGCCGGGACTCCCCGGTCCACCGCGAGCTTGCGGAAGATGTACTTGTCGTGGCCACTGTCGTCGGGCTGCACCAGCGACGGGTGGATACGCTGGGCCAGCTCAACAGCCGCGTGGGTCTGCCAGATCTGCACGTGCCGCTCGGGATCGTCCATAAGCCGCTCGTAAAAGTCCGGCACAAAACGCTCGCGCTTGAAGTTTTTGGCTACGTTTGCCCGCAGCGTCGCATCCCACGCCTCAACGAGGCTCTCCCCCGCCGCGGGAACCACCGTGTGCCCGCCCATGAACAGCGCGTCGGCCCCGGCTCCGGAAAGCAGTACGCCTTCGGCGCCGTGCTCGTGCGACGCACCGTCGATAGCTTCCAGCACACAACCCGCCGAGATCTCCCACGGTTCCGGGAACTCGAGGGCCCGCACGACCCGCGCGAGAAGCCGCTCGAAGTCTTCGTCGGTGGGGCGAACAATCACGTGCTCGAGACCGCATTGCTTTGCGACGGCTGCCGCCCTGCCCACCTCCGGGTCCTCCGCATGCTGGCTGTAGGTCACGGCCAACGCGCCCGGCGCGACCTCGGCCACGTAGGTGGCCAGCAAGATGGAATCGATGCCGCCGGAGAGTTGGAGCACGGGTCGCCCGGCGCTGCGGACGACGGCGGCGGTGACGCGTGCGCGAAGGTAGTGGTCGATCGCGGCGGCCGCTTCGCCGGCGTCGGCGATGTCGTAGGGCCCCTTCGTCAGTTCCTTATCGTCTGCAACGTATTCGAGCGCTGCCCCAGTGATGTCGTGCATAGCTACGGTGTCCTTTCGCGGTAGCCGTCGTGAAGCTGCGCACCGGTGCGTCGTTGCTCGCCGGAGGCGCTGTCCAAAAATGGTGCCAGCTGATAGTTGGTGTTTCTCATCCGCTCGATGTCGCGCTCAAGCTCGCTGATCCGCTCTTGGAGCACGGCTGTCTTTCGTGGGCGTCGCAGCGAGAACTTCTGGGGTTTCGTGCGGACCTCCTTGGGTCCCTCCCGGCCTTCGCGCACCCGGAATACGGTGTTGCGCACCAAGAGGAAGAAGCCGACCATGATGAGCGCCATCAAACCGATGAGTCCGACGCGCTCGAGGGTGGAGATGCCATCGATGCCCAGCACACTGATGTTGGTGATCAACAACCCCATCAGGGCAGCGAACAGCGACAGCACCTCCACGGATTTCCACACGAGCTGATTCGACTCTGACTCGAGCTGGCGGGACAACGCCTGCACCTTCTCGTCCACGGAAGCTACCTGCCTCTCGACGGCACTGCGGATGGCTGTTTGCACCTGCCACTCGGTGGAGACCAGCATCCGGTAGTTCTTGTACTCCTCGTGGCGGGCAAGCTGTTGCGGGTCCAGTACCCGGATTGCCATGTCCAGAGATTCCACGGCGCGCCGGTAGCAGTAGTTCTGGTCTTCCAGCAGCGTCGGGTCGGCGCTGAGTGTCTGCTCCAATTCGTACGCGTGGGTGGCGGACGGCCCAGTTTCGAAATCCCACTGCGTTGCCGCGGCGATTCTGCGGTAGGCCTCCCCCATCCGGTAGTACGCGTTGCCGTCTTTAGGGTCCGACTTGACCAGAGACTCCGCCAGAATCAGCATCTCTACCCCGTAGAAGCGGAACGGAAACAGCCACAAGCCGTGCAGCAAAAGGTGGCGCAGCTTCACGGGTACACGGTCCAGGTGCCGCGAGAGGTTCGTCGGACTTTCTGGGTCTAGGCCGATGGAGGAAAACAGCTCCGACGGCACGATCCGCTTACCAGCGCTGAGTTGCGCGAACGTGAGGTAGATGCCGTTGAGGTCGTAGGGGCCGACTTGCAGTGGGGCGTCGTCGGCGCGGCTGAGCACTTCAAAAATGCCGTCGTAGTTGAAGTCGAACCGGTACAGCTGCAGCTCAATCAGCGCGGTTGCCAGATACAGCAGGCGCGGTTGTTCCACGCTGCCGTGGCGGCGTACGCGCTTCGGCTCATGCGCGCCGAGCCCTCGCTCCCGGGCCTGCCAACAGACGTCGGTGACCATGTTCAGGAAGGGCTCGAACCAGACCATCTCAGTTGCCGTTTCCGCGGTCGGCGCAAACGCCGCCCGCGCGGCTTCAGCGAGGTTGTCCTTCCACTCGTGCTTGTCCGAGCGGTCGAACAGGAGCGTGTAAAACTCGGTAGTTTCCGAGTCCGCAATCCAGCCCTTCCTGGCAGCGGCGGCTGCCGCGTCGAGGTCAAAACGGTTTCCGGTAGGTTGCACAACATCCCCTTCAACAGACTGGAAGCAAGTGTAATGAACGAGCGGCCTCACACCCTTGATCCGGAACTTCTCATCGGACCGGTGAAGCCTCCCGGACAGCGGGAGACTCGCCTCATGGGCATTGCGGCGCTGACAGGAGCTGCCGCGAGTGACGGCACCTCTTCCGGTTTAGGCAACGACACCGATTTCGCGCTGCTCAACGCTCTGCGCATCTGGTCGGATGCGGTGCTCGTCGGCGCCGAGACCGCACGCAAGGAGAACTACTTCGGGGTGCGCACTACCCAACAGCAGCGCGAGACGCGGCACGCACGCGGGCAAGCTGAAGTGCCGCCGATTGTCGTCATGACCAGGAGCCTGAATTTCGACACTGCAACGCAGCTGTTCACGGACACGCGCACCCCGCCGTTGTTCGCGGTGCCCGAGGACGTCTTGGGCGACAAGGACGTCTTTGCACGCGCGCGAAACATCGAGCAGGCGGGCGGCGTGATCGTGCCAGTGGAGGGCCAACACGTGTCGGCGGTCGTGGCTGCGCTCCACGAGCGCGGGTTGGCCCGCATCGTGTGCGAAGGCGGGCCGAGCTTGAACGCCCAGCTCATCGGCGCAGGCGAAGTGGATGTGTTCCACTACACCGTCAGCCCGCGTGCGGTGCAGCCGTCTGAACTACGCCTGTTCGCTGAAGCGGACACGCCTTCAGACCGCGCCTTCGAGCTTGAGGCCGCGCACGCCACGTGCGACTCGATGCTCTTCCTGCGCTATCGGAGCGTGCGCGACGGCTAGCCGCACCCCGGCAGGTACGGTTAGGCGCGTGATTGCTACACCACCGCCACGAAGCACGGGTTCGACCGCAGTACAGGCCCAGCCGGGCCACCAGCGCGCATCCGTCGCGCCGGCGATTGCCGGTGCCGCCTGGCCTGTCGCGGTGCTTCTGGTCGTGCACCGGCTGTTCGTCCTCGCGCGCGCGGGCTCGGTAACGGACGACTTCACCACGGTGTGGTCCGCGGCGCGCCGCTTTGTGGAACGTGTCCCCGTGTACAACGAGGTGTACAGCCACGTTAACCCGCACTACCTGTACAACCCGGGCGCGACCCTGCTGCTGTCGCCGATGGGGCTCATTGCCGACATCGACGTGGCCCGCCCGGTGTTCATCGCAGTCAACGCGGCGTGCATCATCGGCGCTTTGGCGTGGCTGACCAGCCTTGTAGGCCGCCCGCTTGCCGGGCCGACGTTTCCTGTGGCCGTAGCGCTGGCTTTTAGCACCGAGGCAGTGACCAACACGCTGGTGTTTTCCAACATCAACGGCATACTCCTGCTGGTGCTAGTGGCATTTATCGCGCTGCTGCTTTCCCGCCGCGATATTGCCGCTGGCGTGGTGCTGGGGTTGGCCATTCTGGTCAAGCCGATGTTCGCCCCGCTGCTGGCGCTGCCGCTGCTGCAGCTGCGCTGGCGCCCCGTACTCGGCGCTATCGGTGTCCCAGTGGTGATGAATCTCATCGCGTGGCCGCTAACACCCGGCGCCCGCGACTACCTCGACGTGGTGGTGCCGTATCTGAAGGTCACGCGCGACTACGCCAACTCCTCCTTGTCCGGATTTGCCGTCTACTTCGGCATGCCCGGATGGGCCCACGCCACACTGTTCGTGCTTCTGGCCGCCGCCGTCGCGGGGGCGGTGCTCGGTCTTGCGCGCGTGCAACACAGCCAGGAGCTGCTGTATCTCGCCGTGAGCTCCGGTGTGTTGCTCGCCGGGGTGTGCCTGTTGTCCTCGCTGGGCCAGGCGTACTACTCCATGATGCTGTTTCCCGCCCTGTTTACGGTGTTCCACCCGGATAGCCCCTTGCGCGGCTGGCCCGCTTGGCTCGGCGCCGCGCTGTGCCTGTCCCCCTTGAGCTGGTCCAGCCCGTTACATCCTTTGACCGGCAGCTGGCTCAACACGTTTTTGCCCACAGCCGGGTGGGCCGTGTTTATTGTCGCGTGCGCTACGTGGGTATTGTTTAGGCAAACCTTGCTCGCTCCGGCAGAAAGGATTGGGCGATGACGAACTTCAAGGACTTCACCGACGCGCAGTGGCGCGAGAAACTCAGCCCGGAGGAGTTCCACGTCCTGCGGGAAGCAGGCACGGAGCCCCCAGGCGTCGGCGAGTACACCAACACCACCACCGAGGGTGTCTACCGTTGCCGCGCGTGCGGCGCTGAGCTGTTCCGCTCCACTGAGAAATTCGACGCCCACTGCGGCTGGCCGTCGTTCTTCTCCCCGCTGGCGGGCGACGCGATCATCGAGCGAGAGGACACCTCGCTCGGAATGGTGCGCACCGAAGTGTTGTGCGCGAACTGCCACTCCCACCTAGGCCACGTATTCGCGGGCGAGGGTTTCAACACCCCCACCGACCTGCGTTACTGCATCAACTCTATTTCGCTGACGTTCGACGAAGCATAAAAAGGGCGTCGTCAAAGCAGTCGCTTGACGACGCCACCTTCGGTGCCCCGACGCTTAGGGCAGCACCGAAACGATCTCGCCGATGTCGCCCACGCGGCGGCCCGTCTGGAACGGGATCTCCTCGCGCACGTGCAGGCGGGCCTCGGTGTAGCGCATGGTCTTCATCAACGCCTCGATGCGCTCGAGCGTGGGCGCCTCGAAGGCCAGCATCCACTCGTAGTCGCCGAGCGTGAACGCCTCGACGGTGTTCGCGCGCACATCCGCGAAGTCGCGGGCCGCCATGCCGTGCTCCGCAAGGATGCGGCGGCGCTCCTGCGGATCCATCACGTACCAGTCATACGAGCGCACGAACGGATAGACCGTAATCCAGTCGCCCGGCTCCTCGCCCATGATGAAGCTGGGCAGGTGCGACTTGTTGAACTCGGCGGGACGGTGCAGCCCGTTGCCGATCCAGCTCAGTTCCACTTTCTGGCCGAACTCGGTGTCGCGGCGAAAGTCCGCGAGGGCCTTCTGCAGGTGCTCGAACTCTTCGGCGTGCCACCAGATCATGAAGTCGGCATCGGCCCGGATACCGGTGTTGTCGTAAATGCCGCGGACCGTGACCACGCCTTCCTGCTCGAGGTTGGAGAAAAAGGCGCGAGCTTCGTCGATAAGCTGGCTGCGCTCGGTGCCAAGCACCCCGGGGACTGCACGGAAGACCGCGAACTGCAGAAAGCGCTGCGTGGCGTTGAGTTTGTCAAAGTCGAGCTTGGCCATGGATTTTGCCCCTTTCCTGCCGAACGGCAGATCAAACAAAAGTCGGAAAACATTCTACGCCCCCGCTTGCGACACTCACGGCGCGCCTCCCCCAACGGCGCCGGTTGCTGGATACGTTTGACCCTGTGATGAAACCGGACACCACCTCCCCCATGTCCGCCGGAGGCGCGGGCGACAACAGGGACGACCACGGCAACAGCGATTCCTGGCCCGCAGAATTCAGCGCGGCTGTCGAATCCATGCACGCGGCGCGCCTGCGCCCCGAAATCACCCTGGGCACCATCCGCCCGCCGCAGCGCCCCGCACCGTTCAGTCACGCCGTAGGGCTCGAGGTAGCGCACGCGGACGAGGAGAACGTCCCGGTCGACTCTGAAGGCGACGCCTTCGGACGCCTTATCCTGCTGCACTCTCCTGCCGCCGAGGAGGCGTGGGAAGGCACCATGCGTCTGGTCGCCTACATCCAGGCCGACATGGACGACGCGGTGGCCTCGGACCCGCTGCTGCCGGACGTGGCCTGGCAATGGCTCAACGAATCGCTGGCTGAAACCGGCGCGAGCCACACCAACCTCGGCGGCACCGTCACCTCCACCGCTTCGGTGCGTTTCGGCGAGATCGGCGGTCCGCCGCGCGCCTACCAGCTGGAGATGCGCGCGTCCTGGACCGCAGAAGGCACCGACCTGCAGCACCATGTCGAAGCATTCTCTAAAGTCCTTGCCCACGTGGCAGGTTTGCCGCCGGAGGGTGTGACCCAGCTCGGCTCGCGCTAGACTCTTGTTTCCATGAATGCCCGGCTGGACTACCGCCTTGTAGACACGCCCGCCGCCTTCCGTGAAGCGGCGGGCGCGCTCGCGCACGGCCGCGGCCCGTTTGCTGTGGACACTGAACGCGCCTCCTCGTTCCGGTACGGTGATCGCGCGTTTCTGGTGCAAGTGCAGCGCCGCGGCGCGGGAACGTTCCTCATCGCACCTGAGGGGCACCGCGAGGAGGTCCGCGAGATCTTTGCCCCTGTACTGGGCGGCCAAGAGTGGATCATTCACGCAGCCAGCGAAGACCTGCGCAGCCTGGCGTTGCTTGGATTGCACCCGGGGGTTCTTTTCGACACCGAGTTGGCTTCCCGGATGGTCGGCTACGGCCGCCCGAACCTCGCCGCCATGGTGGAGCGCTTCGTCGGCGTGGAGCTGGAGAAGGGGCACGGCCACGAGGACTGGTCGCGCACCCCGCTACCCGAGTCCTGGCAGGACTACGCTGCGCTGGATGTGGAATACCTCACCGAGCTGGCGGAGGCACTCACCGAGGTCCTCGACTCTCAAGGAAAGCTACGTTGGGCATTCGAGGAGTTCTCGCACCTGATCGCCGTGTACTCGATGGCACCGCGCCCGGAAAAGTCCTGGCGGGATATGAAGGGGTTGTCGGCACTGCGAGACCAATCCGGGCTCCAAGTTGCGCGTGAGCTCTGGCACGCTCGCGAAGAGATCAGCGAACAGCGCGACATCGCCCCAGGACGCCTGTTGCCGAACAGGGCCCTTTTGGATATCGCGCTCACTGAACCGGACTCCCCTCACGGACTGACACGTGCCGTCGGAGGTAAGGGCATGCCCTCGCGGGATGTACGACGCTGGCTTGGCGTGGTGGAACGCGCACTGGCAGCAGACCCGGCGACGTGGCCGCGGCGCCGCGACCCGCGCTCCACCAGCACACCATCAAAGTCTGGGTGGGAGCGGCACTACCCCGAATCGTGGCAGATGCTGCAGCTGTGCCGCGAAGACATCGCCGCCAGCGCAGAAGACCTAGACATTCGGCCCGATATCTTGCTCACACCGGCGATACTGCGAGAAACGGTGTGGAACGCCCCCGACAACGGCCCGGCGTGGGACACGCACCAGGCAGCAACGGCACTGGAGAAGGCGGGCGCCCGACCCTGGCAGGTTGAAATCACGGCACCTCTCGTGGCAGCTGCTCACGCAGAGATGCTCGAACTGTTGTAGCGCGTTTCTAGGCTTCAGGGTCGGCGAGGCTCGCCGCCCATTCGCGTACTTGCCCGGCAGCGGAGACTGGGTCGAGACCGTACTCCTTCAGGATCTCGCCGCGCGACGCGTGCAGCGGGAAGATGTCCGGGAACGCGAGCTGACGTACCGGTGTGTCCACTTCCGCAGCGGCAAGCGCTTCGGCAACGGCAGAGCCCACACCACCGCGGACCACACCGTCTTCGTACACCACCACCAGGTCAGCTTCTGCGGCCAACTCCAGCACGTCCGATGAGATAGGGATGATCCAGCGCGGATCTACCACGGTGGCTCGGATGCCGTCGGCACGCACCGCTTCGGCGACTTCGAGGCCGTACCTTGCAAACGCACCGACTGCGACGATCAGCACGTCAATGTCGTCCTCGGAGCCCTCACCTTCGGGGCGCGCCAGCACGTCAGTGCCGCCGGCAAGCCGCTCCAACGCGTCAATATCGGCGCCGACCGCGCCCTTTGGGAAACGGACGACTGTCGGCCCGTCACCGACCGCGATAGCCTCGGAGAACTCCTCCCGCAGACGCGCCGCGTCACGCGGGGCTGCGATGCGGATACCCGGCACGATGGAGGCAATGGCCATATCCCACACGCCGTTGTGGCTGGCGCCGTCCGAACCGGTCACGCCCGCGCGGTCGAGCACCAACGTCACAGGCTGGTCGATCAACGATACGTCCATCAGCAGCTGGTCAAACGCCCGGTTTAAAAACGTCGAGTACACCGCGACAACCGGGTGCAGGCCGCCCAGCGCCATGCCGGAGGCGGAAGCGACCGCGTGCTGCTCCGCAATGCCGACATCGAAGAATCGGTCCGGAAACTGCTCCGCAAAGGGCTGCAACCCGGTCGGCCCGGCCATCGCCGCGGTGATCGCCACGATGTCGTCACGCTCGTGGCCGGCGCGCAACAGCTCCTCTGTGAACACGGAGGTCCATCCCGGCTCAGACGCAGCAAGCGACTCTCCGGTGACCGGGTCAATCACACCGGTCGAATGCATCTGATCTGCCACGTTGTTCACAGCCGGGGCAAACCCGTGGCCCTTTTCAGTGACCACGTGCACAATCAGCGGGCCGTCGTAGCGCTTGGCGTACTTGAACGCGTTGAGCAGGCTCTTAATGTCGTGTCCCTCAACCGGGCCGACGTACTTCATACCCAGCTCGGGGAACATTTCGGTGGGCAACACCTGGTACTTCACGCCCTCTTTGAGCGCATGCAGCGCGTCAAAGGTGCGCTCGCCCACCCACCCCATGGACTTCAGCGTCTTCTTACCGGACTCCATCACTTCGTCGTACGCCGGCTGCATGCGAAGCGCCGCGAGCTGGTCCCGCAGCTTGGTCAAGTTGTTGGCGAACCCGCCGATAGTGGGCGAATAGGACCGGCCGTTGTCGTTGACCACAATCACGACGTTGCGGTTTGCCGCCGCAATGTTGTTGAGCGCCTCCCAGCACATGCCGCCCGTTAACGCCCCGTCGCCCACAACGGCGACAACGTTGTCTTCGTCTCGGCCCGTCAGCGCCTTGGCCTTAGCAAGTCCGTCCGCGTAGGAAAGTGACGCGCTCGCGTGCGAGGATTCGGTCCAATCGTGCTCCGATTCTGCGCGCGCCGTGTAGCCGGAAAGGCCGCCCTTCTTGCGCAGCGTGTCAAACTGCCCACCGCGGCCGGTGAGGATCTTATGCACGTACGACTGGTGGGACGTGTCCCAAATAATCGGGTCGTTCGGCGAGTCGAAGATGTAGTGCAGCGCGATCGTCATCTCCACCACACCCAAGTTGGGGCCGAGGTGACCGCCGGTGGCGGAGACTTTCTGGATCAGCATCTCGCGGATCTCATCCGCCAGGTCTTCGAGCTGTGCAGGAGAAAGCTTGCGGACATCCGCTGGCGTCGCAATATGCTCGAGCAGTGCCACAGTCCTGTCGTACTCCTTCGCCGTATCGGGCGCGCCCGGAGTGGGCGCAGCTGCCGTGTCGTTCACGCTAGTTTACACGCTGGCTTTTAGACGAAGATTCGTCCTGCGCACCCGACTCAAGCACCGCGATCACTTCGAAGTGGTGGGTGTTCGGAAACGCGTCGATAAGCTTCATCTGCTTGACCGCATAACCGTGCTCGCCGAAGCCCGCCAAGTCACGCGCGAAGGTTGCCGGGTCGCAGCCGACGTGGATGATGCGCTCCGGCACAGCTAGTGCAATCGCACGGACTACGTCCGCCCCAGCGCCTGCACGCGGCGGGTCCAGCACAACCAATCCCGGTCGCTCCAGCTCGCCCACCACCGCCGCCGCGTCGCCGTGGTGCACGCGCACATCGCACGCGTCTGCGACCTGCTGGCGACGAGAGGTTGCGGCGCTAGAGTAATCCACCGACTCGATGCGGCCACCGCCGAGCGCCTCGCTCATCGCTGGCACAAACGCACCGACACCGCCGTAGAGGTCCCACCCTACGCGTTTGGTGTAGTCCCCCGCGCCCCACTGGGCAATCACATCGGAATACGCCTCGGGGGCACGCAGGTGCGCCTGCCAAAACGCAGTGGGCGGGAAGACGAAGTCGAACCCGCGCACTCGCTCGACCAGCTCTCCCGGCCCCTCGAGCACCCGCTCGACGCGCTCGACACGACGGCCGCGTTGTGCGGCCTGGGTCTCCACCACGTGGCGGGTGCCCTCTGCATCTACCGCGACGACGAGCTCGGCTCCGGGAGTGAACGTTTCCGCACCCTCACCCACAATGCCGTCGAGCAAGCCCGGCACAGGCTGGGTGCACCGCACCCCCGCGACGACGTCGGTGGAACGTGCCCGCCGCATACCTGCATTACCCTGACGGTCCACCCCCAGCCTGACACGGGTGCGCCACCCGGTCACCGGTTGGAGCTGGACCGCCTCCACAGAATTGAGTTCGAAGCTGTCCAGCACCCCGGATCGGGAGGAAAGCGCCCCCAGTTGCCCAAGCAGCACATCGCGCTTGAACTCCAGTTGCGCACCCGCAGCGATATGGGAATAGTCGCAGCACCCCGCACCCGCGGCAGCCGCGGGGCAAGTGGGATCGACGCGGTGCGGCGACGGCTCGCGCACAGCGGTTGTCTCCGCGCGGGCCCAACGCTTCTTCACCTTGGTCAGCGTCGCTTCCACGACGTCTCCCGGGACGGCATCACGGACAAACACCACGCGGCCGTCGGGCGCGTCGGCGATACCCTCGCCGCCGTGCGCCATGGCCCGGACATGCAAACGCACCTGCTCGCCGGCCGCAAGGGCGGGCGCGCCGGTGCCGTCCTGAAACTCCGCCACCTACTCGGTAGCAGACGGTGCGTCGCCGCCTGCCTTCGTGCTGCCGCCTGCAGCGCGACGCTCGCGCAGTTCCTGCAGCTGTTTCTGGTTCTCCGCGTTCTGGGCGATGATCTGCTTTAAAGCATCGCTTAGCGCATTAGGGTTGCCCTGTGCCGGTGCCTGCTCGGCAGCCTGACCCTGGCGCGCTTTCGCCTCCGCGGCGGCCTGCACTTGCTGCGCCAACTGCGCCGGCAAAACGACCTGCAGGGAATTGCCGGCAAGGATCGGATCCTCGCCGCGGTAGACAAAGGAGCGCGCGATGGTCTCGCGGCCGATCTCGGCGAGTTGTTCTTCAGACCCGGTCGGCGCTGCCAGAGTGACGCGGTAGAGCCAGCGCGGGCCTTCTACGCCGATGATGCGGATCACACCGTTCGTTCCGGTGCCCACGATCTCCTGGCCCCACGGGCCCTGCTGAATCTCCACCGGCATGCCTTCGGAGCGCATCCCCTCAATGATCTCCTCCGAAGATTCCTCCCAGAGGCCGCCGGTGCGTGGCGCAGCGAATGCAACCGGGGTGATGCGGCCGTGGCGAGTGACCACGTGGACCATCTTCGGGCCTTGCTCCCCCATCTCCACCTGGACCTGAGATTCCTTCGGCAGCGGGATGCGGATGGAACCGAGGTTCAGGGTGACGTTGGAAAAGTCCGAGAAGTCGAAGTCTTCGATATCCACGTTGTCACCGTCGAACGGGCCGGTCGAGCCGCCAACCGGGTCGTAGTCCGTCAACGCCTCCACACCAGCAGCGGCAGTAGCAACAGGCGCGGCCGCGGGAGCGGTTTCTTGCTTCTCGACGGGCGCAGCCTCCCCAACCGCCTCGGCCTGCGGCGTCACCTGAGTTTCAACTGCGGGGGCTTCATCGGTGGACTGCTCCTGCTTCGGCTCGAGCGGCGAAGACTCGACGGGGTTTTCCTGTTGCTTCTTCTTTTTCTTGCCAAACGGCCAAAATGCCATCGGTGTTCACTCCCTAAAATTGGTGGTCGCAGATGAGTGTAATTCTTGTGTTTGCGGTTATTGACTGTAGTCCGTGCTGACGACGCTAGTGCGTACCGGTCGAGCCGTACCCACCTTCGCCGCGCTGTGTCTCGTCCAACGCGTCAACTTCGGTGAAACCCACCAACTCCACACGCTGAATCACCAGCTGCGCAATCCGCATGCCGCGGGTGATTTCGATCGGCTCGGAACGGTCGGTGTTGAGCAGGCAGACCTTCAACTCGCCGCGGTAACCCGCGTCGATGGTGCCGGGAGTGTTGACAATGCTCAGCCCGTGCTTGGCGGCCATTCCGGAGCGCGGATGGATCAAGCCGACCGTGCCCACGGGCAGGGCGATAGCCACGCCGGTAGCCACCAGTGCCCGCTCCCCCGGCTGCAACACCAGATCTTCTGCGGAGTACAGGTCCGCGCCGGCATCATCCGGATGTGCCCGCATCGGCATGGGCAAATCCGGATCGAGGCGCTTGACCGGAATCGGCGGGAGCGGATCGCCCTCGTACGCGCCGTAGGTGCTGTTCGTGCTGTGCTCGCTGCGTTGGTTCTCCACCCGCCCCACACTACGTCAGCTCCGCCACTGCAGCGGTCTCCCCCGCACTTGACGCGCAAGTATGCCGCCGCGTCTCCCGCGCCTATTGTGGAATGCGTGAGTGAGACCGCTTCGACCCCTTCAAACCCCGGCCCTGGCAATGCAGCACCGGCTGCGACAGCATCCAAAGCAAAGGTGTTGTACACAGAGCGACAGTGGGTGCCTTGGTATTGGTGGGCTGCCCTCGCCGGGCTCGCCCTACTGCTCGCCGGGCAGTTCGGCCTCAACCGCAACGTCTGGTGGTTCGTGGTTCCGCTGGTACTGTTCACTGCGCTTTTCGCGTGGTTTTTGGTCTGGCTGTCGCGCACCACAGTCACCGTCGAACAGGACCCTGACGGCACCCGCTGGCTGCTGGTCGACGACGCGAACCTGCCCAACACGGTGGTCTCTCGCTCCATGGTGGTGCCAGGATCCGCCCGCCAAAATGCGCTGGGTCGCCAGTTGGACCCGGCGGCGTATCTGGTCTCGCGGCCATGGGTCAGCGAGCACGTGCTGGTCGTCTTGGACGACCCGGAAGACCCCACCCCGTATTGGCTGATCTCATCCAAGAGCCCCGAGGAGGTGCTGGCGGCTTTCGCGCCAGGCACCACTGCCGGATAGGCGGGCAGATCACGGCGGACAACAAAGGGCGGCGCCACCTGACTAGGTGGGGCCGCCCTTTAGCCGTCGATAAGCAACTGCTTACTCGCAGTCGAGGCAGATCTTGGAGCCGTCGTCCTCGGTGTAGGCGAGGCGCTTGTTCTTCTGCACGAGGAAGCAAGACGCGCAGGTGAACTCGTCGTCCTGACGCGGCTTGACCTCGACGTTGAGCTCCTCGCCGGAGAGGTCCTGGGTCGGAGGCTCCACCGGTTCCACGATTTCACCATCGTCATCCATGCTGCTGCCAGCTACTTCAGCAGCTTTGAGGCCTTCCAAGGAGTCGGTCTCAATTTCGTCTTCCATGCGGCGGCGCGGCGCATCGTAATCGGTGGCCATGGTGGTGTGTCCTCCAGCTCAGCGTGGTCGCCCCAGGAGGGGCCTGAATGTCGTTATTTGAGCGGAATACTAGGTCATCCACATAGCGCTGTCATCTTTCCTGCTCAGCGGCTGAAAACTTTGGTTGTAAGGCGGGGGTTGCTTCGCGTTTGTACACTCCCAATGCATGACGCAAAAGGCTCTGGGTTTCGGTGTTGATATCGGCGGGTCCGGCGTGAAGGGCGCCGTGGTGGATCTGCAAACCGGCGATTTTGTGGGCGAGCGGGTAAAGATTGCCACCCCGAAACCCGCAACCCCGGAGGCGGTTGCTGAGGTCGTCGGCGAAATTGTCCGGCAGTGCGAGTGGGAAGGCCCGGTCGGCATCACCCTCCCTTCGGTGGTGACGCAACAGATCGCACGCACCGCCGCCAACATCGACGCATCCTGGGTAGGCACAAACGTGCACGAACTTTTCACCCGAGAGTTGGGGCGCGAGACTGTCTCTGTGCTCAATGATGCGGACGCCGCGGGCATTGCCGAGGTCGCCTTCGGCGACGAAGCCGCCCGCAGCGGCGCGGTCATCTTCCTCACCTTCGGCACCGGCATCGGTTCTGCCTTTCTTGTGGACGGCACCTTGTTCCCCAACACCGAACTCGGGCACATGCTTATCGACGGCACCGAGGCCGAGCACTTCGCCTCCTCCGCCGCCAAGGACCGGGATGAGCTGAGCTATAAAAAGTGGGCCAAGCGCGTGGATAAGGTCCTTCACGAATACAACCGGTTGTTCAACCCGGCGGCCTTTATCGTCGGCGGTGGTATTTCCCGCCACGCGGACAAATGGGTCCCGTTGCTCACAGTGAATACCCCGGTGGTTCCGGCTGCGCTGCGCAACAGGGCCGGGATCGTGGGGGCCGCGATGGCCGCCCAGGACCATGTCGCACCGTAGGCCGGATGGTGCGGTGATGTACGGTGGTGGCCGTTCAACAGTCAGCCTGCGGGGGACGGAATACTCCGCGTTGACGGCTGTTAGTATTGGCGTTCTGAAAATTTTTGGACGCATACGTACCCTGGATTGCCAGTGGTAAGGTCCGATTGACTCGAAAGGGCGTACGTGGTAGCCAGCGAAGCTTCAAGCAACAATGCCGACGACGTGACTGCAGTTTCGTCCGACGGTGGCGCAGGCAGCGTTGCCAAGTCCAGCGCGAAGAAGACAGCCAAGAAGGCTGCGAAGAAAACCGCGAAGAAGACCGCCAAAAAGACGGTGAAGAAGGCAGCCAAGAAGACGGCGAAAAAGACCGCTAAGAAGGCTGTAAAGAAAACCGCCAAGAAGACAACCGCGAAGAAGGCCACAGCTAAGAAGGCAACCAAGGCGGTTAAGGACGCCGCGGACGCCGACGAGCTGGAGGATGAAGTCCAAAGCGCCGAGGTCCAAGGCGGCGACGTGGATGCGGATTACGACCCGGAGATCGGCGACGAGGACGAGGCCTTCGACGAGGACATCGACGACGCGCTCGGCGATGACGAAGAGGATGAGGGCGGCCTTGGCGGAGATGACGCCGAGGACGACGAAGAAGACGAGGAAGACAGCAGCTCGTCCGTCTGGGACATTGAGGAATCCGCTGCTCTGCGCCAGGCCCGCAAAGACGCGCAGCTGACCGCATCCGCTGACTCAGTGCGCGCCTACCTCAAGCAGATCGGCAAGGTTGCCTTGCTCGATGCCGAGCAGGAGGTGTCTTTGGCTAAGCGCATTGAGGCGGGGCTGTACGCGCAGTACCGTCTGGACGAGATGGCACGCGCCGCCGCCGAGGGCGACAAGGACGCCAAGCTCACGCCCGCTGTCAAGCGCGACCTGCGTTCCGTTGCGCGCGACGGCCGCAAGGCGAAGAACCACCTGCTGGAGGCGAACCTTCGTCTGGTGGTCTCCCTGGCGAAGCGCTACACCGGCCGCGGCATGGCGTTTCTGGACCTGATCCAGGAGGGCAACCTCGGCCTGATCCGCGCCGTGGAGAAGTTCGACTACTCCAAGGGCTACAAGTTCTCCACTTACGCCACCTGGTGGATCCGCCAGGCCATTACCCGCGCGATGGCGGATCAAGCCCGCACCATCCGTATCCCGGTGCACATGGTCGAGGTCATTAATAAGCTCGGCCGTATCCAGCGCGAGCTGCTGCAGGATCTTGGCCGCGAGCCGACCCCGCTGGAGCTGGCGAAGGAAATGGACATCACCGAGGAAAAGGTGATGGAGATCCAGCAGTACGCCCGTGAGCCGATCTCGCTTGATCAGACCATCGGCGACGAGGGCGACAGCCAGCTCGGTGACTTCATCGAAGACTCCGAGGCCGTTGTCGCCGTGGACGCTGTGTCCTTCACTCTCCTGCAGGACCAGCTGCAGGACGTCCTGCACACCCTGTCCGAGCGCGAGGCCGGCGTTGTGCGCCTGCGCTTCGGGCTTACCGACGGCATGCCGCGCACCCTCGACGAGATCGGCCAGGTCTACGGCGTGACGCGCGAGCGCATCCGCCAGATTGAGTCCAAGACCATGTCGAAGCTGCGCCACCCGTCCCGTTCCCAGGTACTGCGCGACTACCTGGATTAAACCCGCAGCGTGGGCTTGGCCCGCAACGCATAAACGCCCTGACCGGTCGCGGTCAGGGCGTTAGCCGTTGTCAAGCAAGTGCTTAGTTGTTCAAGCTCTTGTCAACCTCGTCCTCGATGCAGGCCTTGTACTGCTCATTATCACCCTGGAACTGCTCGCACGCCTCGAAGACGCCGTCGTCCAGGAGTTGCTTCGCCACAGAGAAACCGAAGATCAGCATCAGGGCAGACAGGATGGTGGCGATGGCGCCCATGACGATGCCGGAGATGGCCATGCCCTTGCGGGAGCCCGGGCCAGCGATGGAATTTGCTTTCTTCACACCGACGATGCCCAGGATCAGCGCGATCACGCCAAGGATCAGGCCCGGGAAGATGAACAGCAGACCCAGCAGGGACAATATGCCCAGGATCATCGCGGCGAGAGCCACACCGTTGTTCTGCTGCGGCGGGGCTGCCTCGTAGCCGTACGGGGTGGGCGCCTGGTTGTAGTTGCTGCCCGCCATGCCGTAGCCGGCGTGGCCCGGCTCGCCGCGGGTGTAGTCCGGCTGCAGCTGCTCGTGGCCGGTGTAGTCGCCGTAGTTGGAAACACCCTCCGGGTGGCCGGCTGCCGGGTTGGTGCCGTACTGGTCGCCACCGTAGGGGTTGTCACCGTACGGGTTCTGGCCGTTGGGGTTCTGGCCGTTGGGGTTCTGGCCGTTGTAAGGGGTGCTCATCACAAATCTTTTCGTTTCATTGCGGTGCACGCCACCCTACCGGCGGGGCTACCAGTCTCGCAGGAAGGCTATGCGCTCGCGCAGCTGATCGGCGTTGCACAGCGCGGTAGGCGGCCCGCCGCAGGCTTTGCGCACCTCGGTATGGATCGCGCCATGGGGCCGGCCGCTTTTACCAGCCGCGATGGCCACACGCGCGTTGAGTTCCTTGCGCAGCGCGGGGATTTCGTCCGCGGCGGTTGTCGCGTCAGAGGCGGCTGCCACTTCCGGGTCTGGCGCGGGCTTCTTCACCGGCTCGCCGAGCACCTCCGCCCGTTCCCGCGCCTTGCGTTCTTCTGCCCTGCGCGCCCGCTCCTCGGCGTCGCGGGCATCCAACTGGTCGCTTTGCCGCTTGGCTAGAAGCGTGCGCACCTGGTCGGCGTCGAGCAGCCCGGGCAGGCCGAGGAAGTCCTGCTCCTCAGCGGAGCCAGCTTGGGTTGGTGTGCCGTAGGTGGAGCCGTCGAAAATCAGCGAATCCAGCTCTGCGGAGGCACCGATGGATTCGTAAGACGGCATGTCATCCGGCTCGGTCTGGGTGCGGTTTGCTTGCTCCAGCAGCTCGTCAGACCAGCCGGATTCCCGGTGCGGTTTGCCCAGGACGTGGTCGCGCGAGACCTCCATCTCCTCCGCCAGCCGCAGCAGCACCGGCACGGAGGGCAGAAACACGGAGGCGGACTCGCCCGGCATGCGGGAGCGCACGAAGCGGCCGATCGCCTGCGCGAAAAACAGCGGAGTAGACGCTGAGGTGGCGTAGACGCCAACGGACAGGCGCGGCACGTCCACGCCTTCGGAGACCATGCGCACCGCCACCATCCACTCGTCGCGGGAGGCGGAGAACTCGTCGATACGCTCCGACGCTCCCGGCTCGTCGGACAGCACCACGGTGACCGGGGTGTTGGACAGCTTCTCCAGGATCTTCGCGTAGGCGCGGGCGGTGGTCTTGTTCGTGGCGATAACAAGGCCGCCGGCGTCTGGCATGTTGGCGCGGATCTTCATCAACCTGGTGTGCGCGGCGGTGAGCACCGCGGCGATCCAGTCGCCCTTCGGGTCCAACGCGGTGCGCCAGGCGCGGGTGGTTTGCTCGGCATTCAGCGGCTCGCCTAGGCGCGCGGAGTATTCCTCGCCCGCTGAGTCCTTCCACTGCGCCTCGCCTGAGTAGGCGAGGAAGACCACGGGGCGCACCACGCCATCGGCAAGCGCATGCGAGTAGCCGTAGGTGTAGTCAGCCTGCGAGACCAAGTGCCCTTCGCCGTCCTCGACGTAACGCACGAACGGGATCTGCGAGTCGTCGGAACGAAACGGTGTGCCGGTCAGCGCCAGACGGTGCTCCACATCGTTGTACGCTTCGTAGACGCCGTCGCCCCAGCTCTTGGAGTCGCCGGCGTGGTGAATCTCGTCCAAAATCACCAGCGTGCGGCGGGCAGAAGCCACAGCGTGGTGCTTAAACGGGTGCATGCCCACCTGCGCGTAGGTGACCACAATGCCGTCGTAGGAGGCGTTGACGGCAGAGGAATTAGTGAAGTTCGGGTCCAGGGAAAGCCCGAAGCGCTTCGCCGCGTCGGACCACTGGTGCTTCAGGTGCTCCGTGGGCACGACAACGATGATGCGCTGGACGGTCTTGTCCTCTTTCAGGCGCGAGGCCAGGGTCAGCGCAAAGGTGGTCTTGCCCGCGCCCGGGGTTGCCACCGCCATGAAGTCGCGCGGCTTGTCGCGGAGAAACGAACCAAGGGCCTCCTGCTGCCATTTGCGCAGCTGGGGCCCAGAAGTCGCGGCGGTCACTTGCGGCGCAGCCCCTTGTAAATCCGCTCGCAGTCAGGGCAGACCGGGGAACCGGGCTTGGCTTGCTTTTTCACGGGGAAGGTCTCGCCGCACAGCGCCACCACCATTTTGCCGGAGATGGCGGAATCGACGATCTGGTCCTTCTTCACGTAGTGGAAGAACTTGGGGGTGCCGTCGTCCGTGGTCGACGAGGTGTCTTCCCTGAGGTCCGGGCGCTCGAGCGTCTTCGTCGTCGTATTCACGGCAACCATCATGCCCCAATTTGGGCGAGAGGTTAAGCCGGAGGGCTAACCTCTGAGTTCATGAGCGCCAACGACAACACAACCACCGGGCGCGCCTCCCGCCACTCACGCCGGGGCAGGAAATCCCGCGCCCTGATCACGGATGCTTCCTACACCCCGGAGCAAAACCGGCAGTCGCGCGAGAAGCAGTACGCCGTTTTGCAGGGGTTGCGCCTGCCTTTTATCGTCGCGGCCATTGCTGCGGCGTGGGCGAACTGGTGGGTGCTCGCCGGCATTTTGTTCGTGGTGTCTGTGCCGTTGCCGTGGATCGCCGTGGTGCGCGGCAACGCGCAGGGCGAAGTCCGGGATACCCGTCAGAAGAATGTGTACAAGCCGGCGGTGGCGCGCCAGGAGCAGCAGATGTTGGCGCAGCAGCAGCGCACGGCGCTGGATTCGGCGGAGAAGGACCGGTCTAGCTCCCCCGCTATCATCGACCACGACGAATAGCCCCTTCGCACTGCAGGAGTTTTAGCGTGACTGCCCCAGATGATCTCTCCCCTCACCTTCCCGCAGTTGCTCAGACGCTTGCCGCAGAACTCGATGCGGCGGGTTTCACCGCCGAGGGCATCGCGGCCCACCTTGGCCCGGAGGCGACCGAGGCGCTCTACCGCCGTGAGCCGGGAGTCGTACTGGCGGCATGTTCCGACGACGCGCGCCTGTCGCGCCTGATCAGGTTCTTCCTGCTGCGCCGCCCCGCCACAGCGGAGGCGTTGGGCGACATGCTCACCCCGAAACTTGCACTTTCGCTTATCGACGACCACCTGGTCCTGCCCGTCGCCGACTCATCCACCTACCGCATCGCCGTTGAAGCGCGCCCCCACGTGGTCGCCGGCAAGCCGAGGCTGGTGCTCTCCGACCTCGACGCGTCCATGACCGACCACGTCCCGGGTCGCGACCACGTCCTCGGCGTCGGCTCGGCGTCGCTGTCGTTGCTGTCCGCCACGCCGTGCACGCCGGTGGATTCTGTGCTGGATTTGGGCACCGGCTCCGGCATCCAGGCGCTTGCGCAGGCGGACGCCGCCACGCGCGTGGTGGCTACCGACGTCCACGCCCGCGCACTAGAGTTCGCCGAGGCCACCATGATGGCCAACGGGGTGGACAACGTGGAGTTGCGCGAGGGCGAATGGTTCGAACCGGTACGAGGCGAGACATTCGACCGCATCGTGGCCAACCCGCCGTTCGTGGTTGGGCTGCCGGAAGTCGGCCACGTCTACCGCGATTCCGGCTTGGACCTCGACGGCGCAACTGAGCTGGTGCTCAGCCAGGCACCGGACCACCTCACCGAGGGCGGCCGAGCGTACATCCTCGGTTCCTGGGTGCATGTACTCGACCAGTCTTGGCAGTCCCGCGTCGCGTCCTGGCTGCCGTCCCACGGTGTGAGCGCCTGGGTGCTGCAGCGCGACGTGGTCGATCCAGGCATGTACGTCTCCACCTGGCTGCGCGACGAGTCCATCGATCCCCGCTCGGACGAGGGCGTCGCGCGCACCGTGCAGTGGCTCGACCACTTCGCCGACAACGACGTCCACGCAGTGGGCTTCGGCTGGATCCTCCTGGAAGACATCGGCGACGCTCCCAGCGAGATCACCTGCGAGGAACTCTCCCAGCCGTTCACAGACCCGCTCGGCCCGGAGGCGGAGGAGTACTTCACCCGCACCGCCTGGCTGCGCGGCAAGGACCACGACGACGTCCTCGACGCCAACTACGTGGTCCGGCCGACCGTCGCGCTGGAAGACATCAAGCTCGCGGACACCGAACTCGGCATGGGGTTCGCGGATGAGACGCTGCGCATCACCCGCACCGACGGGCCGCGGTTTTCCCACACCATCGACGCGGGCATCCTCTCGCTGATCTCGGGGCTGCACCCGAACGGGTTGCCGCTTCGGGACGTGGTCGGCCTGTACGCTTCGTCGCGCGGGTTGGGGCAACCGGAGGACGTCGACAAGCTTGAAGCGGATGCGGCGGGTGCGGTGGTTGACCTGGTGCGCCACGGGCTGATTTTGCCCGCAGAGATCGCGCAGCTGACACACCTTTAAACACCAACTTTCACAAGAACGGAGCATTAATGAAGGCTGTACTCACGCGTGTGACTAGCGCGTCGGTGACCGTGGACGGCGAAACCGTCGGAGCGATCGACTGCCCCGACACCGGCGGCATCCTCGCGCTCGTCGGCGCGGGCCGAGAGGACGCGGACGACGCGTGGGAAACGGTGGCCCGCAAGATCGCGGAGCTTCGCATTCTCGAGGGCGAACGTTCGGTGGAAGACGCTGGCGCGCCGGTGCTGCTGGTCAGTCAGTTCACGTTGATGGGCCGCACGGCGAAAGGCCGGCGCCCGTCCTGGAGCGACGCGGCGCCTGGCGACGCCGCGGAACCGGTGATTGGAAAGATTGCTGATGCGCTGCGCTCGCGTGGCATCCATGTAGAGGAGGGCCGGTTTGGGGCGCATATGCAGGTCGTGAGCGTCAACGATGGGCCCTTTACCGTGATCGTTGAAGCGTGATTTGAATATATTTCCCGCGGGCGGGAACACTGAGTGGCGGCTAAGCGTTTCACATCTAGACTGCCCAGCTGTCCCCAGCTTTTCCACCTAGTCCGAGGAGGCGTTGCCACATGACCCAACCGGATCACGCTGCACAGGGAAACCAAGACTCCGGGGAGACCGTCGACCGCGGTAGCCGACGGAACCAGACCAACGACAACCCTTCTGCGGACCTTGTCCGCGTCTACCTCAACGGCATCGGCAAGACTGCTCTGCTCAACGCTGAGGAGGAGGTCGAGCTCGCCCAGCAGATCGAGGTCGGCCTGTACGCGCAGCGCCTTTTGGACGACCCGGAGGTGAAGCTGACCCGCGCGAAGAAGCGCGACCTGAAAATTCTAGCGAAGGAGGGCCGCAAGGCCCGCGCCCACCTGCTGGAGGCCAATCTGCGCCTCGTGGTGTCCCTGGCCAAGCGCTACACCGGCCGCGGCATGCCGCTTCTGGACCTCATCCAGGAAGGCAACCTGGGCCTAATCCGCGCGATGGAGAAGTTCGACTACTCCAAGGGCTTCAAGTTCTCCACCTACGCCACGTGGTGGATCCGTCAGGCGATCACGCGCGGTATGGCGGATCAGTCGCGCACGATCCGCCTCCCAGTCCATTTGGTGGAGCAGGTGAACAAGCTCTCCCGTATCCGCCGCGAGATGTACCAGTCCCTGGGACGCGAACCCACGAACGAGGAGCTGGCGGAGGAATCCGGCATCGAGGAATCCAAAATTGAGATGCTGCTGCGCCAGTCCCGCGACCCGGTCAGCTTGGACATGCCTGTCGGCGCGGACGAGGAAGCGCCATTGGGTGACTTCATCGAGGACGCCGAGGCCACCGACGCCGAGGACGCGGTGGTGACCACCCTGCGCCACGACGATATCGAGGACATCATCAATGGCCTCGAGCAGCGCGAGCAGGACGTTATCCGCATGCGCTACGGCCTGACCGACGGCGTGCCGCGCACCCTGGACCAGATCGGCCGCCAGTTCGGTCTGTCGCGCGAGCGCGTCCGCCAGATTGAGCGTGAGGTCATGGCGAAGTTGCGCGCCGGGGAGCGCGCCGACCGCCTGCGCGATTACGCCCTCTAAGCAGCGTTTACGCGACACTGCGCGCCAAGTTTTCCCGCCCAGCATCCTGTTTCAGGTTCACCGGTACCGCCGCAGGTGCTGGGCTAAAGTATTGCCAAATGGTTTTCGGACCTCTAACCAGCACCGCGATTGGAAGGGAGCATCACAGTGCGTGATCTCGTTGACACCACAGAGATGTATCTGCGCACCGTCTACGAACTGGAAGAGGAAGGCATTACGCCGCTGCGTGCGCGAATCGCGGAACGCCTTGAGCAGTCCGGCCCGACCGTCTCGCAGACGGTTGCGCGCATGGAGCGCGACGGCCTGATCGTGGTCGAGCACGACCGCTCCCTGTCGCTGACCGAGGAGGGGCGCCGGCGCGCCACCGCCGTGATGCGCAAGCACCGTCTTGCGGAACGTCTGCTTACCGACGTACTGAAGTTGGACCTCGCCCAGGTTCACGAAGAGGCGTGCCGGTGGGAGCACGTGATGAGCGAAGAGGTGGAGCGTCGAGTCGTCGCTGTGCTGGACAACGCTGATCGCTCCCCCTTCGGCAACCCGATCCCGGCGCTCGATGAGCTCGGCGCACCCGTCAGCACCGCTGATCAGGCGGGAACCCGCGCCAGCGACTTGCGCCTGAAAGAACCGGTGCGCGCAAAGGTGGTCCAGATCAGCGAGATCCTGCAGGACGGCGCCTTGCCGAAGTCCGCCGGCCAGCTCGTTGGCCAGACCGTGGATCTGCAGCCGTTGGAGGACGGAGCGCTGGAGGTATCCACCGACGAGGGTGAAACCTTCGTGCTCACCGCGGATGTCTCGCACGCTCTGCGCGTGGAGCGCGAAGACTAAGGCGCAAACACTCAATCGCGAATACGCAAAACGGACGGAAGGGACCTTCGATGAAGCTTGTTGTCACCGGCGGTGCCGGCTACGTGGGCAGCGTGTGCGCTGCCACCCTGCTTGAGGCGGGACACGAGGTGATCGTCGTGGACGATCTGTCTACCGGTAACCGCTACGCCGTTCCGGAGGGCGCAACGTTTGCCGAAGGTGAGATTCAGGATGTCATCGACGACGTGCTCGTCGCAGATGGCGGCGCACCGGTGGACGGCGTACTGCACTTTGCGGCGAAGTCTCTTGTCGGCGAGTCCATGGAAGACCCCGCCAAGTACTGGCACGGCAACCTCGACGTTTCGCTGGCGCTGCTGGATTCCATGCGGCGCCACGACGTGTCATCCCTGGTCTTCTCCTCCACCGCCGCTACCTACGGCGAACCGGATGTCGTGCCGATTACGGAAGACGCGCCGACCCGGCCAACTAACCCGTACGGTGCGACGAAGCTTGCCATCGATTACGCCATCACGTCCTACTGCAACGCCTACGGTTTGGGCGCGACGAGCCTGCGCTACTTCAACGTCGCTGGCGCGTACAACGGCATCGGCGAGAACCACATCACCGAGACGCACCTGATCCCGATCGTGCTGCAGGTGGCGATGGGTTACCGCGACAAGATCATGATGTACGGCGACGATTGGCCGACCAAGGACGGCACGTGCGTGCGCGATTACATCCATATCCGGGATCTCGCGGACGCGCACGTGCTCGCGCTCCAAGCGAACACCCCAGGCCAGCATCAGATTTACAACTTAGGCTCCGGTGACGGCTACTCCGTGCGCGAGGTGGTCGAGGTTTGCCGCGAGGTCACCGGTCACCCAATCCCGGCGGAGGTAGCTCCGCGCCGTGCTGGCGACCCGGCAACGCTGATCGCGTCCTCGGAGAAGATCCGCAACGCGCTTGGATGGAACCCCACGCGGACGCAGCTGCGCACGATCGTCGAGGACGCCTGGGAGTTCACCCGCCAGCTCGGCGAACGGTCGCACTCCGCGCGCTAAACACGCACTGGCGCGGGTTCACCCATCCAGCTCCCTCCAGGTGTCCAGGCACCCTTTGCGGCACAGTTCGAGCACCTTTGGGCCCTGTCCGATGTCCATCACACCGCTGAGCAGTGCGGACAAGTTGTGCCCCGGCAGCTCATCTTCAGCGCACGCCAGCGCTGTGCTGGCCCAGCCGATGAGCCCTTGGGACAGGGCGACCATGCCCCACAAACACAACGCGTTCGCTCTGATTTCCCCGCTGAAGTTGCGCGCGATTGTCAAAAATACTGCTCCGGCCGCCCGCGGTCGATTCAACGCATCGCCGATGAGGAAATCGCGCAGCCTTCCCCCGGTCAGCATGGCCGCGACAAGCTCGACGTCATCCAGGCTGGTGAACACATCGTCGACGATCAGGCTGCCGTCGGTGTCGATCAGGCGAGCGTCTGGCGCGGCTTCGTACACACCGCACGCTTGAGTGATCTGCTCGCGCGCTGCTTGCGGGTCCGTTCGCACAAGAGTGAACAGTTCCGCTCCGCGCCTGTACGCACTGCGCGCTAAGGTCTCGCCTACCTCGACATCTGGCGCGAATACCGGTTCGAAGTGGCCGAAGACGTCGCTTTTGTGCAGTTCCGGAAGCACTCCGTGGTCGATAAGCGGGCGCATCGGTTCTGCGGCTGCCACTGATGTCACGGTGCCCTGCTCATAGTCTGCGCCCCAATCCCATACCGCATCCGCGGTACCCGGGTCGGGCCCGAACAGCAGCTGGTAGTGCGTGCCGTCGGCGATTTCAGAGACGATCCAGCAGGCTTCGACGATCTCGCCGAAGGCGTCCGCCGCCATTCGCAACCCCTCCGCAGCTACCGCAACCATCTGCGATTCCGGCACCCGCGTCACAATCACGGCAAAGGTGGCCACATGGCGGACGAGTGGGATGCGCTGCAGCGCGCGTTGGATGCTCTCGGTGTTTCCCACATCGGCGTCGAGGTAGGCGCCAATTTCCAGAGTCGGAGTAGCCCCTGGCGGGCTATATGCGTTGATGAGCACCACTGCCTCATTTGGGAAGTAGCCCAATGCGGCTGGGATGGAAGCGATCAGTTGCGCCGGTGAGCGGAGGAGATCCGCGCTCGGATACGGGGTGATCGGACTGGTCGGGTGGTTTGTTTCGTGCGGTTGTGGCTGAATATCCATAACTGTTAGACGCTCGCAACCGCGCGCCGGTTCCATGTGCGGACGAAGTTTTCTCAACGCAACTTGGTACGCAACCCTTACGGCCGTGGTGCCACCTTTCGGTTGCTGGTCGGGCACAATGGAATATTCCGCGACACCAACCGTTGTGTTGGTGGAGCACAACAGCCGTCAAGGCGAACAACATCAGGAGGCCGAGGACCATGACGCAGGAACGTCGCATGTACGAACTTGAGTACCCAGCCCCGCAGGTGAGCGGGGAGTCGCAGAACGGCCCTGCCCTTATCGTCGCCATGCATGGTTACGCCGATGCGGGCCACGCCGTCGAGTCTGCAGCGGACCACCTCAAGGCCGCGCTGGAGTCGAGAACGGTGGCGACGTTTAGCAACGATGAGCTGATTGATTACCGCTCCCGGCGGCCAACGGTGACGTTAGCGCACGCTGAAATTACTGATGTTGCGGATTTGCAGCTGGACATGCGCGTTGTGCGCGACGGCAACGGCCAGTCTTTCCTCCTGCTTTCCGGTCCGGAGCCGGACCTGCGCTGGGAAGCGTTTAGTAGTGCGGTGGCGGATCTCGCCGACCAGTTCGACGTGAGCAAGACCATCTGCCTGTACGCGGCTCCGATGGGCGCCCCGCACACACGCCCGCTGGTGGTTTCCGCCCACGGCAACGACCGCGAGTTGGTCGGCTCCATGTTCACCTTCGACGGGATGGTCAGCGTGCCGGGCTCTGCTTCGGTCTTCATCGAGCGGGAGCTGCACAAGCGCGGCCGCCCTGTTGCCGGATACACCGCGCACGTGCCGCACTACGTGGCCGCCTCGCCGTACCCGCACGCGACGTTCCAGCTGCTGCAGTCCGTGGAAGATTCCACGAAGCTGCAGTTTCCGCTGCGCTCCCTCGAGTCGGATATGCGGCGAGTGTCGCAGCAGCTCGCGGAGCAGACACACAACTCGGATGAGATCACGAACGTCGTGCAGGCTTTGGAGGAGCACTACGACCGTGAGATGCAGGAATACCGCGACCGCCACCCACAGGCGATGATGCCGGGCGAGGCGCAGATGCCCAGCGGCGAGGAAATCAGCGAAGCGTTTGAGAACTACCTCACCGCCATCGAGGACCGGGACCGCAACGAGCAGCGCAGCCTCCCCCACAGCGAGGAGACTGATCAGCGTTTGCGCGATCATTTCTTCATCGATCCGTCTGCGCCCGAGCGTTCGCGTGACGACGACCAAGGGGATTTCCCCGGTGACGACACTCCCGACGGGGACGGCGACGACCCCCGTTAGTGTGTCGGCCGGTCGGCTACGGTGAATGCTGTGATGCTGACCGATTTGCTTGAAGATATTGCGCAGGCCCCCGAATCGCTGTTCGAGGATGCCGTGTGGGACTCGTTCAACTCGTGGACGACCTCCCGCGGCATCTCGCTGTATCCGGCGCAGGAGGAGGCATCGCTCGCGCTGCTTGCGGGCGACAACGTCATCTTGGCCACACCAACCGGCTCGGGGAAGTCGATGGTTGCCAACGCCGCGCACTTCATCGCGATGGCGCGCGGTCAGCGCTCGTTTTACACCGCACCAATTAAGGCGTTGGTGAGCGAGAAATTCTTCGCTTTGTGCGAGATTTTCGGCGCGGAGAACGTCGGCATGATGACGGGCGACGCGACCGTGAACTCGAACGCCCCGATCATCGCCGCTACCGCCGAGATCGTGGCCAACATTGCGCT
Source organism: Corynebacterium sp. MSK008 (assembly GCF_030232585.1). Taxonomy (GTDB): domain Bacteria; phylum Actinomycetota; class Actinomycetes; order Mycobacteriales; family Mycobacteriaceae; genus Corynebacterium. The sequence continues at coordinate 6,598 of NZ_JASPJX010000007.1, read as the reverse complement.
ACGAGAAGGCAAGGACGCCAAGATTGACCAGGTGGTGATGGACGAGTTCCACTACTACTCGGAGCCGGAGCGCGGCTGGGCGTGGCAGGTGCCGCTGCTGGAGCTGCCAAAAGCGCAGTTTCTGCTCATGTCCGCCACGTTGGGCGATACTGCCTGGTTGGAAAAGGACCTCACTGAACGCACGGGCCGCAAGACCACGTACGTCGGCGGCGCGGAGCGGCCGGTGCCGCTTGATTTCCACTACGTGTTCTCCCCCGTGCACGAGACCATCGAGGAGCTGCTGGAGGACAACAAGGCGCCAATCTATGTCGTGCACTTTTCCCAGCGCGAGGCCACGGAGCGAGCTCAGGCGTTGACGAGCATGAACATCATCACGCCCGCGGAAAAGCAGCGCATTGCGGAGGAAATCGGGGACTTTCGCTTTACGACGACCTTCGGCAAAACCCTGTCCAAGCTGGTCCGTCGCGGCATCGGCGTGCACCACGCCGGCATGCTGCCGAAGTACCGCCGCCTGGTGGAGCGGCTCTCCCAAACCGGACTTCTGAAAGTCATCTGTGGCACCGACACCCTGGGCGTGGGCATTAACGTGCCGATCCGCACGGTCCTGATTACCGGCTTGGCTAAGTTTGACGGCACCCGCCAGCGCATTTTGAAGTCCCGCGAGTTCCACCAGATCGCCGGGCGCGCGGGCCGCGCAGGCTACGACACCGAGGGCACCGTCGTAGTCGAAGCGCCGGAGCACGAGATCGAGAACGTGAAGCTGCGCCGCAAGGCGGGCGACGATCCGAAGAAGCTGAAGAAAATCCGCAAGAAGTCCGCCCGCGACGGCGAAGTGTCCTGGTCCGAGAAGACCTTCGAGCGCCTGAAGGTGGCCGAGCCGGAGGAGCTGACCAGCCAGTTCAAGGTATCCAACTCCATGCTGCTCAACGTGGTGGCCCGCCCGGGTGACGGCTACGAGCACATGCGTCACTTGCTGCGAACGAACCATGACCCGCGCGCGAAGCAGAACCGCGACATCATCCAGGCCGTGAACCTGTTCCGCGGCTTGATCAACGCCGGGGTAGTCGAGCGCACGCCAGACTCGCCCGCGTTCCGCCCGTACACGCTCACCCAGGAGCTGGACCGCGACTTCGCGCTGAACCAGCCGCTGTCCCCCTTCGCATTGGCGTTCCTCACGTTGCTCGACCCTGAGTCGGACGCGTACACCCTCGACGTCATCTCAACGTTCGAGGCGATTCTGGACGACCCGAGACAGCTGCTCCAAGCCCAGCAAACAGCGGCTCGCGGCGAAGAGATCGCCGCTCTGAAAGCAGAGGGGGTGGACTATACGGAGCGGATGGCCATCATTGAGGACGTCACCTACCCCAAGCCGCTTGCTGACGAACTAGAGGAGGCGTTCGCCACCTTCACGGAAGGCAATCCGTGGGCGAAAGAATTCGAGCTGTCGCCGAAATCGGTTGTGCGCGACATGATCGAGCACGCGATGACGTTTTCGGACCTCATCGCCACCTATGGTCTGGCCCGCTCGGAGGGCGTGGTGCTGCGCTACCTCACCGATGCGTGGCGCACCCTTTCCTATTCCATCCCGGACACCTACATGAACGATGATCTTGAGGACATCGTCGTGTGGCTCGGCGAGTTGATCCGACAGGTCGACTCGTCGCTCATCGACGAATGGGCGCACATGACCGGCGACGACCAGCCCGTGAGTCAAGACACCATCGACCGCGAGCTCGCGTTCGGTGTGGAAGACCCCACGGCGCTCACCGCCAACCGCCGCGCCTTCACCATCATGGTGCGCAACTATTTTTTCCGCCTAGTGGAACTTTTCGCGTACGAGAAGGAGGACCAGCTGGAGGACATGCTGGGCTACCTGGAGCCGGACGCGCGGGTGGACTGGCCAGCTGCAATGGACGACTACTTCGACGAATACACGGATGTGGACCTGGGCCCCGACGCGCGCGGCCCGGAGTTCTTCCGGCTGGAGGACTCTGCCGGCCGAGCGTGGAGGGTCACCCAAATTATCAAGGACCCCGAGGGGGACAACGCGTTCCAGCTGCACGGTGTTGTGGATCTGGACGCCTCCGACGAGGCAGGTGAAGTGCGGCTCTCCTCGCTAGGCATCCGCGAGGGGTAGAGCGCGCCGGCAATTAAAACGCTTTGTATCGCGTGGAGCAATCGCCATGCGACCATCGCGGCGCACCCGGGTAAAGGTCGTGCCGAACGCCTCGCTCAGTTCCTTCCTACGAAGGTGTACCCGACGTGCTGCACTGTTGTCACCGAACCACCAGCGCCACCATGCTCAGGACACAGCTGCCCACACCACGCCCCCGACGACAACGGCTCCTACTGAAGCAATAGCCGCCTCGACCACCATCTCCTGGATGTGGTCGAGAGCGGCCTGCGTTTCAGTCACCGGGATCGTGACACTCACTGCCCCCGCGATCGATCAGCAGCAAAAACGATGGAGTCGAGTCCCTCCTGCAGATCTTCGTCCATGCCGGCGGCATCCATGGACCGCTTCGCGAATGAGGCCAGGACCGACAGGCTGCCGGACGAGTCGATGCGCTCGAGCTCATTGATCGTCGCGACCCGGTTCTCCGGGAGTAGCATGCTTTCCGGGTCATAGAAATCAAGCTGTGTCCGCCAGAACTCCAGCGGGTCAGTCAATCCTTCGCGCAGGTCGGCACTGCTGTCGGGGATGTCTTGCATGTAGAGTAGCTGGCTCGAGGGTGTCCGATTCTTTGTGTGCGGGGGCTTGGTTTACAAGTAGTCCGCGAATCGGTCGGGGTAAGCCACGGCTAGTTGGTTGATGGCTTGTTTCCACCCGGTGGCTTTCGCTCCTTCAATATAGCCGTTGCACTCAACGTCGCGCTTCGCTTTCTTCGCTCGCTGCGCAGCGCGCTTGTCTTCGATATTGCAGATCATCAACCACAGCGTCTTCAGCGCCGCCGTATCGTTCGGGAACTGGCCCCTGTTGCGGGTAGCTTTCCGCAGTTCAGCATTGAGCGACTCGATTGAATTGGTGGTGTAGAGCACCCGGCGTGCCGCCGGCGGAAACTGCAGAAACGGCACGAACCGCTCCCAAGCGTCGCGCCAGACTTTGACCGACTGCGGGTATTTCCGGCCCAGTTCACTGGCCTCGAACGCATCCAAGCTGGCACGTGCGGTGTCCTCGTTAGTAGCCGTGTAGACCTCACGTAGCGCACGGGAGACACCTTTGCGGTCCTGATACGACACCCACCGGTTCGCAGCCCGAATCAGGTGCACAATGCAGGTCTGCACCATGGAATTCGGCCAGGTTGCCTCCACAGCTTCCGGCAGGCCTTTGAGCCCGTCGCAGCACACAATGAACACGTCCTGGACGCCACGGTTGGCCAGGTCCGCGCACACCGATGCCCAGAATGCGGCGCCTTCATTTTCCGCGATCCACAATCCCAGGATGTGCTTGATGCCGTCCATGTCGACACCAACCGCCATGTAGCAGGACTTGTTGACCACGCGGTGCCCGTCACGGATTCTCACGCGTAGCGCGTCGAGGAATATCACCGGGTAAAACTCGTCGAGTTGGCGGTTTTGCCAGATCATGACCTCCTCTAGCACCGCATCGGTAATGGTGCTGATCGTATCCGGGCTCATATCCACCCCCAGGGTGGTCGCGAGGTGGTGCTGAATATCGCGCACTGTCATCCCGCCGGCGTATAGCGAGACGATCATGTCGTCGAGCTCTGTGAGCCGGCGTGCGCCCTTGGGCACCATCCGGGGAGTAAACGTGCCGGCACGATCCCTGGGCACGGTCACTTCCACCGCGCCGTACCCGGAGTTGACGGTTTTGGTGTACGACCCGTTGCGGTGATTGTTGCCCTGTGTGGTTTCCACCTGGGCTTTCGTCTTGCGGTCGGAATGGCTATAGCCCAAGTGCGCATCCATCTCCGCCTGCAGACCAGCGTTGATTGATGCCTGTAGCAGGCCTTTGACCAGCTCGCTTGCATCATCAGCCGAGGTCGACAGCTCGCTGATCAGGCTGGCGAGCTCAGGGTTTTCCATCAGCTTCTCGCTGATCTCATTGACCTTTGCCGGGTCATGGTTTTTCTTCGGTGACACCGTAGTCATTATCGGTGAAACTCCTTCTAGATCAGAGCCTCACACACAAACTTCCTGACACCCTCGCTGGCTCATTTTGCGGTGCTCCCTACCCTCGTTCGAGGTATCCAAGGCGCACACGTATGTGCCACCGAGACCGTAGTCGTTCGAACGAACCGTTAGTGTTCCATGAGCCGACAGGCGTTGTCCGATCTGTACATCTTGGTCTTTAAACGTGCTTGTTGTGTGCACGACACAACCCTCGAAAACCTGATTGGCAATGATCGGGAACGCGCCAACAACTCGATACAGCGGGCAGCCGTTGGCGTCTGTCTTTTGTTCATCAGTGCGCTTGCCATCCTTGTATTCATAGGCAGGGGTTTGGCTCAGCGAGTCGCGCAAGCACACCAGGTCGTACTTACCAGGAAAACTCAATGAGTAGACGCTCATTGCGCTACCTCCTTTCGCTAGGGGTCGTCTTATCCCCTCGAATCGAGAGCTCGACTCAGAATCGAGGGATTCAGGCGACCCAATTTGTCTTGTAGCTCCCGCGTTCAGCGATCAAACATCATCATGGGAGGCTGCTCTTCAGCAACAAATTCGACGCTATCCGGCCAAAATAGATTTGAACAGGAACCACAATCCTCGGGCACACAGGTACGCGCATGCCTTAAGGCACCCCCTATACTTCCAATGTAGAGTGATTTACGACACAGGAGATTGTTATGCCTAAAAAACACCGTGATGGAATCCGCCTACTCACCCAACAAGGTCTCACCGAAGCCCAAGCCAAACGCGAGATCAAAGAGAGCAATGAGGACTGGGCCTGGATACAGACCTGGTTCCATAAAAAAATCGAAAACATGACACGACCAGGCGCTATAGATAACTACGTTAGTTCGCTCCGCAACAGCCGCAGCATCACTAAAACGACACTCAAAGTCGACATCAGCACAGAGCTTTACAATCTGATCAACCTTTTATCTTGCAACTGGCCCACAACACATAAGTCAGCGGTACTGACGAAGCAAAAAATCGTTGAGCTACTCCTTACTCACTACCTCACCGACCACACAGACGAGGCCATTGACGTTCTCACACGACACCTAGAGCAGATCGACAACTGGCACAAGGCAACCCGAGCGCATCAATCCGGGTATAGAACACCCGAGGACGATCGAGAAAAACCACTCGGTTCAGAATACGACCGTCCAGAATAAAATGTCCGATAATGGATACTATGTTCGGCTCCCCTATTCCCCCAGCATACAGCCACACACCACGGACTACACCCCGAAACACCCCACTGCACCACCTAATGCACCACCTCACTACACCACATGCGGCAGCATGGTGCGACTAGTACACAGCACTACACCACTACCATTGCACACATGGACGACCGCCTCAACCAACTACTCACCATCGCTGAAGCAGCCAGGCTCACCGGCGTCGCCAAACCACCATCACCCCGCGCGAAAGGACGCGGAGAATTCCCCCGAGCCCAGCAAAAACAAGGAACCTGGTACATCCCCATCGGCGACCTCATTACCAGCGGACGACTCGACACCATCACCCACAACCCCCGAAACCCGCACCAGTGCAACCAGCGCACAAGACCACCAAAATCTAGTGCACGCACTAGAACTAGAAAAACAACGCGCACACTACGCCGAACAACAACTGCACCAGGCTCAGCAACTCATCCAAGCCAAACAAGACACCATCGAAGCACTCAAAACAACTATCCACGCACTAGAAATCACCCCACAAAAACAACTCACCGTCCAAGAAGTAACCCCCCGACCCCGAAACCGAGCCCAAGAACCCACCAACAACAGGCACAGCCCCCTACAACGCCTCAGCCAATGGCTCGAAAAATGAAGATTCTCAGCTCAATACCCTCTACGTAAAGCAGTGCCCCCCAACAACAGTCGGGGGCACTGCTTTACGTAGGAAATACGCGCAAGACTTTAGTTACGCTTGGTTTCCCTAGCCTCGTCAATTAACGTGCTCTTGTTTTCAACAGGTTTACTACGGAAGATAGCCCGAACTACATATGCAACCAGGATTATGGGAATCAAGGATGCTATTAAGCTCGCGATAACAACCATTATCTTTCACCTGATCCTTCCAATGATTTAGATTGATCAGTCTACTTCTTAATCGTGATACACGCCTTATTGGACCATTCTCCGTCAACCTTAGAGCGGCCGCATACTTGCGACTGATCTTTAAGATCGCGCTTTATATTGAACCAAGCCCAAGAAGCGCCGATGGAACATTCAGTCTTAGACGACTCAGTTTTGTGCTGGCCATTTGTTTCCACATAGTCGACCTCATGCTCGACTCCACAAATATTTTGCTTATAGTCGATTCCTCGTGCGTAGGAAACACCGATCCGATCCACAAAGGTGGATTTTCCGTGTACCTCTACGGGTTGCGTCCCTTAGTGTGGTGTAACGCTTGCTGATGGTGGGCCCTGGGAAATACAGGGGCGGCCACCGCCAGTAAC
>NZ_JASPJX010000006.1 GCF_030232585.1 Corynebacterium sp. MSK008 | reverse complement strand
AGGATCAAACTCTCCACAAAAACGTTTCAGAAAGAAACAGGCCGTGAAAAGCCCAAACCCAACCAAAAACAAACCAACCAACACCCAAACAGGCGCCGGACTGGCAAAATCCAAAAATTACAAAGGTTCAACAACCAACCCCCAACCCGACGGGGCAAAACAAGGGGGTCGGCCAAAAAACATACGTGAAACATGTTCAACCACACCCCACGCACACTGAACCAAAACGATGACGCGATTAGTCATTGGAATTCAACCACGCCACCACCGGCACACACCCAACGGCACGCACCACACAGTGCACAAAAAGGCAGGCAAACACACCCACGCAACAAAAGTACATTGGCACACTATCGAGTTCTCAAACAACACCAGCACACCCACCAACCAGAACCAAACACGATCCCAGTCGGAAAAAGCGGCTTCGTCAGAAGCTACACAACCAACCAACCAAAGTCAAACTCACGTTAAACCCCGGTTAACCAGAACGTAACCCCTATTCACTTTATCCGTTCCCTCCAGGCGGCCGAACCGCTCGGAAGCAACGGATGGAAATATAACCACGAACCTAGAAACAACACAAAACGCCCAGGCCAGAGCGCAAATCTGGCCTGGGCGATAGCTCGTCGTAAAGCTGGGTGCTACACGCGCTTCGCTCCCGCGAAATTCTTCTTGCCGCGGCGCAGCACCAACCAGGAACCGTGGAGGAAGTCGTCCTCGGTGGGCGCCCACGCCTCATCCTCGATGCGGACGTTGTTCACGTACGCGCCACCTTCCTTGATGGAGCGGCGGGCGGCACCCTTGGAGTCCGCAAGGCCGGCGCCGACGAGCAGATCCACGATGGTGGTCTCGCCGGAGAACTCGAAGACGTCGGTCTCGGAGACAGCCGCGGCGAGGGTTGCCTCATCCAGATCCGAAAGCTCAGCACGGCCGAACAACGCCTGGGAGGCGAGCTCGACGGCTTCGCGCGCCTCGACGCCATGCACCAGATCAGTCATCTCCTGGGCAAGGCGGCGCTGCGCCTCGCGCTTGAACGGACGCTCCTCCACCTCAACCTCGAGGCGGGCGAGCTCCTCCTGGTCCAGGAAGGTGAACCAGCGCAGGTAACGGATCACGTCGGCGTCGGCGGTGTTGACGAAGTACTGGTACCAGGTGTACGGGCTGGTCATCTCCGGGTCGAGCCACAGCGATCCGCCGCCGGTGGACTTGCCAAACTTCTTGCCCTCGGAATCGGTGACCAGCGGAACGGTCAGCGCGTGGGTCTGCGCGCCGTCGATGCGACGGTTCAGGTCCACGCCCGCAACCAGGTTGCCCCACTGGTCGCCGCCGCCGATCTGCAAGATGCAGTCGTGTTCGCGGCGCAGCTGCACGAAGTCGTTGGCCTGCAGCAGCATGTAGGAGAACTCGGTGTAGGAAATGCCGTCGTTCTCCAGTCGGCGCTTGACCGTCTCGCGGCCCAACATGGTGGACAGCGAGAAGTGCTTGCCGATGTCGCGGAGGAACTCGATCACGCCGAGGTCCTTGGTCCAGTCGTTGTTGTTGACCAGCTTCGCGGCGTTGTCGCCGTCGAAGTGCACGAAGCGCTTGAGCTGGCCGGAGATGCGATCTGCCCAGTCGCGCACGGTGTCCGCGGAGTTCATGGAGCGCTCCCCCACGTCGCGCGGATCGCCGATCATGCCGGTGGCGCCGCCGGCGAGCACGATCGGGGTGTGGCCGGCCTCCTGGAAGCGCCGCAGCATCAACAGCGGCACGAGGTGGCCGGCGTGCAGCGACGGACCCGTCGGGTCGAAGCCGCAGTACAGCGTGATCGGTGATTCGGTCGCCTCGCGCAAGTTATCCAGGTCGGTGGACTGGTTGATCAGGCCGCGCCAGGTCAGCTCATCAATGATGTTGGTGGAAGTCATGGTCGCTTTCTTCTAGTTCGCTGGGGTGTAGGGCTCTGCTTCGTCGATGAGCAGAACCGGGATGCCGTCGTCAATGCGATAGGCAATTCCGAGGCGTTCGTTGACCAAGAGCTGCTGTTCTTGGTTGTACTCCAGCGGGCCCTTGTCCTTGGGGCACGCGAGGACGCTGAGAAGCTTCGGATCCAGACTCATAGTTTCGGATCGTACCCGTCGCCGCCGCGGTAGCTGTCGTCGAGTCCGGGCAACTCCCCGAACTCCTCTCTTAAAAACTGCGCCTGGGAGTCCATCGCCCGCAGGTTGTCGTCCAATATGCCTTGCCGCACCCGTCCTGCCGCGCGCGTGAGTGTGGTCAAAGAGTCCACAACCACCCGCACCGCGGAGGCGTCGCGGTACTGCGGGGCATCGAGGTACGTATCGACGACCTCCGGGTAGTACACCTTCACCACATTCCATATCGTCTGGCGGTGCTCCGGGGTAGGTTCCAAGTGCTCCCACTCTGAGAGCACAAACCGGACAGTGTCTTCGAGCGCACGCGCCTGCGCCATCACCTGGCGCGGCGGGCGGGCACCGCCCAAACGCCTGGAGGTCTCCTGCAGCGAGCGCTCCAGCACAACCGGGGTGGGCTCCGCCGGCGCGGGCGGCAACTCCTTGGGTTTGCGCGACGGGGTCAGCGTTGCGCCTGCGCCGTAGGCCGCCAGAGCCGCCACCGGCCAGTAGACGCCGATGCCCACCACCAGGTGCAGCACGACCACTAGGATGGCGAGCACCAGCCCGACCTGGTTCTTCCGCGACGCGAAGTAGCGTGCGGCTGGGTTGCCGGAAGGATTATTGGAAGCCACGGATCTCCTTAAACGCCGCCGCGAGGTCGCCGCCGAGCGCGTCAAACACTTCGCCGCCGGTCAGCTCCGCTAGTTCGCGCATCTCCGATTCGCTCGCGTCGCCGTAGAGGATCACGAACACCGGCACGGAGCGCTGCGCCGCCGGCAGCTGCTCGTACTCCTCCTTGAACCCGGAGAAGCGGGGGCCGACGGTGTCTTGACCGTCACTGAGCAAGACTATCGACGGAATCCCGCCGGCCGGATCCGTCTGGCGCAGCGCTTCCAGCAGCGTCTGGTACATCGCCGTGGAGCCGCTGGCGCTGAGCCCATCCACGTATTTCGTCAGCTCCGCGGCCGCAGCCGGATCCTCGTGGGAGAACCGCGCCGTCACGGGAGCATTCGGCCTACTGTCAAAGGACTGCAGTGTGACGTTCTCCCGGTCGCGCAGGGAGACGTCGCCGGTGAGGGTGGAGGCGGAGCCGTCGATAAGCGAATGCATGATGTCCTTCAGCGAGGCGATGCGCTCGCCCTCCATCGAGCCCGAGGTGTCCAGCACGAATGTGGTGGTGCCGGGCTGGCGGTAGGAGTTGTCGTAGGCGTACAGCAGCTCATCCACCACGCCTTGGTTCGCTGGGAACGGCAGCTCGATGACCTGCTGGCCTGCAATCTCCGCTGGCAGGTTGTCCACCTGGGTCACCGGCCTGCGGAAGGTGTCCGCGAGCTCTGCCTGGTGCTCGAGGAGCCAATTCGCAAGCTTGTCGACGCGATCCCGCGCGTCCGCATTCGCCGGCTGCGCGAGCGCGGAGAGGGGGTAATCCGCGGAGATCACACCGTCCGCTGGAACCACGACCTCGATGGGCTGGCCCTGCTGACGCATTTGGTGCAGGGTGGACTCGTAGTTGACGATCGCGTCCGCGCGCTCGGGGTCGTCGGCGAACGCCTCCGCCAACCACCCGGAGGACCCGGAGACCATGGATTGGGCCTGGAACAGCTGCTGAAGGCGCGGGCCGACGCGCTCCAGATCCGCCGGCGCGATGGCGTCGCCGGTGTCCGCCAGCGCGGTGGCCACGGCGACCAGCGCCGAGAAGCCGGAGTTGGACGCCTGTGGGTTGGTCATGCCGAAGCTGAACTCGCCGGCCTCCGCGGCCTCGGCGAACTCCGTCCACGTGGGCTGCTTCGTATCCCAGCCGAGGCGCTTGGCGCTGTCCTCCCACACGCCGAAGGCGACGGGGCTGGTGGCGATCTTCGTCTCGCCGTCCAGCTTGTCGGTGGCGCCGATGAGGTTTACGTAGCGGTTGGTGGCGAACCAGGTGGCGTCCACCTCCCCGTCGAAGTCACCGCGCTTGAGCGTCTGCGAGTTGTCCAGGGTGCCGCCGGGGAACTGCATGTCGATGGAGAAGCCGAGGTCCTTGGCCGCTTGGTCGACCAGTCCCTCGAGGTCCTTCAGCTCTGTGGCGGCGACGATGGTCAGGTCGGCCGGGGTACCGGAGCCGGAGCCCGACCCGGAACCGGAGGAGCCAGAGGTGCCGCCCTCGAGCGAGACGCACGAGGCGAGCATGAGCGACATCAAGGCGGCAAGAGCTACGAAAAGGCGTTTCACTGGTCGTCCTCCTTCACCGGTGCGGGAGCTCCGGCGTAGCGTTGTCCCACTCCGTCGATGAGCTGCTCGAGCCTGTCGTAGGAGGGCGGGTCGATGGAATTGACGTAGTCGGAAGGCGCGTCGAGGCCGCGGTCCTCGAGTTCTTGCGCCAAGCTGCCGGAGTTTGCGGGGCGGAACCCGTGGCGGGCTGCGAGCTGCTGCAGCTGCGGGTCGTTCGACAGCAAACGCCCCAGCTCCTTGCCATCTTCCGAGACACCGACGATGCCGTGGTTCGCAAGCACGGTGGGGCTCAAGTGCAGCAGCACCATGTCGTCGCGGATGCGCGAGTTCGGCCGCATCTGCTCCCCCAAGAACTGCGCCTCGTAGACCATCACCATGGGCGCTGCCCCCATGCCCTGGCTCAGGTAATCGGTGAACGGTCCCGAGGAAGACGCCTCGCTATAGCCTTGCGCGGTGAAAAACGGAGCGATCTCGTCGATGAGGTACCCGACGTCGTCCCGGCGCTCCGGGTCGCGCTCGGCCACCTCCCACGCCAGAAGCGACAGGTACATCGCCGCGGAGTTGGAGGTGCGTATGTCGGTGGAGCGGATCTGCACATTGCGTGGCGACGGGTACGACTCGCCCAGGTCCCGCCAACGCTTTCCGGAGCGGGCCAGGTCCATGTATGTGTTCAAGTCCAGGGTGTACGCACCGTTTTGCTCGCTTACCACGCCTTCCGCGACAAGCAGATCGGCGATCGTCTTCCAGCTCGCCACCGCCATCGGAGTAAAGAACGGGAAGTCCACGGAGTAGCCGCCGCCCTGCTCGCGCACCTTCTGCGTCGCTGGCGCCGAGGAGGGGAACACGAAGTCCTGCTCCGCAATATCTGTGGTGGTGGCGATCTGGCGCGAGCCGGCAGTGGTGACGCTGACGCTGTATCCCAGCTCCTCCAGCCGTGCCACCACGTCGGGGTCTTCGAAGTAGGCCCGCTTTTCCGAGCCGATCACGCCGTGCAGCTGCGTCAGCTTGCCGCCGGGCCCGCCGACCGGTCCCCCGCTGTCCCCTCCGCCGAAGGGCAGCAGTCCCCGTCCCAGCGCGACGGCGGCGATGACCACCCCAACTAAAATGACGCCAAGCACCACGGAGACTTTCCGTCCCCGGGGCTTGGCGTCATGGCTGCTCGGCACATTCATATCTCACATGCTAAATGGCCAGGCCGAGATGCGCGCCGCAATCGACGAACTACTGCGGGCGCACCGGCGCCTTCGCCCACTCGCGGGCGGCCTTGTTCGCCTCGCGCACACGCTCGCGCTGCTCCTCCACTCGCGGGCGCGCGGTGCCGCCGCGGGTGTCGCGGGACGCCACAGCACCGTCAACGGTGAGCACCTCGCGGACCTCCGGAAGCAGTCGCTTATCGACGCTTTGCAGTTCCTCGTCCGTCAAATCGACCAGATCCACGCCGCGGGACTCCGCGATGCGAACGCAGGCACCGGACGCCTCGTGGGCCTCGCGGAACGGCACGCCCTGGCGCACCATCCACTCGGCCAGATCCGTCGCCAGCGTGAAGCCTGCCGGGGCGAGCTCGCGCATGCGGTCTTCGTGGAAGGTCAGCGTGGACACCAGGCCGGTGAACGCCGGCAGGAGGATGGACAGCTGAGTCACGGAATCAACCAGCGGCTCCTTGTCCTCCTGCAGGTCGCGGTTATACGCCAGCGGCATTGCCTTGAGCGTGGCCAAAAGCCCGGTGAGGTTGCCAATCAAGCGTCCAGCCTTGCCTCGGGCGAGCTCCGGGACATCCGGGTTCTTCTTCTGCGGCATGATCGACGAGCCCGTGGACCACGCGTCGTGCAGGGTGACGTAGCCGAACTCCGGCGTGGACCAGGCGATGATCTCCTCGGCGAAGCGGGAGACGTCAATGGCGATCTGCGCGAGCACGTACGCCGATTCGGTGGCGAAATCGCGCGAGGCGGTGCCGTCGAGCGAGTTATCTGTGGCGGACTCGAAGCCGAGCTCCTCTGCGATCGCCTCTGGGTCCAGGTGCAGCGAGGACCCTGCCAGCGCACCCGAACCGTAAGGCGAGACCGCCAGGCGCTTGTCCGCGTCCTGGATGCGCTCCAGGTCGCGCAGCAGCGGCTGGGCGTGCGCCAGAAGCGAGTGCGAGAGCAGGATCGGCTGCGCGGCCTGAAAGTGGGTCTTTCCCGGCATGATCGCGTCCGGGTGGGCCTCCGCCTGCTGGACAATCGCGTCGATCAGGTCAGAGACGTCCTGCGCCACGCCGCGGAGTGCATCGCGCAGCCACATGCGGAACATCGCCGCGACTTGGTCGTTGCGGGACCGGCCCGCGCGCAGGCGGCCGCCGACCTCGGGGCCGACCCGGTCGATCAGGCCGCGCTCCATCGCGCCGTGCACATCTTCGTCCGTGGGCAGCGGGCCGAACGAGCCGTCAGCGACATCGCGGCCGAGCTGGTCGAGGCCGTCGAGCATCACCGTCAGGTCTTCGTCGCTAAGCAAACCTGCCCTGTTGAGCACCTTCGCGTGCGCCTTTGACGCCAGCACGTCGTACGGCGCGAGCACCCAATCGAAATGCGTGGACACAGACAGGGCGAACATCGCCTCCGACGGGCCACCGGAGAAACGGCCGCCCCACAGCGCGCCCTCATTAGTCTTGTGCTGCTGCATCTATTACTTCTCCTGGTCGGCGCCAGCGGCACGATCGCGCTTGTTGGCGATCTGGGAGGACAGACCGTGCAGGCGCACAAAGCCCTTGGCCAGGGTCTGGTCGAAGGAATCGCCGGTGTCGTAGGTGGCCAGGTTGAAGTCGTACAGGGAGTGGTTGGAGCGGCGGCCGTTAACAGTGGCGGTGCCGGCGTGCAGCACCATGCGGATGTCGCCGGTGACGTGCTCCTGAGTGGACTCGATGAACGCGTCCAGGGAACGCTTCAAAGGGCCGAACCAGAGACCGTCGTAGACCTCCTCGGACCAGCGGGCGTCGATGAGGCGCTTGTAGCGGGCCAGCTCGCGCTCGACGGTGACGTCCTCAAGCGCCTTGTGCGCGGTGATCAGTGCAACCGCGCCCGGTGCCTCGTAGACCTCGCGGGACTTGATGCCCACCAGGCGGTCCTCCACCATGTCCAAGCGGCCGATGCCCTGGGCGCCGGCGCGGCGGTTCAGCTCCTCGATCGCCTCGAGAACGGTGACCTTGCGGCCGTCGATGGCCACCGGCTTACCTGCCTCGAAGGAGATGATCACCTCGTCCGGGGCGTTGCCCAGCGCCGGGTCCTCGGTGTAGGCGTAGAGGTCCTTTGTCGGCGGGTTCCACAGGTCCTCCAAAAAGCCGGTCTCAACCGCGCGGCCCCAGACGTTTTGGTCAATGGAGAACGGGGACGCCGCGGACTGCTCGATGGGCAGGTCCTTGCCCTCGGCGTACTCGATGGCCTTGTCGCGGGTCCAGGCGTAGTCGCGGGCCGGGGCGATGATCTCCAGGTCCGGGTCCTGGTTGAGGAAGCCGACCTCGAAGCGGACCTGGTCGTTGCCCTTGCCGGTGCAGCCGTGAGCGACGTGGGTGCCGCCGAACTTGTGGCCGGCCTCTACCAAGTGCTTAACAATCAGCGGGCGAGAAATTGCGGAGACCAGCGGGTATTCGCCCTGGTACATGCCGTTGGCCTTGATGGTGGGCAGGCAGTACTCCTCGGCGAACTCATCCTTGGCGTCCACGACGATGGACTCCACAGCGCCGCAGTCCAGCGCACGCTGGCGCACAGACTCCATGTCCTCGCCTCCCTGGCCCAGGTCCAGCGAGACGGCGATGACCTCGCCGCCGGTCATTTCGGCGAGGTAGGGGATGGCCACAGAGGTGTCCAGTCCGCCCGAGTACGCGAGCACAACGCGGTTAGTCATGGTGAAAGCTCTCCTTCGATTTCCAGGACGATTCAGAATTATTCAGTGTATGTAAAATTATGCGATTGGTGCAGCGATGTCTATTCGCCGACGTTTTCCTTCAGCCCGAACAGCTGCTGCGCCAGCTCTTTGCCGGTGAGCGGCTCGCGGGCGAGCACGAACACCGTGTCGTCGCCGGCGATCGAGCCGACCACCTGGTCCAGCCCCACGCGGTCGATGTAGCTGGCCAGATACTGGGCCGCCCCGGGCGGCGTGCGCACCACGGCAAGCTGCCCGGAGTAGTCCACGGAGACCACCAGCTCCTCGATCATGCGGCGCAGCTTCTCGCGCGGGCCGGAGTGCGCCGTTTCCAGCGAGTCCGCCTCCGAGCCGACTGTGTAGTAGGCGCGCCCGCCCGCACGGGGGCGCACCTTCTTCGCGCCGAGCTCATCCAGGTCTCGCGAGAGCGTGGCTTGGGTGATGTCGATGCCTTCGTCCAGCAGCAGCTCAGACAGCTGCACCTGGGAGGACACGCGGGTTGATTCGAGCAGCTCGAGGATTCTCGCCTGCCGCGCGGTGCGGGATACAGGTTGGGTCATACTTGGTGCTCCAAAAGCCAGGCCAGCAGCGCCTTTTGCGCGTGCAGGCGGTTTTCCGCTTCATCGAAGACGCGCGATTGCGGCCCGTCGATGACCTCCGCGGCGACTTCGCTCCCGCGGTACGCGGGAAGGCAATGCAAGAATATTGCATCCTCCGCCGCACGCGACATCAGGGCAGCATCCACCTGGTACGGCAAAAACGGCGTGCGGCGGTCCTTGCCGTCGGCCTCCATACCCATGGACACCCACGTGTCCGTGATGACCACGTTCGCGCCCTCCGCGGCCGCGATATCCGAGGTCACGGCGACTTTCGCCCCAGTTTCCTCGCTGCGGCGCCGTGCGCGTTCGACGAACTCCTCGCGTGGCTGGAAGCCATCCGGGGCGATGACGGTGATGTCCACGCCGGCGGTGGCAAACCCGATGAGGTAGGAGTTGGCCATGTTGTTGTCGCCGTCGCCCAGGTAGACAGCTTTGAGTCCCTTCAGCCCCGCCGGGCCCTCGCCTGGGCAGAAGTTCTCCACCACCGTTTGCAGGTCGGCGAGAATCTGGCACGGGTGCAGGTCGTCTGATAGCGCGTTGATGATCGGCACGGTGGCGGTTTCCGCCATCTCCAGCAGGTTGTCGTGGGCATAGGTGCGCCACACAATCGCCTCGACAAACCGCGACAGCACCGCGCCGGTGTCCTGGTAGTTCTCCTTCGTGCCCATCTGCGAGTTGCCGCTTTCGGTCACAATCGCGTGCCCACCGAGCTGTGCGATACCAGCGTCGAAGGAGTAGCGGGTGCGGGTCGATGTTTTGTCGAACAGCACCGCGACGGACCTCGGCCCTTCCAGCGGCCGACGCGAGAATGGGTCGCGCTTCAGCTCCGCGGCGAGCGTGAGCACCTCGGCTTGCTCGCTGGGCGTCAGATCGTCGTCTGCCAGGAAGTGTCTGACCATCGGTTTAGCTCCGTTCTTTCGCTGTTGCAATCGCGCCGGCGAGGCGCTTCATCGCTTCTTCAATCTCATCGTCGGTGATTACCAGGGGCGGTGTCAGGCGGATGACGTCGTCTCCCGGTGCGTTCACAATCAGGCCGTTTTCAAGCCCATGCTTGACGACGCGCTTCGCCACCGCCTCATCCAGCACCACCCCGAGCATCAGTCCGCGCCCGCGGACCTGCGCGACACCGGGGATCTGCGAAGCGGCGTCGCTAAGCAATCGCCCCTTGCGGCGCACCTCGGCGAGGAAGTCTTCGTCGATCACCCCGAGTACGGCTTTAGCTGCGGCGCAGGCGACGGGGTTGCCGCCGAAGGTGGTGCCGTGCGAGCCCGGGGTGAACAGCTCCGCCGCCTTGCCACGGGCGATGGTCGCGCCGATGGGCAGTCCCCCGCCCAATCCTTTGGCCATGGTGATCACGTCCGGCAGGATGCCTTCGTGCTGGAAAGCGAAGAAGTCGCCGGTTCGTCCGACGCCGGTTTGGACCTCGTCGGTGATGAAGAGGATCCCGTGGGCGTCGCAAAGTTCCCGCACCGCTTTGAGAAAGCCTTCCGGCGCGGGGATGACGCCCGTTTCCCCCTGGATGGGCTCCAAGATGATCGCGGCGGTGTTGCCCGGGTCCTGCTGCACCAGGGCCTCGAGTGCCTCGATGTCGCCGTACGGGAAGAACTCGACGCCTGCCGGCATGGGTTCGAACGGTGCCCGCTTGTCCGGCTGGCCGGTCAGCGCGAGCGAGCCCATGGTGCGGCCGTGGAAGCCGCGCTCCGCGGCGAGGATCCGGCGGCGGCCGGTCAGGCGCGCGAGCTTGAAGGCGGCCTCGTTGGCCTCGGCGCCCGAGTTGCAGAAAAACACCCGCGCGGTGTCGTCGCCGACCCGGGCTCGCAAGGCTTCCGCGACCTCCACCACCGGCTTAGAGCCGAAGAGGTTGGACACGTGGCCAAGCGTCGCCACCTGGGCGCTCACCGCCTCGACGACGGCCGGGTGCGCGTGGCCGAGTGCGTTGACAGCGATGCCGGCGAGCATGTCGATGTAGGTATTGCCATCCGCGTCCGTCACCGTGGAGCCTTCGCCGGAGACAAGCTCCACCGGCGGCGCAGGGTAGGTATCTAGCAGCGCGTTAGACCAGCGCGAAGAAAACTCGCTCATGCGTCGTCCTTTCTGAAAATTGTGCCGTCCGGGTAGTGCGCGCGGTCGTAGTCGTCCGGCAGCACCATGGTGCCCACGCCGCCCATGGTCAAAAGCTCCAGCAGCACGGAGTGGGCCACGCGGCCGTCGATGACGTGCGCCGCCTTCACCCCGCCCTGGACCGCGGTGAGGCAGGCCTCCATCTTGGGGATCATGCCGGTGTCCAAGCCGGGCAACATCTTGGCCAGCTCGCCCGCCTCAATCTTGGACAGCAGCGAGTCCTTGTTTGGCCAGTCCGTGTAGAGACCCTCGACGTTGGTGAGTACCACGAGGCGCTCGGCGCCGATCGCGGCGGCGAGCGCACCCGCGGCCTCATCAGCATTGATGTTGTACACCTCGCCGTGCTCCCCCGGTGCGATGCCCGAGACCACCGGGATGCGGCCGGCCTCGATGATGTCCATCACCGCTTCCGGGTTCACGTCCGTGATCGTGCCCACCAGGCCGATGTCCTGGGGCTTACCGTCGACGACCACCTCGCGCTGCTTAGCGGTAAACAACCCGGCGTCCTCGCCCGAAGTGCCCACCGCGTAAGGCCCGTGCGAGTTGATCTTGCCCAGCAGATCCCGGCCCACCTGGCCGAAGAGCACCATGCGCACCACGTCCAGGATCTCCGGGGTGGTCACGCGGAATCCGCCGATGAACTCTCCGCCGTCCAGCCCCAAGCGGGCGAGCATCTGAGTGATCTGCGGTCCGCCGCCGTGCACCACCACGGGTTTCGCGCCCACGGTGCGCAGGAAGACCATGTCGGCTGCAAAAGCGGCTTTCAGGTCCTCGTCGATCATGGCGTTGCCGCCGTACTTCACCACCACGATCTTGTCCCGGTAGTGCTGCAGCCACGGCAGCGCCTCCGCCAGCACGGTGGCGCGCTGCTCGTTGGTCAAATTCGGCATCATCTCGCGCACCTCCTAGCTGGTGTAGGCCGAGTTGATCTCAACGTAGGCGTGCGACAGGTCCGTCGTGCGCACCGTCGCGCGGCCCTCGCCGCCGGTGCCCAGGTCCACCACCACCGCGATGTCCGCCCCACTCAGATCCACGTCCCGCGCGCCGGGCACTGCACCGGAGTACTCGCAGACGGTGTGCCCGTTGAAGGTCACCGAGATGTTGTCCGCATCCATCTCCGCGTCCGCCATGCCCACGGCGGCAAGCACGCGGCCCCAGTTCGGGTCGGAGCCGAACATCGCCGTCTTGACCAGGCTGTCGCGGCCGATGGTGCGCGCGGCGTGAAGCGCCTGTTCGTCGTCTGCGGCGCCTTCGACGGTGATGCTCACGCGCTTGGTCACACCCTCCGCGTCGGACTGCATCATCGCCGCCAGCTGCACGCAAGCCTCGTGCACCGCGGCGTCCAGCTCGTCCTGGTCCGGGCTCACCCCGCTTGCGCCGTTGGCCATCGCGATGACGGTGTCGTTGGTGGATGTGGATCCGTCGATGTCCAGGGTGTTGAAGGTGGTTGCCGTCGCGCGCTCTAATGCGGTCTGCAGCGCCTGGGCCTCCACCTTCGCGTCGGTGGTCAGGCACACCAGCATCGTCGCCAGCGACGGCGCCATCATGCCCGCGCCTTTGCCCATGCCGCCGACAGTCCAGCCGTCGCCCTTGACCAACACTTCCTTAGCGACGGTATCTGTAGTGCGGATGGCCTCGGCCGCGTCCGCGCCGTGGTCGCCGAGCTGATTGACCACGGCTGCGATGCCGCTCTCAACCTTTTCCATCGGCAGCAGATCGCCGATGATGCCGGTGGAGCAAACGGCCACCTGCGCGGGCTCCGCGCCCACGCCTTCGGCCGTAAGCCGCTGCATAGTTTGCGCGTCACGCAGCCCCTGCTCGCCAGTGCAGGCGTTGGCGTTGCCGGAGTTGAACACTACCGCCTTCAGCTCGCCGGAGGACACGGCCGCGCGGCTGACTTTCACGGGCGCGGCGAAGACCTTGTTGCGGGTGAAAACAGCGGCCGCAGCGTATTCGGGGCCGTCGTTGACCACGACGGCCATATCCGGTTTACCGGATGCTTTCAGGCCCGCGCTTGTGGCGGCGGCGGAAAAGCCTTGAGGTGCGGTGACTCCAAGAGTGCTCATGATGGAGGGGTCCTTTCAGGAAAAGAGGTAAGGGGTGTCTCGTCGGCGGTTACGGAGCCACCGCGGCTCGCGACAGACCCGCCCCCTCTTCGAAGCGGAGCGCAAGGTTCATGCACTGCACCGCCGCTCCCCCGGTGCCCTTGGTCAGGTTGTCGATAGCGCTGGTGGCCACAACCTTGCCAGCCGCCCCATCAACCTCGACCTGGACGTGGCACATGTTGGAGCCCACCACGTGCTGCGTCTGCGGCTGCTGGCCGACAGGCCGCAGGCGCACGAACGGTTCCTCGGCGTAGGCGTTTTCGTAGGCCGCGCGCACCGACTCCGCGTCCGCGCCCTGCGCCAGCGGCGCGGTAACGGTGGTGAGGATGCCGCGCGGCAGCGGCGCGAGCACCGGCGTGAAGCTCACGGTGACCTGGCCGTCCGCGACCTCCTCGAGGTTCTGCGCAATCTCCGGTGTGTGCCTGTGCGCGCCGGCGACGCTGTAAGCCTTCAGCGAGCCCATCGTCTCCGCGCCGAGCATGTCCACCTTGGCCTTCTTGCCGGCCCCGGACACGCCTGTGATAGCCACCACCGTCAGATCCGGCTCGACCAATCCAGCCTGCACCGCCGGCCATGCAGCCAGCGTGGCCCCGGTGGGAAAGCACCCGGGAACAGCGATGCGAGTTGCCTTTGCGACGTCCTCCCGGTGCCCCGGTAACTCCGGCAGACCGTACGGCCAGGCTCCCGCGTGCTCCGAGCCGTAGTAGGCGCGCCAGGCATCAGCGTCGCGCAGGCGGAAGTCGGCCGCGCAGTCGAGCACGGTCACGTCCTCGCCGAGTGCGGCGCCGATGGCCGCGGAGTGGCCGTGCGGAAGCCCCAAAAAGACCACGTCATGGCCGGAGAGCACCTCGACGGTGGTCTCTACGATGACCCGGTCGGCCAGCTCCGGCAGATGCGGCATGAGCTCGCCGACACTCTGGCCGGCGTTGGACGCACCGGTGAGCGCGCCGATCTCCAGCTCTCCCGCGAGATACGCCGGGTGGCCCAGCAGCAGGCGGAGAATCTCACCGCCCGCATAGCCCGTGGCCCCCGCGACCGCTACTTTGACAACCTTGCCTTCTGACATGGCCGCAAGTGTATCAGTTATGCAGTCGCGTGGAAGTTATTCACGGATATATATTTAGCCGCGCATTTCTGCGCCGAAGCGCTCCTTGGCCAACTCGGCTGCCTTCAGGCGTGCCTCGGATGCCTCTTCCTCGGTCAGCGTGCGGTCCGGGGCACGGAACGCCAGACCGAACGCGAGCGACTTCTTGCCTTCGCCGAGGTTGTCGGAACGGTAGACGTCGAAAAGCGTGACTGCTTCGACGAGCTCGCCCGCACCCTCTTCGACTGCGCGGCGCACGTCCTCGGCGGCCACGGCCTCGTCGACGACCAGCGCGATATCCTGGTTGAGCAGCGGGAACGCGGACAGACGCGGCGCAGGCAGACGCTCTGCCAGCGGGATGGCGGTCAGATCGATCTCCATCGCGCAGGTGCGCGCCGGCAGGTTCAGCTTCTCCAGGATCTGCGGATGCAGCTCGCCGGCGTGGCCGACAACCTCGCCGTCAACCTTGAGCGCCGCGCAACGGCCCGGGTGCCACGGCAGGTACTCGGCAGCCTCAACATCCAGGTCGACGCCGCAGACGCGGGCGACGAGCTGGGCGGCCTCGATAGCATCCGACCACTCGTAGGCGCGACCCTTGCCCCACGGGCCTTCCAGTTCCGTGTTGCCCAGTGCCACGGTTGCGGCGTGCAAGTGCTGCTTCGGCAGCGACTCGACGAGCTCCGCAACGACCTCGTCCGCAGGGCGCTCCGACACGTCCGGCAGCGGCGAGACGTCAGCGCGCTTCTCCGAGGTCTGCGCCACCGAGTAGATGGCCACATCCCCGCGGCCGCGCGCGACGTTTCGGCCCGCGGCCTCCAGCATCGGCGGCAGCAGTGTGGTGCCCAGGATCCCGTAGTCCGCATCCAGCGGGTTCTGCACCTTGACGGTGTTGCGGCGCGGATCTTCCGCGTCCAGGCCCCAGGTGTCGAAGGTGTCATTGGCGATAAACGGCGTGGGGATGATCTCCGCGTAGCCGGAGTACGCCAACGCGTGGGTCACCGCACGGCGGCGGCGCTGCAGCGGGCTCAAACCGCGGCCGCCGCGGGGCGTGGGCAGGATCGACGGGATGTCGTCCAGACCCTCCAGTCGCACGACCTCTTCGACCAGCTCCACCGGCACCGTGATGTCGGTGCGCCAAGTCGGCGGGGTGACCTCAAGCTCCTCGCCGTCGCCAGCAACCTCGCAGCCGACCTCCTGCAGACGGCGCACCACGGTCTCGCGTGCGTAATCCACACCGATCAGCTCGGCCGGCCGCGTCGCGCGCATCGCGATCGCATCACGCTTTTCCACGTCACCGACCAGCGTCCTGCCCGCATGAATCGTGCCACCGGCGATGTCCACCAGCAACGCGCACGCGATGTCGAGGGCGTTTTCCACGAGCTGCGGGTCCACGCCGCGCTCGAACCGGCGCGATGCCTCTGAGCTCAGCTTCAACCGGCGCGCGGTACGCGCCACGGTCAGCGGGTCCCAGGTCGCGGCCTCGAAGTGAACGTTGACCGTCTCGTCCGAAATCTCGGAAGTGGTGCCACCCATGACACCGGCCAGCGACTGAATTCCGTTGTCGTCGCTGATCACCACGTCCTGCGAGGTCAGCGTGCGTTCGACGTGGTCGAGCGTTTCAAACTTCTCGCCATCGGCGGCGTTGTGCACGCGCAGTCCACCGGCGATCTTGTCGGCGTCGAAAGCGTGCATCGGCTGGCCGGTCAACAGCATGACGTAGTTGGTCACGTCCGTCGCGGCGTTGACCGAGCGCACGCCGGCGAGCATGAGTTCGCGCTGCATCCAGAACGGTGCAACCGCGTTCGCATCGATGCCTTCAACAGTGCGCACGCCGAAACGTTTCGCCTTGGTGGACTCCTCCACGGATACCGGGATGGTCTCGCCAGACGGTGCCGGCACGCCGGAAATGTCGATGCCGGCAATCGCGGGATCCTGCGCCACGTCGGTGAACTCAAGGCCGAAGGCGGAGGCGACCTCGCGGGTCAGGCCGCGGGCGGACAGGGCGTAGCCGCGGTCCGGGGTGACGTTGACCTCGAAGACGGTGTCGTCCGAGCCCAGAATCTCGCGGGCGTCCTGGCCGGGGGTGGCGGAGCCGTCGTGAAGCGTGATGATGCCCTCGCTTTTCGCGGTGAGCCCGAGCTCGGCCGCGGAGGCCATCATGCCGGCGGAGATGTGGTCGTAGGTCTTTCGCGCCGAGATCTCGAACCCGCCCGGCAGCACCGCGCCTGGAAGCGAGACAACGACCAGGTCGCCCTGCTTGAAGTTTCGGGCGCCGCAGATGATGCCCTGCGGCTCGCCGGTGCCGTTGGCCTGTCCCACGTCCACCTGGCAGTAGCGGATCGGCTTCTTAAAGCCGGTGAGCTCCTCGATCTCGGCGACGCGCCCGATGACCAGCGGGCCGGTGACCTCTGGAAGCGGCTCGTAGCCTTCTGTTTCGAAGCCGACGCGCACGAAGCCCGCGTCGAGCTCCTCGTCGGTGGGGTTGAAGTCCTTGTTACCTGCGTTCTGCAGCAGGCGGACGAGCCAATTTTTGGAAATGAGCATTTTTCAGTGTCTCCTTTACGCCTGCACGCCGAACGGGATGGTGAAACGGACGTCGCCTTCGACCATGTCGCGCATGTCCGACAGACCATTGCGGAACTGCAGGGTGCGCTCCAAGCCCATGCCGAATGCAAAGCCGGAGTAGACCTCCGGGTCGATCCCGACGGCACGCAGCACGTTCGGGTTGACCATGCCGCAGCCGCCCCACTCGATCCAGCCTGCGCCGCCCTTCTTGTTGGGGAACCACACGTCCACCTCCGCGGACGGCTCGGTGAACGGGAAGTAGTTGGTGCGCATGCGGGTCTTCGTCTCTGGGCCGAACAGCACTTTGGCCAGGTGGTCGAGGGTGCCGCGCAGGTGCGCCATGGTCAGGCCCTTGTCCACGGCCAGCCCCTCCACCTGGTGGAACACCGGGGTGTGGGTGGCGTCCAGCTCGTCGGTGCGGAACACGCGGCCCGGACACGCGATGTAGATGGGCACGTCACGCTCGAGCATCGTGCGCACCTGCACCGGCGAAGTGTGGGTGCGCATGACCTGCTTGGAGCCCTCCTCGCCGATGTAGAAGGTGTCCTGCAGCGTGCGGGCCGGGTGGTCCGGGATGAAGTTCAGCGCGTCGAAGTTGAAGTACTCCGCTTCAACCTCTGGGCCTTCCGCGACTTCCCAACCCATGCCGATAAAGATGTCCGCGATGTGTTCGGACAGCGTGGTAATCGGGTGCATCGCACCAGCCTGGGTGCGGGAGGTGGGCAGGGTGACGTCCACCTTCTCCTCGCGCAGCTGACGCTCGCGGTGCTCCGCCTCGCGCTGCACGCGCAGTTGGGCGTACGCCTTTTCTGCGCGGCCGCGGGCCATGTTCACGAACCGACCGGCATCCTTGCGCTGATCCTTCGGCAGCGTCCCGAGTGCACGGCGGGCCTGCAGAATCGGGGCCTTCTCCCCCAGGTGCGCGCGGTGCGCCTCCTCCAGCGCAGCGAGGTCCTCGGCCGCCTCAAAGGCAGCGATCGCCTCGTCCGCCGCCCTGTTCAGGGCGTCCTCGGTCAGTTCAATTTCGGGAGTTGGGTTTGCGTTGTCGGCCACGCTTGCGTTCACCCGCACCTTTCCACAAGTGCGCTGCGCTGTTTATACAGTCCGCAGCGGTGTCGGTTCAAAAGCGTCCACCACTTTACCTATCGCTCGACACGCCGACTGCGCGAGGGCGGGCGCAGATGGACAGGCTGGCGCAACTACACCTCTGCGAGCGCCTTCGACGACTCCCACAGGCAGATACTCGCCGCGGTGGCCAGGTTCAGCGACTCCGCACCGCCCTGAATCGGGATGGAAGCGCGGTAGTCGGCGGCAGACAGGATGTCGTCGCTAAGCCCATGCGCCTCATTACCGAACAGCCAAGCGGTCGGCTGCGCGAGCGTCTCCCCCGGCTGCGCAAGGTTCACCTCGCCGTCCATGGTGGTGGCGAAGGTGGATAGCCCGGCGTCCTCGAGCTGCCCGATAACGCGACGCACGTCGCGGTCGCGCGCCACGGGGATATGGAACAGCGACCCCGCGGTCGAGCGCACCACCTTCGGCGCCTCCGGGTCCACGGTGTCGCCCGCGAAAATCACCGCGTCCGCACCCACCGCGTCTGCAATGCGGATGATCGTGCCGGCGTTGCCGGGGTCGTTGGTCTCCACGCACACCGCCACCAGCTTCGGGCGGCCCTTGAGAATCTTCGGCACGGTCCACAGCACAGGGCGGCACACCGCGAAAATGCCTGTGGATGTCACCGCGTCCGCGAGCGAATCCGCCGCCTTGTCCGTGATCGCGTGCGTGTACACATCCATGTAGCCCGCCGCCCGCACGATTTCCTCGAAGCGCTCGGCGGCAGCTTCGGTGACAAAGAGGTCGGTCGCCGCACCCGTTGCCACGGCGGCCTCCACAGCGTTCTCGCCCTCCGCCAAGAAAGCCTTTGCTTTACGACGAGCTTGCGCCCTCTTCAACTTTCCCGCATTAACCACACGCGGAGTGCGCTCTGTAAACGGCTGTTGGAAATCCAATGGCATGGCTACAGACTACGTTGCGGGCGCTACGCTGTTTGCCGTGCCTACGTTTCCGGAGCTCGTGCGCGCCCGCCTTCTCTCACCGGCGGCGCGCCCTTGGCGCATTGGCTTTGCGCTTGCAGCTCTTCTTTTCGCTCTTGGGCTGCTGGCACTGCCCGGGGCTCCAATTGCCGTTGAGTGGTCCCGATTTGCGGTGGCGCTCTATGCGGCATTTCTCATCGTCGCCGCGTTTTTCGCCCCGGTCACCGCCGGGTTGGGATACGGCTTTCTGCTGCAATTTTCCAACGTTGCTCCGGAGCACCGCAGCGCGATCATCATCATCGGCATGTTCGCGATCGCCACTGTTGTGGGGCTGCGTATTCCTGCGCGCTTTAGCCTGCCGTTACTGGCCTATCTTTGGTATCTCGCACAGACAGACTTACCCTCCGGGGTCTATTTCCCCATTTCCTTTGAAACGGCAATCTTTTTGTTCGTGCTGCTCCTTGTCGCGTGGGCAGTTGGCTGGATTCTGCGCGCGTTCCTCATCACTCGAGAACGCCAAGCAGAACGGCTAAAGGCGGAGCTGGAACGCGAAAGAGATCGAACCGTAAAGGCCTTGCACGGATCCGTGGCGTCCTCCCTGACCTCGGTTGTGCTCCGAAGCGAGGCCTTGGCAATGTCTGGTGATGAGCAGACTGCTAAGGCGGCAAAGCTCATCGCAGAGGACGCGAGGCGGTCGATGCAGGAAGTCCGCCAACTCATCCGCTTCATGCGTTCTGACGATCCCGCGGCATTGAATGAGGACACAGCAACTCGAACTCCCGCATTGAGTGAAGCCTTAAGGTCCTTTTCGGATATCTTGCGCAGTCACGGCTATACGGTCGCGGAAAGTGGTCTGCAGGGAGAGGGCCTGAATTCAATTTCGCTGCGTCACGCTCCGAGCGCGTTCCGAGAGATTCAGACCAACGTGATTAAGTACGCAGACAAGCACCGGCCAGTCATCGTCGCCGCGGTCGAGGACGACAACGACGTGCAAATCCTGGTGCAGAATTTCGGGGCTTTAGAAGCGCAGGCGGTTGAAATGAGTACCGGCGTTGGCCTGGGCGAGGTTGCTTCGCTGCTCAATGAGGACGGCGCCACGCTCGACGCCGGGTACCACGGCGAGGCATTTCGCTATCACCTCACTGTGCCGAAGGAACGAAAGTAGATCTGCCGAGCGCCCGAAGGATACTTTCGTACCGACTTCTCCCCTATGCGGGCAAACTAATTGCGCATTGTTACCGTCTGCACCCATAATTCTGTGTATCGATCTCCATCTTTCGTTGACGAAAGGATAAGCAAATGCGCAAGTTTGCTCGCCTCGCCGCCTCCGCCTTCGTTGCAACCGGCCTTCTCACCGTTGCACCTGCGTCTGCGGATGCACAGACAGTGGCGACCCCCTACGCAGCTGGCGCCATTGGCGACACCTTTGAGTGCGGCGGCATGCTCGGCCGTCTGTGGTGCTAATCGCACCGAAATGACCTCACCTGATCAGCCCATCCGGGTTTTCCTCGTTGACGATGATCCGTTGGTCCGCGAGGTGCTGAAAAGCTACCTCGACAGCGCCGAGGGCATCACCGTCGTAGAGACGGCTTCGGACGGGTCCGAAGCTTTAGACCGCATCCCCCAATTAGACGTGGATGTGGTGCTTTCGGACGTCTACATGCAGCACATGGGCGGCGCCGAGTTGTTGCGTAACCTGGTCGCGCGCGGGTCCGCACCAGCATTTTTGGCCATTAGCTCGTTGGACAATGACACCGCGATGCTCGACATCCTCGACCACGGCGGCCGTGGCTACATTTTGAAAAGCCAGCCACGCGAGGAGATCATTCTTTCGGTGCGGCAGGCTGTCGCAGGCGGCACTGTCATCTCACCAGCTGCGATGAACAAGCTGCTTCCCCATCTTTCGCAGCGTGAAGCGAAAACACCGCAGGCTGCACAGAAACAGCACTCAAAGGCCGCCATCGATGTCCCGTCTGGTGTTTCAGATACCGAACAAAGGGTGCTTGAGCTGCTTTGCGACGGCTTGAGCAACGCCGACATTGCGAAGCACCTGAACTACTCCGAGTCCACGGTGAAGAAGATGGTCTCTAAGCTGCTCTCGGCCTACGGAGTTTCCTCCCGCCTTGACCTTGTGGTCACCGTGCTCAACGGGCGCGGACCGCAGACGCAGTAGCTGCTTCCTCCGCGCTGAACGAAGGTATCGGCTTCGGGAACGAAGGTGCCAAGACTCCAAAAATTCCTTGTCACACGACAGCGACGTCCTTACGTTGACCCCTGTAAGTAACCACCCCACCTGCTAGCGACGCTGGCGGTAGCTTCACAGGAAAGGACAACGTATGACCCGTAAGACCCGACGTATCACTACCGCGCTTCTCGGCGCTCTGATGGCCGGCGCTGCCATCGCTCCCGCGAACGCAACCACCCTCGAGGAGTCCGCTCCCGAGACCCCGGCGAACAACGACAAGCTCCCGATCGTGCACACATACCGTGGCTCCGACCACCTGAAGGCCAACGTGCTTAACCCGCGCCCCGTGTGCAACTCCACCGAGGACTATCGCACCGTCGTGTACAAGGTGAAGGACAACTTCCTGCCGGTGGGCACCATCTCCACCACCAACCTTTCCGACGAGGCTATCCCGCTGCAGCAGGATCTCTCCCGCACCCAGACCGTGTCTGCTTCCGTCAACGGCTCCAAGACCGAGACTCTGGATCTCGGCGGCTCCGGCTCCAAGAAGGGCATCGAGGGCAACATCGGCTACTCCCTGGCTAAGTCCCTGGGCTGGGACGTCTCCGCAGAGCTGTCCTGGAACGTCGGCCAGACCGTGGGCCCGTACGACGTTCCGGCCGGCAACACCGGTGAGGCAACCTACGGCTTCCGCACCGTCACCATGACCGGAACCCAGCAGCGCTGCCGCCCGAACGGCACCTGGGCAACCCCGACCGCCTGGGTTGCAAACATGCCGGTAAAGAACGAGGTTCGCGTGAAGAACTTCGACACCCCGGCTGATTCCTGGGCTCCCAACAAGGGTGCTCAGACAACCGAGGTCAAGGACGAGCCGAACACTGAGTACGACAAGGACGTTGACACCCTGAACAAGGGCGACAACATCGACGACGTGGAGAAGGTCGACGACAACAAGACCGCCGACGTCAGCAACGAGGATGTCAACCTCGCCGCCGAGAACGAGAAGGCAGCAAAGGAAGAGTCCACCGACGACAAGGCCGACCACGACCTGGACCTTGAGCCGTACTTCACCGTGTCCTCCGCGAAGGCGAAGGGCTTCGCTGGTTCCGCCGCTCTGCGCGTGAAGAATGTCGGCAACGAGCGCTACTGGGGCGAGTTCCCGGCTGTGACCTTCCGCGTCGCAGTCCGCACCGAGGACGGCCCGGAGGGCGTTGACCGTCTGATCACCACCACCACCCGCGAGGGCGGCTACGCCCGTGACCTCGGTTGGGACGAGGACGAGCAGGCGCGCATCTTCGAGGTCACCCTCTCCAACCCGATCAACCCGGGTGAGGAAGCAGACCTCGTGTCCTTCTCCTTCGGCGACGGCAATACCAAGGAAGGCCGTCTGACCAACTACATCACCGTTTCCCAGACTGGCCGTCTCGAGGGCGACGATTCCGAGTACAACGACCAGGACGTCGACTCCCGCGAGGTCACGCTCGATGACTTCGGCCGCGAGAACGAGGGCATCTTCTAACACAGCTCCAAGAACGACGAAAAAGCTCCCGCCTACCCTGATTCCTCGGGGTTGGGCGGGAGCTTCGTCGTTAAGCGAAAGTGCTTTACGCAGCCTTCGGAGCGTTGACGTCCTCCGGCAGCGCGTTCTTCGCAACCTCGCACAGAGCGGAGAAGGCAGCGAAGTCGCTGACAGCCAGCTCGGCCAGGATCTTGCGGTCGACCTCGACCTCGGCCAGCTTCAGGCCGTGGATGAGGCGGTTGTAGGTGATGTCGTTCATGCGGGCAGCGGCGTTGATGCGCTGGATCCACAGCTTGCGGAACTCACCCTTGCGCTTGCGGCGGTCGCGGTACGCGTAGGTCTGGGAGTGCAGCCACTGCTCCTTCGCCTTGCGGTACAGGCGGGAGCGCTGGCCGCGGTAGCCCTTCGCGGACTTGAGGATTGCGCGGCGCTTCTTCTTAGCATTGACTGAACGCTTCACACGTGCCATGAGTCAAACTTCCTTTTCTGTTTCTCGTAATCGGTTGATTGATCGGGCAGTGCTTAGGACATGCCGAGGAGGCGCTTTGCGCGCTTGACGTCTGCCTTAGCGACGTCGGTGGAGCCGGACAGCTTGCGGCGACGCTTCGACGAGAGCTTCTCGTTCAGGTGGCGCTTACCAGCCTGCTCGCGGCGCAGCTTGCCCTTGCCGTTGACCTTGATGCGCTTTGCGGTGCCCTTGTGGGTCTTCTGCTTCATGGTGAAAGCCCTTCAGAGTGTCGATTGTTGGAACTACTTTTTGCCCTTGCGAGCCGGTCCGAAGACCATCGTCATGTTTCGGCCGTCCTGCTTCGGACGGGACTCGACAACGCCGAGCTCCCCGATGTCCTCGGCCAGTCGCTCCAGCAGGCGGTAGCCCAGCTCGGGGCGGGCCTGCTCGCGGCCGCGAAACATGATGGTGACCTTGACCTTGTTGCCCTTCTCCAGGAAGCGCTCAACATTGCCCTTCTTGGTCTGGTAGTCGTGCTCATCGATCTTGGGGCGGAACTTCTGTTCCTTGACCACGGTCTGCTGCTGGTTCTTGCGGGCCTCGCGGGCCTTCTGATCCTGCTCGTACTTGAACTTGCCGTAGTCCATGATCTTGGCCACGGGCGGCTTGGCCTTCGGGGCTACCTCGACCAGGTCGAGGTCCGCCTCGTACGCCAGCTTGCGGGCGTCATCCGTGCGGACGATGCCCACCTGCTCGCCGGACGGGCCGACGAGGCGAACTTCAGGGACGCGGATTCGTTCATTGATCCGAGCTTCAGCGCTGATGAGAACTCCTAGAGACTTAAAGAAACAATGCGTGCCGCACTTGAACCGCAATCAGGCTCATCCCACGCGAAAAACCCGCTCACCCTGACGGGTGGCGGGAGATCGTCCATGGCACGCTAAGACACACGTGTGTCTTGCGCACCGTTTGACCCGTATCCAACTCAGTTGACTGAGCGGCTTGGGGTGGGATTCACTCCTCTTGCGGCCCCCGCACCCGCATGACACGGGCGCGCTGGGCGGTGTAGGCAGCAATATACATGCCCATGCCTGCACAAACCAAATCGGCGCGCCGCAGGCTTACCTAGTCCTTCGCCAAAACGTCCTGCAGGAACTGCCCGGTGAAGGAACCGGGCACCTTTGCGACGTCCTCCGGCGTGCCCTGCGCGACCACCGTGCCGCCGCCCGAGCCGCCCTCGGGCCCCATGTCCACGATCCAGTCCGCGGACTTGATCACGTCCAGGTTGTGTTCGATGACCAGCACAGTGTTGCCCTTATCCACCAGGCCGTTGAGCACCAGCATGAGTTTGCGGATGTCCTCGAAGTGCAGGCCCGTCGTCGGCTCGTCCAGGATGTAGATCGTGCGGCCGTTGGAGCGCTTCTGCAGCTCCGCGGCAAGCTTCACGCGCTGCGCCTCGCCGCCGGAGAGCGTGGTCGCGCTCTGGCCGAGGCGGACGTAGCCGAGGCCGACGTCCACTAGCGTCTGCAGGTAGCGGTGGATGGAGGTGATCGGCTCGAAGAACTCGGCGGCCTCAGAGATCGGCATCTCCAGTACCTCGGCGATGTTCTTGCCCTTGTAGCGCACCTCGAGCGTCTCGCGGTTGTAGCGCGCACCTTCGCATACCTCGCACGGCACGTACACGTCCGGCAGGAAGTTCATCTCGATTTTGATGGTGCCGTCGCCATGGCAGGCCTCACACCGCCCGCCCTTGACGTTGAAGGAGAAGCGCCCGGCCTTGTAGCCGCGCACCTTGGCCTCCTGGGTCTCGGCGAACAGGTTGCGGATCTTGTCGAACACGCCGGTGTACGTCGCCGGGTTGGAGCGCGGGGTGCGCCCGATCGGGCTCTGGTCCACCTGCACGAGCTTGTCCAGGTGCTCCAGCCCCTCGACCTTCTTCACCCGGCCGGGCACCTGGCGCGCGCCGTTAAGCTGGTTCTGCAACGTCTTCGCCAAAATCTGGTTGACCAGCGTGGACTTGCCGGAGCCGGACACGCCGGTCACGGCCACCAGCACGCCGAGCGGGATGTCCACGCTGACGTTGTCGAGGTTGTTCTCGCGCGCGCCGATGATTTTCAGTTGCCTTTGCTTATCGACGTCCCTCCGGTGCTCCGGCACCTCAATGACCTTGCGGCCGGACAGGTAGTCACCCGTGATGGAGTCTTTGGCCTTGAGGATGCCCTCCGGCTTGCCCTGGTAGACCACTTCCCCGCCGTATTCGCCGGCGCGCGGGCCGATGTCGATGAGCCAGTCGGCTTCGCGGATGGTGTCCTCGTCGTGCTCCACCACCACCAGGGTGTTGCCCAGGTCGCGCAGCTTCTTCAGGGTGGTGATCAGACGCTGGTTGTCGCGCTGGTGCAGGCCGATGGACGGCTCGTCCAGCACGTAGAGCACGCCGGCCAGGCCGGAGCCGATCTGGGTGGCCAGACGGATGCGCTGCGCCTCGCCGCCGGACAGCGTGCCGGCGGAGCGGGCCAGGGTGAGGTAGTTCAGCCCCACGTCCAACAGGAAGTGCAGGCGGGCCTGGATCTCGCGCAGCACGGCACCGGCGATCATTTCCTCGCGGTAGCCCAGCACCAGGTTGTCCAGGTACTCGGAGGCGTCCTCGATCGACAGTTCAGTCAGGCCCGCGATGGAGCGCTCCCCGTGCGTGGTCGACGCCAAGCGCACAGCCAAGATCTCCGGCTTCAAGCGCGCGCCCTTGCAGGTCGGGCACGGCACCTCGCGGGTGTAGGCGAGCAGGCGTTCCTTCTGCGTTTCGGACTCGGTCTGCTCCAGTTTGCGCTCCAGGTAGCCCACGATGCCCTCGTAGGCCGCGGTGTAGGAGCGCTGACGCCCGTAGCGGTTCTTGTAACGCACGTTGACTTTCGTGGACGAGCCGTGGATCAGGTGCTTCTGCTGGGTCTTGGTCAACGAGCTCAACGGGGCGTTGGCGTCGAAGTTCTCTTCCTTCGCCAGCGCCTCGATGAGTTTGGTGAAGTACTTCTTGTTCGGGCTGGAGTTCCACGGCTGGAACGCGTCCACTGCAGGCGCATCCGGGTCCGGGATAACCAGGTCCACGTCGATCTCCTTGCGCACGCCCAGGCCGTCGCAGGCCGGGCAGGCGCCAAACGGCGAGTTGAAGGAAAACGCGCGCGGCTCGTACTCCTCCACATTGAGCTTGTGGCCGTTCGGGCAGGCCATCTTCTCAGAGAAGATCTGCACGCGCTCAGGATCGTCGGCCTCCAGTTCAACAAAGTCGAAACCGACCAGGCCGTCGGCAAGCTTGAGCGCCGTCTCCACGGAATCCGTCAGGCGCTGCTTCTGACTCGCCTTCACCATCAAGCGGTCCACCACCACGTCGATGTTGTGCTTGATCTGCTTTTCCAGCTTCGGCGGGTCCGAAAGCTGGTAGGTCTCCCCGTCCACGTTCACGCGCGAGTAGCCCTGCGACGACAGGTCGGCGAAGAGGTCCTGGAACTCGCCCTTGCGCTTGCGCACAATCGGCGCGAGCACCTGGAACTTAGTGCGTTCCTCCAGCTCGAGCACGCGGTCCACGATCTGCTGCGGGGTCTGGCGCTCAATCACCGCGTCGCACACCGGGCAGTGCGGGGTGCCGGCGCGCGAGTACAACAGGCGCAGGTAGTCGTAGATTTCCGTGATGGTGCCCACGGTGGAGCGGGGGTTGCGGTTGGTGGATTTCTGGTCGATGGACACCGCCGGGCTTAGCCCGTCGATGTAGTCCACGTCCGGCTTGTCCATCTGGCCCAGGAACATGCGGGCGTAGGAGGACAGCGATTCCACGTAGCGGCGCTGGCCTTCGGCGAAGATGGTGTCGAAGGCGAGCGAGGACTTGCCGGAGCCGGACAGGCCGGTAAACACCGCCATCTTGTCGCGGGGCAGTTCAATGTCCACGCCCTTGAGGTTGTGTTCGCGCGCGCCGCGCACTGTCAGCTTTTCGGCCACGTCACTCTCGCTTTCGTCGGTTGGTACTCCCAAGACGCTACCAACGCGCGAATGCGGTGAAACATTCCTGGGTAGCCTTGGCCGCATGCTTTCTCTTCGCCATACTTCAGTCTCTGACATGGACAACAACTGCTATCTCCTGTGCAGCGAGGGGCAGGGGTTGCTTATCGACGCAGCTTCGCACGCCCCCGAACTCCTGGCCATGGCCGACGACGCCGGCGTGAAGATCACCGCGGTGCTGACCACGCACCGGCACCACGACCACACCCGGGCGCTCACCGAGGTGCTCGAAGCCACCGGCGCGAAGCATTACGCGCCGTTTTTGGACGCCCCGGCGATTCCGGCACCCGCAGACGTGGAGCTCAACGATGGCGACACGATCGAGTTCGCCGGCCACACGCTGCCCGTGATTATCTTGCGCGGACACACCCCCGGCGGCGCTTGTGTTGCTGCGGAGATCGACGGCACTGTCAATCTGTTCGTCGGCGACTCCCTTTTTCCCGGGGGCTTGGGCAAAACTCAGTCCGAGGGCGACTTTGTCCGCCTATTCAACGACGTGAAGGAGAAGATCTTCGACGTCTACCCGGACGAGGCCATCGTGTGGCCTGGCCACGGCAAACCCACCACGCTCGGTGACGAGCGCCCGCAGCTGGATGACTGGTGGGATCGTCGCTGGTAAGTGGAAATCCCGCCACCGACGTGACACAAAATCGCTACACTCGACGGGAGCACATTCAGCTACAAAAAGTAAGGATTGGGTAAAAGTATGATCCGGAAAATCGCACGCCCGATGCTGGCTTCGGTCTACGTGATCGACGGTGTCGAGACCCTGCTGAACCCGGCTGGCCACAAGGACAGCGCGGACAGCGTGTTGAAGAAGCTGCGCGCAGTCACCCCGCGTGAGTACCGCGGTTTCCTGCCGAAGAGCCCGGAGACGGCCGCGCAGATCGTCGGCGCGACCAAGGCCGGCGCTGGCGCGTCGTTCGCCATCGGCAAGTTCCCGCGTCTGTCCGCGACCCTGCTGGCTGCTACCGCGCTGCCGACCGTTATTGGCCGCCACGCGTTCTGGGAGGCAGAGGATGACGAGGAAAAGGCACGTCGCCGCACCGGCGCTCTGACGGACCTCGGCCTCGCCGGCGGTGTCCTGCTGGCCACCGTGGACAACAACGGCAAGCCGGACCTGAAGTGGCGTGCGCAGCACGCTGCTCAGGCCGCGCAGAAGAACGTCAAGCAGGCGCTGCCAACCAAGTCTGAGACCGAGAAGGCCTGGGACAAGGCATCCGACTGGTTCTCTGACGCGACCGACCAGGTCACCGATTACGTCGACGACAACAAGGGCGACTGGAAGAAGAAGGCCTCCAAGGCTGGCGACGCGGCGAACGACTGGTTCGGCGACGCCAAGAAGCAAGCTTCCAGCTTCCTGTCGGACGCGGGCGAATGGTTGGACGACGCGGCTGACAAGGCCGAAGACGCGTACGGCGACATCAAGCCGTCCAAGATCCAGCAGTTTAAGGCGAAGCGCAAGGTCAACAGCGTCGTCGGCGACCTGCAGGACCAGCTGGACGACCTGCAGCCGTCCGCCTTGGACAAGTTCAAGGCGAAGCGCAAGGTCAACAAGGCCTCCGCGAAGGCTCAGGACAAGGCGCAGAACGCGATTGACTCCCTGCAGAACGCGTGGGACAAGCTGGACGCCGACCCGTCCTGGATCACCAAGCTCAAGTGGAAGCGCAAGGCCAAGAAGGCCGAGAAGAAGGCGCAGAAGCTGGTGAAGAAGGCACAGAAGAAGTTCGCGTAAAACTGGTAAGAACTCGAACTACTCGGCGGCCCTGAGGCTGGGAATATTCCCAGCCCCGGGGCCGTTTGTTGTGAGGATGCAGGAAACAGAACAGACGTACGTGGATCAGCTTTTCGCCCACCTGGATAGCGAGGTGGCGCGGGCTCAAGCGCGCCTTGAAGAGGTGCAGCGTGACGTGGACCCTGACAACCCGGATTCGGACGCGCTGGTGCGCCGCGAAACGGAATACCACGGGCTCAACGCAAAGCTGGATGCGCTCAACGTGGCTGAGACCGGCTTGGTTTTCGGCCGCATCGACGTCGCCGACGACGACCCGGAGAACCCCGTGCCCGACCGGCCGGATTTGGAGCGGCGCTACATCGGCCGCATGGGCATCGACGACAGAGAGGACAACTACCGCACTCTCCTGCTGGACTGGCGCGCTCCCCTCGCCCGCCCGTTCTACCTGGCTACCACCGCGCACCCGGAGGGCGT
Source organism: Corynebacterium sp. MSK008 (assembly GCF_030232585.1). GTDB lineage: Bacteria > Actinomycetota > Actinomycetes > Mycobacteriales > Mycobacteriaceae > Corynebacterium. The sequence continues at coordinate 137,178 of NZ_JASPJX010000006.1, read as the reverse complement.
GGAAACGCGCCGCAACATCCGTATGCACGGCCGCGCCGTTACCGCCGTGGATGACGAGGTGCTCTCCGGCGACGGAGCGGAAACCTCCGATGCAGGTGTCGGATCTGAAGCGGCGCTGCGCCGCGCGATGAACGAGGCCCGCACCGGGCACATGCGCTCCATTGTGGAGACTATCCAGCGCGAGCAGGACGAGATCATCCGCGACGCCACCCGTGGCGTCATGGTTGTCCAAGGTGGCCCGGGCACAGGAAAGACGGCGGTGGCCCTGCACCGCATCGCGTATTTGCTCTACACCTGGCGCGAGCAGCTCACCCGCACCGGTGTGCTGGTGGTCGGCCCGAACGCGACGTTCCTCGAATACATCTCACGCGTGCTGCCGGAGCTCGGCGAGACTGGCGTGGTGCTGGCCACCGCCGACCAGCTCGTGCCGGGCTTTGCCCCCACCGGCGAGGACTCGATCGCCGCGCGCGAGGTGAAGGGGTCGGAGGAGATGGTGACTATCCTCAAGCGCGCCGTGCAGGCCTACGAGACGTTGCCGGACGCGCCTGTGCGCCTCACCTTCGATTCGGTGCCGGTGGATGCCACCCCGCAGATGGTCAAGTCCGCCCGCACCAGGGCCCGGCGCTCGCGCCGCCCGCATAACCAGGCGCGCGCCTACTTCGCGGAGCACCTCACCCAGCTGCTCGCGGAGGCGCTGGCGAAGCGCATCGGCGAGGACCCGCTCGGCGGGGCGAACCTGCTCTCGGACGCGGATGTGGACCAGCTTCACGACGACCTCGCGGACGACCCCCAGGTAGAGCAACTTATCGACACGCACTTCCCGGAGCTCGACCCCGTCGAGGTGCTGGGCGCGCTGCTGACCGACAAGGACGCCATCGCCGAGGTCGCCCACGACTACGACGACTACACCCGCGACGCCCTGTACCGCGCGCCAGGCTCGCCGTTCAGCCACGCGGACACCGCGCTTGTGGACGAGCTGTCCGTGCTCATCGGCACCGTCGACCCCGAGGAGCAGCGCCGGAAGGAAGAAGAGGAGTGGCGCGAGCTCGTCGCCGAGGCAGAGGGCGCGCTTGATGTGCTGTCCTCGTCTGAATCCACGGACAACGACGACGACCAGTTCGAGGCCGAGATCCTCTCCGCCGCCGACGTCATCGACGCAGAGACGCTCGCGAGCCGCCAGCGGGAGACGGACACCCGCTCCACCGCGCAGCGCGCACGGGCGGACCAGACGTGGGCGTACGGGCACGTCATCGTTGACGAGGCGCAGGAGCTGTCCCCCATGGAGTGGCGCATGGTGTTCCGCCGCTGCCCGTCGCGGTGGATGACGCTCGTGGGCGACACCGCCCAGACGTCCTCCCCCGCTGGCGTGGATGACTGGACGCATGCGCTGGAGCCCTTCGTGGGCGACCGTTTCCGCCTGCACGAGCTGACGGTGAACTACCGCACGCCGAAGGAGATCGCGGACTACGCCGCCGAGATCTTAGCTGAGATCGATCCGGACGCCACCGTGCCGGAGGCGATCCGCGAATCCGGGGTGCCGGTGCAGTTTGTGCAGGACCGGAGGCTCGTCGAGAAGCGCGACGGCTTGACCGCCGTCATCGACGCGGACAACGTCGGCGAGATGAAGGGCCTCGAGTTCGACAACGTCGTCGTGGTGGAGCCGAACAAAATTAAAGAGGCCTCGCCACAGGGGTGGCAAGACCTCTACGTCGCCGTCACCCGCGCCACGCAGACGCTGACGGTGGTCGGCGAATAAATTAGTTCACGGTGTGAACGATCATGACGTCGCAGTCGGACTGGCGCGCGACGTCTGCCGGCACGGAGCCCAGCAGGCGGCCGGTCAGGGAGTTGATACCGCGGTTGCCCACCACGAGCAGGTCCGCCTTGTTGTCGTTGACGATGGCCATCAGAGCCTGCACCGGGGTGCCCGGGCGGGTCGCGGTCTGCACATCCGGTGCACCGGCGGCGCGGGCGTGCTCGGCTGCGCCCTCGAGGTTCTCCAGCGCCTTCTGGTCACCCAGAATGGTAACGGAATCCTGACGCAGCGTCTTCGCCGCCTCTTCCTCGTTCTCGTAGTACGCGGTGCCGATGACGAGGGTGGAACCGAACGCTGCAGCAATCTTCGCGGCGCGCTCAACGGCCAGCAGAGAGGACTTTGAACCGTCGGAGCCGACGACGATGGTCTTGTAGTAATCGGCCATGTGAAATCACCTTTCAAAAATGCGACGCGGTTAGCGTGGCCAGTGTACCCCTTGTGGGTTTAGTCGTGTCCCTCTGCCCGAGTATCCACCAGCATGACATCCACCGGGGCCTTTTTCGCCACGTTGCCGGGGATGTTGCCGAATATGCGGCCCGCCATGGAACGCATGCCCTTGTTGCCCACGACCAGCAGGTCGACGCCGTACTCGCTGACGGCTTCCACCAGCACGTTTGCGGGCTGGCCGCCCTTGGACACCAGGTTGACCTTGCCCGCCTGCTCTTCCTTGGCAATCTCGTCCGCCTTGCGCAGAATCTCACGCGCGTTCGTGGCGGTGACGATGTCCACGCGGGACAGCTCCGCGTTGGTGGAATTCAGCATCGAGCCGGACGCGGTGTAGTGGGCGCAGATGATGGTCAGCTCCGCGCCGTAGACGCGGGCAAGGCTGGCCGCTGCGCGCACTGCGACCATGGAAGTGGCGGAGCCGTCGGTGCCGACAGCGATCGACTTGTAGGTGTGCAAGGCAGGTTCCTTTCGCTAATTGCCTGTGTCTTTAATACCACGCAGCTCTCGTTTGAGATCGGCAATCTCGTCTCTGAGTCTTCCGGCGAGCTCAAACTTCAGTTCCCCAGCGGCATCGCGCATTTGGACCGTGAGGTCGTCGATAAGCTTTTGCACCTCGTCGGAGGCCATGTTGGACACGTCCGCGCGCTCCGCAACGGCCGCATCGGAGCTCAAGCTTGCCGACGCATCCGCGTCCGCGTTTTCGTACACCTGGTCCAGAATGTCCGCGATAGCCTTGCGCAGCGGCTGCGGGTCGATCCCGTGCTCTTCGTTGTAGGCGATCTGCTTCTCGCGGCGGCGCTCCGTCTCGTCGATGGCCTCCTGCATGGACTCGGTGACCTGGTCGGCATACATGATCACCTCGCCGGAGACGTTACGTGCGGCGCGGCCGATGGTCTGGATGAGCGACTTGGTGGAGCGCAGGAAGCCCTCCTTGTCCGCGTCCAGAATGGCAACGAGAGAGACCTCGGGCAGGTCCAGGCCCTCGCGCAGCAGGTTGATGCCCACGAGCACGTCGTACTCGCCGAGTCGCAGCTGGCGCAGAAGCTCCACGCGCTGCAGGGTGTCGATGTCCGAGTGCAGGTAGCGCACCCTGATGCCGTTATCCAGCAAGTAATCGGTGAGGTCCTCGGCCATGCGCTTGGTCAAGGTGGTCACCAATACGCGCTCGTCGTTGTCGGTGCGTTGGCGGATCTCGTCGATCAGGTCGTCGATCTGGCCCTTGGTTGGTTTGACGGTGACCTTCGGGTCCACCAGGCCCGTCGGGCGGATCACCTGCTCCACAAACTCGCCCTGCGCCGCCTCGAGCTCGTAGTCGCCGGGGGTGGCGGACATGTACACGGTCTGGCCCACGCGGGCCTCGAACTCGTCGAAGGTCAGCGGGCGGTTGTCCACCGCGGACGGCAGGCGGAACCCGAATTCCACCAGGTTGCGCTTTCGCGACATGTCGCCTTCAAACATGCCGCCGATCTGCGGCACGGTGACGTGGGACTCGTCGATGATGGTGAGGAAGTCCTCCGGGAAGTAGTCGATCAGCGTCGCCGGCGCGGAGCCCGCCGGGCGGCCGTCCATGTGGCGCGAGTAGTTCTCAATGCCGGAGCAGAACCCGACCTGCTGGATCATCTCCAGGTCGTATTCGGTGCGCATACGTAGACGCTGCGCCTCGAGCAGCTTGCCCTTGTTCTCCAGCTCCTCCAGCCTGTCGGCGAGCTCCTCCTTGATGGCCTCGATGGCCTTTTCCATGCGCTCGTCTGTGGCCACGTAGTGGGTGGCCGGGAAGATGCGCACCTCGTCTTCCTGGCTGATCACATCGCCGGTGAGCGGGTGAATGTAGTACAGCGAGTCCACTTCGTCTCCAAAGAACTCCACGCGCACGGCCACCTCTTCGTAGGCAGGGATGATGTCCACGGTGTCGCCCTTGACGCGGAAGGTGCCGCGCTTGAAGTCGATGTCGTTGCGCTCGTACTGCACGTCCACCAAAAGGCGCAAGAAGCGGTCACGCTCAACCTCTTCGCCCACCCGCAGCACGATCGAGCGGTCCAGGTAGGACTGTGGGGTGCCCAGGCCGTAGATGCAGGACACCGAGGACACCACGACGACGTCGCGGCGGCTCAGCAGCGCGGAGGTGGCGGAGTGGCGCAGTCGCTCCACATCATCGTTGATGGACGAGTCCTTCTCAATGTAGGTGTCCGTCTGCGCGATGTAGGCCTCCGGTTGGTAGTAGTCGTAGTACGAAACGAAGTACTCCACCGCGTTGTTCGGCAGCAGCTGGCGCAGCTCGTTGGCCAGCTGTGCGGCCAGCGTCTTGTTCGGCGCCATCACCAGCGTGGGGCGCTGCTGCTTTTCAATTAGCCACGCTGCGGTGGCGGACTTGCCGGTACCGGTGGCGCCCATGAGCACTACGTCGCGCTCGCCGCGGTCCAATCGCTCATCCAGCTGCGCAATCGCCGTGGGCTGGTCGCCGGAGGGTTCGAACTCGGAGACAACCTCGAAAGGCTTCTCGCGGCGCTCAATTTCGCCTACGGGACGAAACTCAGACTGCGCGAGGACGGGATGTTCAGCAGCAAAAGCCATGGCGGCCAGTCTACGCGCTAGCGCAAACCGCAGCCGCCGCGCTAGGCGGCGTACTTGCGAGTAGCCTCCAGCCACTCCTGCAGCTCGCCGGCTTCCTCCCACATCGAGTACAACGCGGAGCCGCCGGGGCGCAGCACCGCTTGGGCACGGCGGCGGATCCACTGCTTGTCGTCCAGGGTGAAGGGGTAGTCGATCGTGCCCTCGAGCCCCTCCGGCAGGTGTCCGTTGATGAGGGCAGCGAGCGCGATCACGGATTCGGCCTCGTCTGTGCCCAGGGTGCCCAGCCCGCAGTCGAAGCGGAATTGCTCCATGCAGAACGTGCCGTTAACCAGCGCGGTTACGGCATCATTAGCGGAGTCGTTGTCGAACGGCCCCGTGTTCCACGTTCCCATGCCCAGCAAGTTAGGCCAGCAAGGTAAATGAAACGTGTCACACCGGTAAATTTCGCCGGTACAGTTCACTAACCTTTGATTCTCTCCACAAGCGCGGCCACCTGCGGTTCCAGCGCGTCGAGCGGACCGTTGTTGTTGATCACGACGTCCGCCGCCGCGATCCGTGCCTCGTCGTCGATCTGTTGCGCCATGCGCGCCCGCGCGTCGGCCTCATCGAGCCCTCGCGTATCGACGAGCCTCCGGATCCTCTCCTCCTTGTCAACATCCACGACAACGGTGAGGTCCATACTCTTGTGCAACCCGAGATCCACGAGCAGCGGCATGTCATAGATCACGGCCTGCTCCCCCGCTGCTTCCGCGGCGGCGAAGCGTCGCTCGGACTCTGCACGAATGGCGGGGTGCGTGATGGCGTTGAGACGCTGCGTGTCCTCCGTGGTGGCGAACGCGCGCCGTGCGAGCTCTCCGCGGTTGAGCGCACCGCCGTCGCTGATGAGGTCCGCGCCGAACTCCCGCGCCACCTCGTCCAGCACCGGTGAGCCGGGCTCCATGATCTCGCGTGCGATTTGGTCGGCGTCGACCACGGCGAAGCCGGCGCGGCCAAGCATCCGTGCCACCGTTGATTTTCCGCTGCCGATGCCGCCTGTCAGGCCCACTTTCTTCATGGGGCCGAAGATAGCAAAACGCCCCGCGCACCTACCCGGTGTGCGGGGCGTCCGTCGCAAAGCAAGGTGCTTAAGAGTTTCTCCTAAGCACGAGCCTGCGAGTGCTTAGTTGCCGGCGAGCTTGTCGCGCAGAGCTGCGAGCTGCTCGTCGGAGGCCAGCGAGCCGATGTTCTCCTCAGCCTGCTCAGCTGCCGGAGCTGCAGCTGCAGACTCGGAGGAGTAGTTAGCCTGCTCGCCCTCCTGCTCCGCGGCCTCGGCGGCAGCGGCGCGGTGACGCTCGATCTGAGCGGTGTGGGCCTGGTGGCGACGCTCTGCCTCGGCGTAGCGTGCCTCCCATGCCTGACGAGCCTCGTCGTAGCCTTCCATCCACTCGTTGGTCTCCGGGTCGAAGCCCTCCGGGAAGATGTAGTTGCCCTGCTCGTCGTAGGAGTCGGCCATGCCGTAGCGGGACGGATCGAACTCCTCGACGTAGTCCTCGTCAGCCTGCTTGAGGGACAGGGAGATGCGGCGACGATCCAGGTCGATGTCGATGACCTTGACCATGACCTCTTCGCCGACGTTGACAACCTGGTCCGGGACCTCCACGTGGCGCTGCGCCAGCTCGGAGATGTGGACGAGGCCCTCGATGCCCTCCTCGACGCGGACGAACGCGCCGAACGGGACGAGCTTGGTGACCTTGCCCGGGACGATCTGGCCCACAGCGTGGGTGCGGGCGAAGACGCGCCACGGATCTTCCTGGGTCGCCTTCAGCGACAGGGAGACACGCTCGCGGTCGAGGTCGACGTCGAGCACCTCGACGGTGACCTCATCGCCCACTGCGACAACCTCGGACGGGTGGTCGATGTGCTTCCAGGACAGCTCAGAGACGTGCACCAGGCCGTCGACGCCGCCGAGATCGACGAACGCACCGAAGTTGACGATGGAGGACACGACGCCCTTGCGGACCTGGCCCTTCTGCAGCTGGTGCAGGAAGTCGGAGCGGACCGCGGACTGGGTCTCCTCCAGGTAAGCGCGGCGGGACAGGACCACGTTGTTGCGGTGCTTGTCCAGCTCGATGATCTTCGCCTCGAGCTCCTGGCCGATGTACGGATCCAGATCGCGGACGCGGCGCATCTCGACCAGGGACGCCGGCAGGAAGCCACGCAGGCCGATGTCGAGGATGAGGCCGCCCTTGACAACCTCGATGACGGTGCCGGTAACCGGCTGGTCGTTTGCCTGCAGCTCCTCGATGGTGCCCCAAGCGCGCTCGTACTGAGCACGCTTCTTGGACAGCATCAGGCGACCTTCCTTGTCCTCCTTGGTCAGGACAAGTGCGTCGATCTCATCGCCGACCTCGACCACGTCTTCCGGGTCGACGTCGTGCTTGATGGACAGCTCGCGGGTGAGGATGATGCCCTCGGTCTTGTAGCCGATGTCGAGCAGGACCTCGTCGTGGTCGACCTTGACCACGGTGCCGGTGACGATATCGCCATCGTTGAAGTACTTGATGGTCTCGTCGACCGCGGCGAGAAATTCCTCAGGGCCACCGATGTCGTTGATGGCTACCTGCGGTGCGTTGGAAGTGCGCATAAGTTCTATGTGCTCCGAAAAAATAGGAGATCGTGATTGGACAGAAGCGTCTCTCTCGGCCACGTAAACCTGCAGCTAGATACCGCAAGCTCGCGTGCGCCGATCTCGCGCCGCGACGGCTGCCTCGCCCTCCTATTACGACGGACACCGTAGCTCGCGCGTAGACACGCCCGCACGAGTGTAGACACTTTCCCCAGCTAGAGCAAATGATTCGCAGACTCTTTCCGACGGCCGTCCGGTTTGCCCCAGCCGCTACCATTATCCGGGTCTGATAGATATTGCCAGTTTTGGGAGCTTTACTTATGTGGAAACGCAGCCTTGCAGTCGCTGCCTCATTTGTCGGCATCGTGGTCGGTGCCGGCTTCGCCTCCGGCATGGAGGCTTTGCAGTACTTTGTGGCCTACGGCACCAACGGGTTCTACGGTGTGGTCTTGGCGAGTGTGACCATGCTGTTTGCCGCAACGGCGTTCATGACCTTCGGCTCATATTTCTTGGCGCGCGAGCATAACGAGGTGTTCTATAACGTCACCAACAAACCGGCCGCGTTCATCATGGACTGGTCGGCGGTGGCCTGCATGTTCTCGGTCGGCTTCGTCATGTTCGCGGGAGCAGGATCGAACTTGAATCAGGCGTTTGGCTGGCAGATCTGGATCGGCGCAGTGGCCATGCTGGCGCTGATGCTCATCGTCGGCCGCTTCGACGTGGACAAGGTCTCCTCCGTCATCGGCTGGGCCACGCCGCTGCTGGTGATCTTCGTGCTTATCGGCACCATTTACTCGTTCACTCAAATTGATGTGAGCTGGGGCGAGGTGGGCACCTACGCCCAACGCGAGGTCAATCGCGCCGACGGCACGCCGTACTGGTGGCTGGGCGCTTTGAACCACACTGGCCTGAACGCGCTGTGCGGCGTGTCCATGGCACTGGTGATGGCCGGCGACGAGTTTGACACGAAAAGCTCCCGCCTCGGCGGCATCCTCGGCGGCGTGATTTACGCCGTCATGCTCGCACTGCTGGTCGCTTCCCTGCTGATCCAGGTGGAGTCCGTCAACGGCAACGACATGCCGCTGCTTTCCGTGATCGAGAACGTGGATCCGGTGCTCGGCTTCGTGATGACCTGGGTGATTTTCCTCATGGTCTTCAACACCTGCCTGGGCATGTTCTACGCGCTGGCGAAGCGCTTGACCCGCAAGAAGCCGGAGCGGTTCTACCCCGTGTACGCCATCGCCTGCGTCGTCGGCTTCGGCCTGTCCTTCGCGGGCTTCCAGCCGCTGGTGAGCAGCCTCTACCCCATCCTCGGCTACCTTGGCCTGTTCGTCATGGCAGTGATGACCGCTGTGTACCTGAAGCACCGCAAGGAGCTCAAGGACGAGGGTGAGCGCCGCGCCGACGCGGTTGAAGGCGAGGGCGAGACGGACGTTGACGAGCTCGCTAGCGACTCCAACCTGGATGACGACGAGTTCAAGGACGCCGTCCAGGAGGAAGTTGATGGCGCGGACGACAAGGACAAACCCCGCTCGTTGAACGACCTGCTCTAGCACCACGGGGGTACTTTTCGGGGGCGAAACGCCCGGTTACGCAAAGGTAAAGTGCGCGTAACCGGGCGCGTTTTATTGCTGGCCAGGCGTCCAACTATTCAGTTGCTCAAGTTCACCGGACGTTCGATACTGAGTAGATCCTGTGGAACCGTTGAGTGTTCCCTTATCTGCCGGTAAGGTCGTACTTGGCTTTCGAGGGACGACCTGGCCAGGGGTGAAATCTAAGCCCCAGCCCGGTCACGGCCATCCCCGGTGGCCCCTTCCCCCAAGGGGAGGTTCACAACTGAATACATATGGGGAGCTGCTGGGGGAGGCTCCATGGGGGATCACGGCCGTGGGAGGGGTGCCGTGCGCGAGGCGGGTAGGAACCGATAGCGTTCCTACCCGCCTTGGCGTTACCGGAGCTGAATTTTTAGTGCGCGGCCGCGTCCCAGTTGGCGCCCGTGCCCGCGGAGACCTCCAGCGGGACGAGCAGCTCGATGGAACCGTCCATCTCGCGCTCCACAATTCCGCGGACCTCGTCCAGCTCGCCCGGGGCGACCTCGACAACAAGCTCGTCGTGGACTTGGAGCAGCACGCGGGATCGCTTCCCCTCCAGCGCCGCGCCCACGCGCAGCATAGCCACCTTGATGATGTCGGCGGCGGTGCCCTGGATCGGCGCGTTCAACGCGGCACGCTCGGCGTTCTCGCGCGCGACCCGGTTGTCGCTGTTGAGCTCCGGCAGGTAGCGGCGGCGGCCGAACACGGTGGACGTGTAGCCGTCGCGACGCGCCTGCTCCACCACCTCATCCAGGTAGCGCTTCACACCGCCGAAGCGCTCGAAGTAGCTGGCCATGATGTCCTTCGCCTCGCCGGCAGAGATGGACAGCTGGTTGGACAACCCGTAGGCGCTCAAGCCGTAGACCAGGCCGTAGGACATTGCCTTGACGCGGCGGCGCAGCTCCGGGGTGACCTGGTCGATGGGCACGTCGAACACGCGCGAGCCGACAAAGTTGTGCAGGTCCTCGCCCGCCCTGTACGCCTCGATCAGGCCCTCGTCCTGGCTCAGGTGCGCCATCACGCGCATCTCAATCTGCGAGTAGTCCGCGGTGAGCAGACACTCGTAGCCTTCGCCCACCACAAACGCGGATCGGATGGCGCGGCCCGCCTCGGTGCGCACCGGGATGTTCTGCAGGTTCGGCTCCGCGGAACTGAGCCGGCCTGTGGACGCCACGGTCTGGTTGAACGTGGTGTGGATGCGCTCATCCGGCTGCACCGTCTTAATCAGGCCTTCGATGGTGGACTTGAGTTTCTGGTGCTCGCGGTGCGCCAGCAGGTGGTCCAAAAACGGGTGCGGGTTCTTCTCCGCCAGCGCCTCGATCTCACCGGCGGCGGTTGAGTACCCGGTCTTGGTCTTCTTCGTCTTCGGCAGCTCGAGCTTGTCAAAGAGCACTGCGGACAGCTGCTTGGGGGAAGACAGGTTCAGCGAAGGCTCGTCCACAAGCTGGCGTGCCTCCTGCTCAATCTGCTCCACCTTCAGTGTGAGTTCCTTGCGCTGGTTCTCCAGCACGTCCAGATCCACGGCGATGCCGGTGTGCTCCATTTCTGCAAGCACGGTGACCAGCGGCAGCTCCAGGTCCGCGTAGAGCTCGTAGGAGTCGATCTCGCGCAGCTCCTTCGTCAGCTCCGCGGACAGCTCCAGGATCGCAGCGGCCGCATCCACGTCCGCAGTATCGCCGAGCAGGCTCATCTGATCCGAGCCGACGTTGAGCTGGCGTTGCAGGTGGCGCTGGTAGATGTCCTCTAGCGCGTAGGTGCGCTGGCCCGGGCGCAGCAGGTACGCGGCAATCGCGCTGTCGTGCGCGATGCCGTCAAGCTCGATTCCCCGGCCGCGCAGCATGTGGTACGCCGCCTTCGCCTCGTGCATGAACTTCGGCGCGTCCGACTCCAACCAGCGCTTGAGCGCGGCGTCCTCCTCGGCGCTCAAGTCCGCGGCGAGTTTGGATACACCGTGCCGTTGCTTATCGACGATCGCCAGCGCCACCACATCCCCCTGCCCGGGAGTAGCGTTGCCCGAGACGTAGACGGCAAGGCCGTCGGCTTGACGTGGCTTGAGCCAGGCATCCAGCGGCTCGTCGTCGATGGTGACGTCTTCGAGTTCGACGGTTTCGGGCTCGGGCGCGGCGCCGTCGGTAGGCACGGCGGCGAGAACGCGCTCGCGCAGGTTCACGCCGAACTCGAGGTCGTCGAAGCGCGCCGCCACCTGGGTGACGTCCGCGGGCTTGAGCTCCAGGTCGTTCGGGGCAACGGGCAGCTCGACGTCGGTGACCATCTGGGTCAGCTCGCGGTTGAGGCGCACCTGATCGATGCGCTCACGGAAGTTGTTCGCGGCGACGCCCTTGAGCTCGTCGGCGCCTTCGATGAGCCCTTCCAGCGAACCATACTGCGAGATCCACTTCGTGGCGGTCTTCTCCCCCACCTTGGGCACGCTGGGCAGGTTGTCCGACGGGTCGCCGCGCAACGCCGCGAAATCCGGGTACTGCGCAGGAGTGAGGCCGTACTTGTTCTCCACTTCCTCGGGCGTAAAGCGGGTCATGGTGGACACGCCGCGGGTGGGATACATCAGCGTGGTGGTGCCGTCCACAAGCTGGATGTAGTCGCGGTCGCCGCTGACCAGCACGATCTCGAAGTCACCCTCGGCGCGGGCCTGGGTCACCAGCGTGGCGACGATGTCGTCCGCCTCGAAGTTCTCCTTGCTCAAGGTGGTGATGCCGAGGTCGCCCAGCACGTCCTCGATGATCGGCACCTGGCCTTTGAACTCCGGCGGCGCGGCCTCGCGCTGCGCCTTGTACTCCGGGAAACGCTCGGTGCGGAACGTCTTGCGGCCCACGTCGAAGGCGACGGCGGCGTGCGTCGGCTTCTCGTCCGCCAGGATGTTGGCGAACATGGATAAAAACCCGTAGACCGCATTCGTGTGCTGGCCGCCGGAGGTGGAGAAGTTCTCCGCGGGCAGCGCGTAGAAGGCGCGGAAGGCCATCGAGTGGCCGTCGATAAGCAACAGTCGCTTCGTGTTCTCGGGTGTATCGCTCACGGTTGGCCAGTCTAGCGGGCTGCCCGACATGGCCCGGCTCGCCCATTAGCGAGGTGATTTCGTGGCGGAGGCTGCACTGGGATAAACTTTCGCCCGATGCCCCAGTAGCCCAATTGGCAGAGGCAACGGATTCAAAACCCGTCCAGTGTGAGTTCGAGTCTCACCTGGGGCACAATTTCGTAACACCCCGTCACCAGCATAAATGCTGGTGGCGGGGTGTTTTGGTGGCGACTGGTTCCCGCGGTGGTAGCGAGTTTTCAATTTCGTAGCCCCTCTGAGACCCACTAGATTTTCACGAAGCACTGTCGCGCGCGTTGCCTCGTTTTTTCATCACCACCAGGGCAACCTCTTATTCCACGAGTGCTGTGGTGGCAGCCCCACACGTCTGTCCTGCGCCAGATCATGAAATCGACTTGGTAATAAAACCGGGGCCTCATCTTCATCAACTAAGAGCAGCTCCCACCGGTTTTCGTAGCCTTCAAACGTCGCTAATTTCACCCTTGCGCGGTCAACGGGCGCATTTCTCTTCCCCGCTTCGGCGGTGGGGTCCGTAAGCCAATCCATGTGCTCAATCCAGGCAGCCGCGGCGACGTGGGAACGGGGCACCACGAAGCTTCGTGGTGGCAATTCAAGGTCATCTGGCACAGCGACAAAGACGAAGTACTCCCGCTCATGTTGACTTGGCCCCTGTGCTTTTGCCCCTAAAGGCCAATTGGGCTGTCCGGCAGCCGACTCTCGAGCAGTCTTCACTTGCACCTCAATCATGCGACGCTTTTCTGGCGCAGTGAAGACCGCGAGGATGTCCGTCCGCTCCAAACCATCTCGCGTGAGGGCCGGCGCCCAACCACGACGTGCAAGCTCCGCAGCCACATGGTGCTCGCCGATGGTTTTTGTCTGCTTTGTATCTGCCACACCCCGAGACTACCGGGGCGATTAAGCATCCCGATCATCAAGTTTCATCACCAGAGCGTAAAGTTCTCTTGACACCGCGAGATATCCTTTTTACATTTTGTAAATGGAAGGAGGCCACATGGGCGATCACACCAACACAGTTCGCAAATGGCGGCGCTGGCACGAGTTGTCGCAACAGGAGCTCGCTGACCGCGTCGGTGTTTCCCGGCAGACCATCGCCAACATCGAGCGGGGCAACTACTCGCCTTCCGTTTACTTAGCGCTCGACATCTGCCGTCAGTTTGAAAAGTCAGTTGAAGAAATCTTTGGCCAAACCAAGGAGGAATGATGTTCAAGAATTTCGGAGACTCCATCGTCAATTACGTCGACGGCACTGCCACCGACGAGTTCGAGGCCGCGACGTACCACAAGGCCAACTCGGTGGGCTTTTACACCTCGCTGATCGGCATGGCGCTCGTCGGCGCGATCCTCGCATGGGTACTTCCGGGCCAGCAGTCCCTATGGTCGGTCATCGTGCTGCTCATTCCCATAATCAGCAGCGCGGCGAGCTCGCAGTGGATGCGCAACTATGTCGCATCGCCAGTCATCCGCCTGCGTGATACTCCCCGTGGCGTACTCATCACTTACTTCGCATTGTGCGCAGTCTGGCTGGTGGGACTCATCGTCACTGGCGGCTTCGACCCCTCCGGCAGCTTTGATAGCGCGGGCGCTACCGGCGCAATCGTCGGTGCCGTCGTGGGCGCTGTGGTGGCCGGAGTGACCAGCCATGAATTCAGCAAGAAGCGCCGCCGGCGCGACCAGACCCGCCTCGACGCAGAGGCCGAGGACTAGCCCCTCCCCGCCACGAGCACACCCCGCACGCCTTGCTGGCCTGCGGGGTTTTGCCATACATAGGCAACCTATATAGTTCCCCTATGCACTCCAACGAGGACCTCGCCACACTTGCAGTTGAGCTCATCGCGGCCGGAAGCCATTTCACACGCGCCGCGTACCAGGCGTCAGGCATGGAGCTTTCAAACGTGTCCATGCGCGCGCTTGCGGCCCTCGAGCGCGAGCCGGGGCTCCGGATTGGAGAGCTTGCAGCACGGGAAGGCATCCGCCAGCCCTCCATGAGCCAGGCCATGAAGCGGCTTGTGGACGACGGCTACGCCGCCAGACACACCGCCGACGACGATGCTCGCGCGACAGCGCTGACCATCACCGACGCCGGCCGCGAGGTTCTACGCAGCTACAGGGCAGCAGCAGCCGAGGCGGTGGCCCCTGTGTTCGAGGCGTTGAAGCCGGAGGACATCGCGACGCTCAAGCGCGCGGCGGAACTTCTGCCGGAGCTGACCGCAGAGTTGAAACAACGTAAAGGAGGTCGCGCGTGACAGACACGCCGCACGAAGAATCCGCATCCCATTCCATCCTTAAACAACCGGTAGCGGTGTGGGCTCTCGCCTTCGCCTGCGCGGTGTCGTTCATGGGCATCGGGCTGGTGGATCCGATCCTGCCCGCGATCAGCCGGGAGCTCGACGCCTCCCCGACGCAAACGATGCTGCTGTTTACCAGCTACCTGCTTATCACCGCGCTGGCAATGTTCTTCAGCGCGTTCATCTCTTCGCGCATCGGTGTCAAGACCACGCTCTTGATCGGTTTGGCCCTGATTGTCGCCTTCTCTGCCCTGTCTGGTGCAGCGGGTTCGGTCGACGCAATCATCGGGTTCCGCGCTGGCTGGGGCCTGGGCAACGCGCTGTTTATCTCGACGGCGCTGGCCGCCATCGTCGGCGCGGCGGCCGGGCACGCGGGCCAGGCAGTGATCCTGTACGAGGCCGCGATCGGCGTCGGTATGGCCATCGGCCCCCTCGTCGGCGGCGTGCTGGGCGAGATCAGCTGGCGCGCCCCCTTCTACGGCACTGCGGTGCTGATGGCGGCGGGCTTTATCGCGATTGCGACGCTGCTGGCCAAGGCGGAGCGCAAACCAGAGCCCGTCGCGCTGACGGCGGGGCTCGCAGCAGCCAAGGACCCAGCCCTGCTCACGCTCGGCTTGGTGGCGTTTTTCTACAACTTCGGGTTTTTCACCCTGCTCGCCTACTCGCCCTACCCCATCGAGGAAGCTGCCGCGCTAAGCGGGCGCAACTTCGGCGCGACTGAGCTGGGCTACGTCTTCTTCGGTTGGGGCCTGGCGCTGGCCGTCTCTTCGGTGTTCATCGCGCCTCGCCTGACCCGCGCCTTCGGCCTGATTCCCGTGGTGGTGACCGTGCTCCTCGGCTTCAGTGCAGTTCTCACCGGCCTCGGCTTCGGCGCTCACCGGTTAGGCGTCGTAGTGGTCCTGGTCATTCTCGCGGGTTTCTTCAGTGGCGTTTTCAACACCGTGCTCACTGAAGCCGTCATGGAAGCGACGGAGATGCCGCGCAACGTGGCGTCGTCGAGCTATTCGGGGATGCGCTTCCTCGGCGGCGCGGTGGCGCCAGCTGTATCCGGCCCGCTGGCCGCGTCGCTGGGCGCAGGCGTGCCGTACTGGTTCGGCGCAGGTTCGCTCGTGGTTTCGCTGTTGATCCTCTTCGCAGGTCGAAAGACTCTGCATCGCATTCTCTAACGGATTGGTTAAGATACGCCCCATGCGCAAGTCTCTCATCGCCGGCGTGACCGCCGGAGCACTCGTCCTTGCAGGCCTGAACGCGCCGTCTGCCACCTCGCAGACGAAGCCGGCAGGCACCGGCATCACCACCGAAGATGCCGAGGTTCTCCGCAACACCGCGGACGCGTTTGAAAAGCTCTCGGAGAGCAACTCCTCCAGCAGCGAGGGAAGCTCGTCCAGCACAACCGACGAGAAAGAAAACACGGGCCCGCGGAAGCCGGGTGATCCGTCGCCCGGGCTCGAAGGCCTGAACCCGGATCCGGAGAATGACCCGCTCTACATCGATCCGGAGAAGAACCCCCTGAAGAAGGTCTCCTCCTCGGAGATGTTCCTGGAGTGGACCGACGGCATGGAGGAGGGCGACGGCAAAGACTTCGTCCAGGCGTGGGCGCGCAACTCCTCTGTTCCGGACACCGCCAACCCCGTGGAGCTGTGGAAGCAGGAGGCTCAGGGCTCGGCGATGATGTCCTCCGGTTTCTTCACCGGCGATTTCGCGCAATCTTCGGCGGGCTCCAGCCAGGCCACCTCGGTGCTCATCCCTGTCTTCCTCGGCATGTTAGTCATCGGCTCGGTGGTTGAGCTGGTCATGCGCGGTATCCGCATGGCGCAGCAGTAGCCAAAAACATTTGCTTATCGACGGCCACAGGGGTGACCTTGGGGCCGTCGATACGCATGTGCGCCCCGGTGTAATATACGATGGCTTGTAAATATTCATCGTGTATTGGAGCCGGTATGCAACACACCACCTCCCTGCGCGTCGCCGCGTGCCTGAGCGCGACAATGCTGCTCGCGGGTTGCGTGACCAATGAGGAGGGCGGCACCCCCGACGGCTGGGAACCCATCGTCCCGGACGCTGTGCCCGAAATCGCGGCCATGGTGCCGCCAGAGGTCGCCGCAGACGGCGTGCTCAACGTGGGCACGAACCCGCCGTTCGCCCCCTTCCAGTTCAAGGACTCGCAAGGCGAGCTCATCGGCGTGGAACTGGACCTCGCCCGCGCCGCAGCTGGCGTGATGGGTTTGGACTTCCAGGCCGACGACATGGACTTCGCCATGATCCTGCCTGCCGTGTCCGCGGGCAGTCTGGACGCCGGTGCGTCCGGCTTCACGGACAACGAGGAACGCCGCCAATCCTTTGATTTTGTCAACTTCCTCTACGCCGGCGTGCAGTGGGCCGCCCAGCCTGGCTCGGGCGTGGACCCCGAGAACGCCTGCGGACTGACGGTGTCGGTGCAGCGCACCACCGTCTCCGACACCGACGACGTACGCCCGAAGTCCGAGGCCTGCGAGGCCGCCGGCAAGGACCCGATCACGGTGCTCGCCTTCGATACCGCCGACAACGCCGCCCTTGCGGCGCTGGTGGGCCGCGCCGATGCTTACAGCGCTGACTCCCCCGTCTCCGCGTGGGCTGTGGAGCGCTCCGACGGCAGGCTGGAGATGATCGGCGAGATGTTCGACGCAGCCCCCTACGGCTTCGCGGTGCCGAAGGGCTCGCCGCTGGCCGACGCGATGGCGGCGGCGATGCAGCACCTCATCGACACCGGCGACTACGCGCGAATCCTCGAGCAATGGAACATCGACACCGGCCTATTGGACCAGGCCCTGATTAATGAACAACCTCTGGGAGGACAGTGAGCATGAGCACCCCCTATTCCAAGTACGCGGCGAGCCAGAAAGAGCGCACCCGCCCCGAGCGCATCCAGGCCAAGCCGCTGCGCCACCCGGGCCGCTGGGCGCTGGCCGCCCTGCTTGTCGTCCTGGTGGTCTGGTTCGTCATCGGCGCCGCGCGTAACGACGCCTACGGCTGGGACACGTACTTCGCCTACCTCCTGGACACACGTATCGCCACCGCGGCGCTGCACACCATCGCCATTACGGTGTTGGCCATGCTCATCGGCGTGATCGGCGGCGTGCTGCTCGCCGTGATGCGCATGAGCCCGAACCCGGTGTTCAAGACCGTCGGCTGGGTCTTCCTCTGGATCTTCCGCGGCACCCCGGTCTACGTCCAGC
Source organism: Corynebacterium sp. MSK008 (assembly GCF_030232585.1). GTDB lineage: Bacteria > Actinomycetota > Actinomycetes > Mycobacteriales > Mycobacteriaceae > Corynebacterium. Next base: position 119,577 of record NZ_JASPJX010000006.1, on the reverse strand, counting down.
TGATGTTCTGGGGCCTGATCGGCGCGATCTACGACACGATCAACCTCGGTTTCACCGAGATCCCGCTGGACCCGTTCACCTCGTCGGCCTTCGCGCTCGCCGTGGTGGGCCTGGGCCTGAACGAGGCCGCCTACATGGCCGAGATCGTCCGCTCCGGCATCTCCGCCGTCCCGGAGGGCCAGGTGGAGGCTTCGAAGGCGCTGGGCATGAGCTGGGGCCAGACCATGCGCCGCACGGTGCTACCGCAGGCCATGCGCATCATCATCCCGCCCACCGGCAACGAGTTCATCTCACTGTTGAAGACATCCTCGCTCGTGGTAGCCATCCCCTACTCGCTGGAGCTCTACGGCCGTTCCATGGACATCGCCGCCGCGCTGTTCGAGCCGGTGCCGATGCTGCTGGTCGCCGCCACCTGGTACCTGGTGATCACCTCGCTGCTCATGGTGGCGCAGCACTACCTGGAGCGCTACTTCGACCGGGGTGCCACCCGCCAGCTCACCGCCCGCCAGCTGGCCAGCCTGGCGGATGCCGAGGGCACCATCCCCAACAACGTTGAAATCGTGGAAGAACCGCAGAAGAAGGGGCAGCGCTAATGACCGTTAAGCACAAGCCAATGATCCAGGCCGTGGACGTGTGGAAGTCCTTCGGCAACCTCGACGTGCTCAAGGGCATCGACATGGAGGTCTACCCCGGCGAAGTCGCCTGCCTGATCGGCCCGTCCGGCTCCGGCAAGTCCACCCTGCTGCGCTGCGTGAACCACTTGGAGAAGGTCAACGCCGGCCGCCTCTACGTCGACGGCGAGCTCATCGGCTACCACGAACGCGACGGCGTGCTGCACGAGATGAGCGAGAAGGACGCCGCCAAGCAGCGCCGCGACATCGGCATGGTGTTCCAGAACTTCAACCTCTTCGGCCACCGCACCGTGCTGGACAACGTCATTGAGGCCCCTGTGCACGTCAAGGGCCAGCCGGTGGAGCAGGCCAAGGCCCGCGCGATGGAACTGCTGGAGATGGTCGGCCTGGGCACCAAGGCGGACGCCTACCCCATCCAGCTCTCCGGCGGCCAGCAGCAGCGCGTGGCCATCGCGCGCGCGGTGGCCATGGATCCGAAGCTCATGCTTTTCGACGAACCCACGTCCGCCCTCGACCCCGAACTCGTCGGCGAAGTGCTGCGCGTGATGCGCGAGCTGGCGGAGCAGGGCATGACCATGCTGGTGGTGACCCACGAGCTGGCGTTCGCCCGCGAGGTGGCAGACAAGGTCGCGTTCATGGACGGTGGCCAGATCATCGAGTACGGCACTCCGGAGCAGGTGCTGGACAACCCGCAGCACGAGCGCACCAAGGCGTTCGTGTCCACCCTGTTCTAGCGCCGAAATTTTGTAGAACTCGGCAAAACATCCGCGTTTTCGAAATTCGACCTGGGAAAACGCATTCCAGTTGCCGAGTTTTACAAAATTACGCCAGCAGCCCGCGCACGAGCGCCGTCGCCCCGCCGGCGAAGGCCAGGCCGAGCGCGATCCGGTGGGCGGCTGCCGGCGGCACGTGCGGCGCTAGGCGCTTGCCTGCCACGATCCCAATTGCCAAAGCGCCCAGCGTGGCCACCCACAGCGCAGGCTCGATGCCGGCGACGTCGGCGGCACCTGCGAACACCTTCACCGTGAACGACAACGCGCCGCCAACCAGAAAGATCGGCTGCAGCGTGGCGGCGTAGACCCGCTGCGGCCAGCGCGCGGCCTCCGCGTAGACCGTGATCGCCGGACCGGCCACCCCGGCCAGGGTGTTCATGAACCCGCCGATCACACCGGACGCGGCCGCGGGCACCACCCCTTCGACCCGCGGCACGTAGCGCTTGCCCAGCGTGACCACGGACAACGCGAGCAGCAACAGGGCCCCGACCAGCACGAGCAGCACGTTGGTCGGCGCGTTCGCCACCACCCAGGTGCCCGGGACCACGCCAAAGACTAGCGCGAGCGCGATCGGAGCGAACTTTTTCCAGTCCACGTCCGCGCGCATGCCCCAGGTGTTCGTCGCAGCGTTGATGACGGCGAGGAGGTTGACCAGCAGGATGCCGTCGACAGGCCCGAGCAACAGCGAGAGCACAGGCGCGGCGATCAGCCCCACGCCCATGCCGGAGATGCGCTGCAGGCACGCGCCCACCGCGACGGCGGCGCCGACGCCCAACGCGACGAGCACTAGCGGTACTTCTCCGCCATCGCCTCACGCACGGAATCCGGCACGAGGCCGGTGACGTCGCCGCCGTACTTGGCCACCTCCTTGGTCAGCGAAGACGAGATGTAGCCGTATTTTTCGTCCGTGAGCAAAAAGTAGGTGTCCACGCCGGTCAGGCGGCGGTTCATCTGCGCCATCGGCAGCTCGTACTCGTAGTCCAGCGAGGAGCGCAGACCCTTGACCAGGGCGGTGATGTGGTGGGCGGAGGTGTAGTCCACCAGCAGCCCACCCCAGCTGTCCACGCGGACGTTGGGCAGGTGCGCGATAGCTTCGCGGATCAGCTCGACGCGCTCATCGATGGAAAACAGCCCCGAAGTCTTCGTCGGGTTGCCGGTGACCAGCACCACCACCTCGTCAAAGTGGCGCGAGGCCCGGGTGACGATGTCCAGATGGCCGTTCGTGATCGGATCGAACGAGCCTGGGCACACTGCGGTAGTCATTTATTCCTCCACCTCTGCTTCCGGATCCGTGTACACGGCCATGTCCATGCGAGCGATGCCGTACAGGCGCTTCTTCAGCTTCTGGCCGGTCGGGGTGAACTCCTCCGGCCAGGCCGTCTCGGGGCTGTCGCGGTGGCGCTCGACGACGACCACGGCGCCGTCGTGAAGCGTGGGCTTGAGCGCCTCCACCATTTCTGCGACGGCCTCATCCGCGAGCTCGTACGGCGGGTCCGCGAGCACGATGTCGAAGTGGTTGCGCGGCGCGCGGGCGAGGTACGTCGACGCCTTCACCGGCTCGATGGTCACATTCGGGTGCCCGACCACACCGGCGTTGTACTCGATGATGCGCACGGCCTCCGGGTTGTTTTCCACCAGCACCACCTCTGCGGCACCGCGGGAGGCGGCCTCCAGCCCCAGCGCGCCGGAACCGGCGAACAGGTCGAGCACGTTCATGTCCACGAACCCGAATCGGACCTGCAGGGAGGAAAACAGGCCCTCGCGCGCTCGGTCCGAGGTGGGACGTGTGCCCTCAGGCGGCACCTTGATCTTGCGGCCGCGGGCCTCGCCGGAAATGATGCGGTTCATGGCCACAACTCTAACGCTCTAGCTCTTGTCCAAGTACTCGAAGTCTTCCGGAATGAAATCCGCGGTGGCGGCGCGGGCGAACTCGAGGTTGTCTGCCACCAGGCGGGCGGCGTCGTCGTAGGCGCGGCGCACCAGCTCGAAGTCCTCCACCAGGTTCAGCAGCTTCAGCGTGCGGTGCATGCCGGACTGCTGGGTGCCCAGCACGTCGCCCTCGCGGCGGTTGAGCAGGTCCAACTCCGCCAGCGCGAAGCCGTCCGTGGTGGACGCGACCTGGCTCACGCGCTCAAACGACGGGGTGCCCTCCTTCGCCAGCGTGTGGAACAGGCACAGCGACTGGTTGCCGCCACGGCCCACGCGGCCGCGCAGCTGGTGCAGCTGGGAGACGCCGAAGTGCTCGGATTCGCGCACCATCATCACCGTCGCATTGGGCACGTCCACGCCGACCTCGATCACCGTGGTTGCCACCAGCACATCTACCCCGCCGGCGGCGAAGTCCGCCATCACGGTGTCTTTCTCATCGCCCTTCATCCGGCCGTGCAGAAACGCCACGTTGAGCCCTTCGAACTCCGTGGACGCGAGCTCGGCGAAGACCTCGAGCACGCCGCCCTCGCCGTCGATGCGCGGGCACACCACGTACGCCTGGTGCCCGGCGGCGACTTCCTCGCGGATCTTCTCCCAGGCGCGCGCCACCCAGCGCGACTTGAACTGCGGCACCACCGCGGACTGGATGGGTTTTCGCCCGCCGGGCAGCTCGCGCAGCGTCGACACGGTCAGATCGCCGAAGACGGTCATGGCGATGGTGCGCGGGATCGGCGTCGCCGTCATCACCAAAAGGTGCGGGGTTACCTCCCCCGCCTTGGCGCGCAGCGCGTCTCGCTGCTCCACGCCGAAGCGGTGCTGCTCGTCCACCACCACAAGCCCCAGGCGGAAAAACTCCACGCCGTCTTGGATCAGCGCGTGGGTCCCCACCACGATGTCGGCCTCGCCGGTGACGATCTTCAGCAGCGCGTCCTGTTTTTGCGCCGCCGTCATGGACCCGGTCAACGCCACCACGCGGGTGGGCAGGCCCGCGTTCATCAGCACCTTCGTCATGGAGCGGGCGTGCTGCAACACCAGCACTTCGGTGGGCGCGAGAAAGGCGCACTGCGCGCCGTTGTCCACGGCCTGGAGCATGGCAATCAACGCCACGATGGTCTTGCCGGAGCCGACCTCGCCCTGCAGCAGCCGGCTCATGGGCACGGTGCGCGCCATGTCGCGGGTGATCTCCGCGACCACCTCGTTCTGCCCAGAGGTCAGTGGAAACGGCAAGCGTTGCACCAGCAGGTCCTGGTCGCGGTCTTTCACGCGCGGCAGCGCCTCGGCGCTGCGCGCCTCCGCGTCCGCGCGACGCACGCCCATCGCCAACGCCACGGACAGCGCCTCGTCGTACTTCAGCCGCTCCAGCGCACGGGCGGGCCCCGGCGGGCCCGGCTCGTGGATCTGGTGGACCGCCGAGTTCAGGGGCAAAAATCCTATTGGGGTGAAGCCGAGAGGCTCGTCGATAGGCGGAAGCTCTTTGAGCACCGCATGCACCGCCCCCATGATGGTCCAGGTACTGACGTTTTTCACCGCCGGGTAGATGGGCAGCCACTCGCGCCCGCTCATGATCTGCTCGATGTCGCCGAAGTGGCCGAGCTGCCGCAGCGCGCCGGTGGCCTGCGTGGGCCCGTCCAGGAGCACAAAGTCCGGGTGGGAGAGCTGCGGTTGGTTGCGGAACACGTCGTATTTGCCGGTGAGCATCACCCGCCGGCCCTCTTTGAGCACGCGCTGGGCGTAATGGGAGCCGAAGAAAGCGGCCAAAAACACCTGGCGGCCGTCGTCCACGTGCACCTTGTAAATGGGCCGCTTCGGCTGCTTCTTGGAGGTGAACTGCTCGGTGCCCACGACCGTGCCGATGACGTTGAGCGTGTCGCCCGGTTTCACCCCGGCCAAATCGGCGCCGGTGCCGTAGTGCAGGTAGCGCCGCGGGTAGTAGCGCAGTAGCTCGCCGCAGGTGTGGATGTCGAGGTGCTTGCCTATCGCCTTGGCCTGCTTCAGCGGAATGACCAGGTTAAGCGGGCGCGTGTCCTCGAAACCCAGCATCTACTCCACCCCAATCTCCGCGCAGGCTTGCAGTCCGTCCGCAGGATAGACCATCACGTCGACACCGAGTTTGCCCGCGAGCTCCTCCAGCGCGTCGGCGCGCAGCTCGTTCGGGTCGAACAGGATGCTCACCTGTTCCCCGCCGTGCTCGAGCAGGCGGCGGCAGGCGCGCTCGACAGCGTCCATAGGCTCGTCTGCGATCAGGAGATGCTCGCCGCGTGAGGTAACCACCACGTCGCCCTTCGCCACGGCACCGCCCAAGGTCAGTGCGCCCTTCTCGGCGCGGAACGCCAGCGCGGTGCGCATCTCGCCGGCGGCCTCGGACATGGTAAAGGCCGCGGTGGCCAGCGGCTGCGCCGAGTCGTGCACGGACAGCGCCGCGATGCCGGAGACCAGCCGCACCGTGGGCAGGATGGTGATGGACTGCTCCACCGCGCGCGCCGCGTTCTCTACCGCCGCGAGCTCGCTGTTGCTCAACTGTCCGTTCGGCAGCACGATCACTTCGTTGCTGCCGGAGCGCGTGATCGCGTCCAACATGTCCGCCGCCACGTTCGGCCCCGGCACCACCGTCACCGCGCCGGACGCTGAGTATAAGCTGGTCACGGATCCGGGCGGGGTCACCGCGATGATCAGGCGCTCGGGCGTGCCGGCGGCCACGGCGCTCGCGAGCACCTCCAAGCGCAGATCTGCCACCTCACCTGCGGCGAAGGCGGTCTCGATGACCTTCCCGGCATCGCGGGAATGGATGTGCACCGTGGCCTCGCCGTCGTGCAAAGGCGCGACAATCAGGCTGCCGCCCAGCCCCGCAAGCTCGCCTCTCAGTGCGTCCAGGTCGCCGCGAAAGCTGAACATCACTTCCAGTTCGCCCTGGGTGCCATGGGTTTCAGGCACTTGCCTATCGACGTCTTCCGGTTCCCCCTCACCTTCCCCTTCAGTCGTCAGCGTGTTCAGCACCGCGACCAGGCCTGCCCCGCCAGCGTCGACCACGCCGGCTTCGCGCAGCTCCGGCAGCTGGGTCTGCGTCAGCCGCAGCGCATCTTGGGCGGCGGCGGTGGCGGCGGATGCGACGTCGACAAGCGGGAGGTGCGCGTTGGGGCGCGAGGCGTCGGCTGCAGCGCGCAACACCGTAATGATGGTGCCCTCAACCGGCTCCGCAATGGCGCGGTCCACGAACCCGACGGCGTTGGTGAGCGCGACGGCGAGCATCTCGCCCTCCGTCGCCCCGTAGCTGGCAGCCTGGGCGAAGCCGCGCAGAATCTGGGAGAGCACGACACCGGAGTTGCCGCGCGCGCCGCGCACTGCGCCGACAGCCAGCGCTTCGGCGACCTCAGTCAGGCCCGCGCCCTCCGGCAGCTCCGAGGCGGCCTCGACTGCCGCGGCCATCGTGTGCGCCATGTTGGAGCCGGTGTCCCCGTCAGGAACTGGGAAAACGTTGAGCTCGTTGATCTCCGCGCGTTTGCGCTCTAGCTCGCCTGAGGCGCGGCGGGCCCATGCGAGCAGGCGTGCGCCGTTAGAAAGCGGAGATGCAGACATGCTGAGAGAGTTTACAGGTTCTGCTTAAAGTGCCCAGTTGACCGGCTGGGCACCCATCGTTTCCAGCGCCTGATTCGCGCGCGAGAACGGGCGGGAGCCGAAGAACCCGCGGGAGGCTGACAGCGGCGATGGGTGCGGCGACTCGATACGCGGGGTGTCCCCCAGAAACTTCGCGGCCGTCTGCGCGTCTCTGCCCCACAGGATGGCCACCAGCGGGGTACCGCGGGACACCAGGGCCTCAATCGCAGCCTGGGTTATGGCCTCCCAGCCCTTGCCGCGGTGCGACGCCGGCGCGCCTGGGCGCACGGTGAGCACCCTGTTCAGCAGCAGAATCCCCTGCTGCGACCAGGAGCTCAAGTCACCGTCCTTGCGCGGCGGGATGCCCAAGTCATCCTGCAGCTCCTTGTAGATATTCACCAGTGAGCGGGGCGCGGCCACCCCGGGCTGGGTGGAAAACGCCAGGCCCATGGGATGCCCCGGGGTTGGGTACGGGTCCTGGCCAAGGATGAGCACGCGGACATCCTCGAACGGGTCCGCAAACGCCCGCAGGATGTCGTTGCCGCGCGGCAGGTATTCGCCCTCGGCGCGCAGGAAGTCGCCCATGGCGTGGATCTGGTCTTCCACAGGCGCCAGCGGCGCTTGCCACGATTCGTGCACGGGCAACATCAGAAGCTCTCCCATCCGGTGTCGGTGGCGGGCGCGGAGCCGTCGACACGCACGCCTTGCTTCTTGGTCACCGCACCGATGGAGCGGAAGCCCACCGGCGCAGACCCTTCGATGGTGCCGACGAGCGTGTGGTCCTCCCCGCCGCCGAGCACCCACTCCCACGGGTCCACACCGAGCAGCCTGCCCGCCTCCACGAGCAACCGGTCGGGGGCGATCGCGTTGGACGCCAGGTCGATACCCACGCCGGACGCCTCCGCAAGCTGAGTGATGTCCCGGATCAGCCCATCCGAGTTGTCCGTCATCGCACACGCGCCCGCCGCGCGCGCCACCACGCCGCGGCCCGGGGTCAGCTCCGGCACTTGGTGCGCGGCAACCAGCGGCTCGAGCTGCGCCGGGATGTCCATGCCCGACTGCAGCAACGCCAGACCAGCCGCGGAATAACCGATGCGCCCGTGGGCGATCATGCGGTGCCCCGGGCGCGCACCGTCCAGCGTGAGCGGCGGGCGGTTGCCGCCGAGCGCACCAATCGCGGTGACGGACACCACCAGGTAGTCGCCGCCCGTGACATCGCCGCCGACCAGCTCACAGGCGTAATCAGATGCCATATCGCCCACGCCGCGCGCGAGTTCCTCCAGCACCTTCGCCGGGGTGTCCGGGTGCGCGGACACCGCCATCAGCGCCGCGATCGGGCGCGCGCCCATCGCCTCGATGTCCGCGAAGTTCTGCAGCGCCGCCTTGCGCCCCAGCAGGTAGGGCGTGGTGGTTTTCGCAGTGAAATGCCGCCCCCGCACGAGCATGTCCGTGCTGGCCACCACCCGTGAGTTCGGGGCTGCCGGGGCGAGCACCGCGGCGTCGTCGCCGTTGAGCGCGGACGGCGCCTGGGCGCGGATCAGCGCGATGACTTCGCGCTCGCCGAGCTCGCCCAGCGTCGGCCCGCCGGTGGGAAAGCCTGTCTCGATCACGTCTGCGCACACCCTTTCACTAGACTCAGCCGCCATGGGTTCCACGGCGCATAATGCTCAATTTAACCGCACCACCATCTACGTCAGTCTTGGGCTGGCGGTGGCGCTGGTGCTCGGCGTGCTCGTCGGCGCGCGCGTGTTCTTCGACCGGGTTGCGCTGCAGCCGGTGGCGATGACGCAGCTCCCCGCGCCCGAGGCGTCGTCAGCCGAGTGCACATCGCTTATCGACGGCCTCCCGTCCACCCTGGCCGACCTCAAACGCGCCGAACTGGCCGAGCCCGCCCCCGAAGGCGCCGCCGCGTGGCAGGCCTCCTCCACCGAGCGCATCACCCTGCGCTGCGGCGTGGACGCGCCCGCGCAGTACACCCCGTACGCGCACACCGAGGACATCGACGGCACGCGCTGGCTGCGCGTCAACGACGCCACCCCGGGCTCCACTTTGGCCACCTGGTTCACCGTGGACCGCTCCCCCGTCCTCGCCGTCACCGCTGACACGCAGCAGCTTCGCGACGGCGCCGCCCCCGTCGCAGGCATCGACACCGCCGCGCTGACCGGCCCGGCCCCCGAGCAACACCCCGCCCCGCTCGCAGACCTCGTCGCCACTGACGACGAAGCGAAGTGCGACAGCCTGCTCGCCGCAGCTCCCGACTCCATCGCCGACGGCTACACCCGCGTCGACGCCGTGAGCGAGCAGACTGTGGCCTGGTCCGCCGAAGGTCAGGACGCGATCGTGCTGCGCTGCGGAGTCGCCGCTCCAGAAAACTACGGCCCGGGCGCGCGCTTAGATCAGATCAACGGCGTGCCGTGGTTCGAAGACGTGAAGCTAGCCAACGGCACCACCGCCTCCACCTGGTACGCGATGGGCCGCGACGTGCAGGTGGCGGCGTCGCTGCCACAGGCGGAGAGCAACGAGGCGATCACGAACCTGACCAACCTCATCGCCGAGCACACCGGGCAGGCGTAGCTCCGCGCCGCCCATCGCGCGGATCCAGCTACTAGGACCCAGCTATTCGGCTCTGAGAAGCCAATAGCCGGATCTTTGTAGCTGGATTTGGTGAGATGAGGCGCCGCTAGGCGCACCTACCGCAGCGCGGTGCGGATCAGCGTGCCCAGCAGCTCCGGGTAGTCCACGCCGGTGGCGGCCCACACCTGCGGGTACATGGAGATGGCGGTGAATCCGGGCATGGTGTTGACCTCATTGAGCACCGGCCCGTTGTCGGTAACAAAGAAGTCCACGCGCGCCAGCGACTTGCAGTCCAGCGCGTGGAAGCACGTCACTGCCATGTCCTGCAGCTGAGCGATCAACTCGTCCTGGTACGGTGCCGGGATCGTGGCGGTGACGCCTTCTTCCAGGTATTTCGTTTCAAAGCCGTAGAAGCCCTCGGCGGAGTCCTCGGTGCCGTTGAGCTTGGCGGGCACGGATGCGGCGATGGTGCCGTCGGGGCGCTCGAGCACTCCGACTTCCACCTCGTCGCCGACCAGCTCGGCCTCGACGATGACTTTGCCGTCGGACTCGAGCGCCAGCTCCACCGCCGCCGGCAGCGTTTCCCAGCTGGTCACCTTGGACACGCCGATGGAGGATCCGCCGTTCGCGGGCTTCACAAACACCGGAAGCCCCAAATGAGAGCGCTCTGCCTCGGTGAGCTCGCGCACGCCGTCTAGGATCACCTCGCGCGTGACCGGAATCCCGGCCGCCGCCACCAGCTTCTTCGTGTACTCCTTGTCCATTCCGCACGCGGACGCCAGCACACCCGGGCCGACGTACGGCACCCCGGCCAGCTCGAGCAGGCCTTGAACTGTGCCGTCCTCGCCGTATTTGCCGTGCAGCACCGGGAAGACGGCGTCGATGGTGGTGATGGGCTCGCCGGAGGTGACGTCGTAAAGCAATCCCTTGCGCTGCGGATTCAACGAGAGCGCTACTTCACGCCCAGGCTTGACGACGGGAAGCTCCGCCCCTTTAGCCGGATTCGTCACACCCTCAACCCAGACACCTTCCTGCGTGATGCCGATGGGAAACACCTCGTATTCGGCGGGCATGTGGGACATGACTGAATCGGCGGAGATGCAGGAAATCGAGTGCTCGGTGGACATGCCACCGTACAAAACAGCTATGCGGATCACGGGGAGCTAGCCTACCGGGCGCTACTCCGCTTTCTTGCTGCGGCCCATGAGCGCGGCGATGACGTCGGCGACCTTCATGCCTTCGTGGCACACCGAGTACACGCCCTGGGTGATTGGCATCTCCACGGAGTGCTCCTCCGCGAGCTGGAAGATGCTGCGTGAGGACACCACGCCCTCCGCGACCTGGCCCTTGGTGGCGGCGCGGGCCTCGTCCATGGTCGCGCCTTCGCCGAGCGCGGCACCAAAGGTGCGGTTGCGCGAGAGCGGGGAGGCGCAGGTGGCCACCAGGTCGCCCATGCCGGCGAGGCCGGCGAAGGTGCGCGCGTCCGCCCCGAGGGCCGCGCCAAGTCGGGTGATTTCCGCCAGGCCGCGGGTGATCAGGGTGGCCTGGGTGTTGTCGCCCAAGCCTTGGCCGGCCGCCATGCCGCAGGCGAGCGCGATGACGTTCTTGGTGGCGCCGCCGATTTCGCAGCCCACCACGTCGGTGTTGGTGTACGGGCGCAGGTAGTTGGTGGCGCACGCGGCCTGGACCAGCTTGGCGCGGTTTTCGTCGGCGCAGGCGATCACGGTCGCGGCCGGCTGTTCCTCGGCGACCTCGCGCGAGAGGTTCGGCCCGGACAGCACCGCGATGCGCTCGCTTTCTACCCCGGTGACTTCCGCGATGATTTCGCTCATGCGCATGTGCGTGCCGGATTCGACGCCTTTGGAGATGGAGACCAGTGTGGCGTCGCCAGGCAAGTGCGGCGCCCAGCGGGTGAGGTTGTCGCGCATGGTCTGGCTGGGCACGCCGAAGACCGCAATTGCGGCGTTCTCCAGCGCCTCTGCGGCGTGGGATGTGGTTTGGATGGCCTCGGGCAGTGTGATACCCGGCAGGTATTCGGGGTTTTCCCGGGTGTCTTGGATTGTGCGGGCAAGCTCCTCGCGTCGCGCCCACAGGTTCACGGGGTTGCCCGCGTCCGCGAACACTTTGGCAAGGGTGGTCCCCCAGGAACCCGCGCCCAGTACTGCCACGTTGACCATCAGTGCGTCCTCCCAGCGTTTTTCAACCGCTACAACGTACCACCCTGCCCGGACCCTGCCCGGACCTAGCGCGCCCGCCGAGTCTGCGTCACAATGGAACCTATGCCAAATGATGACCGCCAACTGCACGAGCAGGACAAGGACACGCGCGGTGAGATGTTCCTCACCGGACGCTTGCAGCAAATCCCCAACCACCCGCAAAGCGAGTTCAAGCGCACGACGCTTGCCGCAGGCGCGGTGCTGTGGCGCGGCGACCTGAAAAACCCTGACTCGCTGGAGGTGGCGTGCATCCACCGCCCGCATTACGACGACTGGTCTTTGGCCAAAGGCAAGCTGGATCCGGACGAATCCCTAGTGCAGACCGCGGTGCGCGAGATTAAGGAAGAAACCGGTTTCGACGTGCGCCTAGGCAAGCTTCTGGGCAAGACGGTCTACCCGGTGAAGAAGACCACGAAGGTGGTCTACTACTGGACGGGCGAGGTCACCGGCGGCGAGTTCGAGCCCAACGACGAGGTGGACGAGATCCGCTGGCTGCCTATTGACGACGCCTGCGAGCTGATGACCTACGACTTAGACCGCCAGGTTCTGCGCAAGGCTCAGAAGCGCTTCGGCACCCCGGCCAACGCGCGCGTTTTGTACGTGCGCCACGCCCGCGCGCACGAGCGCGAGAAGTGGTCAGGCGACGACAACTTCCGCCCGCTGGACAAGAAGGGCCGCCGCCAGTCCGAGATGCTGGTCCCGCTGCTCAGCGCGTTTACACCTGAGAGGATCTACTCCGCCGAGCCGGAACGTTGCCAAACCACCGTCGCGCCGCTTGCGGACGAGCTGGGCATCGACGTGGCCGTCGACGCCCGCTTCGGCGACGAGGCGTGGCTGTCCGACATGGTCGGCGCGCAGCGCGCGTTCACCGAGGTGATCGAGCAGGGCGGCACCTCCGTGGTCTGCGCCCAAGGCGATGTGATCCCCGGCATGATCGCCTGGCTGTCTGCGCAGGGCACCCTGCCCATCGACACCGACATCCACGCAAAGAAGGGCTCCGTGTGGGTGTTGAGTTTCCACGGCGGCCAGCTCACCGGGGCCGACTACGTCCCGTCCGCACTGCCGGTGCTGTAGCTACAAAGAAAGGAACGGATTTTTCTTATGACTTCCCCCACCCCCACCGCGTTCCCACCCGTGACGCAGGAACGCATCGCTTCCACCCTGGAAGGAATGGACCTGAAGTACTTCCGCGAAGACGGCGGCGAGGTCCGCACCGCCTTTCCGGGCCTGGTGGTCTTCTTCGAGGTCGAACGCGAGGGCTTTAAAGCCACGTCCAGGTGGATGGCGGTTGTGGATCAACCGGAGGACGTCGAGAAGCTTCGCGAGTTCGCGAACGTGATGAACCGCACCCTGCCGCTGGTGCGCGTGCACCCGGTGCAGCGCCAGGACGGCACGGCAATCGCGATCATGGAGGCGCCATTCTTCTCCGGCGACGGCTTCGCGGACACCCAGCTGCGCGAGATGTGCGAGTACTTCTTCTCTGCAATCCACCACGTGGCCGGCCAGCTGCGCGAGACCTTCCCGGGCCTCGAAGAATCCTTCACCGACGGCGCTAAGGAGGCGTAACACCCATGAGCAATGACACCCTGAAGCCCCTGTCCATCCAGCGCGTCAAGAACGTTTTTGCCAAGCAGGGCTGGCAGTTTGATGAGGCAAGCGAGTTTGCCATCCGCACCGGCTTTGCCCGCATCGGCCTGGAAATCGCGCACATCGCCCCGAACATCAACGTGATTTCCTCGGTCGCGGTGGACTCCATCGGCGCGGACCGCTACGAGGACATCCGCAGCTGGGCCGAGCAGTACAACTACACCAAGGCCTACCCCACCGTCACTGCCCTGAAGGACGAGGAGCGTGGCATCACCGCTCTGGGCGTGGCGTACAGCCTGCCCGGCCACTGGGAGTACACGGACAACCAGTTCGAGTCCCACATCCTCACCGGCATCCAGGGCGTGGTGGCCGCCTCGCGCGACTTCCTCACCGAGTTTGCGCCGGAGGTCACCCAGCGCCTCGATGAGGAAGCGGCGCAGGACTAGCGCTTACCGCACGGCCGGCTTGAACGCCGGCCGTTTCGCTTCGAAGGCCTCGATGGCGTCTTCGTCGCGAAGCGTCAGCCCGATGTCGTCGAGGCCCTCCACCAGGCGCCACCGGGTGTAGTCGTCCACCTCGAAGACGAACGTGTTATCGCCGACGGTGACCGTGCGGTCTTCCAGCGACACGGTGGCGGTCTCGCCCGGGTGCTGCTCTAAGTGCTTCCAGATCAGCTCGATGTCACTTTCCGGCAGGTTCGCTGCCAGCAGTCCGGCCTTGCCGGAGTTGCCGCGGAAAATGTCGGCGAAGCGGGGGCTGAACACGGCGCGGAAACCGTAATCCATCAGCGCCCACACGGCGTGCTCGCGCGAGGAGCCGGTGCCGAAGTCGGGCCCTGCAAACAGCACGGAGCCGGACTTGTAGGCGTCCTGGTTGAGCACGAATCCGGGTTCGCTTTCGCGCCAGTTGGAAAACAGGCCGTCCTCGAAGCCGGTGCGGGAGACGCGCTTGAGGTAGCGCGCCGGAATGATCTGGTCGGTGTCCACGTTCGAGCGCGTCAGCGGCACGGCGACACCGGTGTGGGTGGTGAATTTCTCCATCTGAGTGCTCCTTTACAGGTCTGCGGGGCTAGCAAGGTGGCCGGTGACGGCGGTCGCCGCGGCGACCAGCGGGGAGACAAGGTGGGTGCGCCCGCCGGGTCCCTGCCGTCCCTCGAAGTTGCGGTTGCTTGTCGACGCACTCCGCTCCCCCGGTTTCAGCTGATCCGGGTTCATGCCCAGGCACATCGAGCACCCGGCAGTGCGCCACTCGGCGCCGAAGTCCGTGAAGATTTGGTCCAGGCCTTCCTCCTCCGCCTGCTGCTTGACCAGCGTGGAGCTGGGCACCACCAGCATGCGGGTGTCCTCCGCGATGGTGCGGCCCTTGACCACCTCGGCGGCGGCGCGCAGGTCCTCGATGCGGGCGTTGGTGCACGAGCCTAAGAACACTGTGTCGATGGCGATGTCTCGCAGCGGCGTGCCCGGGGTCAGGTCCATGTAGTCCAGGGCCTTGGCGGCGGCCTGCTTAGAGGTCTCGTCGGTGAAGTCCTCCGGGTCCGGCACGTTTTCGCCCAACGGCAGGCCCTGGCCGGGGTTGGTGCCCCAGGTGACAAACGGGGTAAGCGACGCGCCGTCGATCTCCACCACGGTGTCGAACTTTGCGCCCTCGTCGGTGGGCAGCGTCTTCCAGTACTCCACCGCAGCATCCCAGTCCGCGCCGGTTGGGGCGTACTCGCGGCCTTCGACGTAATCGAAGGTCTTCTGGTCGGGCGCGACCATGCCGGCTCGCGCACCTGCCTCAATGGACATGTTGCAGATGGTCATGCGCGCTTCCATGGACATCTTCTCGATGGCCTCGCCGCGGTACTCGATGATGTGGCCCTGGCCGCCGCCGGTGCCGATCTTGGCGATGATCGCCAGGATCAGATCCTTCGCGGTGACACCTTCCTGCAGCTCGCCGGTGACCTCGACGGCCATGGTCTTAAACGGCTTCAGCGGCAGGGTTTGGGTGGCCATGACGTGCTCCACCTCGGAGGTGCCGATGCCCATGGCGATCGAGCCGAACGCGCCGTGGGTGGAGGTGTGCGAGTCGCCGCACACGATGGTCATGCCCGGCTGGGTGATACCCAGCTGTGGGCCGACGGTGTGCACAATGCCTTGCTTGACGTCGCCCATCGGGTGCAGGGTTACGCCGAACTCCTCGCAGTTCTTGCGCAGCGTGGCCACCTGGGTGCGAGAGGTCGGCTCCGCGATCTCGAGGAGCTGGCCGGAGACAATCCCTTCGGTGGGCACGTTGTGGTCCTCGGTGGCTAGGTGCAGCTCCGGGTGGCGCATTGAGCGCCCGGCCATGCGCAGCCCCTCGAACGCCTGCGGCGAGGTGACCTCGTGCAGGAGTTGAAAATCGATGAAGATGAGGTCGGGCTCGCCGTTCTCGCCCTGCTTGACCACATGGTCGCGCCACACCTTCTCCGCCAACGTCAACGGTGTATCCGCCATAGCAAACTCCTTCGCGTTTCCTCCCCACCTTCTCACATAATGAGATGATAGGCTTCGAACTGTGAGACAGTATAACGAAGGATCCGGCATTAAAGTGCTCGACCGCGCAGTGGCAATCGTGGCCGCGGTAGCCAGCGGCGACAAATCGCTCGCAGAGCTCAGCGACGCCACCGAACTACCCCGGGCCACCGCACACCGCATCGCCACGGCACTCGAGGTGCACCATGTGCTCGCCCGCAACGAACGCGGCGAATGGTCGCTCGGCCCCGCGCTGCCCAGCTACACCGGCGGGCCGTCGCCGAGACTGCTCGCGGCCGCTGCCCCGGTGCTTCGCCGCCTCGTGGAGATCACCGGCGAGTCCGCCCAGCTCTACCAGCTCACCGGCACCACGCGCACCTGCATCGCCGCTCAGGAACCCGAAAGCGGACTGCACAACGTGGTCCCGGTCGGCTCCCACCTGACACTCACCGCAGGCTCCGCCGCCCGCGTGTTCGCCGCCTACGCCCCCGTCGACGCGCCCTTCAAGGACGCGGAACTCAAGCAGGTGCGTGACGACGGCTTCGCTGAATCCGTCGCAGAGCGCGAAGTCGGGCTCGCATCGGTGTCCACGCCGGTGTTCCAACCGGACGGTGCGCTGGTGGCCGTGCTGTCTATCTCTGGCCCGGCCGAGCGGCTCGGACCGAGCCCCGCAGCCAAGTGGGGCGCCGCGCTCAAGGACGCCACCGCTCGGCTGAGCGCCGAGCTCTAGCCGAGCTCCGGCCTGGCACTGGGAGCGCCGCCGGGGTTGAAGGACTCGAGTTTGGCCCAGACCCGGGCGTTTCCCTAACGCTCCATTCGAGGGTACGCTCGCCACGTGAGAAAAAGCGGGCAGATTCTTGGACGGGACATTCGTCGCCTGCTGCGCGTTCCCCGGGCCTTCATCATCATCGTCGGCGTGCTCATCACCCCCGCGCTCTACGCGTGGTTCAATATCAACGCCTTCTGGGACCCCTACGCCCACACCCAGAACATCCGCATCGCGGTGGTCAACAACGACCGCGGCGCCTCCGCCGAGCGCGTCGGCGAGGTCGACGTCGGCGAGCAGATCACCGAGCAGCTTAAGGACAACGACAAGATCGGGTGGGTGTTCCTCCCCGAGGACGAGGCCCGCGACGGGCTCATGCGCGGCGACTACTACGCCATGTTCCTCATCCCGCCCGAGTTCAGCGAGGACCTGCTGAGCCTGGTCAGCGGCACCTACACGCAGCCGGTGCTGGAGTATTACGTCAACGAGAAGAGCAACGGCGTCACCCCCACGATCACCGACACCGGCGCCTCCGCCGTCGACACGGCCGTGTCCGAGGCCTTCAAGAAGAAGGTCGGCGAAGCCGCGGCGACCGAGCTGCGCAACACGGGGCTCGCGTCGCGCGATGACGCCGAGGAGGTCCGAGGCAAGGCCTCCGGGAGCTTCGGCCAGATCGCCGCCGACCTCGACGCCTCCCAGGGGCGGGTGGCCACGATGAAGCAGAGCATCAGCGGGGTGCGCCCGGTCGTCGCCGAGCTGAACACCCTCGTCGGCTCCGTCGACGACACCCTCAGGTCCGTGGACTCCTCCCTCGGCGAGGCCGAGGGGATCATCGCCGAGCTGCAGAAGTCCTCCGCCGGTTTCAGCGCCGACACGTCGACCGCGCTCGTCGAGTCCACCAACGCGCTCAGCCTCGGCGCTGCCTCCGCCAACGCCTCCATCGCGGAGGCGACGGGCCAGCTCGGCACCGCCCAGGGGCGGGTGCGCTCCGCCGTCGGCGAGGTCGACGGCGTGGTCAAGCAGGGCGAATCCGCCGCCGCGCAGCTGCGCGCCATGTCGGCCGGGGCAGCCCTATCGCCTGAGGTCCGCGCTCAGCTCGACGCCGCGGCCAGCGCGCTGGAGGAGCGTACCGCCGCCTCCCGCGCCGTCCTCGACGGCCTGAACAACGTGGACCGCAGCGTGGGCGCCGCGCTGGCGTCGATAGGCGAGCTCGGTGACTCCCTCGGGGCCGCGACCGCCGACTCCAACGCCGCAGCGCGCGACGCGAGCAAGCAGCTCGGCGAGTCCGTGCCCGCGATCAACGCCTCGCTCGCGCAGGCCTCCGGCAGCGTCGCCTCCGTGCGCGGCGCGCTGAGCAGCCAGCGTGCCCTGCGCGAGGAAACGACCTCCCTGCTCGCCGGGGTGGACAACCAGCTCGCGGCCAGCCTCGGCATCCTCGACCAGGTCTCGGGCAACCTCGGCACGCTTGCCGACGGCGCCCGCTCCGCTCAGTCCGACATCAACGCCCTCCTGGCCACCTCCGACTCGGAGGCCCTCAACACAGTCACGAACCTCAACTCCGCGAAGATCGGCGAGTACATCTCCTCGCCCGTCACCGTCGAGCAGCATGCCGTCTTCCCCATGGAGAACTACGGCAGCTCCATGGCCTCCTTCTTCACCAACCTGGCCCTGTGGATCGGCGCGTTCGTGCTGACGATCATCTTCCGCGTCGAGGTCGACACCGAGGGCTTCCGCCGCCTCACCGTCGGCCAGGCCTACCTCGGCCGCTTCCTCCTCTTCGCCACGCTCTCGGTGCTCCAAGCCGTCGTGGTGACGCTCGGCAACGTGGCCTATGGGGTGCAGATGCAGTCCGTCACGGCCTTTCTCGCCACCGCAATCGCCATCGGGGTCGCCTACACGGGGATCATCTACTCCATCGTCTCCGCGCTCGGCCACATTGGGCGCGGCATCGCCGTCTTCCTCGTCGTCATCCAGATCCCGGGCGCGTCGGGCCTCTACCCCATCGAGCTCATGCCCGACTTCTTCCGCCGCATCTACCCCTTCCTCCCCTTCCGCTACGGCATCGACGCGATGCGCGAGACCATCGCCGGGTTCTACGGCCATCACTACCTCCGCTTTTTGGCGACGCTTCTCGCCATGTCCGCCGCGGCCTTCGCCCTGGGGTGGCTGTTCCGACTCACCTCCTCGCACGCCAACCTCCTGTTCAACCGCCAGCTCGAGCGCACGAACCTGATCACGAACGAGAAGGTGGAGGTCATGGGCTCGCCCTACCGCGCGTCCGACATCATGGCCGCCCTGTCGGACCGGGATGAGTTCCGCGGGGGCGTCGAGAAGCGGGCGCGGATGCTGCGGGAGAACTACCGCACCCTCATCTTCGGCGGCATCGTCGTGGGCGTTGTCGGCATCGCCATCATCACCCTGCTCACCATGCTCCTGCCCACCGACAAGACGATCATGCTGGGCATCGTCGTCGCCTGGTCGCTGCTGGTCGTCCTCTACCTCGGCGCGGTGGAGTACTTCACGCAGAGCCTCGTCGACGCCGAACAGGTCTCGCGCCTCGGCGAGGCCGAGCTGCGCGACGCCGTGATCCACCGCCACGACTCCGCCGGCACCAGCGTCATCATCGGGCCCGCGGATGCCGAAAGCGAGGACACTAAATGAGAACCGTCTTCTCCATCGCCTACAACGACCTGCGCCGGCTCTACACCAACGTCATGGCAGGCATCGTCATGGTCGGCCTGATCGCCATCCCCTGCCTCTTCGCCTGGTTCAATGTGCTGGCCACGTGGGACCCATTCGGCAACACCGAACGCCTCGAGGTGGCGGTGGCCAACACCGACCGCGGCCACACGAGCGATCTCACCCCGCTGGCCGTCAACGTCGGCGACATGGTCCTCTCCCAGCTCTACCGCGACGACTCTATGGACTGGGTCATCACCAATGCCGACGATGCCATCGAGGGCGCGAAATCCGGTGAGTACTACGCCGCCATCGTCTTGCCGCCCACGCTGAGCGACGACATGTTCACCTTCTACGCCGGCGACGCCGAACCCAGCCAGATCGACCTTTACGTCAACGAGAAGAAGAACCCCATCTCCCCGCTGCTCATCTCCAACGGCACGCAGGGCGTCAGCGCCCAGATCAGCGCGTCGTTCACCAGGGCCCTCTCCGAGGTGTCATTCGGGCTGATCGAGACGGCCTCGGACTACTTCAACGAGGCGAAGACCAAGCAGGCGCTCGACTCCATCGAGACGCGCACCGCCAGCGCCCGCGACCAGCTGCTCTCCAGCGCCAGCACCGTCGACGCGCTTGCCTCGCTCACAGAGTCGAGCGTGCCGCTCGTCGACAGCGCCGAGCGGATCTCCGGGGCGCTGGGCGACTCTCTCGGGCAGGTCCACCCCGTCGACCTCGGGGTCACCGGGGCGAGCCTCGGCGGAAACGGCGCGGCGCTTGCGGTGGCGCTGGGGGCGACGTCGGAAAGCTTCGCCGCCGTGAGCGAACGTGTCGACCAGCTGCTGGCGAACTCCTCCGCCACTTCCCAGGCCACCGCCGCGAACCTGACGGAGATCGCCGCGCGCGTCGATGTCCAGGTGAAGCAGTACACGGCCCTGCGCGACACCATCAACGGGCATGTCGCCCCGGCGCTTCCCCCCGACGCCCAGCCGGGGGTGCGCGCGGTGGTCGGCGACCTCAACGACGCCATCGCCCGCCAGACGGCCGTGCGCGACCGACTCAACGACGCCGCCGCGCACCTCGCCGCCGGGCAGGGCGGCCGGGACGGGAAGAACGCGGACCGGCAGGAGATCAAGGACTCGATCGCCCGGGCCCGCGAGGCGATGGACTCGGCCAAGAATTCCTACGACACCGGGATCCGCCCGCGCCTCGAGGCGCTGTCGGGCTCGCTGGACAACGTCCGGGCGAACGCCGACAAGGCCCGCTCGGACATGGACGGCGTCTCATCTGCCCTGGCCAACCGGCCCGGCTCGCTGCGCGACACCCTCGCAGCCTCCGGTTCGGACCTGCGCGACACGGCGGAATCCCTGCGCGCCAACGCGGCGAGGATGCAGGAGGCGCAGCGGTCGATCGCGCAGGCGCGCTCGAGCGGGGACCTGACGAAGCTGGCCGACCTCGTCTCCAGCCAGCCGGAAGTGCTCGCCGACGCCCTCGTCGACCCAGTCAAGGTGGAGCGCAAGGAGGTCTTCCCCCGCGTCAGCTTCGGCGCCGGCATGGCCCCGCTCTACACGGTGCTCGCCCTGTGGGTGGGCGCCCTGTTGACGTCGGTGGCCGTGCGCACGGACGACCGCTCCATCGAACAGAACGTGGTCGATCCCGACCACCTCACCGCGGGCCAGAAGTACTTCGGCCGCTACCTGACGTTCGTGACCACCGGCCTGGCCCAATCCACGCTCCTCATGGCGGGGCTCATCGTCTACGTGGGCATCGAGCCCGCGCACCCCTTCCTCCTCTTCATGGCGGGGTGGGTCTCGAGCCTGGTCTTCCACCTGATCTGCTACACGCTAGTGCTCTCCCTGAGCAACGCCGGCAAGGCCGTGGGCGTGCTCATCCTGGTGCTCCAGGTCTCGGCGGCGGGCGGCGCCTACCCGCTGCAGCTGCTGCCGGGCTGGGCGCAGGCGATCAGCCCCTGGCTGCCCGCGACCTACTCGATCCGCGCTATGCGCGCCGCGGTCTTCGGCACCTACGGCTGGGACTTCTGGCGAGCCCTCGGCAGCCTCGTCCTCTTCGTGCTGCCTTTCCTCTTCCTCGGACTCTGGCTGCGCCACCGGCTGCACCACGCGATCAGCCGCATGGACGAGGCGGTCGCCCAGACCAAGGTGATGATGACGTAGGCCGCCCGCCTACAGCTCGATGGTGCCGCGCACGCGCGCGGTGACCAGCCCGCCCACCCAGATGTCGCGGCCGTCGTCGATAAGCAGATTATGCTTCGACGAACCCCTCGCCGATGCGCCACTGGCGCTTCTCGCCCAAGCTGACGGAAGCGTCCGGGTCCTCCACGTCCGAGACGCGGTAGTAGAGCATGTCGACGTAATCGCGGTGGATGCTGGCCACGCCGTAGCCGTGCGCGTCGAAATCGATGTGGCTGACCCACGGGTTAGCATCCCGAATTGTCTGCTCCACCAGCAACGACGTGGAGTTGTCCTCCTTGTGGTACGTGCCGAACGCGGTGGTCAGGATCTCGTCCACGTTGGGCGCGGAGATTGAGGTGGTGACCATCTCGCAGCCGATCTCGCCGAAGCCGGACGGCGAGGCGATCGAGTTCGCCCACTCCGAGTGGATGTCGCCGGTGAGGAACAGCGCGTTCGACTCCTGCTCATCCAACATGGTGAGCAGGCGGTCGCGCTCCGCGGCGTAGCCGTCCCACTGATCCGAGTTCACCGCGATGCCCGTCGCGCGCTCCTTCATGTAACCGGCAGCGATGTTGGCCTTCTCATTGTCCGGGATGGTGGCAAATCGCATCGGCGAGACCATCACCGAGTTGCCCAACACATCCCACCGGGCCGTGGACTCCTGCAGCTGCTGCGCCACCCAATCGAACTGTGTATTCCCCAGCATCGTGCGGTCATCGTTGGCGAAGTTCGCACCGGTGGTCTCCGCATCGCGGTAGGTGCGCAGGTCCATCATGGTCAGCTGCGCCAAGTCGCCGAACGTGAAGCTGCGGTACAGCAGCTGCTCCTCGCCCTCGAACCGCGCGCGCACCGGCAGCCACTCAAAGTAGGCCTGCTTCGCGGCACTCAAGCGTTCCGGCCACTCGCCCTCCACACGGCCGTCCGTGTGGTTCTCCGCGCCTTCGAGCCAGCTGTTGTTCGCCGTTTCGTGGTCGTCCCAGATGACAATCCACGGGCACGCCGCGTGCGCGGCCTGCAGGTTGAAGTCCGTGCGGTAGCGGCCGTGGCGCTGACGGTAGTCCTCCAGCGTCGTGATCTCCCACTCCGGATGGTGCATGCGCGCGACACCGCTCTTACCTGCGTACTCGCCGGTCGGGTACTCGTAGATGTAGTCGCCGAGGAAGACCACGTGGTCGATCTCGCCGGCGCGGGCGCGCTGCGCCATGTCGCCGTACGCCGCGAAGAAGCCGGACTCCCAGTTCGCACACGAGGCGATGGCCAGGTTGAGGTTGTCCACGCTTGCGTCAGCCTCCGGCGCCGTGAGCGTGCGGCCGACTGGGGAGGTCGCGCCCTCGAACTCGCCGCTTGTGACGACGAAGCGGTAGAAGTACTCTGTCGCCGGCTCCAGTCCGTCCGGGTCGACGTGGACGGTATGGTCCGAATCCGCCGAGGTGGTCACGGTGCCCGTCTGCGGGTTTGCAAAATCCTCCGCAGTGTCGATCTGCCACTCCACCTCCACGGCCTCTCCCAAGCCGGAACCCGGCAGCGCCTCGCGCGACGGGGTCACGCGGGTCCACAGGACCACGCGGTCCGGCAGCGGATCGCCGGAAGCGACGCCATGCAGAAAAGGCAGGTCCCACTCGCTTGCCGGGGTCGGCACTTCCGGGGTGGCCACTGTGCCGCGCCGTGCGGCGTAAGCGCCACCGGTACCGATGACGGTTACGGCGGCTGCCGCTGCGACAGTTTGCAGGAAAACACGACGATTGACACGGAACTTTGAGCTCATGCAGCTTACTTTCAACCAGCCCTAAGCACTGCGCAAGGACAGCAGCTCGATGTCACCCGATATTCACCCTCAATTCACCAAGGTGTCTAATCACTTGTAACCGCCTGTTAAAAGCGGGTGATTTAAGTGGGCAAGCATGACTCTCCTGCGTTCCCAGCCCCACCGTTCCCACCGCCGCAACGCTGTCGCCGCCGCCGTCGTTGTCTCACTGTTTGCACCGATTACCGTTGCCGTTGACGCCACCGCCCAGGACGAAGCGGTCAACACCAAGATCAGCCGCATTGTGCTCGGCATCGGTTCCGACGCCACCGAGGCAAACTTGGCCTGGCAATCCAAGACCAACGAGCTGCAGTATCTGGAGTACTGGCCAGCAGACAACCCGAGTGACGTCACCAGCGTCGAATCCCCGCGTGGACCCTACAACGCCGCCGTGTTTTACCCGCACGAGGCCACTATGACGGACCTGGAGCCGGACACCGATTACGTCTACCGCGTAGGCAGCGAGCGCCGCGGTTGGAGCGAGCAGCGCACCTTCACCACCGGTGCCGATTCCGACACCTGGAACTTCCTCGCCATGGCGGATGCTCAGATTGGCGTAGGCGCCAAGATTGCCGAACAGTCCGCCGCCTGGAACAAGGCCGTCAACGTCGCCACCGGCGAGCACCCGGATTCCGCATTCCTCATGCACCTGGGCGACCAGGCCGAGGGCTGGGGCGCACCGGTGAAGCAACTCGAGGAGTTCACCGCTCCGGAGGCCCTGCAGAAGTACCGCTTGGCGGTGCTGAAGGGCAACCACGAAACCTACGCCCCGGACCGCCACTTCCAGGACACTTATTTCCTTCCCAACGAGGTCGGCGAAACCGCCAACTACTTCTTTAACTACAACAACGTGCTATTCATCGGCCTCGACGGCAACCGCTCGGATGCCGCCGACATTGATGCGCACGCGCAGTTCGTCAACGACACCATCGCCTCCAACGGCGCCGACGCGGACTGGGTGATCGTTGGCATCCACCAGGCACCGTTCTCCCAAGGCACCCACTACACCGACTCCGACGTGGTGCGTCTGCGCGAGCAGCTCACGCCGAAGCTGTCCGAGGCCGGCGTGGACCTGGTATTGAGCGGCCACGACCACATCTACACCCGCACCCACCTGATGAACGGCTTCGACCCGGTGATCCCCGAGGGCGCCGCCAAATCCGGAGACGTGCTGATCCCGGAGGACGGCGAGGTGCTCTACCTCACCTCCACCACCGCCACCGGCGGCAAGTACTACGACTTCCAGGACAAATTCGGAGAGACCCACCCGCACGTGCGCGAGGAACGTGCCCGCGACCTGGCACACAACACCACCGCGCGTTGGCGCCAGGATTACAACCCGGACTACACCAACATCAACGTCTCCCCGACCGAGCTGAAGCTGACCACCTACAACATCAACACCCCGTACGTGGTGGACCAGGTCACGCTGCAGAAGAAGGACGCACAGAGGCCGGTGGAAAACCCGGAAGAGACCACCAAGCCGACCACCGAGCAGAAACCGACCACCGAGCAGAAGCCGGCAACGGAGGTCGTGACCACGACGCAGACCTCGGAGAAGCTGGTCACCACCACCAAGACTTCTGTCGGTACGGCAACGGTGACTGAGACGTCCGTGGAGACTACGCCTGCCACCAAGACGGTAGAGAAGACCAAGACTGTGCCGACGACGGTGAAGGAAACCGTCACCGAGACCTCCACGGTTGAGGTGCCGACCACCATCACGAAGAACGCTGAGCCGGAGGTCACCACCGTCACCTCCGTCGGTACCGCCACGGTGACCGAGACGTCGACGCAGACCGCCCCGGAGACCAAGGTCGTGGAGAAGGTCAAGACGGTGCCCACCACGGTCACCAAGACCATCACCAAGAACGCTGAGCCGCAGGAGCCGGCTGAGGATTCGGACGTGGATAACACCGGCAAGGACGCTGCGGGCAGCGTGTCCGGTAGCAGCACCGGTGGCATCATCCTCACGGTCCTGGCGATCCTGATCGCCGTCCTGGGTGCGATCTTCGCGGCGCTGTCCTACGTCCACCCGCAGTGGATTCAGGACATCCGCAAGCAGTTCAACATCTAACGCACGATCAACGGCCCGCCAACGCGATCTGCTGGATCGCCGCGGCGGGTTCTGCGTTTTTCAGCAGCCGCTACTTGCGTTCCGCCGCAGCGGCGCTCACACGGTCTGCCCAGCGATCAATGCCGTGCTGCTTGGTGCGCTTCAGCGTGTCATGGCCGAGCACTAGTCCTTCGTTCATGCGGCCAGCGGCTGCGAGGTGAGCTTGCCCGACCAACGTAGCGTCCGGCTTCACGTGCAGCGCATTCGTGTCGGCGTAGCGCAGGCCAATTCCGGCCTCCACCAGGTTGCCCACCAGCGTGCCCTCGACAATCCCGGGCGGTGCCTGCACCGCGTCGATGACGACAGTCGCGCCAACCTCGTCGGCCAGGTCACGGAGATCCTCCTCGCCGCGGGCGATTAGCTCGGTGCGAATCCGGCCTTCGTCGAGAAGCTCGAGCATGATCTGCGCGGACTCCACCGGTGGGCCGAAGCCGACGCGCTCCAGGGTGGAAACGAACGCGTCGAAGTCCTTCCCGCCCAGGGTGTGGCGCCCGCCGTAGGAGGCTCGGTCGATCACCGCGTCGTAGGTGTCGCGGAACGCAAGCGCCACTGCGAGCGCGGGTGTCCACGGGCGCTCCCCGCGCGCCGCCTCTACGGATGCGCGAAGCTCTGCCACCGGATCACCGGTGAAGTCCTCACCGCGCAACACCTTCCGGATCTCCTCTTCCCCGCCGTCACCGCCGGCGATACGGAGCAGCTCCGTGGCGCAGTCCGCGAGGATGTTCTCCAGCTCGTCGAGGCTTTCGCATTCGAGGATCTTCTGCGAGGCTGCCTCGATATACGGCTCAGCTTCTTTCTTCGCCTCGCCCTCGAGATACGCCTTGACCTCCATGAAGCGCCCCGACCGTGTCACCGGATAGAAGACTTTTGCGTCGGCGTACTTCACCACATCGATGAAGGTCAGCGCCGCGCCGCGGACCAACGCCACATCGTCCGGGCCCACCGTGTCCATGTTTGAAGCCGGGTATACAGGTGCCACTACCTGCAGCTCCCCGAGGTCCGCATGTGCAAGCGAACCGGGCCAGTCATGCGCATGCCCGGTCACCATGAGCACCTCGTCGAAGTGCTCGCCGAGCACCTCCACTCCGGCATCGGTGGGCTCGACCATCTCGATGTTTTCCACCCGGTGCGTGAGACTGCAGCGCTGCGGCAGATTCTTCTCGAGCGCGCGCCACGACTTATCAAGGTGCTCACCAACGTGCCACCGGCTGGGAAAGTCGCCGGGGAGCTCGTCATTCGGGTCGAGCGGCCCGAGCTTCGTCTCCACAATTGATTTCGGTGCGTTGAGGATGAATTCCTCCGGAACCGAATCGCGAAACGCTCCGGGCGCGGAGGATTCCTCCAGCGGCTTGGCGTCGAACACTGTCACGTCCATAGCCGCGTCTCGTTGCCGTGCCCGTTCCATGAGCTCTTCTGCCGCCCACAGGCCACGCGGGCCGGCGCCGATAATCGCTACCTTCATCACCGAATTTTCCATGCGCCCCAGCTTATGCTCCGCGGGCCTCCAGCCGCTCCACCTGACGCGCCAGTTCCTCGCCGAGCGGGTTGCCGGGCAGCCGTTCCTGCACCAAGTCCGCCACGGAGCGGTACCACCACAACTGACGCTCCTTGCCGGAGTTGAACCGGGCCCACAGTTCATCGCCCAGCTCATCCAGGTCCGCGTGGATGGACAGTAGGTTGTGCAGCTTGTCGGCGGCGGAGATGAGCACACTGCCGTCGTCCGCCTCACGTAGGTGCGCCAAGTACGCGTCCGAGCGGTCCTGCCAGCTGGAAAGCGAGCTGTCCTTGGTCACTCCGCGCACCAGCTCCACCACCCGGTCACCGAACTCCTCGCCCATGCGCTCGGCGCTGTATTCCTCGGGCACGTCCTCCAAAATGTCGTGGAACAGCGCCGCGATGAGCACATCCTCGTCATCGGTGACCTGGGAGACGAGGTGCATCACTCCATATACGTGGGAGACGTACGGTATGTCGGTGCCTTTGCGCACATGGTCGCGGTGCGCCCACGCTGCGGTGTTAATTGCTTTGATGAGTCGCGGGGACGCGACGGGAGCGTTGGTCATGCCAGACCCCTTTCTGTCGGGAACGCTTCACACGATACGAACGCCGCCGACATCGCCACCCCACCACTCGCACTCTTGTTCTAATCTAGCTCCATCGTCCCGCGCACCCTCACCCTTGCGCGACCACCGACCCAGATCTCCTCCCCGTCGTCGGCAATTTCCACCCGCCCGTCGCGCCCGAGCGCCGTGCCCTGCGAGACGGTGTACTCCGCCGGCACGTCTCCCCGCCCGCGTAGCCACTGCGCCATCGCGCCGTTAGCGCTGCCGGTCACGGGGTCTTCGAACGTCGGCGTGAACGCGCGCAGCTCATAGGCTGGATCCGTCCCACCCGTCAGCGCCGCAAACGCCACCTTCAGGTCGCTGTCCGCCGGCTTCTTAAGCGCCCTCAGCGCATCCAGTCCATCCAGCAGCGCCAGCTTCCAACCGGGGCCGTTGTCGCCGAAGGCGGCATCGACAAGCAATTGCTTCTCGACGCCAAAGGTGTCGCACACCTCGTCCTTTTCCTCATCCGAGAGCTGGTCGTCGCGCTTGAGCGGCGGGGTGGCGAACGCGAGGGAGTCGCCCTCGATGCGGACCTCGACGTTGCCCACGCCGCACTCCTGGATCACGCGGCCCTGGTTGCGTGGCGTGTTGCCGAGCTCCAGCCACGCACGCGCCGTGCCGAGGGTGGGGTGCCCGGCGAAGGCGTACTCCTCCACCGGTGTGAAGATGCGCACGCGGTAGTCCGCCTCGGGATTGGTGGGTTCGAGCAGGAACGTCGTCTCGGAGAAATTTGTCCACGACGCAATCTGCTGCATCTGCTCGCCGCTCAAACC
Organism: Corynebacterium sp. MSK008; assembly: GCF_030232585.1. GTDB lineage: Bacteria > Actinomycetota > Actinomycetes > Mycobacteriales > Mycobacteriaceae > Corynebacterium. The sequence goes on along the minus strand of NZ_JASPJX010000006.1, from coordinate 91,354 downwards.
GTCCGCGCCGCAAATCACGGCGAGCGGGTTGCCGGTGAACGCATCGGTGGCGAAGACATCGATTTCAAAGAATTCCAGGGAGGTCACGGGTTCAGGCTACCAATGCGAAAACCCCCGACCCGAAGTCCGGATCGGGGGCTTACTGTGTACCCCGTACGGGATTTGAACCCGTGTTACCGCCGTGAGAGGGCGACGTCCTAGGCCGCTAGACGAACGGGGCGCGCTCGCTTGTTTGCGACTTGTTAAAGATAAAGGACGTTACCACAAACCTACAAATCGCCTGGTTAGAGCCCAGAAACGCCAAGCGCCGGCCCCAGCGTGTCCCAGCTTGCGACCAATTCTCGGCGGAACAGCCCGTAGTTGTGGGTGCCCTCTTCGAACTCATACCAGTCAGGGTTCAGCCCCTTGCGCCGCGCCTCGGAGAGGAAGTGCAGGGTGCAGGTGTAGGCCAGCTGCTCATCCGGCACGAGCAGCGGTTCCGGCGAGTCTTCCACCGGCACGTCCCACTTTGACGGCAGGCCGCGCGAGGCCGTTAGGAACAGCGTCTTGCTCTTGAGGTCGTCGACGTTACGCACCGGCGAGTGCGCCGCCCACGCACGGTCCCACGCCCGCCCCCACATCCTCGACGGGTCGCCCTTGAACTGCTTGACGGTGCCGTACGCGAAGGCCTGCCCCACCAGCCCTGTGGTGGACGGGCACGACGAGTACGTGCCGGCGGCGACGAAGCGGTCCTCCATCGCCGCGATGTGCAGTGCCGGTCCTCCCGACATGGAAAGCCCAGCGATGGCATCGCGGCCGGTGCCGTGGAAGTGCTCGTCGATAAGCGGAGGCAGCTCCTTGGTCAGGTACGTGGTCCACTTGTACACACCGTGCTTGGGGTCCTTATCCGCCCAGTCCGCCTGCTGCGAGCCGACGGAGCCGCGCGGGGTGACCACGTTGACGTGCTTGTCCGCAAAGAACTTGGCAGCGCCGCCGTCCTTCCACCAGGGAGTTTTCTCGCCGCCTCCGGCGCCGCCGAGGAGGTAGTACGTGGGCCGCGGTTCCGTGTTCTCCGGGCCGCCGGCGGGCAGGATCAGCTCGTTTTCGACCTCTCGGCCCATGGACGGCGAGTACACGGTGAGCACCCACACGTTGTCTTGCAGGTGCTCCAATTTCCGGTATTGCGCGGGCGACAAGTGTCAACTACTCGACCCCGCAGACCCGCCGACAGGTTGCGGCGCCTCCTCCGGAAGCGGCGTCTTTGTCACCGGGGTTTCTCTCAGAAAGGGTTGCACGTCAAGAGCCGGCCCGATCACACCCCAGCTCTTGCGCATGGATTTCTCGAATAGACCCCAGCTGTGCGTGCCCTCAACCTGCGGGTACCACTGGACGTCCAGACCTGCGCGCTGCGCTTTATCCACGAAGTATTCGGAGCAGGCGTACGACGCGGCCTCGATGGCCACAGGCGGCCCGATGCGCTCTGAGGACGTCTTCGTGTCGTCGATAGCACCGGGCACTCCCTGCGCGGCGGAGACAAACAGTTTCGTGCCCTCGAGCGCCTCCAGGTGCAGGACGGGCGAGTGCGCCGCCCACGCCGGGTTGGAGGACATCCCCCACATCTTGCGGGGATCCGCCCCGTTGAGCTTCAGGGCCTGACGCACGTAGGTGTCACCGAGTACACCGGAGGTGGCCGGGCACCCGGAGTACGATGCCGCGGCGGCAAACCGCTCCGGTTCCAGGGACGCAATGTTGAAAGCAGGTCCGCCCGACATGGATATACCAGCGATCGCGTCTGTGCCGGTACCGTGGAAGTGCTCGTCGATAAGCGGGGGCAGCTCTTTGGTGAAATACGTCAGCCACTTGTTGCGGCCCGTCGCCTTGTCCTCGCGGTACCAGTCGGCCTGCATCGAGGAGACCGAACCGATCGGGGTGACCACATTGACCAGCTTGTCCTGGAAGAATTCCTGGTAGTCGGACGAGTTGCGCCAAGACCAGCCGTTGGCGGCGCCGTCCGCACCCATCAGCAGATACAACGTCGGCCGCGGGGCGTCGTTGTCCGGCCCACCGGGCAGGATCACCTCGTTTTTCACCTCCCTATCCATGGAGGGCGAATACACGACGACTTCGTAGACGTCGTTTTCAATCTGCGTCACTGACTTCAGTGTCGCGGGCTTCGCGTTTGGGTCCGGGAATGTGTCGCTGACGTTGCTCGAGCCATTGCCTATCGACGACCCGATGCCGCCTGCCCCCTCATAGAGCGGCGCACCGAAGACACCCCCGCCCAGCGCCGTGAGAAACAGCGCCGGGACCGCGAGCAGTGGAATCGAGGAAGACAAGCTCGACGCCGCTGCCGGCACGCTGAATGCATCGATGAGACTGGAGCCGCTTTGTCGAATTTGACCGCTGAACAGCGACGACAACTTCCATACCATGCGCTCACAGTACCGGAAGCGAAAAACCTCCGGCCCAAAAGCTGGACCGGAGGTTTTAACGTTGTACCCCGTACGGGATTTGAACCCGTGTTACCGCCGTGAGAGGGCGACGTCCTAGGCCGCTAGACGAACGGGGCATTAGGACACAGAACTTCACAAGCTCTGCAGCTGGCCTACCAGGACTCGAACCTAGAATGACGGTACCAGAAACCGTTGTGTTGCCAATTACACCATAGGCCATCGTTTTTTCAGTCTGACCTGCGCTTTCCCTTTCGGTTCCGCGCCTGTCTGCTGAACAACGTGGATTACTATAACCATGAATCGCTACAGCAACCAAATCCGCAGGCCACCGCGCAAATCGCGGCGACCATAACGGGCCATAACCACAGCGTTGTAACTACTCTGCTGCCTGGTACGGAGTGACCTCACGAGCCGCACGCAGACGCTTCAGCGTGGACTCGCGGCCGAGCAGCTCCATAGACTCGAACAGCGGCGGCGACACTGCGGCGCCAGTCGCGCCGACGCGCAGGGCACCGAATGCGACGCGGGGCTTCAACCCGAGGTCGTCGATAAGCGCCTTGTTCAACGCCGCCTCGATGTTGGGCGTGGTCCACTCCTCCACTGCCTCCAGCGCGGCGATGCCGGCGTCCAGCGGCTCGACGGCGGTGTCCTTGAGGTTCTTCTTCGCGCTCTTCTCGTCCAGTTCCAGGTCCTCGTCGGCGGTAACGAGGAACTTCAGCAGGTTGTAGCCCTCAGACAGCACCTTGATGCGCGTCTGCACCAAGTCCGCAGCGACGGCGAACTTGTCCGCCGGGTAATCCTCAGGGAAGTCGGTGTGCTCGGTCAGGTACTCGCGCAGACGATCGCGGAAGTCCTCCGGCTCGAGCAGGCGAATGTGGTCGGCGTTGATGGCCTCGAGCTTCTTCTGGTCGAACCGGGCCGGGTTGCCCAGCACGTTATTGACGTCGAAGGCCTTGACAAACTCGTCGACGCTGAAGATGTCCTGGTCCGCGGACAGCGACCAGCCCAAAAGCGCCAGGTAGTTGATCATGCCCTCCGGGATGATGCCGTTGTCGCGGTGGTTGAATAGGTTGGACTCCGGGTCGCGCTTGGACAGCTTCTTGTTACCCTGCCCCATCACGAACGGCAGGTGGCCGAACTCCGGGGTGAACTCTGCCACGCCGACGCGCTTGAGCGCCTCATACAGCGCCATCTGGCGCGGGGTGGACGACAGCAGGTCCTCGCCGCGCAGGACATGGGTGATGCCCATCAGCGCGTCGTCGACAGGGTTGACCAGCGTGTACAGCGGTGCACCGTTGGAGCGGGCGACCACAAAATCCGGCTGCGTTTCGGACTTAAACGTCACCTCGCCGCGCACAAGGTCGTTCCAGGTCCAGTCCTGGTCCGGCATACGCAGGCGCCACACCGGCTTGCGGCCTTCCGCCTCGAACGCGTCGATCTGCTCCTGCGTCAGGTCACGGTCGAAGTTGTCGTAGCCCAGCTGCGGGTCGCGGCCGGCGGCCTTGTGGCGCTCCTGGACTTCTTCGTTGGTGGAGTACGCCGGGTACACCTCGCCGGCCTCGATGAGCTTGTTCAGCACGTCCGTGTAGATCTCAGAACGCTGGGACTGGCGGTACGGCTCATGCGGGCCGCCCACATTAATGCCTTCGTCCCAGGTCAAGCCCAGCCACTCCAGCGACTCGATGATCGCCTGGTAGCTCTCCTCCGAGTCACGCGCGGCATCCGTGTCCTCGATGCGGAACACAAACGTGCCGCCGGAGTGGCGCGCCTGCGCCCAGTTGAACAGTGCCGTGCGCACCATGCCCACGTGCGGGGTTCCAGTTGGTGACGGGCAAAAACGTACGCGCATTGAAGAGTCAGTCATGTGCGCAATCGTAGCGCGCAGAGCCCCTTGCCTATCGACGTCCTCCGGTGCCCCACCGAGGCCCCCATTCTGCGCCCGCAGAACCGGCACAACATGGTTTTGTAAAACTCGGCCTAAAACAAAACTCAAAACCCAATACCCCCAGCTCCCCCTCACCACTGTGGCCGAGTTTTACAAAACCGCGCCTTGACAGGCGCCCCGGGTCGCTCCCCGGGAGGCGCTTAGGTAGTGCGCTACTTGGAGTGGCGGGAGAGGAACGCCCACATTTCGTCGGCGGCGGACGGCGAGTACCACCAGTGGTGGTTGGAGCCGTGTACCTGGATCACTTCGACGCCCTTGCGGCAGCCGCGGGCGGACACGCGGGTGGCGTTGTACAGCGGGGCGCGGTCGAGGCCGGGACCGCAGCCGTTGCGGACGGCGTAGGAGCCGAATAGCTCCGGCACCGGCAGGACGCGCTGGCCACGGCGAGTGGTGCCGTAGTACGGGGTGAGCGTGTCGTTCATGCCGTGCAGCGCCATGAATGCGATGGGCAGGTTCTGACAACCGCGGTTTACGGGCGCGTAGTACGCACCGGATACGCCTGCGACGCCGGCGAAAAGGTCGGCCATGTGGCAGGCGGAGACTGCTGCCATGCCGCCGCCGGTGGACATGCCGGTGGCGTAGATGCGGCGGCGGTCGATGTTGTAGTAGCGCTGCACGTCGTTGATCATTGCGCGCACGTAGGCGATGTCCTGCCCGGGCCGGGTGACGGCGGTCGGCGACCCTTCCCAAGATGCGCCGATTGCGCGTGGGTAGACGATGATCGCGTTCCGCCCGACTGCAGATTCGCGCAGGCGTGAGTAGTTGCGGAAGTTTTCGGTGGAGTCTTGGTAGGCGGAGTAGCCCACCATCACCGGGGTCGGGTTCGCCGGGTTGTAGCCTCGCGGGACCCAGATGAGGTAGCTGCGGCCGGCGGCGCGGATTTCGCCGTTGGTGCCGTTAGCCACCGGCGCTGGTGCCTGGGGCGCCCACGGCGCAGGCGCAGGCACCGGCGCCGGTGCGGGCACCGGGTTGCGCGGGAGAGACGAGGTGCCGGGGATGGTGTCGTTGGCCATCTGGACGAACTTGTTCCACTCGGCGTTCGCGCGGTTCACAGCGTCGGCGGCGGCGCGGTTGGCGTCGTTAATCGCACGGTTGACCTGCCCATTGATCTGCGAGGACATGTCTTGGGCGCCTGCTTGCACCGGGGCGATCGCGCTACCTGCGATGAGCAAGGCAGCGAGACCACCTGCAAGGCTTTTCACAATTTTCACACCGGCAACTTTAAACTCGCTTTTATGTATCAACAAGCGATACAGACGTGCGTGCACAAATGGGGGTTCGTTAAAGTACCGTCACATGCCCACTTCCAGACCCGATAGCGCCCCGGACTTCCTGCTCTCGCGTGGCAACGGCTCCGTGCGCACTCAAGGTGCACTCCGCACCTTCGACGACGCATGGGAGGCCGCGGACGCGATCGCGCGCGGCGAGGAAGAAATGGTTGTCGGAGCTTTGCCCTTCGACCACGACTGCCCGGCGGCACTCACGGTCCCCGAGCGCATCATCCGCGAACCGGGTGCGCTCGAGCCGCACCCCTACTACCGCGTCGGCGAGGGGTCGAAACTGCGCGCAATGCTTATCGACGTCGACCCGTCCCCGGCCGAGCACCTGCGCCGGGTCGAAGCCGCCATCTCGACGATTCAAAGCTCCGCCCTGGACAAAGTCGTGCTGGCGCGTGCGGTGGACATCGCCTTCGACCCGCCGGTGGATCCCCGGCTGGTCGCGGCGCGACTCATCGACCTGTCGTACACCCACGATGGGTTCATCGCGGATCTGACACCGTCGGGGCGCGCAGGGCATTTTCTCGTTGGCTCATCGCCAGAGGTGCTGGTGCGCCGGCGCGGCAGGCGCGTCTGGTCGTTTCCCCTGGCGGGCTCCGCCGCCCGCGTCCCGGGCGACAGCGCCGCAGACACCGCGGCGGCCAACTCACTGCGCGATTCTGCGAAAGACCTCGACGAACACCGCTTCGTGGTCGACCACATCCGGCGCATCCTGGCGCCGCTGTGCAGCGAGCTCACCGTCCCCGATCTGCCTAGGCTGGAAAAGACCAGCGAGATGTGGCACCTGGCCACCCCGATTGAGGGTGTACTGAAAGATCCCGCGCCGAGCGCGCTCGATCTCGCACTGAGCCTGTACCCGACCCCGGCTGTCTGCGGCACCCCGCAGGCGGCGGCGGAAGCGTTAATCACCACCGCGGAATCCGACCGCGGGTTCTACGCCGGCGCGGTGGGCTACACCGATGCTGCCGGCGACGGCGAGTACATGGTGGCTATCCGCTGCGCCGAGGTCAACGGCGACGGCACCCGGGCCCGCGCCTGGGCGGGCGGCGGTTTGACCGCCTACTCGGACCCGCAGGCCGAGCTCGACGAGACCTCGGCCAAGCTGCGGACCATCATGCGCGCGCTGGGCCTGTAGCTAAGCCCGCTCGACCGGGTTGCCCAGCTTGCCGATGCCGGGGATTTCCACCTCGATGTAATCTCCCGGCACCATCTCCGCGGTGCCGGCGGGCGAGCCGGTGGCAATGACGTCGCCAGGCAGCAGTGTGAAGGATTCGGAAACCCACTCCACCATCTCCCCGACGGATTTGATCATCTGGTTGGAGTTGGAATCCTGCTTGGTCTCCGTGACGCCGTTGTGGGTGTGGTGCGCCTTGATGGGCAGGTTGGCAAAGTCGAACTTCTCCAGGTCCGTCTCAATCCACGGGCCGATGGGGCTGAACGTGTCCATGCCCTTGGCGCGCGCCCACTGGCCGTCGGCGAACTGCAGGTCGCGCGAGGACACGTCGTTGATGATGGTCACGCCGCGGATGACAGACTTCCAGTCTGCAGCCTTGACATTCTTGCACGGCACCCCGACGACAAGTGCGAGCTCGCCCTCAAACTCCACCCCGGTGGCAAACTCCGGGATCTTGATGGCGGCGCCGGGCCCCACCACGGCGGTGGACGGTTTGATGAAGATCGTCGGCGGCAGGTGCTCTGAGGATTGCTTGAACACCTCCGCGACGTGGTCGGCGTAGTTGCGCCCCACTGCCACCACCTTCGACGGCAGGGTTGGGGCGAGCAGGCGAACGTCGTCGAGCGCGTGCTCTTTGCCGGTGTACTCGGGGTCGGTGAACGGGGTGCCGGCGATGGCCTTCGCGGTCTTCCCCTCGTCGTCGATGACGGCGAACGTCATTCCTTCAGGTGTTGCAATTCGTCCAAAACGCATGTGACCGAGCATACAACCCACATACAAAAGTGGCGTTACTCGGATGCGGTCAGCGCGAGATACAGCTCCGCGCACGCCACGGCGTCGGTTAACGCGTTGTGGTTCGCGTACGCAGGCAGGTTGTAGCGCTGTCGCACCCTTGGCAAACGCAGGTCCTCGCCACGCGGGTACGTGCCCATGCGCTCCATGTGGCGCCGCTCCATGGCGAAGGTGTCCACCACCTCACTGTCATGCAGCCGCCACGTGGACCCGCGCACGTCTTTGTGCAGCTTGCCTAAAAACCCGGTCTCCATTTGCGCGAAATGCGCGAGCAACCTGCGCCCTTCCAACGCCGCCAGAAACGCGTCGAGCACCTCGGCGGGATCCCGGCCGAGCGAAGCGACGTCGTCGTCGGTCACCCCGTGCAAGGTGGCGGACTCCCCCACGTCCGCCCCGCGCAGCACGAAATACTCGGCACCGGATAGGTCGATCACCCGACCGTCGACAGGCACCCACCCCACGGACACCAGCTGCGAGCGCTCGGGCTTCAGCCCCGTGGTTTCGACGTCCACGGCGAGCAGGGAGCCGTCGATAAGCTGCCGCTTCTTCGGACCGAACAGCATCTCACACCGCCCTGGTTGGGTACGCGGTGGAAAGCGCGTTTTGCAGCGACTTGATCACCCCGAACGCATCCCGCAGTGCCGCGCGGTCACGCTCGGGCAGCTGCTTCGGGTCGATGCGGTAGTTCGGCGCCTCACCCGCACGCACCTGCTTGGCTTGGTGCCGCATGGCCAGGTTGGCGAGGTACTCGTAGGCGTCCAACAGATCCGCCGCACCCTTCGCCGAAACCGGCCCACCGGCGGCACCGCCTAAGCGCCCGATGGTGTCCACCTCATCCACCCCGGCCGCGATGGCGTACAGCCGCGCCATCTGCACTACCGCCGCGGTGCCGCCGCGCTTGATGTCCAGGGTGTGGGCGTAATCGCCGCTGCGCTCGAGCACAAACCCACGGAAGAAGCCCACCGGCGGCTCGCGGAACGTGGCCAGCGCGGCCAGGTGGGTGTGCAGTCGGCGCGAGCCATGCGCGGACGCCAGCGCGCCAGAGCGCACCCGCGCGGCCATGTCTTGCCAGCCGTCGCCGAACCCGAAGACGGCGCGGAAGTCAAAGAACACCTGCGCATGCAGCAACGCGTCCGGTTTCGGCGCGGTAACCCAGCCGTGGAACGTGCGGCCCCACTCGCTTTCCGTCATCCGCCACTGCGGCGAAGAGGCCATCATGTCGCCCGGGCACAACGCCTGGCCGGCGCGGGCGAGCCCCTCGCAAACAAACGCGCTGAGCTCCGCGAAGTACTCACCGTGATGCGCGGCGTCGTAGGAATCCGCGAGCACGAGCGCGTTGTCTTGGTCGCTCGCCGGCCCCATCTCCCCTCGCGCCTGCGAGCCCGCCGCAACAAATGCGAAGGGCACAGGCGGAGGCCCAAGCTTCTCGACGGCTAAAGTGCCCAACCTTTTCGCCACCGCATCCGCAATCGAGGTGAGCAGCCGTTGCGTCTCTGCAGCCGAGGCGCCGCGCTCGAAAAACCGCACCGCGACCCGCGCCGCGTCCCGGTAGGCACCGTCCAGCTCATCCAGCGAGGCCTGCGCCACGTCCGCCGCCAAGTAGATCGGGTCCGCCTGCAACTGGCGCATGATGTCCGCGGCAGTGACCACGCCCGCCACCTGGCCCTGGCCGGCGACCGGCAGGTGGTGGATGCCCAGCTCGCTCATGGTCAGCATCGCCTCGAACACGAGCGCGTTGGGCGCGATGGTGCGCACGGGGCTGGTCATCACTTCCGCCACAGGCCTGGACGTGTCCACGCCGCCGGCGACCACGCGCGAACGCATGTCGGCGTCGGTGATGATGCCGACAATATCCTGCCCGTCGGTGATGATCAGGCTGCTGATGCCCTCCTCGCCCATCGCGCAGGCAGCATCGGCGATGCTCACGTGCTGCTCCCGCGTGACCGGCTCGCGCCCGGCGAAAATCTCGTGCAGCGGGGTGCGCAGCACGTCGGTAGCGCCGCCATCGCGTACCTCGTCGGCGGCGGCCCGCACACGCCGCGAAGCGGTTTGGAAGAACCGGCCCATGTCCGGAAACTGTCCCAGCAGCTCGAGGAACACCTGCCGCGGGAGCATGAGCAGAATGCTGTCTTCCACCGCCTGCATGAGATAGGCGGACTCGCGTTCGCCCACCAACGTGGAGTAGCCGAAGTTCAACCCGGCTTCGCGCCGGTCCAGCAGGAGGTTGTCCTCGCTGACGATGTCTACTGCACCGGAGCGGATGACATACAGCGTGTCGTTGGGCTGGCCCACCTCCACCACGGCCTGTCCGCGGCGGACATAAGTGATGCCCATCTGCGCGGGAAGCGCGCGAAGGGTGTCCTCGGGCAGCGTCGAAAACGGCTCATGCTGGGCGAGGAAACCGTAGACCTCATCAAGCTCCACACTCATGGAGCAAGATTATCTTGCCGCCGGGCCCGATATCAGCGGTTTCTACTGGTAGCTAACAAACCACGGACGCGGATTGACGTCGCGGTAGGTCTGCTCCGGGGTAAACGTCGGGAAATCCTCGTCGAAGAAGTTCTTCCACGCCATGAAGAAGTTCGGGTCTAGACCCTCGCGCAGCACGTTCCAAGTGTCGAACTTCTGCTCCGGGCCGCCGTGGCCGTCGGCGTGCAGGACCCAGGCGAGCTCCGGCTGGCCGGTGACGACGTTTTCGCGGTCCGGGTACATGGCCACGTTGAACTGGTGCAGGATCATCGCCTTCTGCGGCAGGTTATTGTCCCGTACGAGCTGCGCGAGCCAGTCCGCCACTTCGTTAATCTCGCCCGAGGTGGCGCTGCCGATGCGCGACAACGGTTGCTCGCCCGGGTTGAGCTTCCACTCGGCGTCCAGCGCCAGGCCGACGTTCGGGCGCTTGAGCAGCTCCTCGTACAGCTTGGCCTGCTCCAGGAAGCTGCCTTGGCCGGGTTGGAGATCGATCACGGCGTAGCCGCCGGCGTCCACAATCGCGTCGACGTAGGGTACGAGGTCCTCCATCGGCGTTTCGTTGGAGTAGTTGCCGTCGTCGCCCGGGCCGCCAGAGGCAACCGTGGCGATGACTTCGAATGCGGGGATGACTGGGGCCTCGCTAAACGGCTGGTAGTCCTCCGCATATTTCTTCGCCAACTCCACCGCTGCCGCCGGGTCCTGCTCCCCCATCACACCCAAGTCCGGGCCGTAGGGGTGCCCGTAGAGCGCCACCATGCGACGGCCCGGGAACACCAGACCGCCGCCGCCCGGCAGCTCGCCGTTTTCCGCCAGCGCCGCACGGGCCTGGAAGTTCTCGGTGTCGCCCCACTGGCGCCCCAACGCGAGGGTGTCCTGCTCGGTGACGGTGCGCATGCTGTCCGACGTGGCGCGCGGATCCGGCGCCGCCAGCACCTGCACCTCGGCGCCGGCCGCACGCGCGGTGGCCACAGACGCACGCGAGGACAGCGCTGTGGTGAACACCGGCGGCATGGTCAGTTCGCTCGGGTTCTCCGGCTCCAGCGCGGCAATGGCCGCGGCATCGCTGGCCGGATCCGCGGAAGCGACCGCCTCGGCGTCCTCTTCCTCGCCCGGCACGTTGATCACACGTGTGGCGCCCAGGCGCTCGACTTCGGCGTCGACGGCGGCATCGGTGCCGTCGAGACGCACGAGCATCGGCGCCCCGAGCTTGACCGCAATCGCCGCTGCCTTGAGCTGCTGGTCGCGCTCCTTGGCGGAGACCACCACGGTCTCGGAGGAATCAAAGAGGCGCTGCGAGACCTCTACACCGGTGCCGTCGGCGTCCTGGATTACCTCGTCACCATTGGTTTCAAGGACTTCCGGCTGCGCAATCCCGCCTTCCGTGCTGCTGCAGCTGGTCAGCACCAGTGCGGTTGCGGTCAAAACGGCGGGGATCGTGCGGGTCACATGCATGCGCACAACCCTACTTCAGGGCGGCGGCGATCCTGTCACCCACTTCGGCGGTTCGCACCTTCGTATCACCGCGGGAGGCCACGTCGCGCTCGACGGCTTCCTCGATGCGTGCGGCGTTGTCCTCGTCGCCGAGGAAGCGAAGCATCATCGCCACCGACAAGATCATCGCGGTGGGATCCGCAATGCCCTGGCCAGCGATGTCCGGTGCGGAGCCGTGCACCGGCTCGAACATGGAGGGGAACTCCTTGGCGGCGTTGATGTTGCCGGAGCTTGCAAGGCCCACACCCCCGGCGACGGCGCCGGCGAGGTCAGTGAGGATGTCGCCGAAGAGGTTGTCGGTGACGATGACGTCGTAGCGCTGTGGGTCCTGGACCATGTAAATCGTCGCGGCGTCGATGTGGTTGTAGTCCACCTCAACCTCAGGGAACTCGGCCGCCACCTCGTCGACGACGCTCTGCCACAGCCCACCTGCGTTGACCAGCACGTTGGTCTTGTGCACCAGGGTGAGCTTCTTGCGGCGGGTCATTGCCAGCTCAAACGCGTAGCGCACCACGCGGGCGACACCGTGGTGGGTGTTCTGGGACACCTCGCAGGCGACTTCTTGCTCGGTGCCCTGGCGCAAGGTGCCACCGTTGCCGGCGTAGAGTCCCTCGGTGCCCTCGCGCACCACCACGAAGTCGATGTCGCCGGGGTTGGCCAGCGGGCTCACCGACGACGGGTACAGCCGCGACGGGCGCAGGTTGACGTAGTGGTCCAGCTTGAAACGCAGCGGCAGCAGCAGGCCGCGCTCGAGTACGCCGGCCGGCACGCGCTCCGGGTCACCGATGGCGCCGAGCAGGATTGCGTCGTGTTCCTTCAGCGAGTCAAGGTCCGCATCCGTGAGCAGCTCCCCGTTTCGCAGGTAGCGTCGGGCGCCGAGGTCGAAATCGGTGGTCTCCACGTCGTCGCGCACGGTGCGCAGGACCTTGAGTCCTTCCGCCATGACTTCCTGTCCGATGCCGTCGCCAGCGAGCACTGCAATTTTCATATTCTGAAACCCTCTTCTCACATAGTAGAAAACAGCCTCAGACTATCACCTCGCGCCACGCTAGTAGGCCGCTTCCGCCTCCCGGATCCGATCGATCAACTGAGCGGAGGTGCCGAACTGGCTCCCCAGCGCCACCAACGGGCGCTCAGCCAGCCCAGCCATGGCGAACAGGGTCTGCTCGCTCTTGCGCGGATCCGCCAACGGCACAACGGTCACATCCGCTCCGTAGCTACGCGCGTTTGCCACTGACGGGATGGAGGACTCCCAGGTGGCAACCACCCGCGGTGCCATGTTGGCATCGCGGCGGGACTGAATGGGGAAGGGTTCCGGATTCGCCGCGGGCAACACCGACGGGTCCGCCCATTGAGCGCGCAGCCACATCGGCTCGCGCTGGTGCAGGCTGGAAACCTCACGCACCGCCTCCTGCGGCGTGGCGACGGTGCGCTCCCGGTAGCGCAGCGCAGTCATCTGTTCTAACGCCCGCAGCCCGCCAGGGTCGCGCTGCACGCTCACCGCACCTTTCGACGGCGCAATGGCCACGTCTCCCACAGTGAGCACGTTCACAGTGCGCATATCCGCAATCATCTGCACGTACTCGGCGTGACGGGTGGGGTCGTACACCATCATCGGCGCGTTCGTGGTGACCGCGATGGACGCCGCGCGCAGCTGCGCTTCGACGGACGTGTCGCTGAGCACAAGCGTCTCAGACGTCGGGAAGAACAGCTTGGTGGTTTTGATGCCGAGGACGTCATCGACGACCTCCGGCTCGCCCGCGAACAGCTTCCCCGCGTGCTTGGATTGGTTCACGCCGCGGGCGCGCTCGAGCGGACTCAACTGCGCCTCGGGAGCACAGGACGTCAGCATCGCGGAGGCGGCGAGGACTGCGGCCACGCCCACGACGGTGTTCGCTTTTGCCACTTACGCCTCGCCCGGCTCCCAGTCGCGCTCGGCGGCACGGTCCATGGCGTACTCGATTATGCCCACGAAACGCTCGCGCCTGTCAGCCACGAAGCCCTCCCAGTCAGAGGCCAGAAGGAGTTCTGGATCCATCTCGTGGCCGTCAAGCATGGCGTCGAACTCGTCGTCTTCCAGCAGGGACTTCGACTGCAGCCGGGGCAGGTAGCGCTTCGGCTCGTTGCGCTCAATGACCACGTCGGTGCGCCGGCCCATCGGCGTGCGGTTCAGTACCGAATCAACCAGCTGCGGGTCCTTCTCCAGCGCACCGGTGACGGCCAGGTATTCCGTCGGGAACACCTGGCGGAAGCGGGGCTGCAGCTGCTCCACCGTCTCCGCGGTAAACAGCTCCGCGGTGCGCCAATCACGTGCGCCGCGGGCCATGAGCAGCGAGTACAGGCCGCGGTAGATGCCGCTGTCCGGGCCGGCTGTGCGCAGGCGGGACTCAAAAAATCGCGCCTCGGCCACCGTGCGGGGCAGCTCGTCTGTATCTCCACGCACCCACGGCGTCACCTCAGTCACGTCCAAGCCAATGCGGATGGTGGGCGCGTGAGCACCGTACAGCTCGCCGAACACACCGCACCAGAACCAGCGGTTGAGCCGGTCGGCCGCACCTTCGCGCTCGAGTGCGCCCGAATCCTCAGCCAGGCGCGCCAGGATCACCGCGAGCGGGATCAGCTGGGCTGGATACGGCACCTGGTCCGCGTAAACGACGCGGCGCTCCTCCAAAAACCTCGCCGCGGCGAGGAAACCGTCCAGCATTTCGCCTGCGTGCGCCCGGTACTGCTCCAGCGAAATGTCCAGGATGTCGCCGCGGTGGCCCCGCGCGGAGCCCCTCCTACTGGTCAGCAGCAGCGACAGCGCGCGCAGAAACTCCACTCGCCCCACGCTGTCCAGCACGGGGTGCTCGCGCAGCTTGTGCTCCGTATCCCGCCAGTTCTCCGCCAGCACAAACGACGGGTCCTCGGAGGCGAACACCGCCGTGAGCAGCTCGAAAACGTCCATCTGCACGCCGGCAGAGTTGGCGAACGCGAAGATCTGACCAACGCCCGCCTGCGTGGTTTCGCGGTCCACGCGGATCACCGGCACGTCGTACGCCGGAAGCCCACGCATCACTTGGTTGACAAAGTGCTTGACCGCGTCGCGCAGCTGCTCGTCTTCGGTGCTCGCGACCATGTCCACAAGCAAGTCGTTGCCCTCGGTCCACAGCAGCATGCTTACCGGAATGACACCGTTATTTATATAGGCCTCGCGTGAATTCAACGCACCGTCGACGTCCGGCCCGAAGTGGGAGCGCACCTGGCCCTGCTCATCCACCGCGAATAGCGCCTCCACTGGCATCGGGTCTGCGGACACCGCTACGCGCACGTCCACCATGAAGCGCCGGCGGATCGGCCGGCCCAGGTAGTCCACGGTGTGGACCTCGCCGTCGTTCTTGAACGCCTGGTAGAGCGAGGTCAGGCGCTGCTGTCCGTCCAGAAGCAACAGCCCGGGGGCGACGCCTTCCACCGCTACACCTTCGAGCGGGCGCGGCTTGAAACGCTGCTCCGTGTTGCGCGTATCCAGGGCGAGGAACGAGCCCACCGGGTAGCCGCGCAGCACGGAAGTCACCAGGGTGCGAACCCTGTCGACGTCCCATAGGTACTCCCGCTGAAAGTCAGGCAGCTGCAGCTCTCCCCGCCCCGCGCGGGAAAACAGGTCTTTGAGTGAGTAGCTCGGCGTGGTGAAACCCATGTCTCCCAAGCGTAGTGCAGTTTCAGCACACCTTCTCGTGACCGATGTGCTCAGGAGGTTCAATCTGCACCGTCGCGTGCTCCACCCCAAGGTGCGCCAGCGTGTCCTGCACCCGGTCCAGCAGCTGGTCGCGGTCCACCCTGGGGCCCGCCACCACGTGCACCGTGGCTAATACGCTCACCCCGTCCAGCGACCACAGGTGCAGGTCGTGCGTATCCGTCGCCCCTTCGACCTGCCGTAGTGCGCGCTCCACTTCGTCCGCATCGAACCCCGCCGGGACGTGTTCGAGCATCACCCGGGCCGAGCGCACCATCAGCTGCCAAGCCCGCGGCAGCACCAGTGCCGCAATAACCAGGGAGGCAACCACGTCAGCACCGGTAAACCCGGTCCACGCAATCACCGCGCCAGCCACCAGCACTGCGACGGAGCCGAACATATCCACCAGCACGTGTAAGTACGCGCCCTGCACGTTGATCGAGCCCTCCCGGTGGCGCGAGAGCACCCATGCCGAAGCAACGTTCGCGATCAGGCCAATCATCGCGATGACCATCATCGGTCCTGTTTCCACCGGTTGCGGGTCGCGCAACCTGCGCACCGCCTCGACCACGATCCAGATGGAAATTGCCAGCACAGTGGCAGCGTTGATCAGTGCAGCGAGCACTTCCACGCGCCGGTAGCCGTACGTCGCGGTTGCGGAAGCGGCCTTTTGTCCGACGATGATGGCGAGAAGGGAGATGATCAGCCCCGCGGCGTCGGAAAGCATGTGCATCGCGTCCGCGAGTAGAGCCATCGACCCAGAGAGCAATCCGCCGACAACTTCCGCGACGAAAACCGTGCCGGTGATCGCCAGTGCGACTGCGAGCGCGCGTCTCGGAGCGCCGTGGGCGTGGTCGTGGTTGTGGTTGTGGTGATCGTGCATTTCGGTCCCTTTCACATTGCCTCTCGATGACCTACGGTATGCACCTTTTCGCTTAATGACAACTTATTGAAAACTATTCCTTTTGCGCCCCGCCACCCGGGGAGTCCTGGGAAAACACCGGATGAAATGAGACGTCTAGCACATATTTTCCCGCGGTGCTTGCGAAAGTTTTGTTACAGTGGGCGGTCGTTCACCGCGGATGCTGGTACAGCCTTGCGTCCGACGGAAACGTTATGCCAGCACTTGTGTTAGCACGAAAGGAATTTACAATGAACAACCCCATCGACCCGAAGCGCAACCCGAAGGACTTCGCCAACGACGCTAAGGACTTCGGCAAGGACAAGGCCCAGGACGCGAAAAACCTCGGCCAGGACAAGCTGAACGACGTGCGTGGCCGCGGCGACGTCGAGGGCGCCGACCGTGTTAAGGACGTCAACGTCGACCGCACCAACGTTGAGCCGGACAAGGATGTCCGCGTTGAGCGCACCACCACCGAGCGCACCGCCGCTACCCCGGCCCGCTCCACCGCAGGTTCCACCGCGGTGACTGAGGAGTCCAACAGCGGCGGCGGCTGGTGGAAGTGGCTGCTGGGCCTCCTGGTCGCACTGCTGCTGCTGTGGCTGCTGTGGTCCCTGTTCTCCGGCGACAACGGTGAGGGCGAAACCGCCACCTCCACCACCACCGCCGCAACCGAGGTTGTCTCCGAGACCACCACCGTCGAGGGTGACGCTGCAGAGTCCGCAGCAACCGACGCGGAAGAGTCCGCAACTGAGGGCGCTGGCGAGCCTGCAGACGAGACGGTCACCGAAACCAACATCGTCGACGAGATCACCGAGACCCTCGCACCGGAGGGCGCTGAGGCTGAGGCTGAGGCGACCAACTAGTCGCTAACAACCCTTTACCCCGCGTCTCCCAAATTGGGAGGGCGGGGTTTTCTCGTGCGGGACCGCTGCGGGATCGCACACGAAAAACGCGGCGGAGACCTCAGGCCTCCGCCGCGTGGTCGCTGCCTGTTTAGCGAGCGGTGTCGGTGAGCGGATTCTTGACCCAGCTCATCATGTCGCGCAGCTCTTCGCCGGTCTTTTCAATCGGGTGTTCGGAGACCTTCGCGCGCAGGTCCTCCAGCTCCTTGTTGCCACCTTCGACGTTGGCAACGAGGCGCTTGGTGAAGGTGCCGTCCTGGATGTCCTTCAGGATCTCGCGCATGCGGTCCTTTGCGCCTGCGTCGATGACGCGCGGACCGGAGAGGTAGCCGCCGAACTCCGCGGTGTCGGAGATGGAGTAGTTCATGTTGGCCAGGCCGCCTTCGTAGATCAGGTCCACGATCAACTTCATCTCGTGCAGGCACTCGAAGTACGCCATCTCCGGTTCGTAGCCTGCCTCGGTCAGCACCTCGAAGCCGGACATGATCAGGTCCTCCAGGCCGCCGCAAAGCACGGCCTGCTCGCCGAACAGGTCGGTGACGGTCTCAGCTTCGAAAGTGGTCGGGATGACACCTGCGCGGGCGCCGCCGATTGCCGCGGCGTAGGACAGGGCGAGTTCCTTACCGTTGCCCTGCGGGTCCTGCTCCACTGCGATCAGCGCCGGCACGCCCTTGCCGTCTGCGAAGGTGCGGCGGACCAGGTGGCCCGGGCCCTTCGGCGCGACCATGGCGACGGTGATGTTGTCCGCAGGCTTGATCAGGTCGAAGTGGATGTTCAGGCCATGGCCGAAGAACAGCGCGTCGCCGTCCTTGAGGTTCGGCTCGATATCCTCGGTGAAGATCTGGGCCTGGGAGGTGTCCGGGGCCAGCAGCATGATCACGTCGGCCCACTCAGCGGCCTCCGCGTTGGTCTTGACCTCGAATCCGGCCTCGCGCGCCTTGTCGGCGGACTTGGAGCCTTCTCGCAGGCCGACGACCACCTCAACGCCGGATTCGCGCAGGTTCTGCGCGTGGGCGTGGCCCTGGGAGCCGTAGCCGATGATGGCGACCTTCTTGCCCTGGATCAGGGACAGGTCTGCGTCGTTGTCGTAAAGCACGTCGATTGCCATGTGTACGTCACTTCCTTCATTCTGTGAGACGGTCATTTCACATTATGACACAACCGTCTCGGGTTTTTAAGATTTACTCTGACTTCGCCATCGTCTTGGATCCGCGCGATAGCGCCACCGAGCCGGAACGCGCCAACTCGCGGATCCCGAAGGTGTCCATCACCTCAAGGAACGCCTTGAGCTTTGCGGAGTTGCCGGTGGCCTCAATAATCACGGAGTCCACCGCCACGTCGATCACGCGCGCGCGGAACAGGTTGGCGGCGTCCACCACCTGCGGGCGGGTCAGGTTGTCCGCGTTGACCTTCACCAGGAGTAGCTGGCGGCCGACAGACGTGGCGTCGTCAAGCTCGAGCACCTTGTGCACCTGGATGAGCTTGTACAGCTGCTTGGTGATCTGCTCCACGGCATGGGGCGTGGCGTCCACGACGACGGTGAGGCGGTTGATGCCCTCCTTCGCCGTCTTCGCCGAGACAAGGGAGACCAGGTTGTAGCCGCGGCGGGTAAACAGCGCGGTGACGCGGGTGATGATGCCGTCAACGTCGTCGACGAGCACCGACAGTGTGTGGCGTGTGATCTGTTCGGGCTGTGCCATGGTTAGTTTCCCTCCTGCTCGAGCGCTTCGATGGTGTCGTTGATGGCCTCCGGCGTCTCCGCCGCAGACTCCTCCTCGCCGAAGAACGGGCGCATGCCGCGCGCGTACTCGATGTCGGAGTTAGAGGTGCCGGCCGCGATCATCGGCCACACCTGCGCGTCCTCGCCGACAACAAACTCGACCACCACCGGGCGGTCGTTGATCTCGCGGGCACGCTGTATCGCCTCCTCCACCTCGTCCGCGGAGGTGACGCGGAACGACACCGCGCCAAGTGCCTCGGACAACTTTACAAAGTCCGGGACGTAGACCTCGCCGCCGAGCTTGGTGTGCGAATAATGCCCGTCGTAAAACAGGGTCTGCCACTGGCGCACCATGCCCAGGTTGCCGTTGTTGATCAAGGCCACCTTGATGGGGAATCCCTCGAGGGCGGCGGTGGTGATCTCCTGGTTGGTCATCTGGAAGCAGCCGTCGCCGTCGATGGCCCAGACTTCCTTGTCCGGCATCGCCGCCTTGGCGCCCATCGCTGCCGGGATGGAAAAGCCCATGGTGCCCGCGCCGCCGGAGTTGATCCAGTGGCGCGGCTTGTCGTAGTCGATGAACTGGGCGGCCCACATCTGGTGCTGGCCCACGCCAGAGACGTAGATCGCATCAGGACCGGCGATCTTGGACAGCGTCTCCAGCACGTACTGGGGTGGCAGCGTGCCGTCGGTGTGCGGCTCGTAGCCGCGCGGGAAACGCTCCTTCAGATCCATCAGGCGGGCAATCCACGGCTCGATGCTGGGGGCTTTGACCTTGTCTTTTTCCCCGAAGTAGTCGGTGAGCTCAGACAGCACCCGTTTCGCATCGCCGACGATTGGCACATCCACCGGGCGGATCTTGCCTACCTCTGCAGGGTCGATGTCGGCGTGGATGACCTTCGCGTGCGGAGCGAAGGTGTCGGTGTCGCCGGTGACGCGGTCGTCGAAACGCGCGCCGATCGCGATGAGCAAGTCGGACTCCTGGAACGCGCCCACCGCCGGCACGGTGCCGTGCATGCCCGGCATGCCCAGGTAGAGCGGGTGGTCGTGCGGAAAAGTCCCAAGCGCCATCAGGGTGGTCACCACCGGGATCCCGGTAGCTTCCACGAACTCAGCGAGCTGCTTGTGCGCGCCGGACTTGACCACGCCGCCGCCAATGTAGAGCACCGGGCGCTTCGCCTTGGAAATCATCTTCGCGGCCTGCGCGATCTGCCGGTTGTGCGGCTTGGTATTCGGCTTATAGCCCGGCAGGTCCACCTTCGGCGGCCAGGTGAACTCGATCTCCGCGTTCTGCACGTCTTTCGGGATGTCCACCAGCACCGGGCCGGGGCGGCCAGTGGAGGCGATATGGAAGGCCGCTGCGATCGCGCTGGGGATCTCCTCAGCCTTGGTCACCATGAGGTTGTGCTTGGTAATCGGCATGGTCACGCCGCGGATGTCCGCCTCCTGGAACGCGTCGGTGCCCAGCAGCGGCGAACCAACCTGGCCGGTGATGGCCACCATCGGCACGGAATCCAGGTAGGCATCCGCGATCGGGGTGACCAGGTTTGTCGCACCCGGGCCGGACGTGGCGATGCACACGCCCACGTTTCCGGACGCCACCGCGTAGCCTTCCGCAGCGTGGCCTGCGCCCTGCTCGTGGCGCACGAGCACGTGGCGCAGTTTCTCGGCGCGGAACAGCGCGTCGTACAGCGGGAGCACTGCACCACCGGGCAGGCCGAATACGATCTCGGTGCCCAGTTCCTCAAGGCTACGCACGACGGCGTCCGCACCCGTCATACGTTCGGGCTTTCTTTTCTCTGCAGCTGCCACGTGAAGGCTCCTTGTTAGCTCGACTCTGCTTGTCAATCGCGATCTCATACAACAAAAGCCCCCGGCGAGCGATGTGCTCTCGAGGGCGCTTGGTGTGTGAGCGGCGTGTAAAACGCACCCGCTACGGCAAGCGCCGCCGGGAGAGAATAATTACAAGTCGCTCGTTGATCACGGTTAAGTACTGTAGTGGCCCACGCAACATCTTGAGGGTTTTTATTCAAGTATTTAAATTGCGGGCCATTGCCTATCGACGTTCCAAAGGTGACTACCATCCCCAACTATGACTGACACGCCGGAGCACCCCCAGCACGTTTTCAAGCCGACGCGCGAGCACATCCTCGCCATCGTGCTCGCCACCGGCATCGCCCTGATGGGCATCCTCTGGGCGCCGAAGTACCTGGCCTGGCTGCTGATCTTCCCCGCCATCTGGCTGGCGTGGGTGCTCGCCTCCTCCACAACCGTGGACGAGCGCGGCATCACCGCCAAGTACCTCGTGCGCAAGAACGTCACCCTGTCTTGGCGCGACCTGAAAGGCCTCGCGTTCAAGGGCTCGGCCGTCAATGCCGTCACCGTCGATGGCACCGAGCACCCGCTGCCCGGCGTGACCTTCAATTCCCTGCCCGACTTGGCCGAGGCTTCCAACGGCCGCATCACCGACGTGATTACCGCCGCGCAGGAGGCCGCCGACGGCAAGTACGAAATCATCGACAAGGGCGGCCACAAGGTGCTGCTTTCCCGCGAGGAGTACGACGCCTACGTCGCCGAACACCCGGACTTGCCGGGCCCGCGCCCGTCCGCCCCAGACAATAAGGAGTAATTACCGTGATTCCACTTCGCTCACGCGTCACCACCATCGGCCGCCAGGCCGCCGGCGCCCGCGCACTGTGGCGCGCCACCGGCACCGGCGAAAACGAGTTTGGCAAGCCGATCGTGGCGATCGTGAATTCCTACACCCAATTCGTTCCGGGGCACGTGCACCTGAAAGAGGTCGGCGACATCGTCGCGGACGCCGTTCGCGCCGCCGGCGGCGTGCCCAAGGAGTTCAACACCATCGCCGTCGACGACGGTATCGCCATGGGACATTCCGGCATGCTGTACTCCCTGCCGTCGCGCGAAATCATCACCGACTCGGTGGAGTACATGGTCAACGCCCACACCGTCGACGCCATGGTGTGTATCTCCAACTGCGACAAGATCACCCCGGGCATGCTCAACGCCGCGATGCGCCTGAACATCCCGGCCGTATTCGTCTCCGGCGGCCCGATGGAGGCCGGCAAGGCGTTCTCCGTCGGCGGGGTGACCAAGCCGAAGTCGGACCTCATCGACGCGATCGCCCTGTCCGCCAACAACGACGTTTCCGACGACGAGCTCGACGCTATCGCCAACAACGCCTGCCCCACCTGCGGTTCATGCTCCGGCATGTTCACCGCCAACTCCATGAATTGCCTCACCGAGGCGCTCGGCCTGTCCCTGCCGGGCAACGGCACCACACTTGCCACCCACACCGCACGCCGCGAGCTGTTTGAAAAGGCCGGCCGCACCGTCATGGAGCTGTGCGAGCGTTACTACGGCCAGGGCGACGAATCCGTCCTGCCGCGAAACGTGGCAAGCGTGCACGCCTTCCGCAACGCCATGGCGCTGGACATGGCCATGGGCGGCTCCACCAACACCATCCTGCACATCCTCGCCGCAGCCCAAGAGGGCGGGATCGACTTCGACCTGCACGACATCGACGAGCTGTCCCACCAGATCCCCTGCCTGTCCAAGGTTGCACCGAACGGCGAGGCCCATGTCGAAGACGTCCACCGCGCTGGCGGCATCCCGGCGATTCTGGGCGAGCTCAACCGCGCGGGCCTGCTGCATGCGGATGTGCACTCGATCGCGTATCCGTCGTTAAGCGAATGGCTCTCCGACTGGGACATCCGCGGCGGGGCCGCGACGGAGGAAGCGCTCGAGCTGT
Source organism: Corynebacterium sp. MSK008 (assembly GCF_030232585.1). Taxonomy (GTDB): domain Bacteria; phylum Actinomycetota; class Actinomycetes; order Mycobacteriales; family Mycobacteriaceae; genus Corynebacterium. Next base: position 68,767 of record NZ_JASPJX010000006.1, on the reverse strand, counting down.
ACCACGCCGCGCCCGGCGGCGAGCGCACCACGAAGGCGTTCTCCCAGAGTGCGCGGTGGGCCGAGCTGGACACGGATGCGAAAAACGGTGTCATCCACGACGTCGAGCACCCGTTCACCTCTGACGGCGGCCTGGTGGTGCTGCGCGGCAACCTCGCCCCCGACGGCGCGATCTTGAAAACCGCCGGCGTGGAAGAGGGTCTGTGGGAGTTCACTGGCCCCGCGAGAGTGGTGGACTCACAGGAGCAGGCGGTTTCCATGATCCTCAACCGCGAAGTGCTCGAAGGCGAGGTCGTGGTCATCCGCTACGAAGGCCCCGCAGGCGGGCCGGGCATGCAGGAGATGCTGCACCCGACGTCCTTCCTCAAGGGCGCCGGCCTAGGCAAAAAGTGCGCGCTGATCACGGACGGGCGCTTCTCCGGCGGCACCTCCGGGCTGTCCATCGGCCACATCTCCCCCGAAGCCGCGGCCGGCGGTTTGATCGGCCTGATTGAAAACGGCGACACCATCTCCATTTCCGTGTCCAACCGCGAGCTGAAGCTCGACGTGGACGAGGCAGAGCTGGAAAAGCGCCGTGAAATGATGGAAGCCTCCGACAACCCCTGGACGCCGAACCGCGTCCGTGAGGTATCGAAGGCTTTGCGCGCGTACGCGAAGATGGCAACCAGCGCCGACAAGGGCGCGGTGCGCCAGGTTGATTAGGCAGCGGGTTAGGCGACCGGGTTGACCCCGGTGCCGAACCACCACATCAGCCCGGCAGCCGCCAGGCCAAGCAGCGCGCAGATCCAGCTAGAAGCCAGCGGGCGCTTGGCCCAGCCGCGCGACGCGTCGATGCCGTAGCGGCCCGGGCCGGTGAACTGCACGACCAGGGATGCGGCCAGCAGCATGACCGGCACCCAGGTCTCCGGGGTCCAGGCGAACACGTTGAAGCCGTCGGACTGGGTGACAAAAGCGTGGAGCGCCATAAAGCCGGAAACGGCGATGGCGACCAGCGCCGCAACCGGGGTGAGCAGACCCAGCACCAGGAACACGCCGGCAGCCAGCTCGAGGGTGGGCACCACAACGGCTAGGCCGGAGCCGTACGGGTAATCCGCGAAGGCGCTCTCCAGACCGGAGATGCCCTCGTTGCCGCCGAGGCGGAAGAAAATTGCGACAGAGTCGATGATCAGGAACGCGCCGAGGAACAGGCGCATCAAGAACAGACCGAAGTCCGTGGTGCCGCGGCGCGTCTCCTCTTCCACCACAACCGGCTCGGTCGTCTCGGTGTAGACCGGGTCAGCCGTGCTGGCGGTGTCTGCAGTGCCGGTGGCGTACGCGGGCGCGGCATAGGCCGGCTCGCGCTCCACCGCCACCGTCTCGTTCGCGCTTTCAAACGCGGTGGTTTCCGGGGACTGCGGGATCAGCGGGCCGTTGTTCTGCTCGCCGCGCGGGAAAATCTCCGTCGGGGCAGCCTTGCCGGTTCGGGTGTATAGCCCTTCGTTGGCAGACTTTGCACCGCCGGTGTACTCCGGCACCTCGGGTGAATCCAGGTTTGTCAGGTCATTTTGTTCGTTCGGCGTGAGATCACGTGGGTTACTAGCCATGCTCATCAATGTATGCGAAAGCACTGTCTGATCCTTGGTAACGCGCCGTTGAAACAGCAAATCCGAGCCTGTGCGCTGCACTGTTGGGTGCGGGAACCTTTGGTCGTCGGTTAGCAATGGCCCCCCAACGGTGTTACTCTCGGCGCCGCTCTTTTTTAATTAACTTTCATTAAGGATAATTATGGGTAAAACATTCAAAGTTGCCCTCGCGCTGGTGGGCCTCACCGTCGGCGCGGGCTTCGCTTCCGGCCAGGAGGTGATCCAGTACTTCCTCGCGTTCGGATATTGGGGCATCCTCGGCGCGGCTGTCGCTGGCGCCGCAATCGCCATATTCAGTGGCTGGGTCTACCAGCTCGGCTCCTATTACCTGGCCGACGACCACAGCGCCGTGTTCAAGAGTGTCTCGCGTCCGTGGCTTTCGAAGTACATGGACATCACTACGATGTTCACCCTGTTTTGCATCGGCTTCGTCATGGTCGCCGGCGCAGGCGCCAACCTGGAGCAGCAATTCGGCTTCCCCACCTGGGTTGGTTCCACAATCATGACCGCGCTTCTGTTGCTCTCCGGCCTGCTGGACATTGACAAGCTCACCAGCGTTTTCTCCTACATCACCCCGCTGCTGATCGCATGCTTGCTCATCGCGTTCGTGATCACGCTGATGAACATGCCGTCCGACTTCGGACACATCAACGAACTGGCACAGACCAACCAGAGCGCGTCGGGCACGTTCGGCAACTGGCTGATCACCGCGCTGAACTACGCCACCTTGGTGATGATCATGGATGTCTCCATGATGCTCGTCTTCGCTGGCTCCCACATGAACCCGGCACAGGCAGGCAAGGGTGGCCTGCTCGGCGGCATCATGTTCGCCGTGCTGCTGCTGATCCTGACCTTCATCCTGTTCTGCAACATGGAAAACGTCATGGATGCCGATATGCCGCTGCTGATGGTCTTCGACTCCATGCACCCGGCCGTCGGCGTGTTCGTGTCCATTGTCATCTACCTAATGATCTACAACACCGCCGTCGGCATGTTCTACGCCAACGGCCGCCGCCTGAGCCACGATAAGCCAGGGAAGTTCCGCGTATACTACTCCATTGCGGTCCTGGTCGGCTTCGCCCTGTCCTTCATCGGCTTCGCCGACCTGGTCGGCTGGGTCTACCCGCTCCTGGGCTACCTCGGCCTGGTGCTGGGCATCGTCATGGGTGTCGCCTGGTTCCGCGACCGCAAGAACATCCAGGACGAGACCGGCCGCCGCGAGCGCCTCGCCGAGCTCGCCGGCAGCCAGCTTGATCCTGAGAGCTCGGACCTCACCGGCGCGGAGCGCAGCGAGGTCGACTCGCTGACCTCCGATTCCAACGTCGGCGGCAGCGAGCTGTGGCAGTCGGTGCAGGAAGAGGTCGCGGCGGATATGCACGCCGATTCCTCCAGCGACTTCGACATCAAGTCTGTTCCGGCGCTCGACCCCGAGTCCGACTCCTACGCTGGCGCCCCGGATTCCCAGGACGAGAAGATCCAGTGGGAGGCGTACGAGGAGATGTACAAGACCGGCGAGTTCCCCGCCGTCAAGCCTGAGGATAAGCCCCAGGGCAAGTAAGCAACCGCTTTACGACGTCCCGCTCCGCCCCGGCCAACGTGTGTTGGCCGGGGTTTTGCGTTGCTGGGTTTTCCTTGGACTAACCCACCGCAGACCCCTAGTAAGGGAGCCAGAGAAAGCCCTGTTTTGGGCCATAATCTGGATCGCTTACTAGGGGTCTGTCAGGTGATGGGCAAGGGCAACCCCTTGCTTTACAAATGGTGAAAGGCAAGTGGTGAATCCCCGCGGATCTGCGGATCTTCACCCCTTGCCTTTCACCATTTGCGGCCGGAGCGGCCGATGCAGTCGAGCGCTACTCCGCGAGCTTCTTCGCGATGAGCTGGTTGACCTGGCCCGGATCAGCCTTGCCCTGGGTCGCCTTCATCACGGCACCCACGATCGCGCCGGTGACCTTCTTGTTACCGGCGCGGTACTTCTCCACGATGTCCGGGTTGGCGGCCAGCGCCTCGTCGACGGCCTTCTCAATCGCGCCGTCGTCGCGCACGACCTCCAGGCCGCGGTCCGCGACGACCTTGTCCACGTCACCCTCACCGGCGATGACGCCGTCGATGGCCTGGCGGCCCAGCTTGGTGGTGAGCTTGCCTTCCTTAACCAGCTCCACCACGCGAGCGACGTCGGCCGGGGTGACGCCGAGCGCGTCGAGGTCCTTGCCGGCCTCGTTGGCCTTGCCGTTGATGTAGGAGACCCACCATGCGCGGGCCTCATCCGGTGTAGCGCCAGCCTCGACGGTGTCCACGATCAGGTCCAGCGCGCCGGCGTTGACAAGGTCGCGGAACTCCTTCTCCGGCAGCTGCCACTCCTCCTGGATGCGTGCGCGGCGCACCCACGGCAGCTCCGGCAGGGTCGCGCGGATCTCTTCGACCCACTCCGGCTTCGCAATCACCGGCGGCAGGTCCGGGTCGTTGAAGTAGCGGTAGTCGCTCGCCTCTTCCTTCGGGCGGCCCTTGGAGGTGGAGCCGTCCTTCTCCTGGTAGTGGCGGGTCTCCTGCACAACTTCCCCGCCGTCCTGCAGGACCGCGGCCTGGCGCTGCATCTCAAAGCGCACGGCCTGCTCCACAGACTTCAAGGAGTTAATGTTCTTCGTCTCGGTGCGGGTGCCGAATTCCTCCTGGCCAACCGGGCGCAGGGACACGTTGGCGTCGCAACGCATGCTGCCCTGGTCCATGCGCGCGTCGGAGACGCCGAGGGCCTTGACCAGCTCGCGCAGTGCGCCGACGTAGGCCTTGGCCACCTCTGGTGCGCGCTCGTCGGCGCCGATGATCGGCTTGGTCACGATCTCGATCAGCGGGATGCCCGCGCGGTTGCAGTCCACCAGCGACGCGGTGGCACCGGTGATGCGGCCGGAGGCGGAGCCTAAGTGGGTGAGCTTGCCGGTGTCTTCCTCCATGTGCGCGCGCTCGATTTCCACGCGCCACTCGGTGCCGTCCTCGAGCACGACGTCCAGGTAGCCGTCGTAGGCGATCGGCTCATCGTACTGAGAAATCTGGTAGTTCTTCGGCTGATCCGGGTAGAAGTAGTTCTTACGAGCGAACCGCGAAGACTCGGCGATCTTGCAGTTCAGCGCCAGGCCGATCTTGATGGCCCACTCCACGCCCTTGGCGTTGACCACCGGCAGCGCACCGGGAAGCCCGAGCGAGACCGGGTCGATGTTCGTGTTCGGCTCCGCGCCGAAGTGGGCGGAGGAGGTGGAGAACATCTTCGTCTCGGTGGCGAGCTCGACGTGCACCTCAAGGCCCATCACCGGGTCGTACTTTTCGAGTACTTCGTCGTAATCCATCAGGTCGTACGCAGTCATGCGCATCAGTCTACTGCCCCGCCCCGCGTCCCCGCGCTACAGCTCGCCCCGTCTCTGCACCCACACAAATGCGGCCGTCTTCTCACGGCCGACAGCGAGCGCATTGCCTATCGACGGCCCATTGCCCACGTGCACCGTCCCCCACAAAGTGTCGCCGGGATTGGCCGGCAGGACGTCGCAAAGCAACTGCATCGCCACGGGTGCGAGGCCGCGACCGCGGGCATTGTCGTCGAGGAGGAACTCGTAGACCTGGAAGCCGCGCATGCCGTTTGCATCGTCGCGGGCCGCCGCAATGATGCCCGCGCGCTGCCCGTCTACCTCGATCGTGCATAGCGCACCGGTCTCCTCGCAGCTTTGCAGCTGCTCCAGGGTCGCGGCCTCCGTCCAGGTGCGTACTTCGGGCCGTTGCGTTGCGACGTTACCGAGCACCTCATCGGCATATGGTGCCGTCTCAGAGGGGTCTGCTGAGGTGAGGCGGACGCGTTCGTGTTGTGGGCGGCGCGGTTTCCGCCGCAGCTCGGAAACGAGCCCGGCGATGATCCACTGGTCAATGTCGGCGTCTTCCGGCGGGTTCGGCAGCTCGAAGCGGATGGCCAGCGGGCCGAAGTCCGCGAATTTGTGGTGCAGCTGCTTGGCGTACGCGTCTAGGCCGTCGTGCCGCGGCGGCACAGACGTTGCGACAACGTGCACAAACGGCTTTTCCGGGTCCAGCCCCAGGAAGCGGATCCCCGCGACGCACCAGTGCCCGTCAGCGAACTCCACGCGCCGGTTCGCCCATGCCAGCGGGTCGGGCACGTCCGGCCCGCCGAGGGGTTTCAGGTGGTCGCGGAAGCTGGCCCCAAACTCCGCGTTTGCTGTGTGCTCGGCCTGCGGGCGCATCTCCTCCATAGCGAGCTCACGCCGCTGGTCTGCGGTGTACCACTCGCGAAGCTGAAGTGGCATCCACGCCTCGTAGGCGCTGGCCATCTGGTCAAGCAGCGTCATTTCAGCGATGCTACTGCAGGGGCGGTACATATAGCTGCACACTGCGAATGAGAGAGCAGTTCCCTATAGTGTCCCCGAGTGAAATACCCCGATTTTTCTGACAGAAATACCCGCACCGGCACGCTCGGCATCGTCGCCGTCGGAGCACTCATCCTCGCCGCCCCGTTTGTCGCCCAGGCGGCAACGGAGGAAGGCGATCCCGCCACCACGGAGGTGTCCGCCGGTGGCATCACGCTGCACGACGCGGACGGCAACGCGTTGCAATGCACCCAGACCTCTGCCAACGACAGTGCGGGTGACGGCACAGGCACGTGGAGGTGGGACTGCGACGGCACGAAAATCCAGCTGCGCGCCGACTACACCATGACTGACGAGGCGGAGCGCGCCAACGCGGTCACGCGCATGTACTGGCAGGCCTCAAACGGCGAGCGGATTGACACGGACGAGCTCGAGCGCCCCGCGCCCGGGGTGTACGCAGTGCACCGCGATGAATTGTCCATCGCCGCCGTAGAGCGCGGCGACCTCACGGTATACGCCACGGCGCCCGACGATGCCGGCCGGGAGATCGTCGAGCGTCTTGTCGCAGAGGAGGCTAAATAGTGCAGAAGAACCTCATCCTCCAAGGTGTTGGTGGCCTATTCATCCTCGCGTGCGTTGCGCGCTACCTATACACACTCGCCCAGGTGCCGTGGACGCCCACGTTCGGCGCCGCGGCTGTGGCATTCGTCCTTATCTCCCTCGCGGCGGCATGGCTACTTTTGCGCCGCCACCCCGGACGGCCGAAGACTCCATGGTGGCTGCCCGCCAGCCTGCTGGCGGGTGCGGCCCTCTGCGGCGTCGTCCCGCCGGTCAACTCCGCTTACCTCGCCGCGACGCAGCAGCTTCCCGACGCTGTTACGTACCTGTTTTCCTCGATTCCGGAGGAGACTGCCAAACTACTGGCTGCGTTCCTTGTCATCGCCGCTTTCGCGCCGGTGCGCCGACCCATCGAGTCGGCGGTGGTCGGCATGGCCGTCGGCGCGGGATACACCGTCGCCGAGACCGTGAACAATTCCGCGATCGCAGCGGCGCTAGATCTGCAGTCCGAGTACTTCGACGGTGTCGCGTCCATGGTCTGGCTGGTTGTCATGGGCCCGTTCTCGCACGCCGTGTACACCGGACTGGCGGCGTGGGGCCTCGGACAATTCCTGTGCCGCACCGATCAGCCTCTCGGCTGGCGCGTGTCGCGGCTCATCGGTTGGTTCCTCCTCGCCGCCGCGCTCCACGGGGCGTTCAACGCCTCCAAAGAGCTCCCCGGCGTCGCGAGTCTCGTCGGCTCGATCGCGGTCACGATCTTGCTGTGGGTGCTGTTGATCTGGCTCTACCGCCGCTCCCGCGCTGTCGCCTCCCAGACCTCCCGGTAGCTCTCGGCGAGCGTGTCCACCGACTCGTGCGCGTTGAGCCCGCTGGGGTTGCCCACCACCCACACCGGCACTCCGGCGAGGGTTTCGGGTTGGAGGCCGCGGGTGGCCTTTGGTCGTCGATAGGCATCGCGATAGGCGCCAATGCCTGCGAACATGACGGCTTTGGGCTTGTGCTTTGCGACGACTCCGCGAACCACCTCCCCTCCCTCAACCAACTCCTGCTTGGTCAGGTCAGACGCTTTCGGTGTCATACGGCCCACCAGGTTGGTAAACCCGATGCCGCGTTCGGCGAGCATGGCCGCGTCTTCTTCCGAAAGCCCCTCATTGGCGTGGACGCGGTACGGGGTGATGCCCGCGGCCTCCAGCGCCGGCCAGAAGCGGTTGCCCGGATAGGCAAAGGGCGCGTCCACCTCCTCGGTGAGGCGGCCGGGGTTGATGCCGACGATGAGCAGGCGACAGGGGTCAGGGATGCGGTTTTTCATAGCGTGAGCGTGCGAGCCCTACGTGAACATCGCCTTTGCGGTGGTGTAGCGGCGCTCCGGCACGGTCTTGAGCTGTGCCACGGCGTCTTCGAGCTGAACCAACTCGATGTCCTCGCCGTGCAGCGCCACACACTGGCCGAAGTTGCCGTTGTGCGCCGCGCGGGCGGCGTGGACGCCATAGCGGGTGGCCAGCACACGGTCGTAGGCGGTGGGCGTGCCGCCGCGCTGGGTGTGGCCGAGCACGGTGGTGCGTACGTCGTAGCCGAGGCGCTTTTTCACCTCGTCGCCGATGATTTGGCCCATGCCGTTGAAGGTTTTGTGGCCGAACTCGTCCTCCTCGCCCAGCCCGGCATCCATGGTGCCTTCCTTGGGGATCGCGCCTTCGGCGACGACGATGATGCCGTATTTCTCCCCCATCTGGAAGCGCCGCTCCATGGCCTTGCAGATATCGGCGATGTCGAACGGCTCCTCCGGGATCACGGTGTAGTGCGCGCCGCCAGCCATGCCGGCGTGGAGGGCGATCCAGCCGACGTGGCGGCCCATGACCTCCACGATGAGGATGCGGTTGTGGGACTCGGCGGTGGTGTGCAGCCGGTCGATGGCGTCGGTGGCGACGGACACGGCGGTATCGAAGCCGAAGGTGTAGTCGGTCGCGGCGACGTCGTTGTCGATGGTCTTGGGCACGCCCACGACCGGGATGCCGTTGTCGGAGAGCCACTTCGCGCCCTTGAGCGTGCCCTCGCCGCCGATGGCGATAAGCGCGTCCACCCCGGCGTCGTCGATGTTGGCCTTGATCTGGTCCAGTCCCGCCTTGAACTTGTCCGGGTGCAGGCGGCCGGTGCCCAGCACGGTGCCGCCGCGAAGCAGGAGGGAGTCCATATACGCGTCGTCGTAAAGGTCGACGCGGCGGTCCTCCATCAGGCCCACCCAGCCGTCGCGGTAGCCCACGACGGTGGAGCCGAACTCCGTGTTAGCGGTGCGGACGATGCCGCGGATGACAGCGTTGAGGCCGGGGCAGTCGCCGCCGGAGGTCAAAGTGGCAAGTCGCATACCTGCCAGGCTACCCCCGAAGACGAAGCGATGACACTGCCCCGATCAGCATCGCGGCTAACGGCAGCGCAAGTGCCCAACCGGCGGTGGATGCGATAGCGCCGGAGGCCAACACCATGCCCACAAGCGCCACGCCGAGGACGGAGCCGACCTGGCGGGCTGTGTTGTACAGCCCGGAGGCGGCCCCGGTTTCGTGCTCTGCGATACCGCGCATGGTTACCGCCGCATTGGGCGCCCACACGAACGCGCCGCCGATGCCCAACAGTGAGGTCACGGCGGTAAACCACCACACGCCTGCCCCGGTGTGGATCAAAGCGATGGCAAGCGCCAGGCCCGCCGCAGAAACGCTAAAGCCCACGGCGCACAGCTTGCCTGGGTCGCGCCGGTCCGTCAGGTACCCGGCAACCGGGGTGAGCACGAGCGCGAACACGGACATGGGCGCGGTGACGGCGCCGGAGGCCGTCGGTGAAGCACCTGCCACGTTTTGCAGCCAGTACATCAGCGGGATGAACATCGACGCCACGGTAAAGCCCATTGCGGCCACTCCCAGCGCGCCGAGGGCAAATGAGCGGTTGAGCATGAGCTCCACCGGCAGGAACCCGTCGTCGGTGCCGTTGCGGGCGGAGAGCACCAGCACGCCGATGAGCAGCGCGCCGAAGAGGATCGAGGGCCACTGGCCGAACTGGATGCCATACACCAAAAGCCCCAGCCCGCCGAAAGACAGCAGCACCGGCAGCATGGTCACCCGCTCACCGCTGCGCGGCAACCGCGGCAGGGCGATCAGTCCGGCGAGCAACGCCACCGCGCCGAGCCCGGCTTGGGCGAAGAACGCCGCGCGCCAGCCGAAGCCGTCTGCCACTGCCCCGCCGACCACCGGGCCGATCAGCGACGCCACAGAGCCGATCACGCCCCAAGCGGCAAACGCCCGGCCCTGTTTATCCTCGGCAAACACGCGCGGGATCAGCCCGAACGCTTGCGGCAAAAACACCGCGGCACCCAACCCCTGCAGGCCACGGGCCACCACTAGAGAGCCGAAGGACCAGGACGCACCGGCGAACACCAGGGCGGCCACATAGATGGCCAGCCCGATGAGGAAGACGCGGCGTTGGCCGAAGGCGTCGCCGAGCTTGCCCGTCGCCGGCATCGGCGCCACTGTGCACAGCAGGTAAATGCTGGTAAGCCACACGGCGGAGCTGACGTCGAAAGGCAAAAGCGGGGTGATCACGGGCATGAAGCCCTGATCGATCAAGACAAGAAAATACCCCGCAGCCAGGGCTGCGAGGGTATTCCAGGGATTAACGGCCGGCTTCAAAAGCGGCACCCACGCGGTACAAGCGCGCATCCTCAAAGGCCGGGGCGATCAGCTGCAGACCCACCGGCAGGTTGGTGTCGGAGGCCTCGCCCGCCGGCACCGACATGCCGGGCAGGCCGGCCAGGTTCAGCGGCAGGGTGAACAGGTCGAAGTTGTACATCGCCAACGGGTCGTCCACCTTGTCGCCCAGCTTGAACGCGGTGGTGGGAGCGGCCGGAGCGGCGATGACGTCGCAAAGCTCGAATGCTTTGGCAAAGTCCTGCGCCACAAGGGTGCGCACGCGCTGCGCCTGCAGGTAGTAGGCGTCGTAATAGCCCACGGACAGCGCGTAGGTGCCCAGGATGATGCGGCGCTTGACCTCGGCGCCGAAGCCCTCGCCTCGGGTGGCGGCCATGACTTCCTCGGCGGAGCGGGTGCCGTCGTCGCCGGCGCGCTGGCCGTAGCGCATGCCGTCGAAGCGCGCGAGGTTGGAGCTGACCTCAGAGGTCTGGATCAGGTAGTACGCGCCCATCACGTCCTCGAAGCTGGGGCAATCCACCTCGACGATCTCTGCACCCTGCGCCTCGAGCTGCGCGTAGGCCTTATCAATGGCTTCCTTCACGCCCTCCTGCGTGCCGGGGCGCTCGAACTGCTTCACGCGGCCGATCTTCACGCCCTTGAGGTCGCCCTTCGCACCCTCACGTGCGGCGTCGGCGAGCGCCGGCACCTCGCGGTCCACGGAGGTGGCGTCGAACTCGTCGTGGCCGCCGATGATCTCGTGCAAAAGCGCGGTATCCAGCACGTTATTCGCGCACGGGCCCACCTGGTCGAGCGAGGACGCACAGGCGATCACGCCGTAGCGCGACACACCGCCGTAGGTCGGCTTCACGCCCACGGTGCCGGTCAGGGATGCCGGCTGGCGGATGGAGCCGCCGGTATCGGTGCCGATGCCCAGCGGGGCCTCGCCGGACGCGAGCGCCGCCGCGGTGCCGCCACCGGAGCCGCCTGGGACGCGCTCGAGGTCGTGCGGGTTCTTCGTCTGCTTGTAGGCGGAGTTCTCCGTGGACGAGCCCATGGCGAACTCGTCCAGGTTGGTCTTGCCCAGAATTGGGATGCCGGCGGCGCGCAGCTTGGCCACCACGGTGGCGTCGTACGGGCTCATGTAGCCCTCGAGCATCTTGGACGCGGCGGTGGTCGGCGCGTCGGTGGTCACCAGCAGGTCTTTGAGCGCCAGCGGCACGCCCGCGAGCGCGGAGGCCGGCTCATCGCCGTTTTTGACCTGCTCGTCCACCTTGTCCGCGGCCGCGAGCGCCTCCTCGGCACCGACGTGAAGGAAGGCGCCAAGCTCACCGTCGACCTCAGCGATGCGGTTCAAAAACGCCTGCGTGACCTCGCGGGAGGTGACTTCGCCGGACTGGATCATTGCGGCGAGCTCGTGCGCTGGCTTAGCGACGAGACCTTCGGCCGGAATCGTGTACTGCGTCATTAGTCTCTAGTCTCCCTCTCCGAGAATCTGCGGCACCACGAAGCGGTCCTCCTCCACGGCCGGAGCCTGGTCCAGCGCCTCTGCCTGCGTCAGCGTCTTCTTCTCCACGTCCTCGCGCATACCTGCGTCGATGGAGTGCGGGTGGCTCATCGGCGTGACACCCTCGGTGTCCACACTCTGCACCTTCGAGACCGCGTCCACGATCGTGTCCAGCTGCTGGGCAATATCGTCCAGCTCCTCGTCCTTCAGCGCGATTCGCGCCAGGCGTGCGATGCGCGACACCTCGTCGCGTGAAATCTCAGCCACAGTCCCATCCCTTCCACATCGCGTGGGTTGCGTATGACGCGCCTCATCTTACGTCACAGCAATTCGATTACCCGCGGGCGGTAAGGCGCACCGGCAACGACGCCCAGCCGCCCACCGGGTGAACCTCACGCTCACCCTCGCCGGTGCTGGTGACCTCCGCGGCCGCGAGCAACTCCTCGAAGAACGCCTGCAGCTCGACGATCGACAGCGCCTTGCCGGGGCACGCGTGAGGGCCCGCTCCCCAGACCAGGTTGTCATCCGCGTGAGCATCCGGCTCGAATCCATCCGCGTCTGCGAACACATCCGGATCCCGGTTCGCTGCGGTCCAGTGGATGCGCACACGCTGTCCTTCTGGTAGGTCGTGCCCGCCGAGCGAGACAGGGCATGTGGTCACACGCCGATTGCTCACAAACGGCGAATCGGCACGGAGAATCTCGTCGGCAATCGCGGTGAACTCCTTCTGTGACACGCCGCCAGCGAGGCGGTCTTGCAGCTCCGGGTGTTGGATGAGAGCGTCAAGCACCACGCCGATGCAGTACGCCATTGAGCTCAGATCGCCCGCGGTCCAGTTGCGCAGCACGGACACTATTTCTTCGAACTCCAGACGGCGTCCAAGGCTGTCGTCGTGGACGAGCCGCGAGGTGACCGAATCGCCGGGGTTGTCTTGCAGCGGTTCGACCACAGAGCGGATGATGTCGTCGAAACGCTCCGCGACAGCTGCGGTGCGCTCGAGCTCGCCGGACCGGGTGGCCGCGTTGTTGTCCGCCACCCATTCCACAAGGGTGTCGTTGAGCTCGCTTGGCCATCCGAGCCACGCGGTCATCGCCCGAACCGCGTACTGGGCGCCCAAGTCGCCGACAGCGTCGACCTCACCGGCCGACACCGACTTTTCAGCCAGTTCCCGCGCGATCTCACGGAACATCGGATCGAGCTGCCCGACCTCCTCTGCAGTGAGGTAGCGGTCGATCAACGCACGCATCTCGGTGTGCTTCTCACCGTCGAGGCCGTTGGGCAACTGCAGAAAACGCGACACACCCGACGAGAACTGTTCCGGGTTTTCCGCCACTTCACGCGCAAGAGCGTTGCCCGTGACGACGACCTCTTCGCCGTCGCGAGCCAACCTCGCGCCGTCGCGAAGCAACGCGTCCCCGACAGCGCGTGGTTCGGCCCCGGCGAGTGTGGTCTGCGGAATGGCAGTGCGATCCATTCTGGTTCTCCTCCGTTCGAAAGTTGTCGGATTTTCGAATGTACACCCGCTCGGGATCGGCCGAATTGCTATAAATAAGGCCATGTCGTACCTCATCCGCGTATCTCTCCCCGACGTCCCGGGCAGCCTCGGCCAGCTTGCCGAGGCCTTCGGCATGGTGGATGCCGACATCAACTCCGTGGACATCGTGGAATCCTCCACCGACGGCACCGTGACCGACGACATCGTGGTCACCCTGCCCACCGGCGTGATGGTGGACACCCTGATCACCGCCGTGGGATCCGTCGACGGCGCCGAGGTGGATTCCATCCGCCCGTTCACCGGCCGTGTGGACCGCCGCGGGCAGATCCAGATGCTCGCCCAGGTTGCGGCGAAATCCGGCAGCGTCGAGGATCGGCTCAGCGAGCTCGTGGACGTCATGCCGAGCGCCGTGACCTCATCCTGGGCCGTGGTGCTGCGCACCTCCGACGAGGGGCTCACCCGCGCCGCCGCCTCCCCCGCCGCACCGGAAGACGACGGGTCAACCCCACAGATGCCGCCTGTCGAGGCCGCCCGCATCCTCCAACCCGACTTCGATGTCTGGGCCCCGGAGTCCTGGTTCCAACTCGGTACCTCACTGACGATTACTCCCCTGCACGGCACCGACATGGTGCTGGTTGTCGGCCGCGTCGGCGGGCCGGATTTCCTGGCGTCCGAGGTGCGCGAGATCGGCGATCTCGGCTGCATCACCGGAGCAATGCTGCGCTAGCACACAAGCGCCATTGCACAGTTTCTAGAATTTTGAAATACTAGAAACTATGCAACCGCTTGAAGCACGCTTAACCGCCATAGAAGCGCGCATTGACGCGCTCGAACAAGCATCACTTCCCCACTCACCCGACGTTCACGCCGACAGCAACCACGATGGGACGGTGTCCTTCACCGGCGACATCGCGCTGCCGACCGGCACGTACACCTACACGTGGGCTCGCCCGACAGCCTGGATTACGGACCAGCCGTGGGATAACGCGATTGCCCGCATCGCCGCGCTCGCGCACCCGGTACGCGGTGCGATCCTGCGCCACCTGCTGGCAGCGCCCGCGTCCGTGACGGAGCTTGTGGAGTCGGACTTGGTCTCTTCCACAGGCACGGCCTACCACCACCTGAAAGAGCTGCAAGCCGCCGGCTGGGTGCACAAACAGGACGGGGTTTTCAAGATTCCCCCTGCCCGCATAGTCCCCCTCATGACTATGGTCATCGCCGGGGAGGATCACTAATGCGCGCCACAGACATCGCCGTTGGGGTCATCGCCGCCGCTGTCACCGCCGTGGCGCTACTCTCAACCGGCCCCCGGGACATTTCGACGGCCACCGAGCACACAGGCGATCCCGAAATTTCCTCCGCCCTCGAGCATCTCGCGGAGAACGGCCACCGCAACCTCGCCGCGTTCTCCTACGACGGCGGCGAGACACGCTTCGGCGGCCTCGGCGCGGACGAGCACACCGAGTTCGAAATCGGCTCGATTACCAAAACCTTCAACGCGGAACTGGTCCGCCAGTTCATTGAAGAAGGAGAGCTCAGCCTGGACACCCAGGTGCGGGAGCTTATCGACGTCCCCTCCGCCCCCATCTCCGACGTGACCTTGGAAGAGCTGCTCAACCACACTTCCGGTCTGGCCACCACCGAAAGCCTCAGCTTTAAAGAATTGTTCATGGCCAATCTCCGTGACGGCGGCAACCCGTACCGCCGCGATACACCCCAGGACATTATTGACGCAGCCGGCGCCGCCCAACTGAAGGACCGCGGCGAGAAGCAGTACTCGAACTACGGTCACGCGCTGCTCGGCCAACTACTGGCCACTCACGCTGGCGTTCCGTACGACGAACTGCTGCGCACCCGCATCTTCGAACCCGCTGGCATGACCTCGACGTATGTGGCGCTGCCGGGCACCATCGACGGTGCCCCTACCGGGTTGTCGGCCAACGGGCACCACGCCGGGCCGTGGGACATGGACGGCTGGGCACCAGCGGGCGCAATCCGCTCCACGGCAGCTGACATGGCGAAATACGTGGAGTGGGTGTCCTCGCATGGTGTGCCTAACTATGGATGGGGCGATCTCGACGAGGACGGCCAGGAAATCACTTTCCACAACGGTGGTACGGGCGGATTCCGGACCATGCTGGTGTGGGATCCCGAGCGTGATGATGACAGCCGGGCCACGTTTGTCGCAGGCGACACTGACGCATGGGTAGATCGCCTGGGCGTCGACCTTATGAAGGAGACACGATGATCGCACTTGTCATGATTGCGCTGCTGCTTGGATCCGTGACTTTCAGCACCATGCGGAGTGCCAAAAGCCCCACCTACGCCGTGGTTAACGCGGTCATAACCGCAGCTGTGGTGTGGATGCTCTCATTTGGCGTGAACTGGAACGGCCAGTTCCCTATCTGGCTGTGGTGGGCCATCGCCGTGTGGGCGGCGGTCCTGGTGGGGCTGAGCGCCGCTCGGCTTATGCGAGCGCTTCTGGCCCGCCCTCGAGCAGCTGCACAAACTGCTCCTCGTTAAGGATCGGCCGGCCCAGCTCCTCCGCCTTCGCGGCCTTGGAGCCGGCGTTTTCGCCGACGACCACGTAATCGGTTTTCTTCGACACCGAGCCGGCCGCCTTGCCACCGCGCGAGAGGATGGCTTCCTTCACCTCATCGCGGGTGAAGCCCTCCAGCGTGCCGGTGGCGACGATGGTCAGTCCCTCCAGGGTCTGTGGGGCGCGGTCCTGATCGTCGGACTCCATGGTCACGCCGGCCGCGGCCCAGGTGTCCACGATGTTTTGGTGCCAGTCCACGGTGAACCACTCTTTGAAGCTTTCGGCGATCACGTCGCCCACGCCGTCGGTTTCGGCGAGGTCGGCCGTAGGTGCGTCGATAAGCGAGCGCATCGAGTGAAAGCGCGATGCGAGCGCGCGCGCCGCGGTGGGGCCGACGTGGCGGATGGAAAGCGCCACGATGACACGCCACAGGTCGGCGTTTTTGGCGGTTTCCAGGTTGGCCAGAAGCTTCTTGCCGGAGGCGTTGACCTCGCCGTCCTTGCGCGTGTACACGCTGGACTTTTTCAGGTCGTCCTCGGTGAGGTCGAAGAGTTTCGCCTCGTCTTCGAGCACGCCGGAGGCGATGAGGTCCTGCGCGCCCTTCTCCCCGAGCGCCTCAATGTCGAACGCGCCGCGCGAGGCGATGTACTCCAAGCGGGCTGCAAGCTGCGCGGGGCAGGAGCGGGTGTTCGGGCAGCGCCAGTCCGCGTCGCCCTCCTTGGCGGGCGCGAGCTTCGTGCCGCAGACGGGGCAGTTTTCGGGGTACACGAACTCGCGCTCGGTGCCGTCGCGAAGATCCGCGACCGGGCCCAACACCTCCGGGATGATCTCTCCGGCCTTGCGCACCACGACGGTGTCGCCGATCATCACACCCTTGCGTTTGACCTCGTGCTGATTATGCAGCGTGGCCATGGACACCGTCGAGCCGGAAACGAACACTGGCTCCAGCACCGCGAACGGGGTGACGCGCCCGGTGCGGCCGACGGAGACCTCGATGTCGTTGAGTTTCGTGGTCACCTCCTGCGGCGGGTACTTGTACGCGATCGCCCACCTCGGCGCGCGCGAGGTCGCACCCAGGGCGCGCTGCTCAGCGACGCTATCGACCTTGACCACCAGGCCGTCCATCTCGTGGATGGCGTCGTTGCGGTGCTCGCCCCAGTAATTGACGGCCTCGATGACCTCGTCGGCCGTCTCCGCCCGGCGCGTGTACTCGCTGACCGGCAGGCCCCAGTCGGCGAGCTTCTCGTAGGCCTCCCACTGCGTTTCGGGGCTGAAGCCCTCGCGCGCGCCGATGCCGTGGCAGATCATGCGGAGCTTTCGCTTCTTGACGTCCTCCGGGTTCTTCTGCCTTAGCCCACCAGCCGCCGTGTTGCGCGGGTTGGCGAACGGCTTGCCACCTTCCTTCTGGCGCAGCTCGTTGAGCTCCGGGAAGTCCTCGGGGCGGATGAACACCTCGCCGCGGACCTCGAGGAACGCCGGGGCGTCGCCGGTGAGCTTCTGCGGGATGTCCTCGATCACCCGCGCGTTGGCGGTGATGTCCTCGCCGGTAGTGCCGTCGCCTCGCGTGGCGGCGCGGGTCAACTCGCCGTTTTCGTAGACGAGGTCGATGGACAGTCCGTCGATCTTCAACTCCGTGAGGTACGGGCCGGGGGCTTTGGCGAGCCACTCGCGCACCTCGTCTTCGTTGAAGACGTTATCCAGGCTCATCATGCGTTCTGGGTGGGTGACGTCCGCGAACGCGGTGTCGGTGGCGGGTGCGCCGACCTCCTTCGTCGGTGAGTCTGGCACGGCCAGCTCAGGGTGGTCCTCCTCCAGCTTTTGCAGGCGGCGGAACAGCTCGTCGAACTCGCCGTCGGTGATCACCGGCTGGCCGTTGTAGTACAGGTCCCGGTGCTTGCGCACCTTCGCGGCCAGCTCGTCCCATTCGCGGTGCAGATCAGCGGAAATTTCACTCACGGCAAGCCAGTGTAGAGATAGTGCGGATCCCTAGTTGTTGAAGAGGGCGAACACGCGTGAGGTGATGCTCGGCGCACCCTGGATCTTCGGAGGCCCAACGACGATAACCGCGCCAGTGGCAGGGACCTGGTCCAGATTTGCCATGACCTCTACCTGGTAGATGTTCTGCTCGAGTACGTAGAGCTCGCCGTACAAGAAGCCGGTTTCGGCAGCAACCACACCGGGATCTGTGTCGAGCGTCTCGTGGCCGATAGCTGCAATGCCGCGCTCCTCCACTAGGAACTTCAGCCCGTCCAGAGTCCAGCCCGGGGTGTGCTGCACGCCGTTTTCGTCGTGGTTCACAAACGCGTCCGGGTCCTCCCAACGCTTGTGCCAATTGCTCGAGAACGCAACGAAGCTACCGGCTGGGATTTGACCGTGCTCGGCTTCGAAAGCCTCGATGTCTTCCACGGTCACTCGGTGGTCGGGGTTCTGCGCAACCGAGTCTTCCAGGTGCAGTACGGACAACGGGAGGATCAGTTCGTCGGCACCGATCGCGTCGACGAGCCGCTTCCCTGCTGCAAAGTGGCCCGGCGCGTCGATGTGCGTGCCGTACGGGGTGGCTAGGGTGTACTCCTTGGCGAAGAAGCGATGCTCTTCAATCGTGTTGACTGTCCGTTCAGTCATCGGGTTGAAAGCCGGGAAGCGCGGGATACCGGCGTGGACGTCGTGTGAGAGATCCACGCGCTTTGCGCTAAGGATCTGCTTCTGCCATTCGCTGAGTTCTGTCATGGAATTGACTATCAGCCACCTGCCTGCGCCAGACAAGTTTCTATTCATCGGTGCACCGGTGCATCTAGAATGCGTTACAGGAAAGGAGGCCAGCACATGACCGAAGCACGAACAATCGCCGTTCAGACCCTCACGGAATTTTCCCGCGAGGCAGCAGTGGCATCGATGAAACTCGAAGGCCGAAATCTTCCGCCTGAGTACGCACGATCTGAAACGACGGCAACCATTCTTTCTGACCTCCGAAGGGCACGCGGTTGGGATTAAACCCCGGATACGGCGAAACTCCACTCGAAGGCGATCGCATTGATGCCTTAGAGCCGTTGGTGATTCACCGGTACGGACGAATTCCCAGCAAGGCGGAGATCTACGATCTCGAAACAGAAATGCTCTTCACCGCTCGGACCCGGTTGTTGAAGGACGTCGATGCCGCCCGACTTTCGCTGGACGATATTCTCACCACATCCTTTTTGGTGCATCTCCACGAAATGCTCTTCAGCGGCATCTGGACTTGGGCTGGAGCAAGGCGTCGGACGGGCCTAAATGTAGGCGTGGATCCTCACACGATCTCGACGGAGTTGCACACCGCATTTGGCAACCTCGGCTACCAGGCCAGTGAAATGCTTTTAACCGCCCGCCAGCTCGGCGTTGCCGCCCACGCGGAGCTCGTCCGCATTCATCCGTTTTCGGACGGCAACGGCCGCGTCACCCGTCTCATCGCGGACCTCGTTTTCGCGGCAGCGCAGCAACTCCCGCACGCGCAGGAATACGACTGGGATCTGGATAAGGCCGAGTACATCCGTCTGCTGCGCGCCTACGATCTCAACCGCGACCCATTACCGCTGTCGGAGTTCATCAGCGTGCGCACGCTCGGCGAATGACTTGCCTGCTGCCCGTGTCGGCGCGCTCATTACAATGTCGCTCATGGCCACTTTCGACGCCTCCCGCATGCTCTCCTTCGACCTGGAGACCACCTCCGCCAACCCGCGCGAGGCCCGTGTGGTCACCTCTGCGCTCGTGCGTATCGACGGCTCCGAGGTCGACGCCAATGAAACCCTCGCCGACCCCGGAGTAGAGATCCCGGAAGAGGCCGCGAAGGTGCACGGCATCACCACGGAGAAGGCGCGCGCGAAGGGCCGCGACCACGACGATGTGGTGCGCGAGACGGTCGAGTCGATCAAGCGGGGCTGGGAGGACGGTTTGACGCTGGTGGTGTTCAACGCCCCCTACGACCTGACCGTGCTGCGCCGGCTCACCGGCGATTTCACGGTCACCGGCCCGGTGTTTGACCCCCTGCTCATCGACCGCGCCAAGGACCGCTACCGCAAAGGCCCGCGCAACCTGACGTCGATGTGCGAGCACTACGGCGTGCGGCTGGACAACGCGCACGAGGCCACCGCCGACGCGTTCGCCGCCGCCCGCGTGGCGTGGATGCAGGTGCGCAAGCACTACCCCGAGCTCGCGCAGATGGACACCGGCGAGCTCATGGAGTACCAGGCCGTAGAGTACTTCACCCTGCAGGAGGACCGGAAGAAGTACTTCGAATCCCAGGGCCGGGACGCCTCGAACGTCCTGCCCGGGTGGCCGATGCTGGGCTGATCCTGGGCTAGCTCAGCGCCAGCTCCGCTCGTAGCTTCTCCGCGAAGTTGTGCAACCCCCGGTTGTCGCCTTCAGATTCGACCGAGTAGGTCTCCCCCGACTTGGTCTTCACCACCATCGCGCCAGACTCGCTGATGATCACATCGGCAATGCTGGCGGCGTCGATCTCTGTGGTTTCCTTCTTGTCCACGAGGCGCAGCGTCTGCCCGTCAAAATCGGCTTCTCGCTTTTGCGACAAGAGCCCAAACGCGGCGAAGAACGCAATGCCGATCGCGATGCCCATGATGTAGTCGTCCATCATCATCCCGAAGACGATGCCAAACATCACGCCGAAGACGATCCCGGTCGACCAGTCGATTTCCTTGTGCTCCCAGTGCAGCGGTTCGCTCATAGCCCCACTATAAGGGCCTCCGCCATCTCGCGGGCAGCCCGGTAGTTCGCCGCCGTGCCCACGAGCGTCGCTGCCGGCTCCGCGTACACGTCCACAGTGGTCGCGGCCGGGTCGACCTGCAGCTCATCGAAAAGGTTGTACAGCTCGCGCGGCTCCATCGTCGGGATCGCAATTCGCGCCCCGCCGTCCAGCAGCCGTGCGAGCCCGTCGTTGTCAGCCCGGCGCGGGTCGGTGGTCAACCATGGGACGTCGAGAAGCATCGGCGTATGCAGCAGGTGCTCGCCGAAGCGCGCGAGCGTTTCCTCCGGCTCGGGGATCGGACGGATGGTCTCAAAGTCGGTGGCACCTTCCAGCGTGCCGGCGACGACCTCGGGCAGGCGCGGCTCGTCCAACTGCAAAACGCTTGCGCCAAATCGCTTTTCGACGTCCCTCCGGTGCCCCACGCACACCTCCAACAGCGCGTCTGTGAGATCGCGAAGTGCGCCAGGGTCGGTGATCATGCGGTGGCCGTTGGCCATCTCGATCTCGGCGGCGAGCGTGAACGGGCCCGCGAGCTGCACCTTCACGGTGTCAACTTTGCCGTGCCAGAGGTCCTCCAGGTGGTCGAGGTCGCGCTCCATGCGGTCGGCATCTGCGCGCTTCCGCGCCGCCACGCGCCAGCCGCGGGGCCCGCGCGCCACGGGTATTTCCAGCATCGCGGCGGTGCGGCCGATCAGATCCGAGCCGACGCCGCGGTCCGGCAGCTGCGGGATGTGCGGCAACGGCGACTCGGAGAGCACCACATCCGCTGCTTGCGCGAGGTCGGTGCCGGGAAGCGGCCCGAGGCCAAACGCGGTCGGGGGAAGTGTGGTCACGGCGCTGATGTTACGCGGTGGCGCAGATTGTGCCGGAGCCGAGCACAATGTCGCCCAAACCGTCCGGATCCGGCAGGTAGAGCACCGCCGCCTGGCCGCGGGCCACGCCCTCGAGCGGCTCGTGCAGGGCAAGCGTCATCTGATCGCCCTCAACGCGTGCGGTGCAGGGCACGACCCCGCCGTGGGCGCGGATCTGCACGTTGGCCTCGAACTCGCCTTCCATCGCCGGGTGCAGCACTTTCAGGCGGTCGGCGGTGATCTCGTGGATCTTCAGTGCCTCCCGCGGGCCGACGGTGACCGTGCCGGTGGCGGTGTCCACGTCCGTGACGTAGCGTGGCTTGCCGTCGGCAGCTGGCTCGCGGATGTTTAAGCCCTTGCGCTGGCCGATCGTGTACTGAAACGCGCCGTCGTGTTCCTTCAGCTCGCGGCCCTCGGTGTCCTTGATCATGCCAGGGCGCATGCCAATGGAGCGGCCCAGAAATGCCTGGGTGTTGCCGTCCGGGATGAAGCAGATGTCGTAGGAATCCGGCTTGGAGGCGGTGGCGAACCCGTGGCGGGCCGCCTCTTCGCGGATCTGCGGCTTCTCGGTGTCGCCCACCGGGAAAATGCAGCGGTCCAGCTCGTCGCGCGTGAGCACGCCCAAGACGTAGGACTGGTCTTTCTTCGGGTCGGTGGATCGGCGGAGGTTGCCTTGGTCGTCGATAATTGCGTAATGCCCGGTGGCGATCGCGTCGAAGCCCAAGGTCACCGCGCGGTCCAACAGTGCCGCGAACTTGATCTTCTCGTTGCAGCGCAGGCACGGGTTGGGGGTCTCGCCGTGTTCGTAGGACCACACGAAGTTGTCGATGACTTCTTCCTTGAAGCGGTCGGAGAAGTCCCACACGTAAAACGGGATGCCCAGGTGGTCGCACACGCGGCGCGCGTCGGCGGAGTCTTCCAGCGAACAGCACCCGCGGGCGGACTCGCGCGTCTGCTGCGCGTCCTTGCTCAGCGCAAGGTGCACGCCCACGACGTCGTGGCCCGCCTCCACAAGGCGCGCAGCAGCAACAGAGGAGTCGACTCCCCCGCTCATGGCCGCCAATACTCGCATGTCGGCGCAGTGTAGTCCCGTGAGTGCGAAAGGTGAAACGTCCGGCTGGTCGCATGGACACACCCCCTCGACTTATACCCCTCCTTGGGTATTAACGTGAGAGACTGCCGTCGTGCTAGGCCCCCGGCACGGCCGAGCCGACCACAACGATGAACTGCAACGAGAGGACAGAACCATGAACGACAGACACGCCCACTCTGACGCCGGACCCGGTGGGCACGCCAGCCATCACGAACACAGCAACCACGAAGGCCATGCCGGCCACAACCACACAGAGCACGCGGGGCACGGAGAACATGGAGGCCATGGCCACGCGGGCCACGGAGGACACGCAGGCCACGGAGACCACGTTGCCCAGTTCCGCAGGCTCTTCTGGATCATGCTGGTTCTCGCGATCCCGGTCGTCGGATTTAGCGAAACCTTCGCCGACCTCATCGGCTACCAGCTGCCTGACGCGGAATGGGCCCGGTGGATCTCGCCCCTTTTGGGCACGGTCATTTACCTCTGGGGAGGTCGCCCGTTCTTGACGGGTGCTGTCTCCGAGATCCGCTCACGAAAACCCGGCATGATGCTGCTGATCGCGCTCGCGATCACGGTCGCCTTCGTCTCCTCTTGGGGTGCGAGCCTGAACTTGCTGGACCCTGGGCTGAATTTCTGGTGGGAACTGGCACTGCTGGTGGTCATCATGCTGCTGGGGCACTGGATCGAGATGCGCTCCCTCGCCCAGACCACCTCGGCCCTGGATTCGCTCGCCGCACTTCTGCCCGACGAGGCCGAGAAGATCGACGGCGACGAAGTTGTAAAGGTCACCCCGGCGGATCTTGAGGTCGGCGATGTCGTGATCGTGCGGCCCGGCGCGTCCGTGCCTGCCGACGGCACAATTGTCGACGGCAGCGCCAGCATGGACGAGTCGATGGTCACCGGTGAGTCGAAAACGGTGCGCCGCGGTGAAGGCGAGCACGTGGTTGCTGGCACCATCGCGACAGACTCGGGTCTGCGCATCGAGGTCACGGCCACAGGTGGCGACACCGCGTTGGCCGGCATTCAAAAGCTCGTCACCGATGCGCAAGAATCGTCATCGCGGGCGCAGCGCCTCGCAGACAAGGCCGCCGCGTGGTTGTTCTGGTTCGCCCTCGGCGCCGCCATTCTGACCGCCGTGGTCTGGACCGTCTTCGGCATGCCAAACGACGCCGTGGTGCGCACCATTACGGTGCTCGTCATCGCCTGCCCTCACGCCCTAGGCCTCGCAATCCCGCTGGTCATCTCGATTGCGACTGAGCGCGCCGCCCGCGGCGGGGTACTGATCAAGGATCGGCTCGCACTCGAATCCATGCGCACCGTCGACGCAGTACTGTTCGACAAGACCGGCACTCTCACCAAGGGCGAACCCACCGTCACCGCGATCGACACCGCCGGCGGGCGTGATAAAGAAGACGTGCTTGCCCTTGCGGCGGCCGCCGAGGCAGACAGCGAGCACCCGCTCGCACGCGCCGTCACCGGGGCTGCTCAAGCCCGTGGCGTAGCCGTCCCGCAGGCAATCGACTTTTCTTCGTCCCCAGCAGTGGGCGTGAAGGCAACTGTTGACGGTGAGGTAATCGAGGTCGGCGGCCCCTACCTGCTTGAGCAGCATTCCGCCGAAGAGCTCCCCATCGCAGACGAGTGGCGAAAGGAGGGCGCGATCATTCTCCACGTCCTCGCCGACGGCGAAGTGATCGGAGCGCTCCGGCTTGCCGATGAGATCCGTCCCGAGTCCCGCGACGCCGTCGACGCACTGCACTCTGCGGGCGCCCAGGTCGTCTTGATCACCGGCGATGCGCAGGCCGTCGCGGACACCGTCGCCAAGGACCTGGGCATTGACCGGGTCTTCGCGGGTGTGCGTCCCGAGCACAAGGCCGCAAAAGTCAAGGAACTGCAAGGCGAAGGCCACAAGGTCGCCATGGTCGGCGACGGCGTCAACGACGCCCCCGCGCTGGCCCAGGCCGATGTCGGCATCGCGATCGGTGCCGGCACAGACGTGGCGATCGGCTCGGCTGGCGTCGTCCTGGCAAGCTCCGACCCGCGATCGGTGCTTTCGGTCATCGAGCTCTCCCGTGCGACCTACCGGAAGATGAAGCAGAACCTGTGGTGGGCGGCCGGCTACAACCTGGTGTCCGTTCCGC
Organism: Corynebacterium sp. MSK008; assembly: GCF_030232585.1. Taxonomy (GTDB): domain Bacteria; phylum Actinomycetota; class Actinomycetes; order Mycobacteriales; family Mycobacteriaceae; genus Corynebacterium. The sequence goes on along the minus strand of NZ_JASPJX010000006.1, from coordinate 44,207 downwards.
TGGCTGCCGGTATCCTCGCCCCAATCGGGTTCGTGATGCCGATGAGCGTCGGCGCAATCCTGATGTCGGCCTCGACCGTCGTCGTGGCGCTGAATGCGCAGCTGCTCCGCCGTCTCGACCTCACCCCACAGAGCAGCGCCGACCGTATGCTCAACCGATCCAAGTGACCCGACACCGCTCACACCACTCAGGAGGTCCATGATGAACGACCACGGCTACATCAGCGAGAAAGACCGTTACCTCGCCCGGCTCAAACGAATCGAGGGGCAAACCCGCGGTATTCACCGCATGATCGACGAAAACGCCTACTGCATTGACATCCTCACCCAGATCAGTGCGGTCAACGCGGCGCTGAAGGGCGTAGCACTGGGTTTGCTGGACGACCACCTGAAGCACTGTGTTGCCGGTGCGATCAGCGACGGGCAGGAAGCCGACGCCAAGATCGAAGAGGCGTCCGCAGCTATCGCTCGACTGGTGAAATCCTAGATAGCCGTGGGAGGACTCGTGCGTCTGTTGCGTGTCCCTACTCAGCAAGAGGTGAAATGTCGGTCCAATCCGATGGAGGCTGCACATAGCATCCGGCGGAGCGTAATACCTCAACTGCCTTTGCGGGGTCCCGCCGGATAACTGCCTCAGTTTGCATTTCAATGAATCGTCTACGCCCCTCCTCCACCGTGACGCGGAACTGCGGGTCACCGAGGGGAAAATGAATATTCTGCTGCTGCGCCGCAGTCTCGCAGCGGCCGCTTCTTGCTAGGAGTAACCCCAACGGTACGGATTCCGCGTGAAACCGAAAATGGCACCTACTAATGTGTTTTCGAGCAGATCCTGTATTTCACCAACGAACGCCGTTGCATGTTCTATCCAGGCGTGCTCAGAAAAGACATCTACCCGTTGAGCATCCACGACAACGCTTCGTAACGTTCTAACAGGCGTTCTTCTTCGAACTTCAGGGCACCGGCCTCGCGAAGCCGACGCAAGACATCGACGTTGTACGGTTGCATCTCTTCTTCGGTGTTGGCCAATTCCTGGATGATCTCGTCGTTCGAGAGCATCCGGGTAACCGGAGTCGACATTTGCCCCTCCTTCTGCGTAGATACCTTGGACATCGATCCCCTGGATCAGTACTAGCGATCGTAGCGCAAGACCTTGTTTTTCACGGTTCACCTTGCATTCTCACCAGCGTCATACCGCAGTACGACGAGGCGGCCAGTGGCGGAAAGCACCCACGTCGGCACCAACGTCCTGGCGCTCTTGAACACGATCCGCACGGTCGCCGGCCCACAGTGAAGACGCATGTGGGCCGGGTGCTGGCTAAAACGCAGCCGCGCGACCGGGTGCACCCGGCGCTTTTTGCCTACTGCACCGGGTTAGTCTCACGCGCGCCTCGAGTACCCTCACCAGCCATGGCCGCAAAAAGCGAGTTTTACGAGATCGACACCGGCGTCGCCGAGGTGCTCCACGAGCCGGACGGGTCCATGGTGCTGCTGGTCAACGGCGTGCCCAGCTCCCACATCGTGCCCGGCGAGCCGACCCGGCTGGATTTCGAGTACATGCGCTGGATGGCGGATTTCCTCGACGACGTTTACCCGGAACCACACCGGCCAAAGTCGCGCCTGACGCACCTCGGCGGCGGCGCATGCACGCTCGCCCGCTACTTCGCCGCCGCGTGGCCCGGCTCGCGCAGCACGATCGTGGAGATCGATTCGGAGCTTGCCGTCCTTGCGCGCGAGCTTTTCGACGTCCCCCGCTCGCCCACCTTGAAAATCCGCGTCGGCGACGCCCGCGAGGTCACTGACGCGTTCAAACCCGCAACCCGCGACGTGATTATCCGCGACGTGTTTTCCTCGGCCACCACGCCGCGAAACTTGACCACGGTGGAGTTTTACGCTGCGGCGTGGACGTCGTTAAGCGAAGGCGGCTTCTACGTGGCCAACTGCGGCTCGCACGCGGACCTGAAAGAGGCCAAGGAGGAGCTCGCGGGGATGTTGGAGGTGTTTCCGCACGTCGCGGCGATCGCGGACCCGCCGATGCTCAAAGGGCGCCGCTACGGCAACATCGTGCTCATCGGCGCTGGCCACCCGCTCGAGGCGAGCGATGCGCTTACCCGCAACCTGCTCAAAGGCGGGGTTCCGGCGCAGTTCAAAGACGAAGCGTGGTGCCGCCGTTTAGCGACGACACCGCGGCACGACTAGCGCTCAACCTCTAGGCCGCTTTCGCGGCGTTGTCCAGGAGGATGAGCAGGTCGCCGATCTGGTAATTGCCGACCATCATGTTGCGCAAGTCCTCGATCGGCAGCTCACCCTGACCCGCCAGCGCGCGGACGAGGCCCGCGATGTTTTCCGCGTCGGTCGGGTCGAAGCCGGCGAGGCGGGCGGCGTCGATAAGCTGCTGCGCGCCCAAGCCACCCGCGGCGAGCGCCAGGATGGCCACAACGAGCTTGGTGCTGTCCTGCTCAAGCACCTGCAGCTCACCGGAGTCCGGGGCCTGGAACGCCTCGAGCACACCGCCGCCGGCGCGCAGGTCGCCCGCTGCGAACTGGTTCAACTGGGCGGCGTTGCCGTTGAAGATGTTCATGTCCACCGGCGTGTTGATGCCCACCACGCGGCCGGACTCGCTGCGCTGCCAGAAGGAAAGCTTGTCCCAGCCGCCGACCGGAGCCGGCGGGCGGTTCTGGTAAGCCGCCAGCCACAGCGGGTAAGAGGTGAACGCGCGGGTATCGTTCATGCGCTCGTACCAGAAGTAGCGGTAGGTGTAGATCATCGGACGCTTGCCGGTGCGCGCCTCCAGCTCGGAGAGGAACGCCTGCGTCCATCCCGCTAGTTGCACCGGCCCCAGCCCTTCGTCGACCTCCAGATCCAGCACGGGCGGTAGCTGGGTCGCCGGGCCGTCGTTGACCACGGAGGCGAAGTAGCGCGCCTGCGCCACCGGATCCTCCGCGGGGCGCGCGTAGTGGTACGCACCCACCTTCAGGCCGGCGTCGGCCGCTGCCTTGGCGTCCTCGTCGTAGAACTCGTTCTTCCAGCCGTCGCCCTCGGAGGCCTTCACGTAGGCGAAGTCCTGGCCGCCGACGGTGCTCACGGAGCGCCAATCAATGGCGGCGCCGCCCGGGCGCTGGTGGCCCGCCACGTCCACGCCGGAGACAACGCCCGGGATGGGCTGGGCGTCTGCGGGCCCGGTCACCGGGTTGATCACGCTCAGGCCCAAGGCGAGCGCGGTCACGGCGGCGGCTGCGGTACGGATGCGGCGAGTAATCTGCATGCCCGACACACTAAACCACTCAAGTCACACACACCACACGCGACACGCCTGCTACAGCGCGCCGGCCGCCCGGGCCCGCTCCACCACCTCCGGAATCGCGGCGAGGAATGCGTCCACGTCCTCGCGCGTGTTCGTCCGCCCCACCGTCACGCGCAGCGCCCCCATCGCTTCGCGCTCGGTGAACCCCATCGCCTCCAGCACGTGGCTCATGCGCAGCACACCGCTGGCGCACGCCGAACCGGCGGAGACTTGGATGCCCTGGGCGTCCAGCAGCATGATCAGCGCGTCCGCGTTCGCCCCCGGGAACATGAAGTGCGCGTGCCCAGGCAAGCAGGGCTCATGCTTTGCGACGATCACCTCCGGCACCACCTCTTTCACCCCAGCAATCACCGCATCGCGTAAGTCCGCGATCCGCTGCTGCTCGTGCGCCATCTCGGCGACAGCCTCCTCCAGCGCCGCCGCCGTGGCAGCCGCCGAGGCCACGTCCACCGTGCCGGAGCGGATGCCGCGCTCCTGTCCGCCGCCCAGGATCACCGGCTTGGGCGCCGGCGAGCGGCGCGCCAAAAGCAGACCCATCCCGCGTGGGCCGCCGAACTTGTGCGCGCTGGCCGCGAGCGTGGCCGCGCCGAGCTCGTGGAAGTGAACCGGGATGTGCCCGACCGCCTGCACCGCGTCAACGTGCACCGGGGTGCCCGCAGCCTCGGCGCGCGTAACCGCCTCGCGCACCGGCTGGATCGCGCCGGTTTCGTTGTTCGCCCACATCACCGCCGCCACCGCGGCTGGGGTATCCAGCACAGACAGGTCCGAGACTACGCCATCTTGCGCCACCGGCAGCCATTCGGTCTGCCCCAGAGGCTTGACTACCTCGAGCACCGCCGGGTGCTCGATCGGGGTGGACACCACGCGGCCGCCGCCGGAGGCGCTCCACAGCCCGCGCACCCCAATGTTGTTCGCCTCGGTGCCGGAGCCGGTGAACACCACCTCCACCGGGTCCGCGCCAAGTGCCGCGGCGATGCGCTCGCGAGCGTCGGCGAGCACCGCGTTCGCTTTCCGCCCGGCGGCGTGCTGGCTGCCGGCGTTTAAAGCGCCGGCGTGCTCCACCCACGCGTCGATGGCGCTTTGTCGCATGGGAGTAGTGGCAGCGTGATCGAGGTAGACCATGCCCCACAGGTTAGGCGTGCACGCGCGCGCCGCACACATGCGCCACCGCGTCGTCGCCCACGCGTGCGATCACCACGCCCATGGGCCTATCCCCGCGCAGCTTGAGCTTCTTGCGTAGCTGGTCCGGGTCCACGTCCACCCCGCGCACGAGGATCTCCGCGGCCCCAGCCCCGTGGCCGGCGAGCGTTTTCTTCAGCGCGCGCAGCGGCACCGCCTCGATGAACTCGAAGCCGCTATACCCCGCTGGCACAGTGTCGCCGGTGGTGTAGGCGATGCGCTCGTCCAGCATGCTCAACCCGTGGCGCGCGGCCCACTGCCGCACCAGCCCGGCGCGCACGACCGCCCCATCCGGCTCGATGATCCACCTGCGCGGCGCGGTGACCTCCACCTCGTCCGGCTCGGTGTCGGTGACGCGCTCCTCGAAGTCCCGCAGCACCACTGCCTCTCGACGAACTCCGCCCGCCAACCCCGGCGTATACAGGCAGGCCTCTTTGACGCCCCCGTCCACAGACACCACGCTGACCAGGCCGTCCCACCCGGAGTAGTCGATGCCCGGCGCGCACTTCACCGCCATCTCGCGGCCCGCGTGCGCCGCCAGCAGGTCCGGCAGCGGAGGCAGGAGCTTGGCCGGGTCGGTGATCCGTTTACCGCCGGCCCGGCGCGCGGGGTCGGCCACCACTGCCCCGCCGGTGCTGACCGGCGCGAGTGCGTCGGCGCGGGCCAGCCAGGCGTCCGGCCCGAGGTTGTGGCGGGCCATGACCAGACGCGCGGCGTCGAGGTCGGAGCCGAGCCAACTCATACCGGCGTCAAGGAACGCCGGCGCCTCCGAGCCCACCGAGCAGGTCACGTCGTGGACGAACTCCACCCCGGCTGCCGCAATCCGCCCAGCCCGCACTCGCGCCACGCGCGCCGGTGTGGCCTGCTGCACCGCGTCGGCGTCGGTGAGCCAGTTGTCCGGGAACTTTCCCGTGGCCGCGCGCTGGGAGGAGATGAGCACGCTGACCGCACGCGCGTACTCGCCGAAGCGGGCGTCGAGCACTGCGCGGTCCGCAAACACGGATTGCTTGGTCAGCGCCACCTGCGGCGCAACCTCGGCGATCTCTTCCGTATGCGCCGCCAAAAAGCGGGCTTCTGCGACGCTAAATCCCACCGCGGCGTCCAATCCTGTCTATCGGCGTGAACGAGAAGAAGTCGTGGTAGCGCAGGTCGTGCACCGGATCGCCCACCACCGGCGACAGATCTGCGCGCCAGGCGGCGGCCAGTGCTTCTTCCGTGTCGCTAAACCGCGCCACCTCCGTCAGCTGCGCCCACGTCGACGGGGCCAGGCGCACCAGCCCGTGGCGCCAGCCCTCGAGAATCAGCTGAGGCGGGAACCAGTTGGCGTCGTCCGCCTCGTCGGTGTTCGCGTCCGGCTCTTGGCCCTCGGGGTTGGCGGCGACGAACGTGAAGGTGTCGAACCAGTTGCCGCTTTCAGACTTACCCACCCACCGCGCAAGCGGTTTCAGCAGGTCGGCGCAGACGTTGAGGTTGGACTCGCGTAGCACGTCCGTAAGCGAAAGCTCATGCGATTCCAACTTCAAGCGGTGCTCATGGAAGGGGCGCGCATCATCGAGCAGCACCCCGTCGTCGTCCACGGCGAGCAGCGTGCCGGTTTCTTCGAACAACTCGCGCACCGCCGCGAACAGCAGCGCATGCGCCTTGTACTTGGTCACGCCCAACTGGCGGGCCAGGGAAATGGCGGAGCGGCCGAGCCACAGCTCGCCGTCGTCCCAGGAACGCGGCGGGAAATCGCGCGAATCCACCCCGCCGCCGGGAAAGACGGTGATGCCGGGGTAATTCGGCATGGATAGCACGCGCTCCTGCATCCACACCTCGAGACCGTCCGCACCGTCGCGCAGCAGCATCACCGTCGCGGACAGCCGGGCACCTTGAAACCCGCTGCGCTCGTGGACGTCGATGGTGTCGCCGAGGTCGTGCGTCAGCACGCCCTGGGTGCGGTTTCTGCTCGTGGGCATGGCCGAAATCCCCCAGGCCTACGCCCGGTGCGCACCACCGCGCTTGGCGCGAGCCCGGCGGGCGGTGTAGCGGCCCTCGTCCACTGTGACCTCGATGGGTTGGTGGTAGGCGCGCGAAACGTTTTCAGAGGTCAGCACGTCGTTGATGAGGCCCTGGGCGACCACCTCACCTTCGTCCAACAGCATGGCGTGGGTAAAGCCCGCTGGGATCTCCTCCAAGTGGTGGGTGATCATGACAATCGCTGGGGCGTCCGGGTCCATGGCCAGATCTCCCAGGTAGGCCAGCAGGTCCTCGCGCCCGCCCAGGTCCATGCCGGCGGCCGGCTCGTCCAGGATCAAAAGCTCCGGGTTAGTCATCACCGCGCGCGCGACTAGGACGCGCTTCTTCTCGCCGTCGGACAGGGTGCCCCAGGTGCGGTCGATCAGGTGGATCGCGCCGACCTGCTCGAGCACCTCGAGGGCTTGCTCATAGTCCATCTCGTCGTAGTCCTCGCGCCAGCGGCCCAAGATGGCGTAGCCGGCGGAGACGACCAGATCGCCCACCTTTTCGTTGTCCGGCACGCGCTGCGCCACCGCAGAGGACGTCACGCCGATCGCCGCGCGCAAGTCGCGCATGTCGGTGGCGCCGACGCGCTCGCCGATGATGAACACGGTGCCCTTTGATGGGAACTCCTGGGCCGAAGCCATGCGGATCAGGGTGGTCTTGCCGGCGCCGTTGGGGCCGATGACCACCCACCGCTCGTCCAGCTCCACCTGCCATGTCACGGGTCCCACAAGGGTGTTGCCGCCGCGGATGAACTCCACGTCGCGCATGTCCACCAGCAGGTCCGGGTCTGTCACCAATTCCTCGCTCGCATTCACGCATCCATCTTTACCTATTTCGGCCCGCGTGTGTGGGAGGCCCGCGCTACCCTGGCTGATGGAATGCAGGCAGGTTGAGAGGGTCTGAGAAAATGGTTGCTCGCTTTGGCATCGACGATGTGCGCCCCCAGGTTTCCGGTCGCACGTTGCCCGCGAAGGCGGTGGTCGGCGAGGTGGTGCCAGTGTCGGCGCTGGTGTGGCGCGAGGGCCACGACGCCATCGCGGCGACGCTGGTGCTGATTTCTCCGTCCGGCGAGCAGTTCTCGGTGCCGATGCACCAGGAGGTCTACCGCCCGGATTACGTCCACGGCATCTTCATCCCCCGCGAAAAGGGGCTGTGGCGCTACCGCGTGGACGCGTGGAGCGACGTGATGGCCACGTGGCGCAATGCGGTGGAGAAGAAGCTCGCCGCGGGCCAGACCGAAAAGGAGCTGGCCAACGACATCGCCCACGGCGCGGACCTGTTCGCCGCGGCCATCGCCCAGACCCCCTCGCCGCAGGTGCTGGAGAACGCGCGCACAACGCTTCTCGACGACACGCTCCCGCTCGCCGACCGCATCGCGCCCTGCGTCTCACCTGAGGTGCGCGACGTGCTGGCCGAGTACCCGCTGCGCGAGCTGGTCACCCGCGGGCCCGTGGCCGACATCCTGGTGGAGCGCCGCGAGGCGCTGGTGAACTCTTGGTACGAGCTGTTTCCCCGCTCCACCGGCGGCGTGGACGCAAAGGGCAACCCGGTCCACGGCACTTGGGCCACTACCGCGGCGCAGCTTCAGCGCGTGGCGGACATGGGCTTCGACACCGTGTACTTCCCGCCGATCCACCCCATCGGCGAAGTCAACCGCAAGGGCCGCAACAACACGCTGACCCCGGAGGACGGCGACGTGGGCTCGCCGTGGGCGATCGGTTCCAAGCACGGCGGCCACGACGCCTTCGACCCGAACCTAGGCGGCGAGGACGAATTCCTCGACATGATGGACCACGCCAACGAGCTGGGCCTAGAAATCGCCCTCGACTTCGCGCTGCAAGCAGCTCCCGACCACCCCTGGGCGAAAGAGCACCCGGAATTTTTCACCGTCCTGGCCGACGGCACCATTGCTTATGCCGAAAATCCGCCGAAGAAGTACCAGGACATCTACCCCTTAAACTTCGACAACGCCCCGGAGAAGCTCTACGCGGAGATCTACCGCGTGCTCATGTACTGGGTGGACCTGGGCGTGGCCACCTTCCGCGTGGACAACCCGCACACCAAGCCGGTGGATTTTTGGCACTGGCTGATTTCCAAGGTGCACGAGACCGACCCGGACGTGGTCTTCCTGGCGGAGGCGTTTACCCGCCCGCCGCGCATGTACGGGCTGTCCAAGGCCGGGTTCTCGCAGTCCTACACCCACTTCACGTGGAAGACCACCAAGGCGGAGCTGACCGATTTCGCCCAACTGCTGGTCGACGTCGCCGATGTCTCCCGCCCCAACCTCTTCGTCAACACCCCCGACATCCTGCACGCCACGCTGCAGCAGGGCGGCCCGGCGGCGTTTGCGCTGCGCGCCACCCTGGCAGCCACGATGAGCCCGCTGTGGGGTGTCTACTCCGGCTACGAGCTCTACGAGGACCGCCCCGTCGCCGAAGGCAGCGAGGAGTACCACGACAGCGAGAAGTACCAGCTGCGCCACCGCGACTTCGCCGCCGCACTGCAAGAGGGCAAGTCTCTCGAGCCGTACCTGACCCTGCTCAACTCCATCCGTCGCGACAACCCGGCGCTGCAGCAGCTGCGCCAGATTCGCTTCCACGACATCGCCAACGACAACATCATCGCCTACTCCAAGGCGGACGCCGAGACCGGCAACGCGGTGCTTGTGGTGATCAACCTCGATCCTTCCTCCACCCAGGAGGGCATGCTGCGTGTGGACGCCTCCGCGGTGGGCTTAAACGACGGCGAAACGTTCGAGGTGCACGACCAGATCACCGGCGAGCGCTACACCTGGACCACCGCCGAAACCGGCAACTTCATCCGCCTCGCACCCGAGAAGAACGTCGCGCATATTTTCCGGTTGCCGGAGGTGCCTTCGGTTCGTCGAGAAGCACTTGCGTACCGTCAGATCTCAGACCACGACTACCGCCCCTAAGGACACCAATGAACACCGACCTGCTCATCCCCGAAGGCGACCGCCAGCGCCTCATCGAGTGCAAGCACCACGCCCCCCACGATTTCTACGGCTGGCACCGCGTGGGCGCAGGATCCGTCGTGCGCACCCGCTTCCTCGGTGCCGAGTGCGTGGAGCTGCTCATCCACAACGGCGCGCGCGCCATGGAGTCCATCGGCGACGACATCTGGGCAATTTCGCTTGAGGACGAGCATGCGCCCGACTACCGCTTCCGCGTCACCTACCCCGGCGCCGAACCGCGCATTGTGGCGGACGCGTACCACTTCCTGCCCACCCTGGGCTCGCTGGACCTGCACCTGATCAACGAGGGCCGCCACGAGCGCCTCTGGGAAGTCCTCGGCGCGAACGTGCGCTCCTACGAGACCTCCCTCGGCGAGGTCCGCGGCACCTCGTTTGCAGTTTGGGCGCCGAACGCCCAGGGTGTGGCCGTCATCGGCGACTTCTGCGGGTGGAACCCCAACCAGTACCCCATGCGCTCCTTGGGTGCCTCCGGCGTGTGGGAGGTCTTCATCCCGGGCATCGGCGACGGCGCCACCTACAAGTACGCCATCCAGACCGCCGACGGCACCCGCGTGGACAAGGCCGACCCGCTGGCCAAGCGCACGCTCACCCCGCCGGAGACCGTCTCCGTGGTGGCCGCGCCGAGCGAGTTCGAGTGGACCGACGAAGAGTGGATGAACGCGCGCGCCGGCACCGACGCCACCAACTCCGCCATGAGCGTCTACGAGTGCCACATCGGCTCCTGGAAGCAGGGCTCCAACTACGCCCAGCTGACCGAGGAGCTCGTGCCCTACCTGGTGGACAACGGCTTCACCCACGTGGAATTCCTGCCCGTGGCGGAGCACCCCTTCGGCGGCTCCTGGGGCTACCAGGTCACCGGCTACTACGCGCCGACCGCGCGCTGGGGCACCCCGGACGAGTTCCGCAAACTCGTGGACACCCTGCACGCCAACGGCATCGGCGTGCTGGTGGATTGGGTGCCCGCCCACTTCCCCAAAGACGACTTCGCGCTCGCGCGTTTCGACGGCACCGCGCTCTACGAGCACCCCGACTGGCGCCGCGGCGAGCAGAAGGATTGGGGCACCTACGTCTTCGACTTCGGCCGCCGCGAGGTGCGCAACTTCCTGGTGGCCAACGCCCTGTACTGGTGCGAGGAGTTCCACTTGGACGGCCTGCGCGTGGACGCGGTGGCCTCCATGCTCTACCTGGACTACTCCCGCGAGCCCGGCGAGTGGCTGCCCAACCAGTACGGCGGCCGCGAGCACTGGGAGGCCGTGCAGTTCCTCCAGGAAATGAACGCCACCGTGCATCGCGAGCACCCCGGCGTGCTCACCATCGCCGAGGAGTCCACCGCCTGGCCGGGCGTGACCGCGCAGACGGACGCAGACGGGCTGGGATTCTCCCTGAAGTGGAACATGGGCTGGATGAACGACACCTTGGAGTACTTCTCCCTGGATCCCATCCACCGCTCCTACCACCACAACGAGATCACCTTCTCGCTGGTCTACGCGTTCTCCGAGCGCTACGTGCTGCCGTTTAGCCACGACGAGGTGGTCCACGGCAAGGGTTCGCTGTGGACCCGCATGCCCGGCGACGACTGGAACAAGGCCGCGGGCCTTCGCGCCCTGTACGGCTATATGTTCTCGCACCCCGGCAAGCAGCTGTTGTTCATGGGCTGCGAGTGGGGCCAGACCACCGAGTGGGACGAGGCGCACTCCGTCAACTGGGACAACATTGGCGACGATTGGGGCCACGGCTACCACCGCGGCGTGCAGCGCCTCGTGCGCGATCTCAACCGCGTTTACCGCGACACCCCGGCGCTGTACTCGCAGGACAACACCCCGATGGGTTTCCAGTGGGTCAAGGGCGACGACGCGGCGAACAACATCCTCGCCTACATCCGCTGGGGCGTGGACGCTACCCCGGTGCTGGCAGTGGTGAACCTCTCCGGCGCCTCCCAACCCAACTACCGCCTGGGGCTTCCCGAGGCCGGCGAGTGGGAGCTGTTAGTCAACACCGACGACGCCGTCTACGGCGGCGCCGGCAACGACCTGCCGCAGGTGCTCACCACCGAGCCGACCGAGTGGGACCGCTTCGAGCAGTCCGCCGAGCTGCACGTGCCGGCGATGAGCGCGCAGTATTACATCCTGCGCCGCTAGAACAGCGCGCTGGCCAGCCGGGTGCGCGCCGCGATCACGCGCTCATCGCCCGGCTCGAGCAGCGTCAGCAGCTCCAGCAGCCGCTCCTTGGCGCGCGGCTCGGTCTTCACGTGCTCCAGCAGGCGGTCGAAGGCCGCCTCCGGGTCGCCCGCGACAAACTCCTTGTCCGCGAGCCACAGCAGCTTTTCGACATCATCGGCTGGCTCGTCCTGCCCCTGCACCCTCTTGAGCACAGCGACAGTCGCCTTCGCTTGCTTGATGTCGGCGTTAGCTGGATCGTCCGCGAGGATCTCGTCGTAGACCGCCGTGGCGGCGTCGAAGTCGCCCGCGTTGAGCGCCTCCGTCGCGCGGTCCAGGCGGGGGTCCTCGGTGTCCTCGGCCGGCGTGGTGTCGTCGGCAAGCCCCTGCAGCTGCGGGCCCACCTGGCTGACCAGGGCACCCACCCACTGCTCGAGCTCGTCCGCCGGCTGGTTGCCCTCGAAGTTAGCCACCGGGCGCCCACCCGCGAGCGCGACCACGGTGGGCAGCACACGCACGCCCATGGCCTGGGCGACCTGCGGGGTGGAATCCGCGTCCACGTAGCCGACCATGAACGCGCGCTGGCCCGCCGAAAGCTTTTCAAACTGCGCCTTCAGGCTCTCCGAATCCGGGCTGCGCGGCGTGCCAATGAGCAGCACCACGGGGATCTGCATGGAGCGCTCGACAACGTCCTTTTCAACGTTCGCTTCGGTGACCGTGATGAACGGCTCGAAGCCGGACTGCGCCGATTCCTTGCGGTCCGCGAGCGCTCCCAGGTCGATCGCGCCGCCGGTGAACTGCGGATTAGTCATGTTACGCCTCCAAGTGCTTGTTCAGGGATTCAACTTTCTGCTGCAGCATGTTCTCGTAGCCGGGACGGATATCCGCCTTCACCACCAACGACACGCGCGGGGAGACCTCCTCCACCGCCTGCGTGGCGCGCTTGATCACGTCCATGACCTCGTCCCACTCCCCCTCGATGGTGGTGAACATCGCCGTGGTCTCGTGCGGCAGGCCCGACTCGCGGACCACCTTCACCGCCCTTGCGACAACGTCGGACATTTCCGCGTTGGAGTTGTTGGTCATAGTCGGTGCCACAGAAAACGCTGCAATCATGCGGCCAATACTAGCGCCGCTGCCAGCAGTGCTTGTGCCAGTGCCGCCGGTCGTCCGCACCCCGGCCCGTATCGCGCGGCCACGCAACCACATGCGCCACCCCGGGCGGGATGTTCTGGTTGCAGCCCGGGCAGATGTAGTACTTCGTCGCGGCAGCCGACCCAATCTGGCGGACCTTGAAAATCTCCCCGTTGGTCCAGCCCGGCCCCTCCATCTCCTGCGTGCCGATAAACGTGGAGCCGTCTTTAGGTAGCACGTATCGCGGCGCCTGGCTCCGGCGACGATTCCTGCGCGGCATCAGAACAGGCGCAGCTCCGCGGACTCAATGCCGCGCAGCTCGTCGTAATCCAGGGTCACGCACTCGAAGCCGCGGTCGCCCGCGAGTGTGCGCGCCTGCGGCTTGATCTCCTGGGCGGCGAACACGCCGCGCACCGGGCGCAGCAGCTCGTCACGGTTGAGCAGCTCCACGTAGCGGCTGAGCTGCTCCACGCCGTCGATGCCGCCGCGGCGCTTCACCTCCACCGCCAGCGTGCCCCCTTGAGGGTCTCGCGCCAGGATGTCCACCGGCCCGATCGCTGTCGGGTACTCGCGGCGCACCAGGGTCACCCCGTCTCCGAGCATGGTGATGTGCTCCGCCAAAAGCTCCTGCAGGTGCGACTCCACGCCGTCCTTGACCAGGCCGGGGTCCTGGCCGAGCTCCTTCGTCTCATCCAGCAGCACCTCGGAGACGGTGATGCGCAGCTGCTCCCCCTTCGGATTCTCCACGATCCACAACTCTTCGCCGGTATCTTCGCCGTCCACGTCCACCACCTGCTCCACGCGCGTGGTACACGGCGGCGTCATCCAGTTCAGCGGCTTGTAGGCGCGGTCGTCCGCGTGGATCGACACCGACCCGTCCGCCTTGACCAAGATCAGGCGCATCGCCTCCGGCAGGTGCGCATCCAGGCGACCGACGTAATCCACAGAGCAACGGGCTATGACAAGACGCATGCCTGTCAGGGTACAGCCGGGCTTAGCGCTCGTTTGCATTGCGCTGCGCCGACTCGCGCTGCGCGCGTTGGGCCAGCGAATGCACGTCGATACGCTCCTTGCGCACATCCGGAGCCGCCTCCACCCACGACACCAGCCCCATCTCCGTGTGGCGGTCAGCCGCGAACTCGAAGTCCCCCTGGGGGCCGGTAAAGCGAAGGACGTGACCGATCTCGGGCATGAACTCACGTTCACCCTCGGTCACGTCCCTGAAGCCCTCGAATTCCACCCCGCGGCGATCCAGCTCCACATCATGGTGAAACGTGAGAGATCGCAGCTTGAAAAACAGCAGCCGCTCCCCGTCGTAGCGCAGCACGCCGTGGCGCCAGCCGTGGATGCCCTGCGCCGGCAGCTCGCGCATCATGGCCCGGGCGCCGGAGTTGCGCACCATAGCGAAGCGCCAGCCAGCAGCCGCGGCGAGAACAACCAGGACAAGCGCTGCAATTACTGCTACGACCATCATCCCGGCCCAACCTCCTCGACCACGCTGGATAGACATTTGCCAGTGATCATATCGCACAAATGCGAAACACCCCCTCCCGGTTTCCCGGGAAGGGGTGCATTCGTGGCGGTCGGCGTCTATGCCTTCCAGACCAGTTACTGGTTCAAGCGGCGAACCGCGGCGAGCTCCGCCTCGGAGCGAGCCTTGACAACGCGATCTTCGTCGTGGAGGTGCGACTCCGCGTCGGCGGTGTCGACCTCGGAGGCGAAAACGGCGTAGTCGGCCAGGATGGTCACCTTCTCGCCCACAACGGACAGGAAGCCACCCTGAACGGCGGCGACGATGCGCTCGCCGTCGGTCGGGCGGATGGTCACCACACCGTTGTCCTTGAGCTGGCCAAGGAGCGGCTCGTGGCCAGGAAGGATGCCGATCTCACCCTCCGTGGTCTGGGCGGTGACAATGCTTGCCTGGCCTTTCCAGAGCATGCGGTCAACCGCGACCAGTTGAGCGGTAAGTTCAGCCATGTTCTACCCTCCTACGCCTGCAGCTTCTTGTACGCAGCCTCGACGTCGTCCAGACCGCCAAGACCGTTGAAGGCCTGCTCCGGGTAGTGGTCGAACTCGCCCTCGCAGATACGGTCGAACGCGTCGATCGTCTCCTCGAGTGGGACGTAGGAGCCCTCGTCGCCGGTGAACTTCTTCGCAACGAAGAAGTTCTGGCCCAGGAAGCGCTGGAGCTTACGTGCGCGCTGCACGGTGATCTTGTCTTCCTCGGACAGCTCGTCCATACCAAGAATGGCGATGATGTCCTGCAGCTCCTTGTTCTTCTGCAGAATACCGATCACCCGCTGAGCGACCGCGTAGTGGCGCTCGCCGACGATGCCCGGCTCGAGAATACGGGACGTGGAGGTCAGCGGATCCACGGCCGGGTAGATGCCCTTCGACGCGATCGAACGGGAAAGCTCGGTGGTCGCATCGAGGTGGGCGAAGGTGGTGGCCGGAGCCGGGTCGGTGTAGTCGTCCGCCGGCACGTACACGGCCTGCAGCGACGTAATCGAACGGCCCTTGGTCGAGGTAATGCGCTCCTGGAGCACACCCATCTCGTCGGCCAGGGTCGGCTGGTAACCCACGGCGGAAGGCATGCGGCCCAAAAGGGTCGACACCTCGGAGCCCGCCTGGGTGAAGCGGAAGATGTTGTCGATGAACAGCAGCACGTCCTGGTTCTGCACATCGCGGAAGTACTCCGCCATGGTCAGGCCGGACAGGGCCACGCGCATACGGACCCCCGGCGGCTCATCCATCTGGCCGAAGACAAGCGCGGTGTCCTGCAGCACGCCCATGTCCTCCATCTCGAGGAACAGGTCGGTGCCCTCACGGGTGCGCTCGCCCACGCCGGCGAAGACCGAGGTACCGGAGAACTCGCGTGCAATACGCGTAATCATCTCCTGGATCAGCACGGTCTTGCCCACGCCAGCGCCGCCGAACAGGCCGATCTTGCCGCCCTTGACGTACGGGGTGAGCAGGTCGATGACCTTAATACCGGTCTCCAGGATCTCGGTCTTACCCTCGAGGTCCTTGAATGCCGGCGGCTCGCGGTGGATGCCCCAGCGTTCGCCAGTCTCGCCTACCGACGGGTCGTCCAGGCACTGGCCGAGTGCGTTGAACACGTGGCCCTTCACCTGGTCGCCCACCGGCACGGAGATCGGGTTGCCGGAGTCCGCCACCTTGGCGCCGCGGACAAGTCCGTCGGTCGGCGCCATGGCAATGGTGCGCACGAGGTTGTCGCCCAAGAACTGGGCAACCTCGAGCACGATTGTGCGGGACATTTCGCCGAGGTCGATGTCGACCTCGAGCGCGTTGTACAGAGCGGGCAGCTCGCCACGCGGGAACTCCACGTCGACGACTGCGCCAATGACGCGAACGACACGGCCGTTCTCAGAACCGCGCGGGTTCTGAGTGTTTTCGACCTGAGCCGGTGCGGTGTCGGTCTCAGAAGCCGCACCCGCCAGCTCGTCGTTGCGCTCATCAAAAGAGTGAGCAGTAGTCATGATTTAGTCACTTTCTCCACTACCGGACAGCGCGCCAGCGCCGCCGATAATCTCGGTGATTTCCTGGGTGATCTTTGCCTGACGGGCTTGGTTAGCTTCACGGGACAGGTCGTTAGCCAGCTCCGTAGCGTTATCCGTCGCGTTCTTCATAGCCGTACGGCGCGATGCCGACTCCGCTGCAGCGGACTCCAGGAAGATCGAGTAGAGCAACCTAGAGACATACACCGGAAGCAGTTCTTCCATCAGCGTGTCAGCGTCGGGTTCGAAGTTCATGTCCGGACGCACATCGCCGGACGTAGTCAGCATGTCCTGCTGCTCGTACTTGAACTCCTCCAGCACCGGCTCAATCGGCAGAAGCTGGGTGACCCGCGCCTCCTGCGACAGCATGGAGACGAACTCGGTGTAGACAACATGCACGACATCGAAGCCGCGCACGGAACCACCTTCGGCACCGTCGACGCGCAGCGGCACCGAGCCTTCGGAGCCTGCCATGTAGCCGTCGATGATCTGGTGGCGCACGCCGTGGGTGTCTTCCCACGACGGCTGCTGCGAGAACCCGGTCCAAGAACCCTCAACGTCCATGTCGCGGAACCTGAAGTGCGTGACACCCTTGTTGCCGGTGACGTAGCGGACTACCTCGTACCCGGCATCGGTGAGCATGCGCTCCAGCTGCGCCGCCTTCTTCAGGACGTTGTGGTTGTAACCGCCGGCCATACCGCGGTCAGAGGTGACCACGAGGATTGCCGCGACCCGGCCGTTCTCACGCTCGTGGAGCATGGGGTGGGCCAGGGAGCTCGCGGACGCGAGGCGTTCCATGACGTCTTTCAGCTCGTCGGCGTACGGCTTAGCCGCCTCGACGCGCTGCTGGGCCTTGGTGATCTGCGCGGTGGCGATCAGCTCCTGGGCCTTCGTGATCTTCTTCGTTGAGTTGACGGACCTGATGCGGTCGCGCAATTCGCGAAGCGTTGCCATGGTGTTTCCTCCCTTCCTTTAAGTAGTAGTCCTAGTCGCGTTTCACGCGGTCTAGGAGCGGCTGACGTTGAGCTGGTTCTTGGCCACCTGCTTGGAGTCGAGCGGCTCTGCCTCGGCCTCGCGGACGATGCGCTCGCCGGAGGAAGCCTGGAAGTTGCGCTCCAGGTCCTCGTTGACGCGCAGGATCGCGGCCTTCGAGTCGTCGTCAAGCTGCTTGCCGCCCGCAATCTGGTCGTAGACCTGCGGAGCGTTGGCGCGGATGGCCTCGTGCAGCTCTGCCTCGTAGCGGCGGACGTCCTCGACGGGAACGACGTCGAAAACGCCCTCGTTTGCGGACCAGATCGAGATGATCTGGTACTCAACGGGCTGCGGCGCGTGCTCGGACTGCTTCAGCAGCTCCACCAGACGCTGGCCACGCTCGAGCTGCTTCTTGGAAGCGGCGTCGAGGTCGGACGCGAAGGCCGCGAAGGCCTCCAGGTCGCGGTATGCGGCGAGGTCCAGACGGAGGTTACCGGCAACCTTCTTCATGCCCTTGGTCTGTGCGGCGCCACCGACACGGGACACGGAAATGCCCACGTCGATAGCCGGGCGCACGCCCTGGTTGAAGAGGTCGGACTGCAGGAAGACCTGGCCGTCGGTAATCGAGATGACGTTGGTCGGGATGAAGGCGCCCACGTCGTTCGCCTTCGTCTCGATGATCGGCAGCGCGGTCAGGGAGCCTGCGCCGAGCTCATCGTTGAGCTTGGCGGCACGCTCCAGCAGACGGGAGTGCAGGTAGAACACGTCACCCGGGTATGCCTCGCGGCCCGGCGGGCGGCGCAGCAGCAGGGAGATCGCACGGTAGGCCTCAGCCTGCTTGGTCAGGTCATCGTAGATCACCAGGACGTGCTTGCCCTGGTACATCCAGTGCTGGCCCAGGGCCGCACCGGAGAACGGTGCCAGCCACTTGAAGCCAGCGGAGTCGGATGCCGGAGCCGCCACGATAGTGGTGTACTCCAGCGCACCGGCCTCCTCCAAAGTCTGGCGCACACCAGCAATGGTGGAGCCCTTCTGGCCGACGGCGACGTAAATGCAGCGCACCTGCTTCGACGGGTCACCGGTCTCCCAGAACTCTTTCTGGTTGAGGATGGTGTCGATGCAGACCGCGGTCTTGCCGGTCTTGCGGTCGCCAATGATGAGCTGGCGCTGGCCACGGCCGATCGGGGTCATGGCGTCGATCGCCTTCATGCCGGTCTGCAGCGGCTCCTCGACCGGCTGGCGGTCGAGAACGCCTGCGGCCTGGAGCTCCAGGGCGCGCTCTTCGTTGGACTCGATGGGGCCCAGGCCGTCAATCGGCTGGCCCAGGGGGTTGATCACGCGGCCGAGGAAGTTCTCGCCGACCGGGATCGAGAGAACCTCGCCCGTCCGCTTGACTTCGTCGCCCTCGGAAAGGGTCTCAAAATTACCCAGCACCACGACACCGATGGAGTCGGTCTCGAGGTTCTGTGCGACGCCAATGACGCCGTTCGGGAACTCGAGCAGCTCATTCGTCATGCAACCTGGCAGCCCGGAAACCTGGGCAATACCATCTGCAGCCGAAGTCACCACGCCGACCTCCTCACGGGAGGCCTCCGCGGAGTAGCTCGAGGTGTAGTTCGCTATCGCGCTACGGATCTCATCGGAGGAGATCGTCAGCTCCGCCATGTTCTTCCTGCTCTCGGTAGTTTCTTCCAGCATGTTGTTTTCTATTTGGTCGCCTGGGCCGCCATGTCGGTGCGCAGGCGGGTGATCTTCCCGCGCGTCGAACCGTCGATGACCTCATCGCCCACACGGACAACCATTCCGCCGAGGAGGCTGGGGTCAACCTCAGAGTGGATGGCCATCTCGCGACCGTAAATCTGCTCCAGCTTGCGGGCCAGTGCATCGCGCTGGGTGTCACTGAGTGCCTCAGCGGCCTTCACGCGTGCGACAGCCTTGCCACGCAGCTCCGCAACGCCCGCGGCCAGCTCGGCCAAGTCGTCGACGGGGTTGTGGTGGGGGCGGCCGATAACCTGCAATGCCAGTGCCTCGGTGAACATCGTCACCTTGCCGTAAATCACGCTAGCCAACAGTCCGCGCTTCTGCGCCGGGGTTGCGGTGCGGTCGGAGAGCAGCTGGGTCAGCTCCTTCTCCCCCTCGAGCAGCGTGGAGAGCTGGTACAGCTCGTTTTCCACCTGCTCCAGCTGGCCCTGTTCCTTGGCACCCAGCTCCAGCGCGCGACGGCCGAGGTTGATCAGACCGGCGCGGAACTCGCGCGGGGTCGACCACTCCTGCTGCGCCGCAGCGGTGAGGATGTTCAAGGTGGGCTCCGCAACCTTATTGCCGAAGACGTCGCGGATGATGCCCTCGCGCTGCGAGGACTCAAGCGACGTGTCGGCCACGGCGATACGCAGCGCGCGCTCGGTGTCGAGCTGGTCCACGGTGAGGAACAGCTCAGTACCGATCTGCGCAGCCACGGCGACGGAATTGTCGGCGTTCCGGACCAGCTCATCGAGCGTGTCCGTAACGTGCGACTGTGCTTCGCGACTAGCTGCCTTCATCTCGCCTACTTCCTCGTCGACACGCGGTCGAGCTCGCTCAGGAACTCGTCGATCGTGTTCGAGCGGCGGGTCGAATCCGACAGCTCGGTGCCCAGCAGACGCTCAGCCAGCGAGATGGAGTTCTGGCCCATCTCGTTGCGCAGCTCAGCGACAACCTGCTCGCGGGAAGCCTGAAGCTGCTTCTCACCGGACTCGATGATGCGGCGGGCCTCTTCCTCGGCGCGGGCACGGGACTCAGCCTCGATTTCCTTGCCGCGGGCGCGGGCGGCTTCACGGATCTCAGCGGCCTCGTGGCGCGCCTCCGCAAGCTCGGCGTTGTTCTTCTCCAGGGCAGCCTTAGCTTCCTTTTGGGCGACCTCAGCACGCTCGATGCCACCCTTGATTCGGTCTTCGCGCTCCGCCAGCACTTCCTGGAACTTCGGAATGACGTACTTCGCAAAAAGTAGGCCGACGATGATGAAAACGACAAGAGACCAAACCACGTCGTAGGCGGCCGGCAGAAGAATGGAAGGTTCATTCTCCAGCGGCAGCTTCTCGCTGCCCTCTGCGGCAGCGAGGAATGCAGTGACGTTAGTCATTGGTTGCTCCTGATCTAAAAAATGTACGGGTTACTCGTTCGTGTTTTTAGAACAGGAAGCCGGCGACGAGGCCGATCAGGGCAAGCGCCTCAACGAAGGCGATACCCAGGAACATGGTGGTGCGCAGCTGGCCAGCCATCTCCGGCTGGCGAGCCATGCCCTCGACGGTCTTGCCGACGAGCATGCCGATGCCGATGCCCGGGCCGATGGTTGCGAGGCCGTAGCCGATGGTGCCGAGACCCTCGTAGCGGTTCACGGTCTCCGCTGCCTGAGCAAGAATGATGTCGTTCATGTGAAAGTCGTTCCCTTTCTAGGTGCCCTCCCGCGGGGTGCGGGTGAGCGAGTGACAGATGGTGGGGTTATTCAGTTGGCCGTGTGGTCGCGCTTTGTTAGTGCGCATCCGCGTGCAGCGACAGCTCGATGTACACCGCAGTCAGCAGGGCGAAGATGTACGCCTGCAGGAAGATGATGATCAACTCGTATGCGGTGAACAGCAGCGCTGCGATGAGGGTCAGGCCACTCACTGCCGTCCATGCGTTCAGCTGCCAGAAGAAGAAGTTCGTGGCGGAGTACAGCAGGACGAGAATGATGTGGCCAGCCAGGAAGTTCGCCATAAGACGAAGCGCCAGGGTGACCGGACGCAGAATAAACGTCGAGAAGAACTCGATCGGCACCACCAGGAGGTGGAGCAGCGGCGGAAGGCCGGGGATCACGGTCGAGTGCTTGAAGTATGCGATGCCGTAGCGCTTCACGCCGGCGTAGATCATCGCAATGTAGGCCGCAACCGCCATGACGATCGGCATGCCGATACGCGCGTTAGGCGAGATGTTCAGCCCCGGGATGATCGTTGCGACGTTCATGAACAGCGTGGTGAAGAAGATGGTGCACAGCAGCGGCAGGAAGCGCTTGCCGTCCTTCTTCCCCAGCGTGTCCTCCGCGATGTGCACGCGGACGAAATCGACACCGATCTCGGCGACATTCTGCAGGCCCTTGGGAACCAGCTTCGGGTTCCGGAAGGCAATAACAAAGAGGAGCACCAAAATCGCCGCCATGAAGAGGCGGACGAGCATGATGCGATCGAGTGCGAACCACCCATTAGCGAAGTCTTCGCCAATGAGCTGGCCGTACGTCTGCCCCGGGAAAAATTCTGGACCAAGCGAAGGTGCGTGGAATTCACCCTTCATGGCCAAAGTTGTAACGCTCAGCGTTCTCTCCCGTTCTCGGGCCGCGCTCCGATGCACTCGGTGCGCGGTGCGATGGACGTCTTCAACAAAGACTGCCTCCGCGGCGGACTCCGTCGCACATCTGCTTCCGCGGGGGCAGGGGATGTCGTTCTTGCGCCGGTTTCCCCTGCTTACGAGGGTTGATATCGACTCGGAACAAACCCAGCGGTAATCCTAACAGGCCATCCACGCAAAGTAGGTTTTACCTGTGCAGTTATCCCCCCAACTCGCCACCCCAGCCCCCCAAAACCAGCAACTACCCAGCTACGACGCGTTTTCGCGTAGTTGTTAGGTCTGTCACAGGTTGCTTCTACCCCTAGTCCAGGTAGGTGGTGCGGGTGGTGATCGTGCCCCATGCTTCGGCAGCCAGCGCAACCACGAGGGCCGCGATCGTCGTAAAGCCGAATGCCTTGTGGTCGTAGAAATCGTAGCCGCGGATCCACAGCAAAAACAGCACAAGCACGCCCATCTTGAGCAGCCAGCCGCCGAGCACGACCGCCATGGTTGTGTTCGGCGACGAGTTCGATGTCGCGAGCACGCTGACGGCGGTCAGCAATACGAAGCCGCCGCCGACAGCCACGCCCATCAATACGGCCCAGATGCCGGGCAGTTCACGGGCGGCGCCCCACGCCATCAGCGAGACGATTGCGAGCACCACAAGCGCCCAGCCAGCGACCTTCAGCGCCCGCACGAGCGGGCGGCGGTGGTCAGACATCACGTTTGCGTCGTTGACTTCAAGCGGTTTCACGCTGGCTCATCCTACCTGCCGGACCGATTTTCCCCTTGGCCAAGGGCACCAGCGTGAGCAAGAACGCAACCAGAAGCGCAGCCACGCTCAGCGACGCCGCGATCTTAAACGGCACCACGGAGAAGCTCACCGCCCCGAACGCGACGGCGGAGACCCACATGTAGAGCACCAGCACGGTGCGGCGGTGCGTGTGCCCGAGCCGCAGTAGGCGGTGGTGGATGTGCCCGGCGTCCGCAGCAAACGGGCTCTGCCCCCTCGCCGTGCGGCGGATCACCGCCCACACCAGGTCAAGTACCGGCAGCGCGATCGCCGCCAACACCACGATAATGGGGCTGACCAGCGCCACCAGGTCCGCCGCACCGTACAGCGACATGTTGATCTTGCCGGACGCGGAGATCGACGCCGCGGCGAGCAGCAGTCCAATCAGCATCGCTCCGGAGTCGCCCATGAAGATGCGCGCTGGTTCGAAGTTGTGGGGCAAAAATCCCGCGCAGATGCCCACCAGGATGGCGCAGATGATCGCCGGCGGGTAGGCGGAGACCGCGCCGCCCTGGTCGTGCAGCACCGCCAGCGAGTAGATCAGGATCGCAGAACCCGCGATCATGCCCAGCCCGGCAGCGAGCCCGTCGATGCCGTCGACAAAATTCACGGCGTTGATGAGCAGCACCGTAAACAGCGCGCTCAAGACCATGCCCTGGACTTGATCCAGGATGAGCGTGGTGCCCTCCCCGAACGGCACATAAAACACGGTGAAAACAATGCCCAGCGCCGTCATGATGATCGCGGCCGCGAACTGGCCGATCAGCTTGGTCAGCGCGCGCAGCTCGTACAAGTCGTCCACCACGCCGACCAACACGATGGCGAGCCCACCCACCAGCACCGCAGTCATCTCCGGCGTGACGGGCGCGAAGCCGCGGGTCAGCGCCGGCAGCTGCTGCGCGAGCGCGTAGGCCGCCAAGAACCCGGTGAACATCGCCAGTCCGCCTAACGACGGCGTCGGCTGCGTGTGCACGTCGCGCTGGCGGATCTCCGCCACCCTGCCTGTGCGCACGAGCATGGAACGCACCGGCCCTGTGGCCAGGTACGTGATTGCGGCCGCCACGAGCAGGACAAGGCCCAGCTCACGCAGCGGAACACCGGAGGCGTTCATCGGCGGCTACTTCCTCCGCAAGCTCTCCGGGTCAAGCCCTAAGACTTCACCGATGCGCTCTGCGGAGATCGCCCCCTCGCGCAGGATCCGCGGCGCAGGGCCGGACAGGTCGATGATCGTGGACGGCTCCCCAATGTCCGCGGTCCCGCCGTCGAGGTAAATCGGCACCGCGTCGCCGAACTGCTGTCGCGCCTCGGTGGCGGTGGTCGCTGGCGGGTTGCCGGAGATGTTCGCGGACGAGACCGCCATCGGCCCGGTTTCCTGCAGAAGCTCGAGCGCCAGCGGCTGGTTCGGCATGCGCAACAGCACGGTGCCGCGCGTGTCGCCGAGGTTCCACGGCAGGCTTGGCGCCTCAGGCACCACGATGGACAGTCCGCCTGGCCAAAACGCCTCCACCAGGGTTTTCGCGGTTTCGGTGAACTCGCGCACGAGCCCCTGGATGGTCACCCAGGAGCCCACGAGCACCGGTACAGGCATGTCCGGCCCGCGCCGTTTGGTGGCCAGCAGCGTGTCCACGGCGTCGTTGTTGAAGGCGTCGCAGCCGATGCCGTAGACGGTGTCCGTCGGCAGCACGACACAGCGGCCGGCCCGGACGGCGTCGGCGGCCGCGCGCACACCTTCGATGCGCTTTTGCGGGTCGAGGCAGTCGTACGTTTCCCTCAAAGTTCGCTCCTTGGCCGTCGGGCAGTTACCGGGCTAGCTTACTCGCCGTGACAAACCGGGCCCGCCCAGTCATATCTTTCAGCGCCCGCACGTCCGCGAAACCGCCGGCGCGCAGCTCATCCTGCACGGCTTCGGAGGTGGTGTCGTCGTGCTCAATGCCCACCGCTCCCCCATCTTTGAGCATTTGCTTGACGACGGGCACGAGTCCGCGAATCGCCGCCATCCCGTCAGCCCCCGAAAACACTGCCTCGTGGGGGTCCGCGTAGACCTCGTCCTGCAGTTCCGGCGTCTCCGGCACGTACGGCGGGTTGGACACCACCACGTCCGCGCGGACTCCGGTGAGCAGCCCCGGGTCGGTCATGTCTCCCGCCACCACGTTGACCTGGGGCGCGAGCGCGTCCACGTTGCGCTGCAGATACTCGCGTGCTGTTCCGGATTGTTCCACCGCGTACACCGTCGCATCCGGCCTGGCGCGGGCGACCGCGATGGCTAGCGCTCCGGTGCCGGAGCCGAGGTCGACGACGGTGGGGGCCGAAGGTGCGTCGATAAGCTTGTGCACCGCCCACTCCGCGAGGACCTCTGTTTCGGGCCTCGGGATGAACACGCCGGGGCCGACGGCGAGGTCGACGCCGAAAAACGGCGCGGTGCCAACGATGTGCTGCACCGGCTCACGTGCGGCGCGGCGGGCGACGAGCTCGGTGTAGCGTTCGTCGAAGTCAGCTGTGACATCGGCGAACATGAGCTGCATTGGCGCAACGCCAAGCACGTGCGCGGCGAGCAGGCGCGCGTCCACCTCCGGGGAATCGACGCCCGCCTCGCGCAGCGTGTTTGTGGCGCTCGCGAGGTGGGAGCGAACGCTACTCCGCTTCAAGACGCTCCTGGCGCTCGTGCGTCTGCAGCGCCGTGATCAGGTCATCCATGTTGCCGTCGAGCACCGAATCCAGGTTGTTGGACTTGTAGTTGATGCGGTGGTCCGAAATGCGGTTCTCCGGCCAGTTGTAGGTGCGGATGCGCTCGGAGCGGTCCATGGTGCGCACCTGGGATGCGCGGCCCTCGGCCTCCTCGGCTTCCTGCTTCTCACGCTCCAGCTGGTCCAAACGAGCCTGCAGCACCTGCATGGCGCGGGCGCGGTTCTGGATCTGGGAACGTTCGTTCTGGCAGGTCACCACGATGCCGGTGGGCAGGTGGGTGATGCGCACAGCCGAGTCGGTGGTGTTCACGCCCTGGCCGCCCTTGCCGGAGGAGCGGTACACGTCGACGCGGATGTCCTTGTCGTCGATGTTGACGCTTTCAATCTCGTCGGCCTCCGGGAAGACGTACACACCCGCGGCGGAGGTCTGGATGCGGCCCTGGGACTCCGTGACGGGCACGCGCTGCACGCGGTGCACTCCGCCCTCGAACTTCAGCTTGGACCAGGCGCCGTCGCGAGACGGGTTCTTGGATTTGACCGCGACGGTCATGTCCTT
This sequence comes from Corynebacterium sp. MSK008, assembly GCF_030232585.1. Lineage (GTDB taxonomy): Bacteria > Actinomycetota > Actinomycetes > Mycobacteriales > Mycobacteriaceae > Corynebacterium. The sequence goes on along the minus strand of NZ_JASPJX010000006.1, from coordinate 18,581 downwards.
CACGCCGCCCAGGTCGGACTCTGCAACGTCCAGCACCTCCCAGGTCAGGGCATGCTTCTCGCAGTACTTCTGGTACATGCGCGCAAGGTCGCCGGCGAACAGCGCGGCTTCCTCGCCGCCGGCGCCGGCCTTGAGCTCCATGATGATGTCGTCGCCGTCGTGCTCGTCGCGCGGGGCGAGCAGGTCAGCCAGCTCCTCCTCCAGGCGGACAATCTCGCCCTCAAGGCGCTTGGCCTCGTCTGCGAACTCCTTGTCCTCGGCTGCCATCTCGGCCGCGGCCTCGTGGTCCTCCTGCGCCTGGGTCAGGTCGTTGTAGACGTTGATGATCGGCTGCAGCTCCGCGTAGCGCTTGGACAGCTTGCGGAACTGGTCCTGGTTGCCCGCAACCTCTGGGTCGCCCATCTGGGCCTGGATGCCCTGGTATTCGGCCACGTAATCGTCGACAAGCGAAACCTGCGTCTTGTCTGCCATTAGGAGTAGTCCTCCTCGTCGTTTTCCGTCTGCGCCATCGGTGCAGAGTTGGCCACGCCGATGAGGAACTCGCCGTTGGTCTTCGTCTTCTTCAGCTGCTTGATCAGCATGTCGATGGACTGCTGCGGATCCAGCGCAGAGAGGATGCGGCGCAGCTTGTGCATCACGCGCGCCTCCTCCGGGCTCATCAGCAGCTCGTCCTTGCGGGTGCCGGACGGGTTGACGTCCACAGCCGGGAACACGCGGCGCTCCGCGATCTTGCGGTCCAGCTTCAACTCCGCGTTGCCGGTGCCCTTGAACTCCTCGAAAATCACGGTGTCGCCAGCAGAGCCGGTCTCCACCATCGCGGTGGCGATAATCGTCAGCGAGCCGCCCTCCTCGATGTTGCGGGCGGCGCCCAGGAAACGCTTCGGCGGGTACAGCGCGTTGGAGTCCACACCACCGGAGAGGATGCGGCCGGACGCCGGGGAGGAGTTGTTGTAGGCGCGGCCCAGGCGGGTGATGGAATCCAGCAGGACCACCACGTCCTGGCCCATCTCCACCAGGCGCTTCGCGCGCTCGATGGCAAGCTCGGCCACAGCGGTGTGCTCTGACGGCGGACGGTCAAACGTGGAGGCAATGACCTCGCCGTTGACGCTGCGCTGCATGTCCGTGACTTCCTCCGGACGCTCGTCCACCAGCACCACCATGAGGTAGCACTCCGGGTTGTTGGTGGCGATCGCGTTGGCGATGTTCTGCAGGATCGTCGTCTTACCCGCCTTCGGCGGGGAGACGATCAGCGCGCGCTGGCCCTTACCAATCGGCATGACCAAGTCGATCACGCGGGTGGTGAGGATCTTCGGCTCAGTTTCCAGGCGCAGACGGCGGTTCGGGTACAGCGGGGTGAGCTTGTGGAACTCCTTGCGGCCCTTCGCCGCCTCCGTGGTCTGGCCGTTGATGGAATCCACGCGCACAACCTGATTGTAGCTGCGGCGGTTACGGCCGTTGCCCTGCGAGTGGGACTGCCCGTTCGCGCGAACCTGGCCCGTCACCGCGTCACCGGAGCGCAAGCCCGACTGGCGCACGAGCTTCTGCGGCACATAGACGTCCGCGTTGGACTGGCGGTAGCCGGTGGTCCGGATAAACGCGGAGCCGTTGTCCTGCACGTCCGCGATACCCGCGACCTCCTGGAGGTCCTCCGGGTTGAAATTCTGGTTGTCGTTGTTGTTTCCGTTGTTGTTGCCGCCACCGTTGTTGTGGTCCCGGTTGCGGTTACGGTTGCGGCGCCCGCGACGGCCGCGGCGTCCCCCGCCGTGGTGGTCGTCGTTGTTGCCGCCGTGGTTGCCGTGGTTGTTGCGGCCGCCCCGGTCGTTGCCACGGTCATTGTTGTTGTGGTTGTCGCGGTTCTGCTCGTCGCCGCCGTTGTTGTTGTCCCGGTTGTCCTGGTTGTCCTGGTTGTCACCGCCCTGCTGCTCGTCATGCTGCGAGCGCGCGCGGTTGCGGCGGGCGCGACGGGCTGCGGAGCGCGATGCCCCGCGGGACTCCTCGTCGTCGTTAGGCTGCTGCTTCTCAGCTGGCTCAGCCTTCTCCGGCTTCTCAGCCTTCTCCGCCTTCTCCGGCGCAGGCTGTTCAGCGGCGGCCTTGCGTGGCACCTGCCCGGTGACGATGGCCTGGATGAGTTCCCCCTTGCGGAGCCCAGAGATCCCCTTGAGTCCCTTCTCGGCGGCGAGCTTGCGCAGCTCCGGAAGCTTCATTGCGGCGAGGTCGGCCGCGGTGCCGGTTTCGGTCACGTGTGTCCTTTCGTCGCTAAACCAGCTGCTTAATCGCGCAGATATTCGCGTTTGCATGCACCGGTAGCGGTCGTGTGCGGTCTTACGGATCCCGCGGGCCCGGGGCAACGTTCCTCCCGGTTGCGCCGCCAGCACCCTCAACCGGAGATGTTCCGGGACGGGTGCAATTCGCACGATCCACGCAAAAGTGTAGCGCATGGAAGGCCTTGCGTTAATCAGGCCCGCGCTAACATGGCCTGCATGCTTTCAACGATGCAGGAGGTGCCGTTCTCCGTCGCCAGGATTTTGGAGTTCGGCATCACCGCCCACGCCAACACGAAGTGCACGACGTGGCGCGCATCCGGCGCGGAGGAAACCACGTTCGCCGAGATCGGCGCGCGCGCCGCGGCCTTTGCGCATGCTCTGCACAACGACCTGGGCATCGACGGCGATCAGCGCGTGTCCACGTTGCTGTACAACTGCGCGGAGCACATCGAGGTGATGTTCGCCGTCGCCGCGAAGGGCGCGGTGTTCAATCCTCTAAACGTGCAGCTCATGGCGGATCAGATCGCGTACGTTGTCAACCACTCCGAGTCCGAAGTCGTGGTCGCGGACCCGCGGCTGGCTAAGAAATTGGGCACAATTTTGCAGGACTGCCCGAGCGTGCGCGCGGTGGCGTTTACGGGCATCGAACCGCTTGACGACGCAGCTTCGCACCTCCCCGACGCAGTCAAGGTATACAGCTACGAGCAGCTTCTCGACGGCCGACCGACGTCCTACCCATGGCCCGAACTGCCGGAGAACACCGCCGCGGCGCTGGTGTACTCCACCGCCACCACCGGCGCACCGAAGGGCGTGGCCTATTCGCACCGCTCCCTGTGGCTGGAGGCGACGGGCCTGCGCGCCACCGACTCGTTGGCCGTGACCCACGGCGAGACGTTTTTGTGCTGCATCCCCATCTACCACGTGCTCAGCTGGGGCGTGCCGCTCGCCGCGTTTTTGGCCGGCACGCCGCTGGTGCTGCCGGATTCGGACATGTCCGCCCCCACCTTGGCCAAGCTCATCGCGGGCACCCACCCGCGCGTCGCCCACGGGGTGCCCACCCTGTGGATCCAGCTGATGGTGCACTACCTGCACAACCCGCCCGAGCGCATGAGCCTCCAGGAGATCTTCGTCGGCGGCTCGCCGGCCCCGCCCGCCCTGATCAAGGTGTGGGAGGAGCGCTACGGCGTCGACGTGGTGCACGTGTGGGGTATGACGGAGACTTCCACCGTGGGTACCGTCGCCAGGCCGCCGTCCGGTGCCTCCGGTGAGGCCCGCTGGGCCTACCGCATCTCCCAGGGCCGCTTCGCCCCCACCCTGCAATACCGCGTGGTCAACGACGGCCAGGTCATGGCCCCCACCGACCTCACCCAGGGCGAGATTCAAGTGCGGGGCAACATGGTCGCCTCCAGCTACTACCACTCGCCCACCCAGGAGCCCGGCGAGATCGCCTCGCGCTTCCGCGGCGAAGACGTCGATGACGTGCGCGATCACTTCACCGCCGACGGCTGGCTGCGCACCGGGGATGTGGGCACCGTAACCAATGCCGGCTTCCTCACGCTCTACGACCGCGCCCGCGACGTCATCCGCTCCGGCGGCGAGTGGATCTACTCCGCCCAGGTGGAAAACCTGATCATGGAGTCCGAAGAAGTCATCGAGTGCGCCGTCATCGGCATCCCCGACGACAAGTGGGGCGAGCGCCCCCTGGCGGTAACCAAACTGACCGCAGAGGTCGCGCCCACCGCAGAGACCGCCGCCCGCCTGCGTGCCAGGCTCGCCGACGTGCTGCCGAAGTGGATGGCGCCCGAATACTGGACGTTCGTCGACACCATCGACAAGACGTCCGTGGGCAAGTTCGACAAGAAGGACCTGCGCAAGCACCTCGCCAAAGACGAGTTCGACATCATCGCCTTGCCCGGCCCCGGCAGCCGGCCGAAGGCAACGTCGTAAAGCAAACTGCTCTTATGCCCGGTTGCGGTTGAGCAGGAAAACCACCGCACCAATCACGGCGAGCAGCAAAACGGCGAGGCCACCCAGCAACGGCAAGGACAACCCGCCGGACTTGTCCTCTGCAGCTTCGGTGCTCTCCGCTGCTTGTGTGGTTTCCTCCACCGTTTGCTCCTCATCTGAGCCGCTAGCACCGTCGAACTTGATCGGCTCATCCGACGGCTCCGGACCGTTCTCATAAGTCGGGGTCCAGTCCGGGCCACCGTCCACCGGCTCACCGTCGAGCATCACCGCGAACTCGTAAGGCTGCTCCACGCCGGTCGCTTCGCCCTCGCTTTTCGCACCCATGCCGACGTGCAGGAAGTAGTACCCCTGGTGCGGGTTGTCCCCGCCGTACATGGTGAACTGCGCTGGCGAGACGGGGCCGCTCTCCTCCTCTTTGTCATAGAAGCTGAAGTCCCTCGTCGCGGTTTCAATGCGTGTCGGGTCGAAGATCTTGATCTTCATCGAGTCCGCGTCGTTTGTGACCGACTCACTGACCTTCATCTTCATCACCGGGCGCTGGCCCCAGGTCACAGGGATCTTGTAGAAGCGGTACTCGCCGGGGACAATCTTGTCGGCATAGGTGCCTTCGGAGATCTCAACCGCGTCGTTGAAACTCGTGCCGCCGGTGATCTCCTGGGAGGTGCCGAGGGGCACCTCGCCGTCATACTTGCCGGAGGAGATACTCCGGCCCGACCACTCCTTCGCTTGCTCCGCATCCGGGATGGGCGAGTAGAACACGTTGACTTCGACGTTTACGTCATCGACAAGCTCGGCTCCCCTCTTGAAGATCTGCGTGGTGATCAGCCAATCGCTCATATCGCAGTTATCCAGCTGATCTTCACGGGCCAACGAGATCCAGTACGGCTCCATAGCGAATTTCGCGCTACCTGCGATGCTGGCGGGGCTGAGTTTTGTCTTGGCCCTACCGCAGTTCGGGTCGTTCTCATTGGTCTGCGCGGAGGATTCGAGGACCACCTCAGCATCTTCGAAGTGCCCGTCGGGCTGCCAAATTGGGGTCATCGCGATCAGCGCGTTATAGCCCTCCGGCACGGACACTCGGAAGTAACGGTCGGTTTTCGCGTTGGAATCCGGGGTCACCTTTGTCTGGTACTGCCCCTCGCCGAGCCACTTGGCGCTATCAGGCGAATCCGCGAACTCGAACGGCGTGCCTTCAACCTTGTACTTGCCGATGTCGCGCTGAGCCAGGAACTTCAGCGACGTCGCCAGGCTGCTTGCATCCTTAGCCTCCAGGAACTGACCGTTGCCGGCCTCCGCGATGCACTGCAGCTCCTTGCGCGCCGCGTCGTCCACCTGGAAACCCACTGTGTGAATTGCTAGGTCAACGCCGTCTTCGGCCAGCTCCTTGGCCACCTCGCACACCGGCGGCGGCGCGCAGGAATCAATGCCGTCCGAAACCAGGATGATTGAGCGCTCCCCCTCGTCTCCAAGCTCTTCTGCGGCCTTGCGCAGCGAATTGCCCATCGGGGTGTAGCCCTTCGGCTCCAGGCCGTCGATTGCCGACGTGAACTTCGCCTTGTCAATCTTGCCCACTTTGGCCAGGGTCTCCACGTCTTTGCAGCCGCGCTCGCGGTTGTCCGGCGCGTCCGACTCATTCGCGCCGTAGGCCATCAGCCCCATGTTCGCGGTCTCCGGCAGCGACTCCACCAGCTCATTCGCCGCCTTCTTCGCCGATTCCATGCGCGTGCCCTCGGCGTCTGCCTCAACCATCGACGACGATGCATCCAAGATCAGCATCGCCTTGCTGTCTTCCGAGCCTTCGGAGGCCGCGGACGAAGTATTCGTCGACGTCGTCGACGAAGAGGTCTCCGTCACCGTGGACACCGCCGTTGACGACGACTGCCCCCACGCCACCGGCGCCCACGCCAAGCAGCAACACACCGCAATCATCAGCGCGAGAACGACCCTCGCGCCTTTCTGCGAAACCGACCAACTCATTTTCACGCGCCCTTCTCTGATGTGTGCAGAATCACTTTGGACAATAAAAGAACTTCACTACACCTGCACGCCTCGTTATCACTTTGTAAAGACCCCGGCCCACATTCTGCGGCCGCAGAATCCACGCGCTTCGAAAGTCTCATCTAATACTTGAGGGTGTTCTGCGGCCGCAGAATCACTTGACCCTCGACCACCCAACCCTCAACCCGAGCTTGAGGGTGTTCTGCGGCCGCAGAATCACTTTTCAATCTTCGCAAATAATTTTGAAGAACCCCTTTACATCGCACACACTTTCGCCTACCCTCGACCCCACAGCGACCATCCAGCCATCGCCCAGGGGGCTTCCCGTGACCACAGCCACCAGCAAAACACTGCAGCTTATAGACGATCTAAAGTTCCACCACTGCGAATCCCACACCCACCGTGCAGACATGCTCGATGCACTCGGCCAGCTCGACGAAGAGGACATTGCCGAACAACGTGGCGAATTCTCCACTGCCACATGGCTCAAACGCGAGCTCAATCTCCCGCCATCCACCGCGTACGAGTATCTCCGCGTCGCCCGGGGCCTACGCCGGTTCCGCCTGCTGTTTGAGACGTTCCGTTCCGGCGTGATGCCGTACAACACGATGCGTTTCTTACTGAAATTCATGCACGAGCAGAACGAGGAAGAACTGATCGACCTCGCACTCATCCATGCCTTTTCCGAGCTCGAACGCATCCTCGCCGGCACCGACACCGCCGATGAGAACGAACCCGAAGAACCATTTGTGAAGGCCGATTTCCGCGCCGACGGAATGATGGATTTCCGCGCGCTCCTTCCCGCGGTACGCGGACAAGCACTGCTCACCGCGTTGAAGGTCGCTCAGCTGGCCAATTACTGCGCCGAGCTACCCAACTCAGAAGAGCTCGCGGACCCGGACAAGCTTGACGAGTTCATCGCGGCGGCCGAAGCAGAAGCAGAGTCTTGCCCACCTGATTTCACTGCGGACGCCCCTAAACCGCGGAAGTCCAAGCTCGATCTGGAGTCGATTCTGCGCCCGCCCTCACGCTTCGGCCCGCCGGAGAAGAAGGACCTCTACCCCGCCTTCATCGCCATGATGGACATGGTGCGCGACAGCCCCACCAGCCCGCTTCGTACCCCCGGCGCCCACGTCAACATCGTGCTCACCGAGGACGGCGGGGCGTGGATGCCGGAGAACATTTCGGCACGCTCCGCGGAGGTCCGCAGTTACATTGCCAACGCCACTGTGCGAATGCACCTATTGGACAAGAAGGGGCTGACCATCAACGTCGGGCGCGCACAACGCTTCGCCACTGACGCGCAAGTGCTCGCGCTATTGACCGCCTGGGGCCACCAATGCGCAATGCCCGGATGCAGCCATAGGCGTTTCATCGAGATCCACCACATTCAGGAATGGGAGGACGGGGGTGCAACGGACATGGACAACCTCATCCCCTTGTGCTCCAGCTGCCATTCGAAGATCAGCCACGGCACTGCCTACATCCAGGCGCAAGGGCCCGACCTGTACTTCCGTCTTCAGGACGGCACGCAGTATGTGTCCAGGAACAGGTCGCTGCCCACCCGCACCTACAACCACCAGGGGCCGTTGCGCGACACGGTGACGTCGGGAGACAGCTTCGACGAGCGGGCCGGCGCCTAGTCGCGCACGAGCTCAGCTGCGGCCGGGCCGGCGACGTCGAGTTCGATGACGCGGAGACCGGCGGAACGTGCTTCGTCGAGAAGCGACGGCTCCACCTCAGTGGTGGTGAGCACCAGTGCGGTCGGGCCGGCGCCGGAAAGGTAGGCGGCGTGGCCGCGGTTGCGCAGGCGGTTGACCCACTCCGCAGTCACTGGCAGGACGTCGGCGCGGTACGGCTGGTGGAGGCGGTCGCGGGTGCCCTCAAAGAGCAGCTGCGGGTGGTGCTGCAGCGCGGCCGTCATCACCGCGGTGCGCGAGACATTGAAACGCGCGTCCGTGTGGGTGACGTGGCTGGGCAGCACCTTGCGCACGGCGTTGGTGGAAGCGTGGAAGTCAGGCACGAGCGCGACGGCCTTAATCGACTCGTCCACCGGGATGCGCACGGCGCGGTAGGACGGCTTGGACTGGCCGTCGACGGGAATGTCGGTCCAGGACACCACTGCCCCGCCGAGGGCGGATGCGCCGGCGTTGTCGGGGTGGCCCTCAAACTCGGAGGACAGCTGCACGACGGCTTCTTCATCAAGCGGGGAGCCCGCCAGCGCGTTGGCGGCGAACACACCGGCGACGGCGGCCGAGGCGGAAGATCCGAGGCCGCGGGATTGCGGGATGGTGTTGTGGCACACCACGCGCAGGCCGGGTGCGGAGACGTCCGCGGAGGCCAGGCCGGACTGGATGGCCCGGACGACGAGGTTGGAGCTGTCGCGGGGAAGGTCGTCGGCGCCCTCGCCGAAGATTTCCACCTCAAGGCCGGAGTCGGTGACCTCAACCTCAAGGGTGTCATAGATGCTCAGCGCAATGCCGAGGGTGTCGAAGCCGGGGCCCAGGTTCGCCGAGGAACCGGGGACGGTGACCTTGACTTTCAGGCCGGGTTGCAAATCAATAGCCATAGACGGAAACCTTAGGAATCGAGGCGGATGACGGAGTTGACGGCGAGGACGTCGTCGTGGCCGGAAAGCTGCTCCACGATCGCGTTGAGGTCCTGCTCGCGGGCGGCGTGGGTGACAACGATCAGGTGCGCCTCGTCGCCGGACTCCTCCTGGCGAACCGCGGACAAGGAAATGCCGGCCTTGGCGAAGCGGGCGGTGAGGTCTGCGAGTACGCCGACGCGGTCGTTGACCGTCATGTTGATGGTGTAACGCGTGGTCACCTGCTCGAACGCGACAACCGGGTAGTCCGCGTACGGGTTCTCGGCCGGGGCACGGCCGCCGTGGACCTTGTTGCGGGCAGCGCCGACCAAGTCGCCGAGTACTGCGGATGCGGTGGGGGCGCCGCCGGCGCCGTTGCCGTAGAACATGAGTCGACCTGCTGCTTCTGCCTCGACGAAGATGGCGTTGTAGGACTTGTCCACGGACGCGAGCGGGTGCTCGTTGGGCACGAGGGTCGGGTGGACTCGGGCGTTGACGCCGGTGGTGTTGCCAGCGTCGTCGACAAGCCGCTCGCAGATAGCCAGCAGCTTGATGGTGTGGCCGGACTTCTTGGCGGCCTCTATGTCGTCGGCGGTGATTTTGGTGATGCCTTCGCAGTAGACGTCGTCGAAGGTCACGCGGGTGTGGAAGCCCATGGAGGCGAGAATGGCGGCCTTGGAGGCAGCATCGTGGCCCTCCACGTCCGCGGTCGGGTCGGCCTCCGCGTAGCCGAGGCGGGTGGCCTCAGCGAGCGCTTCCTCGTAGCTGGCGCCGGTGGATGCCATGGCATCGAGGATGAAGTTGGTGGTGCCGTTGACGATGCCGGAGATGCTCTGCACCTGGTCGCCCGCGAGCGAGCGGCGCAGCATGCCCACCACCGGAATGGCTGCGGCGACGGCGGCCTCGTAGTAGAGGTCGACGCCGGCGGCGTTGGCGGCGTCTGCAAGCTCAGCGCTGTGGGCGGCCACAAGGGCCTTGTTCGCGGTGACGACGGACTTACCGGCTTTGAGCGCCTCGAGCACGAGTTCGCGCGGGTAGTCGATGCCTCCGATGAGCTCGACCACGATGTCCACGTCGTCGCGGGTGACCAGTTCGCGTGCGTCATCAGTCAAGTACAGGCCCTGGACCTCGGGGGCATCTTTATGCTTCTCGACGTCCGATACCGCAACGCCTCTCACCTCGATCGGGCCACCGATACGGTTCTCCAAGTTGGAGGAGAACTCGGACAGCAGGCGCAGCACCTCTGTGCCGACGGTGCCCTTGCCCAGCACTGCGATGCCCACTGGGGTGCCGATGCCCTTGCCCGGGTAGTTGCCGTTGTATCCCTCGGCGGTGGCGGAAGTCATGATGCGTGTAGCTCCTTCGTCGTACGTTGCGGGGATCAGCGGTGGACCGCTTTGTCTACTATCGCGCAAATGGCACTGCCGGTCAATTAATATTCGCGGGCGATCAGATCCTCGACGGTCTCCCGGCGCACCATCGGCGTGACCTCGCCGCCGCGCACGGACACCACTGCTGGGCGGCCGAACGCGTTGTAGTTCGAGGCCATCGAGTAGCAGTAGGCGCCGGTGGCGGCCAGCGCGATGAGATCGCCTGGGGCGATGTCATCGGGCCAGGAGGCTTCCTCCACCAGGATGTCGCCGGACTCGCAGTGGGATCCGACCAGGCGCGTGTCTGTGGGGGCGCCGTCGGTGAAGCGGTTGACCACGCGGGCGTCGTAAAGCGCGCCGTATAGCGAGGGGCGGATGTTGTCGCTCATGCCGCCGTCGACCGCGATGTAGCGGCGCGAGGTGGTGTACGAGGTGTCCACATCCTTGATCACGCCGGCGGTGTAAACGGTCACTGCGGACGGGCCGGCGATCGCGCGGCCGGGCTCGACCACCACGGTCGGCGCGGCGATGCCGAGCTCGTCAGCGACTTCCTGCACTGCGGCGAGGAGGTCGCGCGCCACCGCGTTGACGTCCAAGGGCGACTCCCCCGGCATGTAGGCGATGCCGTAGCCGCCGCCGAGGTCGAGGTAGCCCAACGCCACGCCCTGGGTCTTCCAGATCTCGGCATACAGGCCCAGCACGCGCTCGGCGGCAAGCTTGAACCCCTCGGCGTCGAAGACCTGGGAGCCGACGTGGCAGTGCAGGCCGGTCAGCTCCAGCGAATCGGATGTGATGGCTGCGGTGGCGGCCGAAAGGGCGTCGCCGGTAGCAAGCGAGATGCCGAACTTCTGGTCCTCGTGGCTGGTGGCGATGAATTCGTGCGTGTGCGCGTCCACACCTGGCTTCACGCGGACAAAGACATCCTGCTTCACGCCCGCCTGCTTCGCGACGGCCTCCAGCTGCGCCAGCTCCTGCTGCGAGTCGATAACCACATGGCCGACCTTGGACTCCACGCACAGACGCAGAAACTCGTCCGACTTGTTGTTGCCGTGCACGGTGATGCGCTCCGGTGGAAAGTCCGCGGCTAGGGCGATGCGCAGCTCGTTCTCGCTGGCCACGTCGAGGGCGAGGCCCTCTTCGTCCACCCAGCGCGCCACGCGGCGGGTCAGAAACGCCTTGGAGGCGTAGTGCACGTTCCCCGGAGCCAGAAATGCGGCGGCCATGTCGCGGCAGCGGGAGCGGAAGTCGTCCTCGTCGATGACCACCACAGGGGTGCCGTACTCCGCGGCAATCTCCGGCAGCGGCACACCGGCGATAGTGACCACGCCGTCTTCCTCGCGCTTGGAGCAGCGGGGCCAGACGTGTGCGGGCAGGTCATTGAAGTCGCCGCTGTCTTTCTCGTAGGGCGTGGAGACGAAAACGGTCATTTACATCCGCTCCGGTGCGCTCACGCCGATCAGGCCAAGTGCGTTTGCGACGACCTGGCGCGACGCCATCGCCAGGGCGAGGCGGGCGGTGTGGATCGGCTCCGCATCCTCGCCGGCCTTGGGCAGGATCTGGCACGAGTCGTAGAACTTGTGGAACGCGCTGGCCAACTCCTCTGTGTAGCGGGCGATGCGGTGCGGCTCGCGCAGCTCGGCGGCGGCGCGCACGACGGCCGGGTACTCGCCGAGGGTGCGGATGAGGTCGCCCTCCTTGTCGTGGGTGAGCAACGCTAAGTCCGGGTCGGCGTAGGACACGCCGGCTTCTGCCGCCTTGCGCCCGATGGAGCACAGGCGGGCGTGGGCGTACTGCACGTAGTAAACAGGGTTGTCGGAGGACTGCTTTGTCCACAGGTCCAGGTCGATGTCCAGTGTGGAGTCCACCGAGGAGCGCACCAGCGAGTACCGCGCGCCGTCGACGCCGATGGCGTCCACGAGGTCCTCGAGCGTGATTACGGTGCCGGCGCGCTTGGACATCTTCACGGCTTGGCCGTCGCGCACCAGGTTGACCATCTGGCCGATGAGCACCTCGACAGCGTCCGCGTTGTAGCCCAGCGCCTGCGCCGCAGCCTTCAGACGCGCAATGTAGCCGTGGTGGTCAGCGCCCAGCATATAGATGGCCAGGGTGTGCCCGCGGTCGAACTTGTCGGCCACGTACGCGATGTCGCCTGCGATATAGGCGGCGTCGCCGTCGGACTTGAGCACGACGCGGTCCTTGTCGTCGCCGAAGTCGCTGGAGCGCAGCCACCACGCGCCGTCGTTTTCGTACAGGTTGCCGTTGTCCTTCAGCGTTTGCACGGCCTTGTCCACAGCTCCCGACTCGAACAGCGAGTTTTCGTGGAAGTACACGTCGAAGTCCACGCCGAACTCGTGCAGGGACTGCTTGATCTGCGCGAACATCATCTCCACACCGGCCGCGCGGAAGGTTTCCTGCACCTCGGCATCGGTGCCGTCGAGAGCATCAGGATGCTTTTCGACGACCCCCTGGGCAATCTCGCGGATGTAATCGCCGCCGTAACCGTCCTCCGGAGTGGGCTCGCCCTTCGCGGCGGCGACGAGCGAACGGGAGAATCGGTCGATCTGCCCGCCGTGGTCGTTGAAGTAGTACTCGCGGGTCACCTCCGCGCCGGCGGCTTCGAGCACGCGGCCGAGCGAGTCGCCCACTGCCGCCCAGCGGGTGCCGCCGAGGTGGATCGGGCCGGTGGGGTTGGCGGAGACGAACTCAAGGTTGATCTTCTCGCCCGCGTACAGATCGCTGTGGCCGAACTTCTCGGCCTCGTCCAGCACCTTCGCCACGAGTTGGCCCTGCGCGCCGGCGGCGAGGCGCAGGTTGATAAAGCCGGGACCGGCGATCTCGGCGGAGTCGATTGCGGGGTTGTCCGACAGGTCGTCGACAAGCCAAGTTGCAAGCTCGCGAGGGTTGGTGCCAGCTTTCTTGGCCACCTGGAGCGCGATGTTGGTGGCGTAGTCGCCGTGCTCGGGGTTGCGGGGGCGCTCCACGGTCACGGTGTCGGGGACAACGGAGGCGTCGAGGTCGTGGGCGGCGAGCACGCGCGTCGCGGCCTCTTTCACGGTGGTTGCGAGTTCAGCTGGCGTCATGGAGCACAAGTCTAAATCACCCGCCGACACCGCACGAAGCGTGCCCACAGCAAGGTCTATGCGTTAGGTCACACCAATTTTACTTACCCTGATTGGTCACTTTCGGCTACCTAATGGCATATTCTTTTCCCAGTCATTGCCCGTTCCTGACTCGAAAGAGCCTCCCATGGATCAATTCCAAGTCTTCACCGACGCAGTCGGCGGCAACGTGGGCCTCTCGGCACTGGTGTCTACCTTGCCGCTGCTCACGTTTTTCATCATGCTGCTCGGTTTCAAAGCCCGCGCGCACACCTCCGGCGCAGTCGCGCTGGCCGTTGCCATCCTGGTTGCCATCCTCGGCTTCCACATGCCCACCGCCATGGCCATCTCCTCGGCCTTCCGCGGCGGCCTATTCGGCTTGTTCCCCATCGTTTTCGTGATCCTGACGGCCATCTGGTTCTACCAGATCACCGTCGCGTCCGGACGTTTCGAGGATCTGCGCCTCGTATTCGACAAGATGGGCAACGGCGACGTGCGCATCCAGGCGATGCTCATCGCGTTCTGCTTCGGTGGCCTGCTGGAGGCGCTCGCCGGCTTCGGCGCGCCGGTGGCCATTACCGCCACCATGATCCTGGCCCTGGGCATCCCGCCGCTAAAGGCAGCGACCGTGGTGCTCATCGCCAACACTGCCCCGGTGGCGTTCGGCGCCGTGGCCATCCCGATCACCACCGCCGGCGACGTGGGCGGCCGCACCCTCGAGCAGACTGAAAACATCGCGGCGATCGTGGGCCACCAGACCCCGTTCCTGGCGTTCTTCGTCCCGTTCATCATTGCCCTGCTTATCGACGGCTGGCGCGGTGTCCGCGAGACTGCACCCGCAGCCTTCGTCATCGGCCTGTCCTTCGGTATCGCCCAGTGGTGGACCTCCAACCACTTCGCCTACCAGCTCACCGACGTGATTGCCTGCATCATCGCGCTGGGTGCGGCGTTCGTGTTGCTGCGTTTCTGGCAGCCGCGCGGCGTCGAAGGCATGCGTGAGCGTCTCGGCCTGGAGCACAGCGCCACAGCCGACGGCGAAGAGGTGGACCTGCCGTCCAACCGCGTCTTCATGGCGCTGCTCCCGTACGCGGTGGTTGTGGTCGTGTTCGGCCTGGCCAACCTGGGCAGCACGATCCCGAACTGGCTGAAGCAGTTCAAGATCTCCTTCCCTTGGCCGGGCCTCGACGGCCAACTGCTCAACGCAGCGGGTGAGCCGGTCAACAGCGACTACTCGTTCGCCTACATCAACAACCCGGGCAGCCTGATGGTCATCTCCGCCCTGATCGTCACCGTGCTGTACATGGCGTTCAACGAGAACGGTCGCTACAAGCTCACCTGGGGTCAGGTGGGCAAGGAATTTGTGGACACCGCCTGGAAGATGCGCTGGTCCGCGCTAACCATCGTGCTCGTCCTCGCGCTGGCGTACGTGATGAACTACTCCGGCCAGACCGTGACCATCGGCGAGTTCTTCGCCAACCTCGGCCCGGCGTTCGCGTTCTTCGCGCCGATTCTCGGCTGGGTCGGCGTGGCCGTCACCGGTTCCGACACCTCCGCCAACGCACTGTTTGCCAACCTCCAGGTCACCGCCGCAAACAACCTGGATCTCAACCCGGACCTCATGCTGGCCGCGAACACCACCGGTGGTGTTGTGGGCAAGATGATCTCCCCGCAGTCCCTCGCCATCGCCGCCACCGCGGTGAACATGGAGGGCAAGGAGTCCGAGATCTTCAAGAAGGTCGTCGGTTGGAGCTTCGGCTTCCTGGTTGCTGTGTGCGTGATAGTGTTCCTTCAGACGAACGTTCTGGAAGCACTTGCGCCGGTCGTTCCGTAACTGACAACCGAATATCGGAGCCCTCGAGGTCATCACAGCCTGCGGGGGCTTTCATTTTTCCCTGTGATCTCACAATTTAGGAGTCCGAACATGCGAGTAGCGCTGTTTTCTACTTGTATCGGCGACGCCCTCTTCCCCGACGCGCACAAGGCCTCGGCCATTGTGCTTTCCCGCTTGGGCTACGACGTTGTCTTTCCAGACCAGCAGACCTGCTGTGGCCAGATGCACGTGAACACCGGCTATAAAGAGCAGGCAATTCCGATCATCGAAACCTATGTCGATGCCTTCTCGGACCCCTCCATCGACTACGTCGTCGCACCCTCCGGCTCGTGCGCCGGTGCCGTGCGCGAGCAGCACGTCGAGCTGGCGGAGCGTTTCGGTTCCAAGGCACTGGCGGACGGCGCCAGGACCGCGTCGAAGAAGACCTACGACCTCTCCGAGTTCATCGTGGACGTCGCGGGCACCTACGACGTGGGCGCGTTCTTCCCGCACCGCGTGACCTACCACTCCTCCTGCCACTCCCTGCGCTTCATCAAGGTCGGCGACCGCCCGACCGAGCTGCTGCGCCACGTCGAGGGCCTGGAGCTGGTGGATCTGCCCAACTCTGAGGAATGCTGCGGCTTCGGCGGCACCTTCTCCGTGAAGATGCCCGAGGTCTCCTCCGCCATGGTCTCCGACAAGGTCCGCCACATCAAGGACACCCAGGCCGAGTACGTCACCGCCGGTGACTCTTCCTGCCTGATGAACATCGCGGGCGCAATGTCCCGTCAGCACCAGGGCATCCGCGCTGTGCACATGGCGGAGATCCTCGCCTCCACCAAGGAGCACCCGCTGACCCCGACGTCGGCGGCGTACAAGAAGGAGAAGATGCTGTGAAGGTCGCACTCGGTCAACCCACTATGCCGCCGTTCGCGAACGGCCCTTCCCACCTGCGGGGCAAGGAGAAGTTCCAGAAGGCTGCGCACCACGAACTCAACGACGTAACCAAGCGCCGCAACTACCAGTACGCCACCACCACCATCCGCGTGAAGCGCCAGGCTGTCGTGGACGAGGTGGACGATTGGCAGGATCTGCGCGAGGCAGGCTCCACCATCAAGCGCGACGTCGCTTCCCGCATGCCCGAGCTGCTGGAGCAGTTCGAGGAGAACGTGACCGCCCGCGGCGGCCATGTCCACTGGGCACGTGACTCCAAGGAAGCCAACGAGATCATCCAGGACTTGGTCAAGGCCACCGGCGAGGACAAGGTTGTCAAGATCAAGTCCATGGCCACCCAGGAAATCGCCCTGAACGAGGAGCTGGAAAAGGCCGGCATCTTCGCGCAAGAGACCGACCTGGCAGAGCTCATCGTGCAGCTCGGCGAGGACTTCCCCTCCCACATCCTGGTCCCGGCGATCCACCGCAACCGCGCGGAGATCCGCGACATCTTCGCCGCGAAGATGCCGAACACGGACGAGACTCTCACCCAGGACCCGGCGGAGCTGGCTGAGGCTGCCCGCAAGTACCTGCGTCAGCAGTTCATGGAGGCAAAGGTGGCCATCTCCGGCGCCAACTTCGGTTGCGCGGACACCGGCACCGTCTCCATCGTGGAGTCCGAAGGCAACGGCCGTATGTGCCTGACCTTGCCGGAGACCCTGATCACCGTCATGGGCATTGAGAAGCTGCTGCCGAACTTCGAGGACCTCGGCGTGTTCCTGCAGCTGCTGCCGCGCTCCTCCACCGGCGAGCGCATGAACCCGTACACCTCCCTGTGGTCCGGCGTGACCGAGGGCGACGGTCCGCAGAACTTCCACATCGTCCTCCTGGACAACGGCCGCACCGCCGCTCTGTCCAGCGAGATCGGCCGCGAGGCCCTGAAGTGCATCCGCTGCTCCGCCTGCCTGAACGTCTGCCCAGTCTACGAGCGTGCCGGCGGCCACTCGTATGGCTCCACCTACCCGGGCCCGATCGGCGCGATTTTGTCACCGCAGCTGACCGGCATCGACTCCTCGGACGACCCGAACGGCTCCCTGCCGTACGCGTCTTCCCTGTGTGGCCGCTGCAACGAGGTCTGCCCGGTGAAGATCCCGATCACGGACATTCTGCTGGAGCTGCGCTACCAGAAGGCGAAGAACGAGCCGAACCACGTTGAGCGCGCGGCGTTCGCTTCCCTGGCCCAGGTCTGGGGCCGCAGCGGCGTGTGGGACAAGCTGGTCCGCATGGTGGCCCTGGGCCGCGTGCTTGGCGGCTTCAACGGCAAGATCGACCTCATGCCGCCGCCGATCTCCGGCTGGACCGAGTACCGCGATGTCGCCGTGCCGCCGAAGAAGTCCTTCCGCCAGTGGTGGGGCTCCGAGGAGGCCGAGCGTCTGCTCGCTGAGGCCCGCGAGCAGGGCATCCCGGAGGGCCAGAAGGTCACCGGCGAGCGTTTCGAGGAAGAGGACAAGTAAATGACTACTCGAGTAAACGGTAATTCTGCCCCGCGCGACACCCGTAACGAGGACGCGAAGCGCGAGATCCTCAAGCGCATCCGCGACGCACAGCAGCTGTCCAACACCCCGGAGCACGTCGAGGTGGTGCGCAACTACAACACCTCCTCCGACATCTCCGGCGACGAGCTGCGCGAGATCCTCATCGACCGCCTCGTGGACTACAAGGCGGACGTTGTGGAGACCACCGAGGCGACCCTCGCCGAGGACATCGTCAAGGTGCTCGCGGACCGCAAGTGCAACGAGGTCGTCTACGCCCCCGGCCTGGACGCCTCGCTTTTCGACGGCTTCGCAGGCACCGCACGCCCGGATTCCAACGACACCGATCCGCGCGAGCTTTCCGACGTCGACGCCGTGATCACCGACTCCAAGGTCACCTCCGCGCAGACCGGCTCCATCGTGCTGGAATCCGGTGACGTGTGCGGTCGCCGCGCCCTATCCCTGGTCCCGGACCGCCACATCTGCATCGTGCGCCCGGAATCCGTCGTCTTCGGCGTGCCGGAGATGATCTCCCGCATCGACCCGGAGCGCCCGGCGACCATGATCTCTGGTCCGTCCGCGACCTCCGATATCGAGCTCGTGCGCGTCGAAGGCGTGCACGGCCCGCGCGACCTGATCGTGATGGTTGTGAAGTAGCCGGCGCTTAGCCTGGCATAACGAAACGGCCGGTCCCTCTCGGGGCCGGCCGTTTCGCTGTCATTGTTTCCCGTGTCACGCCGTTCCCGCGGCGCGCACCAATGATTATGCGACATGGGTGTTGCAAATCCATGGGGTGAAGCTGGGAGTCACCCTAGGGTTCGTTCCAATTTCGTTGGCTGTGGATCCGGGTGCTAATCTAGACGGCATTGTCTCCGTAGCTCAGTGGATTAGAGCATCGGTTTCCGGTACCGAAGGTCGCAGGTTCGAATCCTGTCGGGGACACCATGTCATGAGTCGCGTCATGCTTGACGCATGAGTCGCGACATGTTGGACGGACCGGCATCCCAGTTGTTTTTGTTCT
>NZ_JASPJX010000005.1 GCF_030232585.1 Corynebacterium sp. MSK008 | reverse complement strand
CGTGTCCAATAAGTCACCAGACTCCATGTCCAATAAGTGACCAGACTCCGCGTCCAAAATGTCCATAGACATAACATTGATCTGCTAGTGCTGTCCAAAGCGGAACTAGCAGATCCGCAGGGTTCCTCTTCCACTCCTGAGCGGGTAAAATTCTGCACCATGACTGACCCGCGCAGTGAAGACCAAAAGGTTGCCGCCGTGAACGCATCCATGGTCATGGCGGGGCAACCCTTATCAGCCGAAGCAGAAGCCGCCGGCCGCAAAATCATCCGCGGTGAGATTTCCGACGACGAGGCGGTGCTGGAGTACCTCGAAAAGAATGGCCTCGGAAATTCATCCCGCGCCACAGAGCTTCGCCGACGAATCGCGGGCGCGGCGTAAATGGCTGAGAAGTCCGGCGCTGCACCGGACAACTATTTCGGCATTGACGATGCCGCCAAATTAGAAGTCGTTGCAGGTGAGTTGGCTGCTCGTCGCCTATTCAAGCTTGAAAGCAGCGAACCCCTAACCGAGTTCACCCGCGAATCACTCCTGCGTACCCACCGCTACCTGATGCAGGACATCTACCCGTGGGCGGGCGAGATCCGCACCGAGGAGGTCGGCGCAATGGGGATTGCGATGTGCCGTGCGCAGTACGTCGACGCCGAGCTTGACCGGGTGATGGGGCGCATCGCGAAGATGTCGCCTTCGTCTTCGGACATTGAGTCTGCGGTCCGGACCGTCGCAGATCACTGGAGCGAGCTGACCATCGTGCATCCGTTCCGCGACGGCAACTCCCGCACTCAGCGATACTTCTTCGATCAGATGCTGCGCGACGCAGGGTGGGCGGTGGACTGGACGCGTATCGACGCCGCCGAGGCGCACGCTGCCCGATACGTCGGCGCCGCAACTGCTGACCCCTCGTTTCTCACGCAGGTCCTGCGTCCCGGCGTGTTCGCCCCGACAGATCTTCCCGACGGCAACGGCTCGCTCTACCAGACGCAAGGCCAAACAGCTGGCGCAGCTGAGGTCTTCCACCGGATGATGGAGTTCCGCCGCGCAAATCCCGGGGCGACGTGGTCTCCCGGTTCCCGCTAACTCGGGCCCGATCGGCGGATCGTCTAGCAGGTCGCCGCCGCTGCTAGACGATCACACTATTAACGACAACTATTTCCAACACCACCTGGGCAAACGCCGCACCGGGTGCGTTATCGTCTAGCGTTCCCCAACGCGTTGCTAGACGATCACGCGGCCCCCTACTCCACCGTGACCGACTTGGCCAGGTTGCGCGGCTGGTCCACGTTCAGGCCGCGGGCCTCCGCCACGGAGCAGGCGAAGATCTGCAGCGGAATGGTGGACAGCAGCGGCTGCATCAGGCCGGCGGACTGCGGGATGCGGATGATGTGGTCGGCGTAGGCCTCCACGTCCGTGTCGCCGTCTTCCGCGATCACGATGGTCACCGCACCGCGGGCGCGGACCTCCTGGATGTTGGAGACGACCTTGGCGTGCAGGTTATTGCGGGAGCGCTTGGACGGCACGATGATGAACACCGGCTGGCCTTCCTCCACCAGCGCGATCGGGCCGTGCTTGAGCTCGCCGGCGGCGAAGCCCTCGGAGTGCAGGTACGCCACCTCCTTGAGCTTCAGCGCGCCTTCGAGGGCGACCGGGAAGCCGACGTGGCGGCCCAAGAACAGCACGGACTTCGCGTCCGACATGTCCTGGCCCAGCTGCTTGACCTGCCCTTCGTTGTCAAGCACCTTCTGGATCTTGTCCGGCATCTCCTGCAGCTCGTCCACGATCTGGCGGATTTCGTCGGCGTACTTGTTGCCGCGCACCTGTGCCAGGTACAGGGCGAGCAGGTAGGCGGCGACGATCTGGGAGATGAACGCCTTCGTCGACGCCACGGCGATCTCGGGGCCGGCGTAGGTGTACAGCGACGCGTCGGCCTCGCGCGGGATGGAGGAACCGACGGTGTTGCAGATGGCGATCACCTTCGCGCCCTGCTCGCGGGCGTGGCGTACGGCCATGAGGGTGTCCATGGTTTCGCCGGACTGGGAGACCGCGACGACGAGGGTGCGTTCGTTGACAATCGGGTCGCGGTAGCGGAACTCGTGGGCGAGCTCCACCTCCGTCGGAATGCGGCACCAGTGCTCGATGGCGTATCGCGCCACCTGGCCTGCGTAGGAGGCGGTGCCGCAGGCGACGATGATGATTTTGTTGATGGAGCGCAGCACGGATTCGTCGATACGCAGCTCGTCCAAGATGAGCTTGCCGTGTTCGTCGAAACGCCCGTAGAGGGTGTCGCGGACTGCGGAGGGCTGGTCGTGGATCTCCTTCTCCATGAAGGAGTTGAAGCCGCCCTTCTCCGCGGCGGTGACGTCCCATTCCACGGTGAACGGCTTGGCTTCGGCGGGGTTGCCGTCGAAGTCGCAGACCTCGTAGCCGTCGGCGGTGAGGGTGACAATCTGGCCGTTATCCATCTCCACGGCGTCGCGGGTGAATTCGATGAAGCCGGCGACGTCGGAGCTGAGGAAGTTCTCACCCTCACCCACGCCGATGACCAGCGGGGAGTTCCAGCGTGCGGCGACGATGCGGTCCGGGTGGTCCGCGTGGATCGCCAGCAGGGTGAACGCACCTTCAAGGCGCTGCGCGGTCAGCTGCATTGCGCGGGTGAGGTCGCCACCTGCTTCCTTGTCGTAGATGTCCAGCAGCAGGGTGCCCGCAACCTCAGTGTCGGTTTCGGAGATGAAGCGGTAGCCCTTATCGACGAGCTCCGCCTTCAACCCCGAAAAGTTCTCGATAATGCCGTTGTGGACCACAGCCATACGGCCGTCGCCGACCACGTGCGGGTGGGCGTTGGCGTCGGTCGGGCCGCCGTGGGTTGCCCAGCGGGTGTGCCCGATACCAAGCTTCGAAGACGCAATGGGGTTATCGGCAATTTCGGCTTCGAGGTCAGCGACCTTGCCGGCTTTCTTACGGCACTCGATGACGCCGTTGTTGGCCACAGCAACACCTGCGGAATCGTATCCGCGGTATTCGAGGCGGCGAAGTCCCTCGACAATGACATTTTTCGCGTCGCGCTCGGCGGTGCCGGCGCCTACGTATCCAACGATTCCACACATGGGAAAAAATCGTACTCCTGTTTAGGGGGCTGTAAAAAGTGGAAAACCCCGCCCTCAGGGGATCAACACACGAAAATACCCGCCCAACACGGGGGTTGGGCGGGTACGTGCCGTCGAGAAGCTAGATGCTCTTAGCGAGCCTTCTCGATGATGTCGACGAGACGGAAGTGCTTGTCCTTGGACAGCGGACGCGTCTCCTCGATGACAACGAGGTCACCGACACCAGCGGTGTTCTCCTCGTCGTGTGCCTTCACACGCTTGGTGGTACGCACGATCTTGCCGTACAGGGCGTGGGACTTGCGGTCCTCAACCTCGACGACGATCGTCTTGTCCATCTTGTCGGACACGACGTAGCCACGACGACGCTTCTGCACTGCCTTGACCTGGGTGTTCTCAGTCACGTTTGCCTCACTCATGGTTATGCCTCAGCTCCCGTGGACTCGGGGACGACGGACAGGCCAAGCTCGCGCTCGCGCAGCACCGTGTAGATGCGAGCAATGTCGCGCTTCACGGTGGAGATGCGGCGGTTGTTGGTGAGCTGGCCGGTAGCGAGCTGGAAGCGCAGGTTGAACAGCTCTTCCTTCGCCTCGGTCAGGCGGGTGCGCAGCTCGTCGTCGCTCAGCTCACGGAACTCAGATGCGGGGGTACCGGTTGCCATTAGAACTGGTCCTCCTTCTTGATCACGCGGACCTTGCAAGGAAGCTTCGCGCCAGCGCGGCGCAGAGCCTCAATTGCAGTTTCCTCGTTCGGGTAGGACATTTCGAAAAGGATGCGGCCAGGCTTGACGTTGGCCACCCACTTCTCCACCGGGCCCTTACCGGAACCCATACGCACGCCGAGCGGCTTCTGGGTCAGCGGACGGTCCGGGAAGATGTTGATCCACACCTTGCCACCACGCTTGACGTGGCGGTTGATGGCGATACGTGCGGACTCGATCTGGCGGTTGGTGATGTACGCCGGCTCGAGTGCCTGCAGGCCGTAGTCGCCGAAGGTGATGGTGTTGCCGCCCTTGGACACACCCGAACGGTTCGGGCGGTGCTGACGGCGGTACTTCACGCGCTTAGGGATGAGCATGAATTAGCCCTCCTTCTTCTGCTCTGCACGCTGGCGACGCTGGCCGCCGCGGCGCGGGCGACGGTCGCCACGGCCACCGCGCTCGTTCTTCGGAGCGTTGAGCTCGGACTCGCGGACACCGCCCACGACGTCGCCCTTGTAGATCCACACCTTGACGCCGATGACGCCGAAGGTGGTGTGTGCTTCTGCCGTGCCGTAGTCGATCTCCGCACGCAGGGTGTGCAGCGGAACGCGACCCTCGTGGTAACGCTCGACACGGGACATTTCCGCGCCGCCGAGACGGCCGGACGTCATAACCTTGATGCCCTTGACCTGCGGGTTGCGCATCGCGGACTGGATGGCCTTACGCATGGCGCGACGGAACGCGACACGGTTGACCAGCTGCTCAGCGATGGACTGTGCAACCAGGGTTGCGTCGGCATCGATGTTCTTGACCTCGATGATGTTCAGCGCGACCATCTTGCCGGTGAGCTTCTCCAGCTCGCGGCGGATGCGGTCGGCCTCGGCGCCGCGGCGGCCGATGACGATGCCCGGACGAGCGGTGTGGATGTCCACACGCACGCGATCGCGGGTGCGCTCGATGACGATGTCGGAGATGCCGGCGCGCTCGAGGTTCTTCTCAAGCCACTCGCGGACCTTGATGTCCTCCGCAACGTAGTCGGCGTAGTTCTTGTCGGCGTACCAGTGGGACTTCCAGTCGGAAGTGATACCCAGGCGCAGGCCGTGCGGGTGAATCTTCTGGCCCATTACTTGGCCCCTTCCTTGGACTCGACAACAACGGTGATGTGGGAGGTGCGCTTCCGGATCTGGAAGGCGCGGCCCTGAGCGCGCGGCTGGTAGCGGCGCATGGTCGGACCCTCGTTTGCGTAGCACTCGGAGATGACGAGCGTGCGCGGGTCCAGGCCGAAGTTGTTCTCAGCGTTGGCAGCTGCGGAGGCGACAACCTTCGCAACGTCCTTGGCAGCACCCTGCGGTGCGTACTTCAGGATCGCGAGGGCCTCGGCAACGTCCTTACCGCGGACGAGTGCCAGCACGCGGCGGGCCTTCATCGGCGAGACGCGGACAAACTTGGCCGTCGCGGATGCAGTGGTGATGGTGTCAGCCATTGCTTATCGACGTCCCTTCTGTTCCTTGACGTGACCCTTGAAGGTCTTGGTCGGTGCAAACTCGCCGAGCTTGTGGCCGACCATGGACTCGTCGACGAACACCGGCACGTGCTTGCGGCCGTCGTGGACGGCGAAGGTGTGACCGATGAAATCGGGGAGAATGGTCGAACGGCGCGACCAGGTCTTGATGACCTGCTTGGTGCCAGCCTCGTTCTGAGCGTCCACCTTGTTGAGGAGGTGCTCATCGACGAACGGGCCTTTCTTCAGGCTACGTGGCATGTCTGTTTACCTCCTCTTAGCGCTTCTTCGAGCGGCGGCGCCGCACGATCATGTTGTTGGAATAACGGTTCGGGTTGCGGGTGCGGCCTTCCTTCTGGCCCCACGGAGACACCGGGTGACGGCCACCCGAGGTCTTGCCCTCGCCACCACCGTGCGGGTGGTCGACCGGGTTCATGACCACACCACGCACGGTCGGGCGCCAGCCCTTCCAGCGCATACGGCCGGCCTTGCCCCAGCGGATGTTGATCTGGTCGGCGTTGCCGACCTCACCGATGGTGGCGCGGCAGCGGATGTCCACGCGGCGGATCTCGGAAGACGGCATACGCAGGACTGCGTAGTTGCCTTCCTTACCCAGCAGCTGGATGGAAGCGCCTGCAGAGCGGGCGAGCTTCGCGCCAGCGCCCGGCTTGAGCTCCACAGCGTGGATGGTCGTACCGGTCGGGATGTTGCGCAGCGGCAGGTTGTTGCCGACCTTGATGTCGGCGTTCGGACCAGCCTCGACGACCGTGCCCTGGGTCAGGCCCTTCGGCGCGATGATGTAGCGCTTCTCGCCGTCGAAGTAGTGCAGCAGCGCAATGTTTGCGGTGCGGTTCGGGTCGTACTCGATGTGAGCGACCTTGGCCAGCACGCCGTCCTTGTCGGAGCGGCGGAAGTCGATCACGCGGTAGCGACGCTTGTGGCCGCCGCCGCGGTGACGGGTGGTGATGTGGCCGTGGGTGTTACGGCCGCCCTTCTTCGGGAGCGGGCGCAGCAGCGACTTTTCCGGGGTCGAGCGAGTGATCTCGTCGAACGCGGAAACGGAGCTGGCACGGCGACCCGGAGTTGTCGGCTTGTACTTACGAATAGCCATAATGGTTCCTTTTCTATCGTCCTCTTCGCTGTGCGATAGCCGTTAGGCCGTCGCACCTCCGAAGATGTCGATGGAGTCGCTGCCCTCGCGGAGCGTGACGTAGGCGCGCTTGGTGTCCTTGCGCTGGCCGTAGCCGGTGCGGGAGCGCTTGCGCTTGCCCTCGCGGTTAGCGGTGTTCACCGAAGCGACGTCGACGCCGAAGATCTGCTCCACGGCAATCTTGATCTGGGTCTTGTTGGCCGACGGAGCGACGAAGAACGTGTAGGTGTTCTGCTCCATCAGGCCGTAGCTCTTCTCAGAGAGCACGGGCGCGATGATGATGTCGCGCGGGTTCGCGATCTTAGCCATTTACTTCTCCTCCTCCGCAGCGGCGGTAGCGAGCTCCTTGCCGCGGTTGACGAAGGTGTGCAGCGCCTCGACCGAGAACACAACGTCGTCAGCGTTGAGCACGTCGTATGCGTTCAGCTGGGTCGGCTCAATGACGTGGACGCCCGGCAGGTTCCTTGCGGAAAGACGGGAGTTCTGGTCATCACGGCCGATCACCAGCAGAACCGACTTGCGGTCCGTGAGGCGCTCGATGAAAGCGCGGGCGGACTTGGTCGACGGGGTCTGGCCCGGAACCAGGTCCTCCACGATGTGGATGCGCTCGTTCTGTGCGCGGTTGGTCAAAGCGCCGGCGAGGGCAGCCTTGATCATCTTCTTGGGGGTGCGCTGCGCGTAGGAACGCGGCTGCGGGCCGTGAACGGTGCCGCCGCCGGTGTAGTGCGGAGCACGGATGGAGCCCTGGCGAGCGCGGCCGGTGCCCTTCTGGCGGAACGGCTTCTTGCCGCCGCCGGAGACCATGCCGCGAGTCTTCGTCGCGTGGGTGCCCTGGCGTGCGGCAGCAAGCTGTGCGTTCACAACCTGGTGCATCAGCGCCACGGATGCCTCGCGGTCGAAGAACTCGGCCGGGAGATCGACAGAGCCCTTGGTGGCTCCGTCAGCGGTGTGGACGTCAAGCGTCAGGTTCGTCATGCGTGAGCACCGCCCTTCACTGCGGTCTTGACGGTAACAACGGAACCCTTTGCGCCCGGGATGGCGCCCTTGATCAGGATGAGGTTGTTGTCGCCGTCGATGCGTTGGATCTTCAGGTTCTGGGTGGTAACGCGGTTACCGCCCATGCGGCCTGCCATGCGGGTGCCCTTGAACACGCGGCCCGGGGTTGCGCAGGCGCCGATGGAGCCCACGCGGCGGTGCGCAGCCTGGTTACCGTGTGCGGCACCCTGGCCGGCGAAGCCGTGGCGCTTCATTGCGCCGGCGTAGCCGTGGCCCTTGGTGGTGCCGGCGACGTCCACGTAGGTGTCGCCCTCGAAGATGGTTGCGTTGAATTCCTGGCCGAGTTCGTAGCCCGAGGTGTCATCCATGCGGATCTCGGTGACGAAACGGCGCGGGTTCACGCCGGCCTTCTTGAAGTGGCCGGCCTGCGGCTTCTTTGCCTTACGGGGATCGATGTCACCGTAGGCGATCTGGATGGCGGAGTAGCCATCGGTCTCAGGGGTACGGATCTGGGTGACAACGCACGGCCCAGCTTCGACGACGGTAACCGGGATAACACGGTTGTCTTCGTCGAAGATCTGGGTCATGCCGAGCTTCTTGCCCAGAATGCCCTTGATCTGGTTCTCAGACATGTTGTTAGTTCTCCACTACTTACGTTGGGGATTGCTCTACTGGATGTTCACGTCGACGCTTGCCGGCAGGTCGATGCGCATGAGCGCGTCCACCGTCTTGGGCGTCGGGTCGAGAATGTCGATGAGGCGCTTGTGAGTGCGCATCTCAAAGTGCTCGCGAGAATCCTTGTACTTGTGGGGAGAACGAATAACGGCGTACACGTTCTTCTGGGTGGGCAACGGCACCGGGCCAACGACGCGGGCACCCGTGCGGGTGACCGTCTCAACGATCTTCTTCGCGGATGCATCGATCGCCTCGTGGTCGTAAGCCTTGAGCCTGATGCGGATCTTCTGTCCCGCCACGCTTACCTCTTCCTCGCATCCCCACGTTCACCCTTCTCTCTCCCGCTCGTTTCGAACGGAGTGAGAAACGGGCGAAGCGGTGGGGTTTGTAGCTTCTAGTTTCTCTATAACGTTGTCCGGGCTGGGCCCTTGGCTCAACGCCAGTGTCGTTTCTGACTGCCATGACACGTCCGGAAGGTGACCGAGCAAATTCATGCTGTTTCAGTGCTTCCGCCGAGGCGTGCCCGTCTATAAGCACATGCCTGGGTGTCAGACTCGGAAGGGCGCGTGACCCTTGCGTACTGCCGCTGTGAATTTGCCATGGCCCTTCTCCGGTTCTTCCGGTTGGAAGGTGTCATGTTTGCCTGGCCATCGGTCGGTGCAACCCGGCCCATGTCAAGGCAACCCGGGTATTAAAACACAAGCTTGCAGGAAGCACAAGCCCGCTTATGGACGAACCTTCGGCCACTCCCGGAATATTTCAACTTGGTATCACCTTCCCGGCAGCCCAGCTCCGGCAGAAATATGTGTGTACCCTTTATTCGCAGACCGTACGCCTTGTTTCGAGGCACACGGATTCACAGTATTTACAGATTGAAAGGACCGTCATGGCCGACAAGAACGTCAACGAGACCTCTGCAAACACCCCGAACACCGCCGCAGCAAAGACCGGCGCGAACACCCCAGCCTCCTCCTCCACCGCCGTGGAGCCGGAGCAGGTTCGCCCGCGCAACGAAAACCTGGAGACCGAGCACGGCTCCACCGTCATCGACGACAACGTTGTGGGCAAAATCGCAGGCATCGCTGCCCGTGAGGTCTCCGGCGTGAACAACCTCGGCGGCGGCGCTGCCCGCATGTGGGGCGCTGTGCGCGAGTCCCTGACCTCCTCCACCAACGTCCAGCAGGGCGTCAACGTAGCGGTCGAGGACGGCCACGCTTCCGTCGCAGTCGCCATCATCGCCGAGTACGGCGTTGCCATCCACGAGCTGGCCAACGCGATCCGCGAGAACGTCACCGTCGCAATCACCCGCATGACCGGCCTGATCGTGGACCGCGTGGACGTCACCGTGCACGACGTGCACCTGCCGGAGCAGGAGGGCGCCGAGCAGTACGAGGAGACCAACTCCAACGCGAACTACCAGGCCGTCAACCAGCCGATCAACCAGTAAGCCATGGCGTACACCCCCGTTAGCCGCGAGGTTGCGGAGGGCGTCCGCGATGCCGCCATCGCCGTCGACGGGGTCGCCGCTTTGCACGGCGGCCGCGTCGGCGAGATTGCGACCTACCTGCCCAACACCCGCATCGAAGGCCTGAAGGCTGCTTCGCGCGACGGTCGAACTGGATTTGAAGTCCACTTCGTCTTCGACGTCGCGTCCGGCCGCAAGGTGCAGGACGTGGCCGAGGATGTCCGCGCGGCTGTGCTCGGCGCATCCGATGCGGAGTTCGTGGACGTTGTCGCAGGCGACGCACGGTAGCGCTGCCCGCCCCAACCTCATAACCCGAAACGTGGTTTTATTATGAATCTTTTTGCTAACAAGGCGCTGACCGGCATCCTCATCGGTGTCGTGATCGCCTTCTTTGTCACCTTCGGCGGTTGGCCGGGCCTGCTCTGGCTGCTGCTGTTCACCATCATCGGCGGGGTTGTCGGGGCCCAGCTCGACGGCCGTCTGGACCTGTCCGCGGCCCTGAGTAACGGCACCGGCAGAGGCCGAAGCTAATGGACAACTCCTTCTACCACGTCAGTGAGCGCACCATCGAGCGCGTCGCTGAAGTGGCAGCCGCGGCGGTTCCGGGTTGCCGGACTATCGACGCAAAGCTGGCCGGCCTGGCGGGACGAAGCTTCCCGCGAATCAACGCCCGGCTGGACCAGGCGACGGGCACAGTGGCGGTAGACACCGAAATCGCCACCTCCTACCCCGCGCCGGTCGCTGCCATCACCGACGCTGTGCGCGCGACGATCATCGCGCACATTCGCACGCTGGTGGGCCTGGATGTCTCCCGCGTGAAAGTCACCGTGGCCAATGTGGAAACTCTCCCCGACACCGGCCGCGTGACCTGGGACCAGGTGGCGGAGCACGAAGCCTTCGTGATCCCGACCCCCATCGAGGTCTCCCCAACCCACGTGGAACACCCCGTGACCAAACCGCTCGAGCAACTCGCACCGATCAAGGCGCATTCGCTCGTCGAGGACATGCGGGACGTGGTTGTCCCCGCCCCCATCGAGGTGGAACACCCCGAACAGCCGGCACCCGTGCGCGCAGCAAGCGTCGAGACCCCGGAGCCGGTACGCACGTTCTCCCCGCAAGTGCCGGAGCCGCAGCGCCTCGCTGCCATCCACACCTCTCCGACCGAGGCGCGTGTGCCGTTCCCGCCGGAGCCGGTGCGCCCGTGGGCGCCGCGGGTGAACGGGGTTATCCCCCGCCACCCGCAGCTGCCCCCGCTGCAGCCGCTCAAGCCTGTGGACGTCAAGCGCTTCGCGCAACCCCGCGACGTGCATATGCCGAGCCGCGCACCGTTGAAGCAGATCACGGTGAACCGTCCGCCGCTCAAGCCGATCGTGGTGGAGCGGGTGGCACGGACGCCAATCGCTTCCGCGCCTGCGCCGCAGCCGGTGATAGTGCCCACGGCGCCAGCGCCGAAGCCGCTTAAGCAGATCACGATTGAACCGGTGGTGAAGTACTATGACCGCTCCCGCTAACACTGCCCCCGCGAACGAAGGGTCCACGAACTCAGCCGTCGGCCCACACCCGGGTGACGAGCCGCTGGGCAACCCGGCCTCGCGTTGGCTCGCTGTGCTAATCAGCCTGCTGCTGCTCACGCTGGCTGGCGTGGCGGCGCGCGACCTGTGGTACCACTTCTACGGCGATGAAGCACCGTCGGAATCCTGGCTCGGCCGCACCTGGGACTTCCTTGGCTCATTCGAAGCGGATGTCACCGCGGTTGTCGTGGGCATCCTCCTCGTGCTGCTGGGGCTGATCCTGCTGTTCTTCACGTTCAAGCCGCGCCCGCACGGGCACGTACGTGTGAACTCGCCGGCGTCCATCTGGACCCGCCCCGTGGACATCGCCCGCAAGACAACTTTCACCGTCCGCGGCGACCTCGGCGGCGAGCAGGTGAGCACGAAGGCGAACCGCAAATCCGTGAAGGTGCAGGTGGTCGACGACGGCTCGGACCCGGCAGCACAGGAACGCATCACGCGTGCGCTGAATGACGAATTCCGGGTGCTGAAGGCACCGCCGGCAGTGTCTGTGAAACTGCTCCCCAGCCCAGCGACGCAGCAAGTGGCCGCACAGCGTGCGAACGTGCCGCAGCAACCCGAATCCGCCCCCGTCTCGACGACCCCGGAGGTGACGCGATGACTAAGACACTCAGCTTCTTCAACCGCCTGGCAGTCTTCCTGCTCGGCCTGCTGCTGATTCTCGCGGGCCTCTTCCCCATCGCCGAATACTGGCAGATTCCCTATCTCGTCGACGCGGCCGACTTTCTCGACCGCACCCGACTGATCGATCTGGCCTACCAGGATTACTACATCACCGCTCTGATCATCGGCGCTATCGTCGCGGCGATCCTGGGCCTGTGGATCCTGCTGGCGAACATCCGCTCCCGCGCGTTCTCTAACCGCGGCATTCTGCCAGCCGACCCAGAGCACGGTGAGACCGTCATCAACGTCCAGCGCGTCTCTGAGGCGGCCTGCTCCTCGTTGGAGCACGCCAACGAGATCCGCCGCGCCTCGTCCAAGGTAGCGATGGTAGGACAGCGCCCGACCGCGACGTTCACCGTGTTCGCCAACCCGGAATACCCGCTCGAAGACGCCATCCGTGTCATTGAGGCCGCGGACCAGGACTTCCGCATGGCCAACCACACCATGGAGATTGACACGGTGTGGAAGCTCCATCTGGACCGGATTACCGCCTAGCGTTCCAGCTCCAGCACGAGCTTCACCAGCCCCAGCGTGAGCGGCTTCCCGCCGCCCGCCGGGGCTATTTCCATCTCTGCCCCCGGCTCGCAGCGCAGAATCTCGCTCCACGCGACACGTTCGCTGACCACAGCGCGCCGCTCCACACGCCAAATCCGGATGCGCTGCCCCACCACGGCACGCGCGTTGTCGTCGAACTGCACCAGCCAACGCCTGTTCCCCACGTCGCTGCGCGCCATGCGTATCGACGCCTCCGGTGCCCCCTCCATCCGCGTCACCAACGACACGACCCCCAGGCGGTGCTCCGCACCTTCGCCGTCCCGGATCACCAAAGGCAGTCCGGGCCCCGCCTTGCGCATCCCGGCCATCCGCCACACGGCCGGCATGCGCTCCGGATCCGCGCCGCTGCGCACCACCACGTACCCATCCGTGATCGTGACATGGTGGGGTGGGTTGATGGTGGTGATGGTGTGGGGGCCGGAGGTGGCGTCGATAAGCGAGGGATGCTCGCGCTCAATCGCCCCGAGCAGCTCGACCGCTTCGTCGTCGGTGGTGCCCCAGTCTAAACCGTTGTTCTGCAGGATTCCGACAAGTTGAGCGAGCGTGAGGTCCGGCTGGCCCTCCCAGGCGCGCTGCAGCGCTTCGGTCAGTCGTGGAATTCGGGTGGGGTCGTACACAACGATGAGCCTAACGCATGCGAAAAGCCGCCCTCCCCAGCGGGGAAGGCGGCTTTTACGTCAGCTGGTTACACCAGGACTGGAATTAGTCCAGGATCTTGGTGACGCGGCCAGCGCCGACGGTGCGGGAGCCCTCGCGGATAGCGAAGCGCAGGCCCTCGTCCATGGCGACCGGCTGGATCAGCTCGACGGACATGTCAACGTTGTCGCCCGGCATGACCATCTCGGTGCCCTCCGGCAGCTTCACAACACCGGTCACGTCGGTGGTGCGGAAGTAGAACTGCGGACGGTAGTTGTCGAAGAACGGGGTGTGGCGGCCGCCCTCGTCCTTGGACAGGACGTAGACGGAACCCTCGAACTTGGTGTGCGGGGTGTAAGCGCCCGGAGCGATGACGACCTGGCCACGCTCGACATCCTCGCGCTTCAGACCGCGGAGCAGCAGAGCTGCGTTGTCGCCAGCCTCAGCGGTGTCGAGAAGCTTGTTGAACATCTCGATGGAGGTGACGGTGGTCTTGGTGGCCTTGTCGCGGATACCGATGATCTCGACCTCGTCGTTGAGGTTGAGCACGCCACGCTCCACACGACCGGTAACCACGGTGCCGCGGCCGGAAATGGTGAAGATGTCCTCGACCGGCATCAGGAACGGCTTGTCGGTCTCGCGCTCCGGATCCGGGATGGAGTCGTCGCAGGCCTGCATGAGGTCAACGACGGACTGAACCCACTTCTCGTCGCCCTCAAGAGCCTTCAGAGCGGAGATGTGAACGATCGGAGCTTCCTCGTCGTACTCCTGCTCAGCCAGAAGCTCGCGGACCTCCATCTCGACGAGCTCGATGATCTCCTCGTCGTCAACCATGTCGCACTTGTTCAGCGCAACGAGGATGTACGGAACGCCAACCTGGCGAGCCAGCAGCACGTGCTCGCGGGTCTGCGGCATCGGGCCGTCGGTAGCAGCAACCACGAGGATTGCGCCGTCCATCTGAGCAGCGCCGGTAATCATGTTCTTGATGTAGTCGGCGTGGCCCGGGGCGTCCACGTGAGCGTAGTGGCGCTTCGGGGTGTTGTACTCCACGTGGGAGATGTTGATGGTGATGCCGCGCTCGCGCTCCTCCGGAGCCTTATCGATCATCGCGTAGTCGAAGGCCTTGTTCTCCTCCGGGTACTGGTCAGCCAGCACCTTGGTGATAGCGGCGGTAGTGGTGGTCTTGCCGTGGTCGACGTGACCGATGGTACCGATGTTCACGTGCGGCTTAGAGCGCTCGAACTTTTCCTTAGACAAGGTGTGTCCTCCTGGACTTCAGGTGGCTACGGTCTTCGCAACCACGTCGATTTACATACGCCCCGGCCCGCGCCCAGCGCAGGGCACGGATACGGGAGCCATTTCACAATGTGCCAGTTACAAGATCCTAGGTATTCAGCGACCGTTTTTCAAACCGGCCTTGCCGTTTCCCCCGGATCGACCTAGAGGGTAACGGACGGCTCAGACACCGCCCTGTTCTTGGGCGATACCTCAGCGCGGCCGCTGCCCTCCGGTCTCCCACCTCCGCGGGGTTGGCCCGCACCGCTGGCACGTGGTGCGGCCCCTTGGAGAAGGGAGGGCGGCGACTAATTAGTTGCCGTTGCGCTCGTCGATGATCTCCTGCGCCACGGACTGCGGAACCTCAGCGTAGGAGTCGAACACCATGGTGAAGTTCGCGCGGCCGGCGGTGGAGGAACGCAGGTCGCCGATGTAGCCGAACATCTCGGACAGCGGTACCTTCGCACGCACAACCTTCGCGCCGGAGCGGTCCTCCATTGCGTAGACCTGGCCACGGCGAGAGCTGATGTCACCGTTGACGGTGCCCATGTACTCCTCCGGGGTCACAACCTCGACGGCCATGACCGGCTCGAGCAGAACCGGCTTCGCCTTGGCGACAGCTTCCTTCAGCACCTGGGAACCAGCGAGCTTGAACGCCATCTCAGAGGAGTCGACGTCGTGGTACGCGCCGTCCTCGAGGGTGGCCTTGATGTTCACCAGCGGGTAGCCGGCGAGGTAGCCGTACTGCATAGCGTCCTGGATACCGGCGTCTACAGACGGGATGTACTCCTTCGGCACGCGGCCACCGGTGACGGCGTTTTCGAACTTGTAGGAAGCGGACTCGCCCTCTTCCAGCTCCTCCGGGTCCGGGGAGTACGGCTCGATGGTGACGATGACCTTCGCAAACTGGCCGGAACCACCGGTCTGCTTCTTGTGGGTGTAGTCCAGGGACTCGACCTTCTTGCGGATGGTCTCGCGGTATGCAACCTGCGGGGAGCCGATGTTTGCCTCGACCTTAAACTCGCGCTTCATGCGGTCCACCAGCACGTCGAGGTGCAGCTCGCCCATGCCGCCGATGACGGTCTGGCCGGTCTCCTCGTCCAGCTGGACGGTGAAGGTCGGGTCCTCCTCGGCGAGCTTCTGAATAGCGGTGCCCAGCTTCTCCTGGTCAGCCTTGGTCTTCGGCTCGATAGCCACCTGAATCACCGGATCCGGGAAGTCCATGGACTCCAGGATGATCGGGTGGTCCGGGTTGCACAGGGTGTCGCCCGTGGTGGTCTCCTTCAGACCGATGAACGCGTAGATGTTGCCGGCGTCAGCGTGATCGACCGGGTTCTCCTTGTTCGCGTGCATCTGGAAGAGCTTGCCCACGCGTTCCTTCTTGGACTTCGTGGAGTTGAGCATCTGCTCGCCCGGGATGGCCTGGCCGGAGTAGACGCGCACGTAGGTGAGCTTGCCGAAGAACGGGTGCACGGCAATCTTGAACGCCAGAGCGGAGAACGGCTCCTCGACGGACGGCTTACGGGTCAGGTCCTCTTCACCGTCGACGGAGGTGCCGTGGACCTCGCCGATGTCCAGCGGGCTCGGCAGGAAGTCAACAACAGCGTCCAGGATCGGCTCAACACCCTTGTTGCGGTATGCGGTACCGCAGTACACCGGGTAGACCTCGGAGTTGACGGTCAGCTTACGGATAGCGCCCTTGATCTCCTCGAGCGTGAGCTCCTCGCCGCCGAAGTACTTCTCCATGAGTTCCTCGTCGGACTCAGCGACGGTCTCGAGCAGCTTCTCGCGGTACTCCTCAGCGAGCTCCTTGAGGTCCTCCGGGATTTCCTCGATCTGCGGCGGGGTGCCGGTCTCGACCTTGCCCGGCCACAGCAGAGCCTTCATCTGAAGCAGGTCGACAACGCCGTCGAAGTTGTCCTCGGCGCCGATCGGGATCTGCATAACCAACGGCTTCGCACCGAGGCGGTCGACGATGGTGCCGACGGTGTAGAAGAAGTCAGCGCCCAGCTTGTCCATCTTGTTGACGAAGCAGATACGCGGAACGTCGTACTTGGCCGCCTGACGCCACACCTGCTCGGACTGCGGCTCCACGCCCTCCTTGCCGTCGAACACGGCAACAGCGCCGTCGAGCACGCGCAGGGAACGCTCCACCTCAACGGTGAAGTCCACGTGACCCGGGGTGTCGATGATGTTGATCTGGTTGTTGTTCCAGAAGCAGGTCACGGCAGCGGACGTAATGGTGATGCCGCGCTCCTTCTCCTGCTCCATCCAGTCAGTGGTAGCGCCACCATCGTGGGTCTCGCCGACCTTGCGGTTCAGGCCGGTGTAGAAGAGGATGCGCTCGGTGGTAGTGGTCTTACCAGCATCGATGTGGGCCATGATGCCGATGTTGCGGACCTTGTTCAGATCCTTAAGCACTTCTTGTGCCACGTTGTTACCCCAACTTTGAAGTCGTCGACGCCTTGTGGCGCCGTTGTCGGTCAGTTGTCCTTTGTCAATTCTGCCACTTATTCACTGAAGCGGCAGCGTGAGGTTCGACTCAGCTGGAAAAACCCGGAAACGCACCAGCTCGCTTCCCTGTGAAGCGGGTATGCAGTTTCCGGGTGTCCATACTTCGCCTTGCTCCAGCGATTACCAGCGGTAGTGGGCGAAGGCGCGGTTGGCCTCGGCCATCTTGTGGGTGTCCTCGCGGCGCTTCACGGAGGCGCCAAGACCGTTGGAAGCATCCAGGATCTCGTTGGCGAGGCGCTCCATCATGGAGTTCTCGCGACGCTGGCGGGTGAAGGTGACCAGCCAACGCAGGGCGAGGGTGGTGGAACGGGCCGGCTTGACGTCCACCGGCACCTGGTAGGTCGCGCCACCGACACGGCGGGAGCGAACCTCGAGGTCCGGACGGATGTTGCCGATTGCCTTCTCCAGGGTGCCAACCGGGTCGGTGCCGGTCTTCTCACGGCACTGCTCGAGAGCGCCGTAGACGATGCGCTCTGCGGTGGACTTCTTGCCGTCCCGCAGGATCTTGTTCACGAGCATGGTGACCAGCTCGGAGTTGTAAACCGGATCCTTGACTACGGGACGCTTCGGTGCTTGCTGCTTACGCATTGTTTACTGTCCCTTCTTCGCGCCGTAACGGGAGCGAGCCTGCTTGCGGTCCTTCACACCCTGGGTATCCAGAGCGCCGCGGACGATCTTGTAGCGCACACCCGGCAGGTCCTTCACACGACCGCCGCGCACGAGCACCATGGAGTGCTCCTGCAGGTTGTGGCCCTCACCCGGGATGTATGCGGAAACCTCGATGCCGGAGGTCAGGCGCACACGGGCGACCTTACGCAGGGCAGAGTTCGGCTTCTTCGGAGTGGTGGTGTACACGCGGGTGCACACGCCGCGGCGCTGCGGGGAACCCTTCAGCGCAGCGGTAGCCACCTTGGTGGACTTA
Organism: Corynebacterium sp. MSK008; assembly: GCF_030232585.1. Taxonomy (GTDB): domain Bacteria; phylum Actinomycetota; class Actinomycetes; order Mycobacteriales; family Mycobacteriaceae; genus Corynebacterium. The sequence goes on along the minus strand of NZ_JASPJX010000005.1, from coordinate 196,038 downwards.
TCGTGGCGGCCCTTGCGGACCAGCTGCTGAATAGTAGGCATTCACGCTCTTTCTGTTAGCGCTTCCCGCCCACACCCGGCCATACATGCAAAAATAGGGGCTCTTCTTCGGGGCCCTGCCGATTGCATGAACTACCGTGTGAACGAGTCGCATGGAGTTCGAGTACTTCGCGCCGCATGATACGGGCGAAACCTCGCTAAAGGTACACCGAAGGAGCGTCGCAAAGCAAACTGCGTGCCGACGAACCTCCGGCGCCGCCCGTTTTCCACTACTGTCCAAGTCATGAACAGCTCTACCCCGCCCCGCAAACGCGCCTCCGACGCAGAGCGCGACACTGCCGCCAAACACCTCCAAGAAGCCTTCGCCGACGGACAGCTCTCCATGTCTGAGTTCGACGACCGCTCCCGAGCGCTCTACGCAGCAACCTACGCCGACGAGCTGCCCGCCTTAGTGGCGGACCTCTCCCCCGTAAAGCGCCCGGACCGGAAGGATCCCCCACCCCACGCGTTGGTGACAGGCGAAAGCGGCGGTTCCGCATTCTCGCTGTGCATCATGGGCGGCACCGAACGCACCGGCCAGTGGCTCGTGGCGCCCACGCACACCTCCATCACCCTGATGGGCGGCAACGCACTCGATCTGCGCGAGGCCCGGCTCGCGTCGCGCGAAACCACGATCTACGCGATTTCGATCATGGGCGGCATCGACATCGTCGTACCCGAGGACGTCCGCGTCATCGATGACGGCGTGGGCATCATGGGCGGCTTCGGGATGGAGGACCACCCGTCGTGCACCGTCTCCGTCGCGCAGCTGCCTGCCGACGCACCCGTGATCCGCGTCCGCGGCCTCGCCCTCATGGGTGGCGTAGGGATCACCCGGGCGGCCCGCGGGGCCCGGGTGCGGTAGAGCGGGGCGTTGAAAAGCAAAACGCCCGGCTCCCCTTTTTGCGGGGAAGCCGGGCGTTTTGTACGCAGACCTAGCTAAAAGCCAGAGTGCTGGGCCTTGCGTTTACAGCTCCTCGAAGCCGAACTCGTCCATCGGGACGGAGGCGCCGGTGAACTCGCCGTAGCCCTCGTCGCCGTAGATGGAGTCTCCGAACGTCGGGATCGAGTACGCCGCGGAGCGTGCCGCCTCGGTCGGCTTGACCTGGATGTTGCGGTAGCGGGAAATACCCGTACCGGCCGGGATCAGCTTGCCGATGATCACGTTCTCCTTCAGGCCGATCAGCTTGTCGGAGCGCTTGTTGATCGCGGCGTCCGTGAGCACGCGGGTGGTCTCCTGGAAGGAGGCCGCCGACAGCCAGGACTCCGTGGCCAGCGAGGCCTTGGTGATGCCCATGATCTCGGAGCGCATCTCCGCCGGCTCGCCGCCGTCCGCCACAGCTGCGGCGTTGACCTGGCGTGCCTCGGACAGATCCACCAGAGTACCCGGCAGGAACTCGGTGGAACCCGAGTCGATGACGGTGCCGCGACGCAGCATCTGGCGGATGATGATCTCGATGTGCTTGTCGTGGATGGACACACCCTGGGTGCGGTACACAGCCTGGACCTCGTCGATCAAGTGCTTCTCCACGCCACGGCGGCCGAGGACCTCGAGCACGTCGTGCGGGTCGGCAGCGCCGCGGAGCAGACGCTCGCCCACCTCGACGTGATCGCCCTCGCGCAGGCCGCGCTCGATCATGGCGTCCGGGTTGGACTCCATCGGGCGGCGCACCTGGGCCAGACCCTGGCGCTTGGACAGCTTCTCGTAGACCACCACGTCGGAGCCGTCGTCCGGGTGGATGGTCAGGGTCCAGAAGTTGCCCTCGTCCTCGAGCGAGATGGTGCCGGCAACGGACGCGATCGGGGCGCGGTTCTTCGGCACGCGGGCCTCGAACAGCTCCTGCACACGCGGCAGACCGCCCGTAATATCGCCGCCGACGCCGCCCTGGTGGAAGGTACGCATGGTCAGCTGCGTACCCGGCTCACCAATGGACTGCGCGGCCACGATGCCGACTGCCTCGCCGATGTCGACGAGCTGGCCGGACGCCATGGACTTGCCGTAGCACTTGGCGCAGACACCGGTCGGGGTCTGGCAGGTCAGCACGGAGCGGACCTTGACTTCGGTGACACCGGCTGCCACGAGCTCGTCGATACGCTCCTCGGTCAGCTCGGTGCCTGCCTCGGCGATGACCTTGTCGTCGGAGTCCTTGACATCGGCCGACAGGACACGGCCGGACACGGAGGTCTCGACCAGGTCGTGGCGCACGAAGGAGTCGCCGGACTCAACCGCGACCGGCACCTTGACGCCCTGGCGGGTGCCGCAGTCCTCTTCGCGGACGATGACGTCCTGCGCCACGTCCACCAGACGACGGGTGAGGTAGCCGGAGTCCGCGGTACGAAGCGCGGTATCGGCCAGGCCCTTACGGGAACCGTGGGAGTTGTTGAAGTACTCCATCACGGACAGGCCCTCGCGGAAGGAGGTCTTGATCGGGCGGGTGATGTACTCGCCGCGCGAGTTCACGACCATGCCCTTCATGCCGGCCAGGGTCCAGATCTGGCGCATGTTACCGGCAGCACCGGACTTCACGATCATCGGAATCGGGTTGTGGTCCGGGTACAGGTCCTCCACGGCCTGACCCACCTTGTTGGTGGCGTCCTGCCACAGCTCGACCAGGCGGTCGTAGCGGTTCTCCTCGGTCAGCGCACCCTTCTCCCAGAACTTGCGCTCGATGGCCTCGGCTTCCTTCTCGTACTGCTCGAGGACCTCGGTCTTGTTCGGGAGGATGAGCACGTCGGCCATGGAGATGGTGATGCCGGAACGCGTGGCCCAGTAGAAGCCGGCGTCCTTCATCTTGTCCAGCACCTGCGCGACGGTGATCATCGGGTACTTCTCAACCATGGACTGGATGATGTCGCCCAGCAGCAGCTTGCCGCCGCCACCGCCCTTACGGACCATGGCGCCTTCCTGGTACGGGAAGTTGAACGGCAGCAGCTCGTTGAAAAGGATGCGGCCGAGCGTGGTGTCCGTCATCCAGGCCTGGCCCTTATCCCAGCCGTCCGGGAACTGCTCGGCCTCGATCTCCGGGGTCGGACGCAGGTGGTCGATACGCACCTTGATCGGAGCCTGCAGGCCCAGCACGCCCAGGTCGTAGGCCATGATGGCCTCGCGGTAGGACGAGTAGACGCCGCGGGCCGGGCCGTTGTCGTCGGCAGGCGCGTACGCGCCCTCGCCGCCGATCTCCTGCGGGCCCTTCTCCATGGTCAGGAAGTACAGGCCGGTGACCATGTCCAGGCGCGGCATCGCCAGCGGCTTGCCGGACGCCGGGGACAGGATGTTGTTGGACGACAGCATGAGCACGCGGGCCTCGGCCTGCGCCTCGGCGGACAGCGGCAGGTGGACTGCCATCTGGTCGCCGTCGAAGTCGGCGTTGAACGCCTCACAGGCCAGCGGGTGCAGCTGGATGGCCTTACCCTCGACCAGCTTCGGCTCGAACGCCTGGATACCCAGGCGGTGCAGCGTCGGTGCGCGGTTGAGCAGCACCGGGTGCTCCGAAATCGCCTCTTCGAGGACGTCCCACACCTCGGGGCGCTGGCGCTCCACCATGCGCTTGGCGGACTTGATGTTCTGCGCGTAGTCGTTGTCCACCAGGCGCTTCATCACGAACGGCTTGAACAGCTCGAGCGCCATACGCTTCGGCAGACCGCACTCGTGCAGCTTCAGCTGCGGGCCGACAATAATCACGGAACGGCCGGAGTAGTCCACACGCTTACCCAGCAGGTTCTGGCGGAAGCGGCCCTGCTTGCCCTTGAGCAGGTCGGACAGGGACTTCAGCGGGCGGGTGCCCGGGCCGGTGACCGGACGGCCGCGGCGGCCGTTGTCGAACAGGGCGTCAACGGACTCCTGCAGCATGCGCTTCTCGTTGTTCACGATGATCTCGGGCGCACCCAGGTCGATCATGCGCTTCAAACGGTTGTTCCGGTTGATCACGCGACGGTACAGGTCGTTCAGGTCGGAGGTGGCGAAGCGGCCACCGTCGAGCTGGACCATCGGGCGCAGCTCCGGCGGGATCACCGGGATCGCGTCCAGGATCATGCCGGCCGGGTCGTTGCCGGAGCGCTGGAACGCAGCGACGACGCGCAGGCGCTTCAGCGCGCGGACCTTCTTCTGGCCCTTGCCCTCGGCGATGATGCCGCGCAGCTCCTCGGCCTCAGCCTCGAGGTCGAAGTTGCGGATCAGGGTCTGGATCGCCTCCGCGCCCATGCCGCCGGTGAAGTAGTCCTCGTAGCGGTCCACGAGCTCCTCGTAGAGGTTTTCGTCGATGATCATCTGCTTCGGCGCGAGCTTCTGGAAGGTGGTCCAGATCTCGTCCAGGCGCTCGACCTCGCGCTCGCCGGCCTCGCGCATGTGCTGCATTTCCTTGTCCGCAGCGTTCTGCACCTTCTTGCGAGCAGCCGCGGTTGCGCCGGAAGCCTCGAGCTCAGCGAGGTCCTCCTCCAGCTTCTGCGCGCGGTCCGCGATCTCGGAGTTGGTGTCGTCCTCGACATCCTTCTTCTCCATCAACATCTCCGCCTCGAGGGTGGACATGTCGTTGTGGCGCGCCTCCTCGTCAACGGAGGTGACGATGTTCGCCGCGAAGTAGATGATGCGCTCGAGGTCCTTCGGCGCCAGGTCCAGCAGGTAGCCCAGGCGGGACGGAACGCCCTTGAAGTACCAGATGTGGGTCACCGGAGCAGCGAGCTCGATGTGGCCCATGCGCTCGCGGCGCACCTTGGACTTGGTCACCTCAACGCCGCAGCGCTCACAGATGATGCCCTTGTAGCGGACGCGCTTGTACTTGCCGCAGGCGCACTCCCAGTCGCGGGTCGGGCCGAAGATGCGCTCGCAGAACAGGCCGTCCTTCTCTGGCTTGAGCGTGCGGTAGTTAATGGTTTCGGGCTTCTTCACCTCGCCGTGGGACCAACGGCGGATGTCGTCGGCGGTGGCCAGGCCGATGCGAAGCTCGTCGAAGAGGTTTACGTCAAACACGTAAAAGTTCCTTTTCTTCTAGATGTGTGCTGTTCGTTCGTCGTGCCGTCGAAAAGCAATTGCTTTACGACGGCTACCTGGCGCTTAGGCGGTATCCGCCGCTGCACCCTCGTCACGGGAAAGGTTGATGCCAAGCGAGGAGCCGGCCTGATCGAACTCGTCGTCGTCGCCGTCGAGCTCCATCGGGGTGCCGTCGGTGGAAAGAACCTCCACGTTCAGGCACAGGGACTGCAGCTCCTTGAGCAGCACCTTGAAGGACTCCGGAATGCCCGGATCCGGGATGTTGTCGCCCTTCACAATGGCCTCGTAGACCTTCACGCGACCCACCACGTCATCGGACTTGATGGTCAAAAGCTCCTGCAGGGTGTAGGCGGCGCCGTACGCCTGCATCGCCCACACCTCCATCTCGCCGAAGCGCTGGCCGCCGAACTGGGCCTTACCGCCCAGCGGCTGCTGCGTAATCATGGAGTACGGGCCGGTGGAACGGGCGTGAATCTTCTCGTCCACCAGGTGGTGCAGCTTGAGCATGTACATGTAGCCGACCGAAATCGGGTACTTGTACGGCTCGCCGGAACGGCCGTCGAACAGGGTGGTCTTGCCCTCGCCGTCGACCATGACGTCGCCGTCGCGGTTCGGCTTGGAGTTTGCGAGCAGACCAGCGATCTCGTCGTTGGTCGCGCCGTCGAACACCGGGGTTGCGGTGAGCGAATCGGCCGGCACGTCGTAGAGGTGCTCCGGCAAGGTCTCGAGCAGCTTGGCGTTTGCCGGGTCATCCGGGTTGACAGTCCAGCCGGCCTTGGCCAGCCAGCCCAGGTGAATCTCCAGGACCTGGCCGATGTTCATACGACGCGGCACACCGTGGGTGTTCAGGATGATGTCCACCGGGGTGCCGTCAGCCATGAACGGCATGTCCTCCTGCGGCAGGATCTTGCCCACGACACCCTTGTTGCCGTGGCGGCCGGCCATCTTGTCGCCGTCCTGGATCTTGCGCTTCTGAGCCACGTACACGCGGATCATCTCGTTGACGCCCGGGGACAGATCGTCGTCGTCCTCGCGGGAGAAGCGGCGCACAGCAATGACCTTGCCCTGCTCGCCGTGCGGCACCTTCAGGGAGGTGTCGCGGACCTCGCGGGCCTTCTCACCGAAGATGGCGCGCAGCAGGCGCTCCTCCGGGGTCAGCTCGGTCTCGCCCTTCGGGGTGACCTTGCCCACGAGGATGTCGCCGTCGCGCACGTCCGCGCCGATGCGGATGATGCCGCGCTCGTCGAGGTCCTTGAGCACGTCTTCGGAGACGTTCGGGATCTCGCGGGTGATCTCCTCGGCACCGAGCTTGGTGTCGCGGGCGTCGATCTCGTGCTCCTCAATGTGCACGGAGGTGAGGATGTCCTCCTCCACCACGCGCTGGTTGAGGATGATGGCGTCCTCGTAGTTGTGGCCTTCCCACGGCATGAACGCAACCAGCAGGTTGCGGCCGAGCGCCATCTCGCCGTCCTTGGTGCCCGGGCCGTCAGCGATGACCTGGCCGGCCTCGACCCGGTCGCCCGCGGAGACAATCGGGGTCTGGTTGTAGCAGGTGCCCTGGTTGGTGCGCTCGAAGGTGCGCAGCATGTAGGTGTCGCGGCCGCCCTCATCGTCCATGACGGTGATGAAGTCGCCGGTGACGTTCTCGATCACGCCGGCCTTCTTGGAGATGACGGTGTCGCCCGCGTCGTACGCGGCGCGCTGCTCCATACCGGTGGCAACGTATGCGGACTCGGCGCGCAGCAGCGGCACGGCCTGCTTCTGCATGTTGGCGCCCATCAGCGCACGGTTCGCGTCGTCGTGCTCCAGGAACGGAATCATCGCGGTAGCGACGGAAACCATCTGGCGCGGGGAGATGTCCAGGTAGTCAACGCCCTGCGGGCCGACAACACCGATGTCGCCGTCCTTGAGACGGACCTCGATGCGCTCGCCGGTGAGGTTGTTGTCCTTGTCCATCGGGGTCGCGGCCTCGGCGATGGCGTAGCGGTCTTCCTCGTCGGCGGTGAGGTAGTCGATCTGGCCCGTGAGTTTGCCGTCGTTGACCTTCTGGTACGGCGTCTCAATGAAGCCGAAGGCGTTGACACGCGCGTAGGTGGACAGCGCGCCGATCAGGCCAATGTTCGGGCCTTCCGGGGTCTCAATCGGGCACATGCGGCCGTAGTGCGACGGGTGCACGTCTCGCACCTCGATGCCGGCGCGCTCACGGGACAGACCACCCGGGCCAAGCGCGGACAGGCGGCGCTTGTGGGTCAGGCCGGACAGGGAGTTGTTCTGGTCCATGAACTGCGACAGCTGCGAGGTACCGAAGAACTCGCGGATCGCAGCGGAGACCGGGCGCACGTTGATCAGGGACGTCGGGGTGATGGACTCCGCGTCCTGGGTGGTCATGCGCTCGCGCACGACGCGCTCCATGCGGGACAGGCCGACGCGGACCTGATTCTGGATCAGCTCGCCCACGGTGCGCAGGCGGCGGTTGCCAAAGTGGTCGATGTCGTCGGTGTTGATCGGGATGATCTCGCCGACCGGGGAGGTCATCTCGGACTCGCCGGCGTGCAGGCGCACGAGGTACTCGAGCGTGGTGGCGATGTCCTCTTCGGTCAGCGTCATCAGACCGTCGTGGTCGCCGCCGAGGCCGAGCTTGCGGTTGACCTTGTAGCGGCCCACGCGGGCGAGGTCGTAGCGCTTGGCCTTGAAGAAGGAGTTCTCCAGCAGGGACTGCGCAAGGTCGCGCGTCGGCTGCTCGCCCGGGCGCTGCTTGCGGTAGATCTCCAGCAGCGCCTCGTCGGTGTTAGACACACCGTCGTTTTCCAGGGTGGACATCATGATCTCGGAGAAGCCGAAGCGCTCCGTGATCTGCTCGGTGGTCCAGCCAAGCGCCTTCAGCAGCACGGTGACCGGCTGGCGACGCTTACGGTCAATACGCACACCGACGGTGTCGCGCTTGTCCACATCGAACTCCAGCCACGCGCCGCGCGACGGGATGACCTTCACGGAGTGCAGCGGGCGCTCCGTGGACTTGTCAATGGTCTCGTCGAAGTACACGCCCGGGGAGCGCACCAGCTGCGAGACGACGACACGCTCGGTGCCGTTGACGATGAAGGTGCCCTTGTCCGTCATCAGCGGGAAGTCGCCGATGAACACGGTCTGGGACTTGATCTCCTGCGTGTCGTTGTTAATGAACTCCGCGGTCACGTACAACGGCGCGGAGTAGTTGATGTCCTTGTCCTTGCACTCGTCAATCGTGTACTTCACGTCTTCGAAGCGCGGCTCGGACAGCGTCAGGCTCATATTGCCGGAGTAGTCCTCGATCGGGGAGATCTCGTCGAGGATGTCCTCCAGGCCGGACGTGATGCGTGCATCGTCGCCGCGGTTGGCCTGCTCGCGCTCGCGCCACTCTTGCGTGCCGACGAGCCACGCAAACGATTCGAGCTGCACATCAAGAAGCCCCGGGACGGTGATCGGCTCATTAATCTTCGCGAACGAGTAACGTTCGGGAGCCCCGGGGGTTTCAGCCATGTTCATGGTCTGGTCTGAGACTGCCAAGTTGGGTCCTTCCAGCACCTCTGGCGGAGGCTCACCGCACCGCGTCTGGCTTCGCGGCCCAGTGGCGTTTCCGCAGGATAAGTTAGCATTCGGTCTGCTTCGGAAGACCCGCCCCCAGAGACAACAAAATCACCTTGTCAAATCGGGTTTTTCCAATCCCGCTGCACAAGGCTCTCTATGCGTACTGGAGACGGCTTCCAGCGCAAAGAACAACCATAGAGTAATCTCCCCCGTTTGTAAAGGCTGCCCGATGCCGTCTGGGCCACTCGTGCGGTTGCTGCCGGAAGCCTACCACCCACCATCCGCGCGCGGTCAATCGCGGCGCGCCGCACGCCCCGGCCGCAGCGCGCCCGCCAGGCCAGCAAGGGTCAGCGCCGCGCCAACCCAGGCCAGCACGCGCCACAGCCCACGGTCCGCCGCGACGGTCTGCGCATCATCCACTTTGTGCACAAGCTTCTCGACGTCCTGCCGGCCCATCACGCCGTCATAGGTGACCACGTTCTTCACGCCGTTGCCTTCTGCGTCGGCGTAGTAGTCGTCCACCTTCTCGTCGATGCCCACGACCACGCCAGTCTCCTGGTCCACCAGGATCTCGCGCTCGGCGGCGTGGTGCAGGAAGGTGCGCTGCGGCTCGCCGTTTTCATCCTCGATTGTGAGCGTGTTGCGCGGGTCCGCGTAGCGCTTGGCCACGTTCGTCGGCGCGATGCGTTGGGTATAGCGGTGCACCGTGCGCCCGGCGATCTCCTCTTCGCCAGAGAATTCCGCCGGCGCTGAGCCGCGCAGCACCGGGTCGAACACCTCCACGGTGTCCTGTGGCGCGGGGGCGGGGAAGGTCAGCCACGCCCCGTCGATAGGCACCTGTGTCGCGGGCATGCCCATGACCAAAAGCGCCTCCGCCGGGCCTTGCGCGGCACCCGTGACGCGGTCCACGGCGTAGGACCACGTCGAGGCCGTGAGCAGGTCGTTGAAGTCCGAGCCGGACTCCCCCGCCCGCAGCGTGTCGCCCACGCGCACGCTCGCCGTGTCACCGTCGGACGGCTCTTGAATCTCCATGTGCAGCTGGCGCGTCACCGGCGCCGCCTCGCCGTCGCGGGTGCCGTCCGGGTCCGTGATGGTCCACGTGGCCTCCCCCAGCGCCAGCGGCAGGCGGTTGCCGGAAAGCAGCACGCTCGGCGCCAACAGCCCCGCCACCACCAGCGCAGCACCGACGCCGGCGAGCAAGACGGAAAGAATGCGGGAAGTGGGCAGCATGGTGGGCTACTTTACCGCAGCCATACACGCGAAACCCCCTCCGGTTGCGTGTGCGAACCGGAGGGGGTGATCGTCGTCAAGCAAAAAGCTCTTACTTGAGGGTGACCTTTGCGCCAGCCTCTTCGAGCTTGGTCTTGGCAGCCTCGGCGTCGTCCTTGTTGGCGCCCTCGAGGATTGCCTTCGGGGCACCCTCGACCATTTCCTTGGCGTCCTTCAGGCCCAGGCCCGGAACCAGCTCGCGGACAACCTTGATCACGCCGATCTTCTTGTCGCCAGCGTCCTCGAGAACGACGTCGAACTCGTCTTTCTCCTCAGCGGCAGCCTCGCCGCCAGCGGCCGGAGCGCCTGCAGCGACAGCAGCAACCGGAGCGGCTGCGGTCACGTCGAAGACCTCCTCGAACTCCTTCAGGAACTCGGAGAGCTCGATGAGGGTCATTTCCTTGAACTGCTCGATGAGCTCGTCCTTGGTGAGCTTAGCCATTGTGGCTTCCTTTCTGTTGGTGGGCGTTTACAGCCCGGATGTAAAAGTGTGTTTATGCGGCTTCCTGCTTGTCCTGCAGTGCAGCGACAAGGCGGGCCGTCTTGGATGCCGGAGCCTGGAACAGGCCGGCTGCCTTTGCCAGAGAGCCCTCGAATGCGCCAGCGATCTTGGCCAGGGTGGTCTCGCGGTTGTCCATCTCGGCCAGCGCGTCGATCTGGGAAGCGTCCAGGACGTTGCCGTCCATGTAGCCGCCCTTGATCACGAACGCGTCGTGGTCCTTGTTGAACTTCTTCATCACCTTCGCAGCGTCGACAGCAGCGTCGCCCTTGATGAACGCGACGGCGGTCGGGCCGGTGAGAAGATCATCGAGACCCTCAATACCGTGCTCGTTTGCAGCGATCTTGATGAGGGTGTTCTTGGCGACGTGGTACTCGACATCGAAGCCCATATCGCCGCGCAGCTGCTGCAGCTGGCCGACGGTCAGGCCACGGTACTCAGTCAGCACGAGGGAATCCGCCTCAGCGAACTTCTCCTTCAGAGCTGCAAGTTCCGCAGTGTTCTTCGGGTTTGCCATGACACACGCCTCCTTCCGATAACTTCATGTTGTTCAATCCGCCCGGAGCATCTTGCCTATCGACGTTCGCTTCGCGCGAAGCTGACGTCGAGAAGCAAAAATGCCCCGTGCAGAAGCACGAGGCATACATAGGAGTGTGCCGCGTTTCTCCTGCGTGGGTCGGCCCCGTAAGTGGAGCGCCTTCGACTCCCTCACGAGAGTGACCGACGGTCTTCGGTGAAACTTGAGCTCGGCCGTTGCGGGCCGTTCAAACTTCGGTAGGGAATGCTAGCGGGTGGACGCGGGTTTGACCAAATCGCGGGTTACGCGGGCTGGCGGTTTTGGCGGCGGTTCTCCAGGATCTCGCCGAGCCTAGAGCCGTAGCGCGCCCAAATCGCGCCCTCTTCCGGAGTGAAACCGAGGTACTCGTCGAGGGTGAGATCCTCACTTCCGGGGGCGGATTCGTGCCAGGCATCCACCCAGTCATCGATGTCGCCCGGCTGCGCGGTGCCTTCCAGGCAGCGTTCCACAAACGTCTTAAACATCGATCCTCCTCCCTCGTTTGGCTTCTCCAATTTTTTCTCCGGTGATCGCGTCAAATACGCCGAGATGTATCCCCCGCAGGTTATAGCCCTCAATGTGGCCGTGTAAAGGGTCATACTCAAAGAGACGCTTTTCTTTGAGATCACGCCACCTGGGCGGACCGCTTCTACTCAGCCGCTCCAGTTTGTCCAAGAATCCCGGCCTCGGCCGAGGTATATAGCTCGCCATAAAACCCTCCCCACCCGTTAGACGTTGTGGAGAGAGTTCCGGTTCCCTTGCTTTACGACGTGCTCCGCTCCACCTTCCGCAGCAATCTCGCCGCCGCGACGAACAGGACGCAACCGCCGATGAGCGCCATGACGCCCACGCCGATGGCGAGGCCCGCCCAGAATCCTCCCGCGGTCGGCGACGTGTCCGCAGCCTGGCCGTCCGGTTGCGCGCCGGCGGCGTCGAGCGACGAGTGGATCCCGGTGCCGCTTCCGCCGGCGGGGTTGCGCGACGGGGCGTAGGTCTCGGACGTGCCTGCGCTACCGGTTGTCGCCGAAGACGCTTCGGACGGCGCTTTTGCTTTGGTCGTTACCGCAGGCTTTGCGGCCTTGGAGTCCTCCCTGGTCTTCGACCTGATGGCGCGGCGGGTGCTTTGCTTGTCGGAGGAGGCGCTGGCGCGGTTGTTGCTCGACGCGCGCTGCGGCTGCGCGGGCGCGGGTTGCGCGGCGGCCGATTGGGGCTGTTTCGGCGGTGCTGCCAGCGCCGCGGTCGAGCCCGACGGGGACCCCGACTTCGAGCCGCTGCCGGTGTCCCTCTTGCGCGCAAGCGGCGCGAGCGTGTCGCCGGCTTTCTTCAGCTCCTTTTCCAGCGAGCGGATGCCCTCGGCCAGCGCGCCCGGCAGCGTGAGCTTGCCCTTGCCGGCACTAGCCGCAGCGTCGGCGCCGCCGAGGCGGCCCTCGCGCGCGGCCGTGACGGCCTCGTCGCCCACGGCGAAGGTGGCCACCAGGTCCTCGGAGAAGTCCTCGCCGGAGACGGACGTGCCGGAGAACGTGAACGTGGCGGTGTACGCGCCCGGTTCGGTGAACCCGAAGCCCTGGTGGTCGTGCGCGTTGACCGGGTACTCCAGTTGCTTGGAGGCGTCGCCGGAGTCCAGCTCCACGCGCAAGCCCCGCAGGTCCTCGTGCCAGGTGTAGATGCGCCCGGGTCCGGACACGTCGCGCATGGACACTGTGACATTCGAACCTTGCGCCAGCGCGTCGGCGGCCACCCGGGTGGTGGAAAATCCCAGCCAGGGAAGGTTTTTCTCCTGCGCCTGCGGCAGGATCCACATCGCCTCGGGCGCGTCCGGGAAGCTCTCGCGCGCGCCCTCCGGCAGCGTTTTTCGGGCCGCGTTGGGCACGGCGAAAATGAAGCTGCCGGATTCGCGTTTGGCCTGGTGGTGGGGGTCGGAGTCGTCGATTAGCTTTGCGCCTATCGACGACCCTTCGGCCACCAACGCCATATCCATATGCCCCGACGTGATGAGCTTGCGCCGGTCCGCGGGCGCGGCGGGCGTAGTGCTCGTCGGCGTTGGCGCGGCCGTGGACGTGGGCTTCGGCGACGACTTCGTGCTCGTCGTCGGACTGGCGGCGGTGGTTTCCTCCGTGGTGTTGGGAGTGCGCAAATCAGTGGTGGTGCCCTCGGGCAGGCCGACGGTGGCGTCGTCGCCGACGAGCCAGTACTGGGTCACCGGCTCGGAGCGCTCCGTGCCGCCGCCGTCGAGCTCGGCGCGGCCCTGCCAGGTCATTTCGTAGATGCCCGGCTCGGAAAACGTCCAAGTGAAGTGGCCGTGGCCGCCGACCTCGTAGGTGATGGTGCGCATGTCCTCGTCGGCGGAGCTAAACAGCCGCTCCGGATCGCCCACGCGCGAGGAGAAAAACACGTTGACGTCGCCGGGGCCGTCCATCTCCACCAGGTCGAAGTGCATGACGTCGTCGACGAAGTTATCCGGGATCTCGCCCGCCTCGTGCGCGGGGTCGAAGGCGCCCAGGCCAGACCAGATGGGCCGCCAGCTGTCGGTCCAGTCCGCGGATTGCGGCGCGGCCCACACGGTGCTGCCGGGCTCGCCGAGGAAGTCCAGGGAGCCGTCCTCAGGCACGGTCAAGGTCGACACGTCGTTGCCGTCGGCGTCGGCGTCTGGGGCGAGGCGGAAGCAGACCTTTTCCTGGTCGGTGACCTGCTGGCCGTCCACCGCCATCACGGTGAGCTTGTCGTTTTTGTAGGTGCCGTAGAGCGCGTCGTTGTGGGAGTGGTAGAGCAGTTTGCGCCCGGCGCACGGGTGATCGATCTTCCCCAGTTCCACGCCGTGGCCCGGGTCGCCGGGGTTGTGCTCCGCGGCCTGCGCCAGCGGTGCGGCCGCGAGCGTGAGCACCGCTGCGGCTGCTGCTGCAACGAATCGCTTCATCGTTTCACCCCCTGAAGCCAGCCGGCGAGCGCACCGCGGCGCGGGGCGAACAGCCAGCTCAGCGCGAAGATGGCGGTCACGGCCAAAACGATGGTTGCTCCCGTGGGCGAGTCGTAGGACCACGCCAGCCACACCCCCGCCACGCTGCCGGCCACGCCGAACGCGGCGGCGATACACATCATCGCGCCCAGCTTGTCCGTGAACAGGCGCGCCGCTGCGGCCGGGGTGATCAGCAGCGCCACCACCAGGATGTTGCCCACCGTCTGCACCGCCAGCACCACCGCGAAGGTCACGCACAGGTATAGCGCCAGATCCAGCGCGGCGACCGGAAGGTTCATCGCCCGGGCGGTCTCCCGGTCCAGTGTCACCGCCGTGAGCCACGGGCGAAGCGCCACCACCACGGCCACGATCAACGCGCCGGCGACGGCCTGGACGGCCAGCGTGGTGGAGCTGACGCCCGTCAGCGAGCCGAACAGAAACGAGCTGACAGAGGCGGTGTAGCCCTCCGCCCGGGAGATCACCACCAGGCCGAAGGCGAACGCGGCGGTGAACACGATGCCGATCACCGAGTCCTCTTTAATGGTGCGCCGCTGTGACATCACCGCGATCAGCACCGCGACGATCGCGCCGGCCACCGCCCCGCCCAGCAGCACGGAGACCTGCCACGCAAACGCCACCGCGATGCCCGGGAAGACGGCGTGCGCCACCGCGTCGCCGATAAAGGCCATGCCCCGCAACACCACGAAACAGCCCACCACCGCGCACAGCACTGCCGCGATCACCGCGGCCGCCAGCGCGCGCGGCAGAAACGCCAGCTGGGGGTTGGCCATGTCGGCCAGGAATTGCACAAACGAAATCTCAGGCACGGGCAGCCTCCAAATGCGCTCGCACGCCGCGCAGCCACGGCGAATCCTCGTCGACGGAGAAGGTGCGGGTCCACGGGGCGTCGTCGTTAAGCTCATGCGTCGCGGCATCGGCGACAACCCCGCGGTTGAACAGCACCAAGCGGTCGCAGGAATCGATGGCCTCGGCGATGTTGTGGGTGGACATGACAACGCCGAGCCCTCGGTCCACCAGGCGGCGGAACAGCCGCAGCAGGTGCTCGGTGGTGGGGACGTCCAGGCCGGTAAACGGTTCGTCGAGAAGCAGCATGCCCGGCCGCCGCACCAGGGCGCGCGCGATGAGCACACGCTGGCGCTGGCCGCCGGACAGGTCGTGGATGGGGCGCGCGGCCAGGTCGGTCAGGTTGACCATCGCCAAAGCTCGCTCGGCGGCGCGGTGCTCGCGCTCGCCAGCGCGGTGCCACCACGGGCGCTGGCCCAGGGTGGCGTTGAGCGTGGCGTCATAGACGTCGATGGGGAAATCCCAGGCCACGTTGTGCGCCTGCGGCACGTACCCCACCACCTTGCGCACCGGGCGCCTGCCAGCGGAGACCGTCCCGGCGTCCGCAGGGATAAGGCCCAGCACCGCGCGCATGAGGGTGGTCTTGCCCGCGCCGTTGGGCCCGAGCAGGCCGACGAACTCGCCGCCGCGCAGCGTGAGATCCACCCCACGGAACACGTCGCGGCCCGGATACGACACCGCCAGGTCACGCACCTCAATCCTTCTCATCGGCGGCCCCGCACAACAAACAGCGCAATCAAAGCGAGAAGCAGCACGCCCGCGCCCGCCAGCAGTCCGATTTTCAGGCCGTTGTTCTGCTGCTCCGCGCCGGCCTGCCCCTCAGCCCGGAATTCGCCGAACGTCGCATCCGCCGCCTCCGCCGGGTCCACACCCACGGCAATGCGCACGACCTGCTCGTCGGTGTGCACGGTGCCGTCTTGGTCCTCCACCGTCGCGCGCACACCCACCAGGTGCGCGCCCGGCTCGGTGAACACCCAGTTGGCGTGGGTGTGCGTGTTCGGCTCCACCCACATCGACTGCGTGCCGGGCTCCTGCTCGTTCCACAGCTGCTGCGGCTCGTGGAACCCGCCGGGCTGGACAAACAGCGAGAACTGGCCCGGGCCTTCGTGTCCGCCGAACTCCAGGTTCATCCCGTTGGCGGAGCGTTCCAGAAGCGACGGCGCCTGCGAGTTCCACCCCAGCCACGGCACGCCGGCGGCCTCGGTCTGCGGGATCACCCACACCTCGGCCCCCGGTTTCGCGCCGGTGAACGCGAACTGGTCGGTCTCCGGCAGGGTCTGCTTCGCGCCGTCGCTGACGGCGAAGACCACGTCCTCGAGGTGGCGCCACACGGGCGTGTCCTGCGTGTCGTCGCGCACCAGGAACTGCATTTTCCCGTCGGCGAAGACGGGGCCCAGATCCGCGTGGCCGGCGTCGATAACGGCGCGCTCGCCCAGCGGGGCGACCTGCTCGTCGGTGCCGACGACCTGCTGCAACGCCGGGTCGTTGTCCGGCACCTGGGCGGCAGCGACGGGTGCGGCCGCGATCATTGCGGCGGTGACGAGTGCGGGAATTTTCATGGTTGTCCTTTCAAACATTTGCTTATCGACGCCCCATTGGCCCGCACCAGATCCACATACGTCTGCGCAGGCCCCTCCCCCGGCGGGTCCAAGGTGTCGCCCCAGATCGGGCACACCTCAACCCCGTGCGAGGCAGCGGTTTCGTTTAAGACGGGCGTTTCGTCTTCCTGGCCGTGCTCGACGAACACCGCCGGCACGCCCAAGTTGTCCAGCGTGCGCGACAACGCCATCAGATCGCGCGGGCTCGGCTCCACGCTCGGATTCGGGGTGACAAACCCGGCCACGCGCAGCCCGTACGCGCGCGCCAGGTAGGCGTAGCCGTGGTGGGTGGTGACCAGGTTGCGGTTTGTCTCCGGGACCTGCTCGAGCTGTTCGCGCACCTCCTGCGCCACCTGCTTGAGCTGGGCGCGGTAGCGCTCGGCGTTGTCGGCGTACGCGCTGGCGTGGCGCGGATCCGCCGCAGACAGCTCGTCGCGCACCACCTGCACCACCGCATCCATCGCGGCCGGGTCGTGCCAGATGTGCGGATCTAGCTCCCCGTGGACGTGGCGGCCCAGCACCGCCTGCGGCAGCAGGTACGTCTCCTCGCCCGGGTCGCCCAAGAAGCGGAACTCGCGCTGCGGCGGGATCGGCTGCAGCGTCTTCGACGGCACCACGACCACCGTGCCCGCGGGGTCCAGGTCGCCCTCGTCGTCCGTGCGCAGGGTCAGTTGCGTGTTGCGGTTGCCGGCGACCGCGGCGATGTCCACATGCCCGCGCTCCACCGCATGCTTGCCCGGGGCGGCCTGGCCCGGGTCCTGGCCCACCACGAGGGTGAACGTCTGCTCAGTCTGGCTGCGCACCGGCGCGTCCACCGCGTCGCGCACCGTGGCGCGAAGCCGCAGCTTGTACACGCCGGGGGCGGAAAAGGCCCAGCTGACGTGGGTGTGCGCGTCCACCGGCAGCGTGGTGGCGCCACCCGTGGAGTCGAACAGCAGCTCCGGGGTGCCAAAGGTGCCGAGGATGAAGGCGGAGGCGGTGCCGGGACCGGAGGCGTCGACAAGCTCAAGCTCCGCGACCGCGGTGCGCGGCAGATCCGCCGCGAACCGCAACCCCAGCCACACCGTGTCCAGACTCGCGTCCTCCACCAGCGGAATCGGGGCGTAGCCGAAGCGCTGCGTCTGTTCCGCCAGCGCCACCACCCGCGCCTGCGGGCGCGCCGTCGCATCAATCGTGCGGGTCAGCGCCTGCGGCTCCAGCAACAACCCGTTGGTAAACACCGCGTCCGCGTACGCGATATCGCGCGTGTTGTGCAGCGTCGGCTCGTACGAGTGCGGGTCGGCACCGCGGCGCATCAGCGTCTTGACCTCGGCGTTATCGCCGGCGACGTTGCGCACGACGTCCGCAAGAATGCTTGTCGACGCCACCACGTTCACCCCCTCAACCTCCTCCGGAGCCTGCGAGCAGCCCGTAAGAGCAACGGCGATCGCGCACGCCGCCAGCGCCCGGGCACGCCTCACTTTCCAACCCCCGCAAGCGCCAACAGCTTGCGACGCAGCGCCGTATCCAGGCAGCACATCGCCGCGCCGAACACCGCCACGCCAAGACCGAGGACCGCGAACGGGACGGTCATCACCGTCGTCCCGGTCTCCGCAAGCGTGTCCGGGCGCTCTTCGGCGGGCTGCTCCTGCTGGGCCGGTTGCTGGGCCGGTTTTTGGGCCGGTTTCTGGGCCTGCTTCTCGGGTTGCTGCTGAGCCGCCTTCTTCGTTGTGGTGCTCGATTGCGCAGCACCCGTCGCCGCCTTGGACTGCGCGGCGGGCGCCGCCGTAGACGCCTCAGTCTTCGCCGCGGGTGCCGCCGGTGCCGCCTCGCCGTCGCCGACGATCCAGGTGTAGGTGGCCTCGTTCGAACTCGCGCCGCCGCCGCTGGCCACAACGCGCATCTGGTAGGTGCCGGGCTCGGTGAACAGCCAGTTCGCGTGGACGTGCGCGGGCTCTTCCTGGGCGATCACGGAACCCGTCTCAAGGCGCGTCGCTCCGCCCTCGAGCACCGGATCCAGGGAGCCGAAGCTGCCCGTCTGGAACAGGTAGACCTCGCCGGGGCCGGTGACCTCGACGAACTCCAGATCAATCGCGCCGATATCGCGCGCGCCCTGTGTGTCCCAACCCGGCCAGATCAGATCCGAGCGCTGCGTCTGCGGCAGCATATAGCCGGCCTTGCCGATCTCCGGGATCTCCGCCGTGCGCTCCGTGTACGCATCCTCGCCGACGACCAACTCCACGTCCTCCGGGGCGTGGCGCACGTGGCTGCCGGTGGTGTCTTCCTTCAGATCCAAAGTCAGCTCGCCGCCGTCCGCCGTGACATTGAACGCATCGATGTGGCCTTGATCTAGGCGCTGCACCTGCGCGTGCGCCGGCGTGATGCCCAGCACCGCGAGCAGAAACACCGTCAAGCTAATGAAAACTCTTTTCAACACTTAATGAAGATTAGTTTCAATAGCGGATGGCGCGGGAACGCTACCCCCATCACGGGGAAACCGCAAGGGTCTTGTCCGGCTGTGGACAACTTTGGGGCTTCTGTGGCGAGTTGTCCACAGATTTCGGTTCGGGGGTTGTGCGGGGTTGTGTTCGGTTTAGTGTTCGTGGCATGAACCCGTTCGACGCGTTTATCGAGGCGATGGCCGCGGCATCCATGGAGACGCTGCGGCACTTCGACCTGCCGGTTGCCCTGGGCGCCGGGATGGCGCCGGATCGGGCGCGTGCGTGGGATCAGATGCAGAAGGTGTACTACGGGCCGACCAAATTCACCCGGAAGCAAGCTTTGGCAGTACAGAAGGCCCACGGGTTCTCGCTGGACGAGCTCGCGTTGATTGAACGCCGCGTCGGTGGTGTCAAGGACACCAGCGAGCGGTGGCGGCTGCGCCTGGAGTTGCTAGACGTCACCGGCGGGTACCGCGCGATCGAACGCGCCGCCCGCGAGCTCGTCCCGCGCGAAGACAACGCCCCGACAAAGAAGCAGGTCGCGTTCTCCGCGCCGAAGAACGGGCGGGCGCGCATCACCATCGACACCACCGACCGCAAAGCAGCCGACTTAGAACACCGCCTGCGGCAAGGCATCGACGCCACACAGCCCGCGGCGCCCCAGATGGAGGAGGCGTTCTGGCGCATCGTCGAAGGCGAAACCGGCGGGGTCGTCACCGCGGCACCACGCCCGATCGTGATGGTGCCGATCAACGAGCACGCCCGGATCATGGCGGGTGACGGCGACGACGTCATCCTGACGCTGACTGACGGCACCACCATGACCGGGGCGGAGTACCTCCAGCAAGAGTTCGGCGAAGCCTTGGAGGTTGCCGCTTTCCACCCGGAGGAAGGCGCGGTCAACCTCTACGACACCGAACGATTCGCCAACCAGAAACAGCGCGATATGGCCTGCATGGTCTCCCCCGTGTGCGCGTTCCCGGGCTGCCGCCACGGGGCGTTGGGCTCCGAGATCCACCACGTGGACGCGTGGAAACACGGCGGCTACACCAACATGAACAACCTGGTGCCGCTGTGCCGCTACCACAACCGGATCAACGACGACGACCCCTGGCGCACCAAACGCGGCCGCATAGCCATGATCAGAGGCGCACCCTGGTGGGTCTCACCGCGGGGGTATCACCTGAGAAACACCGACCGCGGAGCACTCGACCAACTCTTCGGCCCCCGAAGAGCACACCCCTAACAACGCGAAACGCCGCCGCCCAAACGGGCGACGGCGATGTGGTGCGCGTAAAAGCGGAACTTACTTGGTGGCGTAGTTCTTCTCCACGGAGGTGTCCACCGGCACACCCGGGCCCTGGGTTGCGGAAACGGTGATCTTCTTCAGGTAGATGCCCTTGGCGGACGCCGGCTTGAGACGGATGACCTCGTCGAGCAGCGCGCCGTAGTTTTCAGCGAGCTGCTCCGGGGTGAACGACGCCTTGCCGATGATCGCGTGCAGGTTGGACGCCTTGTCCACGCGGAAGGCGATCTTGCCGCCCTTGGAGTCCTGGATCGCCTTCGCGACGTCCGGGGTGACGGTGCCGGTCTTCGGGTTCGGCATCAGACCACGCGGGCCCAGCACGCGGGCGACGCGGCCGACCTTGGCCATCTGGTCCGGCGTAGCGATAGCCACGTCGAAGTCGATCTGGCCTGCGTTGATCTGCTCGATCAGCTCGTCGGTGCCGACGATGTCCGCGCCAGCCTCCTGCGCCTTGGTTGCGTTCTCGCCCTCGGCGAAGACAGCGACGCGGACGGTCTTGCCGGTGCCGTGCGGCAGGTTGACGGTGCCGCGGACCAGCTGGTCGGCCTTGCGCGGGTCGACGGACAGGCGCATTGCCACGTCGATGGTTGCGTCGTACTTGTCGGAGGAGGTCTCCTTCGCAAGGGTGACGGCGTCGAGCGGGTGGTAGAAGTTCTCGCGGTCAACCTTCGCGAGCTGCTCGATGTAGTGCTTGGACTTCTTAGCCATGTTGGGTTCCTTTCCGGAGTTGTGGTTGTGCGGGCCTGGCTTACGGCCCTTCCACGTGAAGCTTTTTACTTCTCGACGTCAATGCCCATGGAACGGGCAGTACCCGCGATGATCGCAGCGCCTGCCTCGATGTCGCGGGCGTTGAGGTCGTTCTTCTTGGTCTCGGCGATCTCCTTGCACTGCTCCCAGGTGACCTTGCCAACCTTGTCAGTGTGCGGGACGCCGGAGCCCTTCTGCAGACCCGCAGCCTTCAGCAGCAGGGACGCTGCCGGCGGGGACTTCAGGATGAAGTCGAAGGAGCGGTCCTCGTAGACCGTGATCTCCACCGGCACGATGTTGCCGCGCATGGACTCGGTTGCGGCGTTGTAGGCCTTGGTGAACTCGACGATGTTCACGCCGTGCGCACCGAGCGCCGGACCGACCGGCGGGGCCGGGTTGGCCATGCCAGCTTCGATCTGCAGCTTGATCAGGCCAGTGACCTTCTTCTTTGCCATCGCGTTACCTCCTAGTTACAGCACCCGCAGCCACGATGAGCTGCTGCGGGGCTTCCGGATGCCGGGGGTGGACCCAGCCACCGGGGATTTACAAGAAACGAAAACGTCGCGCGTGCGTGCACGCGCGACGAGTCAGGATACGCCGTGAGGACGTCGAGAAGCAAAACGCTCCTACATGATGCGCTCGATCTGGTCGGCGGTCAGCTCGACCGGGGTCTCGCGGCCGAAGATAGACACCAGCGCCTCGATCTTGCCGGTCTCCGGGTCGATCGCGTTGATGGTGGCCGACACGGACGCCAGCGCGCCGGAGAGGATCGTGACAGCTTCGCCGACCTTGTAGTCGTGCGCGAGCTGCTTCGGCGCCTCTTCCTCCGGCATCGCCACGACGGTCTCGCCCTCGGCGTTGACTTCCGGCTTCGCGCCGGTTGCGGCGGACTTGGGAAGCAAGAACTTAGCGACGTCACGGTGCTTCACCGGCGTCGCATTGCCCTCATTGCCCACGAACGAGGTCACACCTGGGGTCTCGCGGACCACGGACCAGGCCGCGTCGTTCATGTCCATGCGCACGAGCACGTAGCCCGGCAGAAGCTTGCGCTTGACCAGCTTCTTCTTGCCGTCCTTGTTCTCGATGGCCTGCTCGATTGGAACGACGACCTCGTAGATGGAGTCCTCGACCTCGAGGGTCTGGGAGCGCATCTCCAGGTTGGTCTTCACCTTGTTTTCGTAGCCGGAGTAGGACTGGATGATGTACCAGTCGCCCGGCTGCTTCTTCAGCTCGCGGGTGTACTCGCGCAGGCGGCGGCGGTACTCGCCGTCGGTGTCTGCGTCAGCCTCAGCCTCGGTGCCGCCCTCGGTGTCGACCTCGCCTTCAACGGCGTTGAGGTCGGTCTCCTGAACCGGCTCCTCGACGGCACCGTCGGCGTCGGTCGCAGCATCTGCGTCATCGGCCTCGGCGTCGACGGCGTCCTGCGCTGCGTCCTGCACCTCGGCGTCGCTCAGCTCCGCGCCAGCGTCAGCCTCGGCGCTACTGTCGCTCTCCTCGTCGGAGGAGTCACCGCCCTCGGTGCCGGCCGGATCGTCGTCGCCGCCGTCGCGGGCCGGGTCGGTGGACGGCTGCACGGGCGCGCCCTCGTCGATCATTTCCTGCTCGTTGTTCTCGATGGCGCCTTGAACGTCTTTGTTTGCCTCAGTCATGGCTTTGTCTCCTCATCCGTCGAAATGTGTGCGCCCCAGGGTACCGGGGCAAAAATTATCCCGCCCTCCTCGGTGTCCGAGGCGGCGGGAAAACGTTGTACGCGTGGAATTATACCTAGCGGATGAAGATCCAGCGAATCACCCACGATGCCAGCGTGTCGGTGCCCCACACGAAGATGGTCAGCACGATCAGGAACGCGAACACGATGAGGGTGTAGTTGAGCATCTGCTTGCCGGTCGGCCAGATGACTTTGCTCATCTCGGAGACGACTTCGCCCGGGAAGGCAGTGACGCTGGAGCCGTCCTTGGCCTCGGCGTCGTCGGCGGCCACGGGGGCGCGCTTCGCTTCGTAGTCTTCGGAGGAAACGGGAGAAGCCCCACGCAGCTGACGCTTGCCGGTCGGCTGTGCGGGGTTTTGACCGTTGGGGTTAGTCACTAAAACTCCTCCAGGTTGTTTTGGCAGGGGCGACAGGACTCGAACCTGCAACCTACGGTTTTGGAGACCGTTGCGCTACCAATTGCGCCACGCCCCTAGGGCACTCGATCAAGTGCGCCTAACCCTACCACGGTCACCTTTCGGTTCCCGTTTGAGGTGAGTAGCGATGGAGAGAATTGAACTCTCGACACAGCGATTATGAGTCGCTTGCTCTACCACTGAGCTACACCGCCATGGTGCTCGCTGGACCAAAAGACCCTAGCAAACAACAGAGCCCCCTGACAGAATCGAACTGTCGACCTTTTCCTTACCATGGAAACGCTCTGCCGACTGAGCTAAGGGGGCACAGCCTCTTTGTTGTGGATCTTCGCTTTCGCTCTGACCCGCTCCGTTGAAGCCTTGGAAAGATTAACCCGATGTTGTTTTCAAACACAAATCGCCTGGCAGATGCGGGTTTTTTAAGCGGTTACGGTGAGTGCTTTAGTGCGTCGTGAAGCAATTGCTTAACAACGAAACCCCGCCGGTGAAACCGACGGGGTTTGTGTGTGCCAGGTAGAAGATTCGAACTTCTGAAGGCTAATGCCGGCGGATTTACAGTCCGCTCCCTTTGGCCGCTCGGGCAACCTGGCGAGCACGTTCAAAGTGCGGGATTTACTCTACAACACCGCCCCGCAATCGGCGCAAATCGGCAGGTTAACCGACACGTTCGACAGTCATGCGGGTCATGGTGCGAAGCGCTTCGCGCGCGGGGACGTCCGGCAGGGCGTCGAGTTCGCGCTCCACGTCGTCGACGTAGCCCCGCACGGTTTCCAGAGCGCGCTCGCGGCCGCGGGTCTGGCCGATGAGTTCCAGCGCTCGGGCGACATCGGCATCGTCGGTGAGCGGGCCGGTGAGTAGGCCGCGCAGCTCCTCGCCGGCGGGCGAGTCCTCTTGCAGCGCGTAGAGCACCGGCAGGGTGAACACGCCTTCGCGCAGGTCGGTGCCGGGGGTCTTCCCGGACTGCTCTGGGTCGGAGAAGATGTCGATGATGTCGTCGACGATCTGGAAGACCATGCCCACCGCGTCGCCGATGCGGGAGCAGCGCGCCACCACCTCGTCGGACGCACCGGCGTGGCGCGCGCCCAGGTAGGCGGCCGAGGAGATGAGCACGCCGGTCTTTTCCTCGATGACTTTCAGGTAGTGCTCCACCGGGTCGTTCGCGCCCGCGCCTTCCGCGCCGACGGTCTCGCGCATCTGGCCGGTGACCAGCTCGGAGAAGGTGTCGGCGAAGTGGCCCACGGTGTCGACGTCCATCAGGCTCATCTGACGCGACGCGTGGGCGAACAGAATGTCGCCGGCGAGGATGGCCACGGTGTTGGTCCAGCGGGTGTTGGCGGATTCCACGCCGCGGCGGCGCTCGGCTTCGTCCATGACGTCGTCGTGGTAGAGCGTGGCCAGGTGCACCATCTCGGTCACCGCTGCCCCGCGGACGACGTTCTCAGAGCCTGGGTTCGGCCCGAATTCGCTGCACAGCAGCGCCATCATGGGGCGGAAACGTTTGCCGCCGGCTTTGGCCAGGTGGGTGACTTTGTCGGTGAGGAAGCTCGCCCCGCGGGAAAGCTCCGTCATCAGCAGCTCCTCCACCGCTTCGAGCCCGGTGTTGAGCCGGGTGTTGAGCGCGTCGTCGCCCAGGTCCAGGTTGAATCCGTGGCGCGGTGACGGAGTGGTGCCGTACGTCATAGATAACGTCCTTGCAGGTTGGATGGGCCCATGTGTAACGCACTAACCGTAGCCCAATTACCCCGCCGGGTGCACTTGCGGGTGGCGCTGGCAGAATGTGGCGCGTGAGTGAGTTGTTCGACCTCGTTGTTGTGGGCGCGGGCCCTGCGGGTTCCGCCGCCGCGATCGCCGCGCAGCGGGCCGGGTTGCGCACCCTGCTTCTCGACGCGCAAGGCCCCCGCCGCGACAAAACCTGCGGGGACGGGCTCACGCCGCGGGCCGTCGATACGCTTGTGCGCCTGGGGCTTAAAGTGCCCGCGTACCGCAACAACGGGTTGAAGCTGCACGGCTTCGGCGGGGATGTTGTCGCGCCGTGGCCGCGCGGCGAGGGCTCGGCGTCCCCGCGGGCGACGTTTGACGCGATGCTCGTCCGCGAAGCTTCGCTCGCCGGCGCCACCGTCCGCCACGACTGCGCCGCGACGGGGGTGTGTTTCAGCGGCGGAGCGATCAGCGAGGTGGAGACTTCCGGCGGTGTGGTGCGCGCCCGCTGGGTGATTGTGGCGGACGGGGTGCGCTCCCCCTTCGGCAAGCTGCTGGGGCGAACGTGGCACCGCGGGCAGGTCTACGGCATCGCGGCGCGCTCCTACTGCGAATCGCCGTATTCGGACGAGCCGTGGATGCACTCGCACGTGGAGCTCCGCGACGCCGACGGGGTAATCCAGCCCGGCTACGGCTGGATCTTCCCGCTCGGCGACGGCACCGTGAACCTGGGCTGCGGCGCGCTGTCCACCGACGCGCGCCCGGCGAAGGTGAACACGAAGAAGCTGCTCGCCCTATACGCCTCGCAGCAGCGCGAGGCGTGGCAGCTCGGCCCAGAAAAGGCCGTGGCCTCGGCGCTTTTGCCCATGGGCGGGGCGGTGTCCAACGTGGCGGGGCCGAACTGGGCGCTGATCGGCGACGCGGCGGCGTGCGTGAACCCGCTCAACGGCGAGGGCATCGACTACGGGCTGGAAACGGCGGTGCTCGCCGTCGACCTGATCGCGGACGGCGGGGATTTGACGCTTGCGTGGCCAGCGCTTCTGCGTGAGCAGTACGGCGACGCGTTCACGCTGGCCCGCACCCTGGCGCGCCTGCTCACCTACCCGCAGTTTTTGCCGCTGGCGGGCCCGGTGGCGCTGCGCGGGCTCGGCGGGCGCTACCTCATGCCGGCGGCGGCGCGGCTGATGGGCAACTTGGTCGCAGACGGGGACAGGGATCTCGTCGCAAGGCTGTGGCGTACAGCTGGCAAGGGCACGCGGGCGGTGTCTGGCGGCCAGCCGCTTTGGGACGTGCGCTAGGCAGGCTTGACCGCACTATGCAGCGCGACGATGCCCGCGGTGAGGTTCTGCCAGCTGGCGTCTGACCAGCCGTTGGCGTTGATCGCCGCGGCGAGCTCCTCCTGGCCCGGCCAGGCGCGGATGGACTCGGCGAGGTACTCGTAGGCCTCCGCGTTGGAGGAAAACAGCTTCGCCAGCGCCGGCACCGCCAGCGGCAGGTACTCCTTGTACAGGATGCGGAAACCCGGCACGACGGGGGTGGAAAATTCGTTGACGGCCAAACGCCCGCCCGGCTTGGTCACGCGCGCCATTTCGCGCAGGCCGGCTTCGAAGTCGTGGACGTTGCGCAGCCCGTAGGAGATGGTCACCGCGTCGAAGGTGTCATCGGCGAACGGCAGGTGCATCGCATCACCGACGACCTTGGGCACGTTGCGGTCTTTGCCGGCGGCGAGCATGCCCTGGGAGAAGTCGCAGGCCACTACCCACGCGCCGGATTTGCCCAGCTCCACGGTGGATACGGCGGTGCCGGCGGCGAGATCCAGCACGAGCTCGCCGGGCTGCAGGTTGAGGCGCTCGCGTGTGCGGCGGCGCCAGTGCTTGTCCAGGCCGAACGACAGCACGGTGTTGGTCTTGTCGTAGTTTTTGCCCACGTCGTCGAACATGCCGGCAACGTCGAAGGGCTTTTTGTCCAGATCCGCCTTGGCCATGGTGCGCAAGTCTACTTTGCCACCCACAAACGGAGGCCGCACGACAACACAACACTTGCAAGTTCGTAGCACCGAACTTTATTATTCGCCGGTATGGGACTTGATGACTCCAACATGGGCGCATGGCTCGAAGCCATCGCATTGTTCGAGACCGCACGCGAAGGCGACTACCTCGCGTCCGCGCGGCTCGTGCGCTCCAGCGCCAATCCGGAAGACGTCACGCTCAACCTGATGCGGCTGCTCGCCGTCTACCTGCGCGACGAATCCCCGCAAAAGCTCGACCGATTCATTGCCACGTCCCACCGCGTCGGCCCGCCGCCGCTTCTCTAACCGCACGGAAAAACACAGAAAGAAAAGGACCAACATGCTGAAATCCAAGGTGCTCGCACTCGCCGCCACGGCTGCGCTAGCTGCCGGCCTGGCAGGCTGTTCGCAGGACAGCACCGACGCCGCCGGTGACAAAGACACCCCCGTGGTGCTCACCACGTTCACGGTGATCCAGGACATCGCTTCGAACGTCGCCGGCGACCACCTGCGGGTGGAGTCCATCACCAAACCCGGCGCGGAGATCCACGGCTACGAGCCCACCCCGGGCGACATCTCGCGCGCCTCCGACGCCGACCTGATCCTGGACAACGGCATGAACCTGGAAAACTGGTTCTCACAGTTCGTCTCTGACCTGGACGTGCCCCACGCCGTGGTCAGCGAAGGTGTCGACCCGATCGACATCGCCGAGGACGCCTACGCCGGCAAGCCCAACCCGCACGCCTGGATGAGTCCGGTGAACGTGCAGAAGTACGTGGACAACATCGTCGACGCGTTCAGCGAACTCGACCCGGAGCACGCCGATGATTTCAAGGCCAACGGCGAAACATACAAGCAGGAACTGCAGGCTGTGCAAGACGAGCTGGAAACCAAGCTCGCCGCTGTCCCCGACAAGCAGCGCGCCTTGGTCACCTGCGAAGGTGCGTTCTCCTATCTGGCTCGCGACGCGAAGTTGACCGAGCGCTACATCTGGCCGGTCAACGCTGAGCAGGAAGCCACCCCGCAGCAGATCGCCGGCGCGATCGAGTTTGTGAAGGAAAACAACGTCCCGTCTGTGTTCTGTGAATCCACGGTCTCTAACGCGCCGATGATGCAGGTCGTGAAGGCCACCGGCGCGGAGTACGGCGGCACCCTCTACGTCGATTCGCTTTCTGAGGAAAACGGCCCGGTGCCGACCTACCTGGATCTGATTCGCCACGACACGAAGGTGATCATCGACGGTTTGAACGGGGGCAAGCAGTGATCCCCGCAATCGCGGTTGACGATGTTGCGGTGCGCTACGGCGACGTCGTCGCGCTCGACGGCGCAACTTTGAGCGTCCAACCAGGCCGTATCTGTGGGCTGATCGGGATGAACGGCGCGGGCAAATCCACGCTACTCAAGGCGATCATGGGGTTGGTCAAGCCGGATCGCGGCACGGTTCGTATCAACGGCATCGACCCCATGCGCGCCCGCAAGACGCAGGTGCTGGGCTACGTCCCGCAGAGCGAGGACGTGGACTGGCAGTTCCCGGTCACAGTGCGTGATGTGGTCATGATGGGCCGCTACGGCCACATGGGCTTTACCCGCCACGCGCGTGCGGAGGACATTGCGGCTGTGGATCGCGCGCTTGAGCGCACCCACCTTGAGTCGTTCGCAGACCGCCAGATCGGTCAGCTTTCGGGTGGCCAGAAGAAGCGTGCCTTCATCGCCCGCGGTATCGCTCAGGGTGCGAGCATCATGCTTCTCGACGAACCCTTCGCCGGCGTGGACAAACATTCCGAGGCCACCATCACTGAGCTGCTGCGTGACCTCGCGGCAGAAGGCACCACTATTTTTGTGGTGACGCACGACCTGGTTGCCTTGCCCCAGCTCGCGCCGGAGACAGTGCTGTTGAACCGCCGGGTGTTGATGCACGCCCCGACTGAAGTGGTGTTAGAGCCGGACAATTTGGTACAGGGCTTCGGTATGGGGGTGTCAGCATGATTGCGCTGCTTACGGAGCCGTTTGGGTACGAGTTCATGATGCGTGCGCTTGCGACCTCGCTGGTGGCGTCGATTGTCTGCGCGCTGTTGTCGTGCTGGCTGGTGTTGGTTGGCTGGTCGCTGATGGGCGATGCGGTAAGCCACGCTGTCCTGCCCGGCGTGGTGCTGGCCTACATTCTGGGCGTGCCGTTTGCCGTCGGCGCGGTGGTGTTCGGGTTCCTTGCGGTGGCACTGATCGGGCTGGTGCGCGATACGTCCCGGGTGAAGGAGGATGCGGCCATTGGCATTGTGTTCACCACCATGTTCGCGCTGGGGCTCGTGCTCATTTCGGTAACCCCTTCGCACACGGATCTGAACCACATCATCTTCGGCAATCTGCTTGGTGTGTCCCGTGGGGACCTGCTGCAGGTGGCCATCCTGGGAGCGATCGTGTTGAGCGTGCTGGTGCTCAAGCGGCGCGACTTCACCCTCTACGCGTTCGATCCCACCCATGCACACGCGATTGGGTTGAATCCGCGCCTGCTCGGTGCGGCCCTGCTGGCACTGCTGGCGCTGACGTCAGTGGTGGCACTCCAGGCCGTTGGCGTGATCCTGGTGGTGGCGATGCTGATCATCCCGGGTGCGACCGCCTACCTGCTCACCAACAAGTTCGGCACGATGCTGGTCATCGCCCCGACCATGTCGGCAGCGTGTGCAATCGTGGGGTTGTACTGCTCCTACTACCTGGACACAGCCTCTGGCGGCATGATTGTGCTCGCCCAAGGTGTGGTGTTTGGTGTGGTGTACCTGTTCGGCCCGCATGGGGTGCTGCGGGGTCGTCGTTACGCATCCACGCGCACGAAGACGGAATCCGTGGCTTCCTCGCCGAGCGGCACCGCCTCCGCCGCGCCGGCAAGCCGGACCGCGACCGCGCCGGAGTAAGGGGCACCCTCTCCCACCTCGAGGGTTGCGCCGACGACGAGCCCATGGCTGTCAAGGAACTTCAGCAGCTTCGGGTCGTCGTCCGCGATGCGCTCGATCGTGGCCGTGTGCCCGGGTTGCACACCGGTCAGCGGCACCGCCGCGGGGGTGTCGACACGGCCGCTGGCTGAGGGGATGGGGTCGCCGTGGGGGTCGCGGCTGGGGTAGTCCAAAAACGCGTCGATACGGTCGACCATGAAGTCGCTCACCGAGTGTTCGAGGTTTTCGGCCTCGTCGTGCACCTGGTCCCAGGTGTAGCCCAACGCCTCCACCAAAAACGTTTCAATCAGGCGGTGGCGGCGGATCATCGCCACCGCGTACGTGCGGCCTGTGTCGGTCAGCTCGACGGCGCCGTAGGGCTTATGTTCCACCAGGCCCTGCTCGCCGAGCTTGCGCACCCCGTCGGAGACGGTGGATTTGCGCAGTCCAAGGTGCTTGGCCACCGACGACGGCGTCACCGGCGTATCTGACCACTCCGAAAGCGCCCAGATGCCTTTGAGGTAGTTCTGGGTGCTGGTGGACAGGTCGCCGACGGACATGCTCGCCACTCTACTTGGCGGCGCGCATGCGCCTACGCGGTGTCGCCGCGCCGCGCTTGCCTGCGGGATTGGCCCAGGCGTGCCGGCGCCCAGCGCGGCAGGGCCACGTCGCGGCCGAACAGGTGCACCACGTTGCGCTCGTAGCTCTCCAGCACCTCGGTGTAGTAGCCCAGCAGCTGATCGCCCAGCGCGGCCCAGGTCTTGTCCGCCACGGACTCGCGTGCGGTGGCTTGCAGTGTGGCGTGGCGGGCGTCGTCGAGGATCCAGCGCGCGGCGTCCGGCAGCTCGTCTTCGAAGGTGCCCACCTCGAGCAAAAGCCCGTTGTCGCCGTGTTTGATCAGGTCGATGGGGCCGCCCGCGCGCGGGCCGATTGTCGGCACGCCCGAGGCCTGCGCCTCCTGGATGGCCTGGCAGAACGTCTCAAACTCGCCGGTGTGCACGAACAGGTCCAGCGAGGCGTACGCGCGGGCGAGCTCCTCGCCGGACAGCGCCCCGGTGAACACGGCGGAAGGCAGAGTCTCCGCAAGGCAATCCCGCTCCGGGCCGTCGCCGACGATGACGAGTTGGACCGCAGGGTCGCTAATAAGCGGGGCGAGGCGGTGCACCGACTTCTCCGCGGCGAGCCTGCCCACGAAGCCCACGATCTTCTTCGCCCCCGTGGGGTCCCAGGAGCGGCGCAGCACGTCGGAGCGCTTGTCCGGGTTGAACAGCTCGGTGTCCACGCCGCGGCCCCAGTGGCGCACGTTGTTGATGCCGTGGGATTCGAGCATGCGGATATAGCTTGACGACGGCGCCAGCGTCATCTCACTCATATTGTGAATCGTGCGCGTCCAGTCCCACGCCAAATTCGCCACCATGGGCAGATGGTACTTGGTGGCGAAGCCCGCGACGTCCGTCTGGTAGAGCGCCACCGCCGGCACCCCGAGCTGACGGGCCGCGAACGCGCCCGCCCCGCCGAGGACGAACGGGCTGGCCAGGTGGATGATGTCCGGCTTGAACTCGGAAAGCGCCGCGGCGACGGTGGTGGTGGGCACGCCGATGGGCAGGGAATCCACCAGCGGGACCATCACGGTGGGCACGCGGACGATGTTGAAGCCGAGGTAGTCCGGGATCTCGTCCTGGAAGTCGCGCGCGCCGGGGGCGACCACCATGGCCTCGTGCCCTTCGCGCTTGAGGTGCTCGAGCACGCGCAGCACCGAATTGGTCACTCCGTTGACGTTGGGCAGGAAAGACTCCGCCACGATTCCCACTCGCATATCAGGCACTCTCCCACTGCAATCCAAATTTGCCGCCAATTTTGGTTGAACCAAACATGAATTTTTACCCCTCCGGCACCCACCGTCCGCTAGCGAACCACGCTGCGGCGGCGACGAGCGTGGCCACCGCCCACGTCGACAGCGCAGGCAGAAGCGCAAGCGCCCAGCCGCGGCCTTCCACCTTGACCAGGTCGGGGTCGGACTTCGCGTAGGTCACCCACACGTGCTGCCCTTCCCCCAGGCCGGTCGGGTACAACAGCCCGCGCGGCGGGGAGACCAACTGGCCGTCTTCGGTCTGGTACTCCACGAACGTGCGCATGGGTCCGGCTTCGGTGACGGTGGCGGTGCCGCGGCCGGGGTTGGCCTGGATGCGGGCGTCGTTGAGCGCGGGGCCGGCGACCATTGCCGCGCTGCCGAGCGTGGCAAAGGCGTAGAGCGCGAGCACCACCTGGTGTCCGCGGCGGCGCCACCTCATCGGTTCAGGCGCGCCGCCAGCGCCCGTCGGGTGGCGCGTGTGGTGGCGGCTTCCACGACGGTGATCGGGTTCGGCTGGGATTCGAGCTCCAGCAGCACCTCGTTGAGCTCGGCGAGGGTGTCGGCGCGGCGGTAGTCGGCCCCGTACGCTTCCGCCAGCTTCTCGACGTCCACGCCGTGCGGCGTGCCAAACACCCGCTCAAACGCGCCGCGGAGGTGGTCTGCGCCTGGTTCGAGGGCCTCGAAGATGCCGCCGCCGTCGTCGTTGGCCACCACGATGGTGAGGTTGCCCGGGCGCGGCTCATCGGGCCCGATGAGTAGGCCGTTGGCGTCGTGGATAAAGGTCAGATCCCCCATGAGTGCGACCGTGCGCGGGGCGCGGATCTCGTCGGGCCGCAGCGCCTGGGTGGCAAGCGCCACGCCCACGGTCTGGGAGACGGTGCCGTCGATTCCCGCGGCGCCGCGGGCGGCGTAGGTGGACACTCCGTCGAACGGCATGCCCACAAACGACGCGTCGCGCACCGGGTTGGACGAGCCGAGCACCAGCGTGTCGCCGACACCGAGCGTGTCGCAGACTGCGGCGGCGACGTGCAGGCCGGTGAAGCCGAACTCATCTTCCGTGAGCGCTTGGCGCACGGTGTCGGCACCGACGTCGCCGGCAGCCTCGCAGATCTTCAACCACGTGTCCGTGGGCTGGCCGGCGGCGTTGACGCGCGAGCCGCGCTTGTCGGGCTGGCCGGTGAACGTCTCGGTGCGCGAGATGCCGATGACCTCGATGTCCGGGTCCGCCAAAAGGGCCATCACGTCGCGGTGCAGCGTCGGGTGGCCCACCACGATGACCTGCCCCGGTTTGGTGTCGGCGGCGAAGTCGCCCCCGTCGTGGGAGATGGCCACCTCGGACTGCGCAAAGAAGCGCGCGGCCAGCGGGTGCACCTGGTGGAACGGCGTGGGGGCGGTGGGCTCGGCGATGGTGGGCACGTGCTCGAGTCCCGGCACCTCCCAGGCCTCGTCGCCGGCGATGACCAGGGTGTTGCGGGTCAGGTCGACATCAACGGCGCCGTTGTCCACGTACCCGCGAGCCCCCTCGAGCGCTCCCGGGCCGACACGGCGCGGCGCGCCCACCGGCTCCGGCAACGCTTCCGGTACCAGCGGGGCGTCCAGGGCCACGTTGATGTGGACCTGGCTGGCGGCGAAGGAGGCCGCGTGGACGTCGTCAAGCGATTGCACCTGCTGCGTTTCGGCGTAACGGCCGAAGATGCCCTGCTGCCAGATGGTCTGCGACGCGCCTGTGCCGACGAGGCGCTCCGGGCGGTCCGCGCTGATCACCGCGATCGGGGTGTGCGACATGTGCGCCTCAATCACCGCCGGGTACGCGTTGGCCACGGCGGTGCCGGAGGTCATCACCACGCCGACGTGCCGGCGCTGCACTCGTGCCAAACCGAGGGCGGTGAAGGCGGCGGAGCGCTCGTCGATACGCATGTGCACCGTCACGTCGCGGCGCGCCAAAAGCGCGTAGGCCAGCGGCGAGTTGCGCGAGCCCGGGCTCATGACCACATCGGTGCAATGCTTCGCGACGAGCTCCGCCACCGCCGCCGCAATCTCCATAGCTGCCATCTACTGCTCCTGTAGGTACTCGTCCGCGCCGCCGCGCAGCTGGTCCAGAATGTCGCGGGCGCCGTCGCGGATTTCGCGCTCGATCTCGTTCGGATCCGGCGCCGGCACCGGCTCCGGCTCCAGCGTGGCGGTGGGGTTGTCCCGGTCCCGGAAAATGGACGGGAACTTGGTGGTGGTCTCCGTCTTCGTTTCCGTGGTGGTCTGGGTAACCGTGCTGGTCTCCGTCACCGGCGGCTTGTCCGCCTCCGCCGCCGCGCTGCGCCACAGCACGGCCAGCACCACCGCGGCGATGAAGCTCAGCGCCGCGAACACGCCAAGTGCGATCGCGCCTGCCGACGTGCCCTTCTCGGCTTCCGGCTCGTAACCATTGTCGTAGTACGGCTGTTCGTACTCGTACTGTGGCTGGGCGTAGTGCTCCTCGTAGCGCGGCTGCGCCTGCTGCTGGTACTGGTTTTGGGACTGGTCCGGGAAGTACTGCCGGGGCCGCTCGCGGCGCGGCTCGCCACCCTGGGGGCCGTACTGTCTCGTCTCGTTATCCATGCGAAATACACTAGCGCGCCCCGCCAAAAGCTCTTGACGGGGCGCGAAGGTGTCGGGCTTTAGAGGCTTTAGAGCACGAGCCCGAACACTGGCACCGCGATGAAGTAGGTCGCCAGCGTAATCAGCACCATGGCGATCACGTTGAGCCAGACGCCGCCCTTGATCATCTCGCCCATGGTGACGTAGCCGGAGGAGTACGCGATCGCGTTCGGCGGGGTCGCCACCGGCAGCATGAACGCACAGGTGGCGGCCAGTGCTACCGGGATGGCGAGCAGCATGACGTTCATCTCCGTGGCGTCGGTAAGCCCGATGCCCACTGCGACGCCGCCCATGATGGGCAGGAACGTCGCGGCCGTGGCGGTGTTAGAGGTCAGCTCCGTCAAGATCAGCACGAGCGCGGCGACTGCGAAGATAAGCAGGATCATCGGCAGCGACGCCAGCCCCTTGGCCTTCTCGCCGATCCACAGGGACAGGCCGGTAGCGGTGAACATGGCGGACAGGGAAAGCCCGCCGCCGAACAGCAGCAGCACGTCCCACGGCATCTCGTTGGCCGTCTCCCAGTCCAACAGACGCTTGCCGTTGGAGGTGCCGGGCACGATGAACATGAGCAGGCCGGCGATGATGCCCACAATCGCGTCGTCGTACGGGAAGTCCCAGCCGAACTGGCTGCGGCCAAGCGGGATGAAGATCCACGCCAATGCGGCCACGAGGAAAATCACACCGACTGCGACCTGGGGGAAGGTCCAGGGGCCGAGCTTTTTCAGCTCGGCGTCGATGAGCTCGCGCCCGCCCGGGATGGTGTCCACCTCAGGCTTGAACACGGTGATGAGCACCCACCAGGCGATGAAGGTGAACACCACGGCCACCGGCAGGCCCACCAGCATCCACTCGCCGAAACCGATGACGATGCCGTGAGCCTCTTCCATGTAGCCCTTCAGCAGCGCGTTCGGCGGGGTGCCGATGAGCGTTGCCAGCGATCCAATCGACGCCGAGTACGCGATCGCCAGCATGAGCGCGGTAGCGAACTTCTTCTGGTTTTTCATCCCGCCGACGGTGTCCGCGGTGAGCATGAGCACGGAGGTGCCGATGGGCAGCATCACCACGGCGGTTGCGGTGTTGGACACCCACATGGACATAAAGCCGGTGGCGAGCATGAAGCCCAAAATGATGCGCTTCGGGCTGGTGCCCACCACCTTGACCACCATCAGCGCCAGGCGGCGGTGCAGGTTCCAGCGCTGCAGGCCCAGGGCCATGAGGAAGCCGCCCATGAACAAAAAGATCGTCGCGGAGGCGTACGGCGAGGAGACGTCCTTAAACGGCGCGACACCCGCCAGCGGGAACACGGCAATGGGCAGCAGCGCGGTGGCGGCCAGCGGGATCGCCTCGGTCATCCACCACGCGCCCATGAGGACGGTGGTGGCGGCGACGATGCGCATGGTGTCGGCGGAGTACTCCACGCCTTCCTTCGCGCCGGAGGACTGGGCGACGGTATCGGCCGCGCCGGAGGGGAAGAAGAAGTAGACGAGCGCGGCGAGGATCACGCCGGTGATCAGGCCGATGAGTTGGCGGCGCCACTCGCCGGGTTCGGGTGCTTTGGCGAGGTCGCCGTCGGAAAGGGCGGCGGAATCGTGGATCACGGGAGTCGACATGGGCGAAAGGTTAGCGGACACCCCCTGATTCCCACACCCGTTTCCGAAATTACACCCGGATTCGGGGGCGCTGATTTAGCACCTCTACGCAGGCGCGGACGCGGTCGAACCACCAGTCGCGGCGGTCCGCCGGCGCCCGCAGCGCGTGCAGCCTGTCCGGATCGGGGGTGGTGCGAGTTACTGCCATGCGCCCGTTTGTGATCTCCCGGGGCTCCGCGACGTCTTCAACAAACAGCCGCTGCGTGGCCAGCCCAGCCGCGCGCGAGCCCGCAAGTTTCGCGGCCACCAGCCCCGCGTCCATCCCGACGGCGGTATCCAACGCGCTGGCCACGGTCACATCGAGGTCCAAGTCGCGGGCAATTCGCAGAAGCTTATCGACGCCACCTAACGGCGCGACCTTGCACACCGCCACATCTGCCGCCCCGAGCTCGGCCACGCGGTACGGGTCCGCGGCGCGGCGGATGGACTCGTCCGCAGCGATCGGGGTCTGGGTGCGTCGCCGAACCTCCGCGAGTTCCTCCACGGTGGCGCAAGGCTGTTCGATGTACTCCAGCTCCCCCAGTTTCTCCGCGGCCTCGACGGCCTCGTCGACGCTCCAGCCGCGGTTGGCGTCCACGCGAAGTGTCGCGCCGGGGCGAAGCTTGCGGACGGCGGCGACGCGCCGGAGGTCGTCGTCAAGCGATTGCCCCTTCTCGGCGACTTTGATTTTGAAGGTGGTGACGCCGGGGTAGCGCGCGAGCACCGGCTCGACGTCTGCGACCGCCGGGATGGTGCCGTTGACCTCGACTTCTCCGTGCGCTTCGGGCAGGCCCTTGAACGCGGCTTCGATGCCGGAGGCGAGCCAGGCGGCGGACTCCTGCGGGCTGTATTCGACGAAGGGGGAGAATTCGCCCCAGCCGGCGGGGCCGTCGATGAGCAGGGCCTCGCGGGTGGTGATACCGCGGAATTTCACGGCCATGGGCAGCGCGACAACGTGGGCGCGCTCGAGGATCTCGTCGGCAGAAGGCAGCATGGGTGCTTTATACCTCTTTATAGGTTGGGGTAGTTATAAAGAGGTATAAGCGTTAACGACGAACCTCACGCTTCCGCCCCGCCCCGCTCGTTTCTCACGAATTCGGCGAACCCCGGAACAGTGAACCTCAGGTAGCCGAAGCCACTTTCCTCGATTAATCCCTTGTCAAGCAAAGATCTACGGACCATGCTGATTCCGGTGGTAGGTCGCCCCATTCGCTCGGCGATATCGCCTCGCTTCACTTGTGGCTCAAGGTCCTCGGCCATTGCACTAATAAATTCCCTCTCCACGTCGGTAGCTTTGTGCCACCGGGAGCGGAACATGGTCAACCGAGTTTCTTGGAATCGATCCGCTACATGTTGGAGGTTTGCCAGGCCAATAGAAGTACCAGGGTCCGGGAAATCGGCCGCTTCCCACACCAGATCGCCTACAACCTGAATGAAATACGGGTAACCACCTGCCAAACCGACAGCATCCCGGAGCGTGGCAGGAGACCAACTCACGCCCTTCTTCTTAGCCGGTTGCAACAATGCTTCCTCAGCGTGTTCTCGGTCCAGCGATTCAAGATGCACATAGCTAAAGCGCTCCGCAAAACTCACAGCATCGGTAATCACATCCTGACTATGACTGAGCCCAGCTGCAAAGATGGCTAGAGGGAGCTCGGCATTTTCCGCCTGCATCTGCTGCCACGCGTACGCAAGCGAGCGCAGACCATCCGCATCAGCCGACTGAATCTCGTCGATACAAACAACCATTCCACTAGACCGGCCCCGGATGGCTTCCGCTGCATCAACAAGCGCACGCTGCATTTGGTCGCCATAACCCGATACATCTGACCTCGGGCCTTCAACGGGCTGAGATCCTCCAACCGAAACTCCAAACGCTTCAACCCGCAGCGACGACAACAGCCCGAGTAGCTTTTCTCCCGCCTCATCCTTCCAGCTGCGAGCAATCTCGCTGATTTTGTCCAAAAGGGCACTGAAAAGTGGCCTGTCCCCCGCTGTGATCCAGGCGGTTTCAAAGCCTTCAGACTTAGCTTCTGTTTCAATTGCTCGAAGCAAGCTGGTCTTACCGATGCCGCGGGGCCCCACATAGACCTTCACCTGGCCCATCAGCCCAGGATCATGAGCCATAAAGAAAAGCTCGCGCTTCGCTTCCCTAAGAAGTTGGTCTCTGCCATAAATGGTGGAGGCCACCACGCCAGGGGTGTACGGACTGCGCTGAACCATAGCCTCTTTATACCTCTTTATAGGTTGGGGTAGTTATAAAGAGCTATAAAGCGGACGCGTAAGTACGATTACCCCCATGCAGTACTCCACCGTCCAGCCCTTCGACCCCTCCCAATGGCGCGAGGTCGAGGGCTTCGATTTCACCGACATCACCTACCACCGCCACGTGGGCGACACGCGTGCCGACGGCACCGTGCGCATCGCGTTCGACCGCCCCGAGGTGCGCAACGCGTTTCGCCCCCACACCGTGGACGAGCTCTACCAGGCGCTCGACCACGCCCGGCGCGACCCGTCGGTGGGCGTGGTGCTTCTGACCGGCAACGGGCCTTCGGAAAAGGACGGCGGCTGGGCGTTTTGCTCCGGCGGCGACCAGCGCATCCGCGGGCGCTCCGGCTACCAGTACGCGGGCGGCGAGACCGCAGAAACCGTCGACGAAGCGCGCGTGAAGGCCGAGGGCGGGCGCCTGCACATCCTGGAGGTGCAGCGGTTGATCCGCACGATGCCCAAGGCGGTCATCGCCGTGGTGAACGGCTGGGCAGCCGGCGGCGGGCACTCGCTGCACGTGGTGTGCGACATGACCATCGCATCGAAGGAAGAGGCGCGGTTTAAGCAGACCGACGCGGACGTGGGCTCCTTCGACGCCGGCTACGGCTCGGCGTACCTGGCCAAGATGGTGGGCCAGAAGTTCGCCCGCGAAATCTTCTTTTTGGGCCGGACCTACACGGCGGAAGAGATGCAGCGCATGGGCGCGGTGAACATCGTCGCCCCGCATGCCTCGCTTGAGGACGAGGCGATCCAGGTCGCCCGCGAAA
Organism: Corynebacterium sp. MSK008; assembly: GCF_030232585.1. Classification (GTDB taxonomy): domain Bacteria; phylum Actinomycetota; class Actinomycetes; order Mycobacteriales; family Mycobacteriaceae; genus Corynebacterium. Next base: position 157,337 of record NZ_JASPJX010000005.1, on the reverse strand, counting down.
TCAACGGCAAGTCCCCCACCGCGCAGCGCATGCTGAAATTCGCGTTCAACCTTGTCGACGACGGCCTGATGGGCCAGCAAGTCTTCGCCGGCGAGGCTACCCGCTTGGCGTACATGACCGACGAGGCCGTCGAGGGCCGCGACTCGTTCTTAGAGAAGCGTCCGCCGAACTGGGAGGAATTCCCCTTCTACTACTAGGGCTGCTCGGCCGCGCCGGCGAGCAGCTCCTCGACGGAGATCGCGCCGCCGGCGGCGTCGAACTCTTCCTGCGCGTCGGCTAACAATTGCGGGTCGTTGAGGATGTCCGCGATGGTTTGCGCCAGCCCGACCGCGGCGTCGAACGCGCCCTCAAACGCCTGGTCCGAGATCGCCGCCGCGGCGAAATCGGTGGTGTGCAGCGCGGTGCCCTCCGGCGCGATCTTCACCAGCGGATGGATGCCCGGAACCAGATGGGACACGTTGCCGAAATCGGTCGACGCGGCCTGCGAATCCGGCAGGGTGCCCGCCGGAAGCACGTCTCTTCCGCGTGACGCTTGCGTCGCACCCCACCGCCGAGCAAGCGTCGCGTTGTTGCGGACAGGCAGCGACATCGGATGTTCGTCCCACTGCGCATCTACGGTCGTGCCCGTCATCAGGGCCGCGCCTTTGAGGATGTCCTCCACGCGCTGGCTTAAGTCCATCAGCGTCTCGGTGTAGAGCGAGCGGACGTACATCTGCAGGGTGGCGGTCTCGGGGATGATCGAGGCGCGGGCTCCGCCGTCGGAAAGCACTGCATGCAACCTGTCCGAAGGCGGCATCTGCTGGCGCAGCAACCCGCACGCTTGATAGGCGAGCGTGGCCGCGTCGAGGGCGTTTCGCCCCATGTACGGCTGCATCGAGGCGTGCGCGGGCACGCCGGTAAACGTCGCGGTCAGGGTGCGGCGCCCCACCCACACGTGGGAGACAAGGTCGTAGGAAAACGGGTGGACCATCACCGCGCAATCGACGCCGTCCAGCATCCCGCCGCGGATCATGTACTCCTTGCCGGTGTGCCCCTCCTCCGCGGGGGTGCCCAGGAACACGATCCGGCCGCTGCCGCTTCCCACGGCACCGAGGAAGGCCCCCACCCCAGCGGCCGCAATGACGTTGTGCCCGCAGGCGTGGCCGATGCCGGGAAGCGCATCGTACTCGGCCAGCACGGCGACCGTGGGATGCACCGTCGAGTCGTAATCGGCGCTGGACCATTCGGCCCGCACTGACGTCGATACGCCATGTGCACCGCGTTCCACCTGGAACCCGTGGCGTTCAAGAACCCCGGCGATCACCGCTTGCGCGTGGTGCTCTTCAAACGCCTCTTCCGGGTGGGCGTGCAGGTCGCGAACGATGTGGTCGAGGTCCGCGCGGACCTTTTCCACCCGCGCCTCCGCGTCCTCCCAGGACTGCAGGTGCTCAGGGCTTCTGGTCCCAAGGTTAAAGTCCGCCTCCGCCTCCGCGAGCCGGTCCTGGACGGCTTCATCCATGCGCTCCAAGAACGCGCTGGAGGGGGCGGTCGGTCGGGCGGGTGGGTCGAAAGTAGACATTGGTGCTCAGCAGTGATCTTGTCGAAAAGGACATTTCGGCCGACGGTAACAAAAAGCCCGCGCACCACGTCGGAGCCAATTCCCCCGCTACTATTAGACACCTGTACGGGTATTTCAGGGCGCTTCAAGGTCCGCGGGTTACGCTCCGGGCATGTTGAGACGAACGATGACAGCCACAATCGTCGCCGCCTCGCTGACTCTGGCCGCGTGCGACGGAAACATTCCAGACACCCCGACCGCCGCTGATGCCGCCGATACCTCCGCGGAGGCGGCACCGCCTGCTGATGCCCCCGCCCCTGCTGAGCCTGCGACCCCGCCCGCCGACGATCCCGCTGCCGACCCTGTCGCGCCGGTTGCGGACGAAGACAACCTCCCCGCGCCCCCGCCATCGTCGGCGGTACCCAACAAGCGCGACGCGTACGCCGCAGCACTTGCGGACCCGGCGCAATACTTCGCCGACCAGGACGGCCTCGACGGCACGTTCACCTACGACCTCATCGATGTCGACGGCGACACCGAGCTCGAGCTGCTCCTGCGCGCCGGTAAGGAAGGCCCGGCACCGGTGCGCGTGCTGCAGCTTTTCGACGGCACCCTCACGGCCACCGCCGACTACCTGGTTGACGCCGCCGGCACCTACCCCACCGTGTTCACCGCCGGCGTGCAGCCGGGACTGACGCAATACGAAACGGACGGCACGACGCTGACCGCGACCCAGTTCGAACTGCACGGCAACCGCCTGGTCAAGGCGTTCGGCCCGGAGGAGACCGTCGTGGGCAACCCGCTGGACGACGTGACCCTGATCCACTGGACGCCCACCACGGACACCGCGCAACTGGCAGAGATGGACCAGCCCGACCCGCTGAACGTGCCGCGCGAAGGCACCATGAAGCAGGTCTCGGACATCCCGGAGCTCAACGACCAGTCCTACCGCGTGCAGTTCGGCACCCGCGACCGCGGCGGCCGCATCCCGGTGACCTACCCGGATCTCGGCTGCGCCGGTCTCCTCGAGCCGGTGCACGCCTCCGCCGGTGAGGAGATCCAGGACGGTTTCCGCGAGAACATCACGGAAGGCACCTGCGACAACGGCGGCACCTGGCACTTCTCCATTAACGACTCCCGCGAGCGCGCCACCTACAACGCCCCCACCGGGCGCTACCACGCGGAAGGCCCGCTCAACCGCGCGGGTTAAGCGCGGCTCAGCGCCGGACCGGGCGCATCCCGCGCAGTACCCGGAGCAGCACAACCACCACCGCGGCTAGCAGGATTGCGCCAACCGCGAGCGCAACCCACACCCGCGGGCCGGTGGCGGTGACGGGCCAGGCGGGCACCGCGGCGATCCACAGGAAGGACTCCGCCAGCACGTCGCCGCCGATGGTGACAGAGACAATCGTGACCAGGATTGTCGCCGCCAGCGTCCACATCACGCCGAAGCGCACGGTCACAGCGAGCGCGGCGAGGGTGAGGACGGTGCCGGCAATTGCGGCGAGCACACCAAAACGCGCGCTCCCAGCCACCACACCCGCGAGCAGGCACACAAGCGCAACGATGCTGGTAAACCAGCTCATCAACGCGACGCCGACTCGCGGGTGCTCCACTTGCATCAGCGCCCATGCCGGGCGGATCCGCGGCCACACAAGCGTGGGCAACACGCCCGCGCCTACCGGGAGGATCGCGTACGCGAACAGCGCCTGGCGCACGTCCGCCGGATAACGTATGGCGAACAGCAGCACCAGTGCGGTGAGCACAAGCACCATGCTTAACGACGGCATCCGCCCCGCCCTCGCAACCCCCTTCCACGCGGACACAAACCCGGTGTGCGCGGGCCTCGGCATGGCCGGCCCAGCAGGCGCGGGCGCAACGACTTCGTGGGTGGTGCGGCGCCTAAAAATGGGTCGCGTGCGGCGCGGGGTGAGCACGGCAGCGGCGAATCCGGCCGTGGCTAGAAGCAAGGTGAGCGCGAGCGCAGGAAACGGCGACTCACCAGCCATGGGCGAGGTCTCCTCCAGCGGCAACAGGTTGAAGTGCAGTCCCATCGTGGGCAACGCCAAGCGCGCGGGCCAGGCACCGGGGTTGCACCACCACCAGCTTCGCTCCACGAAGTACCCGAGCTCGATGGTGAACACGAATGCGGCTACGAGCGTCGGCAACAGCCCAACACGGCGGGTGGCCGCGGCTGCCAGGCCCGCGGGGCCCAGCATGCCGAGCCACACAAACGCACCGACGAGCGCGACTTGCGCAGCGCCGTCCAGGCCGAACACTAGCGCCGCCGCAACGGGCACCACGAAGTCCAAAATGACGAACACGGCCAGGGCCAGCCACACCACTGTGATGCGGGCGGCGCGGGTGCCCGTGTAAGAGACGGGCCGCCAGAGTGTGCCCCCGGCGCGGGTGTCGCGCTCGCGGTTTTCAGCCAGTCCCGCAAACAGCGCCGCAACGGGAGCGGCCATGCCGGTGACCAAAAGCCCCTGGGGATACAGCAGGGACTTCGCGGAGCCAACATCACCGACCAGCGAAAAAGCAGTCAGCAGCAGGCCAAGAAGCAGCCCCGCTCCTGCGAGCCACCACAGCGTTGAGCCTTTGGCGCGGATCCATTCGGCGCGAAGCAGACTCATTTCCTGCCCCCTGCGGTCAAGCGGAAGAAGGATTCCTCCAGGTTCGGGCCCAGCTCCGCAAGTTCTCCGGCGAAGCGGACGTCGCCGCCGGCGATGACGGTGGCGTCGTCCGCCATGTGCAGTACCTCGCCCAACTGATGGGAGCTGACCAGCACAGTGCGCCCGGCGCGGGCGTAGTCCTTCAGGTAGGCGCGCAGGTGGGCGATGCCCTCGGGGTCGAGGCCGTTTTGGGGCTCGTCCAAAATGAGCACCTCCGGCTCGCCGATGAGCGCCTGCGCCAGCGCCAACCTGCCTTTCATTCCGGTGGAGAAGGTGCCCGCCTTCTTCTTGCCTGCGCCCTGCAGGCCGACGAGTTGGAGCACCCGGTCAGCCTCCGAGTCGGGCAGGCCGAGCAGCGTCGTGTGCACGCGCAGATTGTTGCGCGCGCTCAGGTGGCTGTAGAAGGCGGGGTCATTGATCGAGGCGCCCACGTGCCGCAGCGCCTCGCGGGTGAACGGCTGGCCCATTAGTGTCACCTCGCCCGCGTCGGGTTGGATCAGGCCAAGCAGCACTGACATCAGCGTCGATTTCCCCGCGCCGTTGGGCCCCAACAACGCGTGGACGCGGCCCGGGGTGGTTGTCAGTGAAATATCGCGCAGCACCTGGTGCCCGCCGAACGAAACTGCGACACCGCGGCAGGCGAGTTGTGTATCGGTCATGCCCCTATCGTCCGCGGTGAGCAAGCCTTACACATCGGCCGGCGGGACCACTATCCCTCCTCCTCTAGGAGGAGATGCCGGCGCGTTGCGCGATCAGCGCCAGCGCCACCCGGTCGCGCGCGCCGAGTTTGGCTAGCAGGCTGGATACGTGCGTTTTCACTGTGGTTTCCGCGATGTACAGCGCGGCGGCGATCTCTGCGTTGGTCGCTCCGCGGCCGATCTCGGCGAGCACGTCACGCTCGCGGGTGGTCAGCCCCTCCAGCGCAGTGGCCGACGCCGGGCTACCTGGACCTTCGCGCACCCACTCCATCACCCTGCCGGTCACGCCGGGCGCGAGGACGGATTCGCCGCTGGCTACCGCGCGCACCGCTCCCGCGAGCACGTCCGGCTCTGCGTCCTTGAGCAAAAATCCGTGGACGCCAGCGGCGATGGCTGCGTGGATGAGCGCGTCGTCGTCGAACGTGGTCAGCATGATCACCCGCGGGCCCAGCTCCATGATTGTGCGGGCGGCGCCGATGCCATCGAGCACCGGCATGCGGATGTCGAGCACGGCGACGTCGATGCGGTGCGCCCGCGCCTTCTCCACCGCCTCCGCCCCATCGGCGGCTGTGGCCGCGACGGTGATGTCGTCTTGCGCGCCCAGGATGGTTTCGAGTGCGCTGAGCAGCAACGGTTGGTCGTCCGCAAGCAAAATCCGGATCATGCCGCCAACTCCGCCCGCACGGTGAATGCCTCGCCTGCCTGCCATGCTTCGAGCGTGCCGCCGGCGCTCGCGGCGCGCTCGCGCAGGCCTTCCAAGCCGACGCCGGTGCCGGGCTGCGGGCACACCCGCCCGGTGGAGACCACCTCCACCACAACAGTCTGCCCCGGTGTCACTTTTACAGAGACGACCGGGTCCACTTGGTGGCGGGCCGCGTTGGTCAGCGCTTCAGCCACGATGCGGTGGATGGCAAGGGAGGTCACCGGAGGGACGTCGATAGGCGGGGCGTCGAGTGTGACCTGCATGCCGGCGTCGCGGAAGCGCTGCACCAGCGCGGGCAGCTCCGCGATCCCCGCCACCGGCGCGAACCCGCGATCGCTTTCGCGCAGGCCGCGCACGAGCAGGCGGATCTCCGCCAGCGACTCACCCGCGGCAGCGTTGATTCGCTGCAGCGCCTCCCGCTCGCGCCCGGACGCGAGCCCCGCGTTGGCCTGCGCCTTGATCAGGGTCAACGAGTGCCCGAGCACGTCGTGGATGTCCCGCGCGATGGCCTGGCGCTCGTCCACCCGCGCCGCCGCCAGGCGTTGCTCCTTCGCTTCCGCGGCCCTGCGGCGGGCGGCCTCCTCCCCTGCCAGATTCGCACCCAGAAGGTACGCCACTGCGAACGCTGCCCAATGCAGCGCCAGCGTGAGCGCGCCGTCTGCGCCACGGCGGTAGAACAACACGAGTTGCTCGTCCCACGTCCACATGAACGGGGAGAGCAACGCCCACCCGCACGCCGCCGCCAGCACCCCAAGTGCGAAGCGTTTGCCGGCGTACCTGCCGGCGACGAACACCGCCACCGGCACTGCCAGCACCCACAGCGAATACCCCAGATTCACCGGCGCAGCCAGCCACACCAGCGCCCAGGCGGTGTTGAGCACCACTAACGCGGCCGACGCCGCCCGCGGCTTGCCGGTGAGCACCGCGAACGCAGCGACGAACCCCCAGGACAGCAGCGCCTGCGCCCAGGCGGCGGCGCCCGGGTCGCTGATCGCACTCACGGTGTAGACGGCGGCAAGCACCGCCGCCGCCACCGCGAGCACTGCGTCACCCGTTTTCACATGCACGGGCGCCTAGCTTATCGACGGCTCCGCGTCCCCACCTCCTCCCCAAGGAGGAGACCTACTTGGTCAACCCCGGGATCTGCGGGATTGTGGGCAGGCCCTTGACGCCCGCGTTCTGCAGCAGCGCGAACAGCGCGCCCAGGGCGGCGAGCACCGCGGCGACGATGCCGATGATCTGCGCCAGCTTGGCGTCGAAGGTCTCCGGTGCCTTTTCGTCCGGTGTCTCCACCGGGTCCTTCGGTGCGGGGCCCGGCTCAGGCGCGGTGTCGCCCAGGTCGGCGTTTTCCAGCTTCGGCGTCTCCGGCAGCTTCAAATCCTGCGTGGGGAAGATGACGTGGCTGGTGCCGTCGTGGCAGGTCTTGGCCTCCTCGAGCGCGTAGTAATACGAGCTTTCCAGCGTGTCCTGGACCTGGCCGAAGTAGGTTGCCTTCATGTTCGCGGCGAACGCGTCGCGCTGCCAGCCCTCCACGTGGCGCAGCCACTGCGCGGTGTTCTGGCCGGTGTGGCCGAACGCGTAATCGTCGCCAAGCGGCTGCACTTTCGGCACCCCGCCGTCGATGCCCACGAACCAGTCGGCGTTGCCCTTCAGCGCGCGGCCGGCCGGCCCCAGCGGGATCTGGGCGCTTTCCTTCATGTCCAGGTAGAAGTCGGCGTCGGTGGTGTGCAGGCCCAGCGGCGCCAGCTTCTCCTTCGCGGCGGCGCGGACGTCGGCGCGGACGTCGCCCTCGGGCGTTTTGTCGTCCCGCAGCAGGCGCAAATGCTTGACGACGTCCGGCTCGGCCACGTAATCGTCGCCAAGCTTCTTCAGCTCCGGGAATGTGGCCTCGAACGCCTCGACGACCGAGGTGGCGTACATGCCGTGCGTGAGCGTTTTCGCGGCGCGTTCGGCTTGGTTGGCGGGGCCGCGCTCGACGTCGTTGAGCGTGACGCGGCAGTAGTTGGTTCCGTCCTTGGTGAACGGGGTCAAGGTGGCGGCGGTAGCAGTGGCAGGGACGGTGAGTGAAAGGGCGGTCGCCGCAGCGACGGCCGGTGCGATGATCTTCCTCATGTCTGTTTTATCGGTGGCAAGTGAGACCTGCGTTACAGGTGACTAGGAGCGGGGCAGCCAGGTCGATAGCTCGATGCCGATACTTCCAGGTCGATAGTTCCAGGTCAGCGCGTCGGGAGTATTTTCGGCCAAAATTCGACGAAACGCTGTGACCAGCAACTATCGACATCGAGATATCGACCTCGCCGCAAACGCCCGTTTATCCGCCCCGTCGCACCGCCCGCTCCACCGCCCACCGCGACCCGCCACGACCGCACCGGTATCGTTTCTGCCATGACGATGGACCTTCTCATTCTGCAATTCGTCGGCTTGGCCGCTCTCGTGCTGGCCGCGTGGTTCGTGGGGAGGCGCAGGCTCGGCTTCAGGTGGGCGTCGCTCGGCTGGGGCACACTGGCGTTCCCACTGTCCCAGGTGGCCAGGTTCGCGCTGGTTATTCCGCTGCAGTTCCTGTTCAGCAAGACATTCGATCCAGCGACGGCCACCGCCCTGACCACTGCACTGTTCCTGGTCACCTCGGGCCTGTTCGAGGAGACCGCCCGCTGGATCGTGCTGCGTTTCTGGGACAAGAACACCCGCGAGTGGAACGACGGCGTCGGCTTCGGCCTGGGCCACGGCGGCATAGAGGCGCTGCTGCTCTTCACCAACCTGTTCATCGGCAACATCATGCTGCTGACCACCGGCGACGCAATCAAGGCGCAGGCCACCGGAAACGAAGACCCCGCCACCGCGCAGGCCATTGCAGAGCAGATTGAGGCGCTGCAGAACATCGGCATGGGAATGATCGCCGCGAGCTGGTACGAGCGCGCGCTCGCGATCGCCGCACACGTGGTGTTCACCCTGATCGTGCTGCGCGCGGTGCGCGAGCGCCGCTGGCAGCTCTGGGCGCTGGCTGTGGTGTGCCACATCGGATTCAACGCCGTTGCCGTGCTCATCGCACCCCACAGTGTGCCGGTGATGTACGTGCTGCTCACCGCACTCACAGTCGCGGGGCTGTGGGCGACTATCGACGGCCCGTTGTCGCGCAATGCCTTCGCCCGCACCGCCCCTACGAACCCTCTCGAGAACGAAACGCCCGCCAAGTGACCCACCTGCTGGAACTTCTCCCCGTCGACCCCGCCAACCCGCTGGCCATCATGCCCGCGCTCGAGGAGGCCCTGACCGGCCAGCGCACGCTGTTGCCCGTGCCTGCTAACGACCCGGCGCGCACGAACCTGCTGCGCAACACGCTCAACCCCGGCGCGCCCATCGACGACAACATCGCCCTGGTCGTGTCCACCTCCGGCTCCACAGGAAAACCGAAAGGCGCGATGCTCACCACCGCGAACCTGATTTCCAGCGCAGACGCCACCCACCAGGCGCTCGGCGGCGAGGGCCAGTGGCTGCTGGCCATGCCCGCCGCGTACATCGCTGGCCTGCAAGTCCTCGTCCGCAGCATGGTCGCCGGCGTCGAACCCGCATACGTCGACCTTTCCCGCGGCTTCAACGTCGCCGAGTTCGCTGCCCGCGCCCACGAGCTCGCGCAAACTGGCGAGCGCACTTACACCGCCCTGACCCCGATGCAGCTGGCCAAGGCCACGTCCACACTCAAGGGCATCGACGCCCTGCGCACGTTCTCCGCAGTCCTCGTCGGTGGCGCAGCAACCAACCCGCGCCTGCTCGACTCGGCTAAGAAGCTGCGCATCAACGTGGTCACCACCTACGGCTCCAGCGAAACCTCCGGCGGCTGTGTCTACAACGGCCGCCCCATCGCGGGCGCGCACGTGAAAATCGTCGACGGGCGCATCCACCTCGGCGGCCCCATGGTCGCCCGCGGCTACCACCATCTCGACTCCCCCGACCTCCAAGACGGCTGGTTCCGCACCTCCGACGCCGGCTCCCTGGAAAACGGTGTGCTCACCGTCCTCGGCCGCACGGACAACGTCATCTCCTCGGGCGGCCTCAAGCTTCACCCCGAGGTGCTGGAAGAGGAGCTTTTGCGTATCGACGGCGTGACCGCCGCTTGCGTCGTCGGCAAGCAAGATGCCCGCTTTGGCCAGCGCATCTGCGCCGCCTACACCGGCTCCGCGGCAGTGCCGGACATCCTGGACGCGCTGGCTGATGCGGAAGATGCCGGCCGCATCGCGCACTGGCAGATCCCGAAGGAGCTCAAGTCGGTGGCGGCGCTGCCGCAGCTCGGGCCGGGCAAAGTGAACCGCACGGCCGTGCTGGAGTTATTCGACTAATTTAGCCGCCCGTCGACGTATGAGATGCGGTCACCGCCGACTTACCGGTTGGAATGGAGGGACGGTTTTTCGGGGGCCTGCATGTAAGCGGCAACACCCCAAACAGCAACACAGAAAAGAATCACCAGCACAGTGCCTGACCACTCGATGAGTGCCATACCGAATATCGCAAGCGCCGCTATCGAGTCTCGAATAAGAAGTGATTGAGCTGATTGCTGGGTCCCGTCCGCTTTCAACGCGGCCACAGCAACGAAGCACAGTGCCGCAACGGCCATGACTGCAAACAACACACCGATAACCACAGGTGCATCTGCATAGGTGCCATCATCGAGGTTGTGGTGTAGCGCAAGAGCAACGCCGCCTACTAGCGGCGGACTCCAAAACCGCAATCCCAGCATCTTTTGCATAGCGCACATCCTTCTCATTCAATCTTCGGTTTAACCGGCGTGAACCCCAACTAACGTACATTGCAACGCCTTTACTCATCAGTAGTCCTTGCGTTGGGAACGAGGCGCCGGGCCAACCTATCACCCGTATTGGTAGTGCTCTAAGCGAAGTTGCTCGGAAACTAAGGGGAATCGACTCGAAGTCACGGGGCACGAGCCCCCTACCCCGCCGTCAACTCCGACGCCCGCTGGTACGACACCCCCAGCACCTGCCCCATCTCGCGGAGCGTGAACCCCTCGTCTTTCATCTTGCGCGCCAACGCAAACCTCGCGGCCGCAGCTTTTTCCGACGCGGCTTTCGCCTTCACACCGAGGTCGTCGGCACGCTGCCGCAGCGTCTCAACCTCAGCAGGCAGGATAGGCACGACCTCGATCTTAAACTCGCCCGGCTGCAACCCGGACTGAAACGCGATCGCCTCCGCGGCCTCATCCTCCGCGCGGTCGAGCCTTCGAGTCTGCGAGACCACTCCCAGTTCGTCACATTCCAGCACCCATGCGCCACTCGGCCCACGCTCTGCAGTCACCGTGAACGCCTTCATCGCCACCACCCTTTTCCTAATTCACGCGCTTCCGAGTCACGCGCTTCCGCTCCAACCTCCTGATTACTGCATAACGATTAATAGTTCAACCTGCCCCGGCATATATCTGTCAACCGCAGATTGACAGTCAGCTGACAGCCCAACCACGCCAACCCTGCCGATACCCAAAGAAGCAGCGCAGTGGACCGTTTCCTGCTCTACTCTCGGAGACGAGACGCACCGCAACGCCGGAGGGAGAAGCGATGGACCAGAAGACAACCCGCACGGGACAGCCAGGCGATCCGCAGAGCAACGTATTCAGCCGAGTTCCGGAGCCCTTGCCTCCCCACGGTGCTCAGCTGGATCTGACTACACAGCCTCTCCAGCCGGCAACCAGCCGCCCCGTCGCCGAACCCCAGCAACCCGCGCCTTCCGACCCGACCCCCGAAGAGCTCCTCACCGCTGCGAACACTCCGCACTACACCCCTGCGCCGGTGCCCTCGTCTTGGAACGCCCCAGCTCCGACGGAACCCACTCCCGCGCCGGTCAAGCGCCCGAAGGCCGCCAAGGTGTTCAAGTGGTCCGCGGGCCTCGGCGTGTTGTGCTTCTTTCTTTTCGGCCTGTGCATCGAGACCTTCGACCCAGACGCCGAGTCGTTCATCGCCGGGGTGTTCGCAATCGGCTTCTTCTTCGGAGGCCTCACCGCAGCGATTTCTGGAGTGATGGCGCTGTTTAACTTGTTCCGAGGAAAGTAGCCGGGTAAGCAAAAAGAGAATGCCCCCGCGACACTGCAATGCCATTTGCGGAGGCTTGACCCCAAGGAGAAAGGAATATGACCTAGGGGCCGCCAACGATTATATATCGTTCTGCGATATGCCAATTTGACGGTTACGCTGGCACAAATCGTTAGGCCTCCGCACCGCTTCAGAGGCAGGGCGAGGGCTTGACGAGACTAGCTATCTGGCCAGCTCAGTAGCCCGCCTAAGGCTCGGATCCCGATCTGGACCATCGCGTTCCGGACCTTGCGCTTTGCGTGGCCCACCGAAGGCCCGTCCATAGGCAAAGGCCCCTAAGACTTCGTCGCGGTAATGGCGAATTGGAGCGGCAGGCGCTCGGGGTTGTCGCGGAGGATGAATCCGCGGGAGTCTGCCACCATCAGCTCGGGCCAGGGGCGCCACGCGGAGTAGGGGGTTTCTTCGAGGGCGGTGATGGTCAGGCCGGCGTCGATGAGCGCGGTGACAATCTCGCCGAGTGAGTGGTTCCACTGGTGGTTGCGCGGGCTAGCCAGCTTCGGCGCGCCCGGGGTGGTGACGTAGCTGTCCTCGTCCTCCCAGGTCAGCGGGTCGGGCATTTCGAAATACGGCTGCTCGATACGCAGGCCGTGGGACACGTCCTCGCCGATGGCCATGAACATTGGGTGGTCGTCGCGGATGAAGAAGGTACCGCCGGGAGCAAGTAGCTTTGCGACGACCTCCGCCCACCCCCGCACCTGCGGCAGCCAACACAGCACGCCGGCGGAGGTGTAGACGAGGTCGAATTCGCCGTCGACAGCGTCGCGAGCGTCGTAGACGTTGCTCTGGATGAACTCGACGTCCGCGTCGGCCTGGGCAGCGAAGTCGCGAGCGTAGTTGATCGACTCGGCGGACAGATCCACGCCGACGACTCGGGACGCCCCGCGGCGGGCGAACCCGATGGTGTCCGTGCCCACGTGGCACTGCAGGTGGCACACGGACTTTCCGGTGAGGTCGCCGAAGCGGTCGATGTCCACCGCGAGGACGCTGCTGATTGCGGTCTTGTCCGCGATCAGCTCGTCCTTGCCGCCGTAGTTGCCGAACATGTGGGCGTGGGCCCGTGAATCCCAGTTGGCTTGGTTGTCCGCGAACCAGGATGCTGTTTCGGACTGCGGTGCGTTGGTCTGCTCGTCGCTCATGGTGGCAGATGTTACGCGCCGCGGGCTTCGTCGATGAGGCGAAGGAGCTTACTCACTGGAATTGAGGCCTCGGCCCCAGCCCGGTCATCCACTCCGGCTTCAATGAACCGCCGGAGCACATCGTTGGTAGAAACTCCCTCGGCTGCGGCCATTCCCCGCGCGGTGCGGAGAACCCGATTAGGCATGGTGACAGTAAACGCAACGCTAGCTTCGGGGTCTGCGACATTGCCCAGGTCGCCTGGTTGGGCATCTTTCATGAGATCGGAGGTGTCGGTGTTGTCGTAATAGGAACGTAGTTTTTCCAACTGCTGCTCGTTCATCGTTGCCCCTTCCTCCGGAATTGCGTGATTTCTTGGACCGCGCACACTTGGTCGGCATTTTTATCACCCGCTGGCGAGACTAGCTTGCGCGAGAGTAGAAACCTACCCATTTAGCTGTCTAAAATGCGTAATTATCTTCCCCATCTTAAAAACTAAGAACGGAGGTGCCATGAGAAAGTCTCTGACCCCAGTTCGGAGAACTGTGGAGGAATTGGATGAAGAACTCGCCAGTTTGAAAGCCCAAATGGCACCTCTCACCGTCGAGCACCTTCGTCGCTTACGGGATGCTGGTGCGATTGAGTATGCGGAAGAGCGACTCTTGGAGCGGTACGAGGCCTGTATGTGGCTCCGATACGGAGTGGCGTGACTTCATCACGGGGCCTCGAAAACGCAGTGCGCGCCTTCATGCTGCTGACGGTGCAATTGCTCGAGAGGACCCTTGAGGGCTCATCGCCGATCGACGCGGAGATTCTGGCTGACGGACAACGAGCATTCGTCGAGGGTACTCATCCGGTCATTATTGCCCACTCTGGGAGCGACCGCCTAGTCCTCCGCTATGAGTATCTACTCAGATATGACGATGTCAACGACGATGTCGAAATAGAGAAAAGCACCTTCAAAATCGAGTTCAGGGCGAGAAAGAAGCCCGTCCCGGTCGTCCGGTTCGAGTACGAATCGCAAGCCAGGAACAAACCCGCTTCGCATTTCCAGTTCCACGCTGACTCGGTGCCACTAGGACTACTGCTTGCCCGTGCGGGAAGGTATGACACCGCAGCCCAGCAGCAGGACATCCATTTCCCGATGGGCGGACCTCAATTCCGTTTGCAACTCACGGATGTCGTCGAACTGCTTATCCGAGAGTTCGGTGCTGCGCCCGAGACAGGATGGGAAGAGTGGCTCGATTTTCACCGCACCCTCTACCACGACGCGGAGGTGGATCGGGTGATCCACGGAAATCTTTCCCGGGCGGTGGCCCTTCTGGAAGAGAGCGGGTACAGGGTCGAAGGACCAGAATAAGGACTGCTACCGGAGGATCGTCGCAAAGCAATTGCTCGCAAAGCACAATCGTGTAATTCGTGCCACAATGCGGTGGTGTGAGGCACGAGAAGCTACGCTCCCGCAAACCGTCCACGAATCCGAAGTACGCAACCTCCCCCTCCACCACCCACTACCGCGGCACCTCGCCGGCGCGCATGCAGGCGTCGAGGTTCCGCAACAAACAGCGAATCCCGATGATCCCGGCCAGGTGATAGTGCACGTTTGGGCCGGGCGTAGGGGTTAGGCAGTTTCAGTTGTTGTTTCAGCAGTCGGTGCCTTCGAGCGATCGAAGGCCAGCAGGAGTAGGCCGAGGAGAATCCAGCAGCACAACACTATCCAGGGCTGCGTGGACCCGGCACCATCGAAAAAGCTTAGCGAGCGAACGAGGAAGCCCGTCGCGCCAATCGGCATCAGCTGGCCGAGCGTGGACCAACCCGCCGGCAGCAACCACGGGCCCGTGGCCAGGCCGGACAAGGGGTTGGCAACGAAGATTGTCAGCACCGCGCCCAGGCCCGCACCCGGCATACCCATAAGCGCGCCGAGGCCCGCGGTCACCGACGACGTCGCGGCGAGGCCGAGCGTCACAGCCAACCATTCCATGAACACGCTGCCGGAGAGGGTGCCGTATACGCCGTGCAGCATCCAGACCGCGACACCGGCGCCAATCATTGCAACACCAGCAATCACGGCAGCCTTCGACCACTTCTTCCCGCGAAGCAGCAGCGTCGGCAAGATGCCCGAGATCAAGCCGCCGACCGCGAGCGGCAGTCCGAGCAGCGCGAGGCCTTGGGCCTGCGGGTCATCTTTGGTGGTGGGGGCGAGATCCTTCGTTTCCACAGGCATGCCGCTGGCCTCCATGTTTTGAGCGACACCGCTCAGCATTTGCACGTACGGTGCGCCATTGCCGGAGGCGGTATACACGGTCGCGCCGCCTTCACCGATCGCGATCGCGCCAACCGCCTCGCGGTCGCGCACCATCGTCTCCGCCTCCTCCGGCGAGCTCACGGTGATGAAGTCCGGGTGCTCCTCTTGCTGTTCAGCTTGAGCAATGAGCTTCTCGACGACAGGCCCCGGACCGGCCACCGCAACCGGCACCCCGTCCGGCCCGGACGCGAATGCCGGGGCCAAAAACGCCCAGAGCAACAGTCCGATGACGACGGGGATGCCAAGGATCATGGCGAGTGCCTTCTTTGTTGCGCCCTGCGTGGGTGCGGGGCGCGCCACGGTTGTGGACATAATCTCCTCCAAATGGAACAGTGTGTTTCAATTACACAAATGGATGATACTGTTCCACTTCTGGCGCGTCAACGGTAAGCTGCGGGTCATGCGAAAAGATGGTGCCGAAAACCGTCAAGCGATTGTGGAGGTCGCCTCCACGCTCATCGCCCAGATGGGGCCTGGCGTGTCGCTGCGCAACATCGCTAAGGAGGCAGGCGTGGGCGTGGCCACCGCGAGCCGCCACTTCCCCGACAGGGACGAGCTCTTCCGCGCGGTGCTCGAACACACCATGAACAGCATGCGCGACGTGGTGGACAAGCACCTCCTGCGTTTCCCCGACGCACCCGAAGACACCTGGCGTTCCGCGATCGGCGAGATGGTGAACTTGAACTTCCCCGCCGTCGGCCAGGAAATCCTGCCCAAACTGCTACCCACGTTGTCGCACGAAGACAGGGCTGTCGCCACCGCGCAGCTGCAAGCCATCTACGACCCGCTACTTGCGCAAGCCAAACAGCACGAACTGTGCCCCCCGGACCTCGACTACCTGTCGTTCGACTTCGCCATCATCGCGCTCTCACGCCCGCTGCCCGAGCCCGCGGAGGAAGCGTTCGCGGGCAGGCGCGCCTGGCTCGTCGACGTGTTCATTGATGGATTGCGCACCCAGCAAGCGAGCTAATGTACGGCTCCTACTAGCTCGTCGATAAGCGAACGCACACGGGCGTCAATGTCGTCGCGCACCAGGCGCATGCGCTCCATGCGCTCCATGCCCTCGATGCCGCGGTGCGAGGGTTCGTCGGTGCGCCAGCGCTCCAGCGTGCCGCGGGCGCCGTCAGGCATCTCCACCTGCGCGTCTTCGCCGAGCACCACGACGCGATCGACGTTGCGCAGCAGTTCCGGATCGATGGGTTTGGGCGTTCCGTGCGACATGTCGGCGCCAGCCTCTGCGATCGCTTCGACCGATTCCTGGTTCAGCTTCGTGCCGGGTTTGGTGCCCGCGGAGTGGATGCCGAGCTTGCTACCAGCGTGCTTCTCGGCGAGCGCCGCCGCCATCTGGGACTTGCCGCCGTTGCCGACGCAGACGAACAGGACTGAGGGCTTCATGTAAGGCTCCTTTGGTTAGGCAGGGTTGGGTCACCGGGGAACAGTTTCGGGCCGATGGCGCGCATGAGGTAGACCAAGCCGACGAGCACCGGGATCTCGATGAGCGGGCCGATTGTGCCCGCCAGCGCCTGGGCGGAGGTGGCGCCGAAGGTGCCGATGGCCACCGCGATGGCGAGCTCGAAGTTGTTGCCGGCGGCCGTGAATGCCACCGAGGCGGACTGGGCGTAGTCCATGCCGGACAGCTTTGCCACTACAAGAGCCACAGCGAACATGCCCACGAAGTAGCACAGCAGCGGCAGCGCCACCGTGGCCACGGTCAACGGCCTGGACAGAATCTGGTCGCCCTGCAGCGAAAACAGCAGCACGATCGTGTACAGCAGGCCGACCAGCGCCAGCGGGGAGATCCGGGGCAGGAAGGTGTTTTCGTACCAGTCGCGGCCCTTGGTGCGCTCGCCGATGATGCGGGACAGCAGCCCGGCCAGCAGCGGGATGCCCAAAAAGACGAGCACGGAGGAGACGATCGCCCAGAAGGAGAACTCCACCGAGGTGGTCTCCAGGCCCAGCCAAGACGGAAGGACCTGCAGGTAGAACCAGCCGAGCACGCCGAACATGAGCACCTGGAACACCGAGTTGATGGCCACAAGCACGGCGGTGGCTTCCCGGTCGGCGCAGGCGAGGTCGGACCACACCAGCACCATGGCGATGCAGCGCGCCAACCCGACGATGATCAGGCCGGTGCGCAGCTCCGGCTCGTTAGGCAGGAACATCCACGCGAGCGCGAACATGAACGCGGGGCCAAGAATCCAGTTCAAAATGATGGATACGGTCATGAGCCGTTTGTCGGTGGCGATCTCGCGGGTTTTGTCGTAGCGCACCTTGGCCAGCGGCGGGTACATCATCACAAGCAGGCCGAGCGCGATCGGCAGCGAGATCCCGCCGACTTCAAGGCGCTCGAGTGCGCCCGAAAGCCCCGGCACTGCGCGGCCGAGGGCGAGGCCCGCCGCCATGGCGAGCATGATCCACACCGGTAGGAAGCGGTCAAGAAATGACATGCGCTCTACTGGCTGAGAGGTTGTGTCTTCCATCTAGAATCCCTATCTATTGACGATTATCAATACGGACACTAAAAGGCACATTGATCGCTGTCAATATGAAAAGGTAGGAAGCATGAAAGATTACGTCGCCACGACAGCAGACACTGGCCTCGACTGCTGCTCGCTGGGCTCCGGCTTGCTCTCCACAGACGACGCGACGCGTTACGCAGCCCTGTTCAAAGTGTTAGCCGACCCCGGCCGGCTGCAACTCCTCTCCAGGCTCGCCGAAGAAGGCTGCGAGCCGATGAGCGTGAGCGAGCTCACGCAACGCTCTGGGCTAAGCCAACCGACAGTCTCCCATCACCTCAAAAAGCTGACCGAGGCTGGTCTCTTAGAAAAGAGCCGCCAGGGCAGGTCGGTTATACACCGGCTGCGCCCGGAGGTGTTCGCGGAGCTTCGCGCCGTGCTGCAGATGGACTGAGCCTCACCAGCTGAGACAGAACCACTCCCAGCAGAACTGGTCCAAAGACTGCCACATGCCCCTACAGCTGGGAGAAACGCTCCAGATCATCCGGAGCGCCGGCCAGCACAATCAGGTCCGACGGGGAGAGCTCCTGGCCCGGCACAAACGGCTGCCACTCGCCATTGCTGTTGCGCACGGAGACCACCTGCACGCGGTGCTTGTCCCACAGCTTTTCCGCGTCGCAGGGACCGGACAGCAGCGCACGCGGCGGGGCCATCTTGATCACGCCGTAGTTCTCCGCCAACTCTGCGAAATCCTGGAACCTCCCGCCGAGCAGATGCGCCACCCGGCGGCCGGTGTCGTGCTCCGGGCGCACCACGTGGTGCACGCCGAGGCGTTGCAAAATGCGGGCGTGGGACTCCGAATCAGCCTTCGCCCAAATGTCGGGCACCCCTAGATCTACCAGGTTGGAGGCGGTCAGGATGGACGCCTCCAGCGCGGAGCCGATGCCGAGCACCACGCGTTTGACGTCATGCACACCGAGCTGGCGTAAGGCTTCGGGGTCGGTGGTGTCGGCGACGGTGGCGTCGGTAAGCAAAGGCGCATGCTCGCGCACCAGCCGCTCATCCACATCGACGCCCATCACCTCCACGCCGTAGCGGGTGAGCTCCTGGGCGATCGCACCGCCGAAACGGCCCAGGCCAATGACCACCACGGGCGGGATATTCAAACGCTGCGTGGACGTGAAACGGGGGAAGTTAACCAATGAACGGCCTTTCTGTGGGGTAGTCGAACCTGCGGGAAACGGTGCGCAGCGCCAGCGCTGCGACGAGTGTGAACGGGCCGATGCGCCCGAGGTACATCAGCAGGCACAGCGCGAGCTGGGACGGGGTGGACAAATCCGCGGTGATGCCGGTGGAAAGCCCCGTGGTGGCAAACGCCGAGATGACCTCGAAGTTGACCTGGTCGGCGGTGAACTGGGGGTCGCAAATACGCAGCGTAGCTACGCCTGCGGTCACCGCTACCAGTCCCGCCGCGGCCACCGTCATGGCCTGGCGCACCACACTTTTTGGCACGGTGCGGTGGCCCACGGTGGTGGCGTCGCGGCCTTTGAATTCCGCCAGCATGGCCGCTAGCAGCACGGTCGCGGTGGTGATCTTGATGCCGCCGGCTGTGCCCGCGGACCCACCGCCGATGAACATGTAAATGTCCGTGACCATCAGCGTGATCGGGTGCGCCTCGGCGTAATCGACAGAGTTGAACCCCGCGGTGCGCGGCGTCACCCCGGAAAAGAACGCGTTGAGGCACTTGACACTGGTTGGCATGCCGGCGAGGAAGCCGCGCCACTCCAGTAGTGCGATGATAAGCGTGGCGCTGACCACCAGAAACGCGGTCGCCTGCAGCGTCATGCGGGTGGTGATGGACAGCCGCCGCGAGCTCACCGGCGCGCCGTGGACCAGCCCGCGCATCTGCTCGCGGCCGCGGCGCACCAGCTCGGAAAGCACCGGGTAGCCCAGCCCGCCAATCATCAACGCACCCGCCAACGGGATGAGGATCCACCCGTCCGTGTTGTAGGAGACCAGACTGTCCGGACGCAGTCCGAAGCCGGCGTTGTTGAACCCGGAAATCGCGTGGAACACGCCCTCGTATGCGGCGCGCCCCGGCGCCATGCCGTAGACGGTGGCGAAGCGAATGCCCAAGATCACCGCTACCACCCCCTCAAAAAAGAAGGTGAGCAGCAGCGTTGCCACGAGCGTCCGCCTCACCCCACCTTCCAAAATTGGCCGCCCCTCAGCTGCCGTGGCATACCGCGAACGCAGCTTCACCCGGCCGGTGAGCAGCATGCCGGTAAGCGAGGTAATGCTCATGATGCCCAGGCCGCCGGCCTGGATCAGCGCCAGCACAATGAACTGTCCGGCCAGGCTCCAGTGGCTGCCGGTGTCCTCGGTGACCAGGCCGGTCAAAGTGGTCGCGGACGTGGCGGTAAACAGCGCGCTCATCAGCGCTGTAGGCGCGCCGTCAGCGGAGGCGAACGGCATGGAAAGCAGCGCTGTGCCGGTGAGGATCAGAGCTAGAAAGCCCAGCGCAGTTAGTTGCGCGGGGCCGAGCCACCTCTTGGAGGCTGTGTCATTCACCGGCCAAACGCTACTCCGCGGCGCGCAGCTTGGCTACGTCTTCTGCTGAATACGTCGCCGCGATTTGGACGTCGTTGCCGCCGGAGAGGTTCACCCGCGACAGGCGCACACGCTGCGAGCCCGGGACCAGCGGAAAGTTCGCCGAGCGCTCCGAAACCTGCTTCACCGGGAACCCGGCGCTCAGGGCGCAGTGGTTCAGCCACACATCGTCGGCGCGTGGTGCGAGGTCCAAAAACTCCGTGCCGCGCTCGGCGACGTAGCGCACCATCTCCTTCGGGTAGCGCACGCCGTCCACGCCGGTGGCGAAGTGCAAAATCGACGGCTCGGCGCTGCGCACCGGCTTCCACTTCTTATACGGGGCGATGCCGTTATCATCCAGCACCACTCTGTGGGCGCGGTAGGCGGTGATGGTGGTGGCCGAAGGGGCGTCGATAAGCTTCTGCGCGAAGGTGCGCGGGTAAAGCACATCGTCATCGACGGTGATGACGTTGCAGTCCGGATACTGCTGGAACGTGCCGTAATACTTGGTGTGCGGGCCCAAGCCGCCGGTGGACTCGTGCACCTGCAGGCCGCGATCCGCCAACGCCCGCAGCGCGTCCGGCCACCGGGCGTGAAAATCCACGGGATCCAGCCACAGGTGCACCGGCAGGCGCACCGTGCCCACCAAAAGCGACGCGATCGCCGCGGACGCGGAGCGCAAACGGGTGCCGTGGGTGGTCAAAGAAATGACGGTTTCACCGTCCTCCGGGAAACGCTTATCCGAGTTGTGCGCCGCGTTGAGCAGCAACGGGAGACGAACGAATGCGCCGGTGGCCACGAACCCCTGCCGCACGGCGTAGTCAATCCACATGGCGCATTACCCTAGCCGACCGGCGAGGGAGGGTGCATGATGGAGGGCATGACTGACACTGGGACTCACACCGCCACCCCCCGCGACTGGTGGGAAGCCGCCCGCCCCCACACCTGGCCCAACGCTTTCGCCCCCGTCATCGCCGGCACCGGTGTGGCGGCGTTGTACTTCCAGGCCCACCCCGGCCGCGCCGTGCTGGCGCTTCTGGTGGCATGGGCGCTGATCATCGGCGTCAATTACGCAAACGACTACTCCGACGGCATCCGCGGCACCGACGACGACCGCACCGGACCGACGCGCTTGACCGGCTCCGGACTGGCCGCGCCTGAGCAGGTGAAGCTGGCGGCGTTTATCGCGTTCGGCGCCGCCGCGGTGTTCGGCGTGATCCTGTCCGCGGTGGCGGGCGCGATGTGGCTCGTGCTGGTCGGCGCGCTGTGCATCGCCGCGGCGTGGTTCTACACCGGCGGTAACAGCCCTTACGGCTACTCCGGCCTCGGCGAGGTCTCCGTGTTCGTATTCTTCGGCCTGGTCGCCGTGATGGGCACCGAGTACACCCAGTCCGGGATGGTGTCGTGGGAAGGCTTCCTGTGCGCGCTGGCCGTCGGCGCGGTCTCCGCGTCGGTGAACCTGGCCAACAACATCCGCGACATCCCCACCGATGCGGCCGCGGGTAAGCGCACACTCGCGGTGCGGCTTGGCGACGACAACGCGCGCACCCTCTTCACCGTCCTGACGTTGTTCCCGTTCTTCATTTCAGTGGTGTTGTCGATGACAACGGTCGCCGCACTGGCCGCGTTGTTGGCGCTGCCGCTGGCGGTGGCGAGCGTTTTGAAGGTGCGCGGCGGGGCGTCGGGTAAGGAGCTGATCCCTGTGCTGGGGCTGAACGGCAAGACGATGCTGGCGTGGGCAGTGATTACGGCGGTGGCGTTCGCGTGGTTCGGCTGGTCCTTCTGGACCGGTGCGGGTGTTGCCGTGCCGTACGCGCCACTGTCGTAGGTAGATACACTCAGCCGCATGCTTGACGTCCTCACCGGTTTCGCCATCATCTTCACCGTCATCGCGGCTGGGTGGTGGCTGGCCCACAAGCGCGTCATCGGGCCGGGCGAGGAGCGCCTCCAGCTCAACCGCATCGCGTTTTACGTGGCCACCCCGTCGCTGATCTTCTCCTCGGTGGCGGTTTCGGACACGGACGCGTTTTTCTCCCCAGTCATCCTGGTCATCGCCGTCGCCACGGTGGCGACCATGCTCATCTACTGGGCGATCAGCGCGGTGTTCTTCCGCCAGGACGCGGCCGAAACGATGGCGGGCGCGGCGTCCTCGAGCTACTACAACTCCGTCAACATCGGCCTGCCCATTGCAACCTATGTGCTTGGCGACGCCACCTTCGTCGTGCCCGCCCTCGTCCTCCAGATGGCGGTGCTCTCCCCCATCGTCATTGCGGGGCTGGACCGGGGCGCGAAAGGCGTCGGCAAGTCTGTGGTGGCCGGCCTGACTGCACCCGTGGTGGTGGCGGCGTTCGCGGGCTTCGCCGTCTCCGCGTCGTCGTGGACCGTGCCGGAGCCGGTACTCGCGCCGCTGGAGATTCTCGGCGGGGCGTCCATCCCGCTGATCCTCATGAGCTTCGGCGCCTCTCTCACCGGCGAGAAGGTGCTGCAGAGCCACCGCGGCCCCACCATCACCGCCACCGCGCTCAAGCTAGTGGGCATGCCGGCGGTGGCGTGGGTCGTCGGCACGCTGCTGGGCTTGGAAGGCCAAGAGATGTACGCCGCACTGATCCTGTGCGCGCTGCCCACGGCACAAAACGTGTACAACTACGCCGCGACGTACCGCTCCGGCGAAGTGATCTGCCGCGACACCGTCTTCCTCACCACCTTCCTGGCGCTGCCCGCGATGCTGCTCATCGCCGGGGTGTTCTAGCCCAAAAACTCCCTTCGCTTGACGGAGCGAGTGGAGTGGTTCACACTTTGGCAATGAACAAGGCGCGGAAAACAGTGGCCGCCGTGTTGCTTGCGGTGGTGGCGGTGTTGGGCGGATGCTCGTCGACAGGCGGAGCCCCCCGCAATGAAAATGGCGGAGGCACGGCGGGCGGCGTGGACACCCCGCGGTACGTGGTGGCGATGGTCACCCACGGCGCGCCCGGCGACACGTACTGGGACCTCGTGCGCAAGGGCGCCGAGGACGCGGCGAAGAAAGACAACATCGAACTGCGCTACTCCTCTGACCCGCAGGCGCCTAACCAGGCGAACCTCGTGCGCTCCGCGGTGGACGCGGGCGTGGACGGCATCGCCGTGACCATGCCGAACGCCGAGGCGATCGGCCCGGCGGCGCGCGACGCCGTGGACCGCGGCATCCCCGTCGTGGGGCTCAACGCCGGCATGACCGCGTACCAGGACTACGGCATGACCGGCTTCTTCGGCCAGGACGAAACCGTCGCCGGCCGCGCCGCCGGTGAACGTCTGAAAGAGGAGGGCAAGAAGAAGGTGCTGTGCGTGATTCATGAGCAGGGCAACTCCTCCCAGGAGGCGCGCTGCGCGGGCGTGCGCGACGGCCTCGGCAGCGAAGTGGAGCTGCTCTACGTCAACGGCCAGGACCTCACCTCGGTGCAGTCCACCATTTCCTCGAAGCTGTCCCAGGACCGCTCCTTCGACACCGTGTTTGCGCTGCAGGCGCCTGTGGCGATGCGCGCTGTCGAATCCGTGAACCAGTCCGGCGCGCAGGCGCAGGTGGCCACCTTCGACACCAACGCGGAGCTCGTCGGCGCCATCGCGGACGGGCGTGTGGCGTGGGCCGTAGACCAGCAGCCGTACCTGCAGGGCTACCTGGCGGTGGACTCGCTGTGGATCGCAAAACGCAACGGCGGCACCCTCGGCGGCGGGCGTCCCGTCTACACGGGCCCGAGCTTCGTGGACCAAAGCAACGTGGACAAGGTCGAAGACGCTGCGAAGGCGGGCATGCGATGAGGGACGACCGCCTGAAAACCCGCACCGGGTTCGCCCGCCTGATCCGCCGCCCGGAGTTTGCCAGCCTGCTCGGCTTCATCGCGATTTTCGTCTTCTTCCTCTCCGTGGCGCCGGCGTTCCGCTCGTTTGAGGCGCTGGCCACCACGCTGTACGCAAGCTCCACCCTGGGCATTGTGGCGCTGGCGGTGGGCATGCTCATGATCGGCGGGGAGTTCGACCTCTCCTCCGGCGTTGCCGTGACCACTGCGGCGCTCGCCGCGACGATGCTCAACTACAACCTGCACCTGAACTCGTGGGTGGGCGCGTTCCTCGCGCTGGGGATCTCGCTGGCCATCGGCGCGCTCAACGGCTTTTTGGTCACCCGCACCGGCATTGATTCCTTCCTGATCACCCTGGCGGCCTTCCTCATGCTCCAGGGCCTGAACCTGGCTGTGACGAAGCTGGTCACCGGCCAGGTGGCCACCCCCACCATCGCGGACATGGAGGGCTTCCCGTCCGCTCACGCCGTGTTCGCCGGCAGCTTCCACATCGGCAACGTGCGCATCTCGGTGACCGTCCTGTGGTGGATCTTCTTCGTCGCCGTGGCATCGTTCGTGCTGTTTCGCACCAAGCTCGGCGGCTGGATCACCGCGGTCGGAGGCAACGCCGACGCCGCCCGCGCCGTCGGCGTGCCGGTGCGCCGCGTGAAGATTCTGCTGTTCATGGGCGTCGGCTTCGCCGCGTGGTTCGTGGGCATGCACACCCTGTTCGCCTTCGACTCCATCCAGGCCGGCCAGGGCGTGGGCAACGAGTTCCTCTACATCATCGCCGCGGTCATCGGCGGCTGCGCCATGACGGGCGGGCGCGGCACCGCCGTCGGCACCGCCATCGGCGCGCTGATCTTCGGCATGACCAACCAGGGCATCGTCTACGCCGGCTGGAACCCGGACTGGTTCAAGTTCTTCCTCGGGGCGACGCTGCTGGTGGCGGTGCTCGCAAACACCTCCTTCGCCAAATACACCAAGGGGCGCTAAGTGGCTGTCATCGAACTGGAAAACATCACCAAGTCCTACGGCAGCTTCGAGGCGCTGCGCGGCGTCAACCTCGCCGTGCGCGAAGGCGAAGTCACCTGCGTGCTCGGCGACAACGGCGCCGGCAAATCCACCCTGATCAAAATCCTGTCGGGCCTGCATCAGCCCACTTCGGGCACCATGCTTATCGACGGCTCCGCTGCCACCCTCACCTCCCCCCGCGACGCCATCAGCGCCGGCATCGCCACCGTCCACCAGACGCTGGCGATCGTCGACGAGCTCAGCGTCTGGCGCAACTTCTTCCTCGGCCAAGAACTCACCGGGGCGCTCGGTGTGCTGCGCCACGCGGAGATGAAGCGGATCTGCTCCGAGCAGCTTCTAGAGATGGGCATTGACATCCCCGACGTGGACGTCGAAGCCGGCAACCTCTCTGGCGGCCAACGCCAAGTCATCGCCATCGCGCGTGCCGTCTACTTCGGCGCCCGCGTGCTCATCCTCGACGAGCCCACGGCGGCCCTTGGCGTGAAGCAGTCCGGGGCGGTGCTGCGCATGGTCGCGGCCGCCCGCGAGCGCGGCATCGCCGTCGTATTAGTCACCCACAACCCCCACCACGCCTTCTTGGTCGGCGACCACTTCACCATCCTGAAGCTCGGCCACCAGGAACTCGACGCACCACGCTCCGAGGTCACCCTCGAGGAGCTGACCCACCAGATGGCCGGCGGCGGCGAGCTCGAGGCGTTGAGCCACGAGTTGCGTCGATAGGCGAGCTAGCGCTCCGCGAGCTCCGACTGAATCCAGTCCTTGCGCGCCTGGCGCTGGCGCTTCAGCTCCGCGACCGCCTCATTGGCCTCCAGGCGGTGGCGCTTAAACAGCAGCATCGACAGCGGGAACGCCACAATCAGCGCCAGCAGCGCCGACATGATCACCGGCACCGGCGCGCCGATGAGCACCGCCAGCAGCTGGATCACCACCGTCAGCGCGATGAACAACAGCAGGCGGTCCAAGCCGTAGATAGCCACGGCCTTGTTCGCCCGGGACTTCGCCTCCGGGTCTACCTGCGGGGAAACTTGATCAGTCACGGTTGTTCACCCTATCCGGTGGCCAAGTATGTTTAAAACCATGGGAAGGTTGTTACTCCTCGCATTGGTTGTCCTGGCCGTCGCGCTGCTCTGGCGCGCGTTCGGCCCCGGCTCCACCGAGCGCTACGGGTCGCTGCGCGGCGGCCAACAGCGCCAGGTCGAGCAGAAACCCGTGATCAAGGGGCCGGACGACGACGAAGAGTTCCTCTGGAACATCGAAAAGAACCGGTTCAAGGAACGCCGGGCGCGCGAAGAGGCCGAGCGCAAGCGCCGGGAGGAAGAAGAACGCCGCCGGCGCCGCGACGACAGCGGCTAGCCGGCCCCGCCCGAATTTGTTCACTAGCCCAGTGAATAAATTCGGGTTTTGGGCCTATTTCTCGGGGCGGCGAGCTCCATTCCCCCAGGTCGTTACCCGGTCGCCCGGAATTTGTTCACCCGGGACGAGCCTGAGAGTGAACAAATTTCGAACGGGCGCCGGGTTCCTGACAAATCACGGCAGCCGTTTGCGCCGACCTGGGCAGATAGGGGCGCTCTGACAGATTCCGCCGCGGAGTGTCAGCGGCGGGGGCGGAACGCGGCCGGGAGGCCCAGGCGCGGCGGCCGGCGGCCCGCCCCTACGCCTCGGTGAACCCCACCCGCAGGCCGAGCTCGGCCGCCACGGCGATGACCTTCTCCCAGCGCACGCCGGCGCCGCCGTGCTCGATGGTGTGCAGGGTGGACCGGGACACCCCGGCGGCGTCGGCGACGTCCTGTTGGAGGCGGCCGGCGGAGCGGCGCCGGGAGGCGATCTGCTCCCCCAGGGCGATCAGCACCGGGTCGTCGCTGGCGGGTTTGCCCTGTTTGTTGCGGGGTTTGTGGTGGGCGTCGCTCATCGGGACGCCTCCTTCCGGTCCTCTTCCTCGGCGAGCACTGCGGGCAGTTTCTTGGCCCAGGCGAGGGCGTCGCGGACGCCGTCGACAAGCGAGCGCTCCGCGGACCACCCCAGGACCGACCGGGCCTTGTCGGTGCGCGACGCGCTGCCGACTACGTCGCCGGGGCGGGCGGGGCCGGTGCGGACCTCGAGTGGCGTGCCGGTGGCTTCGCCGAACGCCTCGGCGAGCTCGAAGACGGTGGTGCCCTGGCCGGTGCCGAGGTTGATCACGTCGTAGCCGGAATCCCCCACCACGGCGTCGAAGCGCTCCAAAACCGCGACGTGCGCGCGGGCCAGATCCCAGACGTGGATGTAATCGCGCAGGCCGGAACCGTCGCGGGTGGGCCAGTCCACGCCGGTGACGGTGAACGGCTCGCCGGCCGCGTGGGCCTCGATCATCTTGCCCATCGCGTGGGTGGGGCGCGGGTTCTGCAGACCGGTGCGCAGCGACGGGTCAGCGCCAATAGGGTTGAAGTAACGCAGCGCCACCACCCCGAGGGATCCCGTGGCGGCGGTGTCGCGCAACACCCGCTCCAGCAGCCACTTCGACGCCGCGTACGGGCTCTGCGGATCCACCGCGCTGGTTTCGTCGACCATGTAGTCCGGCCCCGGCTCGTACATCGACGCCGTCGACGACAGCACAAAGCGGCGTACGCCGAAGCGCTCCATCACCGACAGAAGCGTGATGGCTTTGCCCACGTTGTTGTCGTAATAGGCCAGCGGCTGCTCAACGGACTCCGGCACGACGATTTTGGCGGCGCAGTGGATCACCGCGTCGATGTCGGGATGGTCCGCGAACACGCGCTCGAGCAGCGCCACGTCCGCGATGTCGCCCTCGTAGCAGGCGAAGCGCTCGCCGAAGACGTGCAGGCCCGTGGAGAAATCGTCCAGAATCACCGGGGTGATTCCGGCGTCCGCGCAGCACGACGCAATGGAAGAGCCGATGTAGCCGGCGCCGCCGGTGATCAGGACTTTCATTAGTTCAGCCCCGCGTAGGAGTGCAGGCCGGCGATGACGGTGTTGACGTAGGTCATGTTAAAGATGGTCATGGCCATGGCGAACACGTTGATCCAGGCGGCGGCGGTGGACTTCCAGCCGGCCGTCGCGCGCGCGTGGAGGTAGGCGGCGTAGAGGATCCAGGTGATCATGGAGACGGTCTCCTTGGCGTCCCAGCCCCAGAAACGTCCCCAAGCGACCTCGGCCCAAATCGCGCCGAAGACGATGCCGATGCCGAACAGCGGCAGCGTCACCACCGCGGTCTTGTACGCGATCTGGTCCAGCGTCTTCGCGTCCGGCAGCGGGCGGGCAATCGCGCCGAAGAAGCCGTGCTCCTCGCCGCGGGGCTGCCACATACGCAACAGGTAGAGCAGTGCGAACACGCCGGACACCAGGCCCACGGACGCGCCGATGGACACCGAGGACACGTGCACCGGCAGCCAGTAGGACTGCAGCGCCGGCACCACGGGCGCGGCCTGCATGTGGAACACCGTGGAGTTCAAGAACATGGCGATGACCATCGGGAACAGCAGCCACGGCCACACGGTGTGCCAGTTCTTGCGCTGCACCACCACGGCGGCGACGACCATGATCACGGCGGTCATGAACAGGATGTACTCGTACAGGTTGCCCAGCGGGAACCGCCCGGCGGCGAGCCCGCGGGTGACAAACGCCACCAGGTGCAGCGCCACGCCGACCCAGACGAGGGCTTGAGTCATGCCTGCCCATTTGCGGGCGTTGGCGATCATGTCCTCGTCGGGCTTGTGCTTCTCGACGACCTCCGGTCCGCCCGCGCCAACCAGCACCTTCTTCTCGGCCAGGGCCTCGCGCCGCGCCTCGATGATGCTGTTGACGCGGCCGTAGTAGATGAACGCCATGATCAGCGCCACGATGTAGACGATGAATGCGGTGCGGAACGTCAGGTCAGACAATTCCGCCATGGTTGTGTTGACGAGCATGCCCTTAACCTACTCCACTAACAGGCGTAATCAAAGGTCATAGGGGTTGAACTCCCCCTGCTCAACCTCATCGTCGTCTGGGTCGAGTCCGAGGATGGCGGCGGCGATGTCGTCGAATTCGCGGCCCCACCCGGCGCGGTCGGTGCGGGCGAGCCCGGCGATTTCGACTTGGGTGTGCCCCGCGGTCCCCGGCCGCAACCTGACCCAGATACGCCGGCGCTTGATCGCCAGCGAGCCAGCCAGGCCCGCGAGCATGACCGTGGACGCGAGCAGCGCCCACACCTGCGTCGGGTCGCGGGAGATCTGGTAGTTGGCGTATTCGGCGGCGCCGTCGAAACGCACCTTCACCTCGCCGTCGCCGGTGTCCACGGTGGCCTCGGAGCCGGGGGTGAGCTGCACGCGGGAGACCTTCTCCAGGCGCCCGTCGGCGACCAGGGATTGGTCCAGCACGAAGATGTTTTGCGGCCGGCCGGTGTCCAAGCCGGCGTCGCCGACGTAGACGTCCACGGACACCGCCGGGTCGTCCATGGAGGGGAACGCGGACTGCAGCTGGTCGCCGTTCGGCCCGGCCCAGCGGGCGGTGGGCGCGAAGTTGCCCTCGATGGCGATCTGGTGCTGGCGGCGCTCCGTCAGGTCCGGGTATATGCCGGCAGGCGGGTCGAAGCGCATCACGCCGGAGGACAGGAACGTGAACACGTCCGTGGGCCGGAACTGCATCATCTGGGTGCGGGTTTCCCCGTTCGGCCACGTCAGGGTGATCTGCGGGGCGAAGCCGTGGCCCTGCAGGTAAACACGGTCGCCGCCTAAGCGCAGCGGGTGGTTCACCGCCAGGCTCGTGGGCTTCCACTGATCCTGCGGGACAGACAGGTCGTCGGTGTAGGTGATGTCGGAGGAGAACTCGTTGGCCTGCCCGTTATTCAGGTAGGTGGCCGAGAAGTTCTGGGATTCGAAGCAAAACGGGGTCAGGCCGGTGCCGTCGAAAAGCGGGCCTGCCCGGAAGACGTCGAAGTTGGCGGGGCTGGTGTTGCAGAACACCCGCGACTGCGCCACCGGCACCGCGGATTCGGCCTCGGAGTTGGTGACCACGATGACCTGGCCTTCGTAGAAGACCATGCGGCCGGCCACGAAGGTGAGGATCATGGCGACGATGCCGATGTGGAAAATCAGGTTCATCAGCTCGCGGGTGTAGCCGCGCTCGGCGGAAATCGAGAACGCCCCGGCCCGGTCCTCGTCCGGGGTGTAGGACGCCACGTGCCAGCGTTTCAGCTGCTTACGCAACTGCTTCTCGACGTCCTCCGGCGCCCCCGCAACCTCCCCCTCCACGTGGTGCGGCATGCGGCCCAGGTACTTGGGCGCGCGCGTCGGCTTGGCCTTGTAGGCGCGCCAGTGGTCGATGGAGCGCGGGATGATGCAGCCGACCAGGGAGATGGTCAGAAGCAGGATGATGGCAAGGAACCACGTGGACTGGAAGACGTCGAAAAGCTGGAGCCTGTCGTAGATGGGGCCGGTGGTGGGGTTGGCCTTGAGGTAGTCGTCCACCAGCGAGGACGACACGGTGCGCTGCGGCAGGAGCGCGCCCGGGATGGACGCCACGGCCAGCACGAACAGCAGCATCAAGGCGGTGCGCATGCTGGTGAGCCAGTGCCACGCCTTTTTCAGCCAGGTCTGTGCCGTCTTCATTTAGATGATCGTCCCTCCGAATCCGTCGACGAGTTGGCGCGACCAACCGATAAACACGTCCCAGGCGCCGGTGAGCAGCATGATGCCGACAACGATCATGGCGATGCCGCCGGCGATCTGGATGCCGCGGGAGTGGCGGCGCAGCACGTCGATACTGCGCACGGCCTTCGACGAGCCGAACGCGACAAGCAGAAACGGCAAACCCAGCCCGATGCAGTACGCGATGACGAGCACCACGCCGCGCGCCGCGGTGAAGCCCTGAGTGCCCACGGACACCGAAATGATGGCGGCCAGCGTGGGCCCCAGGCACGGTGTCCAGCCGAGTGCGAAGATCCCGCCGAGCAGCGGCGCGCCGATGATGGTGGTCCACTTTTTCGGCTGGAAGCGGGTGTCCTTCTGCAGGACGGGCACAGCGCCCATGAACACCAGGCCCATGAGGATGGTGACCACCCCGCCTATGCGGGTGAGCGTCTGCGCGTTGAGCGCGATGGCGCTGACCGCGCCGAACACAGTGACGGTGGCCAGCAGGAACACCACGGTGAACCCGGCGATGAACAGCAGGGCGGCACCGGCAACCGCCCAGTGTTTGCGGGACACGCGTGCGCCCTTTTCATCCAGCGTCATCTCCCCGCCGACCACGCCTGTCAGGTAGGAGATGTAGCCCGGCACCAGCGGAATCACGCACGGGGAGGCGAAGGACACCAGTCCCGCCAGCGCCGCCGCCAGCAGGCCGAGCAGCAGCGGACCGTCGGCGACAAGATCGGCGAAGCCCACCTAGGCCTCCCCGTCGAGACGGTCGATGACCTCGAGCAGATCGTCCGCGGTGATCTCACGGAGGAACACCGCAGCCGGGCGGTGCTGCTTGTCAAGCACGATCGTCGTCGGGATCACCGAGGACGGCACGCCGCCCAAGTTGGCGGCGGTCTTAAACGGCGGGTCGTAGATCGACGGGTAGGTCACGCCGTTATCCGCCAGGAAATCCCGCGCGATCTGCGGATTCGGGTCGCGTACGTTGATGCCCAGCACCGTGCCGGAGTTCTGCTCTTGCAAATGCTCGTGCACCTGCTGCAAGTCGTCAACCTCCGCGCGGCACGGCGCGCACCACTGGCCCCACGCGTTGAGCACGACCACCTGGTCTTCGAAATCGCTCAAGCTGATGGACTGGCCCTCCTCCGTGAGCGACTCGCCCTCGAAGCCGGCCAGGGGCTTGCGGTCCGCCTCCTCGTAGAAGATTTCAGTCTGCCCGCCCGGCGAGTGGAACGCGAAGTTGCCGTCGTTGTCCGCGCCGGAGCAGGCGGTCAGCAAAAGCGCGGCCGCGCAAAGCGGCGCGGCGAAAAGCTTGCGCATAGTACCTCTCAAATGTGCTGGGCCGGAGTGCTGTAGGCCCAGTCAACAACACGGTCGCCTGCAAACACAAGTGAGGTCACGCTGGCCAGGTCGCAGTTGCGGCTCGCGTGCGCCAGGCGCTTGCCCTGCAGGTGGCGCTGCACCGTGACAATCGGCAGCTGGTGGCTGACCATCACGGCCTCGTGGCCCTCGGCCTTGTCGCGGGCGTCCTCGACCGCGGACCACATGCGCTCGAAGATCTCCTGGTAGGGCTCGCCCCAGCTCGGCTCGAGCGGGTTGGTCATGTGCCGCCAGCGGATCGGGTTGATCAGCTGCGAGCGCCACCCCTTCGTGCGCAGGCCCTCAAAGGTGTTGCCCGCCTCCAGGATGTCCTCGCGGGTGTCCACCTCGCAGCCGGTGACCTCCGCGATCGGGCGCGCCGTCTCCTGCGCGCGCTCCAGCGGGCTCGCAGCCAGGTAGACCACGTCACGGCCACGGAAGAACTTCGAAGTAGCCACGGCCATGGAGTTGCCGCGGGAAGACAGGTGGTAGCCCGGCATGCGCCCGTAGAGAATCTTCTTCGGGTTGTACACCTCGCCGTGGCGCACCAGGTGCACCGTCGTCTTCGTCATCTAGGCCTCCGCGGGCTTCGCCGCCGCGGCGGCCTTCGCGGCGCCGCGCAGCGCGTCCTCGATGCGGCCGAAGTCCTCGTCCGTCAGCGCGGTGGAGACGAACCAGGTCTCAAACGCGCTCGGCGGCGCGTACACGCCAGCGTCCAGCAGAGCGTGGAAGAACGGGGCGTAACGGAACGTGTCGGCGGCCTGCATGTCGGCGAAGTTGTGGCCCTCGCCCTCGCCGAAACGGATGGACAGCATGGTCGCCGCGCGTTGGATGTGGTGGGTGACGCCTTCGGCCGTGAGGGCGTCGTGAAGCAATTGCTCCAGAAGGTCCGCGTTGCGGTTCAGCGTCGGGTAGATGTCCTCGCTGGCCAGCTCGAGCGAGGCCAGGCCGGACGCCATCGCCACCGGGTTACCGGACAGGGTGCCCGCCTGGTAGACGGGGCCGTTCGGTGCGAGGTGCTCCATGATGTCGCGGCGGCCGCCGAACGCCGCAGCCGGCAAGCCGCCGGAGACGACCTTGCCAAAGGTGGTCAGGTCGCCCGCGACGTTGTCCACGCCGTACCAGCCGGCATACGAGGTGCGGAAGCCGGTCATCACCTCGTCCAGGATCAGCAGCGCGCCGTTGAGGTGCGCGAGTTCCTTGAGCTTGGCGTTGAAGTCGTTCTGCGGGGCGACGGTGCCCATGTTGCCCGCGGCCGCCTCGGCGATGACCGCGGCGATCTGGCCCTCGTTCTCGCGGAACGCGCGCTCCACCGCCTCGATGTCGTTGTACGGCACCACGATGGTGTCCTGCGCCTGCGCGCCCGTGACACCCGGGGAATCCGGCAGGGAGAACGTGGCAATGCCAGAACCCGCGGACGCCAGCAGCGCGTCGACGTGGCCGTGGTAGCAGCCCTCGAAC
Source organism: Corynebacterium sp. MSK008 (assembly GCF_030232585.1). GTDB lineage: Bacteria > Actinomycetota > Actinomycetes > Mycobacteriales > Mycobacteriaceae > Corynebacterium. Next base: position 123,899 of record NZ_JASPJX010000005.1, on the reverse strand, counting down.
TTGATGATCTTCGGCCGGCCCGTGAACCCGCGCGCCAGGCGGACGGCGGACATGGTGGCCTCCGTGCCGGAGTTGACCATGCGCACCTCTTCCACCGACGTGCGCTTGACAATGTGCTCCGCGATCTGGATCTCCGCCTCCGTGGGCGCCCCGAAGCTCAGGCCGTTGCGCAGAGCCTTCTCCACCGCCTCGACGATCTTCGGGTGCGCGTTGCCGTGCACCATCGGGCCCCAGGAGCACACCAGGTCCACATACGAGTTGCCGTCCACGTCGATGAGTTGCGAGCCGTGCGCGCTCTGGATGAAGCGGGTCTGCCCGCCCACCGAGCCGAAGCCGCGCACCGGCGAGTTCACCCCACCCGGGGTGGTTTTCTGCGCCCGCTCGAACAGTTCGTGCGAGCGCTGGGTATTAGCTGAAGTCGGCTTTTCCGCAGTCATGGTTGTCTATCCTAGGCCATATGAAAATCGCGTTTTTAGGCCTCGGTCGCATGGGCACGGAGCTCGCGCTCAAGCTCGTCGACGACCACGAACTGACCGTATGGAACCGCACCGCGGAGAAGACCGAACCGCTGGTCTCACGCGGGGCTACCGCTGCCTCGACGGCTTCGCAGGCGGTCGAGGGCGCCGAACTGGTGATCACCTGCCTGTTCGGCCCCGACATCGTCCGCGAGGTGGTGATCGAGCCCGCGCTGATCCCCGACGGCGTGACCTGGGCCGATGCCACCACCATCTCCCCCGCCGACGCCGCCGCTTTCGCCGATGCCGTGCCCGGCTACGTGCACACCCCGGTCGTCGGATCGCTCCCGCCCGCGCGCGCCGGCAAGCTCGGCGTGTACGTCGGAGGCGCCGATGCCTCTCGACGCTCTGAAGTCGCCGACGTCGTCGCCCCCTGGGCCGCCGCCAACCCTGAGCGCTTGAAAGAAGTGGACACGGCTGCCGGCGCCGCAGTGGGCAAGCTGCTTGCCAACCTCGCCCTGGCCGTCACCATCGAAGGGTTCAAGGAGGCGCTGGTGCTGGGCGAGTCCCAGGGACTGTCGGAAGAGCAGGTGGTGGACATGCTCGGCTCCACCGGCCTGGAGTTCATCGTGAACATGAAGTCGCCGTTCCTTTTGGGCGAGCGCTCTACTTCGCCCGGTGATTTCACCGCCGACGCCATTGCTAAGGACGCCCGCCTGATGCTCGCTTCCTCGGACCAGGACCTGCCCGCCGTGCGCGCTGCCCTGGCGTCGTTGGAGGCCCAGCAGGACGCCGGCCGCGGCGACGAGGACTTCTCCACCGTCGTGGTCAACCGCTAGCGGGGCCTGGGCCCGACACTTCGTGGCGGAACCTGTCAGACGGCCCCTAAACCCCAGGTCGCCGCAGACGCCCGGCGGAATCTGTCAGGCCCCTTTCGCCCACCGCCGCGAAAGTCGAGTACGGGAGGTCGAGTCCGGGCCTAAAACAGGGCGAACTCGACCTCCGCCGCTCGACTTTCGGCGCCGCCCGGCCGCCCTACCGCCCGGCCTCGAGCTCGTTGCCCACCACCTCGGGCTGCGCCGCTGGCTTCTTCTTGCCCTGGTTGCGGAAGATGCCGTAGAACACCACCACCAGCAGCGCGATCGCGATCCAGTTGGCCACCTTGGCGTACTGCTCCAGCACCATCACGACGGGTTCGCCGATCCACCAACCCAAGCCGAGGTAGAGGAAGGACCAGATGGTTTTGGAGATGAAGTCCAGGACCATGAACTTCCACAATGGCATCCCGGTCATGCCCATGAGCACGAACACCACGAACGCGATCGGCAGCGGGATGGGCACGTAGGCGAGGAAGATGCCCAGCCAGCCCAGCTTGACGGCCCACTGCTCCACGCGCGCGATGTTTTTCGCGGCGCGCGGCGAGTTCGCGGCCTGCACCTCCAGGATCCCGCGGCCCCAGAGTTTGCCGGCCCACCAGTAGATCCAGTCGAACTTGATGTTCACGATCGAGCCGATGAGCAGGAACAACAGCCAGTGCGGCGCCTCCCCCACCGCGGCGAGCGCACCGGTGGACGCGGCGCCGACGCGCGAGCCGGTCAGCGCCAGCAAGATCGGCGGGTCCAGGCCCAAAAGCCACGCCCGCAGCGGGATCATGGCCAGGCCAAATATGCCGACGAAGCCGAACCAGCCCAGGCACCAATAGTCGGCTTTGGTGGGTTTGCCGTTCCAGGGCAGGCCGTCTTCTTCCCACCATTCCTTCTCGGCAGGCTCGGCAGCCTCAACACCGGCTGTCTCGCGTGAATCCGCGTGTTCTTCCATAGGTGACCAACCTAGTGCACATCCGCCCGCACCCCCTACCCAAGCGGAGGACAGTGTGCTAGCGTTTTGCTAGCAAATGTAACCGTCAAGGAGGCCGAGAATGACAGCACCTCAGAAAGAACGGAAAACGGCCACTCTGACCATCCGGGGGCTGGATGTCACAGTCAAGGATCAGATCCAGCGCCAGGCGAAGCAGAATGGCAGGTCGATGGAGGCACAGGCCAGGAGCATTCTTGAGGACGCCGCAGTTCCAAGCAAGAACAACGCCCTCGTCGCATACCCAAAGGGCGATCCCATCTCGGCGCTGCATTTGTCCGATCAAACCCAGCGTCGGCTGGAGGATCAAGCTCAGCAACGAGGGCATTCGGTGGTCGATGAAGTTCGGGCGATCCTTGACAGGGGAACACGCCCCGTTGACGCTGGCCGGATCATATACGAGCTTTCAAGGGAATACGGCGGTTTCGATGACTTTGAGCTCCCAGGGCGCACCGGCAGCCGTGACCTCCCGGACTTCTCATGATCATTCTGGATACGAATGTGTTGTCGGAGCTATTGAAGCCCCGGCCGGATAAGCAGTGCGTCGACTGGCTAGACACGGTCGTGGACGAGAAGTGGACAACCTCAATCGCAGCGGGCGAGCTCATGGCCGGCGTGGCTCTGCTCCCGCCGGGTCGCAAAACTGAACGGCTCGCAGCGGTTGTTACTGCGACGCTCGACGAGCTGTTGCTGCGAGGCGCCGTTTTGGACTACGACTTCATCGCTGCCACTGAGTTCGGCCCGGTCAAAGCCGCGCGCAAGGCGGTTGGCAGGCCAATTCAGGACGCAGACGCGATGATCGCCGCTATTTGTCGCACCCACAACGCTCCCCTGGCCACTCGCAACGTCAAGGATTTCGAGGATACAGGGGTGGAACTCATCAACCCGTGGGATTAGGGCTTTTGCTTATCGACGGCAGCTGCCGCCGCGGCCCTCGCATCGGCAATAACTGCCGGCACGCCGACGCCACCGGCCCACGCGCCGGTGAGGGAGATGTGGGAGGCCTTTGGTTCGTCGTTAAGCAGGCTGCGCACCTTGGCCACGGTGGCGAGGTGGCCTTCGTCGAAGCGGGGCAGGCCGCCGAGCCAGCGTTGGACGTAGATTTCCTCGAGGCCGGCGGCGCGGCCGTCGAAGCCGGTGATGGTTTCGAGGTCGTCGAGGGCCCAGTCCACCAGGTCATCCTCGGTGGCGGTGATGGCGACGTTGTCGCCGAAGCGGCCGAAGCTGGCGCGCACGAGGGCGCCGCCGCGCTCGGCGAGGTGCGGCCACTTGCGCGAAGAGAACGTGAACGCCTTCGCGTGGACATCCTCGGCACCGGCGGCGACAAGAACGCCGGAGTTCTGTGGCAGGCCCTCGTCGGTGGCGAACCGCATGCCCACCACCGCGGAGTTGGCCAGCTTCACGGTTTTGAGGGCCTCGGAGGCCTCGGGCGCGATCCCCTTGAGCAGCAGCGCCGCGGTGGGAGCGGGCACGGCGAGGATGACGTGGTCGTAGACCTTGTCCTCGCCGCCTTTGAGGCGGTACTTCGGTGCTTCGGCCGAGCCCTCGAGGCTGATGGCAGAGATAAACGCGTCGATGTAGATGTCCGCGCCGGATTTCTCGGCGAGCGTCTCGTAGACCTCCTGGTAGCCGTCGCGGAACGTCTTGAACACCGCGCCCTGGCCGGTGGGCATCTCGCGGCGGGAGCGCTCCAGGTTGGCCACGGCGGTAGACAGATGAACCGGCCCGTCGGCGGCGAGGCGGTCGAACTCCTCCGCCAGCTGCGGGATGGTCGCGCGCACGCCGAGGTCGTCGGCGGTGCAGGAGTACACCCCGCCCAGCAGCGAGGAGACGATGTTGTCCACCACTTCGTCGCCGTAGCGCTCGCGGACAAGCTTGCCCACGTTGGCGTCGCCGCCGACTTCCCAGTCGAAGCCTTCGCGCTCGGCCTCGGTGTCGATGCGCTTCGCGGTGTCCTCGCTGACCAGGTGCTTGACGGTCTCGGACGTGGACGGGATGCCCATCACGCCGCCGGTGGGCAGCCCGCGCGCCTCGCCGTCGACCCACACCAACGAGCGCAGGCCGGAGGGCTCGACCAGGGAGTCGGCGAGGCCGAGCTCGGTGAAGAATTCCACGGCGTCCTGGCGGCGCGCCATGAACGCCTCGGCGCCCATGTCGGTGGGGCCTGCCTCGAAGGCGACGGTGTGGAGCTTGCCGCCAAGCCGGTCGGTGGCCTCGTAGACGTCGACCTTGAGGTCGTCCTTGCCTTCGGCATGGACGAAGTCCGCGCTGAGCTCGTACGCTGCGGTCAGGCCTGCCAGGCCTGCGCCGATGATGGCGATGTTCATTAGTTCTCCTCGTGGATGATGCGCACTGCTTCGGTGATCGCGTCCGCATCGGTAGTGGGCAACACGCCGTGGCCGAGGTTGAAGATATGCCCGGTGGCGTCGCCAGCCGCAATGGCACGCGCGGCCTCAGCCTTAATGCGCGCAACCTCGCTGCGCACCACGCCGGTGCCGGCGAACAGCATTGCCGGGTCCAGGTTGCCTTGCAGCACGCGCGGGGAGGCGAACCGCGTCGCGGCCGTATCCAGCGGCACGCGCCAATCCACGCCCATCACCTCGCTGCCTGCGTCGGACATTGCGCCGAGCAGCTCGCCGGTGGCCACGCCGAAGTGGATGCGCGGGATCTCGCCCGCGACGGATTCAAGGATTTCCACGGAGTACGGCAGCACGAATTCGCGGTAGTCGGCTTCGGTGAGGAAACCTGCCCAGGAGTCGAACAACTGCATCGCGTCGATGCCGGCTTCGACCTGCGTGCGCAGAAACGCGATGATCGTGGGCACGAGGCGGCGCATGAGCGCGTGCCAGGTCTCCGGCTCGGCGTGCATCATCGCCTTGGTCTTCTCGTGGTTCTTGCTCGGCCCGCCCTCGATGAGGTAGCTGGCCAGGGTAAACGGCGCGCCGACGAACCCGATCAGGGCTTGGGTGTCGTTCAGTTCGTCGAGGATGATGCGGATGCCATCGGACACGGCAGCGACTTCGTCGTCAAGCAAAGGCAGCTTCTCGACGTCACTCCGCGACCTCACCGCCTCCCCCATCACAGGGCCGCGGCCGGGCACGATCTCCACGTCCACGCCCGCCGCCTTGAGCGGGACCACGATGTCGGAGAACAGGATCGCGGCGTCGACGTCGTGGCGGCGCACCGGCTGCAGCGTGATCTCCGCGAGCAGCTCCGGCATGAAGCACGAGTCCAGCATGGGGATGCCTTCCCGCACTTCGCGGTATTCGGGCAGGGAGCGGCCGGCCTGGCGCATGAACCACACCGGGGTGCGCGAGGGGGTGCGGCCGTAGGCCGCCTCGAGCAGGGGTGCGTTGGTGAGATCGCGTCTGGTCATGGCACCCAAGCCTACCGGCGCAGGCCCTGAACCCGGAACCGGCTGGCGCGCCGCGAGCTGTACTCCACGAGCAGGGAACTTCCCAGCATGAGCAAGGTCGCGCCCACCGGCGGCAGCACGCCGGCGGCGGCGAGGATGATGGCGGCCGCGTTGTAGATGCCGGCGAAGCGCAGGTTCCTGTCGGCGATGCGGTTGACGCGGCGAGCGTGCTCCACTGCCTGGGGCACGGCCATGACGTCGTTGCGCACGAGCACGACGTCGCAGATGCTGTTCCAATTGGGCGCCTTGGTGCCGTAGAGGTCGTCGCCGGCGTAGAGGATGCCGGAGTCAGCCACGCGCAGCACCGGCAGCACGGTGGAATCGCCCACCATGGCCACGATCCCGCCCTGGGTGTGCAGCGCGCGCACCGCCGAGGGCTTCTCCTGGGAGCGGATGCCCGCGAGCACATGGGAGATGCCCAGAAAGTCCGCGAAGCGGCGCGCCACCGGATAGGTGTCGCGCGAGAGCATCACCGTTTCCACGCCCATGGATTCCAGGGTGTCCACCGCCTGGATGGCGTCTTCCTTGGCGGGGTCGAACAAGGTGATCACGCCGCGGTCCTTGCCGTCCCAACGCACCACGACCGGGGTGCCGCCGGTGGTGGCTGCCACCGACAGCTTGCCCTTGAGCTGGGACAGGTTGGTGGGTCGCCACAGCGAGGCGTCGAAGGTCTGCGTGCGGGCGTGTTCGCCGGAGCCCCAGGTGGCCGTGACGCGTCCGCCGAACTCGCCGTCGGGGGTGATGATGTCGTCGCCGACCTCGATCCAGTCCGGCAGGCGCGGGTCGCCGGAGCGGGCGTCGCGCGCCTCGCGGGCCGCCTTCACAATGGCGCGGGATGCCGGGTGGTCCGAGTCCGCAGACAGCGCGCCAGCGATGCGAAGCACCAGCTCGCTACTCTCCCCGCCCGCGGCAGTGACCGTTTCCACGTGCATCTCCGGCAGCACCAGGGTGCCCACGCGGTTGAACACGACGGTGTCTACTTGGGAGAGCACCCGCAGCGCGTTGCCGTCGCGCATGAGCACGCCGTTTCGCACCGCCGCCTCGATGCCCTGGCGGATGGCCAGCGCCGGCGAGATGGCGAGGCTGAACGGGGCGACCACCACCAAAATCGCCAAGGCTGTCGACGCCGCCGTGTTGATGTTGCCGGTAAATAGCAGCCACAGGCCGAAATCCAGCACAGCAATGGCGTAAGCAGCCGGGATGAGCATGCTGGCAGAGCGGGTGGAGACCATCGTGGCGGCGTTTTGGTGGCGCGAGGCCTCCTCCAGCCAGCGCTGCACCGCGGTCAACAACGTGGTGTGGCCGACGCGGCTCGCGCGGACCTTGATGTCGCCCTCGCGCAGCACGGAGCCCGCCACAACGCGCTTGCCCACCTTCAGCTGCGGGCTGGCGTGTGTGTTGACCAGCTCCCAGCCGATCGCGCCGGATCCACCGACTACTTCCCCGTCGACGGGGATGACCTGGCCGGCGCGGACGCGGACGTCGTCGCCACGCATAATCTCCGTGGCCGGAAGCTCCTCCCTGCCGCCGCCTTTCTTGCGGTGAGTGACCTCGTACATTGAGTCCGCGCCCGGGCGGCGCGCCTCCAACTCGTCCAGCAGATTGGTGCGCACCCGCATGGAGAAGAAGCGGCCGAGCAGCAGCAACGTCGTCACCGTGCAGGAGACTTCGAGGTAGAGCTCTGGGCCGCTGCCGATGTCCAGCGGCACCCAGGTGCCGCTGGACTGGTAGCCGATGCGCCCGGCGTCAGTGAACAGCAGCATGGCAAACGACCACAGGTAGGACGCCAAGATGGCGATCGAGCTCGCACCGTCGAGCGCCGAGAGCCCGCGGCGCACGCCACCGGCCATCGCGCGGTGGAACGGGGAAGCGCACCACAGCGCCACCGGGGTGGTCAGCGCGAACGCCACCCACTGCCAGCCCGGGAACCCGAGGGCGGGCACGTAGGTCAGCAACAGCACCGGGATAGTCAGCATCACCGCCAGCCACAGCCTGCCCGGGGTGACCAGGTCGCGGGCGGTAAACAACACGTCGCCGCTGCGGCGCTCCGCGCGGGTCTTGTTCTGGATGAAGCCCTGGGCGCGGGCCAAAAGGTGCGCCGCTTCTTCCTTGCGGTGGTGCTTGGCGCGCCGCGGCATGGGGTGTTCCGTCCAGTAGCGGCCGTGGGCGCGGCGCTGCAGGGTGGAGTCGGTGACCACCGCGGTCACCCCGAAGTCCTCGATGGTCTTGATCAGCTGCGGCAGCGGCATGGTCGCCGGTGCCGTCACCCATGCCATACGGGTGGGGTACACCAGGCGGGCGGAAACGCCGTCGAGGGATTCGAGGGCGTCTTCGATCTCTGTCAGTTGTGGGCCGTCCTCCACCCCGCGTAGTTCAAAGGCGTAGGAGGCATTGGGGCGCACGAGCTCGCCGTCCAAGTCACGACGGGCAGTGGCCGGGTCGACCCCGGCTTCCCTGGCTGCGTCGCGGGCGGCCTCAATGTAATCGTCGAGTTCCTCGCCGCTCAGCTGGGTCAACTTGGCGCCTTCGCGCCCGGTGGCGCTGAGCTTTTCCAGGTCCTCGCCCTCGTACTTGCTCATTCCACCCCTTCCCAAACGTCGCCGCTGCGCTTATCCACAAACGCGTTGGCGGCCGGACGGAACACGAAAAACAGCGCAAAGACGAGCACACCGACCACCAGGAACGCGGCCCAGCCGGCCACGCCGACGAAGAAGCTGGCCAGCTGCAAAAACACCGCCAGGCCGATAAACCCGGCCAGCCAGCTGCGCGCCACCTTCGAGCCTTTTGGCAGGTAGGCGCAGCACGAGGTGATCAAGGAGCCGAGGATGATGCTGCCCCAGGTGTAGATCCGCAGGTTGCGCTCGAAGATGCCCTCCACGTCCGCGTCCAGGTCCTTGGGCGAATCCGCCACCATGGTCAAAAACGCGATGACGAACATCAGCGTCGCCGCGATTAGGCACAGGTAGTAGCCGATTTTCAGCGGCTTCGGCCACACCGGGCCAACCTCGCCGGTGAAGCGCCGGTTCCTGTCGTTCGGGTCCGACACCATGGTCGGGAACATCCCTGCCACCGCTTAGTTCTCCTTTTCCTCCGGCGCCTCCGCCGAATCCGTGGCACTGCCGGACTTGCCCTTGGGCGGCTTGGTCCACGCCACGGAGTCCTTATCCACTGAATAGATCACGCCCATCACGCCCGCAACACCAAGGATGATCTGGACCACGCCATCTATGCCGAACATCGCCGTCGGCACCGCGGTGGAGGCCGGCACCATCATGAACAGTGTGAGCATGCGCAACGCGAAGAACACGGAGAAGATCTGCAGCAGCCGGCGGGCGTTTTCCGCCCATTTCGCCTGCTTTTGCACGGCGCGGAGGGCGAAGAAGAACAGCAGGATCACGCCGAGTTGTAACAGCGCCATGATGAAAATGGAGCCGTACACGCTGGCGTTCATCAGCGCCTCGGAGACCTCGCCGTCGCCGTTGGTGGCGCGTTCCTTGGCCACCTCGCGCAGCGCGGACGGGTCGATCACGCTCGCCGCGACGGCGAAGATCTGGTGCAAAAGCTCCCCGCCGATCATCACGGCCCACGCCGCGAGCATGTAGCGCACGGCTTCGGGCATGGAGCCCTTTTGCTTCTCGACGGCCTCCGGTCCCACCCTGCTCGGCGATCCCGGGTTCATTGGCGGCAAGCTAACCATTGAGCCTCTTTGCTGCCTCGATGGCGTAGTAGGTGAAAATTTGGTCTGCGCCGGCGCGCTTGATGGACACCAACGCTTCCATCATTGTCTCCTCGTAGTCGATCCAGCCATTCTGGCCGGCCGCGTTGAGCATGGCGTACTCGCCGGAGACTTGGTAGGCGGCCACTGGCACCGGGGACATTTCGGCGATCTTGGCCAGCACGTCCAGGTACGGCAGCGCGGGCTTGACCATGACAAAGTCCGCGCCTTCGACGATGTCCAGCTCCGTCTCCAGAAGCGACTCGCGCACGTTCGCCGGGTCCTGCTGGTAGGTGCGGCGGTCGCCCTTCAGCGAGGAGCCGACCGCGTCGCGGAACGGCCCGAAGAACTTGGAGGCGTACTTCGCGGAGTAGGCCATGATGGCAACGTCGGCAAAGCCCGCGCGATCAAGCGCCCCGCGAATCTTTTCAATCTGGCCGTCCATCATGCCGGACGGGCTGACAATGTGCGCGCCCGCGCGCGCCTGGGCCACCGCCATCTCGCAGTAGATCTCCACGGTGGGGTCGTTGTCCACCACCTCCCTGCCGTGTGCGTCAGTGGTGAGCACACCGCAGTGGCCGTGGTCGGTGAACTCGTCCAGGCAGGTGTCCGCCATGATGATCAGCTCGTCGCCGAACTCCTTGCGCAACAGCGCAATCGCCCGGTTGAGCACGCCGTCGTCGGCAACGGCAACGGAGCCGGTGGCGTCCTTGTCCTCCTCGCGCGGCACGCCGAACAGGTCCACGCACTTCACGCCGAGCGCGAGCGCCTCGCGGCAGATCTCCACCAGTGACTCCGGGGTGTGCTGGTACACGCCCGGCATGGACGGGATCTCCCGCGGAGCGTCGATGCCGTCGGCGATGAACAGCGGGAGGATGAAGTCGGCCGGGTGCAGGCGCGTCTCCGTGACAAACTCACGGATAGCGGGGGTTTGCCGCAAGCGGCGGGGGCGTCGAATCAAGTCGTAATCAGCCATGCGCCACATCTTAGAACGCGCACCCGACACGACCCAGCTGGCGCATTTCTAGCCAGCCGCGGCCGCGGTGTCCTCGCCGGTGCTCTTCGCAGCTTTCCGACGCTTCTTGCGCGGCGGCGGCAACTGCCCCGACGCGCGCAGCCCCGCCACGTGGTCCGCCAAGGCGTCGACGAGGTGGGGGATGTCGGCGACCTCCGGGACGACGTCGACACGCAAGCCTTGCTCCCGCGCCTCCGCCTCGGTGACCGGGCCGATGCAAGCGATGATCGTGCGCGAATGCGGTTTGCCCGCAATACCCACGAGGTTCTTCACCGTCGACGGGGACGTGAAGCACACTGCGTCGAAGCCGCCGGTCTTGATCATGTCACGCGTCTCTGGCGGCGGCGGGGCGGCGCGCACGGTGCGGTAGGCGACCACGTCGTCGACCTCCCAGCCCTTCTCCTGCAGGCCGTCCACCAGCACATCGGAACCGAGGTCCGCGCGAGGCAGCAGCACGCGCGAAACCGGGTCGATGTCCTCGACGTACTCCGGGAACGCCTCCGCCAGCCCAGCCGCGTTCTGCTTCGTGCGGTGCGGCACGAGCTCCGGCTGCATGCCGCGGGCGATCAGCGCGTCGGCGGTCTTCTGCCCCACCGCGCCCAGGTGCACGCCGGCGAACGAGCGTGCGTCCAGGCCCAGCTCTGCAAACTTGGACCACACGGCATCGACGGCATTGACCGAGGTGAACAGGATCCACTGGTAGCGGCCCTCCACGATGCCCTTGATCGCGCGGTCCATCTGCGCCGGGTTGCGCGGCGGCTCCAGCGAAATCGTGGGCACGGACTGCGGGATCGCGCCGTGCTGCGACAGTCGGGCGTTCATCACCCCTGCCTGCGACTTCGCGCGCGGCACGAGCACACGCCAGCCGTAGAGCGGGCGGTTTTCCCACCACGAGTACTTCGAACGGTCGTCCGCCGCGCTGCCGAGGGTGACCACCAGCGGGCCCTCCAGCTCCGCGTCGAGCTTGCCCACGGTGCCCAGCGTCGCGTCGAACGTGCGCTGCAGGCGCGTGGTGCCGCGCGTGGTCACCGTCACCGGCGTCGACGCCTGGAAACCGCGCTGCGTGAGCTGCTCCACCATCTCCGCCAGGTGCTCCTGGTTCGCCTGCAGCACCAGCGGCTGCGGCGCGGCGGCGAGCTGGTCCCAGTCCACGTCGCCGTTGTTCAGGTCGGCTTCCGTGTAGGTCGAACCCAGCGCGATACCGGCGAACGACGGCACCGTCGACGGCAGCGACATCCCCGGCACCACCTGGAACTCCATGCCCTCGGCGGCCACCGCGGAGATCTCCTCCATCACGGAGTCGCGCGTCAGCGGGTTGCCGGAGACCAGGCGGATCACGTCGCCGTCGCCAGCCTCGCCGCGCTCCACAATGTCCGCGGCTTCCTTCAGTGCGAGCTTCAGCTTCTCGACGATCACTCCGCCATCCAGCCCAACCTCCTGCAACTCCGCAGCAGTCGGGTCCTCGGGGCGGGGCGGCTTACGCCTCGCGCCGGCCGCCTTCGCCTCGGCGCACATCTGCTCGTAGCGCTCGTTCGCCGCGTCCATCTTGGCTTTCGGCACTGGCAGCGCCGCCGCGACGACGCTTCGGACCCCCGTTGACACCTCAGGGTCCACGAGGGCGATAGAATTGGATTCCATTACCTCGCGGGCGCGAACCGTGAGCAACTCCGGGTTGCCCGGTCCAGCACCAACGAAGATCACCTTCCCCGGCTGGGGGGTGTGAGTGGGCTCTGTCATGGAGAAATCTCTTCTAGGCACAAATAAACCGCCCCCGCGCGGCTGGGTTCGCAGTGTTGATCGGCCTCAATACGGCCCACCGACCCGATTGCGCGGAGGGTATTGAACGTATGGTATCTCCACCATAAAATGCTTCAGCCCGAGAACAAAACCAGCGCTACATTCCAGTGCTTCTTGGGCTGCCGCGCCGCGAGCCCCCCGCGCCCTTCTGGCCCCGGCGCCTCCCCCGGGCCTTCAGCCCCCCGGATCGTCTAGCAGCGCGGTCTCCCTGCTAGACGATGACGTTCCTACCGACACACATTTCCAATACCACCTGGGGAAATGCTTCGCACGCACGCGGATCGTCTAGCAGCACGAGAGGGACTGCTAGACGATCCGCGAACCAGCAGATTCACCCCCGAGCCCAGACGCCCCCTCTAGCCCCGGCGCTACTCCATCACGTCGGCGGCGCCGCGCTCGAGCAGCGCCTCGGCGACCTTGCGCCCCAGCTCGGCCGGGTCTGTGCCCTGGGCTTCTTCCACCAGCTGGCGGGAACCGTCCAGGGCGAACACGCCGGCGCGCAGGGTCACATTAGTGCCTTCGAGCACCGCCGAGGCGGCCACCGGCGCGGTGCAGCCCGCTTCCAAACGGGCCAGGACGGCGCGCTCGGCGGTGGATTCGGCGGTGGCGGCGTCGTCGATAAGCTTGTCAATCGCCTCGCGCGCCACGGCGTCGTCGGAGCGGCACTCCACGGCCAGCGCGCCCTGGGCGGGAGCCGGCATGAACACCTCGGGAGAAAAGACCTCGGTGGCTCGGTCACCGTAGCCGCCGCGCACCAGTCCCGCGTACGCGAGGATGATCGCGTCCAGCTCGCCGTTTTCGACGTAGCTCATGCGCCGCTCGATGTTGCCGCGCAGCGGGCGGATGTCCAGGTCGGGGCGCATGGCCTTGAGCTGGGAGATGCGGCGCGGCGCGGAGGTGCCCACGCGCGCGCCTTCGGGCAGCTCGGCCAGGGTCAGTCCGTCGCGGGCGATGAGTGCTTCGCGGCTGTCCTCGCGGGTGGGGATGATCATGTGGGCGCGTGGCTCGTCGGCAGTGGGCAGGTCCTTGAACGAGTGGACCGCGATGTCCACCTCGCCGTTAAATAGCGCGTCGCGCAACGCGGAGGTGAACACGCCCACGCCGATGCGCTCCACAGGCGCCTGGGACAGGTCGCCCGGGGTGGTCACGATCTGCAGTTCGGCCGGGTGGCCGTGCTCGCCCAGCGCGTCGCGCACATGCCCGGTCTGGGTGGTGGCCAGGTGGGATCCGCGTGTACCAATCTTGAACATCTACTTCTCCTTGCCGTGCAGTTCCTCGGGCAGCGGCAGCTTCTGCGCGTCCACCGCCACGGAGGGGCTTTCCAGCCCGAACAATTCGGTGACCGCTTCTTCCACGCTCACCGTTTCCGCCGTCGCCGCCAGCTCTTTGATCTTCACTGTCGGCTGATGCAAAAGCTTATCGACGACACGCTTGACCATGCGGCTGACCTGATCAAAGTCGTCCTCGGACATCTCCGGAAGGCGGGTGCGCAGACGCTGCAGTTCCTGGCCGGAAATCTCCGCGGCGTTGCGGCGCAGACGGGTCACCGCCGGGGCCACCTCGCGTACGCGCTGCTCCGAGCCGAACGTGTCCACCTCTTCCGCCACGATCTCCTCGGCGCGGCGCAACGCGCGGGAGTCCTCGTTGTCGCTGCCACGCATTTTCTCGTGCAGGGACTCGATGTTGACTAGGTGCACGCCGTCGATGTCTGCCACGGCATCATCGATGTCGCGCGGCAGCGACAGGTCTGCCAGCACCAGCGGGCCGGGGATGTCGGTCGGGGTGATGGTGAACTCGTCGGAGGCGGTGGCGGAGACCACCAGGTCCACGCGGTCCAGCACCGAGGCGCGGTCGGCGAAGTCCACCACCTCGGCGGGCACGCCGGCCTCGCGGGAGTGCTCTGCCAGGCGTTCGGCGCGGTCGCGGGTGCGGTTCGTCAACACCAGCTTGTCTATACCCTTTTTGCCCAGGTGCGTTGCGGCTAGCGAGCTCATCGCGCCGGCGCCTAGGACGAGTGCGGTTTTGCCCCGGAGGTCGTCGACAAGCATTCGCTCCATCGCCTCCTCGAGTGCGACGGTGACCATGGACGCGCCCGAATCGTCGATGCCCGTTTCGGAGTGGACGCGCTTGCCGGTGTGCAGCGCCGCCTGGGCCAGCGAGTGGAGGTTCGGGCCCACGGTGCCGCGCTCCACGGCGTCGACGTAAGCGGAACGCACCTGGCCGATGATCTGCTGCTCGCCCACCACCATCGAATCCAGGCCCGATGCCACGGTGAAGATGTGCTCCGCGGCCGCGTCCGAGTAGCGCACGTACAGGTAACGGCGCAGTTCAGCCACGTCGACCCCGGAGACGCTGCCAAGCACTCGCAGCACGTCCTCCACCCCGGCGTGGAACGCGTTGGTGACGGTGTAGACCTCCAGGCGATTGCATGTGGAGATGATCATCGCCTCAGACAGCGACGGCTGCGCGATGAGGGCGCCCGCCGTGCCGTTTTGGACCTCCGCGTCCATGCTGAGCCGCTCCAGCAGGGCCACAGGCGCAGACCTGTGCGACATCCCCACAAGCAGAACACTCACGCAAAACCCTCCAGTCCGGTTGAAAATCACACTAAAGGATAGTCCTTTAGTTGGACAGCTCCGCGTCGAGGTCGTCGTTGTCCACTTCCCAGCAGGCGAACTCATCGCCGTCAATGACCACCACCGGCACGCGGTCGCCGTACTCCGCGGCCAACTCGGGGTCCTGGTCCACGTCCACAAGGGCGAGCTGAACGCCATGCTTTGCGACGACAGGCGCAATCTGGCCCGCCACCCGCTCGCACGAACCGCACGTGGACCGGACCATCAGTTCCACCTTTTTCATCCCCGCTCCTCCTGTGAGTGCATATGCCAGGGCGTTGTACGATTGCACACGCTAACACCCCCACCCGAAAGGGCCCGTAGTTCCATGTCTGATCAGCGCGAAATCCTCGCGCAGTGGTCCCAGTCCCAGGGCAACCTGCGCCGCTTCCTTGAAGAGCGCGTCATGCCCCCGCTCGACGACGACGCGCAGCGCACCGCCGGCCGCGCCGCCGCAGCCGCCGCGGTGGAAGAGACCTTCGGCATCAACATTGACGACTTCGCGCTCGGCGTGGACTCCGTCGGCGGCGCCTTCGAAACGGCCGGCCGCCAGAAGATCACCCCGCCCGACCCGGAGGTCCCCCAGGACACCGAGGCGGCCGCGTTTTTCGACGTGGACAACACGCTCATCCAGGGTTCCTCGCTGATCCTTTTGGCCCAGGGTCTGTTCCGGAAGCGGTTCATCACCCTGTCCGAGCTCGCGCCTGCCCTGCGCAAGCAGATCCGCTACCGCGTCTCCGGCTCCGAAAACGCCGACGACATCGCCGAGGGCCGCGAGCAGGCCCTGGCCATTGTGAAGGGCAAGAGCGTGGCGGAGCTCAAAGAGGCGTGCCGGGAGATCGTGGACAACCGGATGCTGGAGAAGTCCTACGCCGACACCATCGAACTGGCCTCCATGCACCTCGCCGCCGGGCAGCAGGTGTGGTTGGTGTCCGCCACCCCGGTGCAGATCGGCCAGGCACTCGCCGAAACGCTCGGATTCACCGGGGCGCTCGGCACCGTGGCGGAGGAAGAAGACGGCAAGTTCACCGGCCGCCTCGTCGGCGACATCCTCCACGGCCCCGGCAAGAAACACGCCGTGGCAGCCCTGGCGGCGCTGCAGCAGCTGGACCTGTCCAAGTGCACCGCCTACTCCGACAGCATCAACGACCTGCCCATGCTGGACATGGTCGGCTCGCCGGTGGCGGTCAACCCGGACCGGGCGCTGCGCAAGCACGCCAAGGCGCAGGGCTGGGCGGTGCGCGACTACCGCTCCGTGCGCCGGGCGGTGCGCGCCGGCGTGGTCCCGGCCGTGCTGGCGGGCGCGGGCCTGTGGTGGTGGCGGAAGCGGTAGGCGAGGACTCACCGTGGATAATGCTTTTGCGCTGCGCACCCCGCGGCTCAGGTTGTCGGCGCCCGCGGACACGGATATCGACGCCATCTTTGACATCCATTCCGACACCCGCACCTACGAGCACCGACCCGAGCTGGCCATGAAGACCAGAGACGAAGCCGTCGAGCTGGCACAGTCTTGGCAAAAGAATTGGATTGAAAAGCAGCTGGGCTACTACACCGTGCACACGCTCGACGGCACGACCATCGGTTTTACAGGGGTACGCCACAGTGCAGAGGCTGGCGAGGACGTCCTGAACCTCTACTACCGTTTCGCACCCGAATCGCAGGGCAAGGGCTACGCCAAGGAGGCCGCAGCCGCTGCGATTGCCAGCGCACGCGAGCGTTTTCCACAGCTGCCCATCGTCGCCATCATCGACCCGTCCAATCAAGCGTCCATTGGCCTTGCGCTCAAACTCGGTCTACAACACGTCCCTGGTGCAGGCGTTCCAGGCGACTACGAGGTGTACCGGCTGTAGATCAGCGGTGGGTGCTCGGCCACGGCTCCACTGGCATCATACGGCCCATATTACGTAGCCAGAGGGATGCGTCTCCCTGACGCGGGGTCGGGGGCCATTGGCTCCTAGATGCTTACCCCAGGATGCTTACTTCTCGAGTGACGCGTCGGTTGCCGCCGGAGTTTCGTCGAGAAGTAAGCGTTTAGAAGTAAGCATCCTCGGTCGGTAAGCATCTAGGAGTAAGCATCTGCCTCAGAAACGAAAAACCCGCCCTCGATGGGGCGGGTGAAAGCGCACGGCTTACTTGCCGAGCTTACGACGCTGCACGCGAGTGCGGCGGAGCATCTTGCGGTGCTTCTTCTTGGACATGCGCTTGCGGCGCTTCTTAATCACTGAACCCATGGGGCTACCTCTTTCCTGTTCAAAGTGCGTACGTACGCGGCCGGCGCAACCGCTTGCGCGGCTCGCGGGAGGTGCACACTCCCACAGGGGGTGGCCGACCTGATCGTTCAAAGCATACCGGCAGGGCTTTTCAGGGCCAAAAACACCCGCCGCATCGGAAACCGGCGCGGCGGGTGTGTTCTCGAGGTCCTGTAAACGAGACCGGTGACTATCCCACGTCGTAGACGGAGGACTCCAGGTACTCGCTCACTGCCGTCTCGTTCACGCGGAAGGAGCGGCCCACGCGGACGGCGGGCAGCTCGCCGGAGTGGACGAGGCGGTAGACGGTCATCTTGGATACGCGCATGATCTCCGCGACCTCGGCGACCGTCAGGAACTTTCCTTTATCTTCGTTAACCACTTAATTCATACCTCTCGGCACGCAAACGCGCTGCAGGCTTCCCCTCCCGCAGGACGAACACGCACGTGCTTGAACCACCCTAACGTGAAACCAGCGTCGAGTGCGACTTAAGTGGAAGAAAATTTTCAAAGTGCAGGCAGTGAACCCACAGAAACGGGTGTGAAAGTTGGGATTCGGGCTACTTGCCCAATTCGTCCGAGCGCTCCGCGCAGATCTCGGTGGCGCGGTAGAACGCGCCGCGCAGGCCGGACTCTTCCAGCTCGCGGATCGCGCGCACCGTGGTGCCTGCCGGCGAGGAGACCTTCGCCCGCAGCTGCACGGGGCTGTCCTCGCTCTCGAGCATCGCGCCGGCGCCGGCGGCGGTCGCACAGGCGAGCTGCTCGGCCAGGTCGCGCGGCAGGCCGAGCGACACGCCCGCGTCAACGAGCGCCTCCGCCACCAGGAAGAAGTACGCGGGACCGGATCCGGAGATCGCGGTCACGGCGTCCATCTGGGATTCGTCGACCTGGACCACCTGCCCCGCGGCGGACAGCAGCTCCACCACGGCCTCGCGCTGCTCCTCGCCGACGAAGCGTCCGCAGGCAGCGGCGAGGACACCTTTGCCCACCAGCATCGGCGTATTCGGCATTACACGCACGATCGGGGTGCCGGCGGCGGAGACGGCCTCTTCCATCGCGGCGATGGTCACGCCCGCGGCCATGGAGACCAGCACGGTCGAAGAACCCGAGTCGGTCAGCTCCTCGCCGACCTCCGCGATGACGCCCAGGATCTGCGCGGGCTTGACGCACAGCAGCGCCACGTCGGCGCCGCGCACGGCCTCACGGTTGTCGGAGGTGGTGCGCACGCCGTAGCGCTCCGCCAGCTCGGCGCTGCGGGCCGAGGACCTGTTCGTCGCGGTGATGGAGCCCGGCTCCACCCCATTGGCGACGAGGCCCGAGATGAAAGCCTCGCCGATGTTGCCTGCACCAATGACGGCGATGCGTTCCATGTCGCTCCTCAAATGTTGTTGGGCGTTTTACAGCAGTGCCGGGCCGAAAGCCACCACGGCGGCGGCCAGGCCAGCGATGATCATGGTCACTTTGTCGCGGCCGCCAGCCATCGCCCCGACGGCGGCGACCACCGCGGCCACGACACCGACGCCGACCAGCGCCGCCACAACGACCATCGTGTTAGCCCACAGCCACTTAAACGCCAGGAAGCCCAGCACGCCCAGCAGCACGCCGAAGAACACCAGCAGGACCAAAAGGATCGGGTTGACGGACGCCTCCTCGACCTCATAGTCGGTGTCGTATTCTGCGTCGCGGGGTTCCTCGCGCAGCTGCTGGGGCTCCGGCGCGTCGACTGTGCGGATCTCGTTGGTGTCGTCCGGCTGCGCGAGCTTCTGCTTTGCGACGGGCTCCGCCTTGCCCTCATCGTTGCCCTCGACCTTGCCCTCGACTTTGCCCTCGACCTTGCGCAGCACCGTCGTCTCGTCGCTGGCTGGCTGCACCTTCGCGACCGAAGATCCCGCGGGCGCTGGCTGCTCAGCCGGCTTCGGCGCGGGCTTCGGTTCAGCCGGCTTCGGCTCCACCTTCGACGCGGCCGGTTCGGCCGGCTTCGGCTCGGGTTTCGGCGCCTGGGTGGGGGTCTTTTGGGGGGTATCCGAAGGTGCGTCGATAGGCACGCTGGAGTGCTTCACCTCAGCGGGCTTGGCGTCGACCTTCTTAAACGAGTCGGTCAGCTCGGCGACGGAAACGCCGCCGTCCTCAAGGCTGCGGCGGCGACGCGGACGGCGCGCGCCGGACGGGTTTTCCTTCTCGGCGCGCGCGAGGAGCTCGGCAACAGTGAGCTGTTTGTCGGCCATTAGTTGTCGTCTCCTTCATTAGCTTCTTGCTCAGCGTCCAAAGACCCCTTGTCAATGCGCTTGAGAATCACACCCTCGCGCAAAGCCCACGGGCAGATCTCCAACTTATCAACATTCAACGCACGCATCGCAGCTTCCGCCACCAGCGCACCAGCCACGATCTGGTGGGAGCGGTCCGAGTTGATGCCCTCGAGCTCCGCGCGATCCGCCGCCGTCATGCGGGAGATGAACGCGATGAGCTGACGCAGACCCGGCGCGGTAAGGGTGCGCTGCACGAACGGGCCGGCGGACGACGGCGCAGCGCCGGTGAGGCGGGCCAGGGAGCGGAACGTCTTGGACGTGCCCACGGCCAGGCCGGTCTCCCCCATCGCCTTGAACTGCTCGGCAGGCCCGGCGAGCTCCGCGTCGATGTAGTCGCGCAGCATGTTGATCTTCTTGCGCTCCGGCGGGTCGGTGTCGAACCACTCATGGGTCAAGCGTCCCGCGCCCAGGTCTAGAGACACCGCGAGGTCCGGCATCTCCTCGGTGCCCGTGGAGATCTCCAGCGAGCCGCCGCCGATGTCGAAGTTAGTGATGCGACCTGCGGACCAGCCGTGCCAGCGGCGCGCCGCCAAAAACGTCAGGCGCGCCTCCTCCTCGCCGGAGAGGATGTTCAGCTTCACGCCGGTCTTCTTCTCCACGCGCTTGAGCACGTCTGCGGAGTTGGTGGCGGAGCGCACCGCGGAGGTGGCGAACGCCACGAGCTCCTCGCACTTGAGGTTGTCCGCGAGGTCGGATGCCTCCTGGACAGCGTCGACGAGCTTGTCCACGCCCTTGTCCTCGATATTGCCCTTTTTGTCCAGCAGCTCAACGAGACGCAGCGGCTGCTTCCAATCGCTCATCGGCGTCGGCCGGCTACCGCTGTACGCGTCGACCGCCACGAGATGGATCGTGTTGCTGCCGACATCTAATACACCTAATCGCACCACCCCAGGGTAACGGGTCTACCGTGTCCAGGTGTGAATCAACCAGCCCCGAAACCCGTTTTTCTCGGCTTCCCCGCGGACTCGCCGGCCGGCCGCTCCATCCTGGCGGGCCGCGAAACCCGCCCCGATTTCCCGCGCGAATGGTTCGAATTCGTCCACCCGGATGATCCGAACCACATCTTCTCCATCGACCTGACCTGGGCGGAAGCTACGTGGTCGTGCCGCTTCGGCACGCCCGAGTGCCTCGGTATCGACGAATCCAACCCGGCTGTGGGCTGCTGCATCCACGGCGCCTACATCGCGGACGAGGAAGACCGCGACACCGTCTACAACGCCGTCAAGGACATGCCAGCGAAGTACTGGCAGCTGCGCCCCGCCGAGACGGACGCCTACTTCGCCGCCAACGACCCGACGTGGCTCGAGCCGTGGCTGGAATGGGACGAGGAGGAAGAAGACGCGCTCGAACCAGACCCCGACGACGAAGAGGCCGGCCCCCACATCAAAACCAAAGTCGTCGACGGCGCCTGCATCTTCGCCAACCGCCCCGGCCACCCCACCGGCGCGGGCTGCGCCTTCCACCAGTTCGCCATGGCGGAGGGCCGCAACATCGTGGGCACCAAGCCGGAGGTGTGCTGGCAGGTGCCGTTTTCCCGCGAGGACGCGTGGGAGGAACGCTCGGACGGCCAGGAGATACTGCGCACCACCATCGGCGAGTACCACCGCCGTCAGTGGGGCGGCGGCGGAGAGGACTTCGACTGGTGGTGCACCTCTGCCCCCGCCTGCCACACCGGCGGCACACCTATCTGGCAGTCCATGAAAGACGAGCTCATCGCACTGATTGGGGAAAGGCCGTATGGTGTCGTCGCTAAGCATTGCGAAAAGCGAGCTCAGCTTAGCGACGACCTCCGGGCCACCCACCCCGCAACCCAAGCCGCGCGCGGGTAGCCGCGCCCTACGTCTCGAATTTGTAGCCGAGGCCGCGCACAGTGACGAGTTGGGTGGGGCGCGACGGCTCCGCCTCGATCTTGGTGCGCAGGCGCTTGACGTGCACGTCCAGGGTTTTGGTGTCACCGACGTAATCGGCGCCCCAAATGCGGTCGATCAGCTGGCCGCGGGTGAGCACCCGGCCGGCGTTACGCAGCAGGTACTCCAGAAGGTCGAATTCTTTCAGCGGCATGGGCACCGGCTGGCCGTCCACAAGCACCGTGTGGCGCTCCACATCCATGGTCACGCGGCCGCCCTGCAGCAACTGCTCGTCCGCCTCCTCGACCACCTCGGTCTCCGGACCGCGGCGCAGCACCGCGCGAATGCGGGCAACCAGCTCGCGGGTGGAGTACGGCTTAGTCACGTAATCGTCAGCGCCCAGCTCCAAGCCGACGACCTTGTCAATCTCGCTGTCGCGGGCGGTGACCATGATGATCGGCACAGACGACTCCGCGCGCAGCTTCTTGCACACTTCAGTGCCGCTCATGCCCGGCAGCATCAGGTCTAGCAGCACCAAATCGATGTCCTGGGATGCGAACAGATCCAGCCCCGTCTGGCCGTCGGCCGCCACAACCGCCTCGAAGCCTTCCTTGCGCAGCAGGTAGGCCAAAGGATCAGACAGCGATTCCTCGTCTTCAACGATGAGAATGGTCGTCACTTCACTCTTCCTTTTCTGTTCCGCCGGCGGCTTCGGGGTCGTAGAGGGGCAGCTCGATAGTGAACGTAGAGCCCGTCCCAGGTCTCGACCACAACGTAATGGTACCGCCATGGTTCGCCACCACATGCTTCACGATGGCCAAACCCAGCCCCGTGCCACCCGTCGAACGCGAGCGCGCCTTGTCCACCCGGTAGAACCGCTCAAACACCCGCTTCTGATCCTCCGGGGCAATACCGATCCCGCGGTCCGTGACCCGGATCAGCACCACGTTGTCGCGCACCAGCTTCTGCGTCACACTCACCGGCTGCCCGCTCGGGGAATAGTTGATCGCGTTGGTGATCAGATTCGACACCGCCACGGTGAGCATCGCCCGCTCCCCCATCACCCGCAGCCCCAGACGCTGGCCGCGGTTGAGCTCGATACCGTGGTTCTCCGCGGCGACCAGGTTGCGCGCCACCGCGTCGTCCACGATGTCGTCCACACGCACCGGCGCCATGTCCGGCAACGCCTCCGCACCCTGCAGCTTGGACAGAGAAATCAGATCCGTGATCATCTCCCCCATCCGGTGGGCCTCTTTGTGCAGCTTGTTGCCAAAGTAGTCCACCATCTCCGGGTCCGTGGGGTCCTGCAGCAGCGCCTCAGCCAAAAGCGCAATGCCGCCGACCGGGGTCTTCAGCTCGTGGGAGACGTTGGCCACGAAGTCGCGGCGCGCGTTTTCCATGCGCACGTTCTCGGACTCGTCAGAGCCGTATACGATGGCATAGGAGTTGTCCGTCAACGTCAGCGGCGCAATTAGGGCCCTGACGTTGCGGATGCGGCTGCCGGTGGTGCGCTGCGGCAAATCCAGGTCGAGCACAAGCTCTTCCTGCTGCTCAAGCACCTCCTTCGCCACTTCCAGCACGCGGGGGTTGACGCTGCCGTCGTGCACGATGGACATGTCGTGGGCCCGCGCGTTGGACAGCATCACGTTGCCGCTGCGGTTGATCACCGCGATACCGGTGGGCGAACCCTGCGTGACAAGGTGCAGCACCTGGCTGACCGTGGTCACAGTGTCGTCCTGCCCGCCGTCGTCAGCCCGGTTCCGGGCGCGCCAGCGAAGCGCCCGCTGGCCGAGCAGCACAGCGGGCACGGTCAGCGCGGCGCCGACGAGAAACGCGAGAATCGGCGACACAGCGTACTTCGAGGCTTACTTCTGGCCCTGGTTTGCCACCGCCGCGGCGCCAGCCTCGGCCGCCTCCGGATCCAGGTAGGTGCCGCCGGGGTTGAGCACCTTGCCGTTCTCATCAATCTCGTAGACCAGCGGCATACCGGTTGGGATGTTCAACCCCGCGATGTCCTCGTCTGAAATATTGTCCAGGTACTTCACCAGCGCACGCAGCGAGTTGCCGTGCGCTGCGACCATGACGTTCTTGCCTGCCATGGCGTGCGGCGCGATGACGTCGATGTAGTAGGGCAGGAAACGCTCCACCACATCCTTCAAGCACTCGGTGCGCGGCACCTCCGGCAGGAAGGCGTAGCGCGGATCGTTGGTCTGCGCGTACTCGTTGTCCGTGTCAATCTCCGGCGGCGGGGTGTCGTAGGAGCGACGCCACTCCATGAACTGCTCCTCGCCGAACTCGTCGCGGATCTCCGCCTTGTTCAGGCCCTGCAGCTTGCCGTAGTGGCGCTCGTTGAGACGCCAGTTGCGCTCCACCGGGATCCAGTGGCGATCCGCCGCGTTCAACGTGATGTTGGCGGTGCGGATCGCGCGGCGCAGCAGCGAGGTGAACAGGATGTCCGGCAAAACGTCCTTTTCCACCATCAGCTTGCCGGCGTTGACGGCCTCGGCCTCGCCCTGCTCGGTCAGGTCCACGTCCACCCAGCCGGTGAACTGGTTCGATTTGTTCCACTCGCTCTGCCCGTGGCGAACGAGAATCAGCTTTCCGTTACCCATGCCTTCAAGCATGCCACGGATGGGGACAGCTGTCGGGGGTTTGCCGGGGCGGGTGCGGTTTTGGGGCGTGTCGCGGTGCATCTCGGCTGCCCGGGCTCCGCTCGGACACCGCTCGGGCGCCGCTCGGGCACCGCTCGGGCGCTGCTCGGGCGCTGGATCCAGCTAGTAGCTCCTCCTTTATCGCCCCCAGGAGCCGACTAGCCGGATCCTTGTAGCTGGATCCGCGAGTGGAAGGGCTGGGTGTGAACGGGGTGGACAGCCCGCGTCGAGGGTGAGGGTTTAGGGTCTGAGGTCATGATCAAACTCCGCCCCGCAGCAACCCTTGCCGCCAGCCTCACAGCCGCCTGCGTCACCCTCGGTGCCCTCGGCGCCACAGCCCCCTCCACCCCCACCGCCGCCGCAGCCCCCGCGCTCGCAGCCCCCGGCGCGCCGATCGCCATGCTCAACGACGACTCCGACTCCTTCGAGCACACCGCGCGGTGCAGCCAGGGCCCGGTCGGCACCGTGCGCACCCCGGACGGGCAGACGAAGCAGGTGATGGTCACCGCGGCGCACTGCTTCGAGTCTAAAAGCAAAACCGTTCGGCCCACCGTGTTCGCCCCGGTGCGCGAGAACGGGAAGGTGGGCTACCCGCGGGTGGGTGACGTCGATAGGCAACGCACCCCGTTTGAGCTGGGCAACGGCGAGTTGATGGACTTCTACCGCATCATCGACGAGCCCGACTGGGTGACGGTTCGCCTCGCGCCCGGTGCCGGGGCGTCCGGTGTGTCCTCGTCGGTGGACCAGAAGGGCCGCGGCCCGTCCGCGCCGGTGGCGATCACGGGGGTGAAGGACTACCGCAACCTGCGCGGCGACGAGCTGATCAGCTTCGACAACGCCGGCCAACCCATCTGCAAGGACGGGATGCGCACGGGTCGCTCGTGCGGCGTTCAGATGTTCCGGACCCAGAACTTCGTGTGGCACTTCGGCGTGGGCTACGAGTCGGGCGATTCCGGCGGCATCAATTACGACCCGCGCACCGGCGAGGCTGTGGGGCTAAGCATCGTCGGCCTCGGTCCGCTGGGCAACTCGCAGCAGGTGGATCGCGCACTTGAGGACGCCTACGGCATCCCCGACGGCCAGGTCAACGAAGCCTTCACCCCGGCAGAACCCGCGCCGCGCGCCGACTTCGCGCCGCTGAACCAGGAAATCGCGGAGTTCTCCCCCAAGGCGCCGCAGCTTGTCGACGGCCCCCAGCCACGCGAGCTGCTCGACCGCGCCGTCATGGGCGCGCAGGCGGACGCGGCGCGTTTCAGCGCGGAAGCCGCGCAGCTGCCGCGGGCCGAAGATCCGGTCGCGGCGGCCCAGGACCTCGCTGGTCGCGCGAATGCGGCGGCGCAGCAGCACGCGGGTGATGTCCGCAGCGCCGTCGACGCGTTCCTGCGCTAGATCACACCGCTGACCACCAGTGTCAGTTTCCGGGGCGAAGATCGGGTGTGCGCGTTAAGCTAATGCTCATGCGATTCAGTCTCCGAACCCCGACCGTAGCCCTCGTGGCAGCCAGCATCCTTGCAGCTCAAGCCATCCCCGCACCGGCGGAAGCCGCGCCCGCGCTCGTCGCACCCGGCGCGCCGATGCGAGCGTTCCCGCAGGACCCGCCAAAGACGATCGACCTGCCTACCGGCCAGAAGCTGACCATGCCGCGCGACGGCTGGGCCGGCACCTGCTCCCAGGGCCCCAACGGCACCCTGCACCTGCCCGGCAAGGAACCGCAGCGCGTGATGCTCACGGCCTCCCACTGCGTGAACACCATGCCCGGCTTCCCGGAGATAAAAAACGAGTTCTACGCCCCCGTGGGCACCGAGTACAAGCGCATCGGCGAGCGCGTGGCATCCAACCACGTCACCCCGGAAGCCATGAACCTGGGCGACCCGATGCAGTCCATCCGCACCGCCGACTGGGGCGTGGTGCGCATCGACGACGGCGTGACCGAAACCGGCCTGTCCCACTCCCGCGACTTCAACGGCGGCGTGCAGGGCGAACCGGTGAAGATCACGCATGTGCGCGACTTCCGCACGCTCGCCCCGGGCGAGGTCTCGGTCGACAACTTCGGCCAGCCCATCTGCAAGGACGGCGCCACCACGGGCCGCACCTGCGCCAAGCAGATCGGCCGCACCCGCAACGGCGTCTACAGCTGGGGGCTGAACTACGTGCAGGGCGACTCCGGCGGCGTGAACTTCGACCCGCGAGACGGCGCCGCCATCGGCGTGTCCTCCATGACGCTCGGGCCGCTCGGCAAGGCGCAGCCGGTGGACCGCATTCTTGAGGACGCCTACGGCATCCCCGACGGCCACGTCAACGAAGCGTTCACCCCCACCGATTCCACCGCGCCGCGCGAGGACTTCACCACCTCCGGCGCGGAAGAAGAACGCGTCTCGGCCGAGATCGAGCGCCTCAACCCCAACCTCAAGCCGCCAGTGCCTCGCGACGAGCTCCGCAAAGCCGTCGACAACGCCAAGCAAGAGGCCGCCGGTCTGGCACAGAAGGCCTCGCAGGGCCAGTTCGACCCAGCGGAGATCAACCGCGCCATCGGATACCACTCCGACCGCATCGGCTACTGGGGCGGGGCCTCCCTCGGCGAGGAGATCGCCAAGCGCCTCTAAACGCCCCTACACCCCGCCGGCGTCCCGGGTGGCCTCGCCCGGGATGTAGCCGGACAGGGTGTCGGAGTAGACCTCGAGCAGTTTGTCCGCCGAGGCGGCCCAGCTAAACGCTTTTGCGTGGGCGACGGCCTGTTCGCCCATGTGGATGCGCGTGGGATCGTCGATAAGCAACTGCTCGAGCGCTTGTGCCCACGCCTCCGTGCCGTGGCCCTGAACGAGCAGGCCCGTCTCCCCGTCCGCGACCGCGAGCGGGAGGCCGCCGACGCGCGCCGCGACAACCGGGGTGCCCGCGGCCTGCGCCTCCACCGCGACCAGCCCGAAACTCTCGTTGTAGCTGGGCACCGCCACAATGTCCGCGGCCTGGTAGATGCTCACCAGCTCCTCCGGCGGCCGCGGCCCGAGGAAACGGGTGCAGCCGCCAATGCCCTCCGACGCCGCGAGCTCGCGGTAGCGCTCCACCGACGAACCCGCACCACTCGCGCCGCCGCAGATGATCACGCACAACGGACCCTCCACGCGGCCGCGGCGCACCACCTCCCCCATCGCCTGAATCAGCACCTGCGGGCCCTTGAAATCCTGCAGGCGGCCCACAAACGCCACCACCTTCGCGTGCAGCGGAATACCCAGGTGGCGCCGCGCCAGCTCCGTATTCCGGTTCGTGCCGGGGGTGAACAACTCCGTGTCCGCGCCGGGGCTGACCACGGAAATCTTCGCCGGATCCACGTCGTAGAAGCGCGCGAGCTCGCTAGTCTCGTCCTCGGTGTTGACCACCAGAACCTCGGCGTTATCCACCAGCTGCTGCTCGCAGATGCGGCGCGCCTCCGATTCCGAGGCGTCCGTGGCGTAGGCGTTTTTCACCGCCGCCCAGGTGTGCCCGGTGTGCACCAGCGGGATGCCGGCCAGGTCCGCCAAGAGCCACCCCACCTGGCCAGAGAGCCAGTAGTGGGAATGAATCAGGTCGTATTTCAGCTCGTTCGCGCGGACGAACTGCACCACCCCGCCGGAAAAGGCCGCGAGCTGGGTGGGCAGGTCGTCCTTCTCCAACCCCTCGTAGGGCCCGGCGACCACGTTGATAACCCGGTAGCCAGGCTCCACCTCCACCACCTCACCCTGGCTGGGGCGGGTCGCGCGGGTAAACACGTCCACCGTCGTACCCTGACGGGCCAGCTGGGTGGCGGTGTTGTGGACGTAGACGTTCATGCCGCCCGCATCACCCGTCCCCGGCTGCTCGAGCGGGGAGGTGTGCATGGAAATCATGGCGACGCGCATGCGGGCAAGACTAGCGCGGCGGGTGGGTTCCTGACAGATTCCGCCAGCCGTTTGTGCCGACCTGGGCCGGAAGGGCTCGCCTGACAGATTCGGCCGCGATGTGTCTGGGTCAGTGGGCAGCGTGGCGGTGCCAGGAGCCGAAATCCGCGGCAACCGTCGCCGCAAGGTGCTGGTAGCCCTTCAGTGTCGCCGGGGCGACGCGCTCCAGGTCCACCACCGCACCTTCGGCGAGGTGGCGGTCGTACGGGATGGTGTGCACCGCGCGGGTTCGGGAGGCGAAGTGGTCGGCGACCTTGGCCATGTCGATGGTCGGCTTGCCCGGCGCGGAGGCGGAGATGACCACCACGGCGTTGGCGGCGAGCTGGTCGTAGCCGTGCAGGTTCAGCCAGTCCAGGGTGGCCGACGCCGACTGCGCGCCGTCGAGTGCCGGCGAGGTCACCAGCACCAGCGTGTTGGCCAGATCCAAAACGCCCGCCATGGCGGAGTGCATCAGGCCGGTGCCGCAGTCGGTGAGGATGACGTTGTAGTGGTGCTGCAGGATGTCGATGGCGCGGCGGTAGTCGTCCTCAGAAAACGCCTCGCTGACGGCCGGGTCGCGTTCGGAGCCGATGACCTCCAGGCGCGAGGACGCCTGGTTGGTGTAGGCGCGCACCTGCGGATAACGCTCGGTGCCAGGCGCCTGCAGCAGGTCGCGGATGGTCGCCGGTGGTGCGGTGGCGGCGCGCTGGGCCAGGGTGCCCAGGTCCGGGTTGGCGTCGATGGCGATGACGCGGTCGCCGCGGGTCTGCGCGAACACGCCGCCGAGCGCGACTGTGGTGGTGGTTTTGCCCACGCCGCCCTTCAAGCTCATCACCGCGATGCGGTAGTCGCCGCGCAGGGGTGCCCGGATGGCGTCGAAAAGCTGCTGCTGCTCCAGCTCCCGCCGGGAGCCGCCCGGGTTGATGTGGCCGCGTGTGGCGGAGTGGATGAGTTTGCGCCAGCCCTGCTTGGGCGGCGCCTTCACCGGGTCCACGAGGTTGGACTGGTCCAGCCCCGCGGGCGGCGTGAGATCAAACGCGGCATCAGCGTCGATGGACGGCTCGAAATAGGTAGTCATGGTTCCCCCAATTCCCCCTTGAATGTTTCCGCGCCACAGCCTAGAGCAAACGCGCGGAGGCTGCAGCGCAACAAACCTACCACATCGTAGGTTACACTTGTCGCCATATTGTTTTGCTACCCTAACAACAAGGAGGATCTCCGTGGGAGCCTTTGACACCAAAGCCTGGATCGACCACTACGCCGAGTGGACCGACCCCACCCCCGACATCGGGACGGACACCCTTGTCAGCTGGTTCAACCAGGCGGTGGCCACGCAGCCGAAGAGCACCGCCACCTGGTTCATGGGCAAAACACTCACCTACAGCCAGCTCAACGAGCAGGTCACCCGCGCCGCCGCCGGGCTGACACAGCTGGGTGTGCGCCGCGGCGACCGCGTGGCCGTCGCGCTGCCGAACTGCCCGCAGCACGTCATCGCCGTCACCGCCATCCTGCGCCTGGGCGCGACCGTGGTGGAGCACAACCCGCTCTACACCGCGGCGGAACTTCAGCCGCAGTTCGAAGACCACGGGGCGCGGGTAGCGATTGTCTTTGACAGGGTGGCGGAGACGTTTTCGTCGTTAAGCAAAAGCACCCAGCTTGAGACCGTGGTCGCCGTGAACATGCTCGAAGAAACCCCGCTGCACCTGCGCGCCGCGCTGTCGCTGCCCATCCCGCCGGTGACCAAGCTGCGCGCCGAGCTGACCAAACCCGCCCCCCACGCGATGCCGTGGCGGGAGTTCATGCGGCAGCGCTCCCGCTCCGTGCACTTCCCGCAGATCACCCAGGACGACACCGCGTTCATCCTCTACACCTCCGGCACCTCCGGCAAGCCCAAAGGCGCGCCGCTGACGCACGGCAACATTGTGGCCGTCCTCAGGGCTGGAATGGAGTGGCTGGAGGACTGGGGCGCGGTGCGCGAAAAGGTCCTCGGTGTGCTGCCCATGTTCCACATCTACGGCCTGGCGCTGAATTACGCGCTGCCGTTGAGCATCGGCGCGGAAATGGTGCTCGTGCCGGCGCCGAAGCCGAAGCTCTACCAGGCCGCAATCACGAAAACACGCCCGACCGTGCTGCCGGGGGTGCCTACCCTCTACGACAAAATCATCGAGTGGGCGTTGGAATCCAACGCGGATCTCTCGTCCATCCACACCTCCATCTCCGGCGCGTCCACCCTGCCAGTGGAAACCATCGAACGCTGGGAAAACGCCACCGGCGGGCGCCTGATCGAGGGCTACGGGCTCACCGAGACCGCCCCAATCCTGGCCGGCAACCCCCTCGACGGCACGCGGCGGCCCGGCTACATCGGCCTGCCGTTTCCCAACACCGAGATCCGCATCGCCGACCCCGACGACCCGTCGCGCACCATGCCCGACGGCGAACCCGGCGAGCTGCTCGCGCGCGGGCCCCAAGTCTTCGGCGGCTACCTCAACAGCCCCGAGGCCAACGAGCGCGCGTTCCACGACGGCTGGTTCCGCACCGGCGACATGGCCGTGATGGAGGAAGACGGCTGGATCAAACTGGTCGCGCGCATCAAGGAGATGATCATCACCGGCGGCTTCAACGTCTACCCCGACGAGGTCGAAGGCGTGATGCGCAACCACCCGGACATCGAGGACATCGCAGTCGTGGGCCGCCCGCGCCCGGACGGCTCCGAGGATGTCGTCGCCTGCATCACGCTTATCGACGGCTCCGCCCTCGACCCCGATGGCCTCAAGGCTTACGCCCGGCAGCGCTTAACCCGCTACAAGGTCCCGCGCGACTTCTACCACTTTGACCAGCTCAACCGGGATCAAACCGGGAAGATCAGGCGCCGGGAAGTGCGCGACACGCTCCACCAGTTGCTTACGCAACCGTAGGTTCGTGGGGAAGTTGCGCGTAGGGTGGTGCGCATGGCTCTCACCCCATCCAACGTCAACGACGAAAAACCCTGGCTGCAGTACTACCCCGAGTGGACCGCGCACTCGCTGGAATACGGCGAGAAAACCCTCGGCGAGCTGTACCAGGACAACCTGTCCAAGAACGTCTCGCGCATCGCCACCCGGTTTTTCGGCCGCACCCAAACCTTCGGCGAACTCGACCGCGAGGTGCGCCGCGCCGCCGCCGGCCTGAAGGCCTTCGGCGTGCGCCCCGGCGACCGCGTGGCCATCATGCTGCCGAACTGCCCCCAGCACGTCGCCGCGTTTTTCGCCGTGCAGATGATCGGCGGCGTGGTGGTGGAGCACAACCCCCTCTACACCGCCCACGAGCTGCGCCCCCAGTTCATCGACCACGGCGCACGCATCGCCATCGCCTGGGACAAAGCCGCCGACACGCTGGAGAAACTGCGTGCGGACACCCCGCTGGAAACCGTGGTCAGCGTCAACATGACCAAGGCCATGCCGCGCGCCCAGCAGCTCGCCCTGCGCATCCCGCTGCCGAAGATCCTGGAGGCCCGCGCGGCGCTCACCGCCACCAGCAAGAACACCTCCCTGCACACCGTGCCCTGGGAGTCGCTGAGCAGCTCCGCCATCGGCGGGCTAGGCGCGGACCTGCGTGTTCCCGAGGACGTCACCGCGGATTCGCCCGCCGTGATCCTCTACACCTCCGGCACCACCGGCACCCCCAAGGGCGCGGCGTTGTCGCACCGCAACCTCATCGCGAACCCGCTGCAGGGCCAGGCCTGGGTCAAAGAACTCCAGGAAGGCAACCAGCGTATGCTGGCCACCCTGCCGTTCTTCCACGCCTACGGCCTGACGTTTTCGCTCACGCTGACCATGCTGGTCGGTTCCGAACTCGTGCTGCTGCCGGCGCCGAAGATGGACCTGATCATGAAGGCCATCCGCATCACCCCGCCCACCTTCATCCCGGGCGTGCCCACCGTGTTTGAGCGCATCGTGAAAACGGCGAAGAAGAAAAACGTGGACCTCTCCGACATCAAGATCGGCTTCTCCGGCGCGTCGTCCCTGCCCGCCGAGGTCATCGAGGACTGGGAGCGCGCCACCGGCGGCCGCCTCGTCGAAGGCTACGGGCTCACCGAAACCTCCCCGATCATCGTGGGCAACCCCGAATCCGCGGACCGCCGCCCCGGCTACATCGGCATCCCCTTCCCCGACACCCAGATCCGCATTGTCAACCCCGACAACCCGGACGAGGACATGCCGTTCGGCGAAGCCGGCGAAATCCTAGCCAAAGGCCCGCAGGTCTTCTCCGGCTACTTCAACAACCCCGAAGCCACCGAGAAGGTCTTCCACGACGGCTGGTTCCGCACCGGCGACATGGGAATCATGGAGGAAGACGGCTTTATCAAGCTGGTCTCCCGCATCAAGGAGCTCATCATCACCGGCGGCTTCAACGTCTACCCAGCCGAGGTCGAGGAGGTCATCCGCACCCACAAGGACGTCGCCGATGTCGCGGTCGTGGGCCGCCCGCGCGAAGACGGCTCCGAGGATGTCGTCGCATGCATCGTGCTTAACGACGGCTCCGCCCTCGACCCCGACGGACTCAAAGACTTCGCCCGCGAACGCCTCACCCGCTACAAGGTCCCTCGCACGTTCTACCACTTCGACGAGCTGGCGAAGGACCAGATGGGCAAGATCCGCCGCCGCGAGGTGCGCGACGACCTTCTGTCCAAGCTCGCCGAGCGCTAGCGCTTCGGCGGTGCCGCGGCGCGCGGTCGGCGTTCAGCGCGTGGCCGCGGCTGGCGGAGACCACCCCAAGGCCCCACCTCAAGGCCCCACCCCAAAACCGGCTACCTACAACCGGCTACCAGCACAAAAACGGCATAGTAGCCGGTTGTAGGTAACCGGTTTTCCGCGCTCTGTGTCATCGGACCGCGCTAGCCCGCAGATGGTGAATTTCAAATGGTGAATCCGACTAAATTTTCGCGTTCTCACCACTTGGTTTTCACCATCTGCGCTAGTGCGCGGCGGCGGAGGCGGGGCTGGAGCACGGAGCGGGCTGGGGCCAGCGCCTAGAGGCCAACCCAGACGGGCTCGGGGTGCAGCTCCACCCCGAACGCGTCGCGGACCTGGGCCTGCACGCGGCGGGCGAGGTCGACAATATCGGCGGCGCTGGCGTTGCCGCGGTTGGTCAGGGCAAGGGTGTGTTTGGTAGAGAGGCGCGCCGGGGCGTCGTCGCCAGGGAAGCCGCGGTGGCAGCCGGCGCGCTCGATGAGCCAGGCCGCCGACAGCTTTTCCTTGCCTTCGCCGGCGGCGAAGCGCGGCATCGCCTCCTCCCCCACCTGGGCGGCGATCTCGTCGGCGAGCACAGACGGCACCACGGGGTTGGTGAAAAACGAGCCGGCGGACCAGGTGTCGTGGTCGGCGGCGTCGAGCACCATGCCCTTCGCCCGGCGCGTCTCCAGCACGGACTCGCGGGCCTCGGCCAGCGGCACGCGCGCCCCGCCCAGGTGGCGCAGGGGGATGGACTCGTCGGTGCGCTCAAGCTGCAGCTCGATCTCCAGCACCACCGCACGCGAGGTGAACTTCAGGTTGGAGTAGCGGTACGCCAGATCCAGCGAGGACGCCGGCACCCACTCGTCCACTCCCGTCTCGCGGTTCCAAAGGCGCACGCGGGTGAGCACGTCGGCGATCTCCGCACCGTAGGCTCCGACGTTCTGCACCGGGGTCGCGCCGGCGGAGCCGGGGATGCCGGACAGGGCCTCGATGCCGCCCAGTCCGTGCTCCACCGCGTAGGCGACAACTGCGTCCCATTCGGTGCCGGCTTGGATGCGCAACCGGAGGTCGTCGATAAGCGAGATGCCCTCGTTGCGCACGAGGACCGCGGAGAGATCGAGATCACCGTCCGCGACAAGCAAGTTGGAGCCGCCGCCGACGACCAGCAGCTGGGACTGGTCGCGGTCGAGCTTAGCCACGGTTTCGGCGAGCTCCTCGGCGCTCGTGCACTCGTAGGCCGCGGCCGGGGTACCGCCGACGCGCAGCGTGGTCAGGGAGGCGAATGATGGGGCAATCACGTCCACAACGGTAGTCTGTGACCCATGACTGCACGTAGTGAGATCACTGTGACCATCAACCAGCCGATCGAGAAGGTCGCGCAGGCCTACAGCACCCGCGAATACTGGGAGTTCATCGCCGAGAAGCTCTCCCCGGAGCCGGGCGAGCTCAACGAGTTCGCGGACAACACCGCCACCCTGTTTGAGATCCTGCCCAAGTCCATCCTCCCGGAGGCCGCGCAGGCCATGGTTTCCCAGGACCTGAAGCTCAAGCGCGTGGTTACCGTCGGCGAGCTGGACGGCGACACCGCTAAGCACACCATGACCGGTGATGTGAAGGGTACCCCGGTGGACCTGGGCGCCGAGTACACCGCCACCCGCGACGGCGATAACACCAAGCTGGACTACGAGCTCGAGGCGAAGGTGAACATCCCGTTCATGGGTGCGGCGCTGGAGCCGAAGGTGGCCGACGCGCTCGAAGAGATCGTGGAGAACGAGGCGAAGCTGACCGAGCAGTGGATTAGCGAGAACCTCTAATTCCCCACTACCACAACCTGCGCGCCACCCCGGGTGCCGCCGGCAAACCCTACGGGGTGATCACCCGCGGCACCACCGGGGTAAATCGTTTACGCAGGTCAGACCGCTGGACCCGCTTTAACCCGCGGGTCCAGTCTCTTTTACGCTCCGCCGCCGCGCCGCTGGCGGTGGACGTCGGCTACGGCGCGTCGCACACCACCACCGTGGAGTGGGCCGGGTGGCTGCGCCAGATCCGCCCCGACATCGAGGTTGTGGGGCTGGAGATCAACCCGGAGCGCGTCCTGCCGCCTCGCGACGGCGTCCGCTTCGAACTCGGCGGCTTCGAACTCGCTGGCTACCGTCCCCACCTGGTGCGCGCGTTCAACGTGCTGCGGCAATATGACGTGGACCAAGTCCCTGACGTGTGGCGCACGGTGTGCGCGGGCCTTGCCCCCGGCGGCCTGTTCATCGAGGGCACCTGCGACGAACTGGGGCGGCGATGCGCATGGCTGCTTCTCGACGCCTCCGGCCCCACCTCCCTCACCCTTTCCTGGGACCCCTTCCACACCTCGAAGCCATCGGACGTGGCGGAGCGGCTGCCCAAGGCGCTGATCCACCGCAACGTACCGGGCGAGCCGATCCACCAGTTTCTTGCCGACGCCGACGCCGCCTGGGAGCGCGCCAGCGGCTGGGAGCCGCACGGCCCGCGCGTGCGGTGGCGCCACGCCCTGGAAGACCTGGCCCGGGACTGGCCGGTGCACCCCCAGCGGCGCCGCCTGGCGGACAATTTTGTCACTGTGGATTGGCTGGCAGTCGCTCCTGCTTCGTAAACTGGCCCGCATGAAAACTGCGTGGAAAGTTGTCCTGTCGATCATCGTGGCGGTGCTGCTGCTGTTCATCGTGGCGGAGGCAGGCATCCGGGCGTTCGTCGCCCACCAGGTCACCTCCCAGGCCCCGGAGGGCACGTCGGTGTCCTTCGGCGCGAGCCCCGTGACCATTGGTCTGCTCGGCGGCAAGTTCCCCCACATGACGGTGGACCAGCAGTCCGACCTTAAGATCAACGGCGACCAGATCACCGGCAACCCGGCGTCTGTGGTGGACATGGACAACGTGCGCCTCAACAACGGCGAACCGGTGGCGGAGTCCGTGCGCCTGACCACGGAGCTGCCCAACGACTTCGTCCGCGCCATGCTGAACCAGCAAATTCAGCAGCAGATCGGCGACAACTTCCTCGCCAACGTGATCACCGTCTCCGACGTGGTCTCCAACGAAGAGGCCGGCACGTTTTCCATCGTGTTCACCTCAGGCGCGGCCGGGATTGAGCTGCAGCCGGAGATGCAGGACGGCCAGCTGACGTTCCAGGCCCGCAGCACCGAGCTGT
Source organism: Corynebacterium sp. MSK008 (assembly GCF_030232585.1). Lineage (GTDB taxonomy): Bacteria > Actinomycetota > Actinomycetes > Mycobacteriales > Mycobacteriaceae > Corynebacterium. The sequence goes on along the minus strand of NZ_JASPJX010000005.1, from coordinate 88,204 downwards.
TCGGCTTCGCGCTGCCTGACGACGTCGCCGACGCCATCAGCTCCGCCATGTCGCAGGGCGTCGAACAAGAGGCCACCGGCGGGATGAGCGTGGAAGACTTCACGGTCATCCCCGGTGGCCTCCGGGTAAGCGTTTCCGGCGAGAACGTCAACTTCAAGGAGCTACAGGATATGCAGCAGTCCCCGCAGATGCCGGGGCAGCCCGCCTACCAGCCGTAGTCTCCGTTTAAGATGCGCTGGATCTGCGGGCGCACGTCGAAGAAATAGATGCCGATGGCCACTGCGCCGAACCAGGCGATGAACGGGTAGCGCAGCAGGCACGCCAGCGCCGCCAGCGCCAGGATGCCCACCCAGACCCCCTTGGACTGGCGGTTCGCCGCCTCAAAGGCGTCGGCGCGGGTGGTGGCCGCCATGACAGCGCCGACGACGCCGGCGATGCCCACCACCAGCATCAGCACCATCCCCACGCGGGACGGCAGCATCATGATCTGGTGAATTTGGCTGACAGCGGCGGTATCCATGGCGTTTACTTCTTCAGGTCCTCGACGTTGACGGTGGTGTCGTTCTTGGTGTTGTCCACAACTTCGCCGTCGATGATATCGCCGCCGGTCTTGTCACCGGCGAACTGGTCCTGGATGCGCTGCACCAGACCCTCGAAGCGGGCGCGCAAGTCGTCCACAGTGCCTTCGATGCCCTCGGTCTGGGTGCCGTCGAGGCGCTCGTTGAACGAGGCACGTGCTTCGTCGATAGTGCTGCGCAGCTTCGCCTTCACATCGTCGGTGAACTGCAGGTCGCGTTCGCGCAGGCTGTTGAAGAGCTTCTCGGCCTCGTCCGCGAAGTTGGTCGCGGCGCCGCGCACCTCGCCCTCGGTGTTCGCGTTGCTCAGGTTCTGGCGCGCGTCCTCGGTCGCGGTCTTAAAGCGGTCTGACAGCTCGCCGGTGGCCTTTGTCAGCGCCGCGCCGATAGCGGAACCGGCGGACAGCAGCGCGTCGCCGGCCTCGCGGAGGTTGTTGCGCACCTCGTCGCCAGTGTTGTTGTTGAGGTTGTTGTTCTCAGTCATTTGTGTGCTCCTTCGCTAGTAGAAGATCAGTTGCGAACCAGTGTAAATAGCTAACCCGGCCAGCGCACCGACGATCGTGCCGTTGAGGCGGATGAACTGCAGGTCTTTACCCACCATGAGCTCGATTTTCTCCGCCGCTTCCTCGCCGTCCCACCGCTCGATGGTCTCCGCGATGATGCCCACAATCTGGTCGGCCCCGTTGTCCGCGGCGAAATGCGTGGCCTTCTCCAGGGCTCGTTCGGCGTCGGCGCGGACCGCAGGGTCGTCGACAAGCTTCTGCCCCCACTCCCGCGCCGAAGCAGCTGCTTTACGACGAAGCCCGCTCCGCCCATCCGACGCCTGCGCCACAATCGACGCCGAAACCTGCTCCCAAATGCTGCCCGCCGCGGACGTGACCGCGCCGGAGCCCATGATGTCGGCCTTGAGCGACTCCACCCGCGAAATCATCTCCCCGTCGAACTGGAGATCTTGCGCGAACTGGTTGATCTGGCGGCGGATCGCGCGGCGCGCCTCGTGGTGCGGGTTGGTGTCCACGTCCTCCATGAACGCGACCATCTCGTCGTAGACGCGCTGGCCCACCAGTTCCTTGGCAAACCGCGGGGCCCAGCGCGGCATCCGCTCGTCGATCATGGTGACCACGGTGTCCTCCATGCCATCGACCTTGCGGCGCCCCCAGGCAACAATGTCGTCGACGACCGGATCCACCTTGCCGTCCGCGATCAGCCCCTCCAGCGTGCGGCCCAGCGGCGGGCCCCAAATCGGCTCCGCCAACCGGTCAATGAGCTGGGCGTTGATGAACGCCTCCGCCTCTTTCGGGTCGATGCCCTCGACCATGCGGGCGGTGAACTTGCCCGCCTCCTCGCTGACCCGCTCCGCGTTCTCCTGCTTAGCCAACCACCGGCCGACGCGCTCCGGGATACCGGCAGCCATCACCTTGTCCGTAATAGTGCGGGCGTTGAGGAAGTTCTCGGACACAAAGTCACTGAGCACCCCGGCGACCTGATCCTTTTTGTTGGGGATGATCGCGGTGTGCGGGATCGGGATGCCCATCGGGTACTTAAACAGCGCGGTGACGGCGAACCAGTCCGCCAAACCGCCAACCATGCCCGCCTCCGCGGCGGCGCGGACGTAACCGATCCAGGCGGCGTCGTTGCCCTGGGACTGCGCCCACGAACACGACAGGAACACCACCGCCATCAGCCCCAGAAGGCTCGTCACCGCGATCTTGTGCTTGCGCAGCACACGGCGGCGCTCCTCCTCGTTGGTGGGGGTGGGCATCATGGAAAGCTGCTCGCTCATGCCCATGATTAAAGCAGGCGGGCCGACACGGGCACGAAAAATGCCCCCTCCGCAGGTGGAGAGGGCAATTTCAGGAGTTGCTACGCGGTTAGTTCACGCGGCCGGTGCGCTTGCGGTACGCCTTGTAGTCCTTGCGGCCCACGGCGATCAGGATGGCGCCGAGGACGGCGGTGACCACTGCCTCTATAACGCCGAGGATGAGCAGGCGCTCCGCCAGACCGTGCGTCTGGGAGCCGAAGCCGTACACCATCGCGCCGGCGCCCCACACGGCCAGGCCGATGCCGAAGAGGGTGGACAGGATCAGGCCCATTGCAACCCAGGTCGGGATCCGGGACAGGGAGGAGTGCGGGGCACCCAGGGACACCGGATCGTAGCCCTCGATGTAGGTGTCATCGATGCGGCCGGCGTATTCCGGGTAGGACTCGTTGCGGATATCTGCAACTGCGGTGGAACCCATTGTTCTTGCTTCCTTCTTCAGCTTCGGTGTGACATCAGCGTGAGCTGCTGCGATGGTTCGAGTATACGACAGGCTGCGTCGTCGCTCTTAGTCGTCGCCGCCCTTGAAGGCAGCGCGGGCGCGCTCGGCGTTGATCGCGCCGACCGCATCCAGCGGGATGCCAGCCGGGCACACGTCGGCGCACTCGCCGTACAGCGAGCAGTGGCCGAAGTTGGTCTCCAGCTCGTCGACCATCTTGCGGGCGCGGCGGGAACGCTCCTGCTTACCCAGCGGCAGAAGCTTCAGGTGCTTCAGCTTCGCGCCGGTGAACAGGTGCGCAGCACCGTTCGGGCACGCAGCCACGCACGCGCCGCAGCCGATGCAGGCGGCGTAGTCGAGCGCGGTCTCCGCGTCGTGGTGGTTCACGGCCAGGGTGTCGGCGTCCGGCGCGGTGCCGGCGTTGACGGAGACGTAGCCGCCCTGCTCCATCACGCGGTCCAGCGCGGAGCGGTCCACGGCGAGGTCCTTGATCACCGGGAACGCGCCGGAGCGGAACGGCTCGATCTTCAGGGTGTCGCCGTCCTTGTAGTTGAACAGGCGCTGCAGGCAGGCAGTGGTGTTCTCGCCTGCACCGTGCGGGCGGCCGTTAACCAGCACGCCACAGGTGCCGCAGATGCCCTCGCGGCAGTCGGAGGCGAAGACGAACGGCTCCTTGCCCTGTTCGACGTAGGTCTCGTTCACGTGGTCGAGCAGCTCCAGGATGGACATCTGCTCCACAGCGTCATCGACCTGGACGGTCTCGAAGCTGCCCTCGGTGTCAGGACCAGCCTGGCGCCAGATTTCAAGTGTCAGTTTCATTACTTGTAGTTCCTTGCCATCAGCGGGATCGAATCAAAGTGCAGGGGTTCTGCGTGACGGATGAACTGGCCTTCACCGGCCGGCTCCCACGCCGACACGAAGCACCAGTTCTCGTCGTCACGCTCAGCCTCGCCGTCATCGGTGAGGTGGTCCATACGGTAGTGCGCACCGCAGGACTCGTCGCGGTCCAGCGCGTCGATGCACATGAGCTCGCCGAGGTTGATGTAGTCGACGAGGCGCAGTGCAGCCTCCAACGTCTGGTTCATGTCGTTCGGGGAACCCGGGATGGAGATGTTGGTCCAGAAGTCCTCACGCAGGGTGCGGATCTTACGGATGCCCTCCTCCAGGCCCTCCACGGTGCGGGACACGCCACAGTGCTCGTAGAGGATGTCGCCGAGCTGCTCGTGGAAGTACTCCGGACCGTGCGGCTCCGGGCCGCGGATGGACATGATGCGCTCGATGCGCTCGGTGACGTCAGCCACCACGTCCTGGGCCTCGCGGGAATCCTCCGGAAGCTTCTCCTCGCCGAGGTGGTCGGCCAGGTAGTTCGGCACCGTGAACGGCAGGGTGAACCAGCCGTCCACAGAAGCGGACAGCAGCGAGTTCGCGCCCAGGCGGTTCGCGCCGTGGTAGGTCCAGGAGCACTCACCGGCGGCGAACAAGCCGTCGATGGAGGTCATCTCGTTGAAGTCCGTCCAAAGGCCGCCCATGGTGAAGTGGACGGTCGGCGCAATACGCATCGGTGCCTTGTACGGGTCCTCACCGGTGGAGTCCTCGTACATCTCGAACAGGTTGGAGTAGCGCTCGCGGATGGTGTCCTCACCGAGGCGCTCAATCGCATCCTTGAAGTCCAGGTACGCGGAGTTGTGCAGCGGGCCCACGCCGTAGCCGGCGTTGAGCTGCTGGGAAATGGCGCGCGAAGCCACGTCGCGAGGCACGAGGTTGCCGAAGGCCGGGTAGCGGCGCTCCAGGAAGTAGTCGCGCTCCTCCTCCGGGATAGTGTTCGGGTCGCGGTCGTCGCCCTTTTCCTTCGGGGTCCAGATGCGGCCGTCGTTACGCAGGGACTCCGACATCAGCGTCGTCTTCGCCTGCCACTTCGCATTGACCGGCAGGCCGGTCGGGTGGAACTGAACGAAGCACGGGGACGCCAGGTACGCGCCGCGCTCGTAGGCGCGCATCATGGCGGAAGAGTTGGAGTTCTTCGCCAGCGTGGTCTTGTGGTACACGTTGCCGTAACCGCCGGTGGCGAGGATGACAGCGTGGCCGGTGAACGGCGCGATCTCACCCGAGATCAGGTTGCGGGTGACAATGCCCTCGCAGTGCTTCTTGCCGTCCTTCTCAGTGATGATCAGGTCCATCAGGTCGTGGTGGGTGAAGATCTCCACGTTGCCCAGGTGGATCTGACGCTGCAGCGAAGACGCGGTGGACAGCTGCAGCTGCTGGCCTGTTTGGCCGCGGGTGTAGTAGGTGCGGGAGACCTGCACGCCGCCGAAGGAACGGGTGGCCAGGGTGCCGCCGTACTCGCGGGCGAACGGTGCGCCGATGGCGTTCATGTGGTCGATCACGCGGACCGACTCGATGGCCAGGCGCCAGCAGTCGGACTCGCGGCAGCGGTAGTCGCCGCCCTTGACGGTGTCCTTGGTGTGGCGGTAGGCGCCGTCGTTGTCCACCTTCTTGCCGCGGGCGGAGTTCACACCACCCTGGGCCGCAATGGAGTGCGCACGGCGCGGAGCGTCGTGGTAAGTGAAGGCCTTGACGTTGTAGCCGAGCTCACCCAGCGCCGCAGCCGCTGCACCGCCGGAAAGGCCGGTGCCGACCACCAGGACGGTGAACTTGCGGCGGTTCAGCGGCGAGACCAGGTTCATGTGGTCCTTCTGGTGCTGCCACATGTCCTTCATGCGAACCTCGTCGCGGTTCGGCTCGTTGGACTCGAGGACGTTACCCGGGGTCACGCCTGCAGCGGCGGACTCGGGCTGGCGGAAGCCGCCGGTGCTCTGCTGGCCCGTCGCCTGGGCGGAGGTCTGCTCCCCGCCGTTGGAACCCTGGGCCCCGGAAAGACCGGAAATAGAGGTAGTCATAGTTGTTCTCCTAAAAAGCCGTTACCTGGAAAAATCCGGGACCCAGCCGAACGCGATAGCGAGCGGCATGACAACGTTGCCAGCGACAACGATGAACGGGAGGATGTACGCGAGGATGACCATCAGGCCCTCGCCGCGCTTACCCAGCCAACCGAGGTCGGACACCGCAAGGTAGATACCGTGCGTCAGGTGCAGCAGCAGCGCCAGGTTGGCAACCACATACACCAGGGTGACCCACCAGCGACCCGGGGCGAAGGTGGCGAGCAGGTTGTCGCGCACCGCACCGTGGACGAACTCGTCGGAGGCGACTGCCTGGCCGAGAGTGAGGTCCAGCAGGTGGAAGACGATGAACAGCAGCAAGATAATGCCGGTCCAGATCATCGACTTCGTGGCGGTGGACTGCCACCCACCCATCAGGTTCGTGCGCTTGAAGCGGCCGCGGGATGCGCTGGAGCGGGCGCGCAGGGTGAATGCGCCCCACACGTGCAGCACCAGGCAGGCCAGCAGCACGATGCGGACGATCCACAGGAAGCCCTCGCGCGGGAACAGCGGCTCGCCGATAGTGCGCAGGAACTCGCCGTAGTCGTCGATCGGCGCGGAGCCGTCGGCGTTCAGCGGCATGAAGATCTTCAGATTGCCCACCATGTGGCCAAGGACGAACAGGCCGAAGATCAGGCCAGTGATCGCCATGGTCAATTTGACGGCCCACGTGGGGTAGGACGGCCGCTCGCGCAGCGGCTTCTCAGTAATTTTTCCGTGACGAATGGCTTCACGGTCTGCGTTTTGTACAGTCATGGCACCTCCAGTGTCGCTAATACTCTAAGAGATAGCCCCCGCTCACACACACTGGATTGCCAGGTTCACCCCACACCCCCCGAACCTCAACCGCCACTTGAGCCCTTCACCCAGCATTCCACATCGATTGTGGCCTTTGTCACCGCATCGCTCATCCACCTTAGATCCCACATTCTCCACCCCGTTCAGTGTCAATCTTTGGTTGGTTAGCCCCACCTAACCTCCAGCCCAACTTCATTCGCTGAAAATCGGTACGCTGGCTGCCATGGCTATCGACAAGAACACTGAGAACAAAGCAACCCGCCAGATCGACGCTCCTGCAGCCGAGATCTTCGACATCCTCTCCAACCCCGAGCGCCACGCCGAGACGGACAACTCCGGCATGGTTGTCTCCGCCGACCAGGGTGAGCGCCTGAAGAACGTCGGCGACACCTTCACCATGAACATGACCAAGGAGGACGGCGACTACCAGACCGTCAACGAGGTCTTCGCCATCCAGGACGACCGCATCATCGGCTGGAAGAACGTGGAGAACACCACCGCCGAGGTGAAGGTCGGCGCGAAGTGGCTCTACGAGCTCGAGCCGATCGACGCTGACAACACCAACGTCACCCTCACCTACCAGCGCGATGAGCTGGAGGAGAACCTCCTCGCAATGACCGAGAAGTTCGACGACGACTTCCTGGCCAAGTCCCTCGACTCTCTCGCCGAAGCAGTCGCGGGCGCATAAGCCTTCGCTTCGCGACGTCACCAAAGGCGGCCCGCCGGACCCAGCGCCCGGCCGGCCGCCTTTCGCATGCCCGCCCTACCCCGCTTACCCTCGCCCGCCCCCACACCAGCCCGCCCTGCCCCGCCTGCCCCCGCCTTACCCTCCTGATCTGCTAGTTCCCCAAAATCACGAACTAGCAGATCAACTGTCCAACTTTTCGTTTCCGCAGGTGATGTCGGCAACGACTTTCACTACGGGCATGATCTGCTAGTTGCCCGAAGGCGGGCGGGGCGGGGAACTAGCAGATCTGCCGCTGAAGCAGCCCAGCCGCGTCATTTTCACGTCCGGGCTGCCCCCCCACCCCGCCCCGGCACTGATCGTCTAGCAGTGTCGGAGCGCTGCTAGACGATCACGCTGGTAATGAACATCGGCTTCATTACGACCTGGGGAAATGCAGTCGGCGTTTGCTGATCGTCTAGCAGGGTCGCCCGCGCTGCTAGACGATCACCGAATCCGCATCGGCCATCCAGGTGCTTGGACACGCAAAAAGGCGGGCCCGGGGTGAGCAGGGCCCGCCTTTGGTGCGTCGTAAAGCGAGGGCTTAGAGGTTGATCATGTGGCCTTCGACGCCGTGCGCGATCTCCTTGAGCACCTCGGACAGGGTCGGGTGGATGTGGATGGAGCGCGCGATCTCGCCTGCGGTGAGGTCGAAGCGCTGCGCCAGCACGACCTCCGGCAGGAGCTCAGAGACGTTGGCGCCGACCAGGTGCGCGCCGAGGATCTCGCCGAACTCTGCATCCGCGACGAGCTTGCCGAAGCCGGCAGTCTCGTTCAGACCGACTGCCTTGCCGTTTGCGGAGAACGGGAAGGTGGCGACCTTGATGTCGCGGTCCGGCCACTTCTCCTTCGCCTGCTCCTCGGTGTAACCCATGGAGGCGACCTGCGGGTTACAGAAGGTGGCGCGCGGGGTCATCATGTAATCCTCGATCTCGAGGGTCTCCGCGTCCGCGATGGTCTCAGCGGCGATGATGCCCTGGGCCTCAGCCACGTGGGCGAGCTGCAGCTTCGCGGTCACGTCGCCGATGGCGTAGATACCGTCGACGTTGGTGCGCATGCGCTCGTCGATAGCGATGGCGCCGCGGTCGGTGAGCTCGACACCCGTGTTCTCCAGGCCGTACCCCTCGGTGCGCGGGGCGAAGCCGACGGAGATCATCACACGGTCCGCGGTGAGCGTCTCCACATCGTCGGAGCCGTTCTTCTTCACGTCCACCTCGACGGAATCGCCGTTGTCGCGCACCTCGGTGGTGGCGTGGCCGGTAAGCAGCTTCACGCCGAGCTTCTTGTAGGCCTTGGCGATCTCCTTGGACACGTCCTTGTCCTCGTTGGGCAGGACGCGATCCTGGTACTCGATGACGGTGACGTCCACGCCGTAGTTGGACAGCACGTAGGCGAACTCCATGCCGATCGCGCCAGCGCCGACGATGACCATCTTCTCCGGGGCCTCTGGGTTGAGGATCTGCTCCTCGTAGGAGACCACATTGTCGGACAGCTCAATGCCCGGCAGGGTACGCACCACAGCGCCGGTGGCGATGATGCAGTTGTCGAAGGTGACGGTCTTACCCTTGTCGTCACCCTCGGTGATCTCGATGGTCTTGGCGTCCTTGAACGAGCCCAGGCCGTTGATCTCCTGGATCTTGTTCTTCTTCATCAGGTAGTGCACGCCGCCGACGATCTTCTGGGAGACCTTGCGGGAGCGCTTGTGGGCATCCGTGTAGTCGAACTCCACGTCGCCCTTGATGCCGAACGTCTTTGCTTCGTGGTTGAAGATCTCAGCCACTTCAGCGTTCTTGATCAGGGCCTTGGAGGGGATGCAGCCCACGTTGAGGCAGACACCGCCCCAGTACTGCTTCTCAATAACAGCTACTTTTTTACCCAGCTGAGCTGCGCGGATGGCGGCGACGTAGCCACCGGGGCCAGCGCCGAGGACAACAACGTCAAAATGTTCTTTACTCACGCTGCATATCGTACGTGCCCGTCTGGCAAAATGTTGCGGAGCATCTAGATTCTTCGTTGAATGAAAGTGAGCGATTCACTGTGAAGTTCACTCGCACGGCGGTAGCCCTGGGCGCCGCCGCCCTTATCGCCGCAGGCTCCGTGCCCGCCGTCCAGCACTTCGCAGAGGGCGACGCCGACAAGACGGTCACCACCCTGTCCCCGGCGGCGACGACGGTGCAGACCTCGCTTCCCACCCCGACAACCAGCACCACCACGAGCTCCACCGCGAGCTCGACCACCACCACGTCGGAGAAGCCGAAGGTTGTGCCGAAGTCCACGACGGCGACAACTTCCACAACGGCGACAACGGCGCCGACGACGGCGGCGACGGATGCGACGTCGACAAGCACGAGCTCGACCGTAACGGTCGTGGAGACCACCGAGGACCCGGAGCCGACGGACGAGCACCCGAACGTCCGCCCGCTCGACGAGGCGCCGAAGACGTACCAGGGTAAGGACCAGGCGTGGGTGCGCATCCTCGATCGCCACCGCGGTGTCTGGGACAACGAAGCCATCTTGGTGAAGTCCGAGTCGATGGAACGCGAGATTCCGGTGGCGATCTTCTACGCCACCGACGAAAACGGCGAACGCAAGGAGAACGCGCCGACGGTTTACCTGCTCAACGGTGCCGGCGGCTCCGAGCAGGACACCGACTGGGTTACGCAGGCCTACGACGAGCTGGAGAACACCTACAAGGACTCCGGCGCGAACGTGGTCATCCCGATGGAGGGCGCGTTCTCCTACTACGTGGACTGGGCGGCCGAGCCGCCGGTGGACACGGACACGCACCCGTTCTTCCGCGGCAAGCAGATGTGGTCGACCTTCCTGGCGCACGAGCTGCCGCAAGCGGTCGAACCGTACATGAAGGCTGATGAGGAGCACCGCGCGGCCGCCGGCCTGTCCATGGCCGCGACCTCCGTGCTGCTGTTGGCGGAGCACAACCCGGGCTTCTACGACGCTGTCGGTTCGTTCTCCGGCTGCGCGGCAACCTCCACGCCGATTCCGTGGCAGTTCGTGGACCTGACCGTCAGCCGCGGCGCTCCGAATGTGATGACGCCGGAGTACATCTTCGGCGAGCGCGGCTCGGACTACAACCGCCACAACGATGCGCTGGTCAACGCCGCGGATCTGCAGGGCACCGCGGTGTACCTGTCCACCGGTACCGGCCTGGCGGGTGAAACCGATACGCCGGGGTATTTGAAGGACCGCTTGATCAATAAGTACGGCGTGGATCCTGATGCGGCGTCCACCCGCGCGTTGTCCAACGCGATGACGCTGCAGGTTGAGGGCGGTGTGATCGAGGCGGCGATGAACGCCTGCACTCACGATCTGATGGTGAAGATGCGCGCGAACGATGTGGAGGTCGCCCACGCTGAGCTGCGCAATGTGGGCACGCACAGCTGGGCGTCCTGGCGCGATGACGTGAAGCTGTCCTACGAGAAGGTGTTCAAGAAGGCGCTCGGCCTGGAGCAGTAGGCACTTGCTTTTCGACGCCTAACGGCGCCCCCGCTTTCAAGCCGGGAGGCGCCGTTTTTGGTTGTGCGCTTGCGCGCGTTTTAGAACATGCCCATGCCGTAGGCGATGGTGGAGGACATGGAGGAGCCTGCGTGCACGAGCTCGCCGAGAATCTGGTTGATCTGCACCTGGAAGGTTTCGATGGGGTTCATGTCAGGGGTCCTTTCGGGTTTTCCGGGCGGGAGGCGCAACACGCCACACGCGTAACGCTGGCCACTACAGTAACGAATGTCCCATAGAATGGCGCAATAATTGCCTGTCAGTTTAACCCCCTTCCCCAGGACTGGATACACAGATGAAGAAGATCAAGACGGCGGCGCTTGCCGCCCTCACCGCAGTCTCCCTCGCATGCACCAGCGCACCGGTAGCCTCCGCCCAACCGGCTGGGCAGGAGGGTGTTGTGAAGGCGTGGGACGCGCGAACGAACCCGCCGCTGATCACCCGCACCGGCCAGGCGCAGGAGTGGGTCAACCAGGTGGACCACAAGACGGTGCTGTCCTACAACGTGTACTCCCCCTCCATGCGCCGCGACATCCCGATCGCGGTGGTGCCCGCCACCGACGCCGCCGGCAACCGCGTGCGCAACGCGCCGACGCTGTACCTGCTCAACGGCGCCGGCGGCGCGGAGCAGAACCAGGACTGGCTGAAGCTCTACCCGGTGAAGGACTACTTCGCGGGCAAGGGCGTCAACGTGGTGGTGCCGCAGGCCGGCGCGTTTTCCTACTACACGGACTGGGTGAAAGAGGACGTCTCCTCCGACTACGTCAACGGCCCGCAGAAGTGGGAGACGTTTTTGACCAAGGAGCTTCCCGGCCCCGTCGAGCGCATGCTGGGCGCCAACGGCCGCCGCGCCGTGACCGGCGTGTCCATGTCCGCCACTTCCGCGCTGCTGTTCGCGCAGCATAACCCTGGGATGTACCAAGCGGCGGCGGCGTTTTCCGGCTGCGCGTCCACGTCGTCGCCGCACGGCTACAACTTCGCGCGCGTGACCGTGAACCGCGCGGGCAACCCGAATTTCCAAACGGTCACCCCGGAGATGATGTGGGGCCCGATGAATGGGCCGTACAACCGCTACAACGACGCGCTGTTGGGCGCGGAGAAGCTGCGCGGCACCCGCCTGTACGTCTCCTCCGGCACTGGTCTTGCGGGCCACCCGGACCAGGTCAGTTACCTGCTGGGCAAGGGCGCCCCGATGCCGGCGGCGCAGCTCGGCGCGGGTGTGCTGCAGGTCGAAGGCGGCGTGATTGAAGCCGCGGTGAACAAGTGCACCCACGACCTGAAGGCCAAGCTGGACGGGCTGGGCATCCCGGCGCACTTCGAGCTGCGCAACGTGGGCACCCACTCCTGGCCGTACTGGACCGAGGACATGGACCGCGCCTGGCACACCACCATCAAGCCTGCTCTGGGGGTCTAGCGTGCGCGACATCGAGCCCAAGCTTCTCGACGACCTGACGGGCACCCCCGCCCTCGACTGGGCCCGGGAGTGGTCCGACGCGACAGAAGCGCGGCTCGATTCCTCCGCGCTGCGCGAGCGGATCCGCGCCGCCTTGGATTCGGACGACCGGATCCCGTTTGTCACCCGGCGCGGCGAGTACCTGTACAACTTCTGGCGCGACGGCGAGCACCAGCGCGGACTGTGGCGGCGGGTGACACTTTCCTCGTACGTCGGCGGGGAACAACCCGACTGGGAGGTCCTCCTCGACGTCGACGCCCTCGCCGAAGAAGAAGGCGAGGACTGGGTGTACAAGGGCACCACCGTGCTGCCGCTGAGCTGGGACCGGGCGCTGATCCGCCTGTCGCGAGGCGGGGCGGACGCGGTGGTGGTGCGCGAATTCGACATTGCAAAGCGCACTTTCGTCGACACGGCCGACGGCGGCTTCAGCATCGAGGAGGCGAAAACCTCCGTCAGCTGGGTGGACCGCGACACCATCCTAGTGGGCACCGACGAAGGCCCGGGCACGGTGACCAACTCCGGCTACCCCATGCAGGTGGCGCGCTGGACGCGCGGCGGCGGCAGGACTGTCATCTTCACGGGCGAGCCTGCCGACGTTGGCGTGTGGTCGGGCTATGACGTGGTGGACCGGAGGACCGTCGTCACGCGGGCGCTCGATTTTTACACCTCGCGCACGTGGGTCGACGGCGAGTTTTTGGATGTGCCGGACGATTGCGACGCCATCCCCCACCGCCAATGGCTGTTCATCCAACCGCGCACCGAGTTCGCGGGCGTGCCCGCGGGTGCGCTCGGCGTGATCGAGCTCGAGGCCTTCCAGCAGGGCGACCGCGAGTTCACCGTGCTGGAGCAGGACGCAACCGTCGAAGCGATCGTGTTCACCGAAAACGCGCTGCTTGTCACCTGCCTGGTGGACGTGGCCACCAGCATCTCGCGCATCGCGCTGGGCACCTGGGAGCGCACCGAACTCGCGCTGCCCGAGGCCGCGAGCGCCCACGTGGTGTCCGCGAGCCCGCTGGCCGGCGACGAGTTCTGGGTCGCCGCCTCCTCCTTCACCACGCCGACGACGCTGCTGCGCGGCGACGCCTCTGGTGCACTCGCCGAGACCAAGCGCGCGCCTGCCCACTTCGACACCACCGGGCTAGAAACGCGTCAGCACTGGGTGACCTCCGCCGACGGCACGCGCCTGCCGTACTTCATCACCGGCGATTTCTCCCTTGGCGCCCGTCCGACGCTGGTGGGCGGCTACGGCGGCTTCGAGGTCTCGCTCACCCCCGCGTTTTCCAACGTGCGCGGCATCGCGTGGTTGGAGCAGGGCAACTTCTACGTCCAGCCCAACCTGCGCGGCGGTGGCGAGTTCGGGCCCGAGTGGCACTCGCAGGTGGTCAAGACCAACCGCCACAAGGTGTGGGAGGACCACAAGGCGGTACTCGAGGACGTCGTCGCCCGCGGCTACACCACACCTGCGCAGATTGCCATCCGCGGCGGCTCCAACGGCGGGCTGCTCACCTCCGGCGCGCTAGTGCAGTACCCGGAGTGCTTCGGCGCGGCCGTGATCCAGGTGCCGCTGACGGACATGCTGCGCTACCACACCCTGTCCGCCGGCGCGTCCTGGATGGCGGAGTACGGCGACCCGGACAACGTCGATGAGCGCGCAGCGATTGCAACCTGGTCGCCGCTGCACAACGTCCGCCCACGCGGCGAGGTGGCCTATCCCCCGGCGCTGGTGACCACCTCCACCCGCGACGACCGGGTCCACCCCGCCCACGCCCGCACCTTCGCCCTCGCGCTGTGGCGGGCGGGCCAGCCCGTGGACTACTTCGAAAACACCGCAGGCGGTCACGCGGGTGCCGCGGATAACGCACAGGTGTCGCGAGTGGAGGCGTTGATCTACCAGTGGATCGACGACAAGATCGGAAAACCCCTGGCGTAGACTTCCCGGCGATGAGAAACCTGAGGCTTCGCTCCACACCCATCCCCGGCACCCGCGACGGCTACACCGGCGTGGAGTTCAACCTGGGGTTCCACGTCACGCACTACGACCTGGATTTTGACTACAAGGTTGCCCCGAACCGTCTCGAAGCAACTGCGACCCTGACGCTGAGCACCTGGCGCGAGCTGAACCACCTCACCCTCGACCTCACCCAGGGCCTGACCGCGCGCCGCGTGGAGGCGACTGGCGGCTTCGGCATCAAGCGCTACCGCCACCACGGCGGCAAGCTGCGCATCACCTTCGACCAGTTCATCCCGGTGGACACGGAGCTGCAGCTGACCATCCGCTACGCCGGCTCACCGCGCCCCCGCCGCACCGCCTGGGGCATGCTGGGCTGGGAGGAGCTGGAAAACGGCGCGCTGACCGCCAACCAGCCCAACGGCGCGCCGTCCTGGTTCCCCTGCGACGACACCCCGGACGAGAAAGCCACCTACACCTTCAACGTGCGCGCCGACCGCGGGTACGTGGCGGTGACCAACACCACCGCCCGCCCGATGGCCACCTACCTGGCCACGGTGCAGGTGGGCCAGTTCCACCGCGTGGAGCTGGGGCGCAACACGGTGGCGTGGCTGCCGCCGGCGACCCAGGTGGGCGACTTGGACAAGCAGCAGGCCATGCTGGACTACTTCGAAACCGTCTTCGGCCCCTACCCGTTTGAGAACTACCAGGTGGTCGTGCACGAAGAGGAGCTGGATATCCCGCTCGAGGCCCAGGGGCTGTCCATCTTCGGCGAAAACCACCTGCGAGGCAACGAGCGTTTGATCGCACACGAGCTCGCGCACCAGTGGTTCGGCAACTCACTCGGCATCGCGCAGTGGGAGGACATCTGGCTCAACGAGGGTTTCGCCTGCTACGCCGAGTGGCTGTGGGCGGACTTTTCGGGGCAGATGCCTATCGACGTCTCCGTGCGCACCCACTACGACAACATCACGCCCATGCGGTTCACCCTGGCTGACCCGGGCCCGCGCAACATGTTCGACGATCGCGTGTACAAGCGCGGCGCCATCACGCTGCACGCGCTACGCCGCGCCTTCGGCGACACTGTCTTCTTCAACGCAGTGCGCGACTACGTAGCCACCAACGCCCACGGCATCGTAGAGACGTTCGACCTGGTCAACGCGTTTAAGCGCCAGGGCGCGGACATCTCCCCGATCCTGGACGCGTGGATCCAGCACCCCGAGCTTCCGGAGTGCCCGTGAAAAACCTCTCCCTGGCCACCATCTTCGCCGCGGCCAGCGGCTTTGTGGTCATGTGGATCGCCAGCTGGGCGCTGGACGCCGAGCACGGCTACAACTCCTTTTTGGCCTACTGGGGCCTGTTTTTCGCCTGCACCGGGCTCATCGACGGCATCACGCAGGAAACCACCCGCGCCGTGGCCGCCTCGCGCGAGACGGATGTGCGCGGCACCGCCAACCCGTGGAAGCTCGGCGCTGCGGTCGGCGCTGTTGTCGCGGCAGTGGTGCTGCTGGCCGGGCTTGTCGCCATGGGCCGCATCGTGCCCACCCACCCGGGCACTGCCACGGGGTTGTTGGCATTCGGCCTGCTCAGCTACGCCTTCCAGGCAGTGCTCTCCGGCATCTTGAGCGGCTCCGGGCTGTGGAACCGCTACGCCGCGCTGGTCGCCCTGGACTCCGGCGTGCGCCTCGTGCTTGCGGTGGTGGTGTGGGCGCTCGGCGGCGGGCTGGTGGAGTTTTTGGCCATCACGGTCATCGGCGCGTTGAGCTGGGCGGTGGTCCTGGCGCTGGCCCCGGTGCGCGTGCAGCTGGACGTGGACCGGCGGGTGTTCGTGCGCCGCGTCGGTTCCGCCATGGTGGCCTCTGGGGCGTCGGCCGCGCTGATCACGGGCTTCCCCACCGCCGCCTCGGCCGCGCTTCCCGCGGGCACCGCCGTCGCCGCGATCAATAACGCCGTCATGCTCACCCGCGCCCCGGTGTTGGTGCCGCTGCAGCGTTTCCAGTCGGCGCTGGTGGTGCGCTTCGTGGAGCGCCGCGACACCGTCTACAAGGCGCTTGCCGCACCCGTCGGCGCGATCCTGGGCGTCGGCCTCGTCGGTTTCGCGGCGGCCTGGCTCATCGGCCCGTGGATCCTCCGGGTGGCGTACAAACCGGAACTGTTCGTGGGCGGCCTCACGCTCGGCCTGCTCACCTTCGCCTCCGCGTTCATGGGCATGCTCATGATCACCGGCGTGGCGGTGCTCGCGCTGGAAAAGCACGCGTTCTACGTCGCCGGCTGGCTCGCCGCCACCGCCACCGCGTTCGCCGTGCTCTTTGCCGCACCGTGGGGCGTGGCCACAACCGTGGTGGTGGCGCTATTCGCCGGGCCGATCGTCGGCGCGCTCGTGCACCTGGCGGGCCTTGTAAGGTAGCTGGCCATGGAACGTTTGCTGGTCACTGGCGGTGCGGGTTTTATTGGGGCGAATTTTGTCCGGCAGGCGTCGCAAAGCTTTCGCGTCACCGTCGTGGACAAGCTCACCTACGCAGGCAACCGCGCGAACCTGCCCGAGGGCATCGAGTTCGTCGAGGGGGACATCTGCGAGCAATCGCTTATCGACGAGCTCGTGGCCGCCACCGACACCGTCATCCACTTCGCAGCCGAATCCCACAACGACAACTCGCTGCGGGACCCGTCCGCGTTCGTGCACAGCAACCTTGTCGGCACGTTTGCGCTGCTGGAGGCGGTGCGGAAGTTCGACAAACGCCTGCACCACGTCTCCACCGACGAAGTGTTCGGCGACCTCGAACTCGGCGGCACGGACGCGTTCACCGAGACCACGCCGTACAACCCCTCCTCGCCCTACTCGGCGACGAAGGCGGGCTCCGACCACCTGGTGCGGGCCTGGGTGCGCTCGTTCGGGGTGCGCGCGACGATCTCGAACTGCTCCAACAACTACGGTCCCTACCAGCACATAGAGAAGTTCATCCCCCGACAGATCACCAACATCCTCACCGGCCAGCCCGCGAAGCTCTACGGCACTGGCGCGCAGGTGCGCGACTGGATCCACGTGGACGACCACAACGACGCCGTGCTCGCCATCTTGGAGCGCGGGCGCATCGGCGAGACCTACAACATCGGTGCAAGCTCGCCTGGCGACGCCCACGTCACGAACAAGCAGGTCATCGAGACCATCTGCGAGCTCATGGGCGGCACCTTTGAGCACGTCGCCGACCGCCCCGGCCACGACCAGCGCTACACCATGGACACCACCAAGCTGCGCCGCGACCTCCGCTGGGCACCGCGGCACACGGACCTACGCAGCGGGCTGGAACAGACCATCGCCTGGTACACCGACAACCGCTGGTGGTGGGAAGCCGACAAGGAAGGCATCGAGCGCGGATACGCCGAAAGAGGGCAGTGATATCCTGTTCCCCAGAAATGGGGAGGGGATCATATGCGACGTGCACGCATACTCATCTGGGAGTTTTTTGTCACCGTCGGTCCGTGGATTTTTCCGCTGGTAGGAGGAATACTCCTGTCCGCTGCCACGGCCACGCACCCGATGCCGGGGCTACTCACGGTGGGAACTTTCTGGCTGGGGGTAGCACTCGTTCCAGTTGGCACCGTGCCACTGACCATCCGCAGCTTGCTGCAGCGGCTCCGCACCGAGGACGATGAACTTCGAAGCAGGCGAGCACTTGCTGCTACGCAGCTTGCCGCTTCATACATCCCGTCGGTTCCGGTATCGGACGTGCTTTCTCAAGAGGAACGCTTCGAACGGTACAACGCCGTTTTGGAAGATCTTGTGCGAGCGCTCGGAGAGGAAGTTTTCGGTCCGCTGAAACCAAGAGTGATCTATTTCGAGTACGGCCTCGACGCACAAGGAACCGAGATGCTTACACCCCGAGCGCATTTTGGCTGCCAGATAGACCCGCCGAAAACGCACAAAGGAGGGCAAACGAGATTCACCGAAATGATGGTGCTCGTGAAATCGCCGAAAGAAACGGTTGCGATAAATAACCTCTCCGATCGGCTTTACCGCAGTTTTGTGTCGGCTTCGGTGTCCGGTGGCGATGGTAACGTTGCGTATGGATTACTCACCGTGGATACACGGACTGATGCAGAATTCACCTCGCAGGATGAAGAAAGCTTGCTGCTTGTCGCAAGCTTGCTAGCAGCGTTTCGCGGTGCCGCCGAGCGGCACTGACGCACGTATCAGAGGAGCTCAAAATGACAACCAACTACTTCCCCAAGGGATTGCGGCTTGAAGATGACGTCGTGGAGGCTCGGCGTGTGAACCGCCAGGCTAAGCGCCAGGCCAACGCCGAGTTTGCAAAACGGATTGCCGAAGCATCCGAGAAGCCTTTCACACAGCGCACTTTCAAGCTCGGGTGAACCGTCGCAGTGCCTGAAACCACCACCATCGACGGCCTCGAGGTCCACCGGCTCACCGTCCACGAGGACAACCGCGGCTGGTTCAAAGAGAACTGGTCCGGACAGAAACTCACCCCGAAGCAGCACAACGTCAGCTTCAACGCCCGGCGCGGCGCGACCCGCGGCATGCACGCCGAGCCGTGGGACAAGTGGGTCTCCGTGGCCACCGGCCGCGTGTTCGGCGCGTGGGTGGACATGCGCGGAGGCTCCGCCACGTACGGCGAGAAGTTCACCTGCGAGATCGGCCCGGACACCGCCGTGTACGTCCCCCGCGGTGTGGCCAACGGCTTCCAGGCGCTCGAGGACGACACCACCTACATCTACCTGGTCAATCAGCGCTACTCCCCCGGCGGCGCGTTCTGCTCCTACAAAGAAATCGACTGGCCGCTCGAGCCCACCGAGCTGTCCGCCAAAGACCTCGAGCACCCAATGCTTGTCGACGCCACTCCGCTTCCCCCACGCCGCATCCTCGTCACCGGCGCCAACGGCCAGTTGGGGCGCGCGCTGCGCCAGATCTGGACCGATACCGAAGCCCACTTCGTGGGCCACGACGAGTTCGACATCACTAACCCGCCCGAACTGGATTGGGCCGACTACTGGGGCATCGTGAACTGCGCCGCCTACAACGACGTCAACGGCGCGGAGGACGACCGGGCCGGGGCATGGGCGGTGAATGCGGCGGCGCCGGCGGAGCTTGCGTCGATAAGCAATGAGCACGACCTCACACTCGTTCATGTCTCCTCCGACTACATCTTCGACGGCAGCATCGAGGTGCACGACGAGGCTGAGGTGCCGTCGCCGCTGAGCGCGTACGGCGCGTCCAAGGCCGCCGGCGACACCGCGGCGCAGGTGGCGCGGAAGCACTACGTGGTGCGCACGAGCTGGGTGTTCGGCGACGGCCGCAACTTCATGTCCGTCATGGCCGACCTGGCAGCGAAAGGTGCGGCGCCGAAGGTCGTGTGCGACCAGCGTGGCCGCCCCACCTGGGCCGAAGACCTGGCGAAAGGCATCGCACACCTGCTTTCCACCGGCGCCGAGTACGGCGTGTACAACATCACCTCCGACGGCGACGCCGCCACACGCGACGAGATCGCCATGGCGGTGTTTGTGGCCGTCGGCGGCGACCCCGCGGACGTCCACCCCGTGACCACCGAGCAGTACGGCGCCGAATTCGGCGTGGAGGCGCCGCGCCCGCGCGAATCCACCCTGGCGCTGGACAAGATCACAGCCGCAGGCTTCAACCCGACGAACTGGCGGGCGGCGCTGGCGCTCTACGTTGCGCTGCGGTAGCTGGTGCCGGGGCTACATAACACCCGACTTCCCACCTACTTAACACTGTGGGAAGTTGGGTGTTAAGTTGAGTGTTATGTTGGAACACGAGCTCGCGGAGATGATCAACCAACTTCGCACTGTTGGTGCCGAAAGCTCCAGCATTGAGGCGAAAACCGGGGTCGGAAGAGCCGTGCTGGAAACTTTGAGCGCATTCTCAAACCGTGGCGGCGGCATCCTAATTGCCGGTGTGAGCGAAATCGATGGTTTCACAGTCGTGCAAGATTTCAACCCGAAAACTGCCCGAGACGCGTTGACCAGTTTCTGCGATCAGCTCTCTCCCCCAGTCCGTCCAGAAATCTCAATCGTGCCATTGGAGTCCGGACAAGTGCTTGTTGCGGAAGTTCCCGAAATGGAGCCGCAAGACAAGCCCTGCTATGTCACTGAACGCGGACTATACAAAGGCAGCTACATTCGGGCGGGCGACAGTGAACGCAGGCTCACGCCCTATGAGGTAGACCGAATCGTAGAGAACAAGGGCCAACCGTCCTGGGACCGCGAACCTGTGCCCGATGCGTCGCTCGAAGATCTCGACGAAAAGACACTTTCGCACTACACCGAGAAGCAACAGGCCGCCCGAGAGAAAACGTTTGCGGACGGTATGCCTACTGCTTTGCGCCGACTCCAGGTCTTGCGCGAGGACAGCCCCACCCTGGCGTCTCTTCTCACAATGGGCGACTATCCACAACAGTTCTACCCTCGGCTCGCGGTCACATTCGCCCTTTACCCGGGGACCGGAAAGGGAGACGTAACTGAAGGATTCCGGCTGCTCGACAGCGCACGAATTACTGGCCCCATCCCCGAAATGGTCGAGGAAGGTGTGCGCCTTGTGGAGAAAAACATGCGCACTGCGGGCCTGATCGAAGGGGTGTTCCGGAAGGACGTGCCTGACTACCCACCAGTGGCCATACGAGAAGCGCTGGTCAACGCTCTCATGCACCGAGACTACTCTCCCACCGCGCTGGGAACCCCCGTCCAGATCGATATGTATGTGGACAGACTCCAGATCTCCAACCCCGGAGGGCTGTTTGGCGGAGTAACGGCGGATAATCTCGGCCAGCCGGGTGTTTCCACATCCCGCAACCAGTTACTCTCTACGTTTCTGGAGGATTTGAGCTTCTCCAACGGCGGCACCGTGGCCGAAAACCGTGGAACGGGAATCGCAGTCATGCGGTCCGCAACTGCAAGCGCACTCATGCCACCTCCCGAGTTCAGCAACACGTTAACGCACTTCACAGTGACGTTTCACAAGCGAAAGGTTGCTTCTACAGAAACTCATGAAACCGCCTACGAGAAGGTCTCTCGCCTGCTTCAGGAGCGGACCTCCTGGTCGACGACAGAGCTGAAAGAAGCTACCGGGCTCAGCCGTACCGCGGTTCAAAAGAGTCTGAATCAACTACTGGCTGAAGGAGTCGCGGAGGTGACAGAGCCCCTAAGGAGTCCACGGCAGCGCTATCGGAGGACTCGATAGCAACATGACACCCAACTTCCCACCTACTTAACACTGTGTGAAGTTGGGTGTTAAGTAGGTGGGAAGAAGGTGCGCTCCCTGGTTTCGGAAGCTCCAACTAGACTTCCCACTCATGAAGGGCATCATCCTCGCTGGCGGCTCGGGCACACGTCTGTACCCGATCACCCAGGGCATCTCGAAGCAGCTCATGCCCATCTACGACAAGCCGATGATCTACTACCCGCTATCCACCCTGATCAGCGCGGGTATTCGCGAGATCTTGATCATCACCACCCCAGAAGATCGGCCGAACTTCGAGCGATTGCTTGGCGACGGCTCACGTCTCGGCATCATGCTCCACTACGCCGAACAACCCCGCCCTGAGGGACTGGCGCAGGCGTTTTTGATCGGCGAAGAGTTCATCGGCGACGACTCGGTGGCGCTCGTGCTCGGCGACAACATCTTCGACGGCAACGGCATCTCGGAGGCGCTCGGGCGCGTGCGCGACATCGACGGCGGGGCGATCTTCGCCTACGAGGTCTCGGACCCGCAGCGCTATGGCGTGGTCGAGTTCGACGCTTCTGGTACCGCGCTGTCCATCGAGGAAAAACCCGACGAGCCGAAGTCCAACTTCGCCGTGGTGGGGCTGTACTTCTACGACAACGATGTTGTGGACATCGCCAAATCCATCACACCGTCGGCGCGCGGCGAGTTGGAGATCACCTCGGTCAACGAGGCCTACCTGAGCCGCGGCGACCTGAAGGTGCACCGCCTGCACCGCGGGGACGTGTGGCTGGACACCGGCACCATCGACTCGATGAGCGAGGCCAGCGCGTACGTCGAGGTGCTGCAGAAGCGCACCGGCACCGTCATCGGCTCGCCGGAGGTGGCGGCCTACCGGGAGGGCTTCATCGACGCCACGCAGCTGGAGGCCCTGGGCGAGCAGGTGTTGAAATCCGGCTACGGCCGCTACCTCATCGACGCAGCAAGGGACTAGACAATGGCGAGGATTACCGCACTGGTGACCGTCTACCACGGCACCGACGAACACGACCTGGTCCGCGCCCTCGACTCCCTGCAGGCGCAGACGCGGCCGGCGGATGAACTGGTCATTGTGGCGGATGGGCCGGTGGGCGAGGGGGTCCGGGAGGTCGTCGAGAGGCAAAATGCCCGAGTGATTTGGCTGCCGGAGAATGTGGGCGCGGGCCCGGCGTCGCAAGCAGGCCTAGCCACGATCGATTCCGACTACACCGCGCGGCTGGACTCCGACGACGCCGCAAAACCGGAACGCTTCGCCCGGCAGCTGGAGTACCTGGAGGCGCACCCGGAGGTCGGCGCGCTGGGCAGCGCCGTCGAAGAGTTCACGCACACCCCAGGCGACACCGGCAAGGTGCGCGCCCTGCCGGAAAACCCGCACGCCTACGCGAAGATGAACTCGCCGGTAAACAACCCGTCGGTGATGCTGCGCACGAAAGCGGTCACGCAGGTCGGCGGGTACAAGGACGTGCACTTCATGGAGGACTACGACCTCTACGCACGCCTGATCGCCGGCGGCTGGCAAGTGCGCAACCTGCCCGAGGCGCTGACGGACTTCCAAGTCACCGACGCGCAGTTCGCCCGCCGCACCGGCCGCGAGATGCTCGCCGCAGAGGCGCAGATGCAGCGCAACCTGGTCGCTTACGGGCTTGTTTCGCGCCCGCGGGCCGTGTTCAACCTGGCGGCGCGCACCGCCTACCGCGCGCTACCCACAGGTTTGCTCCGGCGCGTGTACGCCGCTTTGTTCCACCGCGGGGAGTAACCTAACTTCCGACATGAGCGGATTTTCAGACACTTGGCTGATCGTGCCTTGCTACAACGAGGGCACGGTCATCTTCGACGTGCTCACGCACGCGCGCGAGACGTTCCCCAACATCGTGGGCGTCAACGACGGCTCCGCCGACAACTCGGCCGCGCAGATCCGCGCCGCAGGCGCCCACCTGGTGGATCACCCGGTCAACCTGGGCCAGGGCGCGGCGATCCAGACCGGCGTGGAGTACGCCCGCAAGCAGCCGGGCGCCGAGTTCTTCGTCACCTTCGACGCGGACGGCCAGCACCAGGTCAAAGACGTCGTGCGGATGATTGAGCGGCTGCGCACTGAGCCGTTGGACATCATCGTCGGCACCCGCTTTGCCGGTCAGGAGAACTCGCAGGTGCCGTGGATCAAGCGCGCGGTGCTAAAGACGGTGGTGATGCTGTCGCCGCGCACGAAGAAGCTCGGGCTCACGGATGCCCACAACGGGCTGCGCGCGTTCAACCGCAAGGTGGCCGATGAGATGAACATCCGCATGAACGGGATGTCGCACGCCTCGGAGATCGTGTCCATGATTGACAAGCACGGCTGGCGCGTGGACGAGGAGCCGGTGGACATCCTCTACACGGAGTACTCGATGTCGAAGGGCCAGTCGCTAATCAACGGCGTGAACATCCTCGCGGATGGTCTCGTTGCAAGGAGGCTGCCATGATCCAGGCGTTGTTGCTGCTCGCGGTTGTAGCGTTGGCCTGGTACTTCTTTGCTAATCGACGCAAAGCTAACGCCAAAGCCTGGGTAAAAATCGGCTTCGCCCTCATGATGGTGGCCGCGGTGTGGGCGATCGCTCGCCCCGACGATGTCACCGTCGTGGCGAACTGGCTGGGTGTCGCCCGTGGCACCGATTTGATGCTGTACGTGCTGGTGGTGGCGTTTTTCTTCGTCACCATCTCCACGTGGACGCGCTTCCGCGAGCAGGAGTTGCGCTACGCCCGCCTAGCCCGCGCCGTCGCGCTGCAGAACGCGCAGGCGCCGGAACAGGAGCAGCGCTAGAAGCCGCGGCGGATCCACTCCTCCAGGTGCGGCGCCTCGTCGCCGATGGTGGTGTGGTCGCCGTGGCCGGTGCGCACAACCGTCTCCGCCGGCAGGTCCAAGACGGACTTCTGCAGGGAGTGGATGATGGTGTCGAACGAGGAGAACGACCTGCCTGTCGCGCCCGGCCCGCCCTGGAACAGGGTGTCGCCGGAGAACAGCTCGCCGGCTTCCTCGGCGTAGATGACCACGGAGCCCGGCGAGTGGCCCGGGGTGGACATCACGCGCAGGTCGGTGCCGGCGATTTGGAACGTGGCGCCGTCGAGGAGCTGGCGGTAGTGCGCGCCCGGGTTCTGGCGCTGCCAGAGGAAGCCGTCGGTGGGGTGCAGGTACACCGGGGCGTCCACAAGCCGCGACAGCTCAGGCGCGGCGTCGATGTGGTCGGAGTGGCCGTGGGTGGCCAAAATGCCCTTCACGCGCCTGTTGCCCACCGCCTCGGCGATGGCTTCGGCGTTGTGGGCGGCGTCGATGATGTAGACCTCGGAGTCGTCGCCGACGATCCAGACGTTGTTGTCCACCTCCCACTCGCCGCCGTCGAGCTTGAACAGGCCTGATGTGACTACGTTGTCGATGCGCATTTAGAACTCCACCACGCTTCGCAGCACGTCTCCGCGCTTCATTTTTTCGAAGGATTCCTCGATGTCGCCGACGCCGATGCGCTCGGAGACGAATTCGCCCAGCGGGAAGCGTCCCTGCTTGTACAGCTCCACGTACGCGGGGAAGTCGCGCTCCGGCAGGCAGTCGCCGTACCAGGCCGGCTTGATGGAGCCCCCGCGGGCGTAGAGATCAATCGCGGGGATGTCCACGTGGTCGGTCTGGTTGGGCACGCCGACCATGACCATGCGGCCGGCGAAGTCGCGCGAGTAGAACGCCTGGCGCCAGGTGGGCTGGATGCCCACGGCGTCGATGGCCACGTCGGCGCCGAAGCCGCCGGTGAGTTCGCGGACAGCCTCGATCACCTCGTCCTCGCTCATGTCCTTGGCGCAGATGGCGTTGGTGGCGCCAAACGTGGCAGCAGCGTCGCACTTTCGCTTATCGACGTCTACAGCCACCACCGTCGTCGCCCCCGCCAACGCGGCACCGGCAACAGCCGCCAAGCCGACCCCGCCGAGGCCGAACACGACCACAGACTCGCCGCGCTGCACGTCACCGGTGTTCACAGCGGCGCCCAGGCCGGCCATGATGCCGCAGCCGAGCAGGCCCGCCGCGGCCGGGTCGGCCTCCGGGTCGACCTTCGTGCACTGCTTTTCGTGCACGAGGGTCTTCTCTGCAAAGGAGCCGATGCCGAGTGCGGGGGTGAGCGGAGTGCCGTCGTCAAGCGTCATGCTTTGCGAGGCGTTATGGGTGTTGAAGCAGTTCTTCGTGTCGCCCTTGCGGCAGGCGCGGCACTCGCCGCACACCGCGCGCCAGTTCAGCACCACGAAATCGCCTTCTTCGACGTGGGTGACGTCCTCGCCGACCTGGTCCACGACGCCGGCCGTCTCATGGCCGAGCAGGAACGGGTAGGCGTCCTCGATGTCGCCGTCGCGGTAGGCCAGGTCCGTGTGGCACACGCCGGTGGCCTGGACCTTCACCACCACGTCGTTGGGGCCGGGATCGGGGATCACGATGTCCACGACCTCGACCGGGGCGCCCTTCTCGCGGGCGATTACTCCTTGAACAGTCTGTGTCATGCCTCCCCAGACTAGGAGCGGGCGATGACGTTTGCCACGTGCTCGTGGCCGCGCTGGTTGACGTGGATGGGCAGGTTACCCGGACCGCCGTAGAAGTCCACCAGGCCGGCCCACATGCGCTGGCTGTCAGGGGCGCACATGTTGTTGTGCCAGGTAGAGGGCTTGAGGTCCAAAAACTCCACACCGGTAGCTCGCGCGAGGTCCACCTGCGCCCACTGGATCGAGCCTTCCCACTCCTGCACCTGCGCGAACCGGGTGGCGTCGGAGACGTTCGGCGCGACGTGGAACAGGCACACTCGGTCGCCGGCGGTGATCTTGGGGTAGCCCACGATCTGGATGCGGGCATTCGGGGCGGCGGCGCGGATGCGGTGGATCTGTGGGGCCATGGCGGCCACCCAGTCGCGGCGGAAGGCGGCGCGGTCGCGGCCGTCGTTGTGGTACGTGTCGTTGAACCCGGTGGTGATGATCACGCGTGCGGTGGCCGGCGACAGACCGCGGTCGTTGATCGCGCGGGTGACCCCGGAGGCGAACTGCGGGCCCTTCTGAATGGAGACGGTGCCGGTGCAGGAGTAGTCGGCAACCGGCAAGCCCAGCTTCGCGGCGGAGCGCTTGCCCCAGCTCGTCGGCGACGTCGGGCACCAGGTGGTGATGTCGGACGGGCCTCGCGGGTCGAGCCCCAACTTGCCGGCGGCCCACTGACCCATGTTCGGGTCGGAAATAACAGAGTCACCGAAGATGACCATGTTGCGCTCCTGCGCCTGCGCTGCCGGGGTGAGCGGGGCGAGAAGCGCGGCCGCCGCGACGAAGGCTGCGGCGATGCGGCGGGTGAGGGACACGGCGAAATCCTTTCACAGGGGAAACTTGCGTAACAGTAGGCTACATTATCCACATGCGACCCACCCACCGTCCGCTGTTCCTACTGAAGTCTTTCGCCCGCTTCGTGCCCGCCGTTACACGCGCTGGCATCGTCAGCGCCGAAGGCGGCCCCCGCGCAGCCCTCGCGCTCGCCCCCAACCTCGCGCGCTACTGGTTCACCACCGCCCGCGAAGTCGAACAGGGCGCCGCCGCCACACCGGACCGCGTCGCACTCATCGACGACACCGGCGTGATCACCTACCGCCAACTCCGCGACGACTCACGCACCCTGGCCAAATGGCTGCTGAGCCTGCAGGAAGAACGCGGCCTAGACGAGCTGCGCATTGGCGTGATGGCCCGCAACGGCCGCGGCATCATCCTGCCGCTGGCCGCCAAAGGCTACGCCGGGGCGCACATCTTCCTGCTCAATATCGGCTCCTCGCCCGAGCAGCTCGCCGGCGTCTTCGCCGAGAACGACATCAACGTCCTGTTCATCGACGACGAGTTCGCCGACCGCCTCCCAGCCAACACCAACGGCATCACCATCGTCCGCGCCCACGAGGACGGCGGCGCGGGGCTTTCGATTGGGCAGGTGGTCCGGAGGGACGTCGATAGGCAACTGCCCCGCTGGCCCAAACACGGCAACCTCGTGCTGATGAGCTCCGGCACCACCGGCATCCCCAAAGGCATCGTGCGGCCCGAACCGCGCATGCCATTCGTGGTCGCCGGCTACCTCGAAGCCATCCCCTGGCGCGCGGGCGACACCGTGCAACTGACCGCCTCGATCTTCCACACCTGGGGCTGGTCCGCACTGCAAGTCGCACTGGCGACGCGCTCCACCATCGTCACCCGCCGCATCTTCGACCCGGAAGCCTGCTTCCGCGACATCGAGCGCTACCGCTGCGACGGGCTGATCTCCTCGCCCATCTTCTTCAAACAGATGCTGGACCTGGAAGAAAACTACGACACGTCCTCGCTGCGCTACCTCGCCTCCGCCGGCAACGCCGTCACCCCGACGCTTCTGCGCCGCACCACCGAGCGCTTCGGCCCGATCCTGGCCAACATCTACGGCTCCACCGAACTCGCCCTCGCCGCGGCCGCCTCGCCCGAGCAGATGCAGGCCGACCCCACCACCGTGGGCAAAGTCCCGCCCGGCACGGTGCTCAAGCTTTACGACGACCAAGGGCGCGAAGTCGCAACCGGCCAAACCGGACGCATCTTCCTGCACAACGAAACGGCGCTGCGCAGCTACACCAACCCCGCGACCGAAATGGTGGAAATCAACGGGCTGGTGGAAATGGGCGACCTCGGCTACTTCGACGCCGACGGGTACCTGCACGTGCAGTCCCGCAACGACGACATGATCATCGTCGGTGGCGAAAACGTCCACCCGCAGTCCGTGGTGGAGGTGCTCGAGGACATGCCGGGTGTCGGCGAGGTGTACGCGCACGGCGTCGACGACGAGCAGATGTTCAAGCGCATCGCCGTGTGGGTGGTTCGCAGCGCCGACATCACCGCCGACGCGGTGCGCGACTGGGTGCGCACCCGGCTGGCCGACCACTCTATCCCCCGCGACGTCCACTTCGTGGACGAGCTGCCGCGCAACGCCGTGGGCAAGGTCGTGCCACGGTTCCTGCCCGGTTTAGGGCAAAAAAATTGAGCCACCTGCGAGAATCGAACTCGCGACCTTCTCATTACGAGTGAGATGCTCTACCGACTGAGCTAAGGTGGCCGGGCATGCAAGATGCACCACCGCGAAAGTGTAGTGCAGCCGGGAAGAACTGAGAAACCGGCAGCTCAGGACACTTTGCAGGCGAGCCGGAGCCGACCGAGCATCCCGTTAAACGCCACCGGCGGCTGCACCTGCTGCGCCAGCCGCTCGCGGCACTGCGCGATCGCCTCCTGGCACTCCACCAGGCCTTCGGGGGTGGTACGCTCCGCGATCTCGCGCGCCAGGCCTTCGTAGTCCGGGTGGACCAGGGCAAGCCCCGCACCGGACTGGATGATCATGGCGTCGCGGTACACCCCCGCCAGGTCCACCAGGACCAGGTCGAACATGTCCCGTTTGCGGCGGGTGCCGCGTTTCTTCTGCTCCTCTTCGAGCGCTTTTATCGACGACGCAACGCCCCCCAACGCCTTACCCGCACCTTTGCCTTTCGCGCCCATGCCGAGCGCGTTTTCCAGCTTCGCGCGCTCGGCTTCGTCGTCGGCCTTGTGAGCCTCCACCGCCTCGGTTTCCGCCGCTTTGACCAGCGCACCGACGGCCTGGAAGGCCTGCGCGCCGTGGAACACCAGCTCCGCCAGGTTGATCGCCATGGAGCGGCGCTGCTGCACCTTGTCGGAGCGCACCAGAAGCCGCGCCCGGCCCACGTGCCGCATGGTCGCCGCCGCGGCGAGGCGCGCGTCGTGCTCGGTCGCGCCCTCCTCCTCGACGAGGATGCGCACAACCTCGTCCTCCGTCGGCGCCGGCACGTACAGGTGGCGGCAGCGCGAGCGCAGCGTCTGCGAGAAGTCCTGCGGGTCCGCCGACGGGGCGCACATGATGATCACGGTGTGCTCCGGCGGCTCCTCCACGGTCTTCAGCAGCGCGTCGGCGGCATCCGTGTTCAACCGGTCCGCGTTCTCGATGACGATGACGCGCCAAGCGGCGACCGTCGGCAGGCGGGCAGCTTGCGGCACGATCGTGCGGCGCACGTAATCCACTGGGATGTTCACCCGCTGCGGCACCACGTGCAGCAGATCCGTGTGCGTGCCCGCCAGCGCCAACCGGCACGCCTCGCAGCGCCCGCAACCGATCTCCTCCGGGTCCGTGCACATCAACGCCGCCGCGAACGCCAACGCAGCCTGCGACCGGCCTGCCCCCGGAGGGCCTGTAAAAAGCCAGGCGTGGGTCATGGCGTAGCCGTCGCCAAGCCTTGCAGCCTTGGCCGCCGACATGATTGTCTCGCGCACCGCCGGCGTACCGGCAAGCCGCTCACTGACGCTACGGGTAGTCACGGATGATCACAGTACCCGCGCGCTAAGGTGATACACCATGGAAAGATTCTGGCGCGATCTGCGGTGGCTCTGGGGCACGTCCTGGCCCCTGTATGCCGCAACCGTGCTGGGAACCAACGTCATCGCCGCCATCGGCTGCATGCTGTTCGTGCGCTACCTCATCCCCATGCCGGAAGTGCGCGAACTCGGCCTCGGCGGGCAACTCGGCGCCGTCGGCGTGATCTACGCGGCCGTCGCCGTCGTGCTGGGCATCGTGGTCACGCTGTACCTGTTCCGGCCCGTGTTGGAATGGCAGCGCCACCCCGACGGGCACGACCCGAACATGGTGCGCCACCTGGTCATGCGGCTGCCGGTGCTGCAAACCATCATCGTGGTGGGCGTGTGGGGTATCGGCACCGCGATCGTCACAGTGGGGGCTTGGCGTGTCGACGTCCGCCTGGCCACCGTCGTCCTCGCCACCGCCGCACTGACCACCTTCGTCACCGCCGTGCTGACCTACCTGCAGGCCGAGCGCCTCGTGCGCCCCATCGCCGCATCCGCGCTGGCGCGCCGCTTCGAGGACTCCACGCTGCAGCCGCCGATCAAATGGCAGCTCTACCTGACGTGGTTCACCACCTCCGCCGTGCCGATGGTGGGCGTTTTGTTGCTGACGGTGGCGCAGCGCCACGGCTACTTCACGGGCAACGTCGGCGAGCTCACCTCCGCGATTGTCGCGTTGATCACCGCCGGGATGGCCACCGGGTTTGTGGGCACCGCGCTGGTGATCATGAACGTGGTTGACCCGATCAAGGAGCTGCAGGGGGCGATTAACCGCGTGCGCCGCGGCGAGCAGAACACGCAGGTTGACATTTACGACGGCTCCGAGATCGGCGTGCTGCAAGCCGGGTTCAACGAGATGATGAAGGGGCTTCGCGACCGCCAGCGAGTGCG
Source organism: Corynebacterium sp. MSK008 (assembly GCF_030232585.1). GTDB lineage: Bacteria > Actinomycetota > Actinomycetes > Mycobacteriales > Mycobacteriaceae > Corynebacterium. The sequence goes on along the minus strand of NZ_JASPJX010000005.1, from coordinate 57,477 downwards.
CGACATCTTCGGCCAGTACGTCGGCGCCGAGGTGGCGCAGAAGGCGCTAGAGGAGATCCCGGAGCTCGGCGGCGAAGAGCGCAAGGTGGCGGTGCTGTTCATCGACGTCGTCGGCTCCACCACCTACGCCGTGGACCACACGCCGGAGGAGGTTGTCGCGGCGCTGAACGACTTCTTCGACGTGGTCGTCGAGGTGGTGCACCGCAACAAGGGCGTGATCAATAAGTTCCAGGGCGATGCGGCCTTGGCCGTGTTCGGGGCGCCCGTTTCGCTTCACGACGCCGCCTCGCACGCCCTCCAAGCCGCCCGCGAACTCCAACGGGATCTGGCCGGCCAAGAGCTGCGCGCCGGCATCGGTGTGGCGTCCGGGCACGTGGTGGCGGGCCACATCGGCGGCTCGGACCGCTTCGAGTACACCGTGATCGGCGACGCCGTCAACGGCGCTGCCCGTTTGACCGACATGGCAAAAGAAACCCCGGGCCTGGTGCTCACCAACGCCGCCACCCTGCGCGCCGCCAACGAAGTGGAGCAGCAGCGCTGGACGCTGATGAAGTCCGTGGAGCTGCGCGGCCGCGGCAAGATGACGCAGCTGGCGCGCCCGGTGCGCTCCACCATGGCCGACCGTTCCTAGTTTTGGGCACGCCGATGTGCCCGCCCTGTGGGGCGGGTTGTCGGTGTGGGCTGGTTAGCCGAACAGCAGCTCCATCGCGCCCGGGGTGGTCATGGGGACGCGTGTGCCGTTGGGGGCGACCCAGTGGATGCGGGCGTTGGGGTTGTCGATGTAGCCGAACGGGCCGTTGCGGTTATCCGCGTTGACCCCGTTGTGGAAGGGGCAGAGTTCGGCGAGGTTGTCCATGTTGGTCATTCCCCCGTAGCGCCAGGCGTTGATGTGGTGGGTTTGGGTGGTTTCGGCGGAGTGTTTGCAGTCGGGAAACGCACAGGCCGGGCAGAGCAGTTTCGACATGGTCTTTTGTTTGGGGTTGGCGCAGCGTTCGGCGTAGTAGAGGTTGACGGGTCCTTCTTGGGGGTGGAACGCGGCGACTTCGAGTATGTCGCCGAATTCGTGCTCCATGTATTCGGCACCGGTCATGGTGGTGCCGTCGGTGCAAATCAGGGTGACTTCGTCGGCGTGGCCGGATTGGATGCGGGCCCAGTCGGCGATCGGCACCAGGATGATCGGCCGGAAGTTCGCCTTCGGTATGCCTTTGCCGTCGCGCAGGATCCCGATAAGCGTGTGGGCCATTTGGGCGGCCGCCGGGTCGTCGGCGTCGATGAGTTGTCGCAGCAAGTGCTCAAGATCGGCGAGGTCGCGCTCGTTGTAGGTCAGGATCATGGTGCGCATGCCCGCCTTCGAGCGGCTGAACTTACACGAGGGTGGGGCGGGTTTGACGGGTTGTTTGATCAGGCGTTTGATGCGCTTGGTCAACGCTCTGTAGGAGCCGCGGTGGCGCACCAAATCCAACCTAATGCGCCAGCGTTCTGCGGCGCCTGCGACGGCGAGCAACTTTTTCTCGATGTGGATGAGCTGGTCGACAGGCAGACCATGCGCGGCTTCGAGTGCGTCGCGTTGTTTGCGGGTGAACTGGGTCGGCCCGTAATACGCGTGGTGCACCCGCGCCAGGTCGCGCACCCGCCCCGTGGATAGGCCGGCGGCCATGGCCACGTCGCGGTCGAAGTCGGCGAGCACGGCTACGCCTGCGGAAACGAAGTCGGTGAAGTTCATGGCCCAGAAGCTAAGCCAGCGCAACCCTCAACACCAGACCCCGTCAGAAATCTGTGGATAACCCCCGCCGGTTGTTGACGCCGCAACACGGTTGTCCACAGGAACGCAAAACGCGGTGGCGCTAGCACGCCACCGCGGTATACGTTGCGAAGTTTTAGCGCTTGCGGGCCTTGACTACGCGCTTCGTGGTTTGCTTCGGCTTCGTGGCCTTCTTAGTTGTCTTTTTCTTGGTCGCTTTCTTCTTGGTGGCCTTCTTGCCGCCGCCTTCGGCTTCGCGGGCGCGGCGGGCGGAGAGCAGCTCGTTGGCGCGCTGGTCCGTCATGGTTTCTGGGGTGTCGCCGCGCTGCAGTGACGCGTTGGTTTCGCCGTCGGTGACGTACGGGCCGAAGCGGCCGTCCTTGATAGTCATGGGCTTGCCGGAGACGTCGTTGTCGCCGAGCATCTTCAGCGGCGGCTTCGCGGCGGCGCGGCCGCGTCGTTTCGGCTCGGCGTAGATGCGGCGGGCCTCATCCAGGGTGATGGAGAAGATCTGGTCCTCCGAGGCCAGCGAGCGGGAGTCGTTGCCCTTCTTCAGGTACGGGCCGTAGCGGCCGTTTTGCGCGGTGATCATCTCGCCGTCCGCCGGGTCCTCGCCGACTTCACGTGGCAGCGACAGCAGCTGCATCGCTTCGTCGAAGGTGACGCTGGACGGCTCCATCGTGGAAAACAGTGACGCGGTGGCGGGCTTGAGCTGCTCGTCGACGAGCTGCGCCATGCGCTTTTCCTTCTGCGCCGCCGCGGTCTTGGTCTCCCAGTTCTTGGCGCGTTTGCCTTCCTCGGCGCGTTGCTTATCCTCCTCGGCGCGCTCCGCGGCGATGATTTCTTCGGCGCGGGCTTCGGCGGTGGCGCGCTCGTCGTCACGCACGAGCTCCGTGACGTACGGGCCGAAACGGCCCTCCTTCGCCACCACTGTGCGGCCGTTGGCGGGGTTGACGCCGAGTTCGCGGCCGGACTGCGGGGTGGCGAAGAGCTTTTCCGCCATTTCCAGGGTGATTTCGTCCGGGGTGGCGGATTCGGGCAGGTTGGCGCGCTGGTACTCGGGCTCGCCGTCCTTCTCGCCGATGACGCGCTCGATGTAGGGCCCGTAGCGTCCGACGCGGACGACGACGGGGCGGCCTTCGGCATCGTCGAAAAGTGTCAGCGAGTTCGCGGCGCGCGCGTCGATGGATTCGAGGTTGTTCTCGATCATGTGCTTGAGCCCGCCGCGGCGCGCGAGTGCCTGCGCCATGGATTCGCGCGCGTCGGCGTCGCCGAAGTAGAAGCCGGACAGCCATTTGGTGCGGTCCTGGTTGCCGTGGGCGATTTCGTCGAGCTCGTCTTCCATCGACGAGGTGAAGTCGTAGTCCACGAGCGCGTCGAAGTTGTTTTCCAACAGGCCCACCACGGAGAACGCGACCCACGACGGCACCAGCGCGTTGCCGCGGACGAAGACGTAGCCGCGGTCCTGGATGGTCTTGATAATCGACGCGTAGGTGGACGGGCGGCCGATGCCGAGCTCTTCCATCTTCTTCACCAGCGAGGCTTCGGTGTAGCGCGCCGGCGGGTTGGTGGAGTGGCCGTCCGCCGTGACCTTATTGGTGGCCAGCTCGTCGCCCTTGGCCAGTTGCGGCAGGCGGGTTTCGTTGGCTTGGCGGTCGGAGTAGGCGCGCAGCCAGCCGGGGAAGGTGACGGTGCGGCCGGTGGCGGCGAACTCGCACGCTTCGCCGGCGGCGTCGCCTTGCACGGTGACCTTCATGGAGGTGCCGCGGGCGTCTTGCATCTGGGAGGCGACGGTGCGCGCCCAGATGAGTTCGTAGAGTTTGAACTCCTCGGCGTCCAGCGAGCCCGCCAGCTGCCCGGGGGTGGCGAAGCGTTCGCCGGCGGGGCGGATGGCTTCGTGGGCTTCCTGCGAGTTTTTCACCTTGCGGTCGTAGGTGCGCGGCGCGTCGGTGACGTAGTTTGCGCCGTACAGCTCGCGTGCGGCGGAGCGTGCGGCGTCGAGGCCCTGCTTGGACAGTGAGGTGGAGTCTGTACGCATGTAGGTGATGTGGCCGTTTTCGTACAGCCGTTGCGCGATGCGCATGGTGCGCGCGGAGGTGAAGTGCAGCTTGCGTCCGGCTTCCTGCTGCAGCGTGGAGGTCATAAACGGCGCGTAGGGTTTACGCGAATACGGCTTTTCCTCTACTGCGGTGACGTGCATGGGTGCGGTGCCCAGTGCGTCGGCAAGCGAGTGCGCCTTTTGCTTATCGACGACCACCGCCTCGCCCTTCAGCCGCCCCCGGTCATCGAAGTCGCGGCCCTGGGCGATGCGTTTGCCGTCGAGCGCGACGAGCTTCGCGTCGAACGTCTCGCCCTTCTCCAACTCCGCGACCAGGTCCCAATATTCGGCAGAGATGAACGCCATGCGTTCGCGTTCGCGCTCGACAATCACGCGGGTAGCCACGGACTGGACGCGGCCGGCGGACAGGCGCGGCATGACCTTCTTCCACAACACCGGCGAGACTTCGTAGCCGTAGAGGCGGTCGAGGATGCGGCGGGTCTCCTGGGCGTCGACGAGAGCCATGTCCAGCTCGCGGGTGTTTTCGGCGGCTTCGCGGATGGCAGATTCGGTGATCTCGTTGAACACCATGCGCTCCACCGGCACCTTCGGCTTCAGGGTTTCCAAAAGGTGCCAGGCGATGGCTTCGCCTTCGCGGTCCGGGTCTGTTGCGAGCAGAAGTTTGTCGGCCTGCTTGAGCTTGGATTTGAGGTCGGTGACCTTCTTTTTCTTGTCGGCGTCGACGACGTAGATGGGTGTGAAGCCGTCCTCGGGGTTGACGCCGAGTTTGGCCCACGGTTCCTTCTTGTACTTGGCGGGGATGTCGGCGGCGCGGCCGGGCAGGTCGCGGATGTGGCCGACGGAGGCTTCCACAATAAAGTCGTCGCCCAGGTACTTCTGGATCTTCTTCGCCTTCGTCGCGGACTCCACGATGACTAGGGTCTTGCCGCCTTCAGCCACGTTGACTGACACCTCGCTTTGCACAGAGTTATTGCCTAACAGACAACTAGCACACGATTGTGCACCCGGGTAATAGGACTACACTGCTCGGGTGCCCCGGTGCTGTGTACCTCGGGGGCGGAAAGGATGCGTCTTCGTGGTCGATTCCCTCATCGATTTCCTGCACACGCTCATGGCGATGCCGGTGTTTTACCCGCTGGTGACTGTCCTTATTGTCGCGGATGCGCTGGCGCCGGTGGTGCCCTCGGAGACGGTGCTGAACTTGGCGGGCGCGTTTTCCGCCTCCCGCGGGGTGCCGAGCGTGTGGGGCGTGATCATTGCTGCGATCATCGGCGGGATCATCGGCGACAACATCTGCTTCGCGCTCGGCGCGAAGCTCATTCACCGGGTGGAGGCCTTAGACCCGGAGTCGAAGGCGGGCCAGGCGATCCGCTGGGTGCGCCGGAACATGAACCGCGGCGCGGGCGCGACCATTATCGTCGCCCGTTTCATTCCGTGGGCGCGCTGGGTGGCCACGATTGTGCTGGGGTCGGTGCGCTACAACTGGTTCAAGTTCGTCTTTTTCGACACCGTCGGGGTGATCCTGTGGGCGTTTTTGAGCGTCGGCGTGGGCTACCTGGGCGGGCGCATCCTGCAGGACTACCCGCTGCTGGCGATGCTTCTGGGCGTGGTGCTCGGCTCGACTGTCGGCTATCTGATCCAAAAGGGGCAGAACAAGTTCGCCGAGTGGCGTGATGTGCGCCAGGGCGTGAGCAACGTATAAAAAACGGGGCTCCGAGCGGAAGCCCCGTCGATAAGCAAAGAGTGCTTAGAGCGCGCGCACCTGCTGTGCCTGCGGGCCCTTGGCGCCCTCGCCGACCTCGAATTCGACCTGCTGGTTTTCTTCCAGGGTGCGGAAGCCGGAGCCCTGGATTTCGGAGTAGTGGACGAAGACGTCGGAGGAGCCGTCGTCCGGGGCGATGAAGCCGAAGCCTTTTTCGGCGTTGAACCATTTCACGGTACCGGTTGCCATGGTGAAACCTTTCAAAAATTTGCGTAGAGATGTCGTCCACCAGGGCCTAACGGGTCCTGGTGCCCGCGTGCACAATCCTCGCGAGCACCGCTTCGGGCGCACACAAAACCTGTGACCGCCCCCCAGTGTGCCATGAAGTGCGAGCCTTAGCACTGGGAACTGGCATACTTCCCTGTGATTATGGTTTCCCCGTTCGGTACCGAGCTGCTGGGCGCTCTGAAGCGCCGCCACCCGGCGGCGACGATTACGCATGTTGAGCACGTCCCCGCACGTCAGGCCCGCTACAGCGAGTGGCCTGGGTGGGTGGAGCCGCGTTTGAAGCAATTGCTTATCGACGAAGGCTTCGCTTCCCCCTACCTCCACCAAGCCCTGTGCGCAGAGCATGCGTGGCGCGGTGAGGACGTGGTGGTGGCGACGGGGACCTCTTCCGGCAAGTCGTTGGGCTACCAGCTGCCGGTGCTGACTGCGTTGGCGCAGGATCCGACGGCGTGCGCGATCTATTTGACGCCGACGAAGGCGCTGGGCTCTGACCAGCTGCAGGCCACGCTGCGGATGGTGAAGGGCGCAGGCTTGGAGGGCATCCACCCGGCGCCTTACGACGGGGACACGCCCGCGGAGTCGCGCGCGGGCATTAGGGAGCACACGCGCTACGTGTTCACCAACCCGGACATGCTGCACGCCTCGGTGTTGGGTTCGCATGCGCGGTGGGCGCGTCTGCTGCGGCATTTGAAGTACGTGGTGGTGGACGAGTGCCACACCTACCGGGGTGTGTTCGGGGCGAATGTGGCGTTGGTGCTGCGGCGGCTGCTGCGCATCGCCGCAGCTTACGGGTCTTCCCCGACGCTGATTTACGCGTCCGCCACCGCGGCGGACCCGGCGGGGCAGGCTCGCCGGTTGAGCGGGCGCGAGGCGGTGGCCGTGGCCGACGACGCCGCCCCGGCCGGCGAGCGCACCATCGTGCTGTGGGAGCCGGGCTTCATCGAGGGCGCCGAGGGCGAGGGCGGCGCGCCGGTGCGCTACCCCGCCACCGCTGAGGCCGCTTCGGTGTCGGCGGAGCTGTTGCTGCAGGGTGCGCGGACGTTGACGTTCGTGCGGTCCCGGCGCGCCGCGGAGACGGTGGCGATGCGCACCCAGGAGCACCTGTCGGCGGCGGGCCGCGCGGATATGGCCGAGCGCGTCGCGCCGTATCGGGCGGGGTATTTGGCGGAGGACCGCCGCGAGCTGGAGCGCCGCCTGGACAACGGTGCGTTGCTGGGGGTTGCGTCCACCAACGCGCTGGAGCTGGGCATCGACGTCGGCGGGCTGGACGCGGTGGTGATGGCGGGGTTTCCGGGCACGGTGGCGTCGTTTCGCCAGCAGGCGGGGCGCGCAGGCCGGCGCGGGCAGAGCTCGGTGGCGGTGCTGGTGGCACGCGACGAGCCGATGGACACCTACCTGGTCCACCACCCTTCAGCGCTTCTAGGGAAGCCGGTGGAAAATTCCGTGTTCGACCCGACCAACCCGTTCATTCTGCGCGGGCACGTGTACTGCGCCGCGGTGGAACGGCCGCTCACCGAGGCGGACGTGGAGGCCTTCGGCGCGCGCGACGTGGTGGACGACCTGACCGCCGCGGGCCTGCTGCGCCGCCGGGCGGCGGGCTGGTTCGCGGTGCCGCAGTTAGGCGGCGAGATCACGCCGGAGTCGGCGCACGCGTCGGTGTCGTTGCGTGGCGGGGTCGGTGAACAGGTGATGATCGTGGACGTCACCGACGGGCGCCTGCTCGGCACCGTGGACGCGGCGCGCGCGATGAACCAGGTGCACGACGGGGCGGTGTATATCCACCAGGGCGAGTACTTCGTGGTCCAGGCGCTGGATCTGGATGATTACGTGGCACTTGTGGCGCCGGAGCGGCCGGATTACTCCACGCAGGCGCGCTCGACCACGGACATCACGATCCTGGGCGAGGCCTCCGCGCTGGTCAACCCCTCGCCGGGGCTGTGGGTGGCCAGCGTGGACGTGGAGGTCATCGACCGCGTCACCGGTTACGTGGTGCGCCTTGCCGACGGCACCGTCAGCGAGCACATCCCCCTCGACCTGCCGGAGCAGCGCCTTGTCACCCGCGCGGTGGCGTACACGATCGACCCGATGGTGCTGGACGAGCTGGGCATTACCGCCGGCGAGATCCCGGGCGCGCTGCACGCCGCCGAGCACGCCGCGATCGGGCTTTTGCCGCTTTTGGCCACGTGCGACCGCTGGGACATCGGCGGCGTGTCCACCGCGCTGCACCCGGACACGATGCTGCCCACAGTGTTCGTCTACGACGGCCACCCGGGCGGCGCGGGCTTTGCCGACGAGGGCTTCGCCCGTTTCCACGAGTGGATCGAGGCGACCTGGGAGACCGTGCGCTCCTGCGGCTGCGAGGACGGTTGTCCGTCGTGCGTGCAGTCGCCGAAGTGCGGCAACGGCAACCAGCCGCTGGACAAGCGCGCCGCGCTGAAGCTGCTCGGCGCGCTGGTGACCATGACGGCGGGTGAAAAGCCACGCTAAGGCCCGGCGCGGGCGGCGGCCTCCGCCCGGCGGCGGGTGGCTGCCACCACGACGTCGCCTCCCGTGATCTCGCAGGAGATAACGCGCGCGCCGTTGAGCTCCGCGGTGCGCCTCGCCGTGGAGCAGGCGTCGACACCCTGGTACATCGCGGTCGCGCCGGCCACGGCGGCCAGGTCCGCAGCAACCCGGGCCCGGTGCGTGTCGGCGGCGTGCACCCCGAGCGCCATCACCGCCAGTGCCAGCGAGACCACGGACGTGATAATGCCGGTGGCGGTGATGGTGGCGGAGCCGTCGCTAGAAAGCAGACGCATCAGAACTCCACCGGGAACACGGCGGTGGCGCGCATGGTGCCGATCGGCGCGGGAACGGAGGCGGCCGCGGTGGCCAGGCCCCCGTTCTCGGTGACGGCGACCTCGCCGCGGGGTGCGGCGTAGTCCACACCCAGGGCGTGGGCGCGGGCCGCGGCGCCGGCGATGTCCACGGCCGTGATGTAGGCGGCGACGGTGGCGATGCCGCCCACAATCGCGGCGGTGACCACCACGAGAGCCGACAGGGACAGCGCGGTTTCGATGGTGCTCATCAGCGCCCACTAACTCGGCGTGTTGCTCAGTGCGTCGGTGATGACACTTTCGATGGCGCCTGTGACGGCGTCGCCGTTGACCACGAGGTAGAGCACGCCAGCGAGGGCCGCGGCCGCGAGGCTGCCAAAGGCGTACTCAATGGTCGACATGCCCTGTTCAGAACGCATTTTTTGGGCCCTAGAGGCGGCGTACAGGTAGGTAGCAGTGAGTGCGGAATTGAGGTAACGCATGGGAAAACTCCTTCTAGTTGATCAGTGAGGTGCCGAGGCTGATCACCGCGGGCGCGAGCCCGAGGACGAAAAACGCCGGCAGGAAAAACGCGGTGAGCGGGATGGCGATGAGCACGCCCGCGCGTTCCGCTTTGGCTTTGGCCCGGTCCCCCGCGCCCGCACGCAGTTGGGCGGCGATGCGCCCGCAGCCTGCGGCCAGCGAGGTCCCGGAGGTGGCGGATAGGGCAACAAGCCCGGCGAGATCCTCGCCACCTGGCAGGTGGCGGATCTCGGCCCAGGCGCGCTGAGGTTCGACCCCCAGCGCCGTCAGCGAGGCCACGGTGCGCCACGGGCTATGTGTCCCGTGGGTGTCGGCGACTGCAGCTGCCGCGGTGGCGGCGGGCAGGCCTGCTGAGACGCATGCTGCGAACAGTTCGATGTCGCTGGCGCAGCGCTCCGGGTCGGCCGCAAACGGGCCGTCGCGGGGCGCCTTCGGGGTGGTTGCGGTGACGCGTCCGCCGGGCCCGGCAGGCGCCACGCACAGCGCCGCGGCGACAAGCAGTGCGGGAACGAGGCCGATCATGCGCTGGCCCCCTCGATGATGCGGCGCGAAACCACCACGCCTGCGCACACCAGCGCGGTGCCTACCACCAGCAGCACCCCGCCGAGCCCGCCTCCGGTGAGAAACGCCAGCGGGTTCGCCCCCATCGCTGTACCCATGAGCACCCCGGCAACAGGCAGCAGCGCGAGGACCACTGCGGTGGTTTGCGGGCCGGCCAGGGCGGCGCGGGTGGCGTCGCGGTGGCGGTTGGTGTGGTCGATGTCGTCGCGAAGTGCGGCGACCAGCTTCGCCAGCGGCACCCCGCGCGAGGCCGACAGGGCCCACAGCGTGCCGAGGCGTTCAAGCTCCGGCACGTGGGTCTCCAGCGGCGCGCCGGAGCGGGCGAGCTGCGCCAGGCGGGCCGCTTCGGTGTGCAACGCCGCAGGCACCTGCTCCGCGGCGCGCACGAGTGCGTCCGGCATGGCCGCACCTGCCTGCAGGTTGGTGGACACTGCCCCGAGGTACGTCGCGGCCGCCGCGCTGCGCCGCCGGGCGGCCCTGTCGTCGCGGCGAGCGCGCAGGACGTGCACCAGCGTCGCACCGGCCAGGGCCGCGGCGACCACCAGGCTGACCCGGCCGAACACCACCGCGCCGACACCCGCAACCGCTACGGTGGCCGGGATGAGCCGGGGCGCGGGCCCAAGCGTGCGCTCGACTACCCGGTACGCGGGCGATGGCGCGGCGACGGCAACGGCGCAGGCGAGAAGAACCACGGTGATCATCGGGCCAGCTCCCCGTAGCCGTCCAGTTCGCCGCGCTCGGCATCCCACACCACTTTCGCGCGCACCGGCTCGCCCTCGAGCACGCCGATCTGCTGCAGGTAGCGGGTGCCGTCGGTGCGGCGTTTGACCACCAGCACCACGTCGATGGCGGCGGCGAGCTGGGCATGCAGCCCGGCGCGGTCCATCCCGCCAAGTGCTGCGAGCGCCTCGAAGCGGGCGGGCACCTCCTCGATGGAGTTGGCGTGCAGGGTGCCGGCGCCGCCGTCGTGGCCGGTGTTGAGCGCCGCGAGCAGGTCGACTACTTCCCCGCCGCGGATCTCGCCTACGACGATGCGGTCCGGGCGCATGCGCAGGGATTGGCGCACCAGGTCCGCAATCGTGATCGCGCCGGCGCCTTCGGCGTTGGCACCGCGACTGGTCAGGTTCACCACGTGCGGGTGGTCCGGGGTCAGTTCGAGCGTGTCCTCGATGGCGACGATGCGCTCGGCCGGGTCCACCTCCGCGAGCAGCGCGGACAGCAGCGTGGTCTTGCCGGAGCCGGTGCCGCCGACCACCACGAACGCCTTTCGCTTTGCGACGATCCCCCGCACCAGCGCCGCCCTCTCTTCGTCGAGCGCGCCGCGCACCACCAAATCGTCGAGCGTGGCCGAGGCAGTGCGCAGCACACGCAGGGAGATGCACGTGCCCGCCTGGGCGGTCGGGGCGAGCACGGCGTGGAAGCGCAGCAGGGTGCCGTCGTCGCGGGTGACGTGCCCGTCGCAGAACGGCTGCGCGTCATCCAACCTGCGCCCGCAGCTCACGGCCAGGCGGGTGGCGAGCCGCCGCACGGAGGCTTCTGAGTCGAACGCCAGCTCCGAGCGCTCCAGCCCCTGGCCGGTGTCCACGTACACCTCGTCCGGGGCGTTGACGCAAATGTCGGTCACGGCTGGGTCCGCCAGGATGGCTTCTAGGGGGCCGGCGCCCGTGGTGTCGTCGCGGAGCTTGCGCATGATGTCTAGCACCCCGATGTCGCTGATCACCACCGCTTCCTCGCGGATGATCGCGGCGATGCGCGCCGGGTCGGGCTGGGCCGGCTCGTCGGCCAGGCGCCGCTTCACGCGTGCGAGCACGTCGTCCATTTAGGCCATCTCCCCCAGCACAGCCTCGGCGGCGCGGTTGAGCGTGTGCGGCAGCTTTACCGGCAGGCCGGACCGGTCCAGCTGCTTGGTCAACCCCCGGACCTGCTGCACCTGCGCGACCACGGGCGCTTTCGCGGTGTCCTCCACCTGCGCGGGCTCCAGCGAGGCCCACTCGTTTTGCCGCAGCACCAGCGCGTTGGCCACCCCGGCGGCGTTGCACTCGGCGACGACCCGGGCGGCGGCAGCGGCGGCGCGCAGCTCCGGCCGCAGCACCACCACGGCGAGGTCGCAGCGGTCCGGCAGCAGCGCAAGCGGGCCATCCACCACCGTCAGCCCCTCCGTGCCGGCGGCGTGAACCACCGCGTTGAGCTCCTCCAGCGAGAGCCGAAACGGGTCCGCCACGGATGTGCGCGGGAACGTCAGCAGCGCGGTGCCGTCTTCGGTGGCAGGTAACGCCCCGCGCAACTCCGCGCGCGAAACCGCCCCGCCGGCGACGAAGTCGATCTCGCCCCAGCGCGCGCCGGGCGTGCTCTCCAGGCCCAGCAGCAGGTCCAGGCCACCGGAGAGTTGGTGGGCGTCCACCAGCGTGGCATTCCCCGCCACCCGGCACAGCGCCGCGGAAAGCACCGACGCGCCCGCCCCGCCGCACGCGCCGAGCACAGCGACCACCTTGCCGCGCGCCGCCGAGACGTCCGGCGCCAGCGCCAGCGCGCCGATGCTGCGCAGCACGTCCGCGGCCTGGGCGGGCAGGGCAAAGACGTCCTCTCGCGTCGCGGCCGGGGCGGTGTCCGCGACCACGGTGAACACGTTCGGTCCTCGTGGTTGGGGGCTTAATGAGGGGGCCCGGAGGTCGTCGATAAGCAAGGCATGCGCCTTGGGTGCGTGGCGGGCGAGCTGGGTGTCGTCGGCGGCGTCGACGACCTTGCGGCCTGTGGCGGCGGCGATGTGGATGGCTTCGGAGTGCAGCGCCGGGTCCGCGACCGCGACGACGATGGGGCCTGTGTAAGTGTGTGTCATGGCGGTAGCGTGCAACCGCAACAACCCGGAAACAATGGGCAAAATTTTTTCTGTGGATAACCCGACCTACTTGCGGACGCTTCAACAATTTCCCTGTGGATAAGTCACCCCACACGTCACACTGGTTTCACAGGCCTTAGCTACGCAGCCGTAGGGTTCGGGGTCTACACTGCGGGAGTATGTCTGCTAACAAGCCGGTGGCGGCCTTCTTCGACCTGGACAAGACGATCATTGCGACGTCGTCCGCGTTCGCCTTCGGCAAAGAATTCCTGAACAACGGGATGATCACCCGCCAGGAAGCCTGGGAACTCTACCTCACCAAAGCCCAGTACATGCTGGTAGGGCAGTCCAGCGAGAAGATGGATTCCACCCGCGACGCGCTGGCGCAGATGGTCGCCGGGTGGGATGTGGAGGACATCCAGCGCATCACCCGCGACACCCTGCGCGAAGTGGTCGCCCCCGCCATTTACGCCGAGGCGCGCGAGCTTATCGACGACCACAGGCAAGCCGGCCACCACGTCATCATCATCTCCGCCTCGGCTGCGATCCTGGTGGAGCCGATCGCCGAAGAACTCGGCGTGGACACGGTGGTCGCCACCGAAATGGCCGTGGACAACGGCAAGCTCACCGGCGAAATCACCCGCTACCTCAAAGGCGACGCGAAGGCCGAGGCGGTGCGCCAGTTCGCCGCCGAGCACGACTTCGACCTGGACAGCAGCTACGCCTACTCCGACTCCGCCACCGACATCCCCATGCTGGAGCTAGTGGGCAACCCGGTGGCTGTGAACCCGGACCGGGCGCTGAAGAAGCACGCGCTGGCTAACGGCTGGCAGGCCCGGACCTTTAAAAACCCGGAGCCGCTGTTCCAGATGCCGAACGCGCGCGAGGTGGGCATCGGCGCTGGTGTGATCGCGGGCGTGACGGCGCTTGCGGTCGCCGGCGTCTTCATCGCCCGCGCCATGGGCGGCAAAGACGACAAGCGCTCGGCGTAAGCGCTTACTTCCCGTGCCACTCGGCCAGGCGCTGGCTCAGCACCTGCCAGGACTCGTCGTGGGCGCGCCGGTTGGCCTCCTGCGTGCCGCCGAACATGATCTGCCAGCCGTTCTGCTGTGCATCCGAGTCCTCGAAGAAGATGTGGCCGGCGTCCTCGTAGACGTGCGCCTCGGCGTGCGGGGACTGCTCCGCCAGCGCACGCGCCGCGACGTCGGACTGCCACATCTGGTCGTCGCCGGCGCCGAAGAACACGGCGTTGCCGCCGAAGCCGCCGAGGTCGATCCGGGCGGCATCGTCGGCGGATGCGGCCGCCCCCTCGTAGGTGGGCCGGTAGGACACCGGGTACGCCGCGATCATGCGGCCGAACATTTTCAACCCCGTGAGCACGCCGGACTGCCTAAACGACGCGAACGGCACCGCCTCTTCCCGCAAGGTAAACGACGGCAGGTCCTTGCCCGTAGAGAAATCCAGGCCGCTATACGAGTAGTGCGCCGGCACGAACGCGACCACGTTGTCCACGGCGAACCCGTTGGCGGCCAGCAGCGCGGCGAACTCGGCACCCTTGGAGGTGCCTATCACCGTCACCGGGGACGGGTCCGCTACATGCTCTTCGATGTAGCCGGTAACCTCCTCGAACTGCTCCAGGGGCACCTCGGCCAGCGTCGGGCGCTGGTTGTCCTGGCCGAAGAAGTACAGGCTGAGCACCTCGTAGCCGTCCTGTGCCAGCGTCTCGGCCCGGGCATAGTCCGGCGAACCTTCGGACCCGCCGTAGACCACCACCACGCCGCGGCGCTCGGGCGCGCCCTCGGCGGGCAGGAAGTGGAAGCCGTTGAGGTAGTCGCCGGAGATCTTGCGCACGCGATCGCTCTGCGGGTGCTCCACCGCGCTGGCACCGCCCGAGGCTTCCATCTGCGCAATTGGGTACTTGTTCGCGTTGTACGCGCGCAGGCCGGCCACCACCAGCGCCAGCACCGCAACCACAGCGACGAGCCACACCATCGTCTTTCCAATACGCTTCAGCGCCTCATGCTTTACTTTTCTACCCCGATTCGGGCAAATGCCTCCATACATCGCTAACATCGTGTGAAGAATTTCCAGTGAAGAAATCCAGGCACCTTCCCGGGTGCCTCATAAAAGCCACCCAGGAAGGTGAACTACAAGTGAGCAACGAAGGCCTCTACACCAGCGGCTCCACCGCCGTGAACGCCAAGGTGGACTCCATCCCGCTGCGCGACACCTACGCCACCCAGCCGGGCAACGACTCCATCGGCACCCTGATCTCCAACGCGTCCCAGCAGGTCTCCACCCTGGTCCGCGGCGAGATCGAGCTGGCCAAGGCCGAGGTCGTCGGCGAGGTGAAGAAGGGCGCGATGGGCGGCGGCCTGTTCGCCGCGGCCGGCGTGATCGCCCTGTACTCTTCCTTCTTCCTCTTCTTCGCCATCGCGGAGATGCTCGCGTCCTGGATGCACCGCGGCTGGGCATTCCTGATCGTCTTCCTGATCATGCTGGCGCTTGCCGGCCTGCTGGCGTTCATCGGCTTCAAGAAGATCAAGAAGATCAAGGCACCGGAGAAGACCATCGAGTCGGTCAACGAGCTGAAGAACCTCAAACCGGGCCAGGCGCAGAAGAACCTGGCGAAGGACGAGGCAGGCCTCTACACCTCCACCGGCACCGGCTCTTCTCTGCCGCGTACCGGCTCCACCGCCGTTAACCGCTAACGCACGCTTGCGTATTCGCGGGGCGGGTCAAGCTCCGCACATCCCCTACGCGCTGCTGCACCTGGTGTGCAGTCAGCGCGTAGCCCGTTTCTGAGGTGTCCAAGGACGCACCGAAGATCATGCCCGCGACCTCGCCTTCCGGGGTGAGCAGCGGCCCGCCGGAGTTGCCCTGGCGGATGTTGCCGCGGATGGTGTACGCCTCGCGCTCCACGCGTCCTGTGGTGTAAATGTCCGGGCCGGCGATTTCCAGCTTGCCGCGGATGCGCACCGGTGCCGCCTCGAACGGGCCGGATTTGGGATAGCCCATCACCACCGCACTGTCGCTAATCCCCAGCTCGTAGTCGGCCCAACGCAGCTCCGGCAGCCCCAGCTCCTCGGCGCGCAGCACCGCGATGTCGGTGTCCGGGTCGAACAGCACCACCTGGGCGGGCTTGACCCCCACCACGGTATCCAGGGCCACCCGCTCGGTGCCGGCCACCACGTGCGCATTGGTGAGCACGTAGCCGTCCTCGATAACAAAACCTGTGCCCATCAGGCGGCGCCGGCAGCTTTCCGCATCACCCATCACGTGCACCACGCTGGGGCGCAGCTTCTCGACGACCTCCGGTTCCACCACGGACCCATCCGGCGCCGCCACCTGCGCCCCACCCGGCGCATTGAAGGGAGAAACCAGCGGCGGCAACCCGGATTCGTCGAGAAGCGCTGCGAACCTCGCCGGAAGCTTGGAGGCGGACTCGGGGGCGGCGGCGTCGATGGCGCCGAAGACGCGGGACGAGCGGATGCCGTCGCCGATCTCGCCCGGCACCGAGGCGGCCAGCGGGATGGAGATGAACCACAGCACCGCGGCCACCGCCACCGATTGGAACGTCGCGCCGAGCACGGAATCCAGCACGCGGCGGCCCCGGGAGCGCACACGCCCGCGCAGGTTCCCGCCGACGGTGACACCGACCAGGTTACCCAGGCCCACAAACAGCACGACCAGGGCGATGAGCAGCACGATGCGCACCGTCTGGGAATCCGACAGCTCCAGCGCGAACGGCGCCAGCGCAAGCCCGATGACCAGGCCCGCCACGACGCCGACCGCGGACAGCACCGCCGACAGCGCCCCCTGGCGCCAACCGCTGATGAAGGCGGCGATGACGGCGAGCGTGAGCAGGACGTCGATAACCAGGTGCATTCCGGTGATGTTACCGCTCACGGTTGGCAGAACGCGCCAGCGCAGCCCGCAAGTCGCCGGGCTTTTCGTCCCAGGGCCGCACCCAGCCGCCGAGCTTCAGCACCACGGCGAGCAGCACGCCGGTAAAGCCCCACACCAAAAACTCACCCGCCCAAAACGCGGGCCCCGACCATTCCTTGATCCCCAGCATCGCCCGATTTCGCGGGTCCACCAGATCGCGCACCGGCACGAAAAACACCGCGTCCGTCTCTTCCTCGCTGGCCGGATACACCTCGCCCGGCTCCGGGGTAAACGCCACCACGGGGCGCACGCGCCGGTTGCTTCCGCCAGTGGTCGCCGCGTCCAGCATGGCCAGCGGGATCACCCGGTCCGGGTCCAGGCCGGTTTCCTCCCACGCCTCGCGCAGCGCGGCGTTTACCGGCCCGCCGTCGCCGGGGTCGATGTGGCCGCCGGGGAACGCCATCTGCCCGGAGTGGCTGCGCATGCGCGGGGTGCGGTGTGTGATCAACACCCGCGCGTCTTCCGGCAGCTCGGTGGCGCGCGGGTCGCCGGCGAACAGGATCAGCACCGCGGCCTGGTCCGCGCCGTCTTTCTGCAGCACGCGCGGCGACAGCAGCCTGCGGGGGATTCCCGCCCCGCCGTCCGCAATGGCCTCCACCAGGGGTTTCAGCCACAGCGGCGCGCGGTCCGGGCGCAACGGCGCGTCCATTTACAGCGCCCCTTCGACCGCCGCGGCGAGCTCTTCGGCCGAGGTGAACTCCTTGGCAAACACCGCCACCTGCTCGCCACCTCGCAGCACCACCGTCACCGGCACCACCGGCGGCAGGCCCTGCTCCGCGGCGAAGGCGCCCGAGTCGTCTTGATAGCTGGGCAGGCCCACCCCGATACCCTCCAGCAGCGCCGCGCCGTTGCCCGCGTTTCGGTCCGCGTGCACGCCCACCACGGTGTACTCCGGGTGCGCCCGCGCGAACTCTTCCACCACTGGCAGCTCCGCGCGGCACGGCTGGCACCACCAGGCCCACACGTTGACCACGGTGACCTCCTTGGCCTCGCCGGCCACGTCCCCGCCCAGGCACGGCAGGTCCAGCCCGGCCGGGCAATCAGGCCGCTGGGGCACCTGCTTCTCGACGGCCACAGGTTCCCCCGTTGGTTGATCGTCGATAAGCAAACTGCGCACACCGAACAAAAGCAACACCGTGGCCGCCACGATGACCGCAACACTCACCCAGATCGCGCGCTTCATGCGAGCCCCAGAATGTGGTCGCGCTCCGGGCCCGTGACCAGGTCCGCGGCCGCCTCGGGCCCGACCGGGCCGGCGCCGAAGCTCGGGCAGTCGAACGCGATCGGGCACACCCCGCAGGCCGGTGTGCGGGCGTGGCAGATGCGACGGCCGTGGAAAATGATGCGGTGGGAGAACATGGTCCACTCGCGGCGCTCAATAAGCTTCGCGATGGCGTGTTCGATCTTCACCGGATCCGTCTCTTCAGTGAGCATCAGCCTTGCGACGAGCCGCTGGAAGTGCGTGTCCACCGTCAACCCCGGCATGTCGAACGCATTGCCTCGCACCACATGCGCCGTCTTCCTGCCCACGCCCGGAAGCGAGACCAGATCCTCCAGCTTGGTGGGCACCTCGCCGCCAAAATCGGTGACAAGCTTCTGGCCCAGGCCAATGAGATTTTTGGCTTTCGAGCGGTAAAAACCGGTGGAGCGGATGATCTCCTCCACCTCGGCTTGGTCCGCCTCCGCGTACGCGTGAGCGGTGGGGTACCTGGCAAACAGCGCCGGGGTGACCATGTTGACGCGCACGTCCGTGGTCTGCGCCGAAAGCACCGTGGCCACCAACAGCTCCAGCGGGTTGGAAAAGTCCAGCTCAGCGTGCGCGTCCGGGAAGGTCTCCGCCAGCGTGCGATTAATGCGGCGGGCGCGCCTGGTCCGTCCGAGGTCCGTCTCAGCACCCTTCGCCGCCGGATGCGAGCCAGGACGGCGGTGCCTTGACGGAGTGGTAGAGGACATGACGGACATGCTAGTTACCCGTCGCGTAAAATGACACCTATGAATCTGATTCTCGTGCTGCTGGTCCCGCTTGTGCTCGGTGCGTTCCCACTGGCGATGGAGCGGCTCGAGGCCCGCGTGGTGGGTTGACACAAACTTGGTCAACTGCCTGACCGACGCGGCACATGGGTGGTAAAGTGCGAGTCGCACTGTGACGGCTGCTAAAAAGTTACGAGAAAGTGACTGTAACCACTGCCCCTGGCCGTCCCAACCGAGGAGGATTCATGGAAGGCGTACAGGACACCCTCGCCCGCGCCGGCATATTCCAGGGCGTGGACCCGGAAGCAGTAGCCGCGCTAATCAACGAGATGGACACGGAGACCTTCCCCAAAGGCACCACCATCTTCGACGAAGGTGAACCTGGCGATCGCCTCTACATCATCGTGGACGGCAAGATTAAGCTCGCCCGCCACGCGCCGGACGGCCGCGAAAACCTGCTGTCCGTGATGGGCCCGTCCGACATGTTCGGCGAGCTGTCCATCTTCGACCCGGGCCCGCGCACCTCCTCCGCCGTGTGCGTCACCGAAGTCACCTGCGCCACCATGGACTCCACCATGCTGCGCACCTGGATTGACACCCACCCGGAGATCTCCCAGCAGCTCCTGCGCGTCCTGGCCCGGCGCCTGCGCCGCACCAACGCGTCGCTTGCGGACCTCATCTTCACCGACGTGCCCGGCCGCGTAGCCAAAACGTTGCTGCAGCTGGCCAACCGCTTCGGCACCCACGAAGGCGGTGCCCTGCGCGTCAACCACGACCTAACGCAGGAAGAGATCGCCCAGCTCGTCGGCGCCTCCCGCGAGACGGTGAACAAGGCGCTGGCCACGTTCGCCCACCGCGGCTGGATCCGTCTGGAGGGCAAGAGCGTGCTCATCGTCGACACCGAGCACCTCGCCCGCCGCGCCCGGTAGCGCGCCGCGGGGTCGGGTGCTGTTTTTGGGCCGACGTTTTGTAAAACTCGGCAACACAAAAATCCGAGCTGGAGGTTTGCAGGCCGGAAACGAAAAAAGCGCCGACCTTTACAAAACCCAAACAACGAGCGCACGAAAAATGGCCCAGCCACAGTGGCTGGGCCATTTTTGCCGATGACTAGGGTGCAGCCTTCAGGTAGCGCAGGGCCACGCGGGTGGACTGCTCGGCGGCGCCGCGTAGCACCGGGTCGACATCGTCGTAAATGGCGTCGACCAAGGTGTTGATGTCGGCGTTCTCGCCGTGGGCCTTCAGCGCCTCGCGGATCTGATCCAGGCGCTGGTTGCGGCGGTCGATGTACTTGCGGGCGTAAGCCGACAGGTCCGCGCCTTCTGGGCCGTGGCCCGGCAGCAGCGGGATGTCCTTGCCCTGCTCCTCCAGCAGTTCCAGGGAATCCAGGTACTTACCCAGGTCGCCGTCGGTCTCGGAGATCATGGTGGTGTGGCGGCCAGCGATGGTGTCGCCGGTGATGATGCCCTCCAGTTCGGTGGTCTCCGGGTCGCCCGGGTAGACAAAGAAGCACACAGAATCGCTGGTGTGGCCCGGGGTGGCCACGACCTTCAGGCGTGGGGTGATGCCGTCGACGGCGACCACTTCGCCGTCGATAAGCGGATCCGCCCCCGAGCTGTACTGCGGATCCAGCGAACGAACCGGCGCACCGGTGAGCTGGCGGAAACGCTCCGCGCCATCCGCGTGGTCGTGGTGGCGGTGCGTGAGCAGGATCAGCGCCACCTCCCCCGCCTTGGAGTGGAGGACGTTGAGGTGGCCCTCGTCCTCCGGACCCGGATCAACGACAATGCTTCGCTGATCCTCCTCACCCCTGATCACCCAGGAGTTGGTCCCCTCGAGCGCCGCGTAGCTGGGGTTCGGCGCCAGGACCACCGCGGCGTTGGCGGTCACAGGGCGCAGTTGGCTGTAAGCGGGATGTTGCATGTGCCCCAGCGTACCCGCTTAGCAGCCGTTTATTGGAGTTCTAGCTCTTCAGCTCGGCGACGAGCTCGACCTCGACAGGCGTGTCCATCGGCAACGATGCCACGCCCACTGCGGAGCGGGCGTGCGCACCGGCCTCACCGAAGACCTCCTGCATGAGCTCGGAGGCGCCGTTGATCACAGCAGGCTGGCCGGTAAACGCTGGATCAGAGGCGACGAAACCGACGATCTTGAGCACGCGGGCGACGTTGTCGAGACCGACAAGGTCATCCACCGCCGCGATCGCGTTGAGCGCTGCCTGGCGGGCGTAGCCGTACGCGGCCTCCTCGGTAACCCCCGCGCCGACCTTGCCGGTGGCGGGCAGCTTGCCGTCGGTAAACGGCAGCTGGCCGGACGTCCACACCTGGTTGCCGGCCTGGATGGCGGGCACGTACGCCGCCACTGGCGCAGCGACGGCGGGAAGCTCGATGCCGAGCTCCTTCAGACGATCAGTCCACATCTATTCGACCTCCCGCTTCATGTAAGCGACAACGTTGTCCTGAGTCGGGCCCGGCGTAACGGTGACGAGCTCCCAGCCGTCCTCGCCCCAGGTGTCCAGAATTTGCTTGGTGGCGTGTGTGAGCAACGGAACCGTTGCGTACTCCCATTTCGTCATGGCGCCCAAGACTACCTACAGGCCGACAACTTCGCCGCCGGCCGAGAGGTGCTCCGCCCAGTCGGTCACGTGCGGGTTCTTGCGCAGCACCGCGCGGCGCTGACGCTCCGTCAGTCCGCCCCAGACGCCGAACTCAACCCTGTTGTCCAGAGCGTCGGCGCGGCACTCGGTGAGCACGGGGCACGCGCGACAGATCGCGGCGGCCTTGCGCTGCTCCGCACCGCGGACGAACAACGCGTCCGGGTCCTTGCCGCGGCAGTGTGCGTGCGTTACCCAATCCCCCCGGTCAAAAACGAGATGTCCGGATGCGTCGCACTTGCGGGACGTGGTCCGTTGTGCGTTTCGCTGCGCGGTGTTACCCAAAGCCGTGCTCATAGCCGTGCTCCTCTACTCGTTCACCTGCGCCGTCTCTCCGGCGCAGTTTTATACATCCGACCGTATATCTACGATCCCATGTAAATGTAATCACATGAGAAAGTATTCTGTCGAATGGGTCACATTTTTGGGGGGTCTTTTATATTCCCGCGCGCGGGCCGAGTCATTTAAGGTAATGGCGTGTCCGCACTGAAATCCCTAGGAAGCCTGCTGGCCGCGCTCGTCGCGGCGGCGCTGGCGATTGCCCTGTGCCTCGCCCCGATCGCAGGGCTGGGCGGCGCCGCCGTCGCCCGCACCGACGAGACGATGCAGTCCAACCTCTCCGACCTCACTCACGGCGACGTCCCCGGTGTCACCACGATTAACGACGCCACCGGCACCCCCATGGCCTGGATTTTCAAGCAACGCCGCTACGAGGTGGCCAGCGACGGGATCTCCCAGCACGTCAAGGACGCTCTGGTGGCCACGGAGGACCGCCGCTTCTACCAGCACGAGGGCGTGGACATGCAGGGCTTCGCCCGCGCGATGGTGACCAACGTGCTCGCCGGCGGGGTGGAACAAGGCGCATCCACGATCAACCAGCAGTACGTGAAGAACTACCTCTGGCTCATCGACGCAGAGAACGAGGAGGAGGCAAACGCCGCCACAGAGCAGTCCATCCCCCGCAAGCTGCGCGAGATGCGCATGGCCTCCGACCTGGACAAGACGCTGGAGAAGGACGAGGTGCTGACCAGGTATCTCAACCTCGTCTCCTTTGGCAACCACGCCTTCGGCATCGAGGCGGCGGCGCTGACCTACTTCGACGTCCCCGCCCGGGAGCTCAAGCCGGAACAGGCTGCGTTGCTGGTGGGCATCCTGCAGTCCGTGGAAGCGCTCAACCCGTACACCAACCCGGAAGGCGCCACCCAGCGCCGCAACATCGTTTTGAACAACATGGCGGCCCAGGGCTACCTGGACCAGGCGGAAGCGGACCGCTTGGCCGGCGCTCCGCTGGGCATTCTCGAGCGGCCGAAGACGCTGCCCCAGGGCTGCATCACCGCCGGCGACAAGGGATTCATGTGCGACTACGCCCTGCGCTACCTGGCGGACAAGGGCCTGGACATGGAACAGATCCTCAACGGCTCGTACACCATCACCACCACCCTGGACCCGGCGGTGCAGGAAGCGGCCAACAACGCGGTCCGCAACAACGTCAGCCCCTACGCCCCAGGCGTGGCCGAGGTGATGGACGTCATCCGCCCCGGCGCGGATTCCCGCGACATTTTGGCCATGGCGTCCTCGCGTTTCTATGGCCTGGACCTGGACCAGAGCCAGACCATCCTGCCGCAGCCGACATCCCTGGTGGGCGCCGGCGCGGGTTCGGTGTTCAAGATCTTCACCGCCGCCGCGGCACTGGAGCAGGGCTACGGCCTGAACACGATGCTGGAAACACCGGTGCGCTCGGTGCTCTACGGCATGGGCGACGGCGGCGCGGCCAACTGCCCGCCGGGCGCGTACTGTGTGGAAAACGCTGGCACCTACGCGCCGCGCATGACGCTGCAGGACGCGCTGGCACAGTCGCCGAACACCACGTTCGTAGAGCTGATCCAGAAAACCGGCGTGGCACCTGTGGTGGATTTGGCGGTGCGCCTGGGCTTGCGCTCCTACGCGGACGAGAACTCGTTCGGCGACGGCCGCTCCATCGCCCAGGCGGCGAAGGAAGAGAACATGGGCGCGTTCACCTTGGGCCCGCTGGCCGTGAACGCGCTGGAGCTGTCCAACGTAGGCGCCACTTTGGCCTCGGGCGGGCGCTGGTGCGAGCCGAACCCGATCAAGGAAGTGCTGGACGAGCACGGCAAGCAGGTCTTCATCGACCGCCCCGCCTGCGAGCAGGCTGTGGATCCGGAGGTCGCCGGCGCGTTGTCGCACGGCATGGCGAAGGACATTATCGACGGCACAGCTGCTGTCTCAGCCCGCAACAACGGCTGGTCCGCCCCAGCGGCCGCGAAGACGGGCACGACGGAGTCCCACCACTCCACCGCGTTTTTGGGATTTACCCGCAGCATGTCGGCCGCGCCGTACATCTACAACGACGGCACCCAGTCCACCCCGCTGTGTACCCAGCCGGTGCGCCAGTGCCAGTACGGCACGCTGTTCGGCGGCAACGAGGCCGCGGACACCTGGTTCCAGGCGGCGGCCGGGGTGCCGGGTGCCGCTACGGGCGGTCTGCCTCCGGCGAGCCCGGTGCACGTGCGTGGCACGAAGCGCGGGGCGCTGGACGCGGTGGTCGGCCAGTACTCCTCCGCCGCGAAGTCCCAGCTTGAGGCGCAGGGCTACGTGGTCACGCTGAACACGGTCCACGGCGCCGGCGCGCCGGCAGGCACCGTGGTCTCCGCGGTCCAGGACGGACCGAACGCCACGGTGACGCTGAACGTTTCCGACGGCGCCGGTGCCGCCAGCGCCAGCCCCTCCGCGCCGCCGAGCTCGGCCGCGGCTCCTTCGTCGCCAACCGCGCCGCCGCCGCCGAGCCCCGCTCCCCCGCCGGGGATCGAAGGGCTTGAGCAATCGCTGAACGACGCCCGCGATGCCATCGCCGACGTCTTCGGCGGCGGCAACCCGAACTAGCTCAGGCGCGCCTTGACGGCCTCGGAGAGGCGCTTGCCGTCGGCGCGGCCCTCGGCCTTCGCCGTGGCGGCCTTCATGACCTGCCCCATCTGGGCCATGGACTCGGCGCCGGTTTCGGCGATAGCTTCGTCGATAAGCTTGGCAAGCTCCTCGTCATCCAGCTGCTTCGGCTGGTACGCCTCGAGGATGCCCGCCTCGGTGAGCTCGGCCTCGGCAAGGTCCTCGCGGCCGTTGGTTTTATAAATGTCCGCGGACTCGCGGCGCTTCTTGATCTCGCGGGCGATGATCTTTTGAATCTCCGCGTCGTCCACCTCGTGCTTGGAGCCCTCGGTCTCAGCGGTCTGGATCGCGGCCAGCAGCATGCGGATGGTGCCGGTGCGCTCCTTTTCCTTCGCCTTCATGGCTTCCTTGAGGTCTGCGCGGATCTGGTCTTTCAGTGCACTCATGCATGCGAGATTACAGTGGTGCGGGTGAAGAAGTTGACGCGAATCGGAGCACTTTGCCTATCGACGGGCGCCGCCGCGCTGACGTGGGGCTACACCCAACGCAACAATTTCCAGCTGCGCGAGTACACCTTGCCCCTGCTTGAGCCGGGGGTGTTGGACGGCCGTGATGCGTTCAAGGTGTTGCACATCTCCGACCTGCACATGATCCCGGGGCAGAGGCGGAAGGTGGAGTTCGTCTCCAGCCTGGACGCGCTCGAGCCGGACCTGGTGATCAACACCGGCGACAATCTATCGGATGTCGGCGGTGTGCCGTGGGTGCTCGACGCCCTGGGCCCGCTGCTGAACCGCCCGGGTGCGTTCGTGTTCGGCACCAACGACTACTGGGCGCCGCGGCCGGTCAACCCGCTGAAGTACCTGACCGGGGCGAAGCGCGAGCCGTCGTACGAGGACCTGCCCTGGGAGGGGATGCGCGCCGCGTTTGTGGAGCGCGGCTGGCAAGATGCCACCCACGCCCGCCTCGAATTCAAGGCGTCCGGGGTGCGCCTGGCGCTGGCGGGCGTGGACGACCCGCACCACGAGCTGGACCGCTACTCCGAGGTGGCAGGCGCGCCTCATGAGGACGCCGATCTGTCCATTGGCCTGCTCCACGCGCCGTACCGGAGGGTGCTGGATTCGTTTGAGGCCGACGGCTACCAGCTTGCCCTGGCCGGCCACACCCATGGCGGGCAGATCTGTCTCCCCGGTCAGCGTGCGATTGTGACCAACGCGGACATCGACCGCGAGCGCGCGTCCGGCCTGCACAAGTACGGCGAGATGTGGATGGAGGTCTCCAACGGACTGGGCCAGTCCAAGTACGCGCCGGTGCGGCTGTTCTGTCCGCCGTCCGCGAGCCTGATCCGCGTGGTGGAGCGCAGGTAGTTCAGGCGACTACCTGCCGTTTTGGCCGAATCGCCGCCCGGGGGTAATGTGTTGCCAGTACCGCGGGCGCAAGCCCAAAGATACAACCGGGATATGGCGCAGCTTGGTAGCGCGCTTCGTTCGGGACGAAGAGGTCGCAGGTTCAAATCCTGTTATCCCGACCAGTACAAACCCGCCTTTCAAGGCGGGTTTTCGCATTTGTCGCGCCCGCGACTCGGGATCTCTGACAGATTACGCCAGCCATCTGCGCCGACCTGGGGATATGCGGACTGCCTGACAGATTCAGCCGCGAAGTGTCAGGGTCTCCTCCGCGTTAACGCTCTCGCAACAAAGCCTCCATCACACTGGTGCGTGTACCGCTTCGAGTACACATCTACGCCTCAAGGAGGCCCACATGAAACGCATCATCACCAGCGCTGCCGCGTGCGCGATCGCGCTCGGCGTCGTCGCCGCCCCGGCACACGCCGCCACCGTCGGAGAGAAGGACGCGGGCGGCAACTGCGCCGTCACCCTCGCGGACATGGAGAAGGAGTTCATCATGGACACCTTCGACCAAGCCAAGCAGATCGGCGAGCACGAGCGCGCCCGCGACTTCATCGCCGCTGTGGAAACGGTCTACCCGGGTGTCATGGCCGCCAACGAGTCCGACCTCAAGGGCGAGGCGCCGGACCACTCCAAGATCCTGCCGGCAGAGCTGGTCAAGCCGTACACCGATGCACTGCGGATCCTCGACGAGACCGAGCCGACCACTGCCACCACCCTCGAGGACGTCGACTTGGACGCGTGGATGGTCGGCCCCTCCACCATGCCGATGGCTGAAGCCCCGTTCACCGAGGGCTCCGAGCTCTACGAGGCATGGTCCGCAACCCCCAGCGGCATGCTCTTTATGAACCAGCAGCTTATCGACGTAGCTCACGCCGCAGCCGCCGCCTCCTGCGCCAGCGGCGACGCGAAGGAGCTGGACTTCCCCACCGCCCCCATCGCGCTGGATAAGACCAAGCCGGGTGACAAAGACGGCATGAAGCCGGGCGACAAGGGCTCGTCCGATAGGGGCGATATGAAGGACACCCCGAATGTCGCCGCCATCGTCGGCGGCGTGATCGCTGCTCTGCTGGCGCTGGCTGGCATCGTTGCGGCGTTGCCGATGCTGGGCATCAACGTGCCCGGTATGAACATGCCGCGCATGTAGTCGCTACAGCCGCGTCAACGACACGTCCCGCCCACCCCTGAGCATTGCGGGGTGGGCGGGACGTGGCGTCGATAGGCGGGAGGCGTCTAGCGCTTCGCGATCGGGCCGAGCACCTCATCGACCGGGAACGGGAAGAGCAGCGCGATGAGCGATAGCAGGCCGATGATGCCCGAGATGGACAGCACCGCGATCAGCAACGGGCTGGTGATCGAGGAACCCTGCGCAGAGCTCTCGGAGTCGCCCTCCGGCTGGGCCTCAACCGGCGTCATCGTGGTGTCGAAGGTGAGACCGTGGTTGATGCTCTCGATGCCGAGGGCATTGTTGACCAGGAAGAACAGGTCAGTCTGGTCGATCTGGCCGGTCACGTTCGCCGCACCCGGGCCGGATGCCGCGACGCGCAGCTGCGCGCCGGTGTGCTGCTGGCCGCCAAGGGCGTCCTCGTCCTCGTTTGTCTTGGAGGTGGCGAAGTTGACCGCCATGGTGGAGCCATCCACCGTGGTCAGCTGGGTCACGCGGCCGGCGGTGTTGGCGTTGTCGTAGGTGATCTGCGCGGTGTGGGCGTGGTCGGCGGTGGCGACGATGAGGGTCTCCTCGCCGGTCTCCTCGACCCACTTCTGCACGGCCTGGACGGCCTCGTCCAGCTGGCCGACCTCACCGATCAGGCCGCAGGCGTCCGCCTGGTGGTCGGCCTTGTCCGGGGACGCGGACTCGACCTGGAGCAGGAAGCCATTGTCGTTGCGCAGCAGCTCGAGCGCCTTGGAGGTCATCGCGCCCAGGCGCGGGGTCTCCTCGGTGAACTCCGGGTTGGCCACACAGGTCGCCGGCTGCAGGTCGCCGCCGTCAGTCGTCGGGATGGACTGGTTGAGCACGCGCGGCATGTTGCCCTCGGAGAACAGGCCCAGCACCGGCTTGTCAGAGTTCGCCTCGGCGATGGCCTCGAGCTCGGACGCGTTGGTCACCACCTGGTAGCCGTTGTCCTTCGCGTTGTCCAACACCGACTTGCCGGCGGTCCAGGTGTTGCCGCTGGCGTTCCACTTGCCGCCCTGCACGACCTCGGTGTCGAAGTACTTGCGGCCGCCGCCGAGGGTGACGTCCGCGCGCAGGTCCACGATCTGCTCCGAGATGGAGCCCAAGCCGCCGTTTTCACGCAGCTGCTCGCCCTTGGCCACCTTCTTGTCGCCGGACGGTGCGTAGTAGGAGCGGTCGAGCGCGTGCGCGGCGAAGGCAGCCGGGGTCGCGTCCTGGATCTCGGCGGTGGAGACGTTGCCGATCTTCATCCCGCGAGCCTTGGCCAGCTCACCCATGGTGGCGACCGGCTTACCGGCGTTGTCCACACCGATGGCGCCGTTGTACGTCTTCACGCCGGAGTTCCACGCGGTGCCGGTGGCGGCGGAGTCTGCCACGTAGTTGGGCAGACCGGACTCCTTATCCAGGGAGAAAGTGGTCAGGTACCCGGTGTAGTCCAGGTTGTCCAGGCCCTCGAAGCGGCCGGCGGAACCCTTCAGGTAGTTGCGGGCTGCGGTGATCTCGGAGTCGCCGGTGCCGTCGCCGATCAGGACCACGACGTTCTTCGCCTTGGCGTTGTCGATGCCCTGGCCCTCGGTGCCAAACTGGGCGCAGTCGCCCACCTTCGGAGCCTCGCCGGCGGCGACGAGGTAGCACAGCTGGTCGCCCGGCTTGGCCTTCGAACGGTTGGCCAGGGAAACGACCTTGTTGTCCTTATTGATCTTCCACGGCTTCTGGCCGCCGTCGGTGCCGCCGTTGAGGCCGAGCGCGTTGGCCATGACGTAGAACGCGTCGGTCTGGTCGATCTGGCCGTTGACGTTCTCGGAGCCCGGGCCGTAGCCTGCGATGCGTACCTGGGAGCCGGTGTGCATCATGGAGAAGTTCGGGGTGTCGAACGGCTCGCCGTTGGCCTTCTTGTCAAAGACCGGGTTGCCTTCTTCATCCAGCCACGGGATGGTGCCGAAGCCGACGGACATGACCGCGCCGCCGTCCTTCGGGGACTGCAGGCGGGTCACAGCGGAGACGGACGGGCGGCCGTCCGGAATGATCTCGGCGGTGTGTGCGTGGTCGGAGGTGACCACGATCAGGGTGTCCTTGTCCTTCTTGGCAAAGTCCAGGGCCTCCTTGATCACTTCGTCGATCTGGTCGGTCTCGCCGATCATTCCGCAGGCGTCGGCCGCGTGGTCCGCCTTGTCGATGGACGCGGATTCCACCTGCAGGAAGAAGCCCTTGTCCGCCGACGGGTCGTCGAGAAGCTCGATGGCTTTCTTGGTCATTTCAGCTGCGGACGGCTCGTTGCCGCGATCAGCTTCCTTGCAGACCTCGGGCTCGGTGGTGCCATCGGACTTCACCGGCACGGTCTGCTCGAACTTGCGGGTCATGTTTTTGTCGTGGAACAGGCCGAGCACCGGCTGGTCCTGGTTCGCGACGGTGATGCCCTCGAGGCCCTGCTTGTCGTCGACAATCTGGTAGCCCTTGGCAATCGCGTTCTCGCGGACGGACTTGCCGGCCTCCCAGTCGGCGCCGCCATCGTTCTTGTCGGTCAGGAACGGGTTGCGGTTCTCGCCACCCTGCTGAACCTCCGCGTCGAAGTACTTGCGGCCGCCGCCCAGGGTGACGTCGGCGCGGGTATCGATGATCTGTTCGGAGATGGAGCCAAGACCGCCGTTTTCACGAGCTTCAGCTCCCTTGACCGGCTTCGCGTCGCCGGACGGTGCGTAGTAGCCGCGCTTGGAAATGTGCGAGTGCATCGCGCCCGGGGTCGCATCCTGGATCTCCGCGGTGGAGACGTTACCGGTGCGCATACCGGCGTTCTTCGCCATCTCCAGCAGGTTCTCGTGCGGCTTGCCGGTGATGTCCACGGACAGCGCGCCGTTGTAGGTCTTTCCGCCCGTGGACCAGCCGGTCGCGGACGCGGCGGAGTCGGTCACGTACTGGCGTTTGCCGTCCTTGCCCACGGCGAAGGTGGTGTACGCGCCGGACGCGGTGAGCTCGTCGAGGCCCTCGAAGCGGCCGTTCGCGCCCTTGAGGTAGTTGCGCGCCGCGGTGATCTCCTGGTGGCCCATGCCGTCGCCCAGGATGAAAATGACGTTGCGGGCCTGGGCGTCGGAATTGCCCTGGCCGCCCTTGCCAAACTGGGTGCAGTCGCCCGGCTGAGGCGCGACGGCGTTGCCTTCGGAATCAATGGTGATGCAGGTGTCCTTGCCGTTGAACGCCTGCTCCGCGGACTGAGCGAGGGAAACCGGCAGGTTCGCCATCGCCAGCGCGGAGACGCTGACGACAGCTGCCACTGCCTTGGAGGAGAAACGCATAAGACTTCCTTGAGGTAAGAGGGACGGTTTTGTAACCACGGCGCAAGCTACTCCCAGGTTGCGTACAGGAGGCTACATTCAGGTGAATTTCAGGTTACGCCCGCATCGGCGCAGCTCTCGGGCCCTATATGTGTTGCAGGTAAGTGAAATCGGTGTTCAATTAGCCGTGTTTTATGCGCGTCTCAAGGTCTGGCTACTCCCCCGCGATGAGACTTCAAACGCGAAAAACGGCCCCCGGATCGCTCCGGGGGCCGCCTTAGAAGTGGCGCGGGTTGCTACTTCGCAGAGGAACCGTCCTTACGGGAAGAACCGGTCTCCGAGGATGAACCAGCCTGCGCGCCGTCCGCCTTCTCTGACGACGCACCGAAGTCCAGCTTGCGCTCGGTGGAGCCG
The DNA here is from genome assembly GCF_030232585.1 of Corynebacterium sp. MSK008. Classification (GTDB taxonomy): domain Bacteria; phylum Actinomycetota; class Actinomycetes; order Mycobacteriales; family Mycobacteriaceae; genus Corynebacterium. The sequence continues at coordinate 27,219 of NZ_JASPJX010000005.1, read as the reverse complement.
AGCACGGTCATGCCGTTGTCGAAGCCCTCCTCGCTACAAGCCTGGGCGATCAGCGTGCCCGTCAGTGCGACGGCAGCAAGGGCGCCGAGGGCGATGCCCACCGGGCGCAGCTGCTCGCCGTAGCCGGCGAAGCGCTGGTTGAACTGCTGGTTCAGCGCGTTTGCCTGAGCCTCCGCCTGGCGGACCCACTCCGGCTTCTCAGTGCCGCGGCGGCCGCGGCCGAAGTCCGGGGTGTTCTCGCGGACGAATGCCTCCCAGCGGGCGTTCAGCGCGCCGGATGCCTGGTTGATCTGCGGGCCGTACATCTCGTTGACGCCGTAGCCGATTGCGCCGAGCAGGCCGATCGGCAGCAGCCACAGCAGCGGGCTGTTCGCGGCGAACGCGTTGGCGACGCAGCGCTCCGCGGAGGAGCCCTGCTGGTCCTCCGGTGGGGTCTCCGGCTTCGGCTGCTCCGGCTTCGGATCCTCCGGTTTTTCCTCGGCCGGCTTGCCAGTGCCCACTCGGATGATCAGGTTCTGCGGCTCGCGCAGCGTCTCGTCGGTCACCGTCGGGTCGCCGAGTTCCTGGCCGTCCTTCATCTCCCAGACCTTGGTGGTGCGCTTCGCACCATTCTCGCCGTGGGTGTCCACCTTGACCACGCCAGCGGCCAGGGTGTCATCCTCGACGAAGATGGTCTCGAACGGGATCGGCTCGGTGATGACCTCGCGCTTTTCCTGGAGATCCTTCGCGGTGCCAATCTCCAGGATGTAGTCCTGCGGCTCGGTGACAGTGGTGGCGGTGTCGCCCACGTGCTGCACCAGACCCGGCTTACCTTCCTGGATCACCTTGTGCTCGCCAGCTGGCAGGTCCGGGTTCTCCGTCGCAATCACCTTGAATGGCAGCGGCTCGAGCCAGTTCAGCTGGTCCGGCTGCTTCGCGCCGACGCGGACGAGGCGCGGGATGGCGTCCAGGGTGTTTTCCACGGTGGTCTCACCATCGACGGTGGTCACGCGGACGGTGCCCGGCGTGCCCTCGCGGACAACAACCTGCTCGCCCGGCTCGAGCGACGGGTCGAAGATCAGCTGCGTTGTCGGCGGGACCTCCAGCTCGGTCACGGAGGCGTTCTCCGGCGTCTTCTTGGTGCCGATGCGGATCACGGCGTTCTTCGGCTCACGGGTCCGCTCGGTGTTCTTGGCCGGATCGCCGAACGGCTTGCCGTCCTTGATCTGCTGGGTCGTAGTCTCGACCTCTTCGCCGAACTCGCCCTGCTCGATCCGCTGCGCGCCCTCCGGCAAGTTCGGGTCGTAGACCACCTCGGTCTCGAACGGAACCGGGCGGGTCAGTCGGGTCACCAGCGCATCGTCGTTGACATCCGGGCGGTACTCAACGATGCGCTCGACCGGCTTCTTGTCCTCGAGCTTGGTCACCTCGCCAGTTTCCGGGTTGGCGGAGTACTTCGTGGAGCCGTTCTCGCCAAGCTGGATGACCTTCGTCTCACCAGGTGCGAGATTGGGGTCGTTGCTGGGGCGAACGATGGTGTTGAACGGAACCTCGGAAGTCCAGGTGAACGGGTTGGTTTCCGCCTGCTTGGTGCCTACGCGAACAACGCGCTGGACCGGCTTTTGGGTTTCAACCTCTTCGATCGTCCACACCGGCTTGCCGTCCACCATTTCCAGCTTCGGGCGAAGCGTCTTAGCGCCCGGAGTGCCCTCCTGGTCAACGACCTCTTCGCCTGCGGGCAGGTTCGGGTCGAAGGTGTACTCCACCGGGTACGGCAGCTCGACGGTCAGGGGCTCAACGCTTGGCGACGGCGCCGGGGCTGGCTCTTCCGGCTCCACCTGCTTCGTGCCAACGCGGATGATGGCCTTCTTCGGAGCCTTGGTCTCCTCGGTGGAGATGGTCGGCTCGCCGGAAGGCTTGCCGTCCTTAATCTCCTGCGTCGAGGTGATCAGCTCTTCGCCCTTTTCGCCCTGCTGGTCGACAACCTGCTCGCCTGCCGGCAGCGTGTCGTCGAAGACGATCTCGGTCTCGAAGGCGAGCTCGCGGGTCTTGGTGGAGGTCAGCGTCTGGTCGGCGATGATCGGGCCGTATTCGATGATCTCCTTGACTGGGTCCTTGGTCTGCTTCTCTTCGGGGGTCACCGAAGAGTCGTCGCCCTTGGAGGCGAAGTTGGCCGTGTAGGTCTTCTCACCCGGTTCGCCCTTCTGGACAACCTTCACCTCGCCCGGCTTCAACTCAGGGTTCGGACGGGTCTCAACCTCAAACGGAACCGGCGCCTTCCACTCGACCTTCTCGGAGGTCTCGGACGGTTTGGTGCCGACCTTGATCACCTGATCCACCGGATCTTCGGTGATTTTCTCTTCAACGGTGGCCTCGCCATCCGGTTGGGAGTTGGTCACCTTCTGGGTCACCGTGGTGGTCTTCTTACCCGGCTTGCCCGGCGTCGTCACCTTGGACTCGCCAGCAGGCAGGTTCGGGTCAAACTCGACCTTCACACCGAACGGAACCTCAGACTCGACGGTCTTTGTGGTCTCACCGGTGGTCTTGGTACCGATGCGGATCTTGGCCTTCTTCGGGGCCCTCGTCTGCTCGATGTTGATTGCCGGCTCACCGTCCGGCTTGCCGTCCTTGATCTTCTGGCTCGAGGTAATCGTCTGCTCACCCGGGACGCCCTCTTCGTCGACAACTTGCTTGCCGGACTCGAGGGTGTTGTCGTAAACGTACTCGATCTCGAACGGGACCTCTTGAGTCTTCTTGCTGGTCAGTTCCTGATCCGGGATGCCCGGGCCAACCTCGATGATGCGCGGCTTGGCGTCCTTGGTGGTCTCTTCCTCAGCAACCTGTGCCTCAGCGCCCTTGGAGGTGAACTTAGCGGTGTAGGTCTTCTCGCCGTTTTCACCTTCCTGGACGGTCTTCATCTCGCCAGGCTTGAGCTCCGGGTTCTCGCGAACCTCAGTCGGGTACGGAATCGGGAACTTCCAGGTGACGTCCTTGGCACTCTCGGCAGGCTTGGTGCCGATGCCAACGACCTCGTTCTTCGGCGCCTCGGTCTGTTCCCAAGTACCGTCCTTCTTCATCTGCTCTTTGCCTGGCACACCCTTGGTTTTAACCTCGTAGGTGCCGGCAGGGATGGTGTCATCGTACTTATACTCGACCTTGAACGGAATCTCGCGCTCCGGAACGTCGATGACGTTCACGGTTGCGGTGGTGTTGTCCTTCGAGCCGTCCTCGTAGGTCACGATGACCGGAACGTCGATCTTGTCGCCCGGCTTGGCGGTCTCCGGTGCGGTGGAGATGACGTTGCCCTTGTCATCCAGTCCAACGATCCAGTCGCCATTCGCCGTGCTCACCTTGTAAGTCGGGTTGCCGAACTCGTTGTTCTCGCCGGTGGCCTCGAGCCCCTCCGGGTCGATAGCGAACGGCTTGTCGGCAGCAAGGTTGATACCCTCCGGCTTCTCGACGCCAATCGGCGACGTCGCCGTACCACCCGGGTACACCGTCTGCGACGGGATCACCGGCTCAGACTCCCAGCTGTTGGTCAGCTTGACCACGGTGGTGACGGGGACCTCTGGGCGGGAGCCGTCCGGGGTCTGGACCGTCACGGTGATGGTCTTCTTGTCACCCGGCTTAGCAGTTTTCGGCGGGGTTGCCGAGACAACACCGGTGTCCGGATCGATGGTGTACTCCCAACCATCCTCGGTAATAAACTTGCCCTCTTCGTTGGGTTCCAAGTTGAGGGAGTAAGTCGATCCTTCCGGCGCGCCCGTCACCGGGTGGTTCACAGCCTTGTTCGGGCCGGTGACCTGCACGTCGTACACCGGAGCGACGTCGCCCTTCAGCACGACGACGGTGCCCTTTACTTCCTGCGGCTCGTCAGCATTCTCGTAGTAGGCGAGCACTGGCACATCCAAGACGTAGCCCTCAGGTGCGGTCTTCGGGATGGTCGTGGTGATCGCACCCGTGTTCTCGTCGATCTTGACCGTCCACGTACCGCTGTCGTCAGTGTGGGTGTACTCCGTCTTGCCGTCCGCGAAGGTGTAGCGCTTCGGCGCTTCGTCGGTCGTGTTGCCGCTCAGGCCGCGCTCCGGAACCTCGGGCTTGAGAGTGACCTTCGCGTTCGGCTTATTGGTCACCGTGTCGTAGTCGGGGATCTTGATGTCGACGATCGCCTGGAACTGGGTCTCGATCTCATCGGTGGTGTCATCCGGGTAGGTCGCCTTCACCGTCGGGGTGATGATGGTGCCCGGCGCCACGGTGTCGTCCGCCTTCGCGGTGACCTTGCCGGTCTCATCGACCGTCACGGTCCAACCTTCAGGCACGGTGGACTCATCGATCTCGAACTTAGCCGGGTGGACCGGCTTGTGGCCCTTCATGATGGACTTGGTGCCCACCTGGGCAGTGAGATCGTCACCGATGGTGCCCTTCGTCAGGCCCGGACGCACCAGGTCGGTGACCTGAGTGTTGTTCGGATCGACAACCACGAGGAGTTCCAGCTTGTCCGTGGAACCGTTGGAGTACTCCACTGTTACGACAGGGCGCGCGAAGGTGCCCGGGCGTGGCTCCTCCGGAGCTGTGACGGTGACGTTGTAGTCCTCGTCCATCTCCACGGTCCAGCCCTCGTAGACGTACTTCTCATCCAGGGCGACCTTGGCTTCGAACCCCTGCTGATCCTTCTTCTTCGCCAAGTCCTTGATCAGGTCAGGGATTTGGGTGAAGGTGACCGTCTGCTGCGGAGGATTCTCACCTTCTATCTTGGGGAAAGCCTTCCCAGTCTCGCTATCCACGCCGGAGATGATCGAAGCGTCCGTCTTGTCGTACTTCGGGTCGTGGTACTCGGTGTCATCCAGCGAGAACGCCTTGGAGTCGATGACGTTCGCCTTGCTGTAGCGATCCAGCGAGTTGGAGCTGTCGAAGGCCTTGCCTTCGCCGCCGTTGTTGTGCTCAACAGCAGCCTGGAGCTGGTTAACGGTACGCGGCTTCGCCAGAACGGAGAAGTTCACGTTCTTGTCGGTCGCCAGGTCAGTACCGCGGTACTCCGGCCAGGTGAAGAAGATATTGCCATCTTCGTCGATACGCAGGTTCTGCGTACCACCGGAGGCTTCCGGGTCGGTGGTGCCGATGAACTTGCCGTTGCCGTCGTAGGCCTCTACGACCATGCGGGCCATGGAATCGTCCTTGCCGCCACCGTCGCCCTCCACGGGAGGAACGTTGATCGTGCCGACCTTGGTCTCGTCATCGGGGACGATGACGTGCTTCTCGAAAGACTCCCACGACACCGTGATCGGGTTACATTCAATGTTCTCGCTCGGCCACGGGTTTACAACAGCGCGGAATGTCGAGCTGGGACCTTGCGTGGCTCTCAAGCCCGAAGTGTGATCCTTCGTGTAATTGCCCTGCCAGGCGTAGCGCACGGGATTCTCGGCAGTGGCCGAAGCGAACTGCTTGACCTCCTCAGCAGTGAGATCTGCGTAGAGATTTAGGTTTCGTTGGTCGCGAGAACCAGTAATTTCGATGCTTTCGTCAGCCTTGTGCGTGACGCTCTCGTCAAGGAAGGTCTGGCCGGCCTCCATGGAAGGCACATTGTCGGTACCTAAGACCTTGCCAAGGTTCCCCCCATTGGTGAAGGACCAATCGGCAAATGTGCGGTCCTTCGAGTTATCAAAAGAGACGCTTAAGCCCCACAGGGTCTTGTCGGTGCTGTCTGTACCCGGCTCCCGGGTGTTCCAGCTGAAACCAGCCTGGCTGTGATCAGCGGTGTTGGCCTCTGAAACAACACACGACCCCGCCGGCAGGTCGGAGGCCTTCTGGGCGTCCTGCTCTACCGCGCCGGACTTGTCGCGGACTCCGCCGGACAATGTGGCGGCCGCGGCGTACGGTGCCAGCGGGCCCGGGGCGATGACGCTCACGCCACCGAGCGCGAGCGCAATCGCAGATGTTGCCGCGATGCTGCGCGAGGTTGAATTACGGAAACGGCGGGTTGATTCAGCCATTTATGCTCCTCTTTGAAGTGAAGGGTCACCACGTCCCAACGGAGAGGTGACAGATAACATCACATTTTAGGGATCATAGAAACGGCTGTCTACCTAAGCTTTTGCTTAACGACGACCCCGTGCCCCAACCAGGCCCGCCACCGCAAGCAGGGCGGACAGCAGCACCGCCGAGACGATACCGCGGTAGTCGCCGCTGTTACCCGCAGCGGACACCGCTGTCGACGCCCAGTGCATCGGCGCTGCTTGCGACAACGCAACCCACACCGAGTCGACTTGCGCGGTGGTCGCGGTGCGCCACACCCAGCCGACAAGTCCGGTTTGTACCAAGGCGAGCACGCCTGACACGCCAAGACCAGCCCCAGCGCCGAACGCTCGACTTAACACGGAAGCCAGGCCCGCGCTGGCGAGTGTGCCCAGCAGCAGACCCGCAAACGCAATCCCGTATTCCTGCGCGCCAAACCCGGATCCGATCACCCCGGCCAAGATGGTGCCCGCGGCGGCCAAAACCACGGAACCGGCGCCCAGGATCCACCAGCGCCCGCGGGATGCGAACCACGCCGCCGCCGCGAGCGCGGTGCCGCCCAGCACGGCCATCGCGGCGAGCAGCATCGCTGCCACCGGGGCGAGCGTGGAGCCGGCCGGCTCAGCCTCGGCAGCACCCGGCGTGGCCGCCGGCACCGGCAGGGCTGCGCGCACCGCGCCTACCTTGTCGGCGTTCATGCCCGCCATCTGGTTGATCTTTTCCACACCGGCGACTAACTCGTCGATGCCGCCGGTGGCCTGCCCGGTCTGCGCCTGCAGCTCACGCAAGCCCGCGGCCAGCTCGGCGGATCCGTTGGTGGCTGTATATATACCGTCGTGGTAGCCGTAGCCCGGCACGGCGAGTTGATTGGCAAGGTCGCGGGAGCCGTCGCGAAGCTGGTTCATCTTCGCCACCACGTCCGGCGGCAGCTGGGCGGTCTCCGCCTGGGCCCGCAGGTCCTTCAGCGACTCGCGGGCCTTGACCGCCTCCGGGTCTTTCGCGTCCTTAAGTTCCTCCAGGGAACGGTCGATCGCGCTGACCACCTGGCCGCGCACCGCCTCAAACCCGGACACCTGGCCGACCACCTCGCCGATGGAATCCGCCAGCTGCGTCGCGCCCGCACCCAACTGGCCGGTGCCGGCCTGGAGCTCGACCATGCCGTCGGCGAGTTGCTGGGAGCCGGACTGGGCGGCGGCGAGGGCGTCGATAAGCTGCTGAGTTTGCCCCTGCGCCTCCCCGATGCCCGCAGCAAGCTGGCCGGCGCCCTCCTTGAGCACCTTCGCCTGCTGCCCGGCCTCACCGGCCGCGCGGCGCGCATCCCCCAAGTTGTCGGGGCCGACCTGCGGGGCGCCCGAAACCTCAGCATCGCGCCCCGCGTTCGCCCATGTGTCGGCCGGATTCATGGGCAAAAACACCCCGACAACCAGCGCCAGAAGCGCACACACCAACCGCCACGCGTTGCCCGATTTCATGGCATTGTTCTTAGCACTCGCGCCCAACTTGCTGCGGGAGGCGCACCGCCAGCCCATCGCCCGAACTGCGCACCGTTAGAACCGTGTCGGCAGCCTTGATACTGTCGTAAGGGTTCTTGCCAAAACCATGGAATGAAATGGGTTCACCATGACACTTCCCCTTGTCATCGGGCTCGTCGCAGCGACGGTGGTGCTCTCACCGATCCTCGTGCGAGTCATGGACAAGAAGGCCGGGTACCCGCTCGCGGCGATACTCTTCGCCGCCGCGGCCGTGCTCGGCTCCAAGTTCACAGAAGTCTCCCGCGGAACGGACCTCGAATGGTCCAAGGAGTGGGCGCACGACGTGATGGGCACGGGCACCTCCGTGGACTTCGCGCTGCGCGCAGACGGGCTGGGCATCTTCTTCGCGCTGCTGGCGCTGGTCATCGGCGGCGTGGTCTTTTTGTACTCCGCCGCGTACCTGCCCGAGCGCGACGGCAACACCAGCTTCTACACCATCATGACGGCGTTTACCCTGTCGGTGCTGCTGCTTGTGCTTGCGGACGATGCCGTGCTGCTGTTCATCGCCTGGGAGCTCGTCTCCATCGCGTCGTTCCTGCTCATCGCACGCTCCGGCTCCTCCGGTGAGGCCGGGTCCTACCGCACCCTGATCCTCACCTTCTTCGGCGGCCTGACGCTGCTGGCTGGCCTGGCCGTGGCCTCCGCGCAGACCGGCACGACGCGCCTGCAGGACATCCTCGCTGCCGACATCTGGGGCGACAACCGCGTCACCGTCGTAGTCGCGCTGCTCATCGCGTTTTCCGCGTTCACCAAGGCCGCGCAGTTCCCCTTCCACTTCTGGCTGCCCGAGGCCATGGCCGCCGCCACCCCGGTGTCCGCGTTCCTGCACGCCGCGGCCGTGGTCAAGGCCGGCATCTACGTGCTGCTGCGCTTTTCCACCATCTTCTCGGACGTCGCCGCGTGGAACTACCTGCTGGTCACCGCAGGCCTGTTCACCGCGCTGATGTCCGCGCTGTTCGCCATTACCAAGACGGACCTGAAGCACCTCACTGCGTACTCCACCGTGTCCCACCTGGGTTGGATCGTCGCCGCGATCGGCATCGGCACCCCGATCGCCCTGGCCGCGGCGCTGACGCACACGCTGGCGCACGCGCTGTTTAAGTCCTCGCTGTTCATGCTCATCGGCGTGGTGGACCACGAAGCCGGCTCGCGCGACATGCGCCGTTTGGGCCCGCTCTACAACAAGATGCCGTTCACATTCGCCTCCACCGTCGTCGCCGCCGCATCCATGGCCGCGATCCCGCCGCTGTTCGGCTTCGTGTCCAAGGAATCCATCCTGGATGCCTTCCACGAATCCTCCTACGGGGCGCTTTTGCTCACGGTGGCCGGCATCGCCGCGTTCCTCACCTTCGTGTACTCGGCGAAGATCGTCTTCGGCGCATTTATCGACGGACCAAAGGACCTCCCCGACGTCCACGAAGCCCCCGCCGCCCTCTGGCTGCCCGCCGCGCTGCCGGGTCTGACCTCCGCGGTGCTGCCCTTCCTGCTGTTCTGGGTGGACAACCCCGTCTCCGCAGGCGTGCGCGCCGTGACGGGCGACGACAGCTTCGCCACCCACCTCGCACTCTGGCACGGCGTGACCCCGCCATTCCTGGTGTCTATGGCAGTGCTGGTCGCCGGCGTGGTGTTCGTGGTGTTCTTCCGCAAGCCCGTCTTCGCCGCACTGGAGAACAAGGACCTTCTGCCCGCGGACGGCACCGAGGTGCTGGCCTGGCTCACCCGCAGCCTGTCCAACCTGGGCAAGCAGCTCGGCTCGCTGGCCGACGGCTTCAACCCGTCGCGCCACCTCTTCCCGCTGCTGGCGTCCGTCACCGCGATGGGCCTGTGCGTGATCGGCCTGACCGACGGCATCGACGGCGTCACCCCGGCCCCGCGCGCTGAGGGCCTGGACGTGTGGTGGGACCTCATCCCATTCGCCATCATCGCGATGTCCGTCCTGGGCATGGTGTTCACCCGCTCCCGTCTCGCCTCCGCCGTGCTGCTGGGCACCGTCGGCGTGGGCATGACCCTGCAGATGTTCCTGCTGGGCGCCCCGGACGTGGCCATGACGCAGTTCCTGGTCGAGTCGCTGACCGTGGTGGTCATCCTGGTGGTGCTTCGCTACCAGCCGCGCATGTTCCCGGAGACGAAGGCTCGTCGCAAGGCACTCGCTTCCATCTTCGCCCTGATCGCGGGCGTGGTCACCTTCTTCGGCGTCTACGGCCTGACCGGCCGCCGCGGCCGTTCCGAGCTCGCCGAGTGGTACCTCACCGAAGGCGGCGACGTCACCGGCGCCGACAACATCGTCGCCGTGATCATCGTCGAGTTCCGTGGCTTCGATACGTTGGGCGAGCTGTCCGTCCTGGGCATGGCCGCCGTGGTCATCGCCGCGGTGGTCAGCTCCATGCCGCGCCACCTGTTCGAGGCCGGCACCCGCCCGCGCCCGTTCGGCCAGTCCCAGCTCAACTCCATCCCGCTGCGCAAAGCCGCAGCCCTGGTGGCGCCGGTGCTGGTGGTGCTGTCCGTGCTGATCTTCTTCCGCGGCCACACCGCCCCCGGCGGCGGCTTCGTCGCAGCGCTTGTGATGGCCACGGCGTTCGCCATCAACTACCTTTCGCGCGGCGCGGACGCGGACGTGGTGCAAAACTTCACCCCGATCCGCCTGACCGGCTGGGGCATCATCATCGCCATCGGCTCAGGCTTCCTCGGCTTCATCGAGGGCGGGTTCATGTACGCCATCCACGGCGAGATCGCCGGCGAACACATGACCACCTCGCTGATCTTCGACTTCGGCATCTACCTCGCCGTGCTGGGCATGGTCACCGCCGCGATCAACGCGCTCGGCGGCTACCTGCGCCCCGGCATGGACCTGTCGGACCTGGACTACTCGCGCGACGAGGAGGACAACCCGCTGCCGAGCATCCCGGCCCCGCTGGAGCCCGAAAACCCCGTGGACGCGCACCCGGAGCCGATCAACCCGGCGCACGACCCGCGACCGGTTACCACGAAGGAGCACTAACCCATGGTCATGGCACTTACCATCGCAGTCCTGGTCGCGGGATCCGTGTACCTGGTTCTCCAGCGCGGCCTCGTGCGGGTGATCTTCGGCATGTCCCTGTTCGGCCACGCCACCAACCTCACCCTGCTCGCAGCAGGCGTCGGCGCGTGGCGCGGGGAAGCCTTCCCTTCGCGTGTGGCATTCGAGGACATGGGCGACCCCCTGCCCCAGGCGTTCGTGCTCACCGCCATCGTGATCGCCATGGCCACCACCACGATCCTGCTCATGCTCTCCGCACTGGGGCGTAACGACGACACCGCGGAGCAGCCCACCGGCACCGACGCCGGCTACTCCAAGATGCGGCTGAGCCCGTCGGCCCTGTCCACCGCCGGCCGCAACGCCCGGCTGAACCAGAAGAAGCTGGAGGAGATCCGCGCACGCGAGATCAGCCACGTTGACAACGAAAGCCTGAGGGTGACCGACTAATGGCCGTAGACGCAATCCTGCCCGTATTTGTCGCGCTGCCGCTGATCGTCTCCGCGGTCACGGCGCTCAGCCCCTGGAAGTGGCTCAACGACGCGCTGGCGATCCTCATCCCCGCCATCAACTTAGGCCTCGGCGTGTGGCTCTACGGCTACACCCGCGACCACGGCACGATCAGCCACGTCATCGGCCTGTACCAGGGCGGCGTGGGCATCTCCTTCGCCGCCGACACATTCTCTGCCGTGATGATCGTGACCACCATGATCGTGGCGCTGATGTCCAACTGGTTCGCCATCGTCGTCGGCGAAACCCAGTCCCGGTTCTACGTGCCGCTCTCGCTCGTGCTGGTCACCGGCGTCTCCGGCGCGCTACTCACAGCCGACCTGTTCAACTTCTTCGTCATGATCGAGGTGTGCCTGCTGCCGTCCTACGGCCTGATCGCCATGACGGGCACCCGCCACCGCCTGTTGTCTGCGCGCATGTTCGTGCTGGTGAACCTGGCGGCGTCGACAATGCTGGTGCTCGGCGTGGGCTACCTCTACGCCGTCACCGGCGCCGTGAACCTGGCGTCGCTGCAGGGCGTGGCCGCGGGCGGCGGCCCGGCGACGGTGGCCACCGGCATCGTCGTCATCGCCATCGCCGCGAAGGCCGGCGTGTTCCCCGTCTACACCTGGCTGCCGCGCACCTACCCGTCCACCTCCGCGGCCGTGATGGGCCTGTTCTCCGGCCTGCACACCAAGGTGGCCGTGTACATGCTCTTCCGCATCTGGGTGGTCATGTTCGACATGGACCCGCGTTGGAACACGCTGCTCATCGTGGTCATGGTCATTTCCATGATCATCGGCGGCTTCGCCGGCCTGGCCGAGGCCACCATGCGCCGCGTGCTGGCCTACCAAATGGTCAACGGCATGCCGTTCATCCTGATCATGCTGGCCTTTACTAACGACGACGCACGCTACGCCCTCGCCGCCGGCCTGCTCTACACCCTGCACCACATGATCACCATCGCGGCACTTGTGCTGAACTCCGGCGCGATCGAGGAGACCTACGGCACCGGCACCATGGCGAAACTCTCCGGCATCGCCCGGCGCGACCCGTGGACGTCCGCCGTGTTCGTCGCCGGCGCGTTTTCCATCGTGGGCTTCCCGCCGTTTTCCGGCATCTTCGGCAAGGTCACCGTCGTGCTTGCGGCAGCCTCCGCCGGGGACTGGCGCTCCTGGGTGGCCATCACCGCCATCATCGTCGCCTCCTTCGGCGCGCTTTTGTCCATGATGCGCATGTGGCAGCGCGTGTTCTGGGGCCGGCCGATGCAGAACTACCCCGAGGCGCTCAACGTCCGCGCCAGCTTCATGCTGCCGTCCGCAGTGCTGATGGTCATATCGCTGTGCATGTTCATCTTCGCCGGCCACATGTGGGACATCACCACCAACGCCGTCGACGACCTGCTCGACGTTGACGCCTACACCACCGCCGTGCTCGGCGAGGACCCCATCGGCGTCCCCGCACCCGGCGACACCTTCGGCGCCGAAACCAATGGAGGCGAGAACTAATGCGAGGCTTCTTCCACGGCGTGGGATACGCCATCTGGATTGCTAAAGAGATCTTCGTGGCCGGCTTCGACGCCGTCGCCAAGGCGTTCAACCCGGCGACGACGTTCGACCCCATCGTCATCTACTACCCGCTGCGCCTGAACACGGACTGGGACGTGTTCTGGTTCTCCACCTCCATCACCGCAACGCCAGGCACGCTGTCCATGGGGCTGCGCCACCCCGTTACCCCCGACGGGCCGATCACCCTGCTGGTGCAGGCAGCGTTCGGCTCGGACCCGGAAGAGGTCATCGCTGGCTTGGTGGATATGGAGGAGCACCTTCGGCCGTCGCTAAGCAAGAGCCCCATCGACCCGAAAACCGTGGCCTGGGAACCCTACGTCGACCACGGCCCAGACCACCACGGCGACCACGTGCCGCCGGCCGAAAGGATGGATTAAGCCATGTTCACCACAATCATGCAGATCTGCCTGATCGTCATGGCCGTCAGTCTGCTCATCGCACTCGGCGCCGTGATCCTGACCAAAGACGAGCTCTCCCGCGCCGTGATGGCCGATGTGATCTTCTACTCCATGATCGCCATCTTCCTGGTGTGGACCCTGTTCAACTCCTCCGCCATCGCCTACGAAATCCCGCTGCTCGCCGGCCTGGTGTGCGGCGTGATCCCGACGATCTCCATGGCCCGCATCATCTCGAGAGGACGCCGCTAATGACCATCGCCGAAATCATCGTCGCCGTGCTGGTTGTCCTGGCCACCATCTGCGTGGTCGCCACCACCATCCTGCAGCTGCGCGCCCCCGACGCCCTGACGCGCGTAAACCTGCTCGGCCCCCTTGTGGTCGTGACCTTCCCCATCCTCATCGTGGCCAAACTCATCCACTCCTGGACCACCACCGGCTTCGACCTCAACGACTTCATCCGCGCCGTGCTGGCCATCGCCGCGGTGTGGATCGTCGGCTCCGTGGCGTCGTTCATCATGGGCCGCTCCCTCTACGGCGTCACGGTCTCCGACAAAAAGAACTAACGTAATGAGCTTGTGAGCACTAGCGACGACGCGTACGTCACGGACCTGGCACTGCGCGCCGGCCGTGGCGACAAACACGCGCTCACCGAATTCATCCGGCTCACCCAAAACGACGTGTGGCGCCTTCTGGCCCACCTCGCCGGCCCCCAGCACGCCGACGACCTGACGCAAGAGACCTACCTGCGCGTCCTCGGGTCGCTTCCGCGCTTTCAAGCCCGCTCCACCGCGCGCACCTGGCTGCTCTCGCTCGCACGCCGCGCCTGGGTGGACTCCGTGCGCCACGACATGGCCAGACCCCGCAAATCGGCGGCCGAATACGAAGACGTCGCCGCCGCCAACCCTAGCCCCGACAACCCCAACACCTGGGGCGACGTCATCGACGCACGCTCGCTTCTCGACGAGCTACCGCCCGAACGCCGCGAAGCCCTCGTCCTGACGCAAGTGATGGGCTACACCTACGAGGAAGCCGCCCGCATCGCCGGCGTGCGCGTCGGCACCATCCGCTCCCGAGTGGCGCGCGCCCGACGGGATCTGGTTGCCGGGAGTAACTAGGCGGGTAGAGCTAGAGTTGAAGACATGCGTATCTCTCGATCAATTGCACTGACCTCCCTTGCGGCGGTGACGGCTCTGTCGGTGGCTGGGTGTGCGTCGGAAAGCGACGACGCCCCCGCAGAGCACGCTGACCACGCTGAACAAGCTGACCACGGTGGGCACGGTGGGCACGACCACCCGGCGGACGGCGGGCCTGCCCCGGCCGGCATCGCCGAGGCGGCTGACCCGACCTACCCCGTGGGCACCGAAGTCACGCTCAACGCCGACCACATGCCCGGCATGGACGGCGCCACCGCAACCATCTCCGGTGCCTTCGACACCACCGCCTACGCCGTGTCCTACACCCCCACGGACGGCGGCGACCCGGTGACCAACCACAAGTGGGTCGTGCAGGAAGAGCTCGACGGTGTTGGCAGCGAGAAGCTTGGCGCGGGCGACACGGCCACGATCACCGCCGAGCACATGTCCGGCATGCAGGGCGCGGAGGCGACCATCGACTCCGCCACCGACGAGACGGTCTACATGGTGGACATCGATTCGCCGGAAATGACCATGAAGCGGCACAAGTGGGTCGTCGAAAGCGAAATCCAGCCCACGTAGAACCTTCGAATAGACTGATCACACTATGTTGAAAAACGCACTCTTAATTTCATTCGCCTTCATCGGCACCGTCGTCGGCGCCGGCTTCGCCTCCGGCCAGGAAGCGATGCTGTACTTCTCCGCCTTCGGCACCCAGGGCCTCTGGGGCGCAGTCCTAGGCTCCGCGCTGATGCTCATCGCCGGCGTGACCATCCTCCAGCTCGGCTCCTTCTTCCAAGCCAAGGAGCACATGGAAGTCCTCGGCTCCATCTCCTCCAAGGTGATGGGCTGGATCCTGGACATCGCCACCATCGTCACCCTGTTCTCCATCGGGTTCGTCATGTTCGCCGGCGCCGGCGCCAACCTCAACCAGCAGTTCGGCCTGCCCGTGTGGGTCGGCGCGGTGCTCATGCTCGCCGCCACCATCGGCTTCGGCATGCTCGACGTGGACAAAGTCACCGGCGCCATCGGCGCACTCACCCCGTTTTTGCTGATCTTCGTCATCGTCGGCTGCGGCTGGACCCTGATCAACGCCCACCCGGACTGGAGTGCGCTCAACGCCGCAGCCGCGCAGGTGGACTCCTCCCTGCCCAACTGGTGGATCGCCGCGCTGAACTACACCGGCCTGAACGTCATGTGCGTCGTGTCCATGGCGCTGGTCATCGGCGGCAACCAGCTGGACACCCGCGCAGCCGGCCTCGGCGGCCTGTTCGGCGGCATCGGCTACCTAGTCATGCTCATGCTGCTGGCGCTCGCACTGCTGGTCAAGATTGAGACCGTCGAGGGCCAGGACATGCCGCTTCTGACCCTGATCACCGACATCAACCCGACCATGGGCTTGGTCATGTCCCTGGTGATTTTCGGCATGATCTTCGCCACCTGCCTGGGCATGTTCTTCGCTCTGGGCAAGCGCCTCGCCCGCGGGCGCGAAGACAAGTTCCGCATCATCTTCATCTCCGCCTGTCTGATCGGCTTCGTGCTGTCGTTCGTGGGCTTCCAGCAGCTCGTCTCTACCGTCTACCCGATCCTGGGCTACCTGGGCCTGCTGCTCATCGTGGTGATGACGATCGCGTGGATCCGCGGCATTCCGAAGCTGCGCAAGGAAGGCGACCGTCGCCGCCGCGCGCTTGAGCTGACCCGCAAGAAGATGGACCCGGCCGAGCGCTTCACCAAAAACGACGAGCGCGAGCTCGAGTACATCACGGCTAAATCCAACGTGGACGCCGAGGAGCTGTCCGAGGCCCTCGAGGAAGAGGTCGCCCAGGAGCTGCTCGACGACGAGGAGAGCGAGTTCGAGGAGGAAGACCGCGAGAACCCCTCCGACGTCGTCTACGTCTCCTACACCGACCCCGTCAGCGCCGACGAGTACGCGGCCAACCCCGACGAGCCGTGGAACGACCACACCGTCGACGACATGATCGCCGCCGAAGAAGCCGAGGAGGCGGCAGCCGGCCCGGACAACAGCCTGGGCGGCGACACCAACGCGGACGAAGAGGACGCCGCGGAGGAAACCGGCGGCTCCACCGCTGTTTCCGCGAAGGATGCAGGCTCGACCAAGCTGTAGCGCCCCAACGCTTAAAGCCCCACTGACGTTTCCCGGCGGAATCTGTCAGTGGGGCTTTATAGTGCCTGGTCGACGCAAACGGGCGGCGGGATTTGTCAGCGCCACGCGAAGCGCCGCCGCGCTAGACCAAAAGCTCGGCGATCTGGATCGTGTTCAGCGCCGCGCCCTTGCGCAGGTTGTCGCCAGCGACGACGAGCACGAGCCCACGGCCGCCGTCGACGGACTGGTCCTGGCGGATGCGGCCCACCAGGGACTCGTCGATGCCGGTGGCGGCGCGCGGCGTCGGCACGTCCACCACTTTCACGCCCGGCGCGGCAGCCAGGATCTCCTCCGCCTGCTGCGGGGTGACTGCCTGGTCGAACTCGGCGTGCACGACCATCGTGTGGCCGGTGAACACCGGCACGCGCACGCATGTGCCCGCCACCTTCAGCTCCGGGATACCCAGGATCTTGCGCGATTCGTTGCGTAGTTTCTGCTCTTCGTCGGTTTCGGCGGAGCCATCGTCGACAAGCGAGCCCGCAAGCGGCAGCGCGTTGAACGCGATGGGCTCGACGTAGGGGCCGAGGTCGCTAGGCTTCTCGACGTCCTCCCGGACCAACCCACGCGGATCCCCCAACGCCTCAACCTGGGTGGCCAGCGCCTCCACACCGGCCAGGCCAGAGCCGGAGACGGCCTGGTAGGAGGCGACGCGGAGGGTGGTGAGACCGAAGGCGTTATGAAGCGGCTTGAGCACCGGCATCGCCGCCATGGTGGTGCAGTTCGGGTTGGCGATGATGCCCTTGGGCAGCTCGCGTGCGGCCTCCGGGTTGACCTCGGAGACGATCAGCGGGACCTCGTCGTCCTTGCGCCACGCCGAGGAGTTGTCCACCACGGTCGCGCCCGCGGCGGCGAAGACCGGCGCCCACTCGCGCGAGGCGGACCCGCCGGCGGAGAACAACGCGATGTCGACGTCTGCCACAGATTCCTCGGTGATCTGGGTGAGGTCCTCGACGGTGATGTCCTCGCCGCGGAACTCAAGGGTCGTGCCGGCGGAGCGCGGGGAGGCGAAGAAACGCACCGTGTCGGCTGGGAAGTTGCGCTCGGTGAGGATGTCGCGCATCACGCGGCCGACCTGGCCGGTGGCGCCGACGACTGCAAGCGTGGTCATTGAAAAAACTCCTTCTAACGTCCGGTGCCTGCGTAGACCACGGCCGGCTCGTCGCCGCCGAGGTCGAACTTGGTGTGGATCGCGCGCGCGGCCTCTGCCACGTCCGCCTGGCGCACCACGGCGGTGATGCGGATTTCGGAGGTGGTGATCATCTCGATGTTGATGCCGGCGTCGCGCAGCGCGTCGCAGAAGTCGGCGGTGACACCCGGGTGGGACTTCATGCCGGCGCCGACGAGCGAGACCTTGCCGATCTGGTCGTCGTAGCTTAGGTCGTCCCAGCCCTCGGCGGACTGCAGGGCGCGCAGCTTCTCCATGGTTCGCGCACCGTCGGCCTTGGGCAAGGTGAAGGTGATGTCGGTCTTGTTGTCGTGCGAGTTGGAGATGTTCTGGATCACCATGTCGATGTTGACTTCACTGTCGGCGAGCTCGCGGAAGACCTTGGCGGCCTCGCCGACCTCGTCCTTGATGCCCAGGATGGTGATCTTGGCCTCCGAGTCGTCGGTGGCTACGCCGGAAAGTACTGCTTCTTCCATGGGGATATCCTCCAATGCTCCGGCGACCAGGGTGCCGGTATCTGTGCTGTAAGACGAGCGCACCCGCATGGGCACGTTGAATGCGCGGGCGTACTCCACGCTGCGCAACACCAGGATTTTGGACCCGGATGCGGCAAGCTCGAGCATTTCCTCGAAGCAGAGCTTGTCCAGCTTGCGCGCGTCGGGCACGATGCGCGGGTCGGCGGTGTAGACGCCGTCGACGTCGGAGTAGATCTCGCATTCGTCGGCGCCCATCGCGGCGGCCAGGGCCACGGCGGTGGTGTCGGAGCCGCCGCGGCCGAGTGTGGTCACGTCCTTGGTTTCACGGTTCACGCCCTGGAAGCCGGCGACGATGGCGATGTTGCCTTCGTCCACGGCCTCCTGCACGCGCCCCGGCGTGACTTCCAGGATGCGGGCGTTGCCGTGGCGTTCGGTGGTGATCACGCCGGCCTGTGAGCCGGTGAACGACTGCACCTTCTCCCCCAGCGCGTGCACCGCCATGGCCACCAGCGAGTTGGAGATGCGCTCGCCGGCGGTGAGCAGCATGTCCATCTCGCGCGCGGGCGGGGTGGGGTTGACCTCGTTGGCGAGGTCGAGCAGTTCGTCGGTGGTGTCGCCCATGGCGGAGCAGACCACCACGACGTCGTTGCCGGCGCGGCGCGTGTCCACGATCCGCTTGGCGACGGCCTTGATCCGCTCCGCGCTTTCCAGGGAGGAGCCCCCGTATTTCTGAACGATCAGTGCCATTCGTACCTCCGCGGATCTGGGTGCATTCCAACGGACAAGAATAGCGTCCCAAAACTGCCGATTCAGCCACCCGCGTTAATATCATTCACCGTGCACAACAATTTTCTCGCCGTTGCGTTCGCGCTGATCTCGGCCGCGACCATGGCGGCGGGGACTGTGTGGCGCCACCGCATCATGCGCGCGGGCGCGCCTGAGGGGGAGAACAACGACTCGCCGTTGCGGTCGTTGAAGCGGCCGGCGTGGTGGGCGTCGATGGGCATCGCGTTTGTGGCGTACGGCTTCCAGGCGGCGGCGCTGGCGTTCGGGTCGCTGCTGGTGGTGCAGCCGATTCTGGCGCTGTCGCTGATGCTGACGCTGCTGTTTTCGGCGTGGGCGGACAAGCGACATATGCACACCACGGAGGCGTTTTGGGCGGTGCTGCTCACCGCGTCTGTGGGCGGGGTGGTCGTGCTCGGCCGCCCGCTGCCCGGCCAGCGCGACCCCGCCGCCTGGGAGTGGTGGGTTGTCGTGGGCACCGCGGTGGCGATCATTGCGGCCTCGTACGCCATTGCTTCTCGACGTCCCCCCGCCGGCAAAGCCCTCATCTTCGGCACCGCCTGCGGCGCCATGTACGGCTACCAGGCCGTGTTCTCCAAGGTTGCGGTCGACGGCTTCGTCCACGGCGGCGTTCTCGGCCTGCTGGCCACGTGGCAGCTGTGGGCCATGCTGCTGGCGGCCACGGCCGGCACGGTCGTGCAGCAGTACGCCTTCGCCGCGGGCAACCTGGCCACCTCGCTTCCGGCGTCGAAGATCATCGAGCCGCTCGTCGCGTTTTCTCTGGGCCTGTTTTTGCTCGGCGAATCCTTCCGCGTGGATTCGGTGCTGGGGTGGGCGGCCGTTGGGACGTCGATAGGCGTAATGCTCGTCTCCGCCGCAATGCTCACGCGGGTGAGCATCCGGTAGAGTGTCAGATATAACTGTCAACCTAAGGGGGTTGCGATGACGCTGATACCCGCAAGCGGAAACCTGCACTTCACCCGCGACACGCAGCGGCGCGTCGCCCATTCGATAGACCGTCTAAGCGTGCTGCACGACGAAACAGGCCACCCGCTGCCCGACGACATCAACGAAGTACTCCACGCAGTCCTGCAAGCAATTGCGGAAGGCGAACCACTTTCCGTCTCCTCACTGCCGGAAGAAGTCACCCCCAACACCGCCGCCTCGATGTTGGGCCTGTCCCGCACCACGGTGATGAAATACGTCGACGAAGGACGCCTTCACGCCACGAAGGTGGGCAGCCACCACCGGATTCCTGCACGTGAAGTGCTTGTCCTACGCGACGAGATCAAGCGCAAAAGGTTGGACGCAGTCTTCGACGTCATGCAGCTAGAACACACGATGGGCAACAGCCACTGACATGGTTCGCAACGTGCTGCCCGACGCAAACATTTGGGCCTCCGCGACCTTGCATTCATGGTTCGGCCTGATCGCTGCGGTTTCTCCCGGAGTGTGGAAATTTCACTGGACCGAGGACATCCTCGCCGAAGCGGTGCATGCGCGGCGGCGCCGATTCCCGCACGCATCGAGCACACAGATGGAGCAACTCCGGGAACGACTCATGACAGTGATGGGCGACAACCAAATCCGCGACTTCCCTTTCGACGACAGCACTGCACTGCCGGACCCGCTGGATGCGCACGTCCACTCCGCGGCCGTTCACGGTGACCTCGACGTGCTAGTGACACAAAATGTGGCCGATTTCCAAGTGGCCGAGCGCCTGCCCTACGACGTCGTCACCGCCGACCGCTGGCTAGTTGGGGCAACCTACACCGCACCGCGCGTTGTTGATCGGACGATCTCCCAGCAGCTTGAATTCCGGCAACGTATTGGTGAACCGTTCGACCTCGCCGCCCAGCTCCGCGCTGCGGACTGCCCAGGGTTCGCTGAAATTGTGCACACCCGACTCGACCTGATGTAAGGTGTGCCACATGTCGCACAGGGCGCTTCTCCTTCTACGCCGCGGCGGGAATCAGGCCAACTAACACGGCCGGCACCCCGTCGCGGAGTTTCTGTTGGCCGGCCGTGGAACACACCCCCAACAAAGGAGAACTCCAATGACCGACTTTTTTACACCCCGCGAGATCCAGACCCCTTCCGGCCCGCGTAACGAAGGCCAACCGGCGTGGAACAAGCAGCGCGGCTCGCAGATGCCGGTAGACCGCTACCTCACCTTCGCCGAAGAGGTCGAAGACATCCAGCTGCCGGACCGCACCTGGCCCGACAAGAAAATCACCCGCGCGCCGCAGTGGTGCGCCGTGGACCTGCGCGACGGCAACCAGGCGCTGATCGACCCGATGAGCCCCGAGCGCAAGCGCCGCATGTTCAACCTGCTGGTAGAGATGGGCTTCAAGGAGATCGAGGTCGGCTTCCCGTCCGCCTCCCAGACCGACTTCGACTTCGTGCGCGAGATCATCGAAAAGGACATGATCCCCGACGACGTGACCATCCAGGTCCTCGTGCAGGCGCGTGAGCACCTGATCCGCCGCACCTTTGAGGCGTGCGCGGGCGCGAAGAACGTCATCGTGCACTTCTACAACTCCACCTCGAAGCTGCAGCGCCGCGTGGTCTTCCGCAAGGACCGCGACGCGATTAAAAAGCTGGCCACCGACGCCGCGGAGCTGATCAAAACCATCGCCGCCGACTACCCGGACACCAACTGGCGCTGGGAATACTCGCCCGAGTCCTTCACCGGCACCGAGCTGGACTTTGCCAAGGAAGTCTGCGACGCGGTCGTGGACGTCATGGCGCCGACGCCGGAGAACCCGATGATCATCAACCTGCCGTCCACAGTCGAGATGATCACCCCCAACGTGTACGCCGACTCCATCGAGTGGATGCACCGCAACTTAAACAACCGCGAGTCCATCATCATCTCCCTGCACCCGCACAACGACCGCGGCACCGGCGTCGCCGCAGCCGAACTGGGCTACATGGCCGGCGGCGACCGCATCGAGGGCTGCCTTTTCGGCAACGGCGAGCGCACCGGCAACGTCGACCTGGTCACCCTCGGGCTGAACATGCTCACCCAGGGCGTGGACCCGCAAATCGACTTCTCCGACATCAACCGCATCCGCGAAGTCGTCGAGTACTGCAACCAGCTGCGCGTGCCGGAGCGCCACCCCTACGGCGGCGACCTGGTCTTCACCGCGTTCTCCGGCTCGCACCAAGACGCGATTAATAAGGGTCTGGACGCGCTGGCGCAGACTGTCCGTCCTGAAGCAACGAGCTCCGAGGTCACCTGGGAGGAGCTGCGCGAGACCACCTGGGAGGTGCCGTACCTGCCCATCGACCCGAAGGACGTCGGCCGCACCTATGAGGCTGTGATCCGCGTGAACTCGCAGTCCGGCAAGGGCGGGGTTGCCTACATCATGAAGACGGACCACGGCATCAACATGCCGCGTGCCATGCAGCCGGAGTTTTCCGCCATCGTGCAAAACATCACCGACTCGGAGGGCGGCGAGGTCAACTCCAAGAACATGTGGGACGTCTTCGCCACCACCTACCTGGACCTGGATTCGCCGCTGGAGCTGGCGCACTACCGCATTGACGCCGCCGAGGAGGAGGGCCAGGACACCCGCGTGGAGGCGACGGTGGTCTACGAGGGCGCGTCCCGCGACGTCGCGGGCACGGGCAACGGCCCGATCGCGGCGTTCGCGAACGCGCTGGAGCAGGTCGGCATCGACTTTGAGGTGCAGGACTACTCGCAGCGCGCCCGCACGGCCGGCGACGACGCGGACGCAGTCTGCTACATCCACGCGGACGTCGACGGCACGTCGGCGTGGGGTGTGGGTATCGCCGGGTCCACCACGCGCGCGTCGCTGGAGGCGATCGTCTCGGCGGTCAACCGCTCGACTGCCGCGAATTAGCGCCCGCGCGCTATACTTGCGTGACTTAACCACACATTTCAGCGGGAGGTTGCGTGATGGCTATGTACGAGGTGCCTGCGGGCACCCGTCGCCTCCCCGTGGAGCGTTTGCCTATCGACGTTCCTTCGGCCACCCTCACCCCGGAACTCGACGTCGTGGTGGACGGCGAGGTTGTCGGCTCGGTTGAGGACGCGGAGCTGGCCCAGCTGGCCGCCGCCGGCGTGACCCCGGTGTTGGCCGCCGACGGCGGCGCGGTCGTGCTGCCGCCGGCGGGCCAGGTCCTGCCGGTGAACACCCCGCCGCGCGAGCCGTGGGCGCTGCTGCCCGCCGGCGAGCGCTACGTGGCGGATCTGCACGAAAAGTTGCCGATGGAGTCGCCGGCGCAGGTGCTGGTGTCGATGGGCTTCGACGACGCCGGCGACATCGTGCTGTGCGTCGACGGCGACGTCATCGGCGAGCTGGACCCGGCCGCCGGCGAGGCGTTGACCCCGACGCTGCGGCGCTTGGAGGACCGAGGTCTCATCGCGGTGGCACGCGGCTACACCACCGCGGTGGAGGGCGGCGCCTCGTTGGCCGTGATCGCAGGCCCGATCGAGGGCGACGACATCGCGATCTCCCCGCTGCCGCCGATCGTGCGCGAGGTCGAGGTTGCGCACCCGGCCACGAACTTCTTCGCCACGGTGGATGCGGAGGCCGCAGCACTTGCCGCGGACACGCAGGAGCGCCCGACGGTCGCCGCCCGCGAGTCCAATAAAGCACGCGGCCCGCTCATCGCCGCCGCGGCGGCGGTCGCAGCGCTCGTGCTCGCGGGTGTGGGCACCGTGGTGATGAGTTCGCCGACCAGCCTGCAGCGCGACTCCACCTCGGCGTACCAGGAAACCACGGAGATCTCGCAGCCGAGCAGCTCCACGCAATCCTCGGAGCCGACCGAGCCCTCCGAGCCTTCCGAGTCCCCTTCGCAGTTCAGCACCGAGCTTCCGGAGCAGGCCCCGGCGCCGCAGCAGCCGCAGCAGGCCCCGGTGCAGCGCGCACCAGCGCCAGCGCCGGCCCCGGCACCCGCGCCGCAGCAACAGGCCCCAGCCCCCGCACCGGCACCTGCCCCAGCCCCAGCGCCGGCCCCAGCCCCCGCACCGGCTCCCGCGCCGGCACCGGCTCCCGCACCAGCCCCGGCACCCGCGCCGCAGCAGCAGCCGTACGAGTACAACATCGGCGGGCTGAAGGTGCGCTCGAACACCAGGCTGGATCAGCCGCTGTACGAGGTGGCCGAGCCGTAAGCTACGTTGGAACGATGACTGAGAACGACTACCCCTACGTGGCGCTGTTTACCCAGGCCACGGGGATTCACCCGTCGACGGGGCGCCTGCTCACCATCGACGCGGTCACGTTCGACGCCGCCGGGCGCGTGGGCGAGGAGTTCCACGCCGTGGTCAACCCCGGCACCGACCCCGGCCCCGCCCACACCCACGGCCTGACCCCGCACGACTTCGCCCAAGCCCCGCGCTTTTCCCGCTTTCTGCGCACGCTGGACAAGCTTCTCGACGGCCGCGTGCTCGTCACCCACGACTCCCCCACCACCTGGGGTTTCGTCGTCTCCGAGGCGCGCCGGGCCATGAACGCCGCGGCCCGGGCGAACCGTTCGCGCCGCGGCCGCGGCAATAGGCGCCGCCAGCGTGTCGGCCACGTCCCTAAGCCAACTGCGATCGTGGACCTTTTGGCTAGTGCCCGCAGGCAGGGTCACATCCCGGTGGACACCCGCATCAACGCCGTGGCCAACCTCGTCGGCGTCGCGTCCACCCCACCGACCGCCTCCACCGAGCGCATCGGCGAGCCCGAGGCCGAGTTCTCGCGCGGGCAAACCCTGAAACTGGTGGCCATGTACCTCCAGCTCACCCCCGGCGGATTGGTCGAGCTCAACCCCGAGGATTTGACGCCGGACGCGTTCGGGTTGCAGCGCTCGTCGATACGCGTGGATGCGGAAAAAGCCCCCGCCGTCAGCGCGAACCCCGGCCACCTCGGCAAAGGCGGGCTGCTGCGCGGCATGGAATTCGTCGTCTCCGACGACATCGCCCTCGACCCCGACGAGCTCATCGACGCCGGCGTGCGCGCCGGGCTGACCTACCGCGAAAAACTCACCCGCGAAACCTCCGTCGCTGTCTCCGACGCCATGCAGCGCGACGCGGAACTGCGCGGCAAAGCCATGCACGCCCACCGCAAAGACATCCCCGTCGTCTCCGGCGAAGAATTCGCGCGGCTAGTCGGCCAGATGTCATCCGCGGAGTAGCCTTGTCCGCATGCAAGGACCCATCTCCCGCATCCGCACCGCGGTAGCCGCCACCGCCGCCAACCTGGCCACGGCCGCCTCGCGCGCCACCGGCCGCGGCGCCGGCGGCATGATCGGCGGCCTCGTCGCCGCGGCGATCGACCCCAACATCATGGCCTCCCTCGGCGGCGGCCGCCCCGCCGTCCTGGTCACCGGCACCAACGGCAAATCCACCACCACCCGCATGCTCGCCGGAGCCGTCGGCGCCAAGCACACCGTGGCCACCAACGACGGCGGCGACAACATGGACGCCGGCATCATCTCCGCCCTCCTCGCCGGCAAAGACGCCGACACCATCGTCTTAGAGGTCGACGAGCTGCACGTGCCCAAAGTCGCCGAGCGCCTGCAGCCGACAGCGTTCGTGCTGCTCAACCTCACCCGCGACCAACTCGACCGCGTCGGCGAAATCAACAGCATCGAGCGCGCCCTGCGCGACGCGGTCATGGCACACCCGGACGCCACCGTCGTCGCCAACTGCGACGACGTGCTGATCACCTCCATCGCCTACGACCACCCGAACGTCGTGTGGGTGTCCGCCGGCGCCGGCTGGACCGGCGACTCCGTGACCAACCCCCGCTCCGGCGGGCACGTCGTGCGCTCCTCCGTCGCGGACAATGAGCAAAACGACTGGTACGCCGTCGAACCGCTCCCCGACGGCCGCGAATTCCGCCGCCCCACCCCCAAGTACAGGGTGGAGGGGGAGACGTTGGTGGGACCGGAGGGCGTCGCAAAGCTTGAGCTCAAACTCCCCGGCCGCGCGAACCGCGGCAACGCCGCCCAAGCCATCGCCGCAGCCGTCGAAGCGTTCCACATCCCCCTCGACGCCGCCGTGCGCGCCGCCGCCGACGTGGACAACGTCGCCGGCCGTTACACCACCGTCCACCTCGGCGACCACGACGTCCACCTCCTCCTGGCGAAAAACCCCGCCGGCTGGCAAGAAGCGCTGTCCATGGTCGACCGCGACGCCGACGGCGTTGTCATCGCCGTCAACGCCCAACAAGGCGACGGCGAGGACGTCTCCTGGCTCTGGGACGTCAAGTTCGAGGACTTCGGTGACACTCACGTCGTCGCCGCTGGCGAGCGCGCCACCGACCTCGCCGTACGCCTCACCTACGGCGGCATCGACCACGACGTCGTCCACGACGCGATCGCCGCGATCCGCGCTTGCCCGCCCGGGCGCGTCGAGGTGCTGGCCAACTACACCGCGCTGCTGAACCTGCGCCGCGCGCTGACCAAGGAGGAGGACTACCGTGCCTAAACTCACCATCGGCCTCGTCCTGCCCGACGTGCTGGGCACGTACGGCGACGACGGCAACGCGCTCGTGCTGCGCGAGCGTGCGCGCCGCCGCGGCATCGAGGCGTCCATCGAGCGCATTTTGCTTCACGACGACGTCCCGCCCTCCTACGACCTCTACACCCTGGGCGGCGGCGAAGACTCCGCCCAACTGCTCGCCGCGGCGCGGCTGAGCGCGTCGCCCGGGCTGCAGGCCGCAGCCGCCGACGGCCGTCCCATCTTCGCGGTGTGCGCGGGCCTGCAGGTGCTCGGCCACACGTTCCGCGCGCACGGCGAGGAGGCCGAGGGCGTCGGACTTCTCGACGTCACCACCGCCCCGCTTCCCCGCCGCGCCACCGGCGAACTCGCCTCCGAACCCACTGGCGCCGGCATCACCGCCTCACTTTCCGAGCCGCTGACCGGCTTCGAAAACCACATGGGCGCGACCGTGCTCGGCCCGGACGCCTCGGCGTTGGGGCGGGTGACCCGCGGCGTGGGCAACGGCGCCGACGGCGAGAAGGTCGACGGCGTTGTGCAGGGCAGCGTGATCGCCACCTACATGCACGGTCCAGCGCTGGCCCGCAACCCGCAGCTCGCGGACCTGCTCATCGCCCGCGCACTGGACATCCCGCTCGCGGATCTGGAGCCGCTTCAGCTCGACGCAGTGACCAAGCTGCGCGAGGAGCGCCTGCGTTAATTCGCGTTGTTAGGGGCCAGCTCTTCGTGGTCCGAAGAGTTGGTCGAGTGCTCCGCGGTCGGTGTTTCTCAGGTGATATCCCCGCGGTGAGATCCACCAGGGTGCGCCCCTGATCATGGCGATGCGGCCGCGGGACTTTCGCCAGGGGTCGTCGTCGTTGACCCGGTTGTGGTAGCGGCATAGCGGCACCAGGTTGTCCATGTTGGTCTGCCCGCCGTGTTTCCACGCCTCCACATGGTGAATCTCCGCACCGTACGCCCCGTGCCTACAACCTGGGAAGGCGCACACGGGTGAGACCATGCAGGCCATGTCGCGCTGTTTCTGGTTGGCGAAACGCTCGGTGTCGTA
>NZ_JASPJX010000050.1 GCF_030232585.1 Corynebacterium sp. MSK008 | reverse complement strand
GAAGTCGATGAACGTCTCGTCGACCAAGTCAGCCAGGGCCAGGGTGCCCGTGTGCGCTAGCCGGTGTTGTGACGCCATGACGGCGACGAGACGCCCTCGGGCGATCTCGTGCGCGGTGAGTCCGGATGCTGGGGCGACGTCGGCGTCCATGCCGAGAAAGGCCACGTCGAGTCTCCCGTTGCCGAGGTCGCGCATGAACTCATT
>NZ_JASPJX010000004.1:168406-216257 GCF_030232585.1 Corynebacterium sp. MSK008 | reverse complement strand
CGTGTCCAATAAGTCACCAGACTCCATGTCCAATAAGTGACCAGACTCCGCGTCCAAAATGTCCATAGACATAACATCGAACAACTAGCAGATCAGCATCGAGGTGCCCAGTCTCCGCCGCGCCTAGCCCTGGAAGCGGGAGTGGCCGAGCATGTCCTCCCACTCCACGATCTTCTTGCGCTCGCGCGGGAAGTTGGGGTCGGCGGCGCCGAGGGCGCGCTCGGCCTCGTCGAGCTTGTACCAGCCTTCCCAGGTGGCGTAGTCCACGCCGCGCTCGCGCAGCAGGTCAAAGATGTCGTCGGCGCCGGTGTGGGTCGGCGCGGCGAGCTTGCCGGCGTCCGCGTCGGCGATGAGCATGTCGGTGGTTTCCTTGGCGTCGGACTTGGTGTTGCCGATCAGGCCCACGGGTCCGCGCTTGATCCAGCCGGTGACGTAGAGCTTGTCCTCCGGTGCGGCGCCTTCCTCGGCGGTGACCAGGACGCGGCCGCCGTCGTTGGGGATGACGTGGCGCTCGAGGTCGAACGGCACGCCCTCGACCGGCTCGGAGCGGTAGCCCACGGCGTGGTAGACCTGCTGGACCGGCCAGTCGGTGAACTTGCCGGTGCCGCGGATGCCGCCGTTGCCGTCGAGCTCCTGGCGCTCGGTACGGATGCCCACGATGGCGTCACCCTCGGTGAGCACTTCCACCGGCTCTTCGAAGAAGTGGATGTGGATCTTGTGCGGGGCGTCGTCCGGCTCGCGCATGGCGTACTGTTCCAGCACCTGGCAGTTCAGATCGATGGACTTGTCGGAGCGGCGGACCTGCTCGGACAGCTCGTCGTAGTCGATGTCCTCGGGGTCCACGAGCACCTGGATGGTGTCGGACTCGTCGAGCTCGCGCAGCTCCTTCGGCGTGAACTTGGCCTGGGCAGGGCCGCGGCGGCCGAACATGTGCACGGTCTCGGCCTTGTTGTTCTTCAGGGATTCGTAGACGTTGTCCGGGATTTCGGTGACGGTGAGCTCCTCGCCGGTCTTGGCCAGGATGCGGGAGACGTCGAGGGCTACGTTGCCCACGCCGATGACGGCGACTTCCTTGGCTTCGAGGTTCCAGTTGCGCTCGAAGCGGGGGTTGCCGTCGTAGAAGCCGACGAACTCGCCGGCGCCGATGGACTTGTCGCCGCCGGGGATGAGCAGTTCGCGGTCGCGCACGGCGCCGGTGGAGATAACGACGGCGTCGTAGTAGTCGCGCAGGTCGTCGATGGTGATGTCGCGGCCGACGGTGACGTTGGCGATCAGGCGCAGCTTGTCCTTGTCCAGCACGTTGTGCAGGGACTTCACAATGCCCTTGATTCGCGGGTGGTCGGGTGCCACGCCGTAACGGATCAGGCCGAAGGGGGCGGGCATCTGCTCGAAGAGGTCGACGTGGATGTCGTGCTCTTCGTTGCGGATTAGCAGGTCGGAGGCGTAAATGCCGGCTGGGCCGGCGCCAACTACGGCGACGCGCAGGCTCATAAGTTCATAGTCCTTTCGCAAAAGGGTGTGTTGATGTTGGATACTATAGCGTATAGACCGAGTGGTCTTAAACCTACCCGCATTTTCATTCTCAACCCTCGCAAACTCTTT
This sequence comes from Corynebacterium sp. MSK008, assembly GCF_030232585.1. GTDB lineage: Bacteria > Actinomycetota > Actinomycetes > Mycobacteriales > Mycobacteriaceae > Corynebacterium. The sequence goes on along the minus strand of NZ_JASPJX010000004.1, from coordinate 214,655 downwards.
ACATTCACTGCGTTAACCGGCACTTTCGGCAGTCCGGTTGTTTTAGACCGAGTAGTCCGGCACTATTGGCCAGCAATAGCTCCGGGCCGCCCGGATGTGTACAGAGTTGTCTAGTTAGGGAGAGCAGATGAGCGCACCCACAAAGCCCAGGACGCGCGCCAAGAAGCCTGAGGGGCAGTGGCTTATCGACGGCTCCGCGCCGCTGAACCACGACGAGGAGATCAAACAGGAATCCCCGGTCCTGGACGTGAAACAGCGCGTGATCGACATCTACTCCAAGGGCGGCTTCGATTCGATCGACCGCGAGGACCTCTACCCGCGCTTTAAGTGGCTCGGTCTGTACACCCAGCGCAAGCAGAACCTGGGCGGCGAGTTCACCGGCGAGGACAACAGTGTGCTCGAAGACAAGTACTTCATGATGCGCATCCGCTTCGACGGCGGCATCTGCTCCACCGCGCAGGCCCGCGCCGTCGGCGAGCTCTCCCGCGACTACGCCCGCTCCACCGTGGATCTGACGGACCGACAGAACATCCAGTTCCACTGGGTGCGCATCGAAGACGTCCCCGCGATCTGGGAGAAGCTCGAGGCCAACGGTCTGAATACCTGGGACGCCTGCGGCGACGTACCGCGCGTGATCCTGGGCTCCCCGGTCGCCGGCATCGCCAAGGACGAGATCATCGACGCCACACCGGCGATCCGTAAGATCCAGCAGATCGTCACCGACGACGAGTTCCAGAACCTGCCGCGCAAATTCAAGTCCGCGATCTCCGGCAACGCCCGCCAGGACGTCGTCCACGAGATCAACGACCTCGCCTTCATCGGCGTCGAGCACCCCGAGCTCGGCCCCGGCTTCGAGTGCTACGTCGGCGGCGGGCTGTCCACCAACCCGATGCTCGCGCAGTCGCTCGGCGCCTTTGTCACCCTCGAACAGGTGCCGGACGTGTGGGCGAACGTGGTGCGCATCTTCCGCGACTACGGCTACCGCCGCCTGCGCAACCGCGCGCGCCTGAAATTCCTGGTCAAAGAGTGGGGCGTGGAGAAGTTCCGCCAGATCCTCGAAGAGGATTACTTGGGCTATGCGCTTCCCGACGGACCAAAGGCCCCCAACAACCTGGTCGACCGCGACCACATCGGCGTGCACGAGCAGAAGGACGGCAACGTCTACATCGGCGTGAAGCCGACGCTGGGCCACATGTCCGGCGAGCAGCTCATCGCCCTGGCTGACCTCGCAGAACGCTACGGCGTGACCGACCTGCGCTTCACTCCGTTCAAGGAGGTGCTGCTGCTCGGGGTCGCACCGGAGGACGTCGAGAAGCTGCAGGCTGATTTGGAGGAAATGGGGCTGTACTCGAAGCCCTCCGAGTTCCGCCGCGGCCTGCTTTCCTGCACCGGCCTGGAGTATTGCAAGCTCGCCCACGTGACCACGAAGTCCCGCGCGATCGAGCTGGCGGATGAGCTGGAGGAGCGCTTCGGCGACCTGGATTCGCCCATCACCATTTCGCTCAACGGCTGCCCGAACGCGTGCGCGCGCCACCAAGTCTCCGACATCGGGCTGAAGGGCCAGATGGTGGCCAACGATGCCGGCGAGAAGGTCGAGGGTTTCCAGGTGCACCTGGGCGGCACCATCGGCGAGGGCGCGAACTTCGGCCGCAAGCTGCGCGGCCACAAGGTGCTCTCCACGGAGCTGACGGATTACGTCACGCGCGTGGTGCAGCACTACGTGGACAAGCGCGAGGACGGCGAAACATTCCGTCAATGGGTCGCCCGCGCGGACGAGGATGACCTGCGATGAGCTTTCGCCGTGCGCCGAATCCGAACCGCAATTTCCCCTCGTTTTGCCCTTATTGTGGCGGGGAGGATCTCTGGCCGAACGAAGAAACAGACTTTGCCTGGAAATGCGGGGAGTGCCTGCGCGTTTTCGAGGTGAAGTACCACGGCCAGGACGATCCGGACACCCCGCACGCGCCCGCGCCGTCGACGGAGGAGGCGCTGCAGGCCTCCCTGGAACGGCACGGTCACACCGCAGTAGTGAAGGAAGAGAAGCGATGACCAACCTGCTCAACCAGCCGGGAGGAAACTTCCGCGACCCCGACACCAGCCCGGAGGGGCCGAGGGAGACGGCGGCGTTGCCGGAGGACGTCGCGAAGCAAAACGCCCAACTAGTAGACCAGTGGGCACCCAAGCTTTACGACGCATCCGCCGCCGACATCCTCGGCTGGGCCCACGAACACGCCCCCGGCAAGCTGGTGGTGACCCTGTCCATGGAGAACACCGTGCTGGCGGAGCTGGCGGAGCGCCACCTGCCCGACGCGGACTTCCTCTTTTTGGACACCGAGTACCACTTCCCGGAGACCCTCGAGGTGGCCGACGCAGTTGAGGCGCGCTACCCCTCGCACACGCTGGTGCGCGCAAAAGCGCAGCTTTCCCGCCCGGAGCAGGACAAGGTGTACGGCCCGAACCTGTACCTGCGCAACCCCGGCGCGTGCTGCCGCATGCGCAAGGTGGAGCCGCTGGCGGTGCACATGAGCCCGTACGCCGGCTGGATCACCGGCCTGCGCCGCGCCGACGGCCCCACCCGGGCCGAGGCGCCCGCGCTGAGCCTGGATAACACCGGCCGGCTGAAGATCTCTCCGCTGGTGACCTGGTCGCTGGAGGACACGGAGGCCTTCGAAGAGGACAACGACCTGATCATCCACCCGCTGACCCGTCAGGGCTACCCCTCCATCGGCTGCGCCACCTGCACCATGCCCGTGGCCGAGGGGGAGGACCCGCGCGCCGGGCGCTGGGCGTTCGCATCCAAGACCGAGTGCGGCCTGCACGAATAAAAGGAGTGTTAGAGAAGATGACGCAAGCAACGACACCTGAGCTGTCGCCGCACCTGAAGGACTTGGAAAACGAGTCCATCCACATCATCCGCGAGGTGGCCGGGCAGTTTGACAAGATCGGCCTGCTGTTTTCCGGCGGCAAGGACTCGTGCGTGGTGCTCGAGCTGGCGCGCCGGGCGTTCGCGCCGGCAGCAATGCCGATCGAGTTGCTGCATGTGGACACCGGGCACAACTTCCCGGAGGTGATTCAGTTCCGCGACGAGCTCGTGGAGAAGCATGGCCTGCGCCTGCGCGTGGCCGAGGTGCAGGACTGGATTGACCGCGGCGACCTGCAGGAACGCCCCGACGGCACCCGTAACCCGCTGCAGACCGTGCCGCTGGTGGAAACCATCGCGGAGGTCGGCTACAACGCCGTGTTGGGCGGCGCGCGCCGCGATGAGGAGCGCGCCCGCGCCAAGGAGCGCGTGTTTTCCGTGCGTGACTCCTTCGGCGGCTGGGACCCGCGCCGCCAGCGCCCCGAGCTGTGGGACCTGTACAACGGCGCGACGCTGCCGGGCGAGAACGTGCGCGTGTTCCCCATCTCCAACTGGACCGAGGCGGACGTGTGGGAGTACATCGGCGCCCGCGGGATCGCCCTGCCGTCGATCTACTTCGCGCACGACCGCGAGGTGTTCGGCCGCGACGGCATGTGGCTGACCCCGGGCGAGTGGGGCGGCCCGCGCGACGGCGAGCAGCTTGAGACCCGGCGCGTGCGCTACCGCACCGTGGGCGACATGTCCTGCACGGGCGCGGTTGATTCGGACGCGTCCACGATCGACGAGGTGCTCGTCGAGATCGCCAACTCCACCCTCACCGAGCGCGGCGCGACGCGCGCCGACGACCGCCTGAGCGAATCCGCCATGGAAGACCGCAAGAAGGAAGGCTACTTCTGATGACTGCTCCCACCACCGCCTCCGCCGCAGCCGCTTTGGCAGACCGCGAAACGCTGCGCCTGTGCACCGCCGGCTCCGTCGACGACGGCAAGTCCACCTTCGTCGGCCGCCTCCTGCACGACACCAAGTCCGTGCTCGCGGACCAGCTCGCCTCCGTGGAGCGCACCTCCGCCGACCGCGGCTTCGAGGGGCTTGATCTTTCCTTGCTTGTCGACGGGCTTCGCGCCGAACGCGAACAGGGCATCACCATCGACGTGGCCTACCGCTACTTCGCCACCGACAAGCGCACCTTCATCCTCGCCGACACCCCGGGCCACGTGCAGTACACGCGCAACACCGTCACCGGCATGTCCACCTCCCAGGTGGTCGTGCTGCTGGTGGACGCCCGCAACGGCGTGGTGGAGCAGACCGTCCGCCACCTCACCGTGGCCAAGCTTTTGGGCGTGCGCACCGTGATCCTGGCGGTGAACAAGATCGACCTGGTCGGCTACTCCGAGGAGACCTTCAACGAGATCAAGACCACCTTCGACGCCAAGGCCGCCGAGCTCGGCATCGAGGACCCGCACGTGGTGCCGATTTCCGCGTTGAAGGGGGATAACGTCGCGGAGCGCAGCGACGCGACCCCCTGGTACACCGGCCCGACCGTGCTGGAGCTGCTGGAGACCATCCCGGTCCACCACGGCCGCGCCGACGACCTGGATTTCCGCTTCAACATCCAGTACGTGCTGCGCGAGCACGCCAGCGACTACCGCGCCTACGCCGGACGCGTGGGCGCCGGTTCCGTCTCCGTCGGCGACGAGATCCTCGCCCCCTACGGCCGGAAAACTACCGTGGCCGGCATCGACACCTCCGACGGCCCGGTGGACACTGCCCACGCCGGCGACTCTGTCGCGCTGCGCCTCGCCGACGAGATCGACCTGACCCGCGGCGACCTTCTGGCCTCGGGCACCCGGCCGGAGGATACACGCGAGTTCGCCGCCACCGTCGTGGGGCTCACCGAGAAGGAGCTGCGCGCAGGCCAGGCTGTGAAGCTGCGCATCGGCACCGCGTTCGTCCGCGCCCGCGTGGCCAGTGTGGACCGCGTCCTCGACATCGACGGCGCCGCCGGCGACAACACCTCGCCCGAGGCCGTCGCCCTCAACGAGATCGCGCACGTGACCATCCAGACCGCCGACGAGCTGCCGGTTGAGCCCTACGCCGCCCGCGGCGCGGTGGGCAACTTCCTGCTCGTGGACCAGTCTTCCGGCAACACGCTGGCCGCGGGCCTCGTCGGAACCAGGCTGCGGTAGCCACCATGACCGCGCTGATCACCCTCTCCCACGGCTCGCGCCACCCGCGCGCCAAGGAGGGCATCCGCGCGCTCACACAGGTCGCGGCGGAGAAACTGGGCGTGGAGTGGGCCGATGCGCACCTCGAGTTCGACCGCCCCACCCTCGCCGAAGCAGCCGCCGCGTTAGACAGCCCGCGCGCCGTCGTCGTGCCCCTGCTTTTTACCCGCGCGTTCCACGCGAAGGTGGACGTGCCGGCGCACCTCGCCGAGGCGCGAGGCCGCTGCGACCTCACCCTCGCCGAGCCGCTCGGCACCGGCCCCGACATTGCCGAGGTGCTGCATGAGCGCTTGCTTATCGACGCACCTTCGGCCCCCCACGCCACCATCTTCCCCGTCGGCACATCGGACCCCGAGCAGGCGGCGAACTACACCCGTCTCGCGGATGACCTGGCGCGTTTGGCAGGGATCGATGCGTCGGTGGTGCAGGCGACGAGGGGCGACCGGAGGTTCGTCGATAAGCACACGCATGTGCTGCCGCTTTTTGTCACCCACGGAACACTTCTGGACCGGATCCCGCCGCACCTGCCGGCCTCCGGACCCTTAACCACTGATCTTGCGGACGTCGTTGCCGACCGTTACCGCACCGCCGAAAAGGACGCCTGAAATGTACAAGATTGAGACGCTGCTGCTCATCGCCGTGGCCGGCCTGGCCGCCCAACTTGTCGACGGCGGCCTCGGCATGGGCTTTGGCGCCACCTCATCCACCATGCTCATCGCACTCGCAGGGCTCACCCCGGCGGCCGCGTCCGCAGTCGTGCACACCGCGGAGCTGGGCACCACACTGGCCTCCGGCGTGGCGCACACCCGCTTCGGCAACGTGGACTGGCGCACCGCCTTCGCCATCGGCATCCCCGGAGCAATCGGCGCTTTCCTCGGCGCGACCGTGCTGGTGCGCCTGTCCACCGAAGCCGCGCGGCCGGTGATGTCGCTGATCCTGGCGCTGATCGGGCTGAACCTCATGCTGCGCTTCGCCCGCGGGCTGACCCAGCGCAAGCTCGCGGAGAAGCCGCACTCGCGCGGGTTCCTGGCCGGGCTGGGCCTGTTCGGCGGGTTTGTGGACGCTACCGGCGGCGGAGGATGGGGGCCCGTGACCACCTCGACGCTGCTGTCCGCCGGGCGCGCAGAGCCACGCCGCATCGTCGGCACCGTCAACACGGCCGAGTTCCTGGTCACCCTGGCCGCCACCCTCGGCTTCGCGGTGGGCATGTGGAACGACCTGATAGCCAACCTCGCCGGCGTGCTCGCGCTGCTGGCAGGCGGGGTGATCGCAGCGCCGATCGGCGCGTGGGTAGTCACCCGCATGAACCCCATCGCGCTCGGCGGGGTCGTGGGCACCCTGATCGTGTTTTTGAACCTGCCGGTGGTGCTGAAGTTCCTCGGCATGGACTCCGGCCTGTGGGTCGTGCGCGTTGCGGTGCTGGTGGTGGGCGCGGCGCTGTCCGTGCGCGGCGTGCTGAAGGCGCGGGAGAACTCCCGGGCCGCAGGCGAGCGTGAGGGTGCGACAGTGGTGGAGCCTCAGCCGGCCCGCCTACGATAAGCAACCATGTCTGACTTGCTTATTGTCGCAGCTATGAAGGAAGAGGCCGCGGACATCATGTCCGGCGGCGACCACGAGGTGCTCATTACCGGCATCGGCACCCTGCCCGCCGCGATCGCGCTGACCCGCCGCTTGTCTTCCGGGCCGCTGCCGTCGCGCGTGATCAACGTCGGCACCGCAGGCGCCCTGGTGGACTTGCAGCCGGGCGTCTACGAGGTTTCCGGTGCCGTCAAGCACGACTTCAAAGTCGGCGGCACCTCCGAGATCACCGATTTTGTCTACCCGCGCTGGTTTACCTTCGAGCCGCTGACCGAGCTGCCCAAGGCCAAGCTCGCCACCGGCGACGCATTTGTCAACCGCTCCGACCTGCGCGACGAGCTCGCCCGTGAATGCCAGCTCGTGGACATGGAGGGCTACGCCCTGGCCGCGGTGTGCTCCACGTTCGGCGTGCCGCTGACCCTGCTCAAGCAGGTCTCCGACTCCGCTGACGAGTCCGCCTCCGAGGTATGGGAGGCCGCACTCGAGCGTGCCCGCGTCGAGCTTGAGCAGGCGCTGCGCGAGCACCTGCGGTAATCGGAGCTGGCCGCTGCGCTCCCGGGGGCCGCTCCCGCTCCCCATTTTGCGAATCTGCTAGTTGCCCCGCACACCCAACTAGCAGATCAAGTGTCCAACTTTCTGTTGCCCCAGGTGATATTGGAACCAGGTGCCAGTAAGGAGCTCATCTGCTAGTTCCACTTTCGGGCAACTAGCAGATCAGCCCGCAGGCGGTGTGGAGGCACCACAAACCCAGAGAACGAAACCCCTATTAAGCGCGAAAATGGCGCTTAATAGGGGTTTCGTACTGGGGGTCTGGCGGAGAGAACAGAGTCCTACTTCGCGAACTCCTCCACGAGCGTGGCGTTGAACGCCGGCAGGTCGTCTGGGGTGCGCGAGGAGATGAAGCCGGAGTCGACCACAACTTCTTCGTCGACCCAGTTGGCACCGGCGTTGGCCAGGTCGGTCTTCACGTTGGCCACGGAGGTGAGCGTCACGCCCTTGAGCACGTCGGCTTCGGCGAGGATCCAGCCGCCGTGGCAGATCACGCCGATCGGCTTGCTGGCGTCCTTGAACGCCTTGACCAGGGCCACGGCGTCGGCATCGGTGCGGATGGTGTCGGCGTTGATGGTGCCGCCGGGCAGGATAAGGGCGTCGAACTCGTCGACGGAGGCGTCGGCCGTTGTGGCGTCGACAGCTACCTTTGCGCCCTTCTTGCCCTCGATCTCACCGGTCTCGGTGGAGACGACCTTGGTGGTCGCGCCGGCGGACTCTACGGCCTCCTTCGGGGAGGTCAGCTCCGAATCCTCGAAGCCGTCGGTGGCGATGATCGCGATGTTCTTGCCGTTGAGGTCGGCCATGGTCTACGTCCTTTCGTCGATGAGTAAGTACGGCGCCCACCGTACCTATTCTTCGTCTTTGATGGCGTGGGTGCGGCCCGGGACCTCGGTGTCGCCTTTGGTGTCGCCCAGGGGGACGCGGGTGGAGCCGAGGCCTTCCTTGACGGGGACCTTCGTGTTGGTCTTGTCGCGTTTTGCCATGCGCATCATGTGGTCGCGCACGGCCAAGAAGGACTCCTTGGAGTCCATGGTCTGGGTCTGTTGGGTGGCCATGGCTATCTCGTCGGCTGTAATTTCACCGGAGCGCAACGAGACCATCTCGGCCCAGTAGCGCAGCCACACAGCGGCGACGGCGGCGACCGGCACGGCGAGGAATGCGCCGACGATGCCGAACAGGGTGCCGCCGACCGCGACGGCGAGCAGGACCACGGCGGCGTGCAGGCCCATGGCCTGGGACTGCAGGATCGGAGAGAGGACGTTGCCCTCCAGCTGCTGCACGGCGATGATGAGGATGAGCACGAACACTGCATTCATGAATCCGTTGGACACCAGCGCGATGATCACGGCCAGCGCGCCGGCGGAAACTGCACCGACGATGGGGATGAAGCCGGCGAAGAACGTCACCACTGCCAGCACCGGCCACAGAGGTACGCCGAGGAAGAGCAGGCCCAGGCCGATGAAGACGGCGTCCACCAAAGACACGATGGCCTGGGTGCGGATGAAGCCGGACAGGGTGTTCCAGGAGCGCATGCACACCTCGGTGAGGTGCCAGCCGGCGCGCACGCCGGTGTACTTGCGTACCCAGGGCAGGAAGCGGTCGCCGTCTTTGAGGAAGAAGAACAGCAGCACGAGCGTCAATGCGAGCGTCGTGCCTACCGACGTAATCGCGCCGATGCCAGAGAACACCCCGGAGGCGATGTTCGACGCCTGGCCCTTCACAAATGCTGTGGCCTGGTCGACGGCCTGCTGGATACGCTCCGGCTCGAGGAACGTGAAGTCCTGTTCTTTCAGCCAGGCGATGATCTGGTTGATTCCCTGTTCCGCCTGGTGGCCGAGCTCGATGCCCTGCGATTTCACGGTCGGCGCCATCGCGGCGATGATGCCGCCGAGGATGCCGAAGGTGCCGATCAGCGTGATGAACACGGCGAGGGCGGAGGGGATCTTGTGGTTTCGCATCCAGCGCACCGGCGGCCACAGCACGGTTGCCAGGATCAGGGCGAGCAGTATGGGCAGGAGGCCCATCCAGACCCATTTGAGCAGGTAGAGCAGGATGGCGGTGGCGGCGACGACGATGATGAAGCGCAGCGCCCAGGCGGCAGCGGTGCGGCCGTCAGAGGCGATGATGTCGCCGCGGTCCACGGGCTCTTTGGAAAGCTCCTGGGCCGCGTCTGCGGGGGTGGGCAGCATCCGGACATCGTCGACGGCGGTGTCCAGGGCGCCCACGTATTCGTTGTTGTTGTGGTTAGTCACGCGGCTCATTGTGCCAGAGATGCTGGTTGATGCATGCGTCGTGGGAGCCGGAGGGGCGTCGCAAAGCAAAATGCTCTAGACCACAAGGTGAAATAAGTGTAGTGTGGGCCACACTGCGACCCCGATGTAAGAAAGGCCTGGACATGACCGTCTATCCAAACCCCGGAACCGAAGGCTCAAACGTCAAGTACCGCGAGCGCTACGACAACTACATCGGTGGCGACTGGGTCGCCCCGGTCGATGGCGAGTACTTCGACAACATCACCCCCGTCACTGGCGAAGTGTTCTGCCAGGTCGCACGTGGCAAGGAGGCCGACATCAACCTCGCGCTCGACGCCGCGCATAAGGCCGCGCCTGCCTGGGGCAAGACCTCCCCAGCGGAGCGCGCGGGCGTGCTGCTGAAGATTGCGGACCGCATGGAAGAGCACCTCGAAGAGATCGCGGTGGCGGAGACATGGGAGAACGGCAAGGCCGTGCGTGAGACGCTCGCCGCCGACATCCCGCTTGCTATCGACCACTTCCGCTACTACGCGGGTGCGCTGCGCGCGCAGGAGGGCCGCCTGAGCCAGATCGACGAGGACACGGTCGCCTACCACTTCAACGAGCCGCTCGGCGTGGTCGGCCAGATCATCCCGTGGAACTTCCCGCTGCTCATGGCGGCCTGGAAGCTCGCACCGGCGCTGGCTGCGGGCAACGCGATCGTGCTCAAGCCGGCGGAGCAGACCCCGGCGTCGATCCTGTACCTGATGGATCTCGTCGGCGACCTGATCCCGGCGGGCGTGCTGAACATCGTTAACGGCATGGGCGACGAGGCGGGCGCCGCGCTGTCAGGCTCCGACCGCATCGCCAAAATCGCCTTCACCGGCTCCACCGAGGTGGGCAAGATCATCAACAAGGCCGCGGCGGACAAGATCATCCCGGTCACCCTCGAGCTCGGCGGCAAGTCCCCGGCGCTGTTCTTTGAGGACATTTTTGAAAAGGACGACGACTTCAAGAAGAAGGCCGTCGAGGGCTTCGCCATGTTCGCGCTGAACCAGGGCGAGGTGTGCACCTGCCCGTCGCGCGCGCTGGTGCACGAATCCATCGCGGACGAGTTCCTGGAGCTCGGCGTGCAGCGCGTCAAGCAGATCAAGACCGGCAACCCGCTAGACACCGAGACCATGATGGGCGCGCAGGCGTCCACCGAGCAGATGAACAAGATCCAGTCGTACCTGGAGCTTGGGCCCCAGGAGGGCGCGGAAGTGCTCACCGGCGGCGGCGTGAACAAGGTGGAGGGCCTGGAAAACGGCCTCTACATCGAGCCGACCGTGTTCAAGGGCACCAACGACATGCGCATCTTCCAGGAGGAGATCTTCGGCCCGGTGATGTCCGTGACCACCTTCAAGGACTTCGACGAGGCCATCTCCATTGCTAACGACACCATCTACGGCCTGGGCGCGGGCGTGTGGGCGCGCTCCGGCACCACGGCCTACAAGGCCGGTCGCGCCATTCAGGCTGGTCGCGTGTGGGTGAACCAGTACCACACCTACCCTGCTCACGCGGCGTTCGGCGGCTACAAGCAGTCCGGCATCGGCCGCGAGACGCACCTGATGATGCTGGACCACTACCAGCAGACCAAGAACCTTCTGGTGTCCTACTCGGAGCAGGAGACTGGCCTGTTCTAAGCAGTTGCTTATCGACGAACACGCCTCCGGTTGCCCTCGCAACCGGAGGTTTTTCTCCGCGTTGAACTGCGGAAACAAAGAAAGTTGCGCCGGGTGGGAACAACTTTGCCGCACGTGCCGTTGTTACCCATGAGTGCGACAGACTCAAGAACGTCGCCGCCGGTGTTATAGTGGTGGCCGTCAAGTTGAGTCGAAGCACATCAACTTACTGATAAACCACTTCTCAACAGGAGGAATAAATCTTATGGCACGTGCAGTTGGTATTGACCTTGGCACCACGAACTCGGTTGTCTCCGTCCTTGAGGGCGGCGAGCCGGTTGTGATCGCTAACGCAGAGGGCTCCCGCACCACCCCGTCCGTCGTCGCTTTCGCGAAGAACGGCGAGGTCCTGGTTGGCCAGTCCGCCAAGAACCAGGCGGTGACCAACGTCGACCGCACCATCCGCTCCGTCAAGCGCCACATGGGCGAGGACTGGACCGTGGAGATCGACGACAAGAAGTACACCCCGCAGGAGATCTCCGCCCGTACCCTGCAGAAGCTGAAGCGCGACGCTGAGGCGTACCTCGGTGAGGAAGTCACCGAGGCTGTTATTACCGTCCCGGCGTACTTCGAGGACGCTCAGCGTCAGGCCACCAAGGAGGCCGGCCAGATCGCGGGCCTCGACGTGCTGCGCATTGTCAACGAGCCGACCGCGGCTGCCCTGGCATACGGCCTGGACAAGAACGAGAAGGAAGAGACCATCCTGGTCTTCGACCTTGGCGGCGGCACCTTCGACGTGTCCCTGCTGGAGATCGGCGACGGTGTCGTCGAGGTGCTGGCTACCGCCGGCGACAACGAGCTCGGCGGCGACGACTGGGATAACCGCATCGTCGAGTGGCTCGTGGACAAGTTCAAGTCCCAGAACGGCGTTGACCTGTCCAAGGACAAGATGGCTATGCAGCGTCTGCGCGAGGCCGCGGAGAAGGCCAAGATTGAGCTGTCTTCCGCGCAGCAGGCCTCCATCAACCTGCCGTACATCACCGTGGACTCCGAGAAGAACCCGCTGTTCTTGGATGAGACGCTGACCCGCACTGAGTTCCAGAAGATCACCTCCGACCTGCTGGACCGCACCAAGAGCCCGTTCAACCAGGTGGTCAAGGACGCCGGCATGTCCGTCGGCGACATCGACCACGTGGTCCTGGTCGGCGGCTCCACCCGTATGCCGGCCGTGTCCGAGCTGGTCAAGGAACTGACCGGCAAGGAGCCGAACAAGTCCGTCAACCCGGACGAGGTCGTGGCGCTGGGTGCTGCTCTGCAGGCTGGTGTGCTGCGCGGCGACGTCAAGGACGTGCTGCTTCTCGACGTCACTCCGCTTTCCCTCGGCATCGAGACCAAGGGCGGCGTGATGACCAAGCTCATCGAGCGCAACACCACCATCCCGACGAAGCGCTCGGAGACCTTCACCACGGCTGAGGACAACCAGCCGTCCGTGCAGATCCAGGTCTTCCAGGGCGAGCGCGAGATCGCGTCCGCGAACAAGCTGCTCGGCTCCTTCGAGCTGGCGGGCATCGCACCGGCTCCGCGCGGTGTGCCGCAGATCGAGGTCACCTTCGACATCGACGCCAACGGCATCGTGTCCGTGTCCGCGAAGGACAAGGCCACCGGCAAGGAGAACACGATCAAGATCCAGGACGGCTCCGGTCTGTCCGACGAAGAGATCGATCGCATGATTAAGGACGCCGAGGCTCACGCCGACGAGGACAAGAAGCGCCGCGAGGAGCAGGAGACCCGCAACAACGCGGAGACCATGGCGTACCAGACCCGCAAGTTCATGGACGAAAACGGCGAGAAGCTGCCGGAGGACATCAAGGGCCGCGTGACCGAGGCCGCCGACGCTGTGGACGAGGCGCTCAAGGGTGAGGACCTGGATGCCATCAAGTCCGCAGTGGAGAAGCTGACCACCGAGTCCCAGGCAATGGGCACCGCGCTCTACGAGTCCCAGGCGAACGAGGGCGCAACCCAGGCTGACGCCGCCGCAGGCGACGACAACGTGGTCGACGCCGAGGTTGTCGAGGACGACGACGCAACCGATTCCGACAACAAGTAACCCTGACCCAGCGAAAGGAGGCGACGTCTGATGACGAACCCCCAGAACGAGCAGATGCCGGACAACCCGGGTGCTCCGGAGGCCACGGACGAGCAGTACGTGTCCCCCGACCAGGCGGAAACGCTCGCCGACGAGGCCGCTGAGTCCGAGGCGCTTGCCGCGGACGAAGACCCCCTCTTAGCCGCAGACACCGAGCTCGAGGACGCCGCGAAGATCGCGGAGAACGAGATCGACCCGGACGCGGACGGCGACGGCGCAGTCAGCGACATTGAACTGCAGCTGGCGGAGCGCACCGAGTCGCTGCAGCGAGTCAGCGCGGAGTACGCGAACTACCGCCGCCGCACCGAGCGCGAGCGCGGCGAGCTGGCCAACACCGCGAAGGCGAAGTTTGCCACCCAGCTGCTGCCGCTTCTGGACGACTTGGATCTGGCCGAGCAGCACGGCGACTTGGAGCAGGGCCCGCTGAAGGCCTTCGCCGACAAGTTCCGCACGATCGTTGCCGGCCAGGGCATCAAGGAGTTCGGCGCCGAGGGCGACGCGTTCAACCCGGAAATCCACGAGGCAGTGCAGGACCTGTCCCAGGGTGACACCAAGGCCGTGGGCACGGTGCTGCGCAAGGGCTACATGATCGGGGACCGCCTGGTGCGAAACGCCATGGTGATCATTGCGGATCCCGCCGATCCCGCCGAGCCGGCCGGCGAGCCAGAAGCCGACACCACCGAGTAGTCAACACGCTCGGATGCCAGGGCCGGGGAATGAGGTAGCGCGGACCCACGCGGCCTCGTCCCCGGCCTTTGTACTTAGATAAATTAGTGAACAAAACTTTAGCGAGACAGACTCAATACTCTTTGTAGAGGAAAGGAGGGTGCGAGATGGCTATGCAGCAAGAATGGGCCGATAAGGACTATTACGGCGACTTGGGCGTGAGCTCGTCGGCAAGCGCTGCCGATATTAAGAAGGCATACCGCAAGCTCGCACGCGAAAACCACCCCGACTCGAACCCCGGCGACAAGAAGGCGGAGGAGAAGTTCAAGCGGGTGGCTGAGGCGTACGACGTTGTCGGCGACGAGCAGAAGCGCAAGGAATACGACCAGCTGAAATCCATGATCAGCTCGGGCGGCTTCGGCCGCTTCGGGCGGGGAGGAGGGTCCGGCTTTCCGGGCGGGTTTCGCGGCACGGAAGCGGAATTCGACCTCTCCGACATCTTCGGATCAGCCGCTGGTGGACAAGCTGGAGACAGCGGCCTTGGTGATATCTTCGGTGGCTTCTTTGGCGGCCGCGGCGGTGCTGGCAGGAACGCTCGGCCGTCGCGGGGGGCCGACGTCGAAACGGAAATAACCCTCGACTTCCGCGAGGCAGCCAAGGGCACGACCATCCCGGTCGAGCTCACCGGCGACGCGCCGTGCACCACCTGCCACGGCTCCGGCTCCAAGGACGGCAAGACGCACACCTGCCAGATGTGCTCCGGCTCCGGCTACATCCGCGAGAACTCCGGCGCGTTTGGCATGGCACGTCCCTGCACGAACTGCGGCGGCACCGGCGAGGTCATCGAAGACCCCTGCACCACCTGCGGCGGCACCGGCACCGTGCGGCGCACCCGCTCGATCACCGTGCGCATCCCCGCCGGCGTGATCGACGGGCAGAAGGTGCGCCTGGCAGGCCAGGGTGAGGCGGGCCCGAACGGCACGCCCGCCGGCGACCTGTTTGTCACCGTGCACGTGCGAGGCGACGAGGTGTTCACCCGCTCCGGCGACGACCTCGAGGTCACCGTCCCGGTCGCGTTTTCCGAGGTCGCCCTCGGCGCAACCATCACGGTGCCCACCCTGGATAACCCGGTGAAGGTCAAGGTCCCGGCTGGCACCCCAAACGGGCGCACCCTGCGCGTGAAGGGCCGCGGCATCCCGAAGCGCTCCGGCGCAGGCGACTTGATGGTCACCGTCGAGGTGAAGGTGCCCAAGGACCTGGATCCGTCCGCCACCTCCGCGCTTCGCGCCTACGCCCAGGCTGAGAAGGACTCTGGCTTCGACCCGCGCGCCGGGTGGGCCGGGCTCTAGCCCCCCAGGAAGGAGGTGTAGACAATGGATGAGAAGCAGGAGTACTTTGTCATCTCCGTTGCCGCCGAGCTGACCGGCATGCACGCGCAGACCCTGCGCACCTACGACAGGCTCGGCCTGGTCACGCCGATGCGCACCAAGGGCGGCGGCCGCCGCTACTCGCGCCGCGACATCTCCATGCTGCGCCGCATCCAGTACCTCTCCCAGGAGGAAGGCGTCAATCTCGCCGGCATCAAGACGATCATCGAGCTCTCCCAACAGATCGAGGATCTCCAGGACGAGCTGGAAACCCAGCGCGGCCACAACGAGGAACTGCGCCAGAAGCTGCAGTCCGGTACTCGCCGGGGCGGCGAGCTCGTGCACGTGCCCCGCTCCACAGCGGTGGTCACGTGGGAGCCAGCTGCTTCTCGACGCCGCCGGCGCAGCGCGCGGTAGGCGCTCTTCACGGACGCTTCGCTCGGAGCCCATCGACACGAGATTGGGCTTTAATCCACTCCGCGGCAAGTGGGTCTATCCAGTTTGCGATCTGATGCATCGCAAACTGGTCTGCGGCGATGGCTTTCCGTTCAGTTTCGAAATCAGCTTTCACTATTGGTTCATGGTGTGCGCAGCGGTTTCGTAACCTGTATATCCGGCCAAGTTGTTGATAGAACTGCTTGCGCTCTGGATTAGCACCAATTTGGGCGATGAACCTTGGCCAGACCGTGGTCGAATACCGCTTTGTAAATAGGTAGAACCAGAAATCGAGACTCAGCTCGGCGATTACCTTGTCACGGGAAAGAACGCAGTCCGGAGTCTGGCCGGTCCGATTGATCGCCTTGATCACTGAATCGCGTGTCGCTGGGGCATGTGGAAGCTGGTTCGAGATGAACCACAGTTCACCAATTGTGTCGCGAAGACTTGCATCTACCTTATTGCGCAGGAGAACTTCTACATGCTGAATGTCTTCAAGCAAGGCCTTCGTAATTTGGGTGTTCCAGACATAAAGAGCCTCGGGATTCGAATGAAACGCAAAGGTAGACATCCTGATTGGTGAAAACCACTCGGCTAGCTGTTCCAAGCTCGTGTGACTGTTCGCATCTGACGTTTGCATCCTGTATACTCTCCCCCGAAAGCCCCGGAACGATCCCTGCGAAAGCAAATCGCCGGGGTTACTGAAATTCTAGCAAGCTCTGCTCCTAAGGACTGGGAGCCAGCTGCTTCTCGACGCCGCCGGCGCAGCGCACGATAGCAGTCGGAGTCTTAAACTCGGCCGCATGATGGCCAAGGCTGGCTCTCCGTCGCTGCTCAAAGAGACCAGTCCGTGGCGGTTCCGTTTCCCGGAAGTCATCCTGCTGGTTGCGGCGTTCGTGTGGATGGTGGCTGAGGATGCGAACAGTGGAAGTCGGACACCGAATGACAAAACGCCCGCGCAATGAACACTCAAGCGCGGGCGTTTGTGCTGTAAAAATTCGAAACGCTTCCTAGCCATGGAGGGCTAGGGGCCTTTTGAAGCCTCCACAACACTACATACGCCGATGTGTTTCCGCATTGAGGAGGCTACCTGGCCGGACTTAACCGCCGAACTCGATGGCCGCGGCGCCGCCGATGTGGCGGAGGTTCGACTTGGCCAGGTTGAACAGGCGACCGACGCCACCCTCGAGGAAGGCGGTGCGGGCACCGGACTTGGTGAAGCCCTTCATCATGTCCCAGGTGATTCCCGGCGGCAGAGAGAGTGCCTCCGGGTCGGTGACGATGTCCACGAGCACCGGGCCGTCGTAGGCCAGGGCTTCCTTGAGCACCGGCTCGAGGTCGTCCGGGTCCTCGATGCGGAAGGACTTAATACCCACACCCTTGGCAATCTCGGCGTAGTTGGCCTGCTCGTGGTCGGTGCCGAAGTACGGCATGCCGGCCACCATCATCTCCAGCTTCACCATGCCCAGCGAAGAGTTGTTGAAGCAGATCACCTTCACCGGCAGCTGGTGCAGCTTGATGGTGAGTAGCTCGCCCATGAGCATGCCCAGTCCGCCGTCGCCGGACCAGGAGATGACCTGGCGGTCCGGGAACGCGGCCTGCACACCGATTGCCATCGGCAGGGCATTCGCCATGGTGCCGTGGAGGAAGGAGGCTGCCTCGTCGCGCTTGCCGTTCGGGGTGAGGTAGCGCGAGGACCACACGTTGCACATGCCGGTGTCGACGGTGAAGTAGGCGTCGTCGTCCGCAAGCTCGTCCAGCACGGATGCGGCGAGCTCCGGGTGGATCGGCTTCTTGGACTCGACAGCCTTGGAGGTGTAGCTCTTCACCACGTGGTCCAGCAGCTGGTAGTGGCGCTTGAGCATCTTGTCCAGGAACTTGCGGTCGGACTTCTCCTCGATGTGCGGGAGGATGTTCTCGATGACGCTCTTGACGTCGCCGACAACCGGATAGTCCACCTTGGTGCGGCGGCCGATGTGGGTGCCGTCGATGTCGATCTGCGCGACGTTTTCGTCCGGCAGCCAATCGGTGTACGGGAAGTCGGTGCCCACCATGATGAACAGGTCGGACTCTTCCATCGCGTCCAGGCAGGCGCCGTAGCCGAGCAGGCCCGACATGCCTACGTCATACGGGTTGTCGTACTCGTAGTACATCTTGCCGCGGAAAGAGTGGCCGATGGGGGACTTGATCTTCTCCGCCAGGGCGAAGACCTCATCGCGGGCGTCGCGTGCACCGTAGCCGCAGAACAGGGTGACCTTGTCTGCCTTGTTAATCGCCTCCACCAGGCGGGCGGCCTCGTGCGGGTCCGGGTAGACGCGCTTGTTGGCGCCGGTGGCGTACACGGAATCGGCGGTGTGCGGGCCCTCGGCGGTGTCGGCGGCGAAGACGTCGCCAGGCACGATCATCACGGACACGCCGTTGCCGGCCAGGGTGTTCTGCAGGGCGTTGTGCAGCACGCGCATGCCCTGGTCCGCCTCGTGGACAACCTCGCAGTAGGAGGAGCACTCCTGGAACAGCAGCTCCGGGTGGGTCTCCTGGAAGAAGGAGGAACCGATCTCCATGGTGGGGATGTGCGACGCAATGGCCAACACCTTCGCGCCGTTGCGGTGGGACTCGAACAGGCCCTGCACGAAGTGGGTGTTGCCCGGGCCGCAGGAAGCGCCGCATACGGCGAGCTCGTCGGCGGCGAGGGAATCGGCGCCGGCGGCAAACGCGGCCGCCTCCTCGTTGCGCACGTGCACCCACTCGATGTCGCTTTGACGCACGGCATCGGAAAGCGGGTTGAGCGAATCGCCCACCAGGCCGTAAATGCGCTTAACGCCTTGATCCTCTAGGCGTTTGACTACTTGCTCAGCAAAATTTGGCATTGTCTACCTAAATCTCCTTTGGTGGTTTCATTCAACGTGCGCCATGGTAACGACATTCACTCAGTTGGGTCGGAGCGCTGTTGCAAAGCAGACAGAAACGCGGGGTCTGTGAAGTAATCCGTGTGCCCGCCCCGCACCCCCAGCACACGCTCGCCGCCCCAGCCGATGTACGACGGCGAGGAGCCGATCGCCGCCGTCGGCCCGGAACGCAGCAGCAGGATCGGGTCTTCGGGGGAATCCACCACGTGCACCGTCGCTTCGGGCCCAGCCAGGATCAACTCC
The DNA here is from genome assembly GCF_030232585.1 of Corynebacterium sp. MSK008. Lineage (GTDB taxonomy): Bacteria > Actinomycetota > Actinomycetes > Mycobacteriales > Mycobacteriaceae > Corynebacterium. Next base: position 195,782 of record NZ_JASPJX010000004.1, on the reverse strand, counting down.
GAGACGTGCTCGCCTGAGACGCCTGCGCTACCCAAGATCCACAGGTCGTCCGCAAGCAACCCGTGTTGGTGCGCCGCCTTCGTGGCCAAAAGCGTGCCGTAGCTGTGGGAGACCACGGTCTTTTGCGCGTTGGGGAAGCGCTCCTCTAACGCGGCCTGGAACATGGCGAGGTCATCCGCGCCGGCGTGGGCGCGGTGGGGCGAGGCCGCGTCCGTGAGCAGCGGGGGAGGGGCGTAGCCCTGCCACACCACCACCGCGGCCCCGGTCTGTTCCGACAACATCCGGGCCTTTTCCAACTCGCCCGGCAGCTTCGCTGGTGTGCCGGTGGTCGCACCCGCGACCATGGTGATCACGCGCGCCGGGTCCACTGCGTCGCCGACGAGCACTGTGCTCGCGGTCGGCCCGGCCTCCAGGAGTACACCGCCGGCGTCTTCCACCAGCGCCAGCGTGGATGCGGGCACCGTCTGCGCGTGCCGGGCATGCAGCGATTCGAAGGACTCGTCCGGGTGGTCGAACAACGGGTCGTAGTCCTGCTCCTTGCCGGATGCGCCTAACAGCGTCCTGGAGAGTTGCAGGTCCAGCATCATGGACGTGGCGTTGAGCCACAGCACAACGCGCGAATGGGCGTACATGCCGATGAACTCGGCGGCCTCGTCCAGCTGCTGCTGCAGGCCAGCGGCGGCCAGCAAGGCCACCGACGCCTGTTCCAGCCTCTCAGTGCTTGCGCTTAGCGACGAGCCGTAGTCCGCAAACCGAGCCGCAGAAGCCTCGAACGCGGGTCCGCGAAACCCGGAATCCGCAATAACGGCGGCGGAATATGGTGCATGTTCCGCCCGCTCCCGCGCACCTTCGGCAGCCAATCTGGTGGCGGTGGCCGCGTCGAACAATTCGGATGCGATCAGTGCTGGTTTGTACGTCACGGCGCCAACTCCTTGCCAAATCGGGCATCTGCCTGCTCCACTTCGGACGCAAACGCGGCGACATCGTGGAGGTGGGTGTCTAGGCGGGACGTGGTGCCGTCGATAAGCAAATGCTCCGTGTCCTGCAGCGACGCGAGCGCGGTCGCAGAGCGTGAGGGGCTTAAGTGGGCGGTGGGAAGGGAAGTGAAGCTGCGGATGCAGCTGCGGGCGGCGGGTGCGGTCTCTGTGGTCAGTTGAAGAAATGTCATGCAACAAACCATCCGCGAACGCAACAGTCGACGCAATACCCCTTTTTAAATCTGTGGATAACTCCCCAGTGGCGCACCTAGAGTTATCCACATGAAGATCGCGCTATTGCAAATCGCCGCCGGCGGCGACAAGATGGAAAATTTGGCCGCCATCGAACCGCGTATCCGCGACGCCGCCGCCCAAGGCGCAACGCTGATCGTCCTGCCCGAGGCCGCCAGCCAGGCGTTCGGGCAGGGGAGGCTTGATACGCAGGCAGAAGAACTGGACGGCCCGTTCGCCACAGGGCTGAAAAAGCTTAGCGACGAGCTCCGCGTCACCATCGTCGCCGGCATGTTCCGCCCCGCAGACACGAACACCGTGGACGGCAAGGAACTCAACCGCGTCTACAACACCGCGCTGATCACCGGCGGCGAGGTGCATAAGGGGTACGACAAGATCCACACCTACGACGCCTTTAATTACAGGGAATCGGACACGGTGCGCGCGGGCGGGGAGCTGGTCACGTTCGTCCACGACGGCGTAACCGTGGGCGTGGCAACCTGCTTCGACATCCGCTTCCCGGAGCAGTTCCAACAGCTCGCTGAACGCGGCGCAAAGGTGATTGTGGTGCCCACGAGCTGGGCCGACGGACCGGGGAAGGTGGAGCAGTGGCGCATCCTCACCGCCGCGCGTGCGCTGGATGCCGGGGTGTTCATCGCGGCCGCCGACCAGGCGCGCCCGGACTTCGAGACCAAGGCCGGTGAGCCATCCGGCCCCACGGGTGCGGGGCATTCTGTGGTGGTGGACCCGTTTGGCACACGCCTCGCGGAGGCTGGCTACGGGCCGGAAACCCTGGTGGTGGAGATTGACCCGACTGACGCAGACGAGGCGCGCAAGCAGCTGCCGCTGGAGGCGATTAGGCAGCACAGCGCTATGCGCTAAACCACTCCGGCGCCGCATCGGGGGCGACGGTCTGCACGTCCCGCGCCCCGGCCACCTCCAGCGCTGCGGCGAGGCTCACCGCGCGCTCTTCCTGCGCGCACACGATGACTTCGTGGCCCCACCACATGCCGACGCCGGAGACCACCTGCTCCAGCGGCGCACCCACGCGCGACTCTGCAATCCACGTAATATCCAGCCAGTTTTGGGCATTGGCCAGCGCGTCCAGCGCAGCAGTGTCGTACCACTCGCTGGGCTCGCGCGCGCCGACAACGAGGTGCACCTCCGGCGGCTCGGGCTGCTCCAAATAGTGGAAGACCAGCGCCTTCGCCGCCGCGAACCCACCCTCGGCGGCAACCAGAAGCAATTGCCTATCGACGCCTGCGCGCACCCCGCCCCGCGCCGCCCCCAACGTCAACCAGTCGCCCGGCTGCAACTGCATCTCGCCGGGGACGTGGAACTCCAGCTGCCCGAGCGGGTTCGACGGCAGCGCCGGAACCAGGCCGGTCCACTCGCCGGGACGGTTCGGCGGCATCACAGGGATGACCTGGCCGGGGGAGTAGGGCACCGGCGTGCCGGCCTCCAGGCGCACCACCTGCACCCCGCCGCGGTGCTCCACGCTGGTGACCTGCGCGGCGGTGGCGGCGGGCACACCGGCGTAGTCGGCCTGTGACGCGGCATCGCGCATGAGCTCCGCCGCCTCTGACAATTCGGGTGCGTCGGCCCCGGCTACGTCGATAAGCATGTGCACCGCGTTGGGGTACTCCTCGGCCGGGAACCCTGTGCGGCGCAGATCCAGCGCCAGCGCTTTCAGCTCGTCGCGGACATCCTCGGCGGGGCGCTCGATCACGGCGAGGGCGGCGCGCAGCAGGACAGGCGGCATTTCATCGCCGGGCGGCAGCATCATCTCTGCCTGCGGGTACGCCTCGGAGAACCGGGCGCGCCACGCGCGGCTGACCTGCGCGCCGCGGGTGCGCAATATCTCGGCAAAGTGGGCGGAAGGCATGAAAACAGGGTACCTAGCGGTTGTGGACTAAAGTTGCACCCGGTTTGACTGTGATAAGTGGATAGAAAAGAGGTGCTGTGGTGGATTTCACCCCGTATACGCTGCTCACGGACATTGGCTGGATCTCGGTCCTGCTCATCGTCGGCAACATTTTGCGCAACCGGCTGAAGGTGCTGCAGGCGCTGCTGCTGCCTGCCCCGATCACCGCGGGCCTGCTCGGGCTGCTGCTGGGCGACGAGATCCTGGGTGTCATCCACTGGTCGGACCAGGTGGGCACCTACACCACGCTGCTGATCGCGGTGGTGTTCGCTTCCATGGCCTACTCGATGGAGCTCGGTGGTTCCGTCGCCTCCGGTGCCCGCAACATGTGGGGTTATTCCACCGCCATGTTCATGGGCCAGTGGGGCCTGTTCATCCTGCTCGGTCTGTACGTATTTGCCCCGGTGTTCGGCACAGAGCCGTGGTTCGGCATGATGCTGCCGGTCGGCTTCGTGGGCGGCTTCGGCACCGCGGCGGCCGTGGGCTCCGCCCTCGAGGAAATCGGCGTAGAAGGCGCGTCCTCCATCGGTTTTACCTCCGCCACCGTGGGCACCCTAGTGGCCATCGTCGGCGGCGTGGTCATGGCCAACTGGGGCATCCGCAAGGGCAAGTCGTCCCAGCTTGCCGGCACCCTGCCTGACGACCTACGCACCGGCTACATCGACAACGAAGCCGAGCGCCCCTCGATCGGCAAGGCCACCACCAACCCGTCGTCCATTGAGCCGCTGGCGCTGCACGCCGGCTTCATCGTGTTCACGGTGCTTATCGCCTACGCGGTCAACAGCCTGATCAAGGGCCAGTGGTCGAACGTGTCCATCCCGCTGTTCGCCATGTCGTTCGTCATCGGGCTCATCGGCCGCCTGGTGCTCAAGCTCGCTGGGCGTCCGAATTACCTGGACAGCTCCACCATCAGCTCCGTTTCCGGCGCCGCCACGGACTACATGATCGCTTTCGGCATCGCCTCCATCGTGCCCGCAGCACTGGCGGGCTACTGGCAGGCGCTTCTGCTGCTCTTCCTGCTGGGCACCCTGTTCTGCGTGGTGTGGATGTTCTGGGCCGGCCCGACCTTCTTCGGCGAGAAATGGCTCGAGCGTGGCCTGTTCGGCTGGGGCTGGGCTACCGCCGCCGTGGCCACCGGCATCGCGCTGCTGAAGATGGTGGACCCGAAGCTGAAATCTGGCACGCTCAACGAGTACGGCGTGGCCTACGTCGGCTTCGCCCCGTTCGAAATCGGCATGACCATCCTCGCGCCGATCGCGGTGATCGCTGGGTTTACCGCCATCTTTGGCTGGATCGCGTTCGCCGTTGCGGTCGGGGTGGTCGTGCTGGCTTACGTGATGAAGTGGATACCGGCCAAGAGATCGTCGTAAAGCTTGATGCTTATCACGGGCGGTTACGTAGCGCGGTTGGAATGTACTGCTGCCCTGCAAGCCAGGAAGCTGCTGCGGGGTTTAGCGAATTCATCAATCGGAGGCAGACCCTGTGGTACCGCAAGAGCTCCCTGGAATCGAGTAGCGGTTCCAAGTGGCTCGCCCGGTTTCGAGCGAATCGCACTGTGTTTGCCCACCGATAGATGACTGAATGATTTGCGTATCGAAATGGAGAACCTGCCCTCGCATTAAAAGCGTTGCTCAGCGCCTCATTCCAGAGCCTCATCCTTGGGTTGTTAGGGGATGACACTTGAGGCTGAGGGAGTAAGAAGAGCCATGCCCCGAAGGGAAGCGCTGCTACAAGATCGTCATGCGTGGGGTTCGTTTTCCTGGCGGAGCCATCCTCTCCGAGTAATGCAGGCGCAGCTTTCTTCCATAAAGGCTGCCTGTTGGTTGGCGCGATAATTTGCTTGAGTTTGGGTGCGGGGTCTATCAACCAATCTCGTGAATAGGAGCTTGACCTACCTGGCTCGTGTACAGGCTCAGTTTCGTTCCAGCTTTGGAGCCTCGTGTCGATGCTGTTTCGCAGCTGCACTTCAACAATTCCGGTTGTGGCAGTGACGGCACCGGCCATCGTAATGTTCCATAAGTACAGCTTCAGCGCCTTCGCTTCGGATCCTCCTGCAGCAGCCCGGTAGGTGTCGGACCGTGCATCGGACAAGGCATTGGTGATTGCTGAGATAGTTTGCGCCTGCACGGTGCCATGTATACACTTTCAGGTACAAGACGGGTTAAAATCCGGTATCAATAAGAATCCCCGCTGGGCATCACGCCCAGCGGGTTTCTTTTTGCTGGTGGCCGGTACCCGGGGTTTGCGGGTTGCGGGTCTTTGCGCCTCGACCTCTGAGACACCCGCACTGGACTCTTGTAGTCCTGCCCATTTGAGCCAACCCCGCGCAACTTTTTTGCCGTTGACAGGAACAGACTCAACTTCTTGTGCGTTACACCTAGTGCGAAACAAACATTAGGCAAGAAAGGACCATGGAATCATGGCGAACAAGTACACGCAGAAGACGCAGGAGGCCCTGCAGCAGGCGCAGATGCGCGCCTCTGCCGCCGGCAACCCGGAAATGCGCCCAGCACACGTGCTGGAGGCGCTGTTGAAGCAGGAAGACGGCATCGCCGCCCCGGTGCTCAAGGCCACGGGCGTGGACCCGGCCACGGTCGCGCGCGAGGCCGGCGAGCTGATTAGCACCTACCCCAGCGCGCAGGGGCAGAACATGGCGAACCCGGGCATCAACCGGGACCTGCAGACGGCCCTGCAGCACGCGCAGGATCTCGCGGGCGAGCTTGGAGACGAGTTCGTGTCCGCCGACGTCCTTCTGGCCAGCATCGCCAAGGGAGGCGACGACGCCGCTGAGCTGCTGACCAAGCGCGGCGCCACCTTCGACGCGCTCAAGGAGGCCTTCTCTTCGGTGCGCGGCGGCAAGACCGTCACCTCGGACAACCCGGAGGATCAGTTCCAGGCGCTGGCGAAGTACTCCACCGACCTGACCGCGCGTGCGCGCGAGGGCAAGATCGACCCGGTGATCGGGCGCGATTCGGAGATCCGCCGCGTGGTGCAGGTGCTCTCGCGCCGCACGAAGAACAACCCGGTGCTCATCGGTGAGCCGGGCGTGGGCAAGACCGCGATCGTCGAGGGCCTGGCCCGCCGCATCGTGGCTGGCGACGTGCCGGAGTCGCTCAAGGGCAAGACGCTGATCTCGCTGGATCTTGGTTCCATGGTCGCGGGCGCGAAGTACCGCGGCGAGTTCGAGGAGCGTCTCAAGGCTGTGCTGGACGAGATCAAGGAGTCCAACGGGCAGATCATCACTTTCATCGACGAGCTGCACACCATCGTCGGCGCCGGCGCCTCCGGCGACTCCGCGATGGACGCCGGCAACATGATCAAGCCGCTGCTCGCCCGAGGTGAACTGCGCCTGGTCGGTGCGACCACGCTGGACGAGTACCGCCAGTACATTGAGAAGGACGCCGCCCTGGAGCGCCGCTTCCAGCAGGTGTACGTGGGCGAGCCGACGGTGGAGGACACCATCGGCATCCTGCGCGGCCTGAAGGAGCGCTACGAGGTGCACCACGGCGTGCGCATCCAGGACTCGGCGCTGGTGTCGGCGGCGGAGCTGTCCAACCGCTACATCACCAACCGCTTCCTGCCGGACAAGGCCATCGACTTGGTGGATGAGGCCGGCTCGCGCCTGCGCATGCAGATCGACTCCTCCCCGCAGGAGATCGACGAGCTTGAGCGCATCGTGCGCCGCCTGGAGATCGAAGAGATCGCCCTGCAGAAGGAGTCCGACGCCGCCTCCGCGCAGCGTCTGGAGCACCTGCGCGAGGAGCTCGCGGACCAGCGCGAGCGCCTCGGCGAGATGAAGGCGCGCTGGGAGAACGAAAAGGCGGAGGTGAACAAGGTCCAGTCCGCGAAGGAGGAGCTCGAGCGCCTGCGCAACGAGTCCGAGATCGCGGAGCGCGAGGGTGACTACGCCAAGGTTTCCGAGCTGCGCTACGGCCGCATTCCGGAGCTTGAGGCTGAGGTGGCCAAGGTGGAATCCGAGGCCAGCAACAAGACCATGCTGGAAGAGGAGGTCACCCCGGACATCATCGCGGACGTCGTGTCCTCCTGGACAGGCATCCCGGCCGGCAAGATGATGCAGGGCGAGACCGAGAAGCTGCTGAACATGGAGTCCGTGCTCGGGGAGCGCGTCGTGGGCCAAAAAGAAGCCGTCGTCGCGGTTTCCGACGCGGTGCGCCGCTCGCGTGCCGGTGTGGCGGACCCGAACCGCCCGATCGGCTCCTTCCTCTTCCTCGGCCCCACCGGCGTGGGTAAGACGGAGCTGGCCAAGTCGCTGTCGGAGTTCCTCTTCGACGACGAGGCGGCCATGATCCGCATCGACATGTCCGAGTACGGCGAGAAGCACTCCGTCGCTCGCCTGGTCGGCGCCCCTCCGGGATACGTCGGCTTCGACGCCGGCGGCCAGCTCACCGAGGCCGTGCGTCGTCGTCCTTACTCGCTGGTGCTTTTCGACGAGGTCGAGAAGGCGCACCCGGATGTCTTCGACGTGCTCCTGCAGGTCCTGGACGAAGGCCGCCTCACCGACGGCCAGGGCAGGACGGTGGATTTCCGCAACACCGTGGTCATCCTCACCTCCAACCTGGGCGCCGGCGGCAACCGCGAGCAGATCATGGACGCGGTGAAGCACCACTTCAAGCCGGAGTTCATCAACCGTCTCGACGACGTGGTGGTCTTCGACCCGCTGAGCCAGGACCAGCTCGTCGGCATCGTGGACATCCAGCTCGACGGCCTGGCCGAGCGCCTCGCTGCCCGCCGCCTGACCCTGGACGTGTCGGATTCCGCGAAGTCCTGGCTGGCCGAGCGCGGCTACGACCCGGCCTACGGTGCGCGCCCGCTGCGCCGCCTGATCCAGCAGGCCATCGGCGACCGCCTGGCCAAGAAGCTGCTCGCGGGCGAGATCGTCGACGGCGACACCGTCCACGTGGACGTCGCCGGCGGCGGCGAAGGCCTGGACGTCACCGCGAGGTAGCCCAGACCTACGGTTCTAGATCAAGTCGGTTGTCTGCCTTTTATGCCCTCCCAAACCAATTGCAATGTCCCCAATGAGCTAATACTCTAACAGCCAGACCGTCGAACGACCTTGTCTTCGGCGGTGAGGACTCTGTTGAAGCAGATTGAATGCTTGCAGGGTCCTCTATTCGTTTGAGCGGATATGCAGAGGTAGATAATGGGTGCATGACTCAACTCATGCACACCCCGGAAGCGCTGGACAGAGCGCTTCCGGACGGCCCCGTCTCCCTCGTTCCCACAATGGGCGCGCTGCATAACGGCCACCTCGCCCTCGTCCGCGCCGCCAAGGCGCTGGGCAACCCAGTGGTGGTGAGCATCTTCGTCAACCCGCTGCAGTTCGCGCCGGGGGAAGATTTGGAGAAGTATCCGCGGACGTTGGCGGATGACGTCGAAAAGCTTGAGGCGGAAGGCGTCGACGCTGTTTTCGCCCCGGCGGCGGAGACGATGTACCCGCACGGCCCGCGCACCACGATCCAGCCGGGCCCGCTTGGCGCGGTGCTGGAGGGCGCAACCCGGCCGACGCATTTTGCGGGCGTGCTCACGGTGGTGGCGAAGCTGTTCGCTCTGACCCGCGCCACGGACGCGTTTTTCGGCGAAAAGGACTACCAGCAGCTCGCGCTGATCCATCAGATGGTGGATGACCTGCACCTTCCCGTGCGTATCCACGGCTGTCCGATCGTGCGCGACACCGACGGCCTCGCGCTGTCTTCGCGCAACCGCTACCTCTCCGTCGAGGAGCGCGAGGTTGCCCTTGCCATCCCGCGGGCGCTGGCCACCGGCAGCCTCGCCGAAGCGCGCTCGCTTCTCGACGCCACCAAAGGCCTCCACCTCGACTACCTCGTCGCCACCGCCCCCGATATGTCCGAACTGCCAGAGGGGTACACGGGTCCAGCGCGCCTGCTCGTGGCGGCGAAGGTCGGATCGACGAGGCTGCTCGACAACGCCCCGGTCGAGCTCTAGCGCCGGGCGCGGTCCCGCTGCATGCCTCGCGCCACTTCCGCCCGCCTCGATCCGCAAACCCTGGGAGCCTTAGCCTGGGAATGGCCGATTTTTGCGCGAACCCAGGGTAAGCCTCCCAGGGTCTGTGCAAACGAGCGCCGACAACCCGCGCACCCGCCTAGAACGTGTGCTCCGGCCCCGGGAACTCACCGGTGTGCACGGCGCGCTTGTAGTCCGCTGCCGCGGCGGCCAGGTCCGCGCCGACGGTTCCGAAACAACGCACGAACTTCGCGCGGTGGTCACCCGCCGGCACGTCCGCCATGTCGTGCCAGACCAGCACCTGGGCATCGGTGCCTGCACCCGCGCCGATGCCGACGGTCGGGACCGGGCACGAAGCTGTAAGCTCCGCCGCCAACTGTGCGGGCACCATTTCGAAGACCACCATGTCGGCGCCGGCTTGAACGACCGCGTGGACGTCGTCACGCAACTGCTCCGCCCCGGCGTCGCGGCCTTGGACCTTGAACCCGCTTAAGTTGTCCACGGACTGCGGGGTGAACCCCACGTGGGCGCACACCGCAAGACCTGCGTTTTTCAGCGCCCGGATGCGCGGGGCGATCCGCACGCCGCCTTCCAGCTTCACCATGTGGGCGCCGGTGCGGCTGATCAGGTGGGTGGCGGTGCGGACGCATTGCTCGTCGCTAGCCTCGTAGCTGCCGAACGGCAGATCCATGATCACCAGTGCATTCCCTGCGCCGCGCACGACGGCCGCGCCGAGGAACGCCATCTCGTCCACGGAGACCTGGTTGGTGGTGTCGTAGCCGTAGACCACGTTGGCCGCGGAGTCGCCGACCAGGAGACACTCGATGCCGGCTTCGGCGAAGACTCTGGCGGTCGCGTAATCGTACGCGGTGAGCATCGCCCACTTATCGCCGGCGGCTTTCTTGCGCGCGAAGTCCGCGACGCGCACTTTCTTGGTGGGGGCTAAGTATCCAGTCACGCATGCAGTCTAGGCCGACACTTCTATAGCCCGGCCAAATACCAAAATGTTATCTGCGGCTCCATTCGCAGTTCGATGTGATCTGTACCATATGACTTGTAACTGCATTTCGTCGGAAAGGAGTTCCCATGTCCACCCCAACAGCAATGCGCGCGGCAGTGGCTGAACAGTTCGGTCCCAGCGTCAATGTCAAAGAGATCGATTTGCCTAAGCCGGGCCCGTTTCAAGCACTGGTGAAACTTCACGCTTCCGGGATCTGTCACACCGACCTCCACGCGGTTGAAGGGGATTGGCCCGTCAAACCGCAGCCGCCATTCGTGCCGGGGCACGAGGGAGTGGGCGAGGTTGTAGAGCTGGGCCCGGGTGAGCATTCGGTGAAGGTGGGCGACATGGTTGGCAATGCCTGGCTGTGGTCTGCGTGTGGCGAGTGCGAGTTCTGTCGCACCGGCCGGGAGACGTATTGTAAGCAGGCAGAATACGGTGGCTACACCCAGAACGGCTCTTTCGGTGAGTACATGCTGGTGGACACCCGCTACGCGCCGCGCATCCCAGAAGGGGCGGACCCGGTTGAGGCTGCACCGATCTTGTGCGCTGGCGTGACCGTCTATAAGGGATTGAAGGAAGCTGAGACTAAGCCGGGTCAGTTCATGGTGATCTCCGGTGTCGGCGGTCTGGGTCACCTGGCGGTGCAGTACGGCGTGGCAATGGGCATGCGCGTCATCGCTGTAGATATTGCGGACGACAAGCTTGAGCTGGCCAAGAACCTGGGCGCAGAATTTGCGGTGAATGCCAAGACCACGGACCCCGGTGAGGCGGTGCAGGAGTACACCGAGGGCGGCGCCCACGGCGTGCTGGTCACCGCAGTGCACCCGGACGCGTTCGGGCAGGCGATTGCGATGTGCCGCTCCAACGGCTCCATCGTCTTCAACGGTCTGCCGCCGGGGGAGTTCCCCGCGCCGATTTTCGACATTGTCCTCCGCGGCATCACCATCCGCGGCTCCCTGGTGGGCACCCGCCAGGATATGGCGGAAGCGCTGGACTTCTACGCGCGCGGCGAGGTCAAGCCGCACGTGACCGCTTGTGAGCTGGATGATGTCAACGAGGTGTTTGAGAACATGCGCAACGGCAAGATTGCTGGCCGTATGTCGATCAAGTACTAGACTGCCGTGCATGCAGGCAACCACCACGATCCTCACCCGCGTTGCAATCCCGGGCGTTGAGAGCGAGCAGCTGCAGGCGCACCAAATTGGGCAGAATCATTTTGTGGTGGCGAGCGTGCCGTTCGTCGATACGGCGCTCGCGATGGGCGACATCGTGGAGTGCGTGACGGTCGGTGGGGCGTTCCACGTGGATCGCGTGGTGGTGCGCGGCGGCGCGTCGACGGTGCGTGTGCTGCCGGAGGACCCGGAGGGCCTGGACCCGGACGAGATCGCCGGGACGCTTTTGGCGTTCGGGTGCCGGGTTGAGCTCGGCCCGGGCGGCATGCTCGCGGCCAGCATAGGCGCGGATTGCCCGCGTGAGGGGATCACGGAGTGGCTCAGCGGCCTGGAGGAGCAGGGCACAATCCAGCTCGCTCCCGGGTACATGGCGTAAATCACCGTTACACTTGCGGCCATGAGCGTCTTTGTCTCCGCCGCTGAACTCAACGAGCGAATCCAGACTGGCCAAAAACAGACCATCATCGCCGCGCTGTGGGAGCCGAAAGAGGGCAAAGCGTGGTCCAAATTTCAATCGGAGCACATCCCGACGGCGCTGTACTGCGACCCGTCGGTGCAGCTCGCCGGCATGCCCGGCCGCACTGTGGGCCGCAACCCGCTGCCCAGCATCGACGTGGTGCGCAAAGCCGCGGCGGGCTGGGGCATTGAGGACGGCCGCCCGGTGTTCATCTACGACGGCGGCAACGGCCTGTTCGCCGCCCGCGCGTGGTGGATCCTGCGCTGGGCTGGGGTCGAGGACGTGCACATCCTCGACGGTGGCTTCGCCACCTGGGATGGCGAAGGCTTCCCCACGGTCGCGGGCCCGGGTGGTATCGTCGTCCCACGCGACGTCGAGCTCACCGAAGGCAGCTTGCCGTCCGCAACCATGGAGGACGTCAGGGCATTCGAGGGATTGCTTATCGACGCCAGAGGGGCCCGCCGTTTCCAGGGCCGCCGCGAGATCCTGGATCTGCGCGCCGGGCACATCCCCAGTGCCCGGAACCTGCCGGTGAACGACCTGTTCGACCCGGAAACCCACAAGGTGAAGGGCACCGACGAGATCCGCGACCGCTTCTCCCAGCTGGGGGTTACCCAAAACACGGACCCGGCCAGCGTGATCACCTACTCCGGCTCCGGCAACCACTCCGCCCTGCTGTTGGCCGCGATGGAGCACGCCGGCCTGCCGCTGCTCACGCATTACGTGGGCGGGTGGTCCCAGTGGAGCGCGAACCGCGACAACCCGGTGGCGACGGACATTTAGTGTCGGGCCGCGCGGTAGCATAGGCCGCGATGGTCATCCTGCTGTTTGTTCTCGCACTCGCGGCGCTGCTTGCCGCCGCGGCGCTGTTCGCATCCGACGCCCGCGAGCGCAGCACACAACCCGAAAAGTCCGCTAAACCGGCCAAGCCCAGCAAGCGCACCCGCCGCTCCTGGGCCCGCGAGCACGGCTACGCGTTCGCGTCCAGCGACGACATGCTGGCCAGCGAGTGGTCGCGCGGCGCCGCCGCCGGGGGAGCGTCCGCCCGCAACGTGGCCACAGGCAGTGCCTACGGGCACGACGCGCACGTGGCTGACCTGGGCGAGGCCACTGTCATCGCCATGGGCACCGGCGCCGAATCAAGCGCGGTGGTGGATTTCCGCCGCACGGACTTCGCGGCGGAAGGCTCCGACGACCTGGTGGAGCTGGACACGCACCACGGGTTCACGTGTTTTGCGACGCAGGCGGGGGCGGGCCGGAGGTTCGTCGATAGGCGAGTGCTCACCGCACTCGAACGTTTACCTGCAGCCGTGCAGGCCGTCTGGTTCGAGGGCGCGTGGGCGATTGCGCAGCTGGGCCGCGACGCCACCCCGCAGGACTGGGACGCCACGCTGGCGCCGCTGGCGCTGCTCGCGGATGCGGCCCGGACGCTCCCGCCTCTCGACGACGCTCCGCTCACCCTCCCATTCCCCACCCGCGACATCCCAGGCCAGGCCCCCGCGGTCGTACCTGAGGCGGAGGACGAGCCGGTGATGCAGCGCCCCGAGGACCCCGTGGAGCTGCCCACCCGCACCACCGGCGGCGAACGCGGCGAGGTGGCCGACCACACCATCGGCGGCGATGACGTGGAAGCCATCGCCGGCGACGAGCGCCGCGTGGTGGACTTAACCCGGGTGCGCCGCATGCAGGGCCCGAGCTCAATTTTCGACGACAAGGAGTAGAAACGATGAAGGAAAAACTCGCTGAGCTGGTCAAAGAGCTGGCAGTGGTGCACGGCAAGGTGACCTTGTCCTCGGGCAAGGAGGCGGACTACTACGTGGATCTGCGCCGCGCGACGCTGCACCACGAGGCCAGCCCGCTGATCGGCAAGCTGCTGCGCGAGCTCACCGACGACCTGCACTTCGACGCCGTCGGCGGCCTCACCCTGGGCGCCGACCCGGTCGCCACCGCCGTCATGCACGCCCCCGGCCGCCCGATCGATTCCTTTGTGGTGCGCAAGGAGGCCAAGAAGCACGGCATGCAGCGCCGCATCGAGGGCCCGGCTATCAAAGGCAAGCGCGTGCTGGTGGTCGAGGACACGACCACCACCGGCAACTCCCCGCTCACCGCCGTCGAGGCCTGTCGCGAGGAGGGCGCTGAGGTGGTCGCCGTGGCCACCGTCGTCGACCGTGCAACCGGTGCTGACCAGGTGCTTCGCGACGCCGGCCTGGAGTACCGTTTCCTCCTCGGACTCGAAGACCTGGGCCTTGCCTAACTTGTCTGACTCGTCTAATGGGGAGCTCCGCGGCCCCACTGAATGGAACGAGGGCCGCCACGGCGTCGGCCCCTGGGAAGGGGAGTGGCCCGACGACCCCCGCCTGGACCCGGAGTTTCTCCGCGACGGCGACCGCCGCAACGTCGTCGACGCGTACCGCTACTGGTCGCTGGACGCGGTTGTCGCCGACCTTGACCAGCGCCGGCACCCGTTCCACGTGGCCATCGAGAACTTCGAAAACGACATGAACATCGGCACCGTGGTGCGCACCGCCAACGCGTTTTTGGCCCGCGAGGTGCACATCGTCGGGCGGAAACGGTGGAACCGGCGCGGCGCGATGGTCACGGACCGCTACCAGCACATCCGCCACCACGAAACGGTTGCCGGCCTCATGGAGTGGGCCGCCGCGGAGGACATCCCGGTGGTCGCCATCGACAACACCCCTGGCTCCGTTCCGCTCGAGACCGCCGAGCTGCCTCGCGAGTGCGTCCTGTTGTTCGGCCAGGAGGGCCCGGGAGTGACCGAGGCAGCCCAAAAGGCGTCGGTGATGACCTGCTCGATCGCCCAGTTCGGCTCCACCCGCTCCATCAATGCCGGCGTGGCGGCCGGCATCGCCATGCACGCCTGGATCCGTCAGCACGCGGACCTCTCCCAGGCGTGGTAGCGGTGCCCCTTCCCGCCCCGGTTTTGTAAAACTTTACATGCGTCAAAACTGATAAGATTCTGACCTGCACGTTTAAAATTGAACGACCGTCCCAAATGTCAACTTTTGCATGTTTCGTTTAGGTAGGCGGCCGCCACCCCCTAAAACCCGCCGGAACCGGTGAAACGAAACCAACGCTTCTGGCAATATAGGTACGAACCGTTTGAACCTGAGGAGTCCCCTGTGCCGGAAACGTGGGCGCACCGCGCTGACCTGGCTGAATCTGCCGTAAATGAACGCCACGCGCAAAAGCTCTGGGGCCTGCCCAAGACGAATCTAGCGGTGGTGGCGTGGCCGCCGGGTCCGAAGGATCGCTCTTTCTGGCACTGGCATTACTGGTGGCAGGCGCAGTACCTGGACTGCCAGGTCGACGCCGCAGCCCGCCGGGAGACAAAATCGCGCCGCCGCCGGATCGCGGACACGTTGCGCGGGGTGCAGCGCCGCAACCGGGGCAAGCTGCTCACTAACGTGCACTACGACGACAAAGCGTGGCTGGCCCTGGCGTGGAACCGGGCGACCCAGATCGGCGGGATCAAGCGCAACCGCCATTTGGACGACTTGGAGTTTGACCTGCTCGCTGGCATCGATCCGGTCACGGGTGTGCTGCCCTGGCGGAGCGGAGAGACGTTCTACAACGTGCCGTCGAACGCCACCGCTGCGCTGCTGTTCGCCCGCACCGGCCGCCTGGATAAGGCGCGCGAGATTGTGGACTGGATCTTTGACAATCTGGTGCGTGAGGACGGTCTGCTTGACGACGGCATCCGGATGCGCATGAGCGGACCGGAGGTCGTCGATAAGGTGTACACCTACAACCAGGGCACCGCACTCGGCGCGAGCCTTGAGATCGCACTCGCGCTGCGTGAGGACGTGGGCCTGGCGCACGACGAGCAGATCGATTCCTTCGTCTACTCGGAGCGTGCGGACGCGTCGATGTTCTACATCACCCATATCCGCGCGATCGTGCAGGCCATTACGCTGCACTTGGCCACCCCGCAGGGCGTGCTGCTGAGCCCGCCGGAGGAGTCCGGGGAGGGCGACGGCGGCCTGTTCAAGGGCATCCTCGCGCGCTATCTGGCGGAGGTGGCGCTGCGGTTGCCGGAGGATTCGAAGGAGAATATCGCCACGCGCAAGATCGCGGCGCGGCTGGTCATGCAGTCGGCGGAGTCGCTCTGGTCGCACCGCCTGGAGGTCGACGGCCTGCCGGTTTTTGCCGCGGAGTGGACGCAGGATGCGAAGTTGCCGCACAACTACGGGCTTGGGCCTTCGTCGATAAGCGAGGCGGTGGGGCTCGTGCGTATCGACGAGCGCGACCTGTCCGTCCAGCTGTCCGGCTGGATGCTGCTGGAGGCGGCGGCGAGGGTGGCTGCAGCGCAGCCGTAAAAGGGGCATACTGGGGGCGTAACTGCAACCCCTAGCAGGAGGATTCCCATGCCTATCGCAACCCCCGAGGTCTACAACCAGATGCTGGACACCGCCAAGAAGGGCGGCTTCGCGTTCCCGGCGATTAACTGCACTTCGTCGGAGACCATCAACGCGGCGATCAAGGGTTTTGCCGAGGCGGAGTCTGACGGCATCATCCAGTTCTCCCTCGGCGGCGCTGAGTTCGGCTCCGGCCTGGGCGTGAAGAACAAGGTTGCGGGCGCAAAGGCGCTGGCGGCGTTCGCGCACGAGGTGGCGGAGTACTACGACGTCAACATCGCGCTGCACACGGACCACTGCCAGAAGGAAGTGCTGGACGATTACGTTCGTCCGCTCATCGCCATCTCCCAGGAGCGCGTGGACGCCGGCGAGCTGCCGCTGTTCCAGTCCCACATGTGGGACGGCTCCGCGGTGCCGATCGACGAGAACCTGGAGATCGCTCAGGAGCTGCTGGCCAAGGCCCGCGCGGCGAACATCATCCTCGAGGTGGAAATCGGCGTTGTCGGCGGCGAGGAGGACGGCGTTGAGGCGAAGGCCGGCGCGAACCTGTACACCAACGAGGCCGACTTTGAAAAGACCGTCGACGCGCTGGGCACCGGGGAGAACGGCCGCTACCTGCTGGCCGCCACCTTCGGTAACGTCCACGGCGTGTACAAGCCGGGCAACGTGAAGCTGCGCCCGGAGGTCCTGGACATGGGCCAGAAGGTCGCCGCCCGCAAGCTCGGCCTGGACGAGGGCGCCCAGCCGTTCGACTTCGTCTTCCACGGCGGCTCCGGCTCTGAGAAGGAGAAGATCGAGGAGTCCCTGCGCTACGGCGTGATCAAGATGAACGTGGACACCGACACCCAGTACGCGTTCACCCGCCCGGTCGCGGCCCACATGTTCTCCAACTACGACGGTGTGCTCAAGATCGACGGCGAGGTGGGCAACAAGAAGACCTACGATCCGCGCTCGTACCTGAAGCAGGCCGAGCAGGCCATGTCCGAGCGCGTCATCGAGGCGTGCCAGGATCTGCACTCCGTGGGCAAGTCTGTGTCCAAGTAAGCATTTGCTTCTCGACGAAACCTCCGGCCCTCCCCGGAGGTTTTCCTTTTGCCCCGGTTCTGTTTGCCTTCCCGCCTAAACTGTCTAACCATGGCGAAGCAGAGGATGAGTACGCGCGAGCGTCTCCAGCTGGTGGACAAATCGTTGCAGGCGCGCCTGAAACGTGTGCGCAAGCGTCTGCTCCCGATCCTGCAGATCGGTTTAGCGGCCGGCCTCGCGTACTTCTTGGCCCGTGACGTCGCCGGCCACCCGCGCCCGTTTTTCGCCCCGATCTCGACGGTCATCATTATCGGCATGACGGGCGGAGACCGTGTTTCTAAGTCCGTGGATATGGCTGTTGGCTGCATTCTCGGTGTCCTGGTTGGAGACCTCATCTTCTACCGGCTCGGCGACGGTGGCTGGCAGATCGCGGTCATCGTCGCCGGTTCACTGCTGATCGCGTCGTTCTTCTCTAGCTCAGTCCTTGTGAACAACCAGGCCGCGATCGGCGCGATCCTGATCGCCACAATCATGCCGCCGGGCGCGGAGGTCACTGGCCTGGACCGCACCGTGGACGCGATTATCGGCTGCCTGGTCGCGATGGTCACGATTGCGCTGATTCCGCAGGCGCCGATGCAGTCGGCGCGCGCCGAGGTGTCGAAGGTGCTGGGAATTATGTCGTCGGTGCTCGACGATGTCTCGGACGGCCTGCGCGACAACAACCCCGACGTCATCGACGAGGCGCTCGAGCTCATCCGCGGTTCCCAAACCGGCATCGATGACCTCGCCTCTGCGGTGAAGGCCGGGCAGGAAACGTCGCGTGTCTCGCCGTTCTTGTGGGGTACGCGCCGCTACATTAACTCGCTCGCCCGCGTGATCCCGCCCGTCGATAATGCGGTGCGTACGGCGCGAGTGCTTGCACGCCGGGCGCGTGTGCTTGCCGACGACAACGATTCCGCCACCCCCGCCCAAATCCAACTCCTGGACACCCTTTCCCAGGTGTGTCTGGAGCTTTCCGAGGTCTACGACGTCAATTCACGCGTTGCCCAAGCCACCGTCATTCCGCAGTGCGTCAACGAACTGCGCCAGGCCGCGCAGGAGGCGGGTATGGACGTTATCCCGGAAGACGGGGTGCTGTCCGCGTACGCGATCCTGGCGCAGACTCGCTCGCTAATCGTGGACCTGCTAATGGTGTGCGGCATGTCCCACGAATCGGCGCTCGCGGCCCTCGCACCCACCTCGAAGACGCCGAAGGTGGAGCCGGAAACGTTCGACTTCGACTAGGGCGCTCGGGTCTCCCCGCCCCGTCTTCCGCGGATCCAGCTACAAGGATCCAGCTAATCGCCTCTCAGAGCGAGATAGCTGGGTCCTACTAGCTGGATCCGCGGTGAAAGGGGGCGGTCTGGGTGTGGTGGCTGCCTCGCCCACCCCCGCCCTCGCGCACAGCGAAAACCCCGGCTGGGAAATCCCAGCCGGGGTTTAAGGCGTCTAGCGCTTAGTGTTTAGCGCTTGTTGGTGTCGATGTCGCCCTTGACGTCGCCCTCGACAACGCCGTCGGTCTCGAAGCGCTCCTTGCGGACGTCCTCGGAGACGCGCTCGGTGTCGCGGACGGTGTCCTTCTCCAGGGAAACCTTCTCCACCGGGACGGACTCCTTGGACACGTTCACGCGGTCCTCGGAGAGGGTGACGGAAGCTTCCTGCTCGCCGATGTTGCCGTCGTAGTTAGCGCGGTCAGCGTCGGTGATCGGCTCGCGGACAACGCGGACCTCTTCGCGCTCAACCGGAACCTCGACGGTCTCGGTCTCGTTGACCACGTACTTGCGCAGACGAACCTCGCCGGTCTCAACGCGGTCCTTGGAGACGTTCAGCTGCTCCTCGGAGCGGACGATCTCGTCGTTGTTTGCAACGTCGCGACGGTCAGCGTCAACGACATCGCGGCGCTCAGCGTCGGTCTCGACGTTGCGCTCGCCAGCAGCGTAACCAGCGCCTGCACCGGCAGCGCCAGCGGCACCAGCCTGTGCGAAGCGGTTGTCCGTCTCGTAGGTGGTCACGTCCTGGGTGTTCTCCAGGCCGTAGTGGCGGTAGAACGCGTCCTGGTCCTCGGTGGTGAGGTGGCCGTTCTCGTCCAGGTCCGGTGCGTCCTCGATGCGCTCCTTCGGGAATGCGAGGTGCAGCTCGCCGTCGCGCAGGGTGTGGCCGCGCAGCGGGACGATGGAGTCGCCGCCACCGAAGAGGCCGTGGTTGACGGAAACGAAGTCCGGCTGGCCGGTGGTGTCGTTGACGTAAACGTCCTTGACGCCGCCAACCTTGTCGCCGTCGACGTCGTATGCGGTTGCGTTTGCGAGGTCCTCGATGCGGTTGAAGTCAGCCATGATTTCTCCTTCAAGGTTTTGGCTAGTAAATTTGTTTTGCTACCGCGGTTTCCGTGTAATCGGTCCTTGCGGGAACAAATCCGAATGTAGGGGAGTCCCCCGTGCCGCGTTTGGACGACCGTCCAAAACCGCCCTCTAGAACGAAAGTTCGAGCGACAAACCCGTCGAGTTCATGTAGTCCTCGTCACAGCCCCCTGACGTGCATTTTTGCCTATCGACGCCACGCAAACCGTCAAAGCCCACAACAAGGCTCAGTACCGGCGAGGTAACGAAACGCTAACCAATCGCCACAAAAATCCCACTGTGAGATAAATCACGTTCTGGAATTTAGCCCTCGCGGACGCTCTGGATGTCGCGCAGATGGCGGTAGAACGTGACGCGGGAGACTGGGCGGGGGCGACGGATGCCGTCGATAAGCACGGCGATTTCCTCGCCCCCTGATTGCAGTGCGCGGCCCGCGAGCACCCGGGAGGCGTCGGTGCGGCGCACGGGCTGTCGCCGCAGGAAGCGGCGCGTGGGCACGAGCGGGCTGACAAACGGCACCGCGACCAGACCGGGCGCATCGACGGTGGGTACGAGCCGCGCGCCGTACTCGCCGCCGCCGACGAGCACGTCGGAGTCCACCACGACCTCGCCCACGTACGGCGCGGAGCCGTCGCCAGTAGAAAGCTCGGCGGACCCCGCGACCACCTCGCCGAAATCCGTGCGCACGCAGGGCATCGGCCGCACCGTGCCCTCGACCGCGAGCGCCACATCGCCAGCGCCCCACATCACAGCTGCGGGCGATTGCCTATCGACGGGCACGTAACCGACCTCCACCCACATCACATCCGCCCGCATCAGGCGGGTGAGCACGAGCCCCAGGGCGCGGTCGTCGCCGGAGACCACCACGCGCACCGGCTCTTCCGGCTGCTGCGGCGCGAACGACGGTTCCCCGAGATGGGAGACGTTGGGGCTGGCTTGGATTTCGTCCAGAGACGGGGTGGGGTCCTTCGGCAGCACCTCGCGCGCAATGTCCGCCAAAACCTTCAGGTCCCGCTGGCTGGGGTGCTGCGGAAGGTCGAAGCGCTGGGCGCCGGGGATGACGGGCGCGTCGCTGCACGCGCAGTGGATGAGCCGCATGGCGCTCACGCTACAATATGGCCGTTATTGCGCCATATATAAGGAGTGTGCGATGTCCGCCATCATCATTGTGGGCGCCCAGTGGGGCGACGAGGGCAAAGGCAAAGCGACCGACATCCTCGGCGGCAAGGTCGATTACGTAGTGAAACCCAACGGCGGCAACAACGCGGGCCACACCGTTGTGGTGGGCGGGGAGAAGTACGAGCTGAAGCTGTTGCCCGCCGGCGTGCTCAGCGAGAACGCCACCCCGATCCTGGGCAACGGCGTGGTGGTGAACCTGGAGGCACTGTTCGAGGAGATCGACGGCCTTGAAGCCCGCGGCGCGAACGCCTCGCGCCTGAAGGTATCCGCAAACGCGCACATGGTGGCGCCGTACCACCAGCAGTTGGACCGCGTGCAGGAGCGCTTCCTGGGCAAACGCGCCATCGGCACCACCGGCCGCGGCATTGGCCCCACCTACGCGGACAAGGTTGCACGCGTGGGCCTGCGCGTGCAGGACATCTTCGACGAGTCCATCCTGCGCCAGAAGATCGAGTCCGCGCTGGATGTGAAGAACCAGATGCTGGTGAAGATGTACAACCGCCGCGCGATCTCCGTGGAGGAGACGATGGACTACTTCGGCCGCTACGGCGAGCGTCTCGCGCCCATGGTGGTGGATGCGGAGCGTGTGCTTAACGACGCCCTGGACCGTGGCGAGCACGTCCTCATGGAGGGCGGCCAGGCCACCATGCTGGATGTGGACCACGGCACTTACCCGTTTGTCACCTCCTCCAACCCGACCGCCGGCGGCGCGTGTGTGGGCTCCGGCATCGGCCCCACTCGCATCACCGGGGTGCTCGGCATTATTAAGGCGTACACCACCCGCGTGGGCGCCGGCCCGTTCCCCACGGAGCTGTTTGATAAGTGGGGTGAGTTCCTCCAGGTCACCGGCGGCGAGGTGGGGGTGAACACTGGGCGTGTGCGCCGCACCGGCTGGTATGACAGTGTGATCGCGCGCTACGCCTCCCGCGTCAACGGCTTCACTGACTTGTTCTTGACCAAGCTGGACGTGCTCACCGGCATCGGGGAGATCCCCATCTGTGTGGCCTACGACGTGGACGGCAAGCGTTTCGACGAAATGCCGCTAACGCAGACCGACTTCCACCACGCCGAACCGATCTACGAAACCATGCCGGCCTGGGACGAGGACATCACCGAGTGCCGTAATTTTGATGACCTGCCACAGAAGGCCCAGGACTACGTGCTGCGCCTGGAGGAGCTCTCCGGCGCGCCGATCTCCTACATCGGCGTCGGCCCGGGCCGCGACCAGACCATCGTGCGCAACGACGTAATGGAGCGATAGCCAGTGGCGCTAACTTTCGAGGAAGAACTGACGCGCGGTAGTGAGAAAGGGAGACCCTTCGAAGGAGCGGATCTCATCCTCTAGGAATACTGCGCGTTCTTCGTTGGAGAGGGTTTCTAGGTCTTCAAGGATTTCGAAAATAACCGCTTCAGCTTGTTTCGCTGTTGCAGAGCGCGCGTTGACAAGTTTTTTCGCATTGAGGTTTAAAGCCTCAATGGTCTTTTCCGCTCGTTCTCGGGTTTGTTCGTCGAGGCCGGGGCGCGGTTGCACCTTCCCAGTTGAGAAGAATCGAAAGATGGCTTCAGGGTCCTCCTGGTCGGGACGGACAAGTTGGTCGGGGGAATATGGGACCCCTTTGCCCGAATCCTTGAATTCACCGCAGTGTTCCGGTTCTTTACAGCTGAGATAGAGGTTGTGCCAGTCGAATATCAATTTTGAGTGCTTGCTGCGAGAGGCTAGGTGCTCAATATGCCCCTTTTTGGCGTGAGCAATTAGCTGTTCGCAATAGTTGCAAAAGGTTCGGTTGCCACGCTCGGACATTGCATCGAGTGCCTTCCGGATTGGCGCTCGATCCTCGGCGCTGAGCGCGTCCCATTCGGTGCTATGTTTCGCTAGCTGTTCCAGAATTTTTGGTGCCTCTGGTCGTTCCAAACGCCGCATGGGCTCCCCCTCTAGCTTCTCGACTTCAGCGATTGAAAACGTATTCTGCGGTCTGCATCTCGAAGGACGCGGTGGGTATCTCCGTAGGTGTTTTCCAGTACTGCTCGGAGATTCTTTGCTTGTTCGGATTGGGCCAGCCCCTGCTCGATTAGTTCGGTGTATTCGTCCAGGATTTTGGTTTCCGGTACGGGAGGGGTGGGGCTGACCTCCATTACTTCCGAGAGGGCTACTTCGCTGGAGAGCCCCTTGATTTCGTCAACGGGAGAAGCGGCGCTCCATGAGTGCTCGCCTTCTCGGTCGATCGTTCTAATGTTCGCGCTGGAGACGGAGCTTAGTACCTGTGGGCTGTGCGTACTGACGACGAACTGTATAAGGGGAAACGTCTCCTGCAGCCTGCCCAAGACGCGCTGTTGCCATTCGGGATGCAGGTGGAGGTCGACTTCGTCAATCAGCACAATGCCGGGGGTTACGCGTGGCGCATCGGGACCGTGGTGTGGGTTGAGCTGGCATGCGCGTCGCGCGATGTCCGCGGAAAGAGAGGTCATGGCCCGGATGCCGTCGCTCATGATGGTGATCGGCAATGTTCCGTGGTCTGGATGGTGCATGGCCAGGGAGTCCAAATTGAAGTTGTAGTGGAAGTCTGTCCACCCTTCGTCAGCAAGCACGTTTGCCACGGCTCGGGATACGCCCGCAAGGTTGGAGGATCGTCCTATAACTCCGCCTTTAGCGCGCTGTTGCTGTTGCAGATCTACAAGTTCTGCTTTCCGGACCCACTGTGTGAGCTGGTTGATGCTGGAAAGCGCAGACAGGCAGTCGGTGTAGCCAGCGGTGCGGCTCTTGCTTACGGCTTTGGATGAAGTGCTGTTGTGGTGCACCCAGAGTCGTTTGGAGCTGTAGTAGCACACCAACGGCAGGTCAACGTCTTCGTATTTTCGTACGGCATGCTGCAGGTGTTTGCCGTAGTCCGCGAGTGGCCTGGAACCCCGAGTGGTAGTGGATCCCTTCCCACTTCTTAACTCTCGGAGTGAATGAATCCGAGGATCATCGAATCTAGCATCGAGGATGACTGGAAACGCTTGCTCGTTCTGACCCTGGGTCTCGTCACCCGTAAATCGTGCATCCGTGCGTTTGATGTTTTCTCCGCGACTCTCATCGAACGCACCGACAAAGGGCCCGAGTGCTAGTGCTGCTGCCTCGAGGACCGTGGTTTTGCCCTTGCCGTTCCTGGCCGCGATCACGGTCAGTTTTGGGTGGAAACGGACTGAGAGCTCTTCGAAGCGACGAAAATTGACCATGGTCAATGATTTGAGCTTCATTCGGGTCTCCTTGCCGTCAGCATGATCTCGTTGGCCAATTGAATCACAGGTGCACATCCAGCGAGGCGATGGAACACCACGCAGAAGCGCTGAACAGCTGTAGCGTAAACGGTCGAGGCAGTGTTGGACGCATTCGCGTTCCGGTTACACCGCCGCCGGGCAATTAGCTCACGGAAGCTGTGATAGCGCAGGGTCTATGCGGTTGCAGCGAAGTAGGGGTCCTTCCGGGAGGAAGTAGCACGCCATGGGGCGTGGCCTTTGCCTCTCGACGCCCCTCCGGTCACCCCCATAAGTGTGAAAAACGCAGAACCGCGTCACGTTCTTAGGGAAAGTTAAGATTCGCCTCGTTTTATTGTATCGACAAGAGAGGTCACGGCCCCTGTGGTTAAACAGCCCCTTCCAGGAAGTTTTGTGCTTCGAACTTTCTAGCTGGGGTTCTTCTGGCGGGACAGCGTTCACCTGGTTTGGATAGGTGGGGAAGTGGGCACGCCTGTTTCCGCTCAGCAGTCTGTTAAGAACGGTGCTTCTCGGACACTGACCATGTTGGGATCCTGGGCTTTACGTAGAGATGATCATGGACATTTGACCGTTTTGCACTGGAAGTACGCCAATTTCGTCAACGGCTTTCGCCTCGTGGCGTGCGTAAATATGAATAGCAACGCCATTGCAACCCCCTGGGAGTGTCCGTACGCTTGTCCATGTTGGCCCTTATAGACAGTTGCCTAGCTATACAAATGTCATGGGATCAGCGTTCTGTTGTTTCAGAGATTCCTCGAAAGGGACTTTTATGAAGAAGAACTACATCGCTCGTCGCCGCGGCACGTCCGTGGCTGCAGCGGCACTGTCGTTTGCGTTGGTTGCGCCGTTTGCGCAGCCGGTTGCATTCGCGCAGCAGGATGCCCCGGCGGCTGTGCCGGTTGCATTCGCGCAGGATGCCGGTGTTGATCCAAACCACGTCTATATCGGTGGCGATGGCAATCCGGGTGTGACGCAGCCGACGTTGGATTCTGGTGAGACTGACGGTGCCGGGATGGATATCTACGATGTTGACGCGATTGCCTCGGGTCAGATCGATAACGCCAACAGGTTCGCTGCTACTACGACGGTGGCAGAGAATGTTGTGTCGGGTCGCGCGATGATTGTGAACCCGATTCGTGGTGGTCAGCTTACAGCGACGTATGACGCATTTGAACCCATCCCCGACGGCCAGAAGGTGTATTTCCAGTGGGTGGACAATGATGGTGCCGTTTCGCCGATTTATTCGGCTGTCACGCACGAGCTGCCGGGTGCCGCTGGTACTGGTGGGCGTGGCATGTATGCGTTTGCAGTGCCGCAGTGGACGGATGCGAAGGGCAAGGTCCACGAATTCCGGACCTTGACGTCCCAGAAGTACCGTGTGTGGACGGAAGCGGCGACGTCGAAAGACGGTAACGAACTGGTGCCGTTGCGTTCTGCTCCGGGCATGATTCCGCGCGCGTATGACAAAGGCTCTGGCTCTGGCATGGGAGAGTTCCCGGGCGAGGTTGGCACGAACGGCAATATGCAGCGCACTGCTACGTGGAATTTTGAGATTCCGGCGGATAAGTACATGCTGGCACCGGAGGGCAAGCGGATTGTCGACGATCGCGGTCCGATCTCGAACCCGGGTGCACATTATGACCGCACGTCGAAGCGAACGGTGTCGGGCAACGTGTGGCTGGAAACCGGTAATGAGCGTCAGCTGTTTACCGGTGCGTCGCCAGCGTTTGATCCGAAGGCGCAAGGCTACACGGTGTATGCAACGTGGTTGACCCCGGAAGGCGAGCAGGCTAACGAGGCGATCAAGGCGGCGAACAAGGAAGAGCGCGTGGCCTTGACGAAGCAGATGTTGGCTGAGCACCCGGAGTATGTGGCTGGCACTGTCTCGGCCAAGACGGATGAAAACGGTGATTACACGCTGCGTTTCCCGGAGGATCAGTACTCTGAGGATCGTTCGAATCCGCAGGAAAATATGTACATGTGGGTTGAGGATCCGGCGGGCAACCAGATCCCGACGTACACGGGTGGATACACCCAGCCGGTGTTCCAGTACCCGGCGTTTAACCCGCAGTGGGCACCGACTTCGGTGCCGGTCCGGAACAACGCAGGTCTGGTCGGCGCTGAGTTCAACCGCATGAACAACGTGAACTTTGCTGCTGTGCCGTACTACACGGTGAAGTTGGACATCACCAACTTTGACAATGTGGCCAACCCGGCGATGCCTGGCGATGTCGCCGAGGTCGAATTGAAGGGTGACTTGCCGGCCACGGGCGGGGTCCTGGAATGGCGTGATGGTTCGGGCAAGGTCCTGAAGAAGTGTGAGATTTCTGGCACGACGAAGGATGATTTGGGTGAGTGCGCCACCTTCGATGTCCCGGATGATGCGGCCGACGGCAGCTACTACTGGGCTGTTGTCACCAACGGTGAGAATGATCTGTCGGCTGACTCGTTCATCGTGCTAGTCGACGGTTCGAACGCTAGGAACTACGACCCTTCGTACGAGGACAAGCTGGTTGTTCCTGGTGAGGAGACCAAGTCGTCGCCGACCTTTACTGACAAGGACGGTAAGGACGTAACCGCTCCTGAGGGTTCGAAGTTCAAGATCACTGACGGCTTCACTGCTCCTGAGGGATACGACGTCAAGATCGACGAGAACACTGGTGAGATCACCGTTACGTTCCCGGATGAGTCCAAGCTGAACGAGGACACCGTTGAGGAGTTCGATGTTCCGGTGACGGTGACGTACCCGGATCGCAGCATCGATAAGACGGATGCGAACTTCAAGCTGGATACCGATGGTGACGGTACGTCGGATCTCGAGGACGATGACGACGATAACGACGGCGTCACGGACGAGAAGGAAGAAGAAGACGGCACCAACCCGAAGGTTCCGAACCAGAACACGATCTTCGACCCTGCTTATGAGGATAAGCTGGTTGTTCCGGGTGAGGAAACCAAGTCGTCGCCGACCTTTACTGACAAGGACGGTAAGGACGTAACCGCTCCTGAGGGTTCGAAGTTCAAGATCACTGACGGCTTCACTGCTCCTGAGGGATACGACGTCAAGATCGACGAGAACACTGGTGAGATCACCGTTACGTTCCCGGATGAGTCCAAGCTGAACAAGGACACCGTTGAGGAGTTCGATGTTCCTGTCACGGTGACCTACCCGGACCAGACCACCGATAAGACGGATGCGAACTTCAAGCTGGACACCGATGGTGACGGTACGTCGGATCTCGAGGACGATGACGACGATAACGACGGCATCCCGGATGGGGAAGACAGCAACCCGAAGGTTCCGAACCAGGACACGATCTACGAGCCTGGTTACGAGGATGGTTCTGGTAAGCCGGGCAGCGATGTCAAGATCGATCCTCCGACCTTCACCGACAAGG
>NZ_JASPJX010000004.1:156868-168306 GCF_030232585.1 Corynebacterium sp. MSK008 | reverse complement strand
CCGGAGGGTGCGACCCCTGGTGACAAGATCACGGTTCCGGTTGAGGTGACCTACCCGGATGGTTCGAAGGACAACGTTGATGTCACCGTCACGGTTGAAGAGCCTGACGCTAAGGACAAGGACGCTGACACCTTCGAGCCTGGTTACGAGGATGGTTCTGGTAAGCCGGGCAGCGATGTCAAGATCGATCCTCCGACCTTCACCGACAAGGACGGTAACCTGACCGAGGCTCCGGAGGGCACGACCTTCGGCCCGGGTGAGGGTGCTCCGGATGGTGTGAAGGTCGATGAGAACACTGGTGAGATCACTGTTCCGGTGCCGGAGGGTGCGACCCCTGGTGACAAGATCACGGTTCCGGTTGAGGTGACCTACCCGGATGGTTCGAAGGACAACGTCGATGTGACCGTGACCGTCGACGAGCCGGATGCGCCGGCAGGCACTGACGCCGAGAAGTTCGCACCGGAGTACAAGAAGGTGACCGGCGTTAAGGTCGACGAGAGCGGAAGCACCGAGAACCCGTTCGGCGAGGAAGATGCGCCGCTGAAGAACATCGATTCCAAGGCATCGGACGGCTCCCAGGATTGGGAGTTTGAGATGCAGGACAACGGTGTCATTGTGGCCACCGCGCCGACGATGGCTGAGGTTCGCGACGCTGTCGGCGAGGAGCTGCCCGCTATTAATAAGAGCTGGGAGAAGTTCGTCGAGACCTTCACCCCGTACGCTCGCCCGACCGTGACGGTGGACTTCACCTACGAGGATGACTCGAAGGACGAAGGCGTCGACGCGAACTTCGACCTGCTGGGCAAGGACGGCAAGTCCCTGCTGGATCCGGACGGCGACTTCGACGACGATGGTTTCACCAACAAGGAGGAAATCGAGGGCGGTTCCAACCCGGCTGACGAGAACTCCAAGCCGTCCGAGGGCGACGAGGTCAAGGACACCACTCCGCCGACCGTGAACCCGATCAAGCCGGGTGATAAGACCATCTCCGGTACGGGCGACCGTCCGAACGAAGACATCATTGTCACTCTCCCGGACGGCACGGAGGTTGAGACCACGACCGACGAGAACGGCAACTGGTCCGTCGACGTACCGGCTGGTGTTGAGCTCAAGCCTGGTGACAAGGTCATCGTCTCCGACGGCGACGGCAACAAGGCCACCGAGCAGGTCGGCATCGACACCGGCAAGTGTGTTGCTACTTCCCTCGGCTTCGGTCTGCCGCTGCTGGCGCTGATCCCGCTGGGTTTGGCTACCCAGATGGAGATTCCGGGTCTGTCCACCGTTGTGGCTGACGCGAATGCTCAGCTGCAGGCTGCGAATACCCAGATCCAGCAGCAGTTGGGTCTGTTCAACCCGGGTATTGCCGCGCAGGTTGATGCTGCGAACAAGCAGCTGGCAGCCTTTGGTACGGACCTGGGCACTGTTGCCGCTGGCATCGCGCTGATCGCCGCGGGCATTCTGGCTGGCACGTTGATCTTCGACAACTGCTCGCCGAATGGTGGTGGCAGCTCTGTGAAGGATCTTGAGCTGAAGGGCTCCTCCGGCAAGACCTACGCTGGTTCCTCCAAGAAGGATGAGAAGGCAACCGACAACGGTTCCTCCTCCAAGGACAACCAGGGTTCCTCTGAGAAGAAGTAATCCCCGGTAGGTTCTCAATAGCCTCGTTCTCCCGCAAGGGAGGGCGGGGCTATTTGCGTTGTTCGGCTGGTGGTACAACAACGGTGGCCATTTCTAGCCCCGGTTGTGGCATAGCCGATCCACGAGAAGGGCGTCGACGACAACGGCGTATCCGTCGAGGTGGACAAGGGCGGCATCAAGACCGTCGAGCCGAACGGCGAGGAGCAGGACACCGGCATCAAGGTGAAGAACCCGTCTGAGGACACCACCGTTACCGCGGTGGACGAAGACGGCAACCCGGTCGAGGTGAGGATTGACGACAACGGGAATGTCGTCGTCAAGCCTCAGCCCGGCGTCGATGGACCGATCAAGGTCACCATCACCGACCCGAGCCTGCCCAACGGTTCCGTCGAGTTCGAGGTGCCGGTTGCCGGCCACGAGAAGAACCGCGACGATAACGGCTCCGACACGCCTATCGACGACAACGGTACGACTGTCGACAGCTCCGGCACGAACACCGTCAAGCCGACCGATGAGAAGCAGGACTCGGGCATCAAGGTGAACAACCCGTCCGAGGACACCGAGGTCACCGCCACCGACGAGGACGGCAAGGACATCCCGGCCGAAATCGACGAGGACGGCAACATCCACCTCACCCCGGGCACCGACGTGGACGGCCCGATCACCGTCACCGTCACCGACCCGAACCTGCCCAACGGCGCAGTCGAGGTGGAGGTGCCGGTGGACGGCCACTCCAAGAACGTCGACGACAACGCCATCTCCGTGGACAAGAACGGCATCCAGCCGGTCCAGCCCACGGACGAGGAGCAGAACACCGGCGTAAAGGTGAACAACCCGTCCGAGGACACCAAGGTCACCGCGGTGGACGAAGACGGCAAGGAGATCCCGGCCAAGATCGACGAGGACGGCAACGTCGTGGTCACCCCGGGTGAGGATGTCGACGGCCCGATCACCGTCACCGTCACCGACCCGAACCTGCCCAACGGCGCAGTCGAGGCCGAGGTGCCGGTTGCGGGCCACGAGAAGAACCGCGACGACAACGACTCCGACACCGCGTCCGTGACCACCCCGGACGTCCCGGCAGACGGCAACGCCCACGTTGTCGGCCGCGTGAACAACCCGGCCAAGGATGGCGGCTACACCGGCAAGCTCGTGGACCGCTCCGGCCGCGAGATCGAGGGCGGCGTCGTTGAGATCGACCCGGAGACCGGCGAGATCAAGGTGACCGTGCCGGCCGGCACCGGCCCGCGCGAGGCCTTCGTGGCCGTGCGCGACAAGGACGGCAAGCGCGTCACCGACAAGGACGGCTACGACCTGCGCGTCAACATCGTCGCCCCGAACTACGGCGACGACGCCACCGCCGTGAAGCCGGGCGAGCAGGGCACGTCCAAGGATCCGTTCGCGGGCCAGGACCTCACCACCGGCATCACCGGTGCCGAGGTCGCAGGCTCCAACGGTGCGGACAACTGGAGCTTTACTATCGACGGCACCTCCGGCGTGATCACCGGCCAGGCACCGACGAACGCACAGCTCCAGGACTCCTTCACCGAGAAGTTCCCGACCGGCAAGACCACCTGGGACGACTTTGTGAAGCAGTTCGACGGCATCGCCAACCCGTCCGCGACCGGCACCATCACGCTCGACGGCGTGAAGGACCCGCTGACCGGCGAGGCGAAGTTTGAGCTGGTGGGCCAGGACGGCCGCTCCATCCTGGACCCGAACGGCGACTTCGACGGCGACGGCGTGTCCAACCGCGACGAGATCGAGGGCAAGTCCGACCCGTTCGACGTGGACTCCACCCCGTCCGAGGGCCAGGATGCACCGGAGAAGCCGGGCAAGCCGGGCCTGACCGACGACGAGCGCAAGCGCTGCATCGCCACCTCCGTCGGCTTCGGCCTGCCGCTGCTGGCGCTGATCCCGATCGGCCTGGCCACCCAGACCGCCATCCCGGGTCTGTCCCCGGTGGTGGAGCAGTACTCCGAGC
Organism: Corynebacterium sp. MSK008; assembly: GCF_030232585.1. Classification (GTDB taxonomy): domain Bacteria; phylum Actinomycetota; class Actinomycetes; order Mycobacteriales; family Mycobacteriaceae; genus Corynebacterium. Next base: position 164,684 of record NZ_JASPJX010000004.1, on the reverse strand, counting down.
AGATCCGCCTGGCCAACGCCCGGATCCAGCAGGAGCTGGGCGTGTTCAACCCGGAGATTGCGCTGCAGGTCGAGGTGATTAACAAGCAGCTGCGCCAGTTCGGCCTGGACGTGGCAACCGTGGGCGCAGGCCTCGCACTGATCGCCGCCGGCATCCTCACCGGTACGGTCATCTACGACAACTGCACCCCGGGCGGCATCGGCAGCTCTGTGCAGGACCTCGAGCTGAAGGGCTCCACCGGCAAGACCTACGCCGGTTCTTCTGAGAAGAAGTAACCGAGTAGGGCTCGCGCCCTAGCCGAGCCGAGCGCTCCCGCTTCCCGCACTGGGAGGCGGGGGCGTTTCGCCGTTTGGTTGGGGGCAAGCCCGTGGGCGACTGGTCTGATCCGCTTGATCACTTTTAATGATCGATCATTATTCGTGAAGTGCACTGCTCAGACCCTTGCACCGCCAAACTCTGGGATCGTCACCCACTGACAACTCCCCTAGAAAATCGGCCGATCCCAGGGTCTGTCCGAGTAAACGCAAACGAAAGCGGGCCGTGCTGGTGAAAACCAGCAGACCCGCTTTCAGTCTCCGACTCCGTAGAGCCTTTTCGCGTAGAACAGTAGCATGTATCGAGGGGGATTGTAATGGATAAGGGTTTCTGGGGAACCTATTTCGGAGAGGCTCGTTTAGCGCCGTTCCTTCAGCTTGCTGATGGAAACGTGAAGTTGGCGCTCTCGTTTTATCTCTGGAATGTCCAAGTCGGGGCAGCTTATTTTGAATTGCTTGGCATTTCGGAGGTTGCTTTGCGAAACGTCATTTACAGAGGGGTTGACCGCTACTGTCTCTCTAGGGACGTGGGGAAATGGCTGCTCGCGGAGCCAGCTATTCTCCCGCTTCCTTTGCAGAAGTTGATGAAGGGACCTCTGCTTGAGGCTCAGTCCAAGGCGAAGGAAGCGAAGAACCGTCGAGATCAGAACCCTGCGCACCCACGAAAGGGATTTCCGTTGCAGGAAGGCGATGTTCTTGCTCAGGTGACTTTTGGAGCGTGGCACAATTTGTTTCCGTCTGAGTGGGGAGAGTCGAAAGACCCGGTGACGAACAACTACCGCACCATTCTTTGGGAGTCTGCACTCAAGTGTGTTTTCCAGCCGGGAGCCGATCCGGACCGATTGCGGTGGCTTCTCTACAGGCTCACATACTTTCGGAACCGCATAGCGCACCACGAGTACCTGCTTGGGCCTTCAGCTCACGTAACCGCAACGCATCCTCTTCGTCAGCGGCTTAACGATATCTTCGAGCTTCTAGAAATCGTCGATCCGGAGTTGAAGGAATGGGCGACAGGTTTCAATCGTGTGTCGCAGCTCCTCAAACATCCCCCAGTTCGGTGACGGTCTGGGGGTGGATCCAGCGTATTCGCACCGGGGCAGGCTTTGCGTACCAGCCCGCACCCATAATTGTGGGATAATTCGTTCCCATGACTGTTCCGCACTCTGCAGAGCACCCCGCCGAGCGTCCAGCCGGGCTCAACACTGGGTCCAACACCGGGTCCAACACCGGGTCCAACACCGGGCCCAACGCCGACCACTCCCCCGACGACACGGGCGCTATCCCCACCGTCCCCGCCTCACCAGCTGCCAGCGAGGAGCCGGCGGAGATGCCGCGCCGGGCGCTGATCCTGGGCGAGTCCGCGATGGCGCTGGACCTGGAGCAGGCGTACAAGCGCTTGGGCTTTGACACCCGCGTCGGCGCCGCGAGTATTGCGGAGGCGTTTTACCCGGGGATCATCGTCACGTCGGGTGATGCGGAGGACACGATCGAGACGGTGGAAGACGTCTCGCGGCGCGTCGGTGCGGTGGTCGCGCCGTCGGTGGATGCGTGCCGCCACACCGCGGACCGCATGGCGGTGCGAAAACAGGCCAACGAGGAGTTGGGCCTTCCCACCTTGGACTACGAGTTCACCGCGACTCCGCAGGAGATGCACGACGCGGTGGAACGCATCGGGTACCCGTGTGTGGTCAAGTCGCCGACGAGTAAGGACGGCGAGGGCTTCAGCGTCGTTCATAACGACGGGGATCTCGCGGACGCGTGGCGCGCCGCCGACCGTGGCTTAGGGCAGGGCGCGGTGGTGGAGCGGTTCATCGATTTCGACTACGAGGTGACCATTCTCGCGGCGCGTTCCATCGACCCGGAGACGGGCGGGTTGGCCACGTGGTTCTGCGAGCCGATTGGTACCCGCCATAGGGAAGGCCGGCTCGTCGAGAGTTGGCAGCCCGCGCCGCTGCCTGAGGCTGCGATGGATAACGCGCGCTCCATCGCGGCGCGCATCACCGGCGCGCTGGCCAGCTGCGGCATCTTCTCGGTGGAGATGTTTGTCTCCGGCGACGACGTCTACTTCTCCCAGGTCACTCCGCGCCCGAGCCGCGACGGTTTGGTCACGTTTGTCACGCAGCGCATCAACCAGTTCGACCTGCAGGCGCGCGCGACGCAGCGGCTGCCCATTGATTCGACGCTGATCAGCCCGGGTGCGGTGCGCTTTTTGGAGGGCCACCCGTCGCAGGCCGCGCTCGCTGCGGCGATGGCGGTGGATGAGGTCACGGTGCGAATGCTTGGCGACGGCACCCTGGTCCTCGCCACGGCCGATTCCGCGGCGGAGGCCCGCCAGCGCACCGACGAGGCCGTCCGCGAGATCTACAGGGTCGACGGAAAACCCGGCGAGAATTAGATCACACCTTTTAGTTCGTCTTGGCGGGGGTCGCATCGGTAAACTGGTGCATGTTTGCCCACGACGAAAGGTGAAGCCATGTCTCAACGCCAATCTTTGCTGGTAACCCTCGCTAACCGCACCTTCGACGGCCTGGATCTGCAGCAGCTTGCCAGCCGTTTGGAGCTGCCCCTGGTGCGACTTTCGGGTGACAGCGTGGCAGAAATCTTCAACTCCGAGCAGATCACCGAAGAGCCGGCCCTGTATGCGGGCACTGGCGACTACAACTTCGACGCTCAGCTCGCTGCCGCCATCGGCGCCCCGGTGCTGCTCGCCGCAGGCGACGAAACGGTGGCCAAGCTCGCTGAAGCGAGGATTGGGGAGTTGGGGGCGACCGTGGCGTCGATAAGCAATGGCGATCTTGACAACGTTGAGCCCGTCGACGCCCGGCAGGTGATGAGCCCCGTGGTGTTCGAGCGCCAACTGATCGAGCAGGCGCGCGCCAACCGCAAGCACGTGGTGCTGCCGGAGGGGGAGGACGACCGCATCCTGCAGGCCGCCGACCAGCTGCTCAAGCAGGGCGTGGCCGAGCTGACCATCCTCGGCGATGTGGACGACATGAACCGCCGCGCGGCCGATTTGGGCCTGGACCTCACGGGCGCGAACCTGGTCAACCACCTCGAATCTGAGCTGGCCGAGGAGTTTGCCGCCGAGTTCGCGGAGCTGCGCAAGAAGAAGGGCGTCACCATCGAAGAGGCACGCGAGACCATGAAGGACGTGTCCTACTTCGGCACCATGATGGTGCACAAGGGGCTTGCCGACGGCATGGTCTCCGGCGCCGCGCACACCACCGCGCACACGATTAAGCCGTCCTTCCAGATCATCAAAACCGCCCCGGGCGCGTCCGTGGTGTCCTCGATCTTCCTCATGGTCATGCAGGACCGCCTCTGGGCGTTCGGCGATTGCGCCGTGAACCCGAACCCGACCGCGGAGCAGATCGGCGAGATCGCCGCCGTGTCTGCGCAGACCGCCGCGCAGTTCGGCATCGACCCGAAGGTGGCCATCCTGTCCTACTCCACCGGCACCTCCGGCTCCGGCCCGGACGTGGAGCGCGCCGTGGAGGCGACCGCGAAGGCCAAGGAGCTCGCCCCGGACATCGCCATCGACGGCCCGCTGCAGTTCGACGCCGCCTGCGACCCGGGCGTCGGTAAGAAGAAGGCCCCCGACTCCCCGGTCGCCGGCCAGGCCAACGTGTTCATCTTCCCCGACCTCGAGGCGGGCAACGCGGGCTACAAGATCGCCCAGCGTACCGGCGGCGCGCTCGCCGTCGGCCCGGTGCTGCAGGGCCTGAATAAGCCGGTCAACGACCTGTCTCGCGGCGCAACCGTGCCGGACATCGTCAACACCGTGGCCATCACGGCGATCCAGGCGGGGGCGAAGTAAATGTCCTACGTCCTCGTTATTAACTCCGGTTCTTCCTCGATCAAGTTCCAGATCGTCGACCCGACCTCGGACGCGTCCGCGGACCCGTTCGTCTCCGGCTTGGTCGAGCAGATCGGCGAGCCGCAGGGCCGCATCACCATCAAGTACGACGGCCAAAAGTACGTCGTGCAAAAGGCCGTGCCCACCCATGCTGACGGCTTGCAGGAAACCTTCAAGCTTCTCGACGCCAAAGGCATCGGCCCGACGCAACTCGACATCGTCGCCGCCGGCCACCGCGTCGTGCACGGCGGCATGGTCTTCTCCGAGCCGGAGCTGATCCTGGACCCGGTGGTGGACATGATCCGCGACCTGATCCCGCTGGCGCCGCTGCACAACCCGGCCAACATCGACGGCATCGAAGTTGCCCGCGCGCTGCTGCCGGACATCCCGCACGTGGCGGTGTTTGACACCGGCTTCTTCCGCGACCTGCCGCCGGCCGCTGCCCTGTACGCCATCAACGCCGAGGTGGCGGAGCAGAACCTGATCCGCCGCTACGGCTTCCACGGCACCTCCCACGAGTTCGTCTCCTCCCAGGTGCCGGAGCTGATCGGCCGTGACCCGAACCACACCCGCCAGATCGTGCTGCACCTGGGCAACGGCGCCTCCGCGTCGGCTGTGGCCAACGGCCACCCGATTGACACCTCGATGGGCCTGACCCCGCTGGCCGGCCTGGTTATGGGCACCCGCTCTGGCGACATCGACCCCGGCATCATCTTCCACCTGGTGCGCCAGGGAGGCATGTCCATCGACGAGATTGACAACCTGCTCAACCGTCAGTCCGGCGTGAAGGGCCTGTCCGGCGTCAACGACTTCCGCGAGCTGCGCGCCATGATCGAGGAAGAAAACGAAAACGCCTGGCTGGCCTACATGGTCTACCTGAACCAGCTGCGCCGCTTCATCGGCTCCTACATGATCGCGCTCGGCCGCGTGGACGCCATCACGTTCACCGCCGGCGTCGGCGAGAACGACCAGGACGTACGCATGGACGCCCTGGACAACCTGAAGATGTACGGCATCGAAGTCGACCCGGAGAAGAACGCGCTGCCCAACGACGGCCCGCGCATCATCTCCACCGACGATTCCACGGTGAAGGTCCTTGTCGTGCCCACCAACGAGGAGCTGGCCATCGCGCAGAAGGCCGCCGCCGTCGCCGCCCGCGTGGGGTAGTGAGGCTTTTCAGCCCCGGCACCGGTTCGCGAGACCTGGTGCCGGGGCTTAGTGCTGCTTGTTGCGTGATCGTCTAGCGGCGTGTGGAGAGTGCTAGACGATCCGCCCCGTAATGAAACACAGTGTCAATATCACCTGGGGAAATGCGGAGCCGGTTCGCGGATCGTCTAGCAGGTCGTGCGGTGCTGCTAGACGATCAGCGATCTTGGTGTTGGTGGGAGCTGTTGGCGGGGGTGACGGATGCGTCGATAGGCAATGAGCAAGCTGCAACTAGCAGATCAACTGTCCAAGTTTGTATTGTTTCAGGTGATATTGAAAAGCGGGTTCAGTTGCGGGCTGATCTGCTAGCTCCCGAAAACCGCAACTAGCAGATCCGCCCTCGGACTAAACGTATGACGATTCCCCCTTTGTGATTGATTGCACAAAAACCGTCTGATTCCCGCGCGTGGCAGCGCAGAGGTCCACGCGGGCCGTTGATCAGCTGGCGGACGGCTCTGCAAACCACAATTGTGTTGTCTTTATGGATTCTTGCGCGATAGATTTGCGGGTGGAGAAAACCGTATTGTTGGCTGTTGATTGAGTCGGCGGTAGATGAAAGATTCAGAAATGGGGTCTTGCAATGACTGGAAAGCATGACCGCGCGTTTGCGCGTCGGCGCGGGACGTCGGTAGCCGCGTGCGCGCTCGGCCTGTCGCTTGTGGTGACGGGCGTCCAGCCGGTTGCAGCCCCGCAGACCGCTTCGCAGGCGTCGGCGCAGCTGCTGACCGATGCGCAAAAGTCGTTGGTGAGGTACCCAACCTCCACAAGCGTGAACTACGGTGAGACAACCAAAATCAGCCCGAACGTTAACCGTCTGACTGTCTACCCACCGAACGGATACAAGCTCGCCGACAGCGTTAACCCGGGCTGGGGGGCCACAATCGACCCAGAGTCCGGAGAAATTTCAATCACTCCGGACCCGGACGCCGATCTTGGAGAGAGCGACAAGATCGAAGTTCAATTCACGTTCAAAGATGGCTCCACCAAGACCGTCGACGCCGCCGTTAGCGTGCAACCCGACCCGGAATACGTAGACCAGAGCGACAAGGTGTTCTGGACTGGGAAAGCAATCAACGCTATCGACATCCGGGTGAACAAAGCTCCCCGGAGTTCGGCGCTCACCATCGATGAGTCCACGCTGCCACCAGGTGTCACCGCCACGCTGCGTAACTTCGGCAATATCAAGCACATCTTCCTGAAGGGCACCCCGACTGAAACCGGCACTTTCACGGTGAAAACCCAGCTGGTGGAGGGCGGAAGCGTTGTTGCCGGCGCCGACGGGCCACTCGAGCAGACCTTCACGATCACGGTGAAGGACTCTGCAGATTTGCCGGCTCCGGTCGAGCAAAACGTTGTTGACGATCCGGCACCGGTGAAGCCCGGTGAGAAGGTCAACATCGCCATTCCCACAGAGAACGCATCGTCCGTCGAGGTCACTGACCTGCCGGAAGGTCTGACTTACGACGACGAAAAGAGCGAGATCACCGGCACGCCGAAGGCTTCGGGCAAGGCGAAAGTCGAGATCATCACTAACGACGCCAAGGTCATAACCGACACCATCGATATCCAGGTTGAGGGGTCAGGTGATTCGACGACACCGGAAACGACGACGTCTGAGCCGACGGCCACGGCAGAGCCGACCACCGGCGCAACGACCCCTACCTCCGGCAAGCCGACTTCAGCAACCCCGACGTCTGGTTGGGTAACGACGCAGCCGGAGCCGACGACCCCGATTTCGGAGGAGCCGACTGCTACCGCGAAGCCGACGTCTGGCCAGGACACCCCGGAGCCGACGACGAAACCGTCCACGCCGGAGCCGACGACGAAACCGTCCACGCCGGGTTCTTCCGAGCCGACCTCGACGACCCCGACGTCTGGCTGGGTGCCCACGCAGCCGGAACCGACGACCACGACTTCGGGCACGCCGACTTCGGTGACCCCGACGTCTCAGTCCACGCCGGAGCCGACGACGAAACCGTCCACGCCGGGTTCTTCCGAGCCGACCTCGACGACCCCGACGTCTGGTTGGGTGCCGACGCAGCCGGAACCGACGTCAACTACTGCGCAGCCGACGTCAACTACTGCGCAGCCAACGTCCGGTCAGTCGACCACGGCGCGGCCGACCTCCGACCAGCCGACAACCGCCGACCGGACCACGTCCGCGCCGGAGCCGTCTGCCCCGGCTACCTCTGAGCCGACCGCAGCGACGCCGACCACTGCGCAGCCGACCACCGCGCAGCTGACAACTACCAAACCGACCTCCGGCCAGACCACGTCCGCGCCGGAGCCGTCTGCCCCGGCTACCTCTGAGCCGACCGCAGCGACGCCGACCTCTGGGCAGCTGACGACTCAGCCGCAGCCGACGTCAACTACTGCGCAGCCAACGTCCGCTCAGCCGACTTCGGGCCAGACGACTACAGCTCAGCCGACCTCGGGCCAG
>NZ_JASPJX010000004.1:32262-156768 GCF_030232585.1 Corynebacterium sp. MSK008 | reverse complement strand
ACCACGTCCGCGCCGGAGCCGTCTGCCCCGGATACCTCTGAGCCGACCGCAGCGACGCCGACCTCTGGGCAGCTGACAACTCAGCCGCAGCCGACGTCAACTACTGCGCAGCCAACGTCCGCTCAGCCGACCTCGGGCCAGACGACTACAGCTCAGCCGACCTCGGGCCAGACCACGTCCGCGCCGGAGCCGTCTGCCCCGGATACCTCTGAGCCGACCGCAGCGACGCCGACCTCTGGGCAGCTGACGACTCAGCCGCAGCCGACAACCACCAAGCCGACCTCGGCGCGACCCACCACGTCGGCACCGCAACCGACGACCAGTGCGCAGCCGGCCCCGTCGGTCAACGACTTCGCCTGGAAAACGCTGACCGTGCAAGCCGGCACCACGAAGGTGACCGTGCCGTCCCGCAAGCCGTCCACGACCGTCAACGTGCGCGTCGACGGCGATGCACCGGAGTGGCTGTCCGTCGCATCGGACGGCCAGGTTGTGGCGGCGCCGGGCCGCGACATCAAGCCCGACACGTACACCGTTGACGTGGTCTCCGAGGCAGGGGAGCGCGACACCATCACTGTCAGGGTGACGGCACCGGTCAGCGATGCCGAGCGCATTAGCGATGAGGAGTACAAGGACTCCTTCGTCCAGGCGGGTAAGACGAACTCGAGTCGCCCGCCGATCGCGACCATCAACCGCGACGGCATCGCGTACGCAAGGCAGCCGCTTCCGGCTGGCACGAAGTTCTCTACCGACAGCCCCGAGGGAACCGTCGATGAGGACACCGGCGTCGTCACGGTGAAGGCGCCGCTGCGTTACCCGACGGATAAGACCATCGATATCCCAGTCGACTTCACTTATCCGGACGGCACGACGGGGAAGGCGACGGCGGTCTTCCATGTCGACGCCGCCGCGCAGAACGAGGCCTACGCGCCTGCCTACCAGGAGGGCCTGGGCGCGCAGCCGGGCAAGACTGTTGTGGTGCCGCTTCTCGACGGCACGTTCCCCGTCAACGACGACGGCGAGAACATCGGCCAGTACGCGCTGGCCCCGGTGTACGACGAGAAGGGCAACGAGCTCGGCGCGGACCAGGCCTACAAGGGCTGGGACGTCAGCATCGACCCGGACACCGGAAAGATCTACGCCACCGCTCCCGAGGACAACCCGGAGCCGATCGAAGTCCCGGTGACGGTGCTGTACTCCGACGGCACGGTCTCGGACAAGGACAACAAACCGACGGTCGTGGCCCGCATCGCGGCGCTGACGGGCATGTCGCTGGCGCGGGCAAATTCGGCCGGCGGCTACGGCAAGCCGTTCTTCGACGCGGACGGCAACATCCGCATGTTCCCCACCGGTTCGATGCCCCCGGGTGCGACGTTCGAGCAGACCGGTCTGACGGCACTGCCGGTGGAGATCGATCCGGAATCGGGCGCGATCACCGTGAAGGTGTCGCAGGATGCCCCGGTTGGCGCGAACTTTGACATCCCGTTGAAGCTGACGCTGCCGGACGGTTCCGTGCAGGAGATCACTGTGCCGGTGGCCACCAGGTCGGAGGCCGCCAGCCAGGCGGTGTCCTGGCGTCCGGTTCGGGTCACGGAGGCTGGCACGCCGGTGACGGTGTCGCCGAGCCAGGCCCCGGCGGGTGCCACGTTCGCGCTGGCCGCGTCCTTCGATGCGCGGGGCTGGCAAGCATCCGTGGACTCGGAAACGGGTGAGATTACGGTTGCCCGCAATGGCGATGAGGATGATCCGCAGGCGGCGCTGATCCCGGTTGTGGTGACGTTCGCTGACGGTTCGCAGCGCGTTGTCCAGGTGCCGGCAACGACCGTGCGTGGCACCGCGGCGCTGACGCAGGTGGAGTACCCGCGTGTGACCATTAACGCGGGCCAGACCACCATTTTGCGGCCGAATGTCGCTGGTGCGTCGTTCTCCCTGGTCAAGCCGATCCCGGGGCTACGCACGAGGATCGACTCGGAGACGGGCGAACTTGTCGTCGCCAGTTACGACGGCACCGTCCCCGGCCCGCGCGACATTCCGGTGCAGGTCACGTTCGAAGACTCCTCGCACACGATCACGTCTGCTCGTGTTGAGGTGCGCACCAAGTCCGGCCAGGACACACTCGCCGAGAGCATCATGCTTAACGACGTCTCCGCTGTCGGCCGCCCCGACACCACCACACGAGTCACCTTGTCGGCACCCAACAAGGCAGCGGACTACCCGTTCAGCCTGGGCGATTTCGACGCGGACGGCTGGGAGGTGTCCCTGGACCGCACCCGCGGCGTGCTGGATATCTACGTCCCGGCCGGTGCCGCCGGCCAGGTCAAGGAGATCCCGGTGAACGTGCTGCTCGCCGACGGCTCCGTAGGCCACTTCAAGGTCGTGGTCGATGTGGATGGTGTGCGGGCCGGAGGGTCGTCGATAGGCGAAGGCTCTTCGAAACCCTCGCCGTGGGTGTGGGTGCTCGCGGTGCTTGGATTGTTGGGCGCAGCTGGCAAGGTTTTGTACGATAACCGAGATAATTTTCAACACTTTTTAGAGCGGTGGATGTAGGCGCATGATTCACACAGGGAAGAAAGCGATCGCGGCTGCTGTCGCGCTAGGTCTCACCGCTGGTGTCACGCTGCCGGTTACGGCCGATGCGGCCGTGGACCGGTCCAAGAGCCACCTGGTCGGCGTCACCACCGGCGCCGACGAAGGCTTCCAAAACGTGGACGTGAACAAGGGCCGCGTGTCCTGGCTGATGTACAACAGCCTCACCTACGGCCTGATGCCCACGGCGTTTTACCTGGACGCCTACGTGGACGGCACCAAAGTCGAGTTCGCGGGCGCGGACACCAAGGTGGAGTCCGCGTCCAACGACGAAGGCGACGTAGTCACCCTCACCCACACCGACCCGAAGCTCGGCGTGAAGCTCGTGCGCACCTTCACCGTCAAGGCCACGAGCGTGGACGTGCGGGTGGATTTGCGCAGCACCAGCGGCAAGAAGGACTTGAAGCTGGTGCTCACGGACGCGCTGATTGGCCGGGACCACCCGATCAGCACTTCGGAGACCCGCACGAACGAGTACACCATCGACGTAGGTGGCCGCTACCAGCTGCACACCACGTTCGAGGGCGCCGACACCACCGGCAAGGGCAAGAGTGTGCATTCCGCGGAGGCTGGCGCGAACGACGGCGAAAGCCACATCGCAGGTGTGTGGCAGCGTCACGACGAGAAGCTGAACGCACGCATGACCATCGCCGGCGACGCGAAAGAAGCACTGAAGGATTCCGACGGCGACGGTCTGCCCGACGAGTGGGAGATCAACGGCTACACCGCCCCCGATGGCACCGAGTTCCCGCTGCACCGCTGGGGCGCAGACCCCAACCGCAAGGACCTGTTTTTGCAGCTGAACTGGATGAAGTCCGAGTGGGAGACCAAGGGCTGCTCCGAAAAGCGGCAGTACGCGGCAACAGAGGACGACTTCGGCGAGTTCCTGGAGTGCGCAAACGCGAACGTGAACGTGTACCGGCCGTCTCGCCAGATCCTCAACGACCTGGTGGACCTGTTTGACCGTCGCGGCTACAACCTGCACATCGACGCGGGCGACTACTACAGCAACATCCCTGGCATCACGCCCCAGGGCGGCGCCACCATTGACTACGCGCCGATCTACTTCAAGGACGCCAACGGCCGCGCAGAGGTGCCCGGTGTGCGCCTAGTCAAGGACCGCAAGAACCTGCTCGGTGCACGCCAGTCCGTCTTCCGCGTGGGCATCATCGGCGACCAGCAGGAGGCGGGAAACCTGTCCTCCGGCAACGGCCTGATCTCCGACGGCGCGTTCTACGTGGCCAAGAACTACCTGATGACGTCCCAGGAGCAGATGCGCAACACCATCCTCCACGAGTTCGGCCACAACCTCGGCCTGACCCACTCGGGCGCGTCCGCGGTGCCCAAGCCGAACAGCGCCTACGTGCCTAAGTACAAGTCCGTGATGAACTACCTGTACCAGTTCAGCCACTTCGACTACTCGGACACGAACTCCACCGCCAACGACGGCATCGGCATCCCGCAAGCCTGCTTCAACGGCAACGCGAAGTGCTACACCGGCGCCTACGACATCGCCGCGGACTGGGACAACCTGGACATCGTCAACGGCGAGATCGCCAAGGCCACCGGCTCCACCGGCGTGTCCGAGGACCCGTCGGAGTCCGGCCACAGCCACCCGAAGGTGGACGAACTCGTGCTGCTGGCGGCGGAGGAGAACAACGGCAAGGCCGGCATCCGCGTGCTTGGCGAGCGCGAGGGCGTAAAGAACGTCATCATCGCCAACCGCTCCGACTCCAAGGTGCACCTGGAGCTGTCCAACCTGGGCATCGACCTGCACGAGTTCACGCTCCAGGTGGACTACCCGGGCGGCAAGTTCCGCAAGACCTACCCGGTCGAAGGCGCACTGACCGAGCACGGCAAGCTCAACGTCGAGGTGCCGATTGCCAACACCGCCGGCTACAAGGATTCCTCCATGCCGGTGAAGTTCCGCGTCTTCAACGCCGACGGCCACCTGGTCGCCGAGGAGACCAACGAGTTCTCCGTGCTCAACTACACCACCGAGCAGATGGACGAGCTGGTCAAGGAGCTGGAGAGGAACAACTCCGAGCACCTCCAGGCCGCGCGCGACACCGTGGGCAAACAGGACCCGGCGAAGCCGACCTTGGCCCAGCCCGCACCGGTGCCCACCACTGCGAACCAGCCGGTGCAGCCCGGTAACCGCGGCCCGGCCGTGACCGAGCTCAACGGCGCGACCCAGGCGAAGCCGACCCCGAAGCCGGGCACGGCCCCCAACCAGAACGAGCCGACCCCGAACACCCAGGCCGGCGAGACCGGCCAGGGCGGCCAGGGCGGCAAGGAGTCCGGCAGCAGCGCCGGCACCATCGTGGGCGTGATCATCGCGATCCTGGCGGTTGTCGGCCTCGGCGGCGCGGCAGCTGTCATGGGCGGTTTCATCTAAGCGCCGCCGCTGGAACGGCCGCCGTAATCCTGACAGATTACGGCGGCCGTTTTCGATGACCTGGGCCGATGGGGCCCGCCTGACAGATTCCGCCGTGAAGTGTCGGCGGGCCAGCGGCCTCGCTCGGTTCCCGCCGCCCCGGCGGATTAATTCACTGCGCGATGAATAGATCTGCCTCAGATTTTGGGCGACCTGCGGAAAATGAACAAATCAACCGCCAAAAGGGGATTTGTTCACCGACAGCACCCGGCCGGGGTGAACAAATTTGGGAACGGCGACCTCACCCTAGAACCACGTCGCTGGGCGGACCTTGTTGGCTAAGTCCACCAGCGCGTACCGGTGCTTCGGGTACGGCGCCACCCGGGCCTGCTCCCGCAGCGTTTGGGCCAGGCCGCGGCGCAGGCCCCGGATGGTGAAGGGGTACTCGAAAAGCGCCACGTTTGTGGAGGCTTGGTGGGAGCGCAGGTACGTCAGGCCGGCCTCGATGACGGCGACCTTGATCTGCAAAAAGCGCGGTTCGGTGGAGGGGATCTGCTCGAGGCGGCGGGCTGCGAGCCGGATGTGCTCTTCAGTGGTGCCCTCCGCAACCAGACACAAGATGGCGGTGAGCTGCGCCATCCGGTAGTGGCGCGACGCGTTCGGCACCTTGTCCAGCGCCTTGATGGCCAGGTCCACCTCACGTTCGCACATGAGCATGCGCGCCAGGCCGAAGGCGGAGGAGACGGTGGTGGGGTTGGTCATCCACACCAGGGCGTAGAGGCGGGTGGCGTGGAAGCGCAGGCCCTCGGGTGAGGTCGCGGTCAGTGACCAGGTGCCGTCTGTCGCCCCGGCGGAGGCCATGCGTTCGAACACGGCGTCCGGCACGTCGCGGAGGTGTCGGTCGAGGCCGGCGGCGGCGGGCGCGAGCTCGTCGTGAAGCAGCTCGCTCGATTGATACCCGCCTTCCTGCAGGAGGAGCTCGCTGACTGCGGCGAGCGCGAGTTTCGGTGCGGCCTCGCCGGGCAGCTGATTGAGCACCTCGGAGAAAGAGGTCTTAGCGGAGTTGAAGTCGCCCAACAGTGTCTCCACAACGCCCGCGTACCAGAAGTAGCGCCAGTTGCCGCCGAAGCGCTCCGAAAGTGAGCGCAGCCAGGTGCGCGCCTGGGTGGTCAGGCCGAGGTCGAGCATAGTGCGCACGACTCCGAAGGGGATCTCCACGGAGTGCTCGTACTGCGGTGTGGTCATGGCTTGGCGCAGCGTCTCCAGCGTTTCGCGCGGCTCGGCGTAGGAGGAGCCCTGCAGCATGGCGGCGCCGACGTCGTCGCGGTTGACCAGCGGCGACGGCAGAGCGGCGACGACTTCCTGCGGGGTGATGTCCACGCTGCGGGCGATTCCGTCGATGAGCTGGTCGGTGCGGAAGACAAGGTGCTTTGTGCCGAACGTCGTACGTTGCGGGGAGAACAGGGAGTGCTGCGCGGGGTAGGTGCGCCCGTCGCGCACGGCGACGATTTCTCGCAGCACGCCGAGCATCTGCGCCTCCAGCTCGATCAGGCTGGTGAAGCGCTGCGCCGGGTCCTCGTTGCAGCAGCGGGCGAGCAAACGGTACAGGGAGGTGTATTGGCGAAACAGCGGCTCGTCGATGGGGGAGGGCAGGCCCGGGTCGTACACCCCGTCGGTCTGCGGCAGGTCCACCACCAGCGAGGCCAGCGTGCGGCCCACCGTGTACACGTCGGAGGATACGGAAGGCCCTTCGGTTGCCACCTCCGGCGCCTGGAACCCCTTCGTGCCGTAGATGAACCCGTAGGCGCCGATGCCGGAGACCGCGCCCATGTCGATGAGCTTGACCTGGTCTTCGGTGACGATGATGTTGTCCGGCTTCAGGTCGTTGTACACCACGCCGCGCGAGTGCAGGTAGTCCAGCGCCGGCAGCACTTCGAGCATGTACGCGATCGCGATATCGGGTTGGAGCACCTTGCTTGTCGACGCATTCCGCCACGCCCGCAAACTCGGCCCGCCCACGTACTCCATGACAGTGAACCCGCCGGGCACGCGCGGGTCGTCGATGAAATTGAAGATCTGCACGATGCCGGGGTGGGTCATCTCCGCAAGGAACTCGCGCTCGGCCGCGGCAGCCGCCGCTTCGTCCGGGTTGTCTGTGGAGTGCAGCCCTTTGAGCACCACCACGCGCCCGGCCACGTGGTGGTCTTGCGCCAGGTAGATCCAGCCCATGCCGCCGTGGGCGATCACGCCCATGATTTCGTACTGGCTGGCCACCACGTCGCCCGGGTGCAGTGTAGGCGGGGCGATGCCCTTTTCCACCACGGCTGGCTCCGGGTCGATCAGCGCCTCTTTCGGTTCGGTGGGCTCCACCCAGGGCAGCTCAACCATGCCGTCGGCGACGACGCGGGTGGCGCGGCGGGTGCCGCGGCGCTCGCGGAACGTGTCGAGGGCGAGCCTGCGCGAGCGCTGGGAGGTGTCCTCGCGGTTGCTGCCCTTGCGCAGCTCGTCCAAGTCTTTGAGCAGGCCGGCCATTTCGCCCATGGCGGAGTAGTCCGTCTCATCGTCGGCGAAGGGGTCAAACGCTACCGCCTCGGTGCCCGGCTCGGCGTCATCCTCTTCGTCCGCGAAGGGGTCGAAGGCTACCGCCTCGGTGTGCTGTTCCAGCGGGTCCTGCTCATTGCGTTCCGTGCTCACTGCCCCTCCTTGCGGTACATCAGCGGTGGCGGGGAGGACTCCGCGATGGAGCCTCCGAGCCAGGTGGAGTAGAGCTGCGACCACGTGCCGTCGTTACGCATCCGCTCCAGCGTCGTGTTGACCTGCCTCACCAGGTCCGCCTGGCCCTTCGGGATCCCCACGCCGTAGTACTGCGAGGCCAGCGTGCCCGGCAGGATCTTCGCGTACGGGTCCTGCGCGGACAAGCCCGCCAGGATGGAATCGTCCGCCATAATCGCGTCCGCCTGGAACTGCTGCGTAGCCATTAGGCAGTCGGACCAGGAGCGGGTGCGCAAAATCTCCGAATGCGGTGTGAACGTGCGCGCGATCTGGGTCAGGTTCGTGCCGTCGACGATGCACACCGTTTTGCTGCCCAGCTGGTTGATGTCGTCCACTCCCCGGTCCCGCGGCACCAGAACCCGCACGCCAGAGGTCAGGTACGGGGTGGAAAAATCGATCGACTCCGCGCGCTCCCGGGTAATGGACATGGTGCGGATGACAATGTCCACCTCGCCGTTGTTCAGCGCCTCGGCGCGCGCCGCCGAGTCCACAAACCGCAGGTCCAGGCGGTTGATCCCGGTGCTTTCCTCGTCGAAAATGTCCTCCGCGATCGCGCGGGCGAGGTCCACCTCCAGCCCGCGCAGCTCGCCGCTGGCGGTGTCGCGGAACGCCAGCAGGTACAGGGACTGGTCGATGCCCACCACCAGCCGGCCGCGGCGCTTGATGCGGTCTACGTTCGGGGTGGCTTCCTCGGCCTCGCGCGGATTGAGCGAGCCCTCCCAGTCAAATTTCGACGACACATAGGGCTCCGCCGGCACCCCCTGCGCGCCTTCGAGTGTCGCGCCGGGAGGCAGCGGCAGCAGCTCGCGGGTGGTGGAGGTTTCCTGCTCCGGGGCGATGGTGGCGCGCACCGGCGACGGCTCCTCGGAGCAGCCTGCCAGCGCCAGCACCGCCACCGTTACAGCCGCCGCGCTCGCGGCCCACGTCGTTCTCATAGGTACTCACCCAGCCTTCTGCGGATACCCAGCCACGTGCAGACCACAGCCAGCATGGACAAAAGCGCCACCACCGCGGAGACCTGCCGCGTCGCGTCCAACGAGGCGTCGATGTAGGCCTGCGTGCCCTCCCGGGAGGAGGCGATGAGTTTAGACAGCGTCGCGTCCAGGTCCCTGAACGGCGTCTCGCCCGCCCCGCCGCTGGTAACCAGCAGGTCTGCCGCCTGTTCGTAGCTACCGGAGTTCAGGGCGCCGACCAGCTCGTTGTGCTCGTAGGCCCAAGTGCGCAGGGCGTCGCGTGCGTCGTCGATAAGCTGCTGCTCCCCGCCGTACTCCTCAGCCGTTGCGAGCGCCGCGCTCACCGACGCATAGGTTCCGTCAAACGCCCGCGAGGAGTGCACCACCGACTGGCGGCGCAGCAGCGCGAACGTCTCGTCCGTGCGCGTCTGCAGCGCGTCGAAGCGGGCAACGGTGAGCTCCTCCCAGGGCTTCGCCGCCCTCTCATACTCCACCGAACCGTTGCGCCAGGACTGGTAGTTCGACACAGCGGCCCAGCTCAGCGCCACCACCACCGCGAGGGTGCCGGCGAGAAACCCCTTGTTCAGGCGGCGGCGGAATACCCGCCACAGCCACCACTGCGTGAGCACGAGGAACCCGAGTGCCGCGACCAGGCCGGACAACGGCACCCACTGCGGCTCGGACAAGCGCCGCATCTCCTTCGCCACGTCCTCGCGGGTCAGCGCGTTGATCTCGGAGGCGGCCACCAGCATGCGGGTGCGCATTATGCTGGACGCCTCGGACATGTAGGCCACGCCCACCGGGTTGCCCATGCGCTGGTTCACCCGGGCGCGCTCGTTTAAGCCCGCGTAGACGGGAAGGTCCCGCTGGATTTCGCTGACCAGCTCCTCGATGCGCTCGCTGGTGGCGGTGTCGGCCTCCACCGCGCCCTTGTAAATCTCGCTGGCGGAACTGACCGCGGTGTCCAGCGCGGCGGAGTAGGCCTGCACGTCCTCGTGCGACAGCGGCCCGGGCTGGACAAACCCGCCCGCCGCGATGGTGTCGGCGCGCAGCAGGGAGGTGGATAGCAGGTGGGCGGCCGCGCTCATCGGCTCCGTGGCCTCGCGCACCGTGTCCAGCGACTGGTTGCGGCTGGACATGGACTGGCTCATGGATAGCCCCGCCGCGAGCAGCATGGTGGTCAGCAGCACCATGACCACGATGATCTTGCCCGGGGTGGTCTGCGCGAACGCGTGGCCGCGCCGTCCCATTCTTAAGGGGCCGGCGAGCGGGCCGTGGAGGACGCCGTGCAGCCGCGGGTGCGCCGGGCGCGCTTCAAGCTCGTCGAGCCACGCGTCGTCGCTCGGCCTGCTTTGCGTCACCATTCCGCAATGATAACTGTTCCCACCTACAGTGGGGGCCATGCTTGGCGACGGAAACGGCTGGGTCACCACACCCGACGGCACAAAACTCTGGGGGCGCTTCGGCGCCGCCGGCCTTTTTCTCATCGCCGGTCAGGGAGCAGACGCGAAAGTGCTGCTGCAGCACCGCGCCACCTGGACCGCCCAGGGCGGAACCTGGGGCATCCCCGGCGGCGCCCGCGACAGCCACGAAACCCCAGCGCAGGCGGCGGTGCGCGAGTCCGTGGAGGAGTGCGCCATCGACCCGGAGCGTATCAACGTAGTCGAGGAAGTAGTCACCACGGAGCTGCCGGAGTGGAGCTACACCACCGTCATCGCGCTGTGCCAGGCGCCGCTGGCCGTGACCGCCAACGAGGAATCGGAGGAACTGCGTTGGGTTGGGTTGACTGAGGTTTCGGGGTTTGAGCTGCACCCGGGCTTCGCGGCGTCGCTAAGCAATGTGCTCAAAAGAGCGATGGTGCATACTGAACCGCATGATTGAAGTGCAAGGCCTGACCAAACGGTACGGCGCCGTCCAAGCGGTTGACGACCTCACGTTCACCGTCAAACCCGGCGTCGTCACCGGCTTCCTCGGCCCCAACGGCGCAGGTAAATCCACCACCATGCGCATGATCCTGGGCCTGGACCGCCCCACCTCCGGCACCGCGCTCATCGACGGCGTGCCCTACCGCCAGCTTCCCAACCCCGCGCGCAAAGTGGGCGCGCTTCTCGACGCTAAAGGCGTCCACCCCAACCGCTCCGCCCGCGCCAGCCTGCTCTGGCAAGCGCAAGCCGCCGGGCTGCCGCGCACCCGCGTGGACGAGGTGCTCGAGCTGGTGGGCTTAAGCGACGTCGCCGGCAAACACGTCGGCGGGTTCTCCCTCGGCATGGGCCAGCGCCTCGGCATCGCGGCGGCGCTGCTCGGCGACCCGGAATACCTGATCCTGGACGAGCCCGTCAACGGCCTCGATCCTGCCGGCATCCGCTGGGTGCGCGGACTGTTGCAGTCCCTGGCGGCCGAGGGGCGCACCGTGCTCGTGTCCTCCCACCTGCTCGCCGAGATGGCGCAGACCGCCGAAGACCTGATCATCATCGGCCGCGGCCGCCTGGTTGCCAACACGTCCATGGCCGAGTTCATCCGCGCAAACTCCGGCGTGACCACCATCGTGCGCACCCCCACAGAAGACGCCGCCGCCTCCTTGGCCGCAGCGCTGCAGCACGCCGACACGGCCATGCCCTTCACACGGGCGGTGGACGCCGACGGCCGTGCCGTGTTCGAAATCCCGGACCGCACCTCCGACGACGTCGGCCGCGTCGCCTTCGCCGCCGGGGTGCCGCTGTCCGAGCTCGCCGAGCGCCGCGCCTCCCTGGAAGAGGCCTACATGCAATCCACCGAGGGCCACGCCCAGTACGTCTCCGGAGGTACCAATGCTTAACCTGTTTCCCGCCGAGTGGACCAAACTGCGCTCCACCGCCTCCTTCTGGTGGACCTCCGCGCTGATCATCGCCTTCGGCGCCTTCTACGGAGCCCTGTTCGGCACCGCATCCAAACTCGGCGGCATGCCGTACGCGCCCTTGACCGTCGCCGCCACCATGGCGCTGACCACCGCGATCATCGTGATCGTGCAGGCCTCCATGACCGTGACCACCGAGTACCGCTTCGGCATCCCGTCGACAAACTTCAGGGTTGCTCCGAAGCGGTGGCGGGTGGCCGTCGCAAAGCTTGTGCTCGGGGCTGTGCTGGCCGCATTGCTCACCTTCGTGGGGCTCGCCGTCGCGTTTATGGTCGGCGACCTCACCGCGCCCGTGCCCGCTAACTGGGTGAGCAACACCGCCGCCCGCCGCGCCCTCTGGGCCATCCCCCTCGGCATGGCCCTGATCACCCTGTTCCAGCAAGGCGTGGGCTGGATTGCGCGCAACACCTCCGGCGCCGTGGTCACCGGCATGGGCATGATGCTGCTGATCGAATCCATCGTCGGCTTCATCCCGCGCTACGGCGCCGACGTGGCCAAGTTCCTGCCGTTTGGCAACCTCATGGCGTTCATGACCAACAGCCCCACCCAGAACTGGACGCTGCCCGTGTCGCTTCTGATCTTCGCGGTGTGGGCCGTGGCGGCGTGGATCATCGGCGTGGTGCTGCTGGAGACCCGCGACGCGTAGGGGGGGTAGGGGCCGCTCAGCGCATCAACGCGCAAACCGGCTACCTACAACCGGCTACCAAGCGCTTTAGGGCGTGGTAGCCGGTTGTAGGTAGCCGGTGTTTGTGTTCGGGGTGGCGCGGCGTGAGGAAGACGAGCACGACCGAGCGTGGTTTGTTAATCTGGCTGCGTCATCGGGGGATGGACCAAAAGGGGGAACCATGGATCGAGCGCGTCTAACCGGAATGCTGATGTCACGGCATACCGCTGAGGCCCAGGACTGTCGGCAGCTATCTGCAACAAAGTTCATCGCCACCACAGACTGGGACACATTGGAATCGCACGAGCAGGAGTATCTCCGCTGCTACTCAGTGTCGGCTGCGGCGTATAAGGCGGTGCTCGTCGGCAGGTCTGCTGCCCGCATGCACGGCATGTGGGTGGTTCCCAACCGGGAAGAGCTGGTAGAGCTAGCACAGTGCAACGGCAACCCGCCGCCGAAGAAGCAGTGGCCTGAAGGGGTGCTGTACCGGCACATCAGCGTTCCCGAGATCGACACCGTGGTCCGTGATCCGATCGACCGTGCGGGCGCGGGAGCAACCCTTCGCCTGACAACGCCACCCCGCACCGTCGTAGACATCGCCAGATTCCATGGTGTCCCGGACGCTACTGCGGCCATCGACGGGCAATACCGCGAAATGGCGCCGCTTCAGCAACAGATGTGGTGCGACGAAATTTTGGCGGTGGCGCAGCGGATGCGCGGCAAGCGGGGGATCGGCCGTGTGAAAGAGGCTATCGCTTTGAGCTCATCGCTGTCGGAGTCTCCGTTCGAGTCCGTCGTTAGGGTGCTGTTGGCGTTGCGCCGAATCAAGGTGAGGGAGCAGATGTGGATCGGGAGGTACTACCGGGTCGACCTGTTGTGGGGGACGCTGGTCATCGAGATCGACGGGTATCTCAAGTTCAAAGAGAAGCCTTTCGAGGCAGTGATCAAGCAGGAGAAACGCGACCGGTGGCTCAGGGAGCAAGGGTATACGGTGATTCGTCTTTTCCCCGCCGAAATCATCCAGGACCCTGAAGATTGCGTACGCCGCATTATGGCCAGCAAGGCGGAGGCGGATGCCAACCCGTCGGTACGAGTTCCGGCTACCACTCGTCGCCCGCGCTAGGCCCCGGTCGAACCCGTGCCCCGGCATGTCTCCCCCGCAACCGGCTACCTACAACCGGTTACCACGCTATAAAACGCCTGGTAGCCGGTTGTAGGTAGCCGGTTTAGCGGTGGGGCGAGTGGGGGCGCACCGCAACCCCTACTGCAGCGCGGACGTAAGCTTCATCACGTTGTCCACGTACCGTCGGTACCAGGGTCTGCGCGCCCATCGCTCCAGCGTCAGCTCGCGCGAGACGGCCTGGTAGTTCGCGCCCAGCTGCTCCAGCGCCGGAAGTAGCGCGCCGGATGCGACGAGCAGGGAGGATTCGTAGTTCAGCGAGAAGGAGCGGATGTCCATGTTGGAGGACCCGAGGACGCCGACGGCGTCTTCGCTGCCTGGGTCGGCAAGCACGAACTTGGTGTGCAGCACATACGGGGCGGGGAATTCCCAGATGCGCACCCCGGCTTTCAGTAGCGCCTCGTAGTAGGAGGATTGGGCGTGCTGCACCATGAACTGGTCGGCCTTTTCGCCGACGAAGAGGTCGACGCGCACGCCGCGGTAGCACGCGGAGGTAATCGCCTCCAGCAGTGATTCCTCGGGCACGAAGTACGGCGAGCACAGCGTGAGCTGCTCTTTTGCGTTGTGGACGATGGAGTTGAACATGCGCAGGTTCGGCTCGGTGAGGTAGCCGGGCCCTGAGGGGACAAGCTGGAGCACATCGCCTGTCGACGGCTCCGCCTCCCCCTCATTCCTAGCCCCAACCACAATGTCGAGATTCTCGCCGGATTCGGTGTACCAGTCCACGGCGAACATGGATTCGACGGACTCCACGATCGGCCCCTCCAGCTCCACGAAGGCGTCGACCCACTGGCGTCCGGCGCGGACGTGGCCCGGCATGAGGTAGCCGCGGTCGATGAGGTTGAACGAGCCGACGAACGCCACCTCCGAGTCGATGACCACGACCTTGCGGTGGTTGCGCAGGTCGGGGCGGCGCCAGCGCCCGCGCAGGGGAGCCAGTGGCAGCATCATGTGCCAGTCCACGCCGATGTCGGTAAGCCGCTTCTTCAATTTTCTAAAGCCGGGGTATTTGGCGGAGCCGATGTGGTCGAAAAGCAGCCGCACGTGCACGCCCCGCGCCACGGCGCGCTCCAGCGCCTGGAACACCACGTCCGTGGTGTCGTCCCAGGCTACGGCGTAGATTTCGATGGAGATGGTGGCGGATGCTTCGTCGATAAGCTTGGCTATCCGCAGCATCGTCTTGCGGTAGTCCGCCCACAACGCGCGCACATCGCCGCGGACCGCGGGGTAGCCGGTGAGCTCGCGGTTGAGGCGGACCAGCGAGGCGGTTTCGGGCGG
Organism: Corynebacterium sp. MSK008; assembly: GCF_030232585.1. Taxonomy (GTDB): domain Bacteria; phylum Actinomycetota; class Actinomycetes; order Mycobacteriales; family Mycobacteriaceae; genus Corynebacterium. Next base: position 142,068 of record NZ_JASPJX010000004.1, on the reverse strand, counting down.
CAGGTGCGCGATGGTGCTGTCGGGGCCCGCCCACGCCCCGTCCAGCACGCGGCGCGCCTCAACTTGGATGCGGTGGCGGCGCCGGGAGACGAACGTGGAGCCGAACAGCAGGTACAGCGGCAGGCCCACCACCGGCAGGAGCAGGATCAACAGCAGCCACGCGTTGGCCGAGGACGGCTTGCGCCCGCCGGGCACCACGCCGATCATCACGAACTTGATGGCGTAGTCCACGACCATCGCCGCGAACTGCCACCAGGAAAGGTCCAGGTTCATCGCACCTCGTCGTAGGCCAGGCCGCGGGTGTCGTAGTCCACGATCACGGGCGCGTGGTCGGACGCGCCCTTGCCCTTGCGCTCCTCCACGTCCACGAACGCGCGCTGGACCCGCTCGAACATGGGCTTGGTGGCCAGCTGGAAGTCGATGAGCATGCCCTCGTTCTTCTGAAACCGCATGGCCTTGTAGTCCCAGAACGAGTACTGGTCTTCGTGCGTGACCTCGTGCAGCCCGGCTTCGAGCAGCATCTGGAACGCAGCGCGCTCAGGCTCCGTCACGTGCGTTTTGCCCTCGAACCACGACACGTCCCACACGTCCTCGTCGCGGGGCGCGACGTTGAAGTCGCCCATGTACACCTGCAGCTCCCCGGGCTGGACCTGATCGGCCAGGGACCAGAGGAACTGCAGCTTGTAGTCGTAGTGCGGGTCGCCGATTTCGCGGCCGTTGGGCACGTACAGGCTCCACACGTCCACCCCGCCGCACGCTGCTCCCACGGCGCGCGCCTCCACAGACGGGGCGCCTTTTTTGGCAAACGCGGGTTGGCGCTCGAAGCTGTTGCGGACGTTGTCCAGCCCCACGCGCGAGGCGATGGCCACGCCGTTCCACTGGCTGACCCCCACATGCGCGACCTCGTAGCCTGCGGCTTCGAAGGTGGCGTAGGGGAATTTGCTGTCCGCGGTTTTGGTTTCCTGCATCGCCAGCACGTCCACGTCTTCGCGTTCGAGGAAGGCGGCGATCCGCTCGGCGCGCGTGCGCACCGAGTTGACGTTCCATGTGGCGATTCGCATGCGGCCTAGCCTAGCGCCAGCCGCCTACGGTGGTGTTCCAGCGCCCCTTCGGGCACATTGCCTATCGACGTCACACCAAAGGCCTCCCCCGCAACCCACACAACCTGCTCGTCCTGGAGCTCCCACGCGTGGTCGAGCACTTTCAACGCCGGTTTGCCGATCCGCTCGGGGATGGTCAGCCGCACCGGCAGGCCACGCTGGTCGTAGAAGGACCGGATGGCGTCGATGGGCAACGGCTCGAAGCCCGCCGAAGGGCCGAGTGGGACTGCGGAGTTGGCCTCCTCGGTGTCGCCGGTGCGCATGAGCCAGCCGCTGGCCCACGCCCAGTCGCGTACGTTGAGGCGGTCTGCGAGGCGTTTTTCCAGCTCTCGGATTTCGGAGTTGCGCACCGTGCGCGGCGAGAGTTTCTTGATGATGTGCAGGTCCGTGACCTCGATCGCCTCCTTGGAGGAAGGGAAGCCGCCGACCTCCTGCGGGCGGATTACCAGCGGCTCGAGGCTGAGCACGTGCCCGATGATGTCGCTGGCGTGCTCGCCGCGGCGCTGGCGCACCACGACGCGGTCGCCCACCGCCACCTCGTCGGAGCGGAAAATCCGGGACACGTTTACTTGCGGGCCCCGCGCGGGCGGATCGCGCCGGTGAGCACCAGGGCCGCGCCGATCATCAGCGAGAGCATGCCGATGGCGATCAGGGCGCGCATCGGGGTGCCGGTGTCGGCGAGGTCGTCGTCGCGCTCGTCGTCGTCCTCGGTCGTGGTGGTCGAGGAGGTCTTGGACGTGGTGGTCGAGGAGGAGGTGGTCGAGCTAGAGGTGGTCGAGCTAGAGGTCGCCGACGTGGTGCGGTTTTCCATCACCGAACGTGCAGAGCTGCTCGACGACGCGGTGGAGGCCCCGGTGGTCGTCTCTGCCGCCGTGGTGGTGGACGTGGCGGATTCGGTTGCCGTGCCCGTGGTGGTGGACGAGGTCTCCGTCGTCGTGGAGTCCGTCGTGGTCTCCGAAGAGGTGGTTTCGGTGGTGGTCTCGTCGTCGTTGTCGGTGTCCTGGAGGCGCTCCACGCGGTGGGTCACCTCGGGTCCGAACGCGGCGGAAGTGCTGGTCGCCGCGCTGGTCTCCGTGCTGGTTGGGGCGGTGGTCGACGTGGTCGGCTCCTCCACCACGGTCGGCTTGGTCGGCTTGGTTGTAACCGGAACGGTCGGCTCGGCGTCCGCAACATCCTCATCGGCGGACTCCGCATCGCGTGTGCGTTCCGCGCCGGGGATGCCGTACACGATCGGGGTGTTGCCGGCCTCGGAGCGCTCGAACGCGTCAAACGCGGTGGTGCCGAGGAGCCCGCCGAGACCTTCGATGGGGGCGGGCACGACCACGGGTTCGTCGTCAGGCAGAAGCTCCGCGCGCAGCTGGCGCACGCCGGCGCGCTCGCGCTTGAGTGCCGCGGACGCCTCGTCGAAGGTGGCCTTTTCCTCCTCGGTCAGGCCGTCCTCGGCGGCTTCCTCGCGCAGCTCGGCCAGCTCGTCGGAGGCCGCGATGAGCTCCTTGCGCCAGGCGATGAGCACGTCTCGGACCTCGTCGTCCGTCTCCGCGCTGTTAATCGCGGTGATGGAGGTTTCGTGGGTGACGGAGACGTCGTCAAGCAACTGCTCAACTGGCTCCACGGGCGTCGCGGGGGTGAGGGTGAGCGACGCGGCGGCGATAACGGCGGGGATACGCATGGCGAACATCTTAGCGTGTTAATCGTCGTGGCCGAACGGATCTTCGTCCGTGCCCGGAAGCCAAGTGTGGCCGGCTTCCTTCCAGCCGTTGTCGCGGATCACGCGCTTGGCCTCCTTCTTGTAGCGGCCGGTGAGCACGTCGGTGTACAAAAAGCCGTCCAGGTGGCCCGTCTCGTGCTGCAGGCAGCGGGCGAAAAAGCCGGTGCCCTCGACCTCGATCTCGTTGCCGTTCTCGTCCAGGCCGGTCACCTTCGCCCATTCCGCGCGGCCGGTGGGCCAGCCGTAGCCGGGCACGGACAGGCAGCCTTCGTCGTCCTCGCCGGTGTCGGCGGGCATGGTTTTGGGGATCTCGGAGGTCTCCAGCACCGGGTTGATCACGGTGCCGCGGCGCATCTGGTCGCCGTCCGGGCAGTGGTAGACGAAGATGCGCAGCGGCACGCCGATCTGGTTGGCGGCCAGGCCCACGCCGTGGGCTGCGTCCATGGTTTCGTGCATGTCGGCGATGAGCTCTTGCAGCTCCTCCACGGGCTGCGTGACTTCTTTGGTCGGTTCGTGCAGCACCGGATCGCCGTGGATAACGATGGGTCGGATGGTCATGCCAATATATTAGGCATGCTTACAGAGACCGACCTTTCCGTGCTCCGCTTCGCCGCGCGCGCCCCCAGGTCGATCGGCGCGCGCGAGGACGCGGTGCGCTCTGAGCTGGGCATGCAGCCCATCCGCTACTACCAGCATCTGAATCGCTTGCTGGACTCGCCCGATGCGCTCGCGGCCGAGCCCCAGCTGGTCCGGCGCTTGCAAAGGCTTCGCGACGGCCAAAGGTCCCCCAACCTCTAGTTCAGCTTTACGGTGTGTTGTGCCTGCTTTCCGGGGTGGTGTGGTTAGAGTTGCCGATGTGACTAACGATAACTATGGCAACAACCGTCCCGACTCCGGCTCCGAGTTCGAGCCGGGTTCCGGCTCCACGCGCTACACAGGCAACACCGACTCGTTTGACGGCGCGTACGACTACGACGCCGAGCCGATCGAGGCCGAAATCGTCGACGATTACTCCGCCGCTGGCGCTGGTGTGGCTGGTGCCGGCACCGAGTACCGTGGCGCGCACCGCCGCGACGACGACTCCGAGTACATCGAGGACGTCGATTACGGCGCAGGTTACGCAGACGACACCCGCAACGCCGACGACGCCATCTATGAGGAGCCTTACGAGGGCGAACCGGAGGATCGTCGTAAGGCAGCTGCCGCAGGCGGCGCCGCGGAAGGCGGCCTGCCGAAGCGCGGCCTGGCGATGATCCTGATCGCCGTTGCGGCGCTGCTGGCGCTGTGGGGGATTTGGAAGATGACGCAGGACGACAAGGGCGGCGACGGCGAAGGCGCCGCGACGACCTCGTCCACCGTGGTGGGCACCTCCCCGGCCGCGCCTGCCGGCGACGGCGCTGGCCAGGGCGGCGCAACGCCGGGTGCTGGTCAAAGTGCTGATCAGGATGGCGCAGCAACTGGCGCTGAGGGCCAGCCGGGCCAGGAGGGCGACCGCGCAGATGACCCCAACGCCCAGGACCCGAACGCCCAGGACCCGAACGCGCATCGTCCGGAAGGCGCCGAGGGCCAGGGCGAGAACGGCCAGCCCGCACCTGCTCCGGCTCCGGCGGGCGCGGGCCTCGACAACGCTTCGGCCCAGGTCTACGTCTACAACAACTCCGGCACCCCAGAGCTGGCCAGCCGCACCGCCGACCAGCTGAAGGGCCAGTACAACGTGGCCAACAACTCCGCCGACGCCGCGGTGATGAACATGCCGGAGCAGGTCTACGGCGTCTTCCCGGAGACCTACGTCTTCTTCGACCCGGCCGTCCCGGGCGCCGAGCAGGTGGCAGCTGACATCGCCCGCCGCGTCGGTGGTGCCGCCCGCGCGAAGGGCGACCTGCCGGAGGGCGCGACGAGCATCCCGGAGCAGGCCGCGAACAACAGCTCCGCCGTGGCGGTGGTTCTGGCGGGCTAGTTCCCGCGTGCCCGGAGCGCTCCCTCCCAAAAACCGGCTACCTAGAACCGGCTACCAAGCGAAAATTAAGCTGGCAGCCGGTTCTAGGTAGCCGGTTTCGGCGCATTGGCGGGTTGGGGTGGCGTTGGCGGGGGCGTTGGTGGCGCGTAGCCCCAACGCCCAACCGCCTCGCGCATATAAACCCGCCTCCGGCACCTGCCCAGAGCGCGGCAGCGGATAGGCTCGTCCACTATGGATCCATTCCGCGACTTTGCCAGGTCTGACGGCCCCACCCTTGGCGTCGAGTGGGAGATTTGCCTCGTCGACCCGGTCACCCGCGACTTGGTGCCCCGCGCCGCCGAAGTCATCGACGAGGTGCAGGCCCGCTACCCGGACATCCACCTCGAGCCGGAGTTCCTGCAGAACACCATCGAGTTGGTCACTCCGATCTGCGCGAACACCAAAGAGGCGGTGCAGGCGCTCCAACGCGACCTCAACGCCGTCAAGGAGGTCGCCGACGAGATGGGCCTCAAACTCTGGGCGTCCGGCGGTCACCCGTTTTCGGATTTCCGCACGAATCCGCTGAGTCCGAAGCACACGTACGAGGAGATCGTTAACCGCACGCAGTACTGGGGCCAGCACATGCTGCTGTGGGGGATCCACTGCCACGTGGGCATCAGCCACGAGGACAAGGTGTGGCCGATTATTAACGCGGTGATGACGAAGTACCCGCACCTGCTGGCCATCAGCGCGTCGAGCCCGGGGTGGGACGGCATCGACACGTCCTACGCGTCGAACCGCACGATGCTGTACCAGCAGCTGCCCACCGCGGGGATGCCGTATCAGTTCCAGAGCTGGGACGAGTGGGTCGGTTTCATGCGCGACCAGCAGACGTCGGGCGTGATCAACCACACGGGCTCGATGCATTTCGACGTTCGCCCGGCCGCGAAGTGGGGCACCGTCGAGGTGCGCATTTCGGATGCGACGAGCAACCTGCGCGAGCTCGCGGCCGTCGTGGCGCTGACGCATTGCCTGGTCGTCCACTACGACCGCATGCTCGAGCGCGGCGAAAAGTTGCCGAGCTTGCAGCAGTGGCACGTCGCGGAGAACAAGTGGCGCGGCGCCCGATACGGCATGGACGCGCTGGTCATTACCTCGCGCGACACCGACGAGGATTGGATCAAGACCGAGTTGCAGTTGCTTATCGACGAGCTCACGCCCGTCGCCGCCGACCTGGGCTGCGTCGACGAGCTGAATTTGGTCCGCGAGATCATCGAGCGCGGCGCGGGCTACGAGCGTCAGCGCGCGATTTACCAGCGCACCGGGGATTGGAAGGACGTCGTGGACGCGACCTGCGCGGAGATGTGGGAGCTTAGCCTTTAGGGTTGATGCGCCGCGGGTGGTAGCTGGCGGGGCGGTCGTTGCGGGTGAGCTGTTCGTCGTCGCCGTAGAGGCCTTCGCGTCGCGCGATGCGCCCCAAGCGCTGCGCGGTGACGGGGCTGGTCATCAGCGCGAACAGGACGAGTAGGAACATCATGCCGATGTCGCCGCGTTCGTGAACGCCGAAGTCTTCGGCGGTGACCACGCGGATGATGGTGCCGGTGATCATGAGCACCAGGCCGGTGGTCTGGGGTTTGGTGATGGCATGCACGCGCGCCAGGGTGGAGCTGAACCGGGCGGTGCCCACGGCGGCGGAAAAGACCATGAAGGCGCCGGGGAGGATGAAAACCAGCGAGATGATGTCGGAGATCATAGGGAACCGTCCCTCTTGCGGAAGCGGGCCACGGACAGGGTGGCGATGAAGCCGAGCAGGGCGATGACGATCATGACGTTGACCACCGTGGTGTCCAGCGTCCAGCAGATGTAGAGGGCTAGGGCGCACTGGAGGGAGGCGGTGATGCCGTCGTTGGCCAGCATGCGGTCCATGGAGTCGGGGCCGACGATGGCTCGCCAGGCGAAGATGAACAACCCGGCGACCAGGAACACGGCGGCCACGGTGAGGCAGATGGTGTAGGCGGTGCTGTGCATGTCAGCGGCCTCCTTCGAAGATGGCGATCATTTGGCGCTCCAGTTTCTGCACGTTGGCGATTTCGCGGGCGATGGCGGCGTCGTCCTCGGCGTCGAGGATGTGCACGGTCCATTCGCGGTTGGCCAGGTCGATGTCGGTGACGGTGCCGCCGGGCTGCAGGTTGTAGGCGCAGGTGGCCAGATACAGCACCAGCTCGTTGCTCAGGCGCATGGGCACGCGCAGCACGGCGTTTCGCGGCTGCGGCGCGCGGCGCAGCGATAGCCACGCCACTTTCGCCGAGGCCACCAGCAGGTCGAAGAACCATTCCACCATGAAGGCGACGAGCTTCAGCCAGTTCACCCGGTTGCCGCTGCGCGGCACGGGCGGCAGGGGCAGCGCCAGCACGATGAGCAGGCTCAATCCCAGCCCGCCGATGAGGTTGCCCCAGCTGAGCTGGCCCATCAGCAGGATCCACATGAACGTCAGCCACACCACGGTCAGTGGGCGGAAGCGGTGGGCGATACCGGTAAACATCAGCGGCTCACCTCATTCGATTCGGCGTCCGCGGGTTCGGGCACCATCTCGGTGGTCACGCCGGTGCTGGTGGGCCCGGCGGGGCGGGAGGAGTCTCGGTGTTCGAGGGAGTCCCTGCTGCTGCCGGCGCCGGTCTGTTCGCGGAAGGCGTCGAGGTTGCGTGTGGGGGCCGAAGGGTCGTCGATAAGCACGGCGCTTCGGTAGATGGACAGGTCCTGGGCGGATTGGGCGGCGCGGTCCGTGATGTTGGAGATCGGGCCGGCCAAAAACGTGATGCTTGTCGACGCAAGCACCAAAAACGCGGTGGACAAAAACATGCCGGCGGGCACGCGGCCGACGTCGTCGCGGTCGCCCGAGGCGACGGTTTCTTCGCGCGCGGCAAGGTTGGCCGGGCGCGCGAGGACGACGTCGCCTTCGGGCGCGTCGGCGCGGTCGCGGAGGAAGCCCTTGGACCAGACGTTCATCATGGCGTACAGGGTCAGAAGCGAGGTGATCACGGCGCCGCCGATGAGCACCCACGCCAGCCAGGAGCCGTCTTCCGCGCCGGCCTGGATGAGCATGACCTTGCCCAGGAAGCCGGAAAACGGCGGGATGCCGCCCAGGTTCAGCGCGGGGATGAGGTAGAGCAGCGCAATCACGGGCGCGGTGTAGAGCAGCGAGCCCAGACGCCGCAGCTGCGCGGAGCCGGCCTGGCGCTCCACCAGGCCCACCACTAGGAACAGGGAGGTCTGCACCAGAATGTGGTGCACGGCGTAGAAGATGGCGCCGGACAGGCCCGCAACGGAGCCGAGGGCGACGCCGAAGATCATGTAGCCGATGTGGCTGACCAGGGTAAACGACATCAAGCGTTTGATGTCGTTTTGGGCGATCGCGCCCATCACGCCCACGATCATGGTCAACAGCGCGATCACCATCAGTGTCGAGTCCAGGGCGCCGTCGGTGAACACGGTGGAGCGCACGCGGATGATGGCGTACACGCCCACCTTGGTCAACAAGCCTGCGAACACGGCGGTGACGATGGAGGCTGCGGTGGGGTAGGAGTCCGGCAGCCACGCGTCCAGCGGGAAGATCGCCGCCTTGATGCCGAACGCCACGATGAAGGTGGCGAAGATGGCGGCGCGGGTGCCGGTGGGCAGCTCCTCCATGCGGATGCCTGCCTGCGCCATGTTCACGGTGCCCACCGACGCGTACACCAGCGCGAGCGCGAACAAGAAGACCATGGAGGACGCCATGGAGACCATTACGTAGCCGATGCCGGCGCGCACGCGCTGCGGCGACGCGCCCAGGGTGAGCAGCACGTAGGAGGCCACCAGGAACACTTCGAAGCCGACGTAGAGGTTGAACAGGTCGCCGGCGAGGAAGGACAGGTTCACGCCCATGCTCAGCAGCATGTAGGTGGGGAGGAAGACGGCGACGGGGTCGTCGTCGTCGCCGTCGCGAAGCCCTTGCGAGATGCCGTACCACATCACCGCGAACAGCACGATGGAGGAGACGAACAGCATGATGGAGCTCAGCCGGTCCGCCACCATGGTGATGCCCACTGGTGCGTCCCAGCCGCCCATCTGCACAGTCTGGATGCCGTGGGTGTCGGCCACGATGATCATCACCGCGGCGATCACGGTCAGGGCCGCCAGGGTGCCCAGGGCGATGAAGCGTTGCAGGTTCACACCCCGGAATAGCACGATCAGCCCGGCGGCGAAGGCAGGCAGGATGATCGGCATGACAATCAGGTACGGCATGGCGGGCAGCACCCAGTCGGCGAAGGCCATGAAGCTAGCTCGCATCTTGGCCTCCCTTGACTTCCTTCACCGGGTCCTCGAACGGCTTGGGGCCGAACTCGTCGCCGGAGGGGCTGGCTTTGCCGGTTTTCGCGTCGTCGGATTTGTCGCGGTCCGGTGAGGCGGATTTGGGCCGCGCGGCGATTGCGCGATCCTCTTCGTCGCGCTCGACGATGTCGTCGGTGCGGTAGCGGTATTGGCGGTAGGCCAGGGCGAGCATGAACCCGACCATGGCCATGGAGATCACAATTGCGGTCAGGATCATCGCCTGCGCGAGCGGGTCGGCGCTATCGGCCGCCGCTTCGGATTCGCGCCCGATGATCGGCGGGGAGCCGGCGGGCCCGCCGGATTGCAAAAGCAGCAGGTTGGCGCCGTTGCCGATGAGTGTCACGCCCATGATCATGCGGATCATGGATTTGTCCAGCATCAGGTACACGCCGCACGCGATGAGCACGCCGGAGCCGATGAGGAGGAACAGGTTCGCTTCCATTTACTCGCCTCTCTTTCCGCGTTTGCTTATCGACGACCCGCTGGCCGCCACCGCCCTGCGCTCGTCGTAACGCGCCCTGCGGGTTCTGGACATGAGCCTGCGCCGCTGCTCGTTTTTGGCCTGCAGCTCGCGCGCGCGGTCGCGGGCGCGCTGTTTTCTGGTGTCCTCTTCGCGGTCCAGGTAGGCGCCCATGGAGGCCAGTACGTGCATGATCAGCCCGACGACGATGACGTAGACGCCCGCGTCGAAAATCAGCGCCGACGGCACCGTGACATCGCCGATGAGCGGCACGTCGAACTCGGCGTACGAGGAGGTCAGCGGGGGCATCCCGAAGAACATCGGGGCGACCGCGGCCGCGGTGGTGAACATGATGCCGATGCCCAGCACCTTGCCCGGGTGCACCGGGAGCGTTTCTTCTGCCTCTCGACGTCCTCCCGCCAGGTACCGCAACGTCAGCGCAAGCGCCGCGACGAGCCCGCCGGCGAACCCGCCGCCCGGGGCGTTGTGGCCGGAGAAGAAGAAGTAGGCCGACAAAAGCATCATCGACGGGAAGAGCAGGCGCGTGACCACATCCACCAGGATGGAGCGGTTCTGCGCGGTCTCGGTCTCCACGCCGGAGGCGAGCCAGCGCGCCTTGGTGGTGGACAGGGTGGGCCGGCGCGACTCCGGGTCGAAGCGGAACGTGCCGAAGATCAGGCTGGCGATGCCGGTGGCGGCGACCACCAGCACCAGCGTCTCGCCGTAAGTGTCCACCGCGCGCAGGTCCACCAGCAGCACGTTGACGGTGTTGCGGCCGTGGCCGATCTCGTAGGCCAGGTCCGGCATGTATTTGGAGATCGGTTCGGTGACGCGCGCGGACATAGCCGTCATGGCCACCGTGACCACGGACACGCCAGTGCCGATGGCCAGCCAGGCGCGCAGGCGGTTGTCCTCGTTGCGCTGCTCTGTTTCCGTGGGCATCTTGCGCAGCACCAGCATGAACACCACCATCACGATGGTCTCCACCAACGCCTGCGTCAGCGCCAGGTCCGGCGCACCGTGCAGCACGAAGATCAGCGCCATGAAGTAGCCGGTCAGGCCCACCATGATCACGCCGGAGAGGCGGTTGCGCTGCACGGCCGCGAAAAACGCGAGCCCGGCCATGACGGTGACCGCCAGGCCTTGCCAGACGTTGTCCCACACCTGCATGCGGATGTTGTTGGAATCGCCCAGAATCAGCGCCGCCAGCGGTACCACGGCAAGGAACGTGAAGATGACAGCCAAGTTGATGGTCAGCGAGCCGCGCTGCGTGGACGCAGTCAGCTTCAGCGACCAGCGGCGCAGCGTGTCCATGATGGTGTCCCAGACCGCGTTGGCGTCGCCGAGAGCGGGGCGTTCGAACTGGGCCTTGGCCACCACGTCGCGCTGCCAGAACATGATTGCGCCGGCGAAGATGATCACGCCGGACAGCGCCAGCGGCACCGTGAACCCGTGCCACAGCGCGAGCTCGGAGCCTTCAACGTCCGGGAAGCGCACGTCGAGGTATTCGCTGATCGGCGACGACAGTGCCGCCGGCACCACGCCGAAGCCCACCGTGCACGCGGTCAGCACCGCGGGGGAGAGCCACAGCTTCGGGCCCGGGGAGTGCATGTCGCGCACCGCCGGGGACTGCCCGTCCGCCCACGGCTGGCCCTTGGTGGCAAACGCGCCGTAGACGAAGTACAGGGAGTACGCCATAGTGAGGATCGAGCCGACGACCAGCACCACCAGGGTGATCTTGCCGGGCATGCCGGTGAGCAGCTCCTCGTGCAGGATGGCGTCCAGCGCGGTCTCCTTGGCCACGAAACCGAACAGCGGCGGGATGCCCGCCATGGAGGCCGCGGAGATAATCGCTAGCGTGGCTAAAAGCGGCTGCTTTCGGCCAAGCCCGGACAACTCGTGGATGTCGCGGGTGCCGGTGGTGTGGTCGATCGCGCCGACAATCATGAACAGCGCGGCCTTGAACAGCGAGTGCGCGAACGTGATGGCCAACCCGGCCATGGTGGCCTCGCGCGAACCCACGCCAATGACGGTGGTGATAAAGCCCAGCTGGCTGACGGTGCCGTAGGCCAAAATCAGCTTCAGGTCCCGCTGCTTCAGCGCCATCCAGCCGCCCAGCAACATGGTGAACCCGCCGGTGGACAGCACCACCAGGTGCCAGGTGTTCACCGCGGACAGGTCCGGAGCCAAACGCGCCACCAGGTAGATACCGGCCTTCACCATCGCCGCGGAGTGCAGGTAGGCGGACACCGGGGTGGGGGCGGCCATCGCGCCGGGCAGCCAGAAGTGCCAGGGGGACTGGGCGGACTTTGTCAGCGCGCCCAGCATGATCAGCACGATGGCGGCGGAGATCGCCGGGGTGTTTTCAATGTCGGTGATCTGGGGAATGTCCGACAGTTTCCAGATCTGCGCCTTGAAGCCGAGCAGGTTGATGCCCACCAGCATGGCCAGCCCGCCGAGAGTGGTTACCATCAGCGCCTGCATGGCGGCCCGTCGAGAAGATGCGCGCTCCCCGTAATAGGACACGAGCATGTACGACAGCACCGACGTCAACTCCCAGAACACGTACATGAGCAGGAAGTTGTCGGCGATGACCAGGCCGTACATGACCGTGGCGAAAAATGTCAGCTCGAAGCCGAACTTGGCCAGGCGCCGCGGGTTGGAGTCGAAATAGCCCCAACAATAAAGCAGCACCAGCGCGCCGATACCCAGGATGATCAGGCTGAATAGGCCCGCGAGTGCGTCCAGGCGGAATTCTAGGTTGAGGTTCGTCGACGGCATCCAGGTGAACACCGCTTTGACCTCGCCGCCGTCGCGGAACACCCCGGTGGCGAACAGGCGCGCCACCCAGATGAACCCGCCCAGCGGTACGAGCGCGAGAAGCCCGAAGGCGGCGCGGCCCACCGTGCGGATGAGCACCGGGGCGGCCAGCGTGGCTGCGGTGAGTGCAATGAGCAGTATCAGCACGAGGTGCGCGGCCCTCCTCTGGTCATGTGCGTACAGGGCACACCGCGCCTCAAGCGGGGGAGCTCATTGAGTTCACACAGAAAATACTCACTCCAGCTGTCACTGGGTATCTACGCGTCAACACCGGTGGCGCGGCCGTTGAGTAATAACTGTAGCGATTTTTGGTGCTACTTGCCGAAGCGCTGGAGGAAGGCAGCCTCTGCAACCGCGATACGCTCGATCTCCGTCGGATCTACGGATTCGTCCACGCCGTGGATGCCGCACATCGGTTCCTCCACGCCGTAGAGCGCGATCTCGGCGTCCGGGAAGGTGTTCTGCAGCGTGATGGTCAGCGGGATAGAGCCGCCGGAGCCGACCACGGACAGCTTGTCGGCGCCGTAGGCCTCCTTGAGGCACTCGCCGAGCGCGGCGACAGCGCCGGCCGACGGGTCCGTCGCAAAGGGCTCGTTGACGCCGCTGACCTCAACCTCAACCTTGGCGCCCCACGGGGTGTGGGCCTTGATGTGCTCCTCCATCTTCTGCGCGATCTCGGCGGCGCTCTGGCCGGCCGGCACGCGCAGGTTGAACTGGGCCTCCGCGCGCGCATTCACCGCGTTCATCGCCTCGGCCACTGGGGTGGAGGTGAACCCGATCATGGTCACCGCCGGGCGGGCCCAGACGAGGTCGGCCGGGTCGTCGTCCGCGGTGCCGAGCAGCTGCACGCCCTCGAGCACGGTGGCGTCCTGGCGGAAAGACTCGCGGTCGTAAGCGTCGCCGTCCCACTTCGTGGTGGTGTCCACGCCGTCGATGGTGGTGCGGCCGTGCTCGTCGAAAAGCGAGTTCGCAATAGCCACAAGCGCGTGCGCGGCGTCCGGGGCGCCGCCGCCGTAGCTGCCGGAGTGGACCTGGTTCGCCAGCGTCTCCACCGTGACCTTCACCTGCGCGCCGCCGCGTAGCGAAGTGGTCAGCGTAGGCACGCCGACAGCCACGTTGCCGGAGTCCGCGATGAGGATCGCGTCCGCCTCGAACACCTCCGGCTTCTCCACGATGAGCTTGCCCAGGCCGTCCTTGCCACCGAGCTCCTCGGAGCCCTCAACCACAACCTTCAGTCCCAGATCAGTGCCGCCGTTTTCCTCCAGCAGGCGCAGCGCCTCCAGGTGCATGGCCAGGTTGCCCTTGCAGTCCGCGGCGCCGCGGCCGTACCAGCGGCCGTTTCGCTCCGTCAGCTCGAACGGGCTGTTCGTCCAGGCGTCCGGGTTGTTCGCGGGGACCACGTCGTAGTGGGAGTACAAAAGCACTGTCGGTGCGCCGTTTTTCGCGGGCTTCGTGGCGACGATCGTGTCAGCGTCATCCACGGTGGGGTAGCGGGTCACTTCCAGGCCGAGCCCTTCCAGCGCCTGCACGGTCCATGCGCAGGCGGCTTCGTGTTGGTCCGCCAGCGCCGGGGTGGAGTGCACCGAGTTGAAGGAGACCAGGGTGGACAGGTCGTTGAAGATGCGGTCGCGTTGCGGTTGGTTCTGCGTAGTCATGGCACCACGCTAGCAGCGTTGGCGGGGCCGGTTCGGCGGTAAATGCTTACCCCAGGATGCTTACCCGGCTAGATGCTTACTCCAGGATGCTTATTGTTCGAGTAACCCTCGGCGTTCTCGCCCGCGCTACTCGGGAAGTAAGCATCCTGGAGTAAGCATCCTCGCGCCGGTAAGCATCTAGCCGCAAGCATCCTTGCCCCGGAACAACCACGCCCCTTGCGCTCCTTGCACTCAACCCCGCCGAGTGCTAAAAATGTGGCTGGCACTCACACAAACCGAGTGCCAAACAAACCGATAGAGCGGGTGAGGCTGAGACCACTCGTCAGCCGTGCCGTCGCGGGCGCCTGCTTGCACCGACGACCTGAGTGATCGTCCATGAACGCCTATATATAAGGAGTGACACACTCACATGGCAAAGATGATTGCATTCGACGAGGAAGCACGTCGCAGCCTTGAAAACGGCCTGAACACTCTGGCTGACGCCGTGAAGGTCACGCTGGGCCCGAAGGGCCGCAACGTGGTCCTGGAGAAGTCTTGGGGCGCCCCGACGATCACCAACGACGGCGTGACCATCGCCAAGGAGATCGACCTCGAGGACCCGTACGAGAAGATCGGCGCTGAGCTGGTCAAGGAAGTTGCCAAGAAGACCGACGATGTCGCCGGCGACGGCACCACCACCGCTACCGTGCTGGCCCAGGCGCTCGTGCGCGAGGGGCTGCGCAACGTCGCGGCTGGCTCCAACCCGATGGGCATCAAGCGCGGCATCCAGGCCGCCACCGACAAGGTGTCCAAGTACCTGCTGGACCAGGCCAAGGAAGTTGAGACCCAGGAGGAGATCGCTTCCACTGCCGGTATTTCCGCGTCTGACCCGGAGATCGGCAAGAAGATCGCTGAGGCGATGTACGCCGTGGGCAACGGTGCCGTGAACAAGGAGTCCGTGATCACGGTGGAGGAGTCCAACACCTTCGGCGTGGACCTCGAGGTCACCGAGGGCATGCGCTTTGACAAGGGCTTCATCTCCGCATACTTCGCCACCGACATGGAGCGCGGCGAGGCTGTGCTGGAGGACCCGTACATCCTGCTCGTCTCCGGCAAGATCTCCAACGTCAAGGAGCTCGTCCCGGTGCTGGAGCAGGTCATGCAGTCCGGCAAGCCGCTGCTGATCATCGCCGAGGACGTCGAGGGCGAGGCCCTGTCCACTCTCGTGGTGAACAAGATCCGCGGCACCTTCAAGTCGGTTGCGGTGAAGGCGCCGGGCTTCGGTGATCGTCGCAAGGCGATGCTGCAGGACCTTGCGATCCTCACCGGCGGCCAGGTCATCTCCGAGGAGGTTGGCCTGTCCCTGGAGACCGCCGGCATCGAGCTGCTCGGCCAGGCCCGCAAGGTCGTGGTGACCAAGGACGAGACCACTATCGTCCAGGGCGCCGGCGACCAGGCGCAGATCGACGGCCGTGTGAAGCAGATCCGCGCCGAGATCGACAACTCCGATTCCGAGTACGACCGCGAGAAGCTGCAGGAGCGCCTGGCCAAGCTCGCCGGCGGCGTTGCGGTGATCAAGGTCGGCGCCGCCACCGAGGTGGAGCTGAAGGAGCAGAAGCTGCGCATCGAGGACGCTGTGCGCAACGCTAAGGCTGCTGTTGAGGAGGGCATCGTCGCCGGCGGTGGCGTGGCCCTGCTGCAGGCAGCCAACGAGCTCGCCGACGACCTCGGCCTGGAGGGCGACGAGGCCACCGGCGTGAAGATCGTCCGCGAGGCCCTGTCTGCCCCGCTGAAGCAGATCGCGCTGAACGCTGGCCTGGAGCCGGGCGTGGTGGCCGACAAGGTTGCCAACCTCCCGGACGGCGAGGGCCTGAACGCCGCCACCGGCGAGTACGTGGACATGCTGTCCAGCGGCATCGCCGACCCGGCGAAGGTGACCCGTTCTGCGCTCCAGAACGCCGCGTCCATCGCCGCGCTGTTCCTCACCACCGAGGCTGTCGTGGCTGACAAGCCGGAGCCGGCTGGTGCTGCCAACCCGGGCATGGACCCGGAAGCTATGGGCATGATGTAAATCTGCCCGTCTAAAGCGCGTCCTTCGGGGCGCGCTTTTTTCATGCTTA
Source organism: Corynebacterium sp. MSK008 (assembly GCF_030232585.1). Classification (GTDB taxonomy): domain Bacteria; phylum Actinomycetota; class Actinomycetes; order Mycobacteriales; family Mycobacteriaceae; genus Corynebacterium. Next base: position 125,922 of record NZ_JASPJX010000004.1, on the reverse strand, counting down.
TCGACGTCAGCTCCGCACCACCCCCGGAATGGTGTAAAACGTCACGGGCATGGTGGATTTTTGAACGTGTACAGATCGTCGGCGAGGCCGATCAAGTTACACGTTCTCGCACCAATTCAATTGGTGTTAACTTTCGAAAATCGGTCGGGGCAGGTTATCGGCCCGGTCGCGAAAAGGTTACGTTTCGGTGAACGTATACCAGCTGGAAGCTACCTGTGTGTCCCAAATCTAATTTTTAGAAAGCGCTTGACGTAGCTGGTTGATGTGGCAAAATTCCACCTGTGACGCCCGCCGGGTGTCAGTACCTGTCAAGTTTTGCCAGACAACCACTGGCACCTATCGAAAAGGGGAAATCAATGCCTTTCGATCTCAAGTTCATCCAGAAGCAGCTGAAGACCTTCAAGACCTTCTCCACCAACCTGGTTGACCTGTTCCAGAAGACCCCGAAGACCATCAAGGACTTCGCTGACAAGGTCTCCAAGTAAGCCTTCACCTCACTCGACACAAACTTTCTTTAAAGGAGAATCATCATGGAAGCATTGACCAACTGGGTTGCACTTTCCTCCGGTAACGGCGACAACGGCGTCACCCAGGTCCCGGGCGCTCTGCTCGACCTGCTCAAGAACCTCGGTAGCCTCGCCGGCAACATCGCTGAGCTGATCGGCCTGATCGCGTAACTGTAACGCGCATAGCCGAAGGTCCCGTCGTAAAGCGGCGGGGCTTTTTGCATTCCTGCGTACTTCCCGGGCGCACTGCGCCCGCGCCGAATAGACTGGAAGGCATGGCTGACAACAAAGACGACGAACTGCCGATGATCGACCTCGCCCAGACCGAGGGCTGGGTTGTGGACGACACCGACGAGGACGACCCCGTCCTGCTCATGCCGGACGGCACCGCCATTCAGACGTGGCGCGAAAACTACCCCTACGACGAGCGTCTTTCCCGCGACGACTACGAGAAGGAAAAGCGCGCCCTGCAGATTGAGCTGCTGAAGTGGCAGAACTGGACCAAGGACACTGGCCAGCGCCACATCATCCTCTTTGAGGGCCGCGACGCCGCCGGCAAGGGCGGCACGATCAAGCGCTTCAACGAGCACCTCAACCCGCGTGGTGCGCGCACCGTGGCGTTGGAGAAGCCGTCGCCGCGCGAGTCCACCTCCTGGTACTTCCAGCGCTACATCGAGCACTTCCCGGCCGCCGGCGAGATCGTCTTCTTCGACCGTTCCTGGTACAACCGCTCCGGCGTCGAGCGCGTCATGGGCTTCTGCACCGAGTCCCAGCACGCCGAGTTCCTGCGCGAGGTGCCGATGCTGGAGAACATGATCTTGGGCTCCGGCATCTCCCTGACCAAGTTCTGGTTCTCCGTGACCCAGAAGGAGCAGCGCACCCGCTTCGCCATCCGCCAGGTGGACCCGGTGCGCCAGTGGAAGCTCTCGCCGATGGACCTGGCGTCCCTGGACAAGTGGGAGGACTACACCCGCGCCAAGGAGGAGCAGTTCCGCTACACGGACACTGACGAGTCGCCGTGGATCACCATCAAGTCCAACGACAAGAAGCGCGCCCGCCTCAACGCGATGCGCTACATCTTGTCCAAGTTCGAGTACACGAACAAGGACCACGAGGTTGTCGGCGAGCCGGACCCGCTGATTGTGAAGCGCGGCCGCGACCAGATCGGCGACTAGGGGCTTTCGCTTTTCGACGCCCGGCTGATCCTGTCAGCCGGGCGTTTTGCTGTCTCTCCATGCCGGTGTGGTCGGCGGCGCGTGACGGAAAACACGTCCCTCCAAGTCGAGCTCCAGCGTGAGATGCACAATCATTTAACGTGCGGAAACGGTGAGCCCAGCGCGAATGCCGAGAGGAAGCTGTGGGCAGGCAGTGTGTCCAACTTTTAAACGCTGGTTTTGCCGTGTTTTCATCCTGACGTTTCCGGCGTAGCATCCATGGCGCTATTAATAAGTCCACAGTTATTTGAGGATGCATGTCTCAGACCGGCCGCCCCGTTTACAGCCACCGCCAGCATGGCGTAGTGGCGGTTTGGGCAGCGCTGATGCTCGCCGCGTTGACGCTTGTCGCGGGTGTCGTGTCCCCGGGTGTGCAGCAGGCGGAAGCGCAAACTGCCTCAAATGACGGCGTGAATTTTGGGGACTGCTCGTTCCGTAGAGGCACCGGCGTTGCTGAGGCATGGGCGAACCAGATGTGCTGGCTCGACATGTCGGACATGACCACTGCGGGCCCCAAGACGAAGAAGGTGGGCGACTACACGATCACCTTCAACCTCGGAATCGAAACGAGAAACACCAGCACCAGGTTCACCGCGAATTCCAACCCCAGCTGGTCAGGTACGGCGTTTGCGAGAACCGGCACGGGTTTCTTCGAGCGGTACCCAAGTTCGACGTCGCAGGACATTCTGCAGATGGAAGGGGCGGGTAGCCCGTTTGCCCGTTTCACCCTGTCGGATATCGTGGTAAAGCGTAACGGGGTGGTCGATCCGCTCGCGTCGTACCGCTTTGCGGTGGTGGACGGAGAGTCCACCGGTGCCGGCGGCACCGGTGAGATGATCAGTGTCCACGGCGGAACAGTGGGACAAGCGGTCCGCCTCACTCCGTCGAACGCGAAGGATGCGTGCACCGGCGGCAGAAACTCGCATTTCGGTCCTGGACCAGAACCACAAAACTGGGGCAGTATGTCCGACGGTCGCGACCGCGGTTTTGTCTGTTTCTCCCAGGCCACCGGCACCTACGGCACGTGGGTGGTGAGCGTGGACAATCCGAAGACGCTGCAGGTCAGCATGGGTTCCAACAGTGCCGGAACGCAGGGCGTGGCTATCGGCATCGCGCTGAGCCGCATAGCCTTCGACAAAGACGGCTCCGCCAAGGTGCAGGACGCGTTTGAGAAGGTGGCGGACCCTACGGAACGGACCGCCAGCTACTCGGCCTTCCTACAGGACGGCTCCAACCGGACGACGTTGTCGACCCCGGCGGGCGGCTCCACCACGGCGCTTCGCCGCATCGGCTCCAACGGCGTTCCGCTGGACCAGCTGGGCTACACCTCCACGCTTAATCCGGCGGACCGCGCGTTCGTCCGCTACGAGCCGGTGTGGAAGTGCACACTCACCTCGGGCGGAACGAACAGCGAAACCTACCTCATCCGCAAGGGGGCGGTGCCTACGGGCTACACGCTGACGGAAAACGCCCAGACCGGCACATCCACTCTGCTGATCCCCGCGGCCGAAACCCGTGTCCCAAACTGTTCCGTCACCTGGGAATCTAAGTTCAAACCCGCCAAGCTCAACCTGACAAAGACGGTGGACGGCAACGCCGCGAACTTCGCGGAAAACAGCCTGCAGAAGTACACGCTGCACTACAAGTGCACCGTGCCAGAAGGGTTCACAACTGCCTACCCCGACGTCAAGCTCGAAAACGACGTTGTTGTGGAAAAGGGGCGCTCCGTCAGCGTGGACAACCTGCCCCAGGGCAGCACCTGCACCGTTACGGAGAAGGTCCCGGCGCCGCCTGCCGGAACGAAACTTACGCTTTCTTGGAACGGCACGGCTGCGCCGTCCGCTTCGGCGCCGGTGACGGTCCAGCTGCCCTCATCGGCGGCTGCTCCCACGGCTATCGGTTCGGCCAACGCCAACAACTCCTACACGTACACGCCGGGCAAGCTCGTCTTCAGCAAGACGATCGTCGGCGACCCGGTCACAGACGGCAAGGTGGGCGGGACCTACCGCTTCAACCTGACGTGCGCCGGCACCAACATCAGCCGTGAGTTCACGCTGGATCTCACGCAGGCGAAGCCGTCCAACTCCGTCGCCCTGGACAACATCCCAGTGGAGAGGGATTGCTCGATCACGCCGCTGACGGACCTCACCGAGGAGCAGCGAAAGACCATCGAGTTCACCGGCCGCGATGCCCAGTTCGCCGGCGCGCCGCTGAACCCGTCGGGCGCGGAGTACCACTTCACGCTCCACGAGGGCGCAACACCTGAGCTCCACTTTACGACGAGCTACGCCTACCTCACGTTCCCCCTGCACCTCCGGAACCAGGTCAACGGCCTCGCCGCGGGTGACGCGGATGTGGCCAAGCTGACGTACACGGTGCACTACCGGTGCGAGGTGGCCGGCCGTCCCGCGAAGGAAGGGACCGTCACCCTGAACGGCTCCGCCGGCGAGGCGGTTGTCGAGGGCGTGCCAGCCAACGCCGCGTGCAAGGTGTGGGAGGACGAACCCGGCGAAACCGCGAACACGAAGTTCGTCGGTGCGAAGGTCAGCGCGTCCAACGCCAGCGACCAAGTGACCACGTTGACCAACGCGCAGGCGAAGAACCAGGCTATTTACACCATCCGGCCGGTCTCCGGCACGGACCGCAACCTGGTCACGGTGATCAACACCTTCGACCCGAAGCTGGGCACGGTGCAGCTGAACAAGGTGGTCAACTCCAGCGTCACGGGCAAGCTCCCCAGCACGTACGCGTTCTCGTTCCGCTGCGGGACGCGCAACGTTGCCACCGGTGTGGCGGGGCAGTCCCGCTCCGTGGAGCTCGTCGGCCGTGCGACTGTCGCGGCGAACGGCACTGTCACGTTGCAGGCGGACGACGCCGCGGCAAACGACCTCGACGGCAACATGGGAGTGCCATACGGCAACACCTGCACCTTCACGGAGGAGACCCCGCAGGTCGCAGGCGGGATCCTGTTTACCACGGACGTGCAGAGCATCAACCCGACGATCGCCCAGGACACCACCACCGCCACGGTGACCAACACGTTCGCTCCGGCGGGTAATGGACTGACGGTCAATTTACGCACTGGTGGTCGGGAGACGCTGGCGCCATCGTCGTTAAGCTATGAGCTCACCTGCGACAATGGCTTCACCGACCGCTTTGAACTCGCACCGGGAGAAACCGCCGAGTTCACCGCCGGGCAGGTGCCGCAGGGCACGCAATGCACGCTTGCGGAAAGCGGCGACAGCGCGACCCGGACAACGAAGGACGGGCGGGAGTACCCGATCAGCAGCACGTCCGAGTACCGCTATGCGGCCGACGCCGGCGAAAGCGAGGATGTGGGCGCGAACGGGCAGTTCACCATCGGCAAGCAGTCCACCCTGGATGTGCACCACGAGTACGACCTGATCCAGGCGCCGGTGCAAGGAACCAAGGAGGTGCGGTTCGACGACCCGAACAACCTGATCTCCCAGCCGCGCCGTGACATCAAGACCAACCGCGTGTTCCCGGTGACCTTGACGTGCACCAACCCGGACGGCACGGAAGGCCCGCGCCTGTCCACCACCGTGCAGCAGGGGCAGGAGCCCGGCGGCACGACAGCGGCGGTCGGTTCCAGCTGTACTGCCACCGAGGGGGAGACCTCCACTGCAGTGGGCATCACGTTGGATAAGTCCGTGACTGTGGACGGCGCGCCGGTGGCGGGCGGCTCGGCCGACTTCGTCGTCGGCGACGGCGGCACGACGCTGCTGTTCATCAACACCTACTCCCGCCGAGTCACCCAGATTCAGCTGGACAAGGAAGCGATCCTGCCCACCGACAGCATCCGCACCCAGTACGCGAATGCCGGAAAGGATCTGCAGGACGCGCTGTACAACCACTCGTTTACCCTCGTGTGCCGCGACCCGGAGACGGGTGACACCGCGGTGCTGCAGGAGCAGCAGAAATCCATCAAGGGTGAGGGCACTGCGCTTTTCGACGGCGTCCCCGTCGGCGCTGACTGCCAACTCACCGGAGACAAGTTCGGCTCGCTTGCCCTGGCGATGAACGACGGGCAGGACGACCTGAAGGCGTTTTTGCGCCCGGCCTTTGTGGATTGGGTTGTGGACCGCGAAGGCGGCAACGCCTACCCGGACCAGAAGCTGGACAACGACACGACCACCTCGCCGGTGTTCCTCACCGTGGACGATCCGGCGAAGAACCACGTCCGCCTGGACAACCACTACGAGTACGAGACCTCCGCGGTGCGTCTGCGAAAGGACCTCGCTGGCGCGGCGGGCAACCTCAGCGAGATCCGGGACGACTACACGTTCAGCTTCACGCTGCAGTGCAAGGCGATCGGTTACCAAACCAGCTCGGTGGGCGAGACCTCCTTTATCCCGGAGAAGCTGCGCCCGGAGGGCGGCTACGTCATCCCGGCCAGCATCCGCAAGGGCGACTTCACCGACGGCGCGTTCGTCTCTGGCGAGGCGAAGGTCCCCGCCGGGTCGCTGTGCACGTTCAACGAGCAGGATGCGGCCAGCGTGCCGGAGGCGCTGACCATCGCCCCGGAGCAGAAGATCGTGCGCGGCTACGCCCCCAACCCGGGCGAAACCGCGCCGGCGGACCTCCACTTCGTGAACAAGGTGGAGCGGCGCACCACCCCGGTGCGGCTCGCCGTGTTCAATTCCGGCTACCTCGCCGGAGCGGATGAGGCGGGCTACACCGCGCAGCTGCGTTGCGACGACCCCGCCACAACCTCGCTGACCCGGCAGTTCCCGTTGACTGCCCTGTCCGGCTCCGAGATGCCGCGCACGTTTGCAGCCCCGGCGGGCGGGCAGGTCGTGGACCTGCCGGTGGGTGCGAACTGCACGCTCGACCTCACCGGCAGCCCGACGCTCGCCGCACGCGGCGAGCTCGAGGTGACAGGCGGTGCGCGTACTCCGCTGGCGCAGTACGCCACGTGGGGGAGCGGATCGCCCGCGCTGCCCACCGGCTCGCTGTCCGGCCTCGCCGCGGACGAGGTCGAGGGCTCCGACAAGGTGTACTCGCACACCTTCACCACCGCGGCGGACCTGCCGTCGTCGGAGACCGTTCTGACCGTCGGCGCGGACATCTACCACCCGCGCGCCCACTACGATGTGGCGTTCACCAAGACCGCCGCCGGCCCGAGCTCCGGCACGTTCACGTTCCACCAGTCGTGCTCGGCACACGGCGAGGAGTTTCAGCTGCGCGCCGGCGAGACGCACACCATCGCGGACGTGCCGGTGGACAGCGACTGCGCCGTGGACGAGATCGACGACGGCAACCCGGACGCAGCATCGGTGTTCCAGGTGGTCTCCAACGGTGAATTGATCACGCCGCTCGAGGGCGACGCGGACTCGGTCGTGTTCACCGCGCAGCCGGTCTCCGACCCGACAGACCTGGCGCGCTCCGGCGACCGTTGGTCGCTCACAGCGAAGAACACCTTCCCCGGGCTGAAGGTGCAGAAGACTATCGACGGCACCCCGCTGGGCCAGCTCACCGGCGACGCCTTCGGCACCACGCTGCTGCGCCACGACGCCACGTCCATGCAGATGACCTACACCGTGACAAACACCGGCGAATTCCCGCTCAAGGACTTCACGGTGACGGACCCGTCGCTCGCCGGCCTGGACGTCACCCGCGGCGGGTCGGTCGCGCGCATCGGCGACGAGGGCGCCGTGCCGGACAGCATTTGCCCGACGGGCGAGCTGGCCGCCGGCGAGGAGTTCTCCTGCACCTTCACCGTTACCGTCCCGGCAGGCGCCAACGAGACGTGGCGCTACCCGTCCGAGGGCGACGCCGCGGTGACCGTCACCGCCACTGCGAACGCCGGCGGGGCGACCCAGACGGTGACGGCGAGCGATGCGCAGGGGGCGTTGAAACCTTCGGCGTCGATAAGCATGCTGCTCCCCGAAACCGGCGAGCAGACCCTGGTGCTGTTCCTGCTGCTCGGCCTGGTGCTGTTCGGCTGGGGCGCATGGCGGGTGAGCCGCCGCGACGAGCGCGCGGAAGGCGGTGAGCTCGTTGAGATGTAGAAAATTCGCCCGCTACAAGCGGACGGTGTACGGACTTTCCTAAACCGGCACATGTAATTCCGAAAACCAACTCCACACCCCCACACACCCAGAAAAGGATTCCGAACCATGTCGAACCTGACCAAGAAAACCTTCGCGCTGGCCGCCGCGGCCGCGTTCGCAACCGCCACCCCGCTTGCCGTCGCTCCGGACCTCGCGCCTGTCGCCATCGCGCAGAACAACCAGGCCGTTGACGTGAACCAGAAGGCGAGCCTGACCATTGATAAGCGCGAGGGCGAGCCGGGCGACGCCACCGGCGCCGTTGAGGGCACCGAGTTCATCGTCGAGCGCGTGCAGATGACCAACGGTCTGAACACCGCCGCGGGCTGGACTGAGGCAGGCAACATCGTCAACGCCGGCGCCGATGCAGCGACTATCGACACCACCTTCACCGCGCAGACCAAGGCCACCGACGCCAATGGCAAGGCTGTGTTCACCGATCTGCCGGTGGGCATCTACAAGGTCACCGAGAAGACCAACGGCAACTACACCGTCGCCGCACCGTTCCTGGTCACCCTGCCGCTGACGCAGGACGGCGTGCTGAACTATGAGCCGACTATCTCCCCGAAGAACCAGAAACTGGACCCGACCAAGGCTGCGGACGACGCGAACGCCAACATCGGCGACGAGATCACCTACACCATCAAGGCGCCGGTGCCGGCTGGCGACGTGCTGCAGGACGGCACCCGCACCATCAGCCAGTTCCGCATCACCGATGATCTGCAGGAGGAGCTGGACTACGTCGCTGACTCTGCGGCCGTCACCCTGACCGGTGCGGACGACACCACGCTGGATTCGGGCGACTACACCATCACCAACGACGGCCAGAACCTCACCGTCGAGTTCACCGAGGCCGGCCTGCAGCGCTTGGAGAAGCTGCGCGGCGAGAACCCGGGCCTGACCGCCCAGGTGGTGTTCAAGGCGAAGGTCAACGCCATCCCGGCAAACGGCCAGATCAACAACACCGCCAACGTCTACGTGCCCAACCGCGAAAATCCGATTCCGACCAAGCCGGAGACCACAAAGGACGGCGACCAGGACACCAACAACACCACCACGCAGTACGTCAACGTCGAGGTGACCAAGAACCTCAACGGCAATGCGGTGGAGGACGAAAAGACCGGCAACGGCGCCGAGTTCGAGATCTACCCCTGCGCACCGGACGGCGACAAAGGCTACGCAGTAGCCAAGGACGCCGAGGCGATCAAGGGCACCGCAACTGCCAACTCCACCGAGCTCGCAACCTCCTTCACCGCCCAGGGCGGCGACGTCGCCTCCGCGAAGGCCGCTGTGGCCTCCGGCTTCGGCATGCAGCTCAACCCGACCGTGCAGTACTGCGCAGTTGAGACCAAGGCGCCGCAGGGCTACCTGGTTAACCCGGACCCGCAGCTGCTTACCCGCACCACGGAGGGCACCGACACCACCCGCCCCGTCTACACCGTCGCGGTCAACGACGTGAAGGACAACATCTGGGGCCGCCTGCCCGCGACCGGTGAGCGCACCATGCTCTACATCCTCGCGCTCGGCCTCGTGCTGTTCGGTGGCGGCGCTGCGTACCAGCTGAGCCGCCGCAACGCCTAAGGCGCGCAGATGGTGAATTGCAAATGGTGAAGATGCCCCAAAGTGGCGCATATTCACCATCTGTAATTCACCATCCGTACAAGCTCTCACCATGACAAGGAAGGACACCATGCACTCACGCACGGCACTCAGGCTCGCCGCCGCGCTCGCCGCTGCCTTCCTTGCCTGCGCGCCCACCGCATCCGCCGCCGACCTCCGGGTCGATCTGAGCGAAAGCGTCGGCGCGGACTGGTTCGCGCGCATCGGGGACCGCGATGTGGAGCTTTTGCTTATCGACGGCCTCCGGCCCACCCCAGATACCCTCCAATCCCTGGACATCCCGGCGATCACCCGCGACCATCCCGAGCGCCTGCGCAAGGTGGGCACCAGAACGACCTCGAACGGCGCCGCCTCCTTCACGGGCCTTGGCACCGGCGTGTACCTGGTGCGGGTGGCGGACAACCCCGCAACGCAGGACGCGCGCGTGTCCTACGCCCCGTTCGTGGTGGCGGTGACTCCGGACAAGCCGGCGCAGGTGGTCTCGCCGAAGGCACAGGAGCTGGGGATCAGCGTGGACCCTCTGACAGCGTGCAACACCCCGGAGTGGCGCGACGCTGCAGCGCCGGGGACGTACGTGGAGTACGACTTTGTCTCCACCGTGCCGAACCTGTCCACCGACGGCACGCTGAACCAATACGCGCTGACCTTGGAGTTCTCGCGCGGACACACCGTGCAGTGGGACAACAATGGTCCCCGCAGCGTACTGGCGCGAGGCGAACAGGTGCTCCACTTCGACGCAGCCGCGGCGACCACCTCGAAGCAGATGCCGGGCACTGCTCGCAAGGACCAGCCGGTGACCAAGCTGCAAGCCCCGCGCCTGACCATTCACGGCGCGGGCGAGAGCACCGAGCTGAAGCGCGGCGAGGACTACGACGAGCAACAGCAGGGCAACGATCAGGCGACCTTCACGCTCACCAGCGCGGGCCTGGCCAAGCTTGCCCGCGCAAAGTCGCTGGATCCTGCCACCACGATGGAAACTTGGGTGCCGGCAAAGACGAACGAGAAGCAGCCGTGGGGCGGTGGCCCGGTGCGCAACGCCACGCTCGGGGACCTCGCGGCCACCGCGACACTGACGGCAGACGGTATGGACGCCACCCGCGCGCCGGTGACGGTGCAGCAAGTCAACCACATCAACGTGGTGGAGCGCGCGAAGTGCTTCGACGCTGCCGCGGGCACCACCACAGTCATCGAACGCGACCAGCGAAACACCGAGACCGAAACCGAGACCCAAACCCAGACCAGTGCCGCCCCCTCCGACGCGACAGTCACCGAGGTGGTCACCCGAGAGACCACGCGGGCGGACGGTTCCACGGCCACTGTGACTGAAACCGTGGTGAAGGAAGGTGAGGGGGACGGGACGCCGTCGATAGGCCAGCGTGTTGGCAACCTCGCATATACCGGCGCGGGCGTCATCGGCATCACGGGTGTGGCGCTGCTGCTGATCATCCTCGGACTCATCTTGCGCAGGCGCAATGGCGAAGAAGAGTAAACGCGGCAGCAACGTCGTCTCCTGGATCGTGCTGATCTTGGGGGCGCTGCTGTTGCTGTACCCGATCGCGTCCACGCTGTCCGCGCAGTACCGGCAGATCCAGCAGAACGAGGAATACGCGGGCGCGGTGCAGGAGCTCAGCGACGACACCAAGGCCCGCGAGCTCGCCCGCGCCCACGAATACAACGACCGGCTGCTGGCTGCCGGCCCCCACGCGCGCGCCCCGCGTGACGAGGACCCCGGCTTCGACGACTACATGTCCCAGCTGACCCTGCCGGAGAGCTACCACGTGATGGCGCGCGTGCGTATCCCGCGCATCAACGTGGACCTGCCCGTGTACCACACCACCAGGGCGGACGTGCTTTACGACGGCGCCGGCCACATGTATGGCTCCACCCTCCCTGTCGGCGGCGATGGCACCAACGCGGTGATCTCCGCGCACACCGGCATGGTCAACGCGGCGATGTTCGACCAGCTGCCCATGCTCAAGCCCGGCGACGACATCTTCATCGACGTGCTCGGTGAGCGCCTTCGCTACCGCATGACGTCGCGCGAGGTGGTCAAGCCCGACGATTACGACGCCGTGACCTACGAGCCCGGCAAAGACAAGATCACGCTGATCACCTGCACCCCGTACGGTCTGAACACGGACCGTCTGCTCGTCCACGCCGAGCGCGCACCGCTGGACCCGGACACCCCGGAGCCAACCGTGGACGCCTTCGTGTGGTCCTGGTGGATGATCGCGGTGCTCGTGCTCATCCTGCTGGTGCTACTGCTGATCCTGTGGAAACGCTGGCGGGACCGGCGGAAGAGGCGACGCCGCGAGGCGGGTTTAGTGGTCGCCGACTAGGAGCCTTCGCTTTACGACGCCCCCTCCGGACACCCGCGCTGCCCCTCGGGGGCACCCGGCCGATTTCTGTGCTGACCTGGTTCGGTATCGAAAATCAGCGGCAATGGCCCCCTTACTGAGAAAACCACGAGAGTTGTGTGACGAAAAAGTGGTCAGAAACACACGCCGTATAAATGGCAACTAACCACAGATGCGTGACCACTGGTTATGGCCCGTTTTCACGGAATTGCAGGGAATTAATTGAACCCGGATGGATGAAAATGCTAATAACCTGCTGAGAACCTGGGAAACCGCGGACAAAACCTCTTTACAAAGCTTGTGATTGTCGATATTTTATCCAGTGGCGCCCAGGCTGGGCCCAGAGGCTAATTCAACGGGGGGGGGGGGGTAAACCCCTCCCGGCTGAAAATCCTCTTCTCGCTGACCAAAAACGGGCCCAGCGAACTCCGAACTTCCGAAAGGATTCCCCATGGCAATTGCCATCAAGAAGACCGCCGCGATCGCAATCGCCGCGGGCCTGACTTTTGCCGGCTCGGCTGGCATCGCCGCGCAGGACGCGCTGGCGCAGGAGCCGGCTCCGGCACCGTCCTCGCGTGTTGCGCCGCCTGCCCCAAACATGCCGGACAAAGTTGACTTTGTTGTGAATAAGCGTGTGAACCCTGCAGCGCTTGGCAAGGCAGGTACGGGTAATGCCTCCGACGAGGCCAAGGGTGACCCGGTTGAAGGTGCGAAGTTCACGCTGACTCCGATCACCGTTAAAGACGGCGATCGCGAGCTGAACATCAAGGATCAGGCCGATTTCAACATCATGGCCAAGATGAAGCTCGTCGATGGTAAACCGACCGTCAAAGGTGCTACGGCAACTCTGGGTAAAGCAACTGATGCAATTGCAACGGATAAACAAGGCCAAGCGAAGTTCGAGGGCATGGCCGCCGGTGCTTACCTAGTGCAGGAAACTGAGGCGGCACCAGTCGATAAAGACGTGAACGGTGCTTATATCAAGAGCGCCCCGTTCATCGTGTTCCTTCCGATGACGAATGAGGACGGATCTGCGTGGCTGAATGAGGTCCACGCGTTCCCGAAGAACTCCTACCTCGAGCTCGACAAGGAAGTTGTCGACGCGAATCAGAACACCGCTCCTGGTAAGGGTCATGAGGGCGAAGAAGCCGGAAAGATCAAGTACACCGTAAAGGCAACGGTCCCTTCGGACCTTCCGGGTCGTCAGCGTGACCAGTTTGGTGTTGTCGATATCTTCGATAACCGCGAATTGGTCTTCGCGGATCCGAAGGCACCCGTTGAAAAAGTAGAGGTCAACGGTGAGGCGGTCACGGACTATGTCGTCACGAGGCTGACTTCGGAGGTTGCAAAGAAGTATGCTCCGGACGAGGTTGGGGCAAAGAACGTCAACGACGGCTACTACATCAGCTTTACTAAGCCATGGGAGCTTCCGGCTGGCGGCAAGGTTGTTATCACCTTCAAGGACGCTGAGATGAAGAACGACGCGGACGACAAGGTTGATAACACGGTTCGCCTGATCAACAACTACCGCAAGGTTGAGGACAACTCCACGCCGGATACTCCTCCGACCACGACGACTCCGAACACTCCACCGCCGACCACTCCGCCGGATAACCCGCCGGAGGATCCGGTACCGCACGTGACGGTTTCGACGTACAAGGCGAAGATCTCGATCTTCAAGTACGCGGATCTCAACTCTGACGGCAAGTACCAGGACGGCGAGAACAATGACCAGCCGTTGGCTGACGCAGAGTTCTCCCTCTACCGCTGCGATGCCGACAGCAAACTCCTTGACGCGAACCTCGAAGTCGCTGCTGACCAGGAGAATGCTCACGTCGTCCGCAAGGGCAAGACCGACAGCAAAGGCAACCTCGTGTTTGAAGGGCTCCACGTGACGTCCTACGAAGACGATGCGGATATCCCTATGGAAATCGACAAGGGCTACTGCCTGAAGGAGACCAAGGCTCCGCGTGGCTACATCGCTAACCCGGACGTCCAAAGGATCAAGCTCAGCCACACGGACATCAAGGAAACGGCTGAAGGCAACAAGGAATTCAAGTTTGCCGCACAGCCGTACCAGATTGCTAACAAGCCGGACACGAACACTCCGCCGTTCCTTCCGGCCACCGGTGGCATGGGTGTGCTGATCATCGCACTGGCTGGTCTTGCGATCATCGGCGGCGGTGTCTACGCGGCACGTCGTAACTCCCAGTCCGCATAAGCGAAAGCGCGGACCTTGGTCTAGTGGCTGCTAACAAGCGCTAGGCCGGGAAGCGCCCCGGCACACCAACCGGGGCGCGTACGCCCGTCGGCAGGAGGGCGAAAAATTCCTGCCCCAGTTTGAAACCGGAGGTCGTCGATAGGCGACGGCCTCAAAGAGAGGACACGACAGGTGACTACAGCAGTGAAGGCGAAGCATCGGCGGCAGCCGGCGCAGAAGTCGTTCTTCCAGCGCGTCGGCCTGCCTGTCCTCATCATTCTCGCTGGGCTGCTGGTGCTGATGTACCCAGTGATCTCTACGCAGTGGAATAACCACGTGCAGGAGCAGGTGGCCAAGCAGTACGAGGAGAAACTGCAGGTCGTGCCGCCTGAGCAGGTGAACCGCGCGTACGACGCGGCGGTGGAGTACAACCGCACGCACACCGACGGCCCGATCCTGGATCCGTGGCTGGCGCGCATCAGCGAGGACAACGCGGAGTACAAGGAGTACGAGCGTCACCTCGCCGGTGTGTCCGCGATGTCGCAGCTGGCGATTCCGTCCATCGATGTTCGCCTACCCGTTTACCACGGGACCAGAGACGACACGCTGCAGAAGGGCCTCGGCCACCTGTACGGTTCCGCGCTTCCCACCGGCGGCGAGGGCTTCCACTCAGTGATCACCGGCCACACCGGGCTGACTACGGCAACGCTTTTCGACGACCTCGTGGACGTCAAGGAAGGCGACGCCATTTACGTGTCCACCTTTGGCAAGCGACTGAAGTACCAGGTGTACAAGACCGAGGTCGTCCTGCCGGACGAGACTGACAGCCTGCGCGCGGAGGCGGGCCGGGACCTGCTCACGCTGGTCACCTGCACACCGTACGGCATCAACACCCACCGTCTGCTCGTGCACGCGGAGCGCGTGCCCTTGGATCCGGACGAGGCGAAGGTGCTCGACGAGTCCACCTCCACCTTCCAGTGGTGGATGTGGGTGCTCGGTGCCGTGGCGTTGCTGGTGCTGCTGGCGCTGATTTGGTGGATCATCCGCGAGAAGAAGAAAAGCGACCGCAAGGACGCCATGACCAGGGAGGTTCTGTCCTAATGCGCACTTCGAAGTTTGTGGCGACGCTCGGTGCGGCGTCAGTCCTTGCGTGCGGGTTTTTCGGCCCCG
Source organism: Corynebacterium sp. MSK008 (assembly GCF_030232585.1). GTDB lineage: Bacteria > Actinomycetota > Actinomycetes > Mycobacteriales > Mycobacteriaceae > Corynebacterium. The sequence continues at coordinate 110,784 of NZ_JASPJX010000004.1, read as the reverse complement.
CTGCCGATGCGAAGGTGATCAGCGGCAACGACCGCAACATCCCGGCCGCGAGCGTGGACACCACCCAGCCGATCTCGCTGGTGGTGAAGAAAGCAGCGACGAATCCGTACGACGATGTGCCGGCAGGGGAGAAGCCACCGGCCATCGCTGGGGCGACGTTCAAGTTGTCGTTGGTCAAGGGCGTAGATGTCACCACAGATGAAGGGCGCGCGGGTGCCAAGCAACTATCGCTTGACGACGCTAAAGCTAAAGGCCTCACCCAAATCGCCACCGCGCAGACCAGCGACAAGGGCGAAGCTGACTTTGGCAACCTGAAGCCCGGCCTCTACCTGCTGGAGGAAGACGCCCCGGACGACGGGCACGAGTACCACGTGTCTAGCCCGCAGCTGATCATCCTCCCGCTCGGCGATGTGCGCGGAACCCAGTTCAAGTACGAGAACGTGGTGGTGACCAAGTGGGACGGCAGCGACGGCGGGGAGCCACCGACTTCCACCCAGACGCCGTCACCGTCGACTTCGACGTCGACGACTGAGCGCACCACCGAGAAGACCATGGAGAAAACCACCGAGACCTCTACGGAGCGCACGACGGTTTCTACTCCGGTGGAGTCCACGATCACCTCAACCATGCCGAACGGTTCGACCACGGTGATCACCACCAGGCCCTCGACGTATGTGACCACCCAGCCGAACGGCTCTGTCACCACGGTGACGCAGCCGCCGACAGATAGACAACGCAGCGGCGACCTTGCCTCCACTGGCGCGAATGTCCTGTGGGCGGCAGGCCTGGGCGGCCTGCTGATCCTGGTCGGGTTCTTCCTGGCCCGTCGCAGCAAGAACGAAGAGCAATCACGGTAATACAGCGGATTTAGGAAAACGATTATGCGAAACATTTTGAAGCCTGCAGCGCGAACTGCTAGCTCGCGCGCACGTCGCTCGGTCCGTGGCGTTGCTGCCGTGGTTGCCTCGGTGGCGCTTGCCGCCGGTATGGGTTCTTACCCAGTGGACGCGCAGGAGACCAGCACCGAAACCACGACGAGTGCTGTCGAAACTACCGCTTCTACGACAGCAGCAGAGACGCCGTCTTCTTCCCAAACGGCTTCCGAGGCGCCTAAGCCGGTTGTGGCTGAGCCGAACTCGGTGACGGTCGAGCGGGATGGCGATGTCGACCACATCACCATCCGCGACACCGACGATAACCCGTGGGACTCCGGCCGAAAGGCGTCTGACGAGTACATCTGGGGTGTGAAGCGCATCGGCGACGGTGACATCACCCGCATTGTGAAGGTTGTTGCGGACGGCGAAGAGCTTGACCCGCAGTATTTCGGCTACGTCAATGGCGAGGACTTCGACGTCATCGGTATCGACGAGGACGCCTTCTGGACGATTCCGCCGATGAAACTCGAGATCGAGGTAGAGACCACCGAGGTCGGCGATTACGCGATTGCTGAGCCGGACGAGGTCCCGACGGCACGCGAACTTTCGGAGACCGGGTACGGCCGCACCGACCAGGCCGCCGCTACAGTGAATCCGGAGGGGGTGGGTATGGCGCGCGCTGCGACGCAGGGAAATTCTCGGATCAATCTTCCTTTGAAATCCAAGACCTACAGCAATATTTCTGAGCCAAGCGGTGATAGCGCCCCTCGCGGCACGCTGAAAACGAGCATCATGGGTCAGTACTCTGCTAAGGACGTGTACCTCACAGAGCTCGTATTGACTCATAACAACGCCTCTGCGCGGTACTCCCTCTCTGGACCGATCACCATCCGTAAGAATGGAGGTTCAGAATCCTGCACGGTTCAGCCGCACCAGATCACTGAGTTGAGTCGCCGTTCCGCGTCGAATGGTGGCTCAGTCAACGCTATTTCGGTGGACCTGAGCAGCTGCGATCCGCAGATCGTCGTTTGGCAGGGATCGGGTGACCTCATCGAAATTGACTTCAATGGTCCCAAGACCGGAAACGCGCAGTTGGACTACACGATGGAGCTGTACGGGTCGTACGAGTCAGGAGGGGGGAAACGATTCAGTGTTGTCGCCGACCCGGACGGATCGGTTAAGTTGAGCCCGGCGCGGACAGAGGGGGATGATCCTTACTACACCACTTCTTCCTTCGAAGACCGTACAAACTTCGAGCGTGCAATCGTAGAAGTTAGTGCGCCCAATAGCTTTATAGCCGTGGAAAACTACGGGGTGACGATCGATCTTATCGAGAGTGGAGTCACGTTAGAGCGTCGCGTAGTTTCAGCTTCGAGCAACTCGGTGACTTTCGAGGTCTACCCAGTCAAGAACGGTAAGCGTGTTGAGAGCGCCCTTGTAGAAAAAGGTGCGAACCTGAAACTTGTGACAAAGTTTAGTGATGAACCTTCTGAGATCGACGCGAAGGTAACGGTGTACGGCACCTCGGTTCAGCGACCGCCAGCAGCGACGGAGCCTGTGTCCGAGCCGGATCGGTCCACTTTTCTGCCCGGAAGGGTGCCAAATCCGGCGCTTCCGGAAAAGTGTGGTTTAAAAATCGCAATCGTGGCAGATGTTTCGACGTCTTTGCAATATGCCGATGGCGTAGACGCTTTCGAAAAAACAAGGACTTCAGCCAAATCTTTGGTGGACAAGCTCGCTGGTACCACGACGAAAGTAGGGATCTACAGCTTTGCTCGTACCGCTCAGACCCAGACTCCGACCGGGGCAGTATCTATCCAGACACAGCAGGGAGTGGACCAAGTAAAAAATGCCATCAATTCTTGGAGAGAGCAGAATGGTGGCGCGACAAACTGGGAGGCAGCTCTGTCCCTCGTCGGCGGTAAAGGTTACGATGCCGTATATTTCATAACGGATGGCATGCCTACCTGGGATGACGGTGGCTGGCAACCGCTGCTCAGCGCAAGTCCAGGTCAGATGAACTCCGGTGCCTTTGTGCAGGCAACTTCTCTAAAGAATGCGGTTCAGGCTGCCAACGCGTTGAAGGCAGACGGGACGAGAGTGGTGCCGCTTTTGGTCGACCTCAAATTGCGGGCGGGCAACACGGTCGAAGGGGATTACGTTTTGAAGGACGTGATACCTAACTGGGCTGCGCCGAACGGTGCGCTCGGCATGAGCGCCACCAGAACACTGAAGTATCCCGCGGATGATCGGATGGTGTACGCGGGTAATGGCTTGGATACGGTAGTTAACGTCAAAGAAGCGGTCGACCGAAAATATTTGAAATTTTATATTAAGGGCGACCGTGAGATTACTTCCAACCAGAATTTGTGGACCTACGGCTTCCGCAGTGTCGTGACAATGGGTGAAGATATCTCTGGTGATGGCGACGCCATTAGGGTGGCGGGTGGATACGCACAGCTAGGTAACGAACTAGACACCATCGCTTCCAAGTTGAAAGAGAACTGCGAGAGTAGCTTTACGGTTAAGAAAAATATCGTCGACCAACATGGTAACTTGCTTAAAGAAGGCGCTTCTGACTGGGATTTTGACGCTTTGAGTAATTCTGGTCCAATTCTCGATCCGGGCGACGGAACTCTTACTGGAACTTCCTCCAAGACAACAAACCAGGATGGTCTCGCATCTTGGCGTCTCGAGTCCAAGGAAGTCACTGATCTTAGGGTGTCTGAGAAGCTGAAGGATGGCTACAAGTTGTTCCAGGTAGATGGAGCAAACGCGAAGTGCACCCAGTCTGTAGGTGATTTCGTTGCGGACGTACCCATGGTCAACGATGGAGATGCTGCGTTCAAAATTGAGGTGCCGGCTTTCAGCCATGTGACCTGTGTCGTTTCGAATTACGAGCCCAAAGACGAGTTCGTGAAGCTCGAGCTCGAGAAGCTCGATGCGACCGATAAGTTCACACTTTCGAACGCGAAGTTTGAAGTCCGTTCGGAACGCGAGGGCGAAGGACCATTCGCGGTCAACTGGGACGAGGGCTCGCAGACGTACAAGACCGAGGCCAAGCTCAGTTCGTCGAAGACCTACTACCTCGTAGAGACGCAGGCACCTACCAAGGAAGGCCAACAGTACTCGCTGCTCGTCGCACCGGTGGAGTTCCAGATCGTGTCCGGTGAAAACGGCTACGTCGTCCAGATTCGCGACGGAGAGGCCTGGGCCTCGGAGTTGGTCGGCGCCGGGCTATGGACTGATCGGCCGCAGGAGTTTGACGCGGCAACCGGCTACCTCCAAGTCGCCAACGTCCGCCAGGGCAACATGCCGAAGACCGGTGGCGTAGGTGTCCAGCTGCCGATTCTGCTCGGCGGTGCCCTGATCGCTGCGGGCGCTTTGATGGGGAGGCGCAAGGTCGCAGCCTAAGCGCTGGAGCCTGCTCTAAACGCGCACCGAAAGGGCCCGGCTCAATCGAGATTGATTGGGCCGGGCCTTTTTGTCGCGCAAGACTATTGTCAGCAGCGGGCCCGGACCTAGTTCGCGCTGCGGGACCTCTCAGGTGGCGCTAATTTTTGATGCATGATGTCCCGCCACGCAATTGCCGTCGCCACCGCCCTCGCCATCGCCGTCCCGTTCGCCGTTCCCGCTCACGCCGCCCAGCCGGAAGCCTTCCCCGAGTCCACCCGCCCGTACCTGTACTTCGAAAGCTTCGACGGGGTGTCTAACCCCGCACATTTCACCCACGACCTGCCGGAGGGCTGGTCGCAAGACGTCGAGGGTGTGACCTCGGGCGAGGCCCGCTGGAACGGCTGGACCATCTCGGATGTGCGCAACTGGACCTGGGCCGCCGGCACCGACGAGCGGCACTTTTTCACCCAGGGGCACGACCAGTTCGCCATCATCGATTCGAAGCAGCAGCGCCTTGCCGAGCGCGACTCCATGGACGCGCGCATGACCACCGAGCCGATCGACGTCGCCGGTCAGAGCAAGGTCGCCCTCGAGTTCGACCAGCACTACCGGCAGGGCAAGGACGGCCAGGTAGCGCAGGTTGCGGTGGGGTTCGATGGTGGGGAACCGGAGGTCGTCGATAGGCTAACTAGCGATCGCTACTCCTCGCACGAGTACTTTGAGCTCGACGTGCCGGAAGGCGCAAAGACCATGCAGGTGACCTTTAGCTACCTTGGCGGCAACGACGACTACTGGTGGGCCGTGGACAACGTGGCGGTGCGCGCGCCGTTTACCAAGACCGCGGACAAGCCCAACACCATCATCGACGTCATCTCCGACCCGCAGGACGACCCGGAGGATTACAAGCTGGCCATTAGCCGCCTCAACGCCATGCCGGAGAAGGCGGGCGCGCTGGTGATCAACGGCGACTTGGTAGATAACGGCAGCCAGGAGCAGTGGGACAAGTTCCTCGCCGCGCGCAAGGAAGTGCCGCACGATTCGGGTGTGGAGCTGTGGACCATTGGCAACCACGAGATGTACGGCAAGGAAACCTCGGAGGTGCACATGCAGCGCTTCCTCAAATACTCCGGGCAAGACAAGCCGTGGAACGAGGTGGTGGTGAACGGCACGCCGCTGATCTCCATCAACACGGAGTACTACTCGGACGTTGACCGCGGCGGCAAGGAACCGTTCCAGCGCATTTCCGCCGAGCAGCTGAAGTGGCTGGACGAGCGCCTCGCACACTGGGATAAACAAGGCGTGACCGCGCTGGTGTTCACCCACCCGCTGCTGCCGGGGACCGTGTCCATGAGCCATTCCGCCTGGTACCAGAACGATTTCGAGGATGAGCAGGCCATCTCCGACGTGCTGTCGAAGTACAACGACGTGGTCGCATTCACCAGCCACTCGCACTCCTCGCTGAAGCAGAACAACTGGTGGGGCACCAGGCGTTACGACGGCACCACGCAAGGCGCCATCGGCTTCCCCGTGGTCAACACCGGAGCGATCTTGAACGAGTACCTGCCGGACGGCGACCACGACGAGGAGATCGTGGACGACAAGGCCGCCACCGGTCTGCGCGTGAAGGTCTACGACGACCGTGTGCGCGTCGAGGCCTGGGACTTCAAGGACGGCCGCAGCCTGACCAACCCCGACGGCGAGGCCAAGATGATCAAATACCAGGACTTTTCCAAGCAGAAGCGCGTGGCGGCGCCCGCGGTGCAGCCCCCGGCGGAGTCCACCCCGGAGACTGATCCTGATTCCGCTTCGGCGGAGGGTTCCTCTGCCGGCGCGAAGGCCGCCCTGGTTATCGGTGTCGTTGCCGCGCTGGGTGGGGCCTTCGCGTTCATTGCCTCGCAGTTCGGCGACCAGCTGCGCGGGTTGCTCCCGGCCCCGATTGCGGGGCTCCGGTAACGCTGAGTTAGAAGACACGCGCGCGTTCCACCGCTTGATTCCGCTGTGGGTGCAGCAGCTCGCGTGCGCGCATCGAACTGAGGCGAAACGAGAGCTGACAAAATCTGAACGCGCTGGGGTAAACAAGATTCTCTCGAGCTCGTACCTGTCCGAGTTTGAGAATTGGATGCCCCTTGATCAGACGCATTGGGGCGAGGCCCTGAAAGAGATCCGGAGACTGCGCCCCCAAGGTGAAATTGGAGTTCCAGATCCTTTGAAGTCGATGCTCCCGTCGTAAAACTTCTAAGCCACCGAATAGTCTTGTGCCCCGCCCAAACCCGTCGAACAGTCCCGGGACTACTATCGCGTCATCGAACTGGGAAGGAGTACGCCGTGGCATCACATTCTGGGCGGTCCGTGATTGGACCTTTGGTCGTCGTCACGCTGCTGGCCCTCGTATACCTGTGGTGGTCCGGCAACGACCAGCCCACCGACGAGCCCGCGCCCGAGCCGCCCGCCGCCGAGGCTCCCGCGCCGGCGCCGCAGCAGGAGGCGCCGTACATTGCGGACAGCCGCCCGGTGGAGATGTACGTCCCTGCGATTGGCCTGGTCGCGGGCTTCGAGCCGAACGATTGCCGCGCGCACGACGGCACCATCGACCCGGCGACGCTGGACCTCGCGTGCGCGTACACCTCACCCGACCGCCCGTATGCGTTGCCGGGCTCGCAGGCCGAGGACATTGTGGTCATCGCGGGGCATACGGGTTCCGGGGTGGAGGCAGTCTTCGACAAGCTTTACGACGGCTCCGCCGACCACCACACCGTCCGCGCCGGCGACGTGCTGTACCTGCGCACCGAAGCCTCCGGCGAGGCGTGGCTGAAATACACGGCGACGGATTTCCACGACCCGGTGAAAGCGTCACTCAGTAGCGACACCTCCATCTGGGGTGAAGGCCCCACCCCTGGCAGGTTGCTGACAATCAGTTGCATCCAGCCGCCGTTCTACCAGCAGTCGGTGCGAAATGCGGTTGTGGGCTGGCAGTTTGCAGGTGTCGCCGGGCCTATCGACGGCTCCGCGGAGCCCGCCCCAGCCATCCCCCGGGCATAGTTTTTTCGGCCCCGTTGTGCGGGTATTTCGTACCGTTCTGACAGGGGCGTGGAGGACCCGGTTGTAACGTGACCCCGCCACCTGGCCGATGCACTAGGTGGGTGGGATGAACAACCGAAAGTGAAGGAGCAGACAATGCGTTTGAACAAGACTGCAATCGCACTGACGACCGCCGCGGCACTTGGCGCTGGCGTAATCCCGACCGCGGGTGCCCAAGAGACCAACGCGCCGAAGCTCGACGACGGCGTGCAGCAGGCCACCGATAGCCCGAACGATGCGGACGAGAGCATCTTCGGCGACGGCACCGGCTCTGGCGACGGCGCCACGCAGGTGACCGGCAACGCCCCAGAAAACCCGAACGACCAGCTGCTTCCGGGTGCCCCGGAGGGCTCGGAGCCGGCCGCGTTGAACTCCCTGGACACGAAGGAGCAGCCGGCCCCGGAAGGCTCCGGCGCTCCCGAATCCCCGACCGCAACCGAGACTGAAACCGCAACTGGCACTGCCACGGCAACCGCAACCGCGACGGCCACGGCAACCAATACGGCGACGGCGACCGGTACCGCCACGCCGACCACCGGCCCGAACACCACCGCGATCGTGCTCGGCTCCCTTGGTGCACTCGCCGGCCTGGGCCTGATCATCGCCGGTGTGCAGTACTTCGTGAACAAGGACGGCGACCTGGTCAAGGACCCGAACCGCGTGGACCAGCCGGCCTCCCCGGAGGAGAAGGCCGAGTCCGACCAGGTGAAGAAGGACCACGGCGAGGAGATCGCCAAGCAGGTCGAGGCCAACGGCGGCGTCCCGGGCGCCGGCAACGCTGGCGCCGGCGCCGCAGCGAACGGCACCGGCAACGCTGCCGCGAACGGCGAGCGCGGCATGAACGCTTCCACCGGTGTCGCGGAGCTGCCCGCTGGTCTTGTCGCGCTGCTGATCCTGTCCATCGTTGGCGCTGCAGGGTACGCCTTCAGCCGCGGCGAGACGGTCTAATGCTCTATAGCGCTGAAGCGCTCTGAACTCGTCGGCCCCGCTTTGCGATTCGTCGCAAGGCGGGGCCTTCGCTTGTTCCGTCCCGCAAGAGTTCGAATGGAGCATTTCGAAAATGGCACCAAAACTGGTGGTTTTCGAAATGCTCCACTCGAAAAGCCGGATCGGGTTGTGCGGAGGTCTAGTGTGTGTACAATGTGCGTACAAGATCGAGGGGAGAGTCAAAATGACAGTGAAAGACCGCCGGTTGAATCTTCGGACCACGGCGCTACAAGATGACCGGCTCAGGCAGGCTGCGGAGGCGACTAATAAGTCAGTCTCGGAGTTTGTTCTGGAGAGTGCGGTTGAGCGAGCTGAAATGGTGCTCGCTGATCAGCGCTGGTTCGTTCTGAGTGAAGAGAACTTCTCGCACGTAGAAAAACTTCTAGAGCGGCCAGCAGACTTTAGGAAATTGGCTGAGCTGTTTGCGGGTGAAAGCCCATTTGGGAAGGAATTCAGCTTTGGCGACTGACCGTGTCCTTCAGCCGCCACGGCAATTGGTGAAAAGCGATGACCGGGCGTCGTTTCGGTGTGGAATCGCTTCCTTGGACTTGTGGTTCCACCGGTATGCACTACAAAACCAGCGTGCGAAAAACTGCGCCGTGTATGTGTCGACGTGGAACGAGCGGGTCGCCGACTATTACGCGATCTGTACCGGGGGTTTGGAAAAAGGGGCCGCGCCGGACAGCTTCGCAAAAGGTCGGCCGGACCCGATTCCCGTAATCATTCTTGCTCGGCTGGCTGTGGACGTGAATGCGCAGGGCAAAGGCGTTGGCAGAGCGATGCTGCGCGATGCTTTAGCGCGATGTTTCACGGCTGCTGCGGAGGTTGGGGCGGCGGCCGTCCTGGTCCACGCGTTGGATCAACAGGCTAAGGATTTCTACCTCCGCCACGCAGATTTTCAGGAAATGCCGGGGGAGCCGCTGCATCTGCTGCTTCCGATGAAGGGGATCGAGCAGATCGCAGCGCCGTAAACCCCTACTGCGGCTCCACGGGGTTGCCCTGCCACACGGTCATGGCCGGCACCTCGTCGCCACGCATGACCAGTGAGCCCGGGCCCACCGTCGCGCCGGCGCCGATCGCGGACCCCGGCAGGGACACCGAGTGCGCGGCCAAGGTGGCTGAATCCTGGATGGACACCGTGTCCAGGGACATCACGCGGTCCTGGAACAGGTGCGTCTGCACCACTGTGCCCGGGCCGACCGACGCGCCGCGGCCGACTACGCACAGGTCGGTCTCCGGGAACCAGTAGGACTCGATCCACGCGCCGCGGCCCACGCGCACGCCCAGCGCGCGCAGCGCCAGGTTCATCTCGCCGGAGCCGGAGGCCCAGTTGAAGAACCACGGCGCGGCGACGACTTCGACGAACTGGTCCTGCAGCTCGTTGAGCCAGACGAACCAGGAGTACAGCGGGTGCTCGCCGGCCTTGTGCCGCCCGACCAGCACCCACTTCGCCACCACGGCAGACAGCACGGCCAGCACACCCACGGCCATCCACACCAGGCCGCCGAGGAGGTACGTCCAGAAGCCGAAGCGCTCCAGCAGCGTCACCACAGCAGCGGCGAACACCGCGGCCAGCACGGCCTGCGTGATGGGCGCGAGCAGGCGCAGCGTCTCCACCACGCCGCGCTTGCGCATGAGCGACGCGGACGGCTTGTAGGTCGCCTCGCCGGCGGCCTCCACCTCGACGCGGCGCATGCGCTCCGGCGGCGAGCCCCACCAGTTCGACCCCGCCTTGGACTTCTTCGGGGATGCGGACAGCACCGCCACCAGCGACTGTTTCGCCAGCTTGCGGCCGGGCGCGACCATGCCGGAGTTGCCCACAAAGGAGCGTTTGCCCACCACGGTGTGGTCGGTGCGGATCCAGCCGTCGCCGAGTTCGTAGGTGCCGACCATCGTGTCGTCGGCAAGGAATGCCCCGTCGCGCACCTCGGTGAGCTTCGGCACCATCACGGCGGTGGACACCTCGGCGCGCTCGCCGATCTGCGCGCCCAGCGAGCGCAGCCACACCGGGGTGGCCAGGCCTGCGTAGATGGGGAAGTAGCGGGTGCGGGCGTCGTCCATAAGCCTGGTCACGGTCCACAGCGCCCAGCCATGCACGCTGCGCACCGGGAACACGCCGGGCTTCACGCCTATCGACGCCACCCTCACGGCCAGCCACGTCAACAGCAAACCGCAACCGATGTAGACCAGCCCGCCGACCGGGGCGAACACGAGCAGGCCCCACACCGACGAGGTATGCGCCAGGCGCGCCAGACCCACCGTCGCGACCGCGCCGGCGACACCGGCAGCGGCCGGCAGCAGCGCGAGGAACAGCGAGGTCAGGCCGTACCCCAGCGCCCACAGCGGGCGGCGCGGCGGGCGCTCGTTGGGGAAGCGGTGCTTGGAACGGCCCACCTTGCGGGCGGGCGAACCCGCCCAGCGCGAGCCCTTCTTCACGGGCTTGCGGCCGGTGACGGTGGAGCCGGCCTCCACGTGCGCGCCGTCGCGGATCTCGGTGCCGGGCATGAGCGTGGAGCGCGCGCCGACGCGGGCCTCCGCGCCGATCGTCACCTCGCCGACGTGCAGCTCGTCGCCGTCGAGCCACACGCCCGACAGGTCCACCTCCGGTTCGATGGCGGAGCCCTCGCCGATGGAAAGCAGGCCAGTGACCGGGGCGAAGGCGTGCATGTCCACGCCCTTGCCGATTGTCGAGCCCAACATGCGCGCGGTGATCTTCGCGGCGTTGGCGCTGGAGATGTTCAGCGCGCCGGAGGCCGCCAGCCACCGTTCCGCCGCCCACAGCCGCACGTGCTGCGCTCCTCCTCGTGTGTACACGCCGGGCTTCACGCGGCCGCGGATTGCGCGGGCGCCCAGCGCGCCGATGGGGATGCGACCGAACGGGGTGCACAGCACCACGAACGCGGCGGCCAGCCAGGACCAGCTCAGCTCGGTCAGGCCCAGCAGGTTCGCCGCAATCGCCACCCAGGTCACCGCCGTGGCGGCCTTCAGGGTCATCACCGGGATCATCGCCAAGGTCTGCGCCACGCGGGTGCCGGCGCCGACGGGCTCTACTTCGCGTTCGCGCTTGGCGGTGCGGTTGGAGAGCGTGAGCTCGTCGATAAGCGAGGCAAGCGTTTCCAGCCTGGGGTGGTCGTAGAGATCGCGCACCGCGATGGTGGGCACACGCTCGCGCAGGCGCGTGATCAGTGCGGCGGCCGCGAGCGACGAGCCGCCGAGCTCGAAGAAGTCCGCGTCGCGGCCCGGCACGTCCAGGCCGAGGACCTCGACCCACTGCTCGGCCACCCACGTCTCCGTCTCGGTCAGTCCGACCGCGTCGACGCTGGCGGGCAGCGGCCACGGCAGGGCCTTCTTGTCCACCTTGCCGGAGGTGCGGATGGGCAGCTCGTCCATGATGTGCAGGCGCGGCACCAGCGCCGCCGGCATGACCTCGGCGAGGCGTTCGCGCATCTGCGGCACGTCCAGCTCAGTGCCTTCGTTGGGGGAGACGTAGCCCACCAGCACCTTGTCGCCCGACGGCAGGGTCTGTACCGCGACGGCCGAGTTGTACACGCCCTCGAGCGCCGCGACGTTGGCCTCCACCTCGCCCAGCTCAATGCGGCGGCCGCCGATCTTGACCTGGTCGTCGGCGCGGCCGATGAACGCCAGCCCGTTGTCCGTGAGCTTGACGTGGTCGCCGGTGCGGTAGGCGCGCTCCCAGTCGCCCATCGGTGCGTACTTCTCCGCGTCCTTCTCCGGGTCCAGGTAGCGGGCCAGGCCGACGCCGCCGATGATCAGCTCTCCGTCGTCGGCCACAGCCAAATCCCAGCCGTCCAGCGGCCAGCCGATGGTCACCGCCTCGCCCGGGAACAGCTGCTTCGCGCTGGCCACGACGGTCGCCTCGGTGGGGCCGTAGGTATTCCACATCTCGCGGCCCTCCGCCAGACGGTCGGTCAGCTCCTGCGAGCAAGCCTCGCCGCCCACGATGAGCAGGCGGATGTTGTCCAGCGCCTCCTTCGGCCACAGGCCAGCCAGGGTCGGCACCGTGGACACGACGGTGATGTCGCGGCGGATCAGCCACGGGCCCAAGTCCTGGCCGGAGCGCACCAGCGCGCGCGGCGCCGGCACCAAACACGCGCCGTGGCCCCAGGCTAGCCACATCTCCTCGCACGACGCGTCGAACGCCACAGACAGGCCGGCCAGCACACGGTCGTCCGGGCCGAGCGGATTGTCCTGGCAAAACAGGCGCGCCTCCGCGTCCACGAACGCGGCCGCGGAGCGGTGCGTCACCGCCACGCCCTTCGGCTTGCCGGTGGAGCCGGAGGTGAAGATGATCCAGCAGTCGTGGTCCGGGGTGACCTCACCCAACTCGTCCGAGTCTTGCACAGGCTTGAGCACCCGCAGGCCGTCGTCGGTCCAGATCGCGTCCACGTCCGCCTCGCCGAAGACGGTCTCCGCGCGCTCGTCCGGGTCGTCCGCATCCACCGGCACGTACGCGCAGCCCGCGCGCATCGTGGACAGGATTGCAAGGTAGAGCTCCCTGCTTCCCGACGTCATCCGCACCCCCACGCGACCCCCATCACGCACGCCCATCCTGCGCATCTCGGCAGCACGACGCTCGATCTCCTCCACCAGTTCGGCGTAGGTGAGCACGCCGTCGTCGGCGGAGTTCGCGCCGCCGTCGTCGATCGCGGCGGCATCGGGGTGCTCGGCGGCGGTGGCCGTGAGGACGTCGATAAGTGTGCGTTCGGGCGGGGCGAGGTGGCTGCGGAGGAGGGGATTGTCGGCCTGAGACATGCGGATAAGGCTAATGGCGCGCCGAAAATCCGCAAATCGTGGGAAACGCCAACTATTTGCGGTCGCCCACGTTGTTGGCGTAGCTGGATCCGCGGAAGCGCTGCGAGGTTTCGCGCATGCTGCTACTGTCAACACCAGTCTCGGGGGAGGCAAAAGAAAAACGGGGGGACTAATGGATCAGGCAAAACTTGCCGCGCTGCTCGTGGCACGCGGGGACGTGGAGCGCCAAGAGTGCGTGCAGCTCTCAGCGACGAAGTTTGTTCCTGCCGCGAAGTGGGCAGAGCTGAAGCGCTACGAGCAGGAATTCCTGCGCTGCTACGCAGTCGGGGTGAGCGCGCACAAGGCGGTGCTGATCGGCCGGTCCGCGGCGCGGGCGCTCGGACTCGGGGTGCTGATCAAGAACCCGGAGCTTGTGGAGCTGGCGCAGCGAGGGGGCCGGCCGCCGTCGAAAAGCCAATGGCCCGACGGGGTGATCTACCGCAACATCCCCGTTCCGGACATGGACATCCTCGAGCACGATGCGTTCGACCCCGCGGGTGGCGGTGGGAGCCTTCGCCTAACGACGGCCCCTCGCACCGCCATCGACATCGCCCGGTTCCACGGAGTACGCGACGCGGTTGTGGCGATGGACAGCCTGTATCGCGCACAGACCCCGTTTGGGCAGGAGACGATTCAGCTCGAACTGGCGGCCACCATCGACCGGTTGGCGGGGAAGAAAGGGGTGGGCCTGGCGCGCCGGGCGCTCGAGCTGAGCTCGACAAAGTCGGAATCTCCGTACGAGTCGCTGTTCCGCATCGTCCTCATCGAGCTGGGGATTCAGCCGCAAGAGCAGATGTGGGTGGGCAGGCGTTTCCGGGTTGACCTGCTGTGGGGCACCCTCATCATCGAGATCGACGGGTACATGAAGTTCGAGGACATGCCGCACGAGGAGGTCATGAAGATGACCCGGCGGGAAAACTGGCTAAAAGAGCAGGGCTACGAGGTGCTGCACCTGTTTCCCGTCGAGATCATTTTCGACGAGGCCGGCTGCATCCGCCGGCTCTACGCAGCCAAGGCGAGGGCGGACATGCGCGGCGCGGTTTCGGTGCCGGCGACCCCGTACCGCCCGTAGCGCGTGACCGCCCAACCCGCCGAACCCGCCGAATTCACCCCGCGCCCGCCCGGCCAAAGCTAGATCCAGCTAGTAGGACCCAGCTAATCGCCTCTCAGAGCGAGATAGCTGGGTCCTACTAGCTGGATCCGCGGAAAAGGAGCGGCGAGGCGCGGAAAACAGTCACCACGGAAGCGGAAACCCTGCCCGCGCCTTATTCCTCCGCCGCGAGGGCCTGGGAGAGCTTGCGCAGGCTCTTCAGCTGCTTATCGGAGGACGCCTCGAGTGCGCGGTCCTCCGCCTCGGCCACATCCGCGGCGAGTTTCGCCAGCGCCTTGGTGCCTTTCTTGGTGGCGGCGACGATCTGGCGGCGGCGGTCCTTCGGGTCGCGTTCGCGGGTGACCCAGTTGTTGTTTTCCAGGTTGTCGATGAGGCGGACCATGTCGGAGGCGTCGATGGCGAGTAGCTCGGAGAGCTGGCGCTGGCTCATCGGCTCCCCGTCCACGCACGTGAGGATCCAGTACTCGCGCATGGTGGAGGTGTGTTTGGCCAGGGTGCGCTCAACCTCGTCTTTGGTGTGTCTGCGCACGCGCTCGACCTGGAAGTGGGGGGACTTGGCCAGTGCGGACGGCAGTTCGGGGAGGGCGGACATGCCCCTCATCATAACTACGTTTCCGCGACCAACAATGGGGAACGCCTAAGACCGCCTAATTCTGGTGGGGCAGCCCCTGCTCGACCCAAGCGGTGGTGCCGCCGGCGACGTTGATGACGTTGTCCCAGCCGCGGGCCTGCTCCAGGTATTCGCCGGCCTGCGCGCTGCGCCCGCCGGACTTGCAGATCAGGTAAATGTCCTGCTCTGGGTCGATTTCGTCGGTGCGTGCGACGAACTCGGACAGGGGGATGTTCACGGCGCCGTCGGCGCGGACGGCGGCGTATTCGCCGGGCTCGCGGACGTCGATGAGCTGCGCGCCTGCGGGGACTTTATCTACTGAGACTTCCTTCATGGCTCGTATGATAACCGTCGTGAAGTACCACGTCCGCCGCATTGCCGCACTGCTGATTCTGTTCCTTCTTGTGCGTGCGGGTTTCAAGGCTCTGCTTCACGACGAACCTTCGGACCCCCCAGTGGCAGCACCAGAGACGTCGGTGTCGGCGGAGCCTCGTCGACAAGCTGCTGCCTCGATCGCGCAGGGGCGGCCGGTGGAGATGGTGGTGCCGGTGCTGGGCCTTCGCGCCGGTTTTGAGCAGGCGGATTGCCGCGTGGTGGATGGCAAGATCGACCCGAAGAGCATGGATAAGGCGTGCGCGCTGACGGGGGAGGGCTACCCATACGAGCTGCCGGGCACGGACGCCGGCGACATTGTGGTCGTGGCGGGGCATACGGGCGCGGGTGTGGACGCGGTGTTTAACAAGCTTTACGACGGCAAAGCCGAACGCCACACCGTAGCCACCGGCGACACGCTGTTCGTACGCACGGAAACCTCGGGCGACGACTGGCTGAAATACACCGCGACCGACCTGCATGACCCGGACAAGGGCGCGCTGGCGAGCAACGCGGAGATTTGGGGGATGGGGCCGATGCCCGGCCGGCTGCTGACTATTTCCTGCATCCAGCCGGCAAACCTGCTGGCAGACAGTGTGCGCAACGCCGTGGTGGGCTGGCAGCTGGCTGGAACAGCGACCGACGACGAGGTCGAGATGGCCTTCGAGCCGCGGTAGTCAAGATATTTACGTCTTTTTGCGGGCGTTGACCTGCGCGTTTTCAGGGATTGCCCAAAAAGTCTGAAGTTTTAGTTGAGACTCGTGTGAAACGTGTTTACTGTTGTGACATAACCTTCGACTTGAGGTTGAGACTTTCTCGATAGGAGCCCCCCCAATGAAGCGCACCATCCGCACGCTGACCGCTGCCACCATGGCTGGCGCGATCGCGTTCTCCGCCACCCCCGCCGCACACGCCATCGATCAGGACCAGCTCGCCGGCTGGGTCGAGCAGGGCCTGCCCGAGGCATTCGCAGACGAAGCGGGCAACTACTACCGCCTCATCGGCGAGGAGTACGTCAAGTCCGAACTGCCTGCTACCCCGGCAGATCTCGCGGAGGCGCCGACGTTCGTGCGCAACGCGGACGGCTCCTTTACCTTCGACGGCGGCGTGAACGTGGACGCCAACCCGGCCCCGGCCGCCTCCCTCGAGGATCTGCCGGCCGATGTGGAAATTACCGTCGAGGGCGATGAGGCTGCCAACGTCGACGCCGCGGTCAACGGCGTTACCGACACCCGCGCGGTCACTGCCGGCCGCGTCGCGGAGGCGAAGTGCGGCGAGGAAACCTGGTACCTGACCAAGGACGGCAAGGCCTATGTCGGCGATAAGGCGCTGACGGATGTCGCCGAGCTGCCGGCAGATGCAAAGGTGCGCACTATCGAGTCGGTGCAAAAGGACTGCGTCTTCACCGAGGGTGCAGCGGCCGCCCCGGAGGGTGAGGTGCAGGCTGAACTTTCCCCGGGTGCAATCGCAGCGATCGCCGCCGCCGCGATCGGCGTCCCGATTGTCATCGCCGGCGTGACCTACTTCCTCAACCAGGACGGCGAGACCCTCGTTGGTTCCTCTGACCGCGTGGACCAGCAGCCGACCCCGGAGGAGAAGGCGAAGTCCGATCAGCTCCGCGCTGAGCACGCCGATGAGATCGCCGCGCAGCAGGTCGCCGCGGCCGCTAACCGCGGTGTCGAGGCTGAGACCGGCTCCAACACCGTCGCGCGCACCCTCTTTGCGCTGGTGATCGCATCCGTGCTGGGCACCGCCGCCTTCCTGGCAGGCCGTCGTTTCCTGGTCTAGGCCGGGTCCCTTCTGCGCTTGAGGTCTGGTTTGCACAAACAGATGTGACTGTAGTGAAAACTGGGGCGGAAGCGTGTAAACTCTCAACCAACGCTTGAGACTTCCCCGAGGAGACTGTCATGACCCCCACGTCCGTGAGCCACCGTCCCGCCCGCGCGACCGCCGCGGCCGCAGTCGCTGCCGCCGCCCTGATCGCAGCACCTGTCGCGAGCGCCCAAGATGCCGCCCAGGATCTGCCGGCCGAAACCGCCGACGTGCGCGGCGAGCAGTACTTCCTTAACGAGGAAGGCTCCCACTACGTGCGCACGCTCCAAGAGGCGGCGAAGCCGTACGCGCAGCTGGATAGCGGCCAGCAGGAGCGCGCGGTCGCCGTGGCGGACGCCGCTGTCGCCGGGCTGATCGGTTCCGGCGTGATCCGGGACCAACCCGCCGACCAGCCGACTGGCGAGCCGGTGCCGACCGACCCGGAAGCTACCGAGACACCCGCCGAAGCCCCAGCCGAAGCTTCCGTCGAAGCACCGTCCCCGGAAAACGCGGCAGAGCAGCCGCTCGGTGCCGAGGACGTCAACCCGGCCAGCGGTGACCCCGTCGCTCACGGGCTGGTGAAGTTCCCGCCGGTGCTCACGCTGAACGGCGAGACGTTCTTCCTGAACAAGGACGGGCACACCTTCGTCGCCGACATCACCCGCGTCAACGCGGATGTCACCCCGGAGGAGGCTGCGGAATCCGAGGCGATGATCCAGGCCAACGCGGGTGAGATCGGGCGCCAGGGTCTTGAGGCGGCGCGTGCGGCGGGCGAAGCTGTCGTCGATAAGCAAATTGCGAACCCGTACGCCGCACCTGCCCGTGGCTTGGAGGCGGAGACCGGGTCCAACACCGTGGCCCGCGCGCTGTTTGCGCTGGTGCTGGCAAGCGCACTGGGTGCGGGATTCTTCGCGTTTGCCCGTCGCCGGCTGGTTTAGAAACCGCGGGCTGGGGTAGTCTCTAGCCTCGTGAATTATAGACATCTCCTGGCCGCCACCTGTGCCACCGCAGTGACCCTCGGGGTCGTGGCGGCACCGGCGGAAGCGGCCGTGGACCCCGTCGGCCGCGAGTGCAAGGCCGCCACCGCCGCGGCGAAGCTGGGCCAGCCGATCCCCAACATCGGCAACTTCGTGTTCGGGCCCCAGTACAACGCCATCGACGGCAACCTGGTGCGCATTTACGCGCCGGACAAGTACAAGCCCTACATCACCCAAGCCACTGATCAGTGGTCGAGCGGGACCGGTGGGCTGATCCGTTTCGAGTACGTGAACCAGCCGGGATACAAGGTGGTCACGGTGCGTGAGGCCAACCTGGGCAGCTACGTGGTCGGCCGTGTGCAGGGCAGCGTGGACAATATGGAGCTTTTGCTCAATCCGGATATTTTGCGCAACGGCTACATCGAAAGCCTGGTCATGACGATCACCCATGAGCTCGGCCACGCCATGGGCCTGGCGCACTCCTGCGACGGCGCGCTGATGAAGGACGGCTCCAACCGAGGCAAGGTTGCCAAGACGCTGCAGCCTCTCGACGTACAAGTGCTCATCCAGGCCAACGACCTCAAGCAGTACGGCGGGCGCCCGTTGACTACGACCACCCCGCCGGCCGCGCCTTCACCGTCGCCGGAGACGACTACCGAGGTAGTCGAGGACGAGCCGACCCAGATTCCGGAACCGACGACCTCCACGTCTGTCGAGCCCACTCCCGAGCCGGAGACGACGGCCACGTTCGCCCCCACTCCCGAGCCGGAGCCGACGACGACCACGTCCGACCCCGCCCCCGAGCCGGAGCCGACGGCCACGTTCGCCCCCACTCCCGAGCCGACGTCTCAGACCGACGCGATCCTTCCGAAGCCCACTTCGCTCCGTGAGGCTGAAGACATGTTCCAGCAAGCGCAGGGCGAGTATCTGGCAGCTCTGCAAGCCAAACACCAGGCGGAGGCGTCGGGCATTGGGATTGAAGAGGCGACAAAGCAATTCGAGACAGCACTTCAGCGGTACGGCCAGGCGAGTGAGAACCGTCGCGAGTACATAGCAGCTCACCCGGACGAGGCGCTTCCGCCGACGACAACAGTCAGCCCGACTACCGCTACGAGTCCGGCGACGTCTGTGACCTCAGCCGCTTCGCCTGTCGAGACCACCGTCGATGACACCACCTCCCCCGGGCAGCCTGCGACCCCGACTGCCACAGAGGAGCCGGTGGCCACCTCCGCGACGTCCGCACCAGTAGCGGCTACGTCGGAGGATACGGCGATACCAACTTCCACCTCTGAGGTGGCACCGTCGTCCGTGACATCGACTGTCCCGCCGACTACTACTTCGGCTGCGAAGGCATCGACAACTACGCCGGCGGAGGCGACGGAGCGGACCACGCCGGCGAAGACCACGGAGCGTCGGGTGACGACCACGTCGACCACGAAGGTCGCTCCGACCATCACGTCGACCACCGCGGCGACTACTGTGTCCTCGACCACCTCCGAGGCGGCCACGCCGACTTCCATCTCTGAGGCGACACCGTCGTCCGTGACATCGACTGTCCCGCCGATTACAACTTCGTCTGCGAAGACGACCGCGCCGGCGACTACGGAGCGCCGGGCCACGGCCACGCCGACTTCCGCCGTCGCTTCCACGACTGGGGCATTCTCGTCGGCGTCTGAGACGGATGCGGCTGAAGCGACAACCAAGCAGGGCCGACCAACTGCAACCTCGGCAACTGCGACGTCTTCGAAACTGACTACGGTTGCGTCGAAAGATGCGAATCCGACGAGCCCGCCGCCGGCGGCGACCACTTCCGTGACGACCACGTCGGAGCGGCACGAAGTTGTCATTACCGGCGAGCACAAGGCGACGACGATCCAGGCGTGGCCGACCGCCACAACGCGACGAGAGGAAACCTCACCCACCGCACAGCGTTCAGAGACGACGACTTCCACATCGACGCATCGGGTGCCGGAACCTACGTCGCAGCTGCCGGCCCCGAGCACTGCAGTTGAGAACCCGCGCGCCACGACCACTGTGCGTGTCGACGCCAACCTGGCGGGAGAATCCGGGAAAGAGCGCGAAGACGACGCGCAGGGTGCTGGTGGCTCTTCCGTCGCCGGGATTGTCATCCCGATTGTCGTGGTGCTCCTCGCCGCTTTGGGTGCTGCCGGCTGGGCGTACATGAACGGCTTGATCTAAGCAGAAGTGCAGGGGCGTACAGCGGACCGCCGTGCGGGGCAACGCTGATCTGCTAGTTCGTCCGGGTCTGGTCCCGCGGCGAACTAGCAGATCAAGCCGTTACCGGAAAGCTTTTTCAACACCACCTGGGAAGACGGAAAGTTGGACACTTGATCTGCTAGTTGGGCCTCAGGGTGAACTAGCAGATTCGGAGACGCGGGCACGGACAGCCGAGACGCGGGCGAACCACGCAGCCCACACGGCCCCCGCGCCCGCCCAAAGCAAAAGCCGGGCCAGCGCATGAGAGCGGGCCCGGCTTTAGCCGTCGATAGGCAAGTTAGTTGACGGTCTTGGCTTCCTTCTCGGCCTCGAGGCCCTCGCGGGAGTTGTCGCCCACGCGCTTGAACTCGTCCAAAGCTGCCTGCAGGATCGCCTCGGCCTCAGCCTTGTCCCCCCAGCCGGAGCCGGTTACTTCCTTGTTCGGCTCCAGGTCCTTGTAGTGCACGAAGAAGTGCTCGATCTCGTCCTTGACAAAGTCGGAGACGTCGGAGATGTCCTGGTAGTTCTCGTAGCGCACGTCGTCGATGACGCAGAGCAGCTTGTCGTCGCCGCCGGCCTCGTCGGTCATCTTGAACACGCCGATCGGGCGCGCGATCACGGTGACACCCGGGAAGACGGGCTCCGGGGTGATCACGAGGGCGTCGAGCGGGTCGCCGTCGTCGGCAAGGGTGTTGTCGATGAAGCCGTAGTCCGCCGGGTACGCCATCGGGGTGAACAGGTAGCGGTCGAGGAAGACGCGACCGGTCTCGTGGTCGACCTCGTACTTGTTGCGGGAGCCCTTGGGGATCTCGATGATGACCTCGATAGCCATTACTTCTCCTTTGTTCGGTGCCTGAATTTGGTGAATGTCCGCACGCCATCATACTTCGGCTACCATTTTGGCCGATGAAGGTATGGACTTGGGTCGCAGGCGCCGTCGCGCTCGCTGCGGTCGGCGGTGTCGCGGGCTTCGGCATCGCGGCGCACGAGCAGCTCTCCGATATCACGCACGCGCCGCCGTACCAGCTGCAGTCGGCCCCGACCGCGTTGGAGCCCGCGGAGCCTTCGCCTATCGACGACACTTCGCTGAGAACCACCCTGGCAACACTTGCCGACAACCCTGACCTGGGCGTAATCCACGGCCACGTCACGCAGGCGAGCAGCGGCGAGGCGGTGTTCGACCGCGCCTCCGACGAAGCGCTGAAGCCGGCGAGCGTGACGAAGGTGCTCACCGCGTCGGCGGCACTGCTCAGCCTGGGCGCGCAGGACCGCATCACCACCGAGGTGGTGCGCGGCGCGAACCCGGGGGAAGTGGTGATCAAGGCAGCCGGCGACGTGTGGCTGAACGCCGAGGCCATGGACGAGCTGGCGGAGCAGGTGGGCGAAGCCGACACGGTGCTCGTCGACACCTCCGCGTGGGAAGGTATGCCGGAGCTGATGCCGGGCTGGGACCCGCTAGACATCGACGGCGGGTTCGTCGCCCCCCTGCAGCCGGCGATGCTTTCCGGTGGGCGCTTGGGCGGCGAGACCTCCGGCGACGTGGCCCGTTCCCACGCCCCGGCGCTCGAGGTGGCGCAGGCGCTGGCGGAGCGCGTCGGCGCGCAAAACGTCGCTTTAGGCGAAGGTGACGGCGAGGTTGTTGCCGCAGTGGAGTCGCCGACGCTGGTGGAGCGCCTCGAGCTGATGATGAAGAACTCCGACAACGTCTACGCCGAGGCCATCGGTCGCGAAGTGGCGCTGGCGCGCGGCACCACGGACGCGCCGGGGGCGACCCTGAGCGTGCTGGAGGAGCGCGGCTTCAACACCGCCGGGCTCGTGCTGCGCGACAACTCCGGGCTGTCCGCGGACAATCTCATCGCGCCGAAGCTTTTGGACGCGGTGCTATACGACGCCACCTCCATGCCCGAGCTGCGCCCCCTGCTTTCCGCGCTGCCGGTGGCCGCCGGCGAGGGCACGCTCTTGGACCGCTACAGCGACCTTCCGGGCCGCGGCTGGGTGCGCGCGAAGACCGGCACGCTCGACGGCACGGCGTCGCTGGCCGGCACCGTGACCAGCGTGAACGGCAACGTCTACACGTTCGCGCTGATCTGCAACGACGCCGACGTCCTCGCCGCGCGCCGCGCCATGGACGAGTTCACCTCCGCGCTGCGCGAGTTCTGATGGAGCCGTTCTGGCCGCGCCGCTCGCCGCACTTTCTTGCCTGTCGACGAGCGCTCCGCCCCTTCGACGGCCCCGCCATCATCGGACTGTCCGGCGGGCCCGACTCGCTGGCCTTGGCCGCCGCGGCAGCGGCAGAGAACAAAGATGTCCGCTGCGTGGTGGTGGACCACGGACTCCAAGACGGGTCGGCAGCAGTGGCCGAGCGGGCAGCGCAAACGGTTCAAGCTTTCGGTCTCGCGGCGGAGATCGTCGGCGTTGATGTAACTCCGGGCAACCTGGAGGCCGCCGCGCGCAGCGCCAGGTACGAGGCGCTGCTGTCGTACGGGGTTGACGTCTGGGTCGGCCACACCGCGGATGACCAGGCGGAAACGCTCCTGCTCGGCGCGCTGCGCGGCAACCCATCCGGCATGGCCCCGCGCAACGGGCGCGTCGTCCGGCCGTTTCTAGGCATCCGCCGCGCGGACACCGTCGGCGCCTGCGAGGAGCTCGGGCTCGAGCCGTGGCACGACCCGATGAACGCGGACCCGGCCTTCCGCCGCGTGGCGGTGCGAAGGCGGGTGCTGCCGCTGCTCAGCGAGCTGCTCGGCGGCGATGCCGTGCCGGCGATCGCCGCCACCGCTGACCGGATCGCGGCGGACGAGGAACTGATCGAGTCACTTACCGACCTCGCGCCGACCACCTCCTGCGCGGAGTTGGCGGAAGATGCGGGGCCGATCCGGAGGCGTCGATTAGCTGCATGGCTCTTGGAGGAGGGGGTTCCGGTGCAAGGGGACCAGCTCGACGCGGTGGAAGCCTTGGTCGTCGATTGGCATGGGCAGGGGCCCGTGGCTGTCGCGGGCGGGCGCGCGGTAGTGCGCGAGGGCGGACGGCTGGCTATCTTGGGACCCGAAACATAAAGAGTTGGGGGCGAAATGGCGCAGGGGGAGATCAGGTATCCCGATTACCTGAAATTCAAACAGCAACGTCAGGATATGAACACTGCGATGATGGCATTACTCGCAGGTTCCCAGCTTGCTGCAAATACACTCAACCTCACGGCGGGGTCGGATCAGACACTGAGGGAAATTTTTCCCCGTGTTAGTCATATCGAGAGGTTCAACCTTCGGTCCGACGTAGCTCAACGCAACCTTCAGGAAGCGGAAGCGCACCTCGCACGCATCGGGATTCCGTATGTGCTTGCGTTGCAGGAGGCGTACATGAAGTCTGCATTGGATCTGCTCCGACAGGATGGGATAGCGATACGCGGTTCGGACGGGGAGCTAAATCCGCCAATCAAGATGGCGAACATGCATGAGGTTTTTGCCGCTTCATGTGGGACTGGTGCTCTTACAGGTCCTTCGGGAATGCTTGAGTTATTCCACGCCCTACGTCTGATTAGAAATGGAGTAATTCACCGCAACGGTGAGTATTCCCCATCTCTGCTGAACCGTTTGCAATCCTTGCCGGCGGACGCCGAAAGTTACTGGGAGAAAGTGGCTGGGCACTCACCGAACAATGTCCTGACGAGCGATGGGGGACTGCGACTTAACTCGGGGGAACTTGTTTTGAGCTTCGGAGTTAACAAATCGTTGGCGATAAGCGTGAATGCTGCACTTGGTTCCGCAGTATCCGCAGAAAAATGGGCGGAGATTGCGGTGGAGCATTTTGCGAGTGGTACAAATGCGCCCAAAAATTCGAGTAGCTGGGCTCGTTCACTGAAAGGGTTCGTCCGTCACAATTACGCACCAGTGCAGATCACGCCAGCTCAGTTGCAAACGGCAGCAGTAGCTGGTGGGTATTGGACGATTCCACGGTGGATATAAGAAAAGAGGGGCTCTGCCATTGAGCTACACCACTTACGTGGGCCGGGAATCGAACCCGAGTCTCCCTCTTTCGTGGAATTCTAGGTCATGAACCAGCGGAGTCTCTCTCGGAAATCCTGTTGGCAATCATCGCATGTAACTACGCGGATTGCAACAGAAGACCGCTGTTGCGGGCGGGCGAGCGGTAGTGCGCGAGGGCGGAAAATCGGCCCTTGTGGAATGACCCCTGCCGTGTCTACGGTTTCCGTAAACACACGGGAGGTGCCGGATGGGCGAGACAATAACGAGCGGAAACTGGCGAACGGTACGCGACCTCCGTGAGTTTCAAAGCGCGCACGGCATTGAAGGGGGCATCCTAGAAGACTGCGACGGGCTCTTCGATGGCGCAGCGCTCAGCGACGATGAGGCCGGGCTGAACTGATCGGGACCCGAACCCCGCAGATGGTTGTACCTACCGCCTGGCAGGTGGCAAGATGTGGAAGTTACGCGCACGTAAACGCAAACTGAAGCGCTAAGACCGCGAAAGGGAAGGGCCAGCCCATGACCGAGTTGCTCGACAAGAAGGACTTCGACGTCCCTGCGAACCGCTACGGCGATGACGTCGAGGCGATTCTGATCCCCGAAGATGTGCTCCAGGAGCGCATCCAGGAGCTGGCGGACATGGTCTCGGAGAAGTACCGCGACTCGGACGAAGACCTGATCCTGGTGTGCGTGCTCAAGGGTGCGGTGTTCTTCCTCACCGACTTCGCGCGCAAGCTGACCATCCCGGCGGAGATGGAGTTCATGGCCGTGTCGTCCTACGGCAACTCCACCACGAGCTCCGGCGTGGTGCGCATCTTGAAAGACCTGGACAAGGAGATCGCCGGCCGCGACGTGCTCGTGGTGGAAGACATCATCGACTCCGGCCTGACCCTGTCCTGGCTGCTGCGGAATCTGCGCAACCGGAACCCGAAGAGCCTCGAAGTCGTTACTCTTCTGCGCAAGCCGGAAGTGCAGACGGCCAAGATTGATCTGCTGGACATCGGCTTCGATATTCCCAACGAGTTCGTCATCGGCTACGGCCTGGATTACGCCGAGCGTTACAGGGACCTGCCGTATGTGGGCACGCTGCACCCGCGCGTGTACTCGGACGCTGACTAGAACAAAGGTTTATGAGCAAAAATAAAAAGGTTTTGCGGTGGGGCGTCATTGGCGCCATCGCGCTGATCGTCCTCTATCTGCTCACGTTGATCGGGGACGATTCCCGCGCCTACCAGCGTGTGGACACCTCTGTGGCGCTTGAACAGCTGCAGAACCACAACGCGGAAGAGGTGCAGATCGACGACCGCGAGCAGCGCGTGCGCATAGACCTGCGCGAACCGATCACCGTGGACGAGCGCGAGGGTATCGAGGCGATTGCCGCCCAGTACCCGGCACGCACCACCCCGGAGATTTTCGGCGCGGTGCGCGAATCCGGCGCGGACAAGTACGAGACGAACGTGACGCAGGAATCCTTCCTGATGTCCATGCTCGGCTTCATGCTGCCGATGATCCTGGTGTTCGGCCTGATTTTCTACTTCATGTACCGCATGCAGGCGGGCGGCGGCGGGCCATTCGGCATCGGCGGCTCGAAGGCGAAGCAGCTGACTAAGGACAACCCGACCAACACGTTCGCGGATGTCGCCGGCGCCGACGAGGCGGTGGACGAGCTGCACGAGGTGGTGGACTTCCTCACCGACCCGACCGTGTACGAGGAACTCGGCGCGAAGATCCCGCGCGGCGTGCTGCTCTACGGCCCGCCCGGCACCGGTAAAACGCTGCTCGCACGCGCCGTGGCAGGCGAGGCGGGCGTGCCGTTCTACACCATCTCTGGTTCCGACTTCGTGGAAATGTTCGTCGGCGTGGGCGCCTCCCGTGTGCGCGACCTGTTTAAGCAGGCGCGCGAGAACAGCCCGTGCATCATCTTCGTCGACGAGATCGACGCGGTGGGCCGCCAGCGCGGCTCCGGCATGGGCGGCGGCCACGACGAGCGCGAGCAGACCCTGAACCAGCTGCTGGTGGAAATGGACGGGTTCTCCGGCCGCGAAGGTGTCATCCTCATCGCGGCGACGAACCGCCCCGACATCCTGGACCCGGCACTGCTGCGCCCTGGCCGCTTCGACCGCCAGATCCCGGTGACCAACCCGGATATCGCAGGTCGCGCGCAGATTCTCAAGGTGCACGCCAAGAACAAGCCGCTCGCAGACGACGTCTCGCTCGACGCTTTGGCCAAGCGCACCGCCGGCATGTCCGGTGCGGATTTGGCCAACGTGCTCAACGAGGCCGCGCTGCTGACGGCCCGCATCGGCGGCAACGTCATCACCGCGGACGCGCTGGAGGAGGCCACGGACCGCGTCATCGGCGGCCCGCGCCGCTCCAGCAAGGTCATCTCCGAGCACGAGAAGAAGGTCACCGCCTACCACGAGGGCGGCCACACCCTCGCCGCGTGGGCGCTGAAAGACATTGAGCGCGTGTACAAGGTGACCATCCTCGCGCGCGGGCGCACCGGCGGGTTTGCCATGACCGCCGACGAGGACGACAAGGGCATGTACACCCGCGACGAGCTGTTCGCCCGCATGGTCTTTGCCATGGGTGGCCGCTCTGCCGAGGAGCTGGTCTTCGGCGCGCCGACCACGGGAGCGTCCAACGACATCGAGCAGGCGACCAAGATCGCGCGCGCGATGGTCACCGAGTACGGCATGACCTCCGCGCTCGGCCCGGTGAAGTACGGCCAAGAGCAGGGCGATCCCTTCTCCGGCCGCGGCGCCGGCGGCTCGCTGGAGTACTCGCCGGCGGTGGCCGCCAAGATCGACGAAGAGATGCAGATGCTTCTCGACGAAGCGCACAAGGTCGCCTACGCCACCCTCGAGCGCTACCGCGACGAGCTGGACACACTGGCCTCGAAGCTCCTGGAAAAGGAGACGCTGCGCCGCGGCGATCTGGAAGCCATCTTCGACACCGTCGAGCCGACCCGTCCGGCCCTGCCCGCCCACGACGCGCGTTTCGGACGCCAGGCGGACCGCGAGCCGGTGAAGACCCCGGTGGAGATTGCCAAGGAACGCGGCGAGGAGCCGCCGAAGCGCTTCTCGATCCTGGAGGCGTCCAAGGCCACCCGTGAGCGCCGCCGGAAAGAGCGCGAGGCGGAGCAAAACCAACCGCCGAAGAAGGGCTCGACCCGCTGGCAGCAGCCAAAGCACAACGAGCCACAGTACGGTGGCCCGAAGCCCCCGGAGGGCTGGACGTATAAGGGCGCACCTGCGCCGAAACAAGAGCAGCACCCGGGTGCCCGCAACTACCCGGCGGGTACCACGGATAACAAAGAACAGATCGGCTTCCGCCTGCCGGAAAACGAGCGCCCGGACCACGCCACCCGCGGCCCGGAGCCGGAGACCACCCCGGATGCGGAGACCACCGAGCTGCCGCGCGAGGAGCGCGCGCCGAAGCACAGGAGGGACGATGACTAACCCGAAGTTCGACCGCGAACGCGCCGAGGCCGCCGTGCGCGAGTTGCTCATCGCGGTCGGGGAAGACCCGGACCGCGAGGGCCTGGTGGAAACCCCAGCCCGCGTCGCACGTGCCTACGAGGAGGTCTTCGCGGGCTTGCACGAGGACCCGAAGGTGCACCTGGAGAAGTCGTTCTCCGAGAACCACCGCGAGCTGGTGCTGGTGCGCGACATCCCGATCTACTCCACCTGCGAGCACCACCTGGTGCCGTTCTACGGCGAGGCGCACATTGGCTACATCCCGGGCCCGGAGGGCAAGGTCACCGGTCTGTCCAAGTTGGCGCGGGTGGCGGACATGTACGCGAAGCGGCCGCAGGTGCAGGAGCGGTTGACGGCCCAGATTGCGGACGCGATCGTCGATAAGCTCAATGCTTCTGCGGTTATCGTGGTCATCGAGTGCGAGCACCTGTGCATGGCCATGCGCGGGATCCGCAAGCCGGGCGCGACCACCACCACCTCGGCGGTGCGCGGCGGCTTCCAGAACAATGCGGCCTCGCGCGCGGAAGTGCTGAGCCTGATTAGGGGATAGAAGATGACTACCGTTGCCGATCTGACCGTGCCGGGGCGCACGAGCGTGATGGGCATTGTCAATGTCACGGAGGATTCGTTTTCGGACGGCGGCAAGTGGCTGGCTACGGACGACGCCATCGCGCACGCCCATGAGCTGGTGCGCCTGGGCGCGGACATTATTGACGTCGGCGCGGAATCCACCCGCCCCGGCGCCACCCGTGTCCCGGCGGAGGTGGAAGCGGAGCGCATCCGGCCTGTCATTCGGGCGCTGCATGCCGATGGGATCCGCACCTCCGTGGACACCATGCGCGCCGCCACTGCCCAGGCTGCGGCCGAGGAGGGCGTGGACCTGATCAACGACGTCTCCGGCGGCCTCGCCGACGCCGACATGTACCGCGTGATGGCTGAGACGCAGCTCCCGGTGTGCCTGATGCACTGGCGGGCGGACGCGTTCGTCAACGCGTCCGGGTCGGCGGATCACGGCGGGGACGTGGTGGGGGATGTGCACGAGGTGCTGGCGGAGCTCGTCGATAAGGCGACCGCTGCGGGTGTGGACGAAAGCCAGATCACCCTGGACCCGGGCCTCGGCTTCGCCAAGACCGCGGCGGACAATTGGGCGCTACTCAATGCGCTGCCGGAGTTCATCGCGAGCGGGTTCCCCATCCTCGTGGGCGCGTCGCGCAAGCGCTTCCTCATGGAAGTCCGGCAGCAACGCGGCCTGGAGCACTCGCCTATCGACGCCGACCCCGCCACCGCGGCAGTCACCGCCCTCGCCGCGCAAGCCGGGGCCTGGTGCGTGCGGGTGCACGAAGTGGCCGTCTCGCGCGACGCGGTGGACGTGGCAGAAAGGTGGAAAAATGGCTGACCGGATTGAACTCAAAGGCCTGACATTCCACGCCAACCACGGCGTGCTCGACCACGAAACCGAGTTCGGGCAGGCGTTTTCTCTAGACATTACGTGCTGGCTCGACTTCGCGGGCGCGGCTAAGGACGACGACCTGACACAGACCGTCAACTACGCTGAGCTGGCGGAAACAGCGTTGCACATCGCCACCGGCACCCCGCGCCAGCTGATTGAGACGGTGGCGGTGGAGATCGCAGAGACCGCCATGCGCAGCTACGACGCGCTGCACGCCGTGGAGGTCACCCTGCACAAGCCGCACGCGCCGATCCCGGCGGTGTTCGACGACGTCGCGGTGGTGGCCCGCCGCTCCCGGAAGCGGATGTAGCCGATGCGTGCCGTGCTGTCTTCCGGGTCCAACATGGGCGACGCGCGCGCCCACCTGCAGACGGTGGCCGACGAGTTCGCTGGCGAAACCCTCGTCGCGAGCTCCATCTACGCCACCGCGCCGTGGGGAAACACGGACCAGCCGGACTTTCTCAACCAGTCCCTGCTGGTGGACGTGGACGACACCCCGTACGAACTCCTGGCCCGCTGCCAAAAGCTGGAGCAGCGCGCGCACCGCGTCCGCGAAGAACGCTGGGGTCCGCGCACGCTGGACGTGGACATCATCTGGATTGAGGGCTACGCCAGCGATGACCCGGAGCTGACCGTTCCGCATCCGCGCGCGCACTTGCGCCAGTTTGTGCTCGAACCCTGGCTCGAGATGGATTCTGGTGCGCGGTTGAACGGAGCGTCGATAAGCGGGCTGCTCGACAACCTCGAGGACCAGGGGGTGCGCAAGCTATGAAGCGCACGCCGTACGAAGGTCTGATCGCCGTCGCCGGGTTCTGCGCGGCTGCGGCGGTGATCCTGGTGCGCCGGTTCTATAACCTGCTGGAATCGCTCAGCATGGTGGTGCCGCTGTCGCTGTGGGTGATGGCAGTCATCGCCGCCTGGCTTGCGCTGGTGGTGCGCAAGCGCCGCAAGGAAGGCAAGGTTGGGCTGGACCGCAGCCAGCTCAACCCCATGCAGGCGGCGAATTTCATGGTCTTCGGCAAGGCGAGCGCTTGGGCCGGCGCGGTGTTCGGCGGCCTGTACGGCGGCACGCTGAGCTTTGTGGTGACGAAACTTGGTGTGCTCGAGGCGGCGCCTGGCGACGTCCCGCCGCTGGCCGCCGGCACCCTGGGCGGAATCGCCCTGTGCGTGGCCGGAATCTGGTTAGAGAAAAACTGCGAGGTGTCGCCGCCCAACGAGGGCCAAGGCGTTAGCTAGAGTGTTGGGCATGAGTGCCCAGAATGCGTCCCCAGACCGCGCGAGCCTGTGGGTCATCGTGCCTTTTGTGGTCGCTGTCATCGGCACCGTGGTCATGCTGTTCACCAACTCCGCCAACGCGCTGAAAGTCGCGCTGATCTTCGCGCTGTGGGCTGGTGCCGCCGGGATCCTGATCAACTCCAAGGTGCGCCGTGACCGCGACGCCGCTGCGTCTGAGGCCGCGGCCGCTGAGCAGCGCATCCAGGAGCAGGAGCAGCGCCACCGGGAAGAGCTCGAAGCCCGGCCGAGCGGGTCTTCCGTGGATGTGGAGACACTGCGCGAGCTGCAGGAGCAGATCCAGGCGCTGCGCGCCCAGCTGGAGGAGCTCAACGGCCGCGTCTTCGAGTACGAGCCCGCCGCTGTGCAGGCTCGCGCACGCCGCATCAGCGAGCTGGAGTCGAAGCCAGAGCCAGAACCAGAACCGGAGCCGAAGCCGCAGCCGGCGCACAGCCCGTCCACGGACGACACCGTAGTGATCAGCCGCGTGCGCCCCTCCCGCCCGACCGGCGCGCCGAGCTCGGACGCGATCGCGGGCCGCATCGGCACCCAGCCGTCCGCCCGCCCGGCGCGCAACCCGCTGTCCGACCTGATCAGCGAGCGGGAGGCGGAAAAGGCGAAGGCAGAACCCGCCCCGGAACCAACCCCCGAGCCCACCCCAGAGCCAGCGCCCGAGCCGCAGCCTGAGCGCCGTTCGGGCCGCCGCCGCGCCGATGAGCGGGGAGAGGGCGCGGTTTCCGTTGCCGAACTGCTCGCTCGCCAGGGGAAGTAGATGCCGCCTCGCCTGCTGGTGGGGGCGGTGTTCGGCGTCTCGCCGCTCGCGGAGCGTTTCGAGCGCGCCGGCCACACCGTGCGTCCGCTGGACATCGCCGATGACCCCGGCGCGGTCGCGCACGTGGACCTCGTGCTTCTCGACGGCCCGTCGGCCGACATCCGCACCGCCTGCGAAATCCTCGCGGACCATGCCCGCCCGCGGCAGATGTTTCTGCACACCGCGCTGGACGAGGGCCAGCAGCTGCTGGACGACGTGGAGACCGCCCAGGCGATCACCATGTGCGCCCACAACATCTTCGACAACGTGTGGGTGACCTCGGCTGCCGACGAGCTCGGCGAGACGGTGGTGGGGCTGCTCATCGCGGAGATCGGCGGGGTGAGCTTGCGCATTAACGACGACGCACGCCCCGCGATCGCCGCCGCCCAGGAGCTGCGGGCGATGGAGGCCGTCATTCGCGACGACGCGCAGGCCATCCTCGCCGATGCAGTGCCGGGGTTCGACGCGGTGGCGCAGCAGTTCCTGTCGGCCCCGCCAGCGACACGACACGCCCACGACACGCAGCAGCTGGAGAAGCTGGTCGGCGCGTTGCCGGATCCGGGTGTTCGCCGCCTGTTCGTGGATTTGGTGCGCAGGCGCGGCGAGCTGGAGCAGGACACCGACACCGAGTTGTGGGTAATTCAGAAATACGAGGGAGGATAAATGGCTTTCGAACCAGGCCAGGCAGTGGTGGTCACCGACGAGCGGATGCTGGCTACCTACGGCCGGGCGTTCCGCAAGATCGGCAAGTCGGTGGTTGTGGTGCCGCTGGGCACGGACATCCACGGCGGGCACGTGGAGCTCATCCGCGCTGCGAAGTCGCTGCTCGGCTCCTACGTGGTGGTCACGTTCTCGGGCGAGGAGGTCCCCGAGGTCTTCGCCCGGGAGAAGGTGGACGTGGTCTTCCACGGCGAGCTGGCCACGACCGTGCGGGTGGATTCCGGCGTGGAGCCGCTGGAGGATCCGCAACACACGCAAGCAGCAGTTGCGCGGATCCTCGCAGCGATCAACGCCACCCACGCCACGGATGTGGTGCTGGGGGAGAAGGACTTCGAGGTGCTGGTGGCAACCCAGTACGCGGTGTCCGGCCTGCGTATGGAGTGCAAGCTCCGCAGCGTGCCCACAGTGCGCACGCCTGATGGTTTGGCGCTGTCGAACAGGAACGCGCTTGTCGCCGTCGATAAGCGGGATGCTGCTCTCGCGCTCTCGGCCGCACTCACAGCTGGGGCGCACGCCGCGGAGCATGGAAAGACCACCGTGCTGGAAACCGCGCGAGGTGTCCTCGAGGCCGCTGGCGTCACGCCGGCGTACCTGGAGCTGCGTGACCTGGCCATGCGCGAGGCGCCCGAGGAGGGCGACGCGCGGCTTTTGGGAGCGGTGGATCTGGATGGGGTGCGCCTGACGGACAACGTCGGGCTACCGCTGGGGGTCGGCTTCAAACACGTCGAAGCGTGACACCCGGTAGACTTTCGCGCATGTCCAACGCCACCATCGCCGGAATGCTCGCAGAACGCTTCGGGTTCACCTTCACCCCGGAGCAGGTTGAACAAACCGGGAGCACCGAGACCTCCACGCTCTACACCGCCACCGACGACACCGGCCACGGTGTTGAAGTAGAGGTCTTTAACACCCCTGTGGATTCCACGATCGGCGAGGAAGTCAACACCTTGAACTCGCGCCTTGCGCTGGCGGCACACCCGGGTGCGTTCCAGCCGCGCAGCGTGGGCACCACGGAAGACGGCAAGCTGTTTGTCCTGCGCGAAGCCCCCACCGGCACGCCGCTGTCGGATCTGATTGCAGAGAAGGGCGCCACGTTTACCCCGCAGGAGGTGCGCGACCTGCTCGCCCCGGTGGCCGAGGCGATCGACGACTACGACCTGAAGGGCCTGTCCGGCTTTGTCTCGCGCTCCATCACCCCGGAGCGTCTGTTGGTGCAGCCGCAGTGGTCCACCACCCCGGTCAAGCTCACCCTAGTGGGGCCGAGCACCGACCTGGCGCAAAGCGACGAGGTGGCAGCGAAGGGCAACGTGGAGAAGTTCGCCAACGTGGTCGCGCTGATGACCGGGGACGAACCACGCTCCGGTGCACGCACCTGCGCCGGCGTGCTGGAGACCGCCCCGGCGGAGCAGGTGGCCATTGAAAAGCCCGATCAGTCCGTGGCGCCGCGCCCGCAGGACGGTTACCGCAAGCCGCCGGAGCCCTACGCCTACGGCACCGACGGCAACTACGTACGCTCGGCTCCGCCGAAGCAGAAGAAGACGGCACCGTGGCCGTGGATCATCGCCATCCTTGCGCTGCTGCTGATCGCGCTGGCCGCCCTGTGGTATTGGAGCACCCACCGCGGCGAGGAGTGGGCCGGCGCGGAGGCGCAGATCGCGGAGGATTACCCGAAGGTTGTTTCCGAGCGCGCGGGCCAGAAGGGCTGGAAGGACCTTAACTGCGAGCCGGGTTCGCTGGACATCGACCAGGTGGGCAAGATCCGCTGCGCCAACGATGAGCTGGGAGTCTCCGTGGTGCAGTACGCCTCTGAGTCCGACCGCGACGACGCTGTGCCGGACCCCAGCGAGGCTGTGGTGCTGGGTTCCGGCGAGTGCACGATCTACTCCTACGAGCTGCCGGATGCGAACCCGCCGGCGTATGTGATGACGCCGCAGGACAAGCCGGAGTACCTGTTCGTCGTCAACGGTTTTGACGCGGAGAACCAGCGACTGGACCTCCCGGTGTGCGAATAAGCTACGATTATTCGCCGTGACTACGCAGGACTTTTCAGAGCAGCAGCAAATCCGCAGGGAGAAGAGGCAGAGGCTTATCGACGAAGGGCGGGACGCCTACCCCGTCGAAGTCGATCGCACGACGTCTCTGAAAGACCTGCGCGCTAAGTACGACGGCACGCTGGAGCCCGGCGAGGAGACCCAGGACGAGGTGGCCGTCGCCGGCCGCATTATGTTCCAGCGCAACACCGGCAAGCTGTGCTTCGCCACCCTGCAGGAAGGCGACGGCACCCAGCTGCAGGTCATGCTCTCCCTGGCTGAGGTCGGCGAAGAAGCGCTTGCGCAGTGGAAGGCCGACACGGACCTGGGCGACATTGTCTCCGTGCGCGGCCGCGTGATCGCCTCCAAGCGCGGCGAGCTGTCCGTGATGGCGAAGTCCTGGCACATGGCGTCCAAGGCGCTCAACCCGCTGCCGGTGGCGTTCGCGGACATGAACGAAGAGCAGCGGGTGCGCCGCCGCTACACCGACCTGATCATGCGCGAGGACGCGCGCACCAACGCCATGACCCGCATCAAGGTCATCGCGGCGGTGCGCAAGTACCTCACGGGCTTGGACTTCGTGGAGATTGAGACGCCGATGCTGCAGACGCTGCACGGCGGCGCCGCGGCACGTCCGTTTGTCACCCGTTCCAACGCGCTGGACATCGACCTGTACCTGCGTATCGCGCCGGAGCTCTTCCTCAAGAGGGCTGTGGTCGGCGGCATTGAGCGCGTCTTCGAGATCAACAGGAACTTCCGCAACGAGGGCGTGGATTCCTCCCACTCCCCGGAGTTCACCATGTTGGAGACCTACCAGGCGTGGGGCACCTACAAGGACGGCGCGGCCACCATGAAGGGGCTTGTGCAGTTCTGCGCTGAGGAAGTCTTCGGTTCGCAGAAAGTCACGCTTGCGGACGGCACGGAGTACGACTTCGGCGGCGAGTGGAAGGTCCTAGAGATGTACCCGAGCCTGAACGAAGCGCTGCAGCGCAAGTTCCCGGGCCAGCCGGAAGTGACCATCGACACCGACGTGGACACCCTGAAGGGCATCGCGGAAACCATCGGCCTGAAGGTGCCGGAGAACGCCGGTTGGCTGCACGGGAAGCTGGTGGAGGAGATCTGGGAGGAGCTGTGCTCTGACCAGCTCTACGAGCCGACCTTCGTGGTCAACTTCCCGGTGGAGACCTCGCCTTTGACTCGCGACCACCGAAGCAAAAAGGGCGTGACCGAGAAGTTCGACCTGTACGTCCGCGGCTTCGAGCTGGCCACCGGCTACTCCGAGCTGGTTGACCCGGTGATCCAGCGCGAGCGCTTCGAGGACCAGGCCCGCCTGGCCAGCGCCGGCGACGACGAGGCGATGCAGCTCGACGAGGACTTCCTCGCCGCGATGGAGCAGGGCATGCCCCCGACAGCCGGTTGCGGCATGGGCGTGGACCGCCTGCTGATGGCCCTGACCGGCCTGGGTATCCGCGAGACGGTGCTCTTCCCGATGGTGAAGCCGGAGGCCTAACTCCGCAGTTGTGCGTGGTGGTTATAACCAACTAAAGTTTGGTGCGATCAATCAATTGTGGTTGAAAGGAGCACCAGCATGGCAACCACCAAGGCGAGCCTGCAGGACCAGGCTGCCGATATCCTCGCCGGCGTCGGCGGGGCGGACAACATCGCGTCCATGACGCACTGCGCGACGCGTTTGCGCTTCGAGCTTTACGACGCTTCCCTGGCCGACAAAGACCACCTCGAGGCAAATCCCAAGGTCATGGGTGCCGTCCCGCAGGGCGGAAACCATTACCAGGTCATCGTCGGCGGCGACGTGGCCACCGTGTACAACGCGATGAACAAGCTGCCGGAGCTGGCCGGCCGCGACGTGTCCAACGAGGACCTCAAAGCCCAGCAACGCGACAAGGCCAAGGGCAAGGTGCCCTGGCTGGACGCCTTCTTTGAGTACCTCTCCGATTCTTTCCGCCCCATTTTGGGTGTGCTGCTCGGGGCTTCCCTGATCATCGCGTTCGCCGCTGTGCTGGACGCGTTCCACCTTGTGGACTTCCGTGCCGAAGTGAAGAGCCCAGGTTGGCAGTTCGTGGACGCCATGTGGAGCTCCGTGTTCTTCTTCCTGCCGGTGGCGGTGGCCTACAACGCGGGTAAGAGGCTCGACATCGACCCGTGGGTGCCGGCCGCGATCATGCTGGCGCTGTTCACCCCGAACTTCATGGAGTTGGCCGACCACCCCGAAGCGCGCGTGGTGGAGCTCTTCGGCGAGCCGACCGATGTTGTCGACGTCTTCGGCCTGCCCATGATCCATAACGGCTACGACGGCAACGTGTTTGTGCCGCTGATCATGGCCGCGGTCGCTGCGTTGCTTTATAAGGGGCTGCAGAAAATCATCCCATCCGCAGTGCACATGGTCTTCGTGCCGTTTTTGACGCTGCTGGTGATGATCCCGGTCACCGCATTCCTCATCGGCCCGTTCGGCTACTTGCTTGGCGCGTGGATCGGCACCGGGCTGGCCTGGATGAACAGCAACGCGCCGTTTGTGTTCGCCCTGCTGATTCCGATGCTCTACCCATTCCTGGTGCCGCTGGGCCTGCACTGGCCACTCAACGCCCTGATGCTGGTCAACATTGACACCCTCGGTTACGACTTCATCCAGGGCCCGATGGGTGCGTGGAACTTCGCCTGCTTCGGCGCCACCGCCGCGGTGCTCGCGCTGTCCATCCGCGACCACGACCCGCTCATGCGCCAGACCTCCGGTTCCGCGCTCGCCGCAGGCCTGCTCGGCGGAATCTCCGAGCCGTCGCTCTACGGCATCCACCTGCGCTACAAGAAGATCTACCCGCGCATGCTGGTGGGCTGCTTCGCTGGTGGCCTGACTATCGCGATCCTGGGTACCCCGTTCGGTGGCGTGAAGACGAACGCGTTCGTCTTCACCTCCATCCCGACCATGTTCGTGTTCGACCCGGTGTGGGTCTACATGATCGCCATCGCGGTGGCCTTCTTCACCGCGTTCTTCATCATCCTTGTCACCGACTACCGCACCCCGGAGGAGAAGGCGGAGGCGCTCGCCCGCGCCGCTGCCGCGCGCAATGCGGACGAGGCCGAGGAGGCCGAGCTGGTCGAGGACGAAGTCACGGCCACGGATGACCCGGCGAAGCTGACGTCGGAAAGCAATGCGGATGCCACCGTGCTCGCGCCCATCGCCGGCGAGGTTGTCGCGATGGAAGCGCTGTCGGACGCCGCGTTTGCCTCCGGAGCCCTCGGCCAGGCCGTCGGCATCACCCCCGAAAATGCCAAGCTCACCGTGGTCGCCCCGGCGGCCGGCAAGGTGATTTCCGTGGCGAAGACCGGCCACGCCTACGGCATCAAGACCGATGGCGGCGTGGAGCTGCTCGTCCACATCGGCGTGGACACCGTCAAGCTAGGCGGCGAGGGTTTCACCCCGCTGGCGGAGAAGAAGCAGATGGTCAACGTGGGCGACCCGCTGGCGGAGGTTGATTTCGCCGCAATCGCCGGTCACGGCGTGGACACGACTGTTATCACTACAGTGGTGAACTCGAAGAAGCTCGGCGGCGTGGGTGACGTTGCGGACGGCACGGTCGTCGCCGGAGATCCTATTCTCGAGGTCACAACTGAGGTGAACACGAATGTCTAACCGCACCGTCCTGCACGGCATCGGCGTCTCGGCCGGCACCGCGTCCGGCCCGATCGCCGTGGTCACGCCCGCAGTGGGCATCGACGAGCACGAGCCCGCCTCCACCGATCCGGAGGCCGACAGTGAGCGCATTCGCGCAGTGCTTAACGACGTCGCGGCTTCGCTTTCCGCACGCGCCGAGCACGCCAACTCGGACTCGGCGAAAGCCGTGTTGGAGGCGACCGCAGGACTGGCAACCGACAAGGGCCTCATCCGAGGCATCGACAAGGAGCTGAAGAAAGGCGCCGGCCCGACGAAGGCGATCCATGACGCGGTAGAGCTCTACGCCAACAAGCTGCGCAAGATCGGCGGCTACATGGCCGAGCGAGTCACCGACCTCTACGACATCCGCGACCGCGCCACCGCGCGCCTGCGGGGCCTGCCTGAGCCGGGGATCCCGGACCTTACCGAGCCGTCCATCCTGATCGCGCACGACCTCGCGCCGGCGGAGACGGCGACGCTGGATAAAAACTTCGTCCTCGGCATCGTCACCGAGGCGGGCGGCGCGACCTCGCACACCGCGATCCTGGCCGCGCAGCTGGGGATCCCGTGCGCCGTGCAGGTCAAGGGCATCGCCGAGGCGACTGTCGACGCACCGCTGATCGCCCTCGACGGCGGCGTCGGCGAGGTCATCGTCGCGCCGAACGCATCGGACGTGGAGGAACTCGAGGAGCGCTCCCGCCGCCGCGCGGCAGCCCTGGCCGGTTCCTCCGGCGAGGGCGCGACCCGCGACGGCTACAAGGTGAAGCTGCTAGCGAATACCGGCACCGCCGAAGACGCGCAGACGGCTGCGGGCTACGACCTCGAAGGTTCCGGCCTGTTCCGCTCCGAGTTCCTCTTCCTCGACCGCGACGCAGCGCCCAGCCTGGAAGAGCAGACCGAAACCTACACGAAGGTGCTCGAGGCCTTCGGCAACCGCCGCGTGGTGGTGCGCACCTTGGACGCCGGCGCGGACAAACCGCTGTCGTTCGCGGACCTCGGCGAAGAAGAAAACCCCGCGCTGGGTCGCCGCGGTCTGCGCCTCTCGCAGGCACGCGAAGATCTCCTGGATACCCAACTGGAGGCGCTTGCAAACGCAGCTCACAACGTCCCCGAGTCAGAGCTGTGGGTTATGGCCCCGATGGTCGCCACCGTCGAGGAAGCCAAGTGGT
The DNA here is from genome assembly GCF_030232585.1 of Corynebacterium sp. MSK008. Lineage (GTDB taxonomy): Bacteria > Actinomycetota > Actinomycetes > Mycobacteriales > Mycobacteriaceae > Corynebacterium. Next base: position 71,956 of record NZ_JASPJX010000004.1, on the reverse strand, counting down.
TCGCCGAGCGCGCCCGCGGCACCGGGCTGGAGAGAGTCGGCGTGATGGTGGAAACACCGGCGGCCGCCATCCGCGCCTGGCAGGTGCTGGAAGAGGTGGACTTCGCCTCCATTGGCACCAACGACCTCTCGCAGTACACGATGGCCGCGGACCGCATGCAGGGCGAGCTGGCGGAGCTGCTGTCGCCGTGGCAGCCCGCGGTGCTGTCCATGATCCGCGAAACCTGCCGCGGCGGCGACGCCACCGGCAAGCCGGTCGGCGTATGCGGCGAGGCGGGCGGCGACCCGCTCATGGCACTCGTGCTGGTGGGTCTCGGCGTGAAGTCCCTGTCGATGGCCCCGGGCAAGGTCAACGCCGTGCGCGCCGCGCTGCGCCTGCACGACTTCGACACCTGCCGCCAGATGGCCAACTTCGCCGTCGACGCCCGCACCGCCGCAGGCGCCCGCGAGGCCGTGCTGAACCTCGCCGATCCGGTGCTGAAGGATCTGCTGTAAGTAAATCTTCCGGAAATGAACTGTGCTGTCTAATCTGTATAGACAGCACAGTCCATTTTTGTTTGGAGGGAAGTTCCCATGAAGCGATTTGCTGCAACTGCGGTAGCCACAGCGCTGGGCTTGAGTGCCGCCGCGTGCTCGACCGAATCTGGAAGCGACAAGCCGATTACCGTGCTCGCTGCGGCCACCCCGCACGCTGAGATACTGCGGTACGTGGACGAGGCGAACCCGGACTACGAGCTGGACATCAAAGTCGTGCCCGGCGGACCGGATCCGAATATGTCGGTGTCCAATGGTTCGGCCGACGCGAATTTCTACCAGCACCCGCCGTACCTGCACGACTGGGAAAATGAGACCGGCGAGACGCTGGTGAACGTCGCTGGCGTGCACATCGAGCCGATGGGGATGTATTCCACCAGCATCGATTCCATCGACAAGCTTCCGCAGGGCGCCAAGGTAGCGACTCCGAACTCGCCGTCGGACCTTGCGCGCGCGTTGATCCTGCTGGAGACGAACGGTGTGATTAGCCTGGACCAGGAAATCGATCCGACCAACGTGTCCAAGATCAACCTCCAGTCCATCACGGAAAACCCGAAGGACATCCAAATTGTCCCGGTCGACGACACCATCGTGATCCAGTCCCTGTCCGACGACTCTGTTGACGGCGTGATCGCCTCTTCCAATTTCGCGCTGGAAGCGGGGCTGAACCCGGTGGAAGATTCCATCATTGCGGAAAGCCCGGAGAACAACCCGTATGTGAACATCCTTGTCGCAAACGCCGACGCCGCCGAAGACCCGCGCATGGACGCGCTCGCGGCGGACCTGACCTCCGCTGAAACCTCAGAGTGGATCCAGCAAAAGTACGACGGTTCCGTCATCCCAGCGAACTAATGGTGATCCACGGAATCGACGTCGATGGGCAAGGGCGTTGCGCTCACTGGCACTCTGAGCGCGACGTCGTTGCCAACACGTGCGGCGAATGTGAGAAATTGTGGGCCTGCTCGCTGTGCCACGATGAGTTGGCCGATCACGGTTTCGTGCCCGTCGATAGGCAATTGCCCTCCGTGATGTGCGGCGCTTGCGGGCGCATGATGACGCATGCCGAATACGGCGCGTCCTGCCCCTCGTGCGGGCACCCTTTTAACCCCGGATGCAAGGCCCACGAAGACGTGTACTTTCGGCCTGTTCGCTAAGGGTGAACATTGCCTCTCACCTGCGCTTATCGACGACCATGCGGGTACGCGCGCACAAACCAGGGAAGTGATGTCGGACCCCAGCGTTATGGTGGTGAACAACTGATTTAGGAAAGAAGGGGTCAGCCACATGTTCGAGCGGTTTACCGACCGGGCCCGTCGCGTCATCGTCCTTGCACAGGAGGAGGCGCGCGAGCTCAACCACAATTACATGGGCACCGAGCACATCCTGCTCGGCCTGATCAAGGAGGGCGAGGGCGTCGCAGCGAAGGCGCTCGAGTCCATGGGCATCAACCTCGACGACGTGCGCCGCGAGGTCATCGACATTATCGGCCACGGCACCCAGCCGGTGACCGGCCACATCCCGTTCACCCCGCGCGCGAAGAAGGTGCTGGAGCTCTCCCTGCGCGAGGGCCTGCAGATGGGCCACAAGTACATCGGCACCGAGTTCCTGCTGCTCGGCCTCATCCGTGAGGGCGACGGTGTGGCAGCCCAGGTGCTGATCAAGCTCGGCGCGGATCTGCCACGCGTGCGCCAGCAAGTTATCCAGCTGCTGTCCGGCTACGAGGGCGGCGAGGGCCAGAACCCGGAGTCCCCGCAGCAGGGCCAGCCGGGCTTCGCGGGCGCAGGCGCAGGCCCGCGCGCCGGCGGTGGTCCGCAGGGCGGCGAGCGCTCCAACTCGCTGGTGCTGGACCAGTTCGGCCGCAACCTCACCGCGGCCGCGAAGGAGGGCAAGCTCGACCCGGTTGTCGGCCGCGACAAGGAGATCGAGCGCGTCATGCAGGTGCTGTCGCGCCGCACCAAGAACAACCCGGTGCTCATCGGTGAGCCCGGTGTGGGTAAGACCGCCGTGGTGGAGGGCCTCGCCCTGGACATCGCCAACGGCAAGGTCCCGGAGACGCTGAAAGACAAGCAGGTCTACTCCCTGGACCTGGGCTCCCTGGTGGCGGGTTCCCGCTACCGCGGCGACTTTGAGGAGCGCCTGAAGAAGGTACTCAAGGAGATTAACCAGCGCGGCGACATCATCCTGTTCATCGACGAGATCCACACCCTCGTCGGCGCGGGTGCCGCAGAGGGCGCTATTGACGCGGCTTCGCTGCTGAAGCCGAAGCTGGCGCGCGGCGAGCTCCAGACCATCGGCGCGACCACGCTGGAGGAGTACCGCAAGCACATTGAGAAGGATGCGGCCCTTGAGCGTCGCTTCCAGCCTGTGCAGGTGGACGAGCCGTCCGTGGAAGACACAGTGCAGATCCTCAAGGGTCTGCGCGACCGCTACGAGGCGCACCACCGCGTGTCCTACACCGACGACGCCCTCAAGGCGGCAGCGACGCTGTCGGACCGCTACATCAACGACCGCTTCCTGCCGGACAAGGCCGTCGACCTTCTCGACGAGGCCGGTGCCCGCATGCGCATCAAGCGCATGACCGCCCCGGAGGACCTGCGCGAGGTGGACGACCGCATCTCCGAGGTGCGCAAGGAGAAGGAAGCGGCGATCGACGCCCAGGACTTCGAAAAAGCCGCCGGCCTGCGCGACACCGAGCGCAAGCTGGGGGAGGAGCGCTCCGCCAAGGAAAAGAAGTGGCGCTCCGACGATCTGGAGGAGATCGCCGAGGTGGGCGAGGACCAGATCGCGGACGTGCTGGCCAACTGGACCGGCATCCCGGTGTTCAAGCTCACCGAGAGCGAGTCGAACCGCCTGCTCAACATGGAAGATGAGCTGCACAAGCGCATCATCGGCCAGGACGAGGCAGTCAAGGCAGTCTCCCGCTCCATCCGCCGCACCCGCGCCGGCCTGAAGGACCCGAACCGTCCGTCCGGCTCCTTCATCTTCGCTGGCCCGTCCGGTGTGGGTAAGACAGAGCTGTCCAAGGCGCTCGCCGAGTTCCTCTTCGGCGACGACGACTCCCTGATCCAGGTGGACATGGGTGAGTTCCACGACCGCTTCACCGCCTCGCGCCTCTTCGGCGCCCCTCCGGGATACGTCGGCTACGAGGAGGGCGGCCAGCTCACCGAGAAGGTGCGCCGCAAGCCGTTTAGCGTGGTGCTTTTCGACGAGATCGAGAAGGCGCACAAGGAGATCTACAACACGCTCCTCCAGGTGCTCGAAGAAGGCCACGTCACTGACGGCCAGGGCCGCAATGTGGACTTCAAGAACACGGTGCTGATCTTCACCTCGAACCTGGGCACCTCTGACATCTCCAAGCCGGTCGGCCTGGGCTTCACCGGCGACACCGCCGCGGATTCCGATGCGCAGTACGAGCGCATGAAGGGCAAGGTCCACGACGAGCTGAAGAAACACTTCCGCCCGGAGTTCCTGAACCGCATCGACGAGATCGTGGTGTTCAAGCAGCTCAGCCAGGACGAGATTGTCAAGATGGTGGACCTGCTCATCGGCCGCGTGGACAAGAACCTGGCCGCGCAGGACATGGGCATCGAGCTGACCGAGAACGCGAAGAACCTGCTCGCGGTCCGCGGCTTCGACCCGGTGCTGGGCGCCCGCCCGCTGCGTCGCACGATCCAGCGCGAGATCGAGGACATCCTGTCGGAGAAGATCCTGTTCGGCGAGATCGGCGCCGGCGAGATCATCACCGTGGATGTCGAGGGCTGGGACGGCGACGTCGAGTCCGCGCGCAAGGAGCGCGGCAAGGCTGCGCCGGACGCGAAGTTCACCTTCACCCCGCGCCCGCGCCCGCTGCCGGCAGAGGCCTTCGACGTGGAGCCGGAGGACGAAGTCCGCGACATCGAGCCGGAGCGCACCCAGCCGGAATCCGAGGCCTCAGAGTTCCCGGACGAGCGGGAAGATCAGAAGGGCAGCGAGGGCAAAGACGGCAACGAGGGCAACGGCCCCGAGCCGGTGTAAGCGTAAGCCCACAAGCCCAGGGCGCCGAGAGTGGAGAACACGATCGCGGTGATCTCCACGGCGTTGAGCCCCTCCACCACCTCATACTCGGGGTGGTCGGAGGGGCAGACCTGTTTCATGGGCCTGCCCTTGAAACGGTCGGACAGCCAGTCCGAGACGTTGCCGGTCTGCAGCAGCAGCGGCAGCGCGTGGCCGGAGCCCGGCGCGCGCGGGGTGAGCTCGCGGCGGCCGGACGACAAAGGCTGCGTGGGCGACCCCGGCACCACCACGCGGCGGTACTCCACGTCCGCGCCGATTGCGCAGTAGTCCTCGGCCAGCTGGGTGGCCTGCGGCTCCGGCACAAGGTCGTCGTCCGGGTTGGTCAGCACCATGATCGGCGCGTTCGGCTTCACCTTGCCCAGCTTGTTGTGCTCGAGGTATTTGCCGATGCGCTCGTCTTCCTCCGCGATGTCGGCGAAGGTCTTGCCGTCGACGAAGATGTCGCCGGCGATCTTCGGGGCGTTCCTTGAGGCGTCCACCACGCACGAGGTTTTCAGGTCCTCTAGCAGGGCCTTGCCGTCGTCGGTGAGATACCCGTCGAGAGCCTCGCGGAATTCGGGATAGGTCTCCGAGTAGCTCGCGGCGGCGAAACCGGCCACGGCGGTGAGCATCGGCGCGGACGCCTGCTGCAGCACGCCTAGGGGGTCGGCAGGGGGAGCGCCGGCAAACGTCCCCACCACGTTGAGCTCCGGGGCGTAGTCGCCGACGAGCTCCGCGGCCGCCGCAGCTGCGCCACCGCCCTGCGAGTAGCCCCAGAACGCCACCTTCTCGCCGCGTTTGGCTACGGCCCGGGCGGCGTCAATCACCGCCCGGCCCTGGTCGACGCGGTTGAGGTAGGTGTGCAGGCCGTCGGTGCCCAGGCCCATGTAGTCGGTGACTACCACGCGGTAGCCGTCGTCGAGAAGCATCTGCACCATTGGCACCTCGTAGTTGATGTTCACCGTGCCGTCTGGGCCGAGGGACGACAGCATCGACGATGCCGCCGACGGCGCGCATTGGTCGCCCAGGCCGCGCGTGCCCGGAGCGAGAACGATCAGGCCCTTCGCAAACGGGCGGTCGTACAGCGCGCCGGTGACCGGCACTTTCTCGCCGCGCTCGTTGACGGAGGTGTAGCGGATGCGCTTGCCGTTGGACCCCAACACCCGCTTCTTCGCGTCGAGTTTGCCGGGGTTGTTGCCCGCCGCACCGTCAAGCGATTGCGAAGACAGCTCTGGGAGAGACGAAAGCGACGACGCGTCACCGATCACCTCGAAGGCGGACGAGCCAACCGACGACAGGGAAGACAACGATTCCGCACTCAAGTCCTCAGCGTGCGCAGAGGGACAAATCAGGAGCGGGACAGCAAAAAGACACCACCGTTTACGCATGGGGAGCAGTGTAAGCTCCCGTCCATGGGAATTCAGTACCGCAAGCGCCAAAAGATCAGCGACGGCAGCTGGCTCAACTACTCCAAGTCCGGCGTGTCCGCATCGAAGAAGATCGGGCCGGTCACCTTCAATTCCCGCGGCGGCGTGTACGTGAAGCTGCCCGGCGGGCTCCACTACCGCGGCAGGTGGAAGTAACCCTTCTCGTCCTGCTCGGCCAGACCGTCTTCGAGCAGGGAAAATAGCGCGCGGGAAAGCTGTGCGGGGTCGTGCCAGAGGTCGTCGATAAGCTTTTGCTCCACTGGGCTGTCGGACTCCCGCAACAACCGCATGATCTTGCCGCGCACCTGGCGGTCGGTGCCGACAAAGCGCTGAGCACGCTTCTTCACTTCGGCCTCAGGCCTGCCTGCTGCGAGCCACGCGCATCCGTCACTCACCGGACATTCCTCGCACTTCGGCGCCCGGGCCGTGCACACGAGCGCGCCGAGCTCCATCAGCCCGACAGAAAACTCGGGGCCATTTTCCGCAGGTAGCAGCGCCGCAACCTGCTCGATTTCCTTCTTGCCGGGCGCCCCGAGCGCTTCGCCGCGCTCCACCCGAGCGACCACGCGCCGCACGTTCGTGTCCACAACCGGCACATTTTTGCCGTACGCGAAGCACGCCACCGCCCGCGCGGTGTAGTCGCCGATGCCGGGAAGCGCCAGCAGCTTATCGACGTCCTCCGGCACCTCCCCGCCGTGCTCATCCACGATGACCTGCGCACATTCCTTCAGACGCAGAGCCCGGCGCGGGTAGCCCAGGCTGCCCCAGGCACGCAAAACTTCGGAGGTGCTCGCCTGCGCGAACGCCGCCGGGGTGGGCCATCGCCCCATCCATTCCTGCCAGATCGGAGCGACGCGCTCGACCTGGGTTTGGTGGCTCATCACCTCGCTGAGCAGCACACCCCACGGAGAAACCGAAACTGAACGCCACGGCAGCTCGCGGGCGTTGGCCCGGTACCAATCGATGATCTTGTTTGGGGGAAGTTTCGTCACAATGCGTGCAACAATAGTGGCCATGACTGACGTAACCGATCTCCAGGCCGCCACCACACCCCGCGAGGTGTGGGAGCTGCTCCAAGCCGGCAACGAGCGCTTCGCCACCGGCAACACCGCGGACCCGCGCCGCGACCCAGCCACCCGCCAGCAGCTCACCTCGGGCCAGAACCCCGCGGTGTGCGTGGTGGGCTGCTCCGACTCCCGAGTACCCGTGGAGCTGCTGTTCGACGCTGGATTCGGCGACATCTTTGTCATCCGCACCGCCGGCGGCTGCGTGGACTCCGCGGTGTCGGCGTCCGTCGAGTTCGCGGTGGATGGCCTCGGGGTGGATCTGGTGCTCTTCCTCGCCCACGAGAAGTGCGGTGCTGTAGGTGCCGCGGTTTCCGCGCTCGAGTCCGGCGACATCCCTCCGGGGCTGACGCGTGTGTTCGTGGAGAAGATCGCGCCGGCCGTGGCCGAGGCGAAAACCCGCGGCGAGCAGGTGGAGCAGGCGCACGCCCGCAACGGTGCGGAGCACCTGGTGGCGCGCATCCCATCCGTCATTTCCGGGCTGGAGCAGAAGACGGTCGGGGTTGTCGGTGCGAGATACCGCCTGTCCGACGGCCGTGTCGAGACCACCTACGAAAACTTCGGCGATTAAGTTATAGGCATGTCGAACCAGCGCCCACTTCCTCCGGAGATCTACATGCGCCGCCGCGTGGCGGCACTCGTCATCCTGCTGGTGGTTGTGGCGCTTTTGGTCTGGGGGCTGTCCGCGTTCGCCCGCAGCGGAAAGACGGACGAGACGGAAAACATTACCGAAACCACCGCAGAAGCCCCGTCAACCACCCTGGCCACCGAGCCGACGGTGCAGCTTTCGGAGGAAAGCACGACCTCTTCGGCGGAACCCACCGAACCGACCGAGCCCAGCGAGGAAACCGCCGCCGCTCCGGTGAAGAAGGGCAGCTGCGAGCTGGCTGACTTGAAGATCCACGCCTCCAGCAACCAGCCCTCGTATGCGGTTGGGGTCCAGCCGGTGTTCTACATGGAGGTGGAAAACCCCACCGACGCCGACTGCGTGATCAACCTGGACGATGACCTGCTGCGCTTCGAGGTCTACGACATGGCCACCAACGACCGCATCTGGTCCGACACCGACTGCTACCCGCCGGTCGCGGCAGGCAACGTCGAGTTCGCGCCGGGCGAGAAGCGCCGCTGGGAGGCCCGCTGGTCCGCCACCGCATCGCAACCGGGGCAGTGCGACAATCGCCCGGAAGTGAAGGCTGGATCCTACTTCCTGCACGGCGTGATCGGGGACAACGCCTCCGACGCCAGCCCCTTCAACATCACCTAAGCCTCTCGAGCGCCTGCGAATACGCGGGCGAGCCCGAGAACACTGCGAAGTCGCGCAGGTAGCTCACGGCCCACCCCATCGCCTCCGCGTCGTCGGCTTCACGGGCCCGCTGGTGCACCGACTCAAACACCATCGCGGATTCCTCGAAGCGCTCGCAGCAAAACAGGGACACCGCGTTGTCGCAGAGCGTAAACAGGGTCTCTTTCGGGTTGTCCGTTTTCGCCGCGACCGCCAGTGCCCACGACGACAGGTCCACCGCCTCCGTCGCGCGCTGTGTTTTCTGCAGAGCGGTGACCACATTGCCGACGTACTGAGAACCCAGACCGTCGAACGCACCGCTTTCCATATACTCCGAAAACGCGAGCTCAAGACGGGCGCGCGCCGACGGCCACAGCTGCCCGAACCCGGGATCGGCCGCGGAGGCGACCCACTGCGCCACTGCCGACGCACCTTGCAAGCGCCACCAGAGCTCCCCTTCGCCAGCGTCCACAATGTCCCGGGTGGGGGAGACCAGGTACAGCGCGGCGTCGAACGCGTCTGCGCGCAGCAGCCTGCGCATCACTAGCGAATACCGGCGCAGCGCGGTGTCTGGGTCTGCGCCGGCGGTGTCCAGCAGCAGGCACGCCGCGGCGTCGCGCGTGGCGCCCAAATCCATGTAGTTCCCGGCCTTGACCAGCGCGAGATCTATTTCCTCCATGCCGGGGCACATTCGCTCCGGCAACCGTGACAGCGCATCCAGAAACGCCAGTGCGTCCAGTGGCCGCCGGGCTTCGTCCGCCAACAGTGCCAACTGGAACACCACCACGTAGTCCAGCGACGGGTGGAACGCCACCGCGCCGGCCGCGTCGAAGATCTGGCGGGCCTGCTCCGTGCCCAGGTCCAGGTCCTGCAGCACCATCACCTGCTCCACCAGCTGGTCCGGCTCCGGCAGGTGCGCGCCAGTTGGAGCCGTCAACGAAAACACCACCGTGTCCGCAAAATCCGCCAGGTCGAGGGAGGACACCTCGACCTGCCTGCACCGTCCCCCGAACGCCTTCGCCAGCGACGCCACCTGCGGGTCCGTGCCCGGCCATCGCGGGGAGGTGAACCGCACGAGCGGATATTCCCCCAGCCCCGCCTCGGCCGCGACGGCGAAGAATTCCCCGAGGGCGTCCATCGCCTCCGCCGGATGCTCGATGAACGGCTCGGTGCCGGAGACCAGGCCGAACGCCTGGTCGTGCAGCCCTCCCCGCAACAGAAACGTCGCCGTCTCAATCACTGCAACAACATGGTTTGCATCTGCCGTGTGTTCGCGGAGCACATGAATAGCCCGCTGAATTTCCCCCGATTTCATGGCGCCTACTGTAGCAAGGAGAGCGCTTCCACGAGGGTGGAGACGGGGCGGACCGTCAGACCGTCGATAGACAGCTTCTCCCCGGCAGGCACGATCGCGCCGGTGTAGCCCATGCGCGCCGCTTCTTGGAGGCGCCGGCCGAGGTTGGGCACGCGCCTGATCTCCCCGGCCAGCCCCACCTCGCCCACAACCACTGTTTTCGCAGGCAGTGGCTTTTCGTGCAGGCTCGACCACGTGGCCAACGCGACCGCGAGGTCCGTGGCCGTCTCCGTGATTTTCACCCCGCCGACGGTGGCCACGTACGCATCCTTGTCGTTGGTGCGCTCCCCGCAGCGCGCCTGCAGCACCGCCAGCACCATCGGCACCCGGTTGAAATCCAGGCCGGTGACCACGCGCCGCGGGCTCTTGTTCACCGGATCCACGGTCAGCGCCTGCACCTCGGCGAGAATGGGGCGCACACCGTCCATCGCCACCGTCACCGCGGAGCCGTCCGGCGTCTTCCCGCGGTGAGACAGGAACAGCCCGGACGGATCCGGCACCTCCCGGATGCCACCGGAGGTCTGCTCGAAGCAGCCGACCTCGTCAGTGGCGCCGAAGCGGTTCTTAATGCCCCGGAGCATTCTTAGCGACGACTGCCTGTCCCCCTCAAAGTTCAACACCACGTCCACCAGGTGCTCCAGCACGCGCGGGCCGGCCACGTTGCCGTCCTTGGTCACGTGCCCCACCAGCAGCACCGGGATATTCGTGGTCTTGGCCAGCGTGGTCAGCGCCGCCGTCACCGCGCGCGACTGCGCCACGCCACCGGCCACGCCTTCGACGCCGGCGGCGTGCATGGTCTGCACCGAATCCACAATCAGCAACGAAGGTTTCAGCTGCTCCACGTGCCCAAACACCACGTCCAGGTTGGACTCGGCGGCCAGATACAGCGTGTCCACCAGCGCCTCCGTGCGCTCGGCGCGGGCGCGGACCTGGCCCGCGGATTCCTCCGCAGTGACGTAGAGCGCCTTGCGCCCCTGCTTCGCCCAGCGAGACGCCACCTCCAGCAACAGCGTGGACTTGCCCACGCCGGGCTCGCCCGCCATCAGCACGACGGAGCCGGGCACTACACCGGAGCCGAGCACGCGGTCCAGCTCCCGGATGCCCGACTTCACCGTCTTCGTCGCCGCGGCCTCGACCTTCGTGATCGGGCTCGCAGGGGCGGACGGTGTCAGCGAGGACGTCTTCACCGGGCCCGAAGCAACCGGCGTCTCCTCTTGGAGCGTGCCCCAGGACCCGCACTCGGGGCAGCGGCCGAGCCACTTGGGGGAGGAGTAGCCGCACTCGGTGCAGGTGTGGATCACACGGGGTTTCTTTGCCATGCGCCACACCGTATAACACGGCCCCGACACGGTGTTCGAACACGGAAAAACCGCTGGTCAAGCCAGCGGTTTCGGAAGAAGGAAGATTAGACCTCGCGGTCGACCTGGCCGGAAGCCAGGGTCGGAGCCGACACAGTGGCTACGACATCCAGGGAGCCGGTGTCGAAGTTGAAGGTCACCGGCACGTTGCCGCCGTAGGCGAAGTCGTCGTTCGCCAGCGTGGTCGCGGTGTACTCGATGCAGTTGTCGTTCTTGTCCTGCGGCATGCGCTCCAGGCCGTCCTTGGAATCCGCGACCAGCGCGCAGTTGTAGGCGATAGCGGAGGTGCCGGAAACGGTCGCCGGCTTGCCGTCCACCTCCACGGACTTCAGGGTGTGGTCCTTCATGGAGGTGTCCTGGTTGGTGGCAGTGAACTTCAGGGCGGCCTGGCCGTCCTCTGCCAGCACCACGGTCACGTCGTGCACGGCGACGGAACCGTCCTCGGTGGAGGCGCTTGCGCCGTCAACGGCCGCAACCTGGTTCGAGGTCTGGGTGATCTGGCCGGCGGAGCAGCCGACGAGGGCCAGGGTGGCGCAGCCGGCGACGGCAGCGGCAGCGACGCGCTTCAGGGACTTCACGGGGGTGTCCTCCATCATCAACTCATTCGAGGGTTTTCTCCGCATTACTCTAGCGTCTGCACAGCAAGTTTTCCCACTTGCTCCCCCTATTGGGCGAGCCGACCTTTGGTCGTCGATAAGCAAAAAGCTCGGTGGTAGGGTGTTGAGGTCTGAACTTCGCCCAACGACGCAAGGAGCCGCAATGGAATTCAAGGTCGGAGAAGTGGTCGTGTACCCGCACCACGGAGCGGCCCGCATCGCCGACATCGAGCAGCGCGAGATGCGCGGGGAGACGCTCGATTACCTGGTGCTGCAGATTCTCCACTCGGACCTTGAAGTGCGCGTCCCGGTGAAGAACTCCGAGCTTGTCGGTGTGCGCGACGTGGTCAACGAGGAAGGCCTGCAGAAGGTGTTCTCCGTGCTGCGCGAGACCGACGTGGAGGAGGCGGGCAACTGGTCCCGCCGCTACAAGGCCAACCAGGAGCGCCTCGCGTCCGGCGACATCAACAAGGTCGCCGAGGTGGTCCGCGACCTCTGGCGCCGCGACCAGGGTAAGGGCCTTTCCGCTGGTGAGAAGCGCATGCTGGGCAAGGCGCGCCAGATTCTCGTCGGCGAGCTTGCGCTGGCGGAGCCGGTGGACGAGAAGAAGGTCGACGAGATGGACAAGCAGATCCAGGCCATCATCGACGAGCAGGTCAAGGCTGGCATCTCCGTTGATCCGGGCCAGGTCGACGACGATGACGAGGTGGATCTGGACGACCTCTCCTTCGACGACGAGGACGACGACAAGTAAATTGCGCCGCGAAACTGTGGCGGTCGTCGCCGCCGCCGGCCAGGGAACCCGACTGGGTGCCGAAGTGCCCAAGGCTTATGTGGAACTTGGTGGCCGGACGCTGCTGGAGCGCTCCGTGGCGACGATGACCGAGGTCGTTGACCACGTGGTCGTAGTGGTCAGCCCGTCGATGGAAACGCGCGCCCGCGAGCTTCTGGCCGGCTATGAGGTCCGGTTCGTGCATGGGGGTGCGGAGCGCGCGGACTCCATCTTCGCGGCGCTCAAAGCAATTTCGCTTGACGACGCCTGCGTGGTCGTCCACGACGCCGCCCGCGCGCTAACCCCCGCGGCGATGGTTTCGCGCGTAGTTGACGCGGTGCTTCGCGGCGCCCCTGCCGTGGTGCCCGTGGTGCCGGTGGCGGACACGGTGAAGCGGGTTTCGGGGGAGATTGTCGAAGAGACCCTGGACCGTTCTGCGCTTCGCGCTGCCCAGACGCCGCAGGGCTTTGACCTGCGGATGCTGCGCGAGGCGAACGAAAAGTACCTCGCCGAGAAGCCAGCGTTCGTCGCCACCGACGACGCCTCCCTTATGGAGTGGTTCGGTGTTCCGGTCGTGTCCGTGGAGGGGGATCCCATGGCGTTCAAGATCACCACCCCGCTGGATTTACGGTTGGCGGAAAGCGTGGTTGGCGCGCTTTAAGGCCCGTGTCGGGGTCGTTTGCTATAGGTACGCGTGGGGAGATCTCGTCTTATCGTGGGATCGAAAACTTATCCGAAAAAACTTTTGGAAAACCCTTGACATGGGACATGCGTCGGCATTAATTTCGATATTAGTTTCGAGAGGAGGGTGAAACGTGAACGGAACATTTGCAACGGAGCGGGAAGGCTGTGCGATCGCCGCTGCAGGCCAGGCGATGCGGGAAGCGGAGTTTCAGATCTTCCACCGCTACGCCAAGCCGTTGGTAGAAGTGGAGGACTTCGAACTAGAGGCCTATTCGATTGCGATGGCCGTAGGGGAGAGCCAGGGTTGGGCTGAAAGTGGGATTCTTGGGTATTCGGTGCTAGCTGATCTGCCGAAGCTACGGGCGCTGCAGGAAGAGACCCGCCGGTTGGACGTGAGACGCCTGTCGGCCATCGAGTCCACCTTGAACCGGCTCAACCACTTGGCCACGCCAGACATTCTCGCCGACATGGACGAGTACCTAGTCAAGGTTTTCACGCCGCGACGTGTGGGGGCGGAGTTGCCGTCGCCAAGCTCGCTGCGTCGCCGCCTGCGCGAGCGGATCCAGCGCATCGATTCGGACCTGGCGCCGAACCAGAAGAAGATCAAGGACAGGAAGAAGGAGAAGGATCTGCCGTTCGGCACCTGCCGCAGCCACTTCTACGGCCAAGACGACGGCGATGCCGGGCTGAATGTGGAGGGCGACCCCGTCACGGTCGCCCTAATGGAGCGTTTCACCGAACAGGTGGCGCGCGAGCACAAGCTCTCGAGGGATGACGCAATCAAGGCCATCCTCACCGGCGAGATTCGTGCGACGCCGAAGGTCGTGCTCTACATGTTCACGTCGAAGACACCGGGCAGCTCGTACTACATCCCGAATTTCGGATGGACCGACGCGGACGGTACCGCCGCAGTGGAACAGATGCTGGAGGACAACCCGCCCCACGTCGTGGACCTGGATGAAGCAGAAGACGCCGAAACTGAGGCGTACGTGCCCATCGCCGCCATCCGTGCGCTGGTGCAGGCCCGAGACGGGGTGTGCCTCTGGCCCGGCTGCAGCGTGAAGGCCGAAAACTGCCAGCTGGACCACCGCATCCCCTTCAACGAAGGCGGCAAGACCGCCGCCTCAAACCTGTTTAGCCTCTGTGCGCACCACCACAACCTAAAGACCGATCGCCGCGTCTACTACGTGCCCGATCCGGTTACCGGCGAAATAGTGTGGCTGCATTCGGACGGCACTTTCCAAGTCTCGGCTCCGGAAGGGTTCATCACCGACTATCTGCAGCCGACGAACCCGAGGTGGAAGACAACGCTGGCGAAACGGCGGCAGAAACGCAAAGACCGTGCCGAGTTTTACAACCGCTGCCACTCCGCGGTGGAGAAGTACGAAAACGACCTCGACTACGACGCATGCATGGCCACGATCCGCGCGATGGAGGACAGGTTCGGCATGACGTTCGACTACCCGCCCATAAAGGAGCCGGAGGACACCCTAAATGTCCTCGCAGCACTGGAAAGGCAATGGAAGGAGACGGAATACGAGGAGCTACAGGAGCGCTACTCCGACTACGACTTCGGCGAGCCTGAAGTAGCGTCGTACCTATGACAAATCTTCGAGTAGGCACGGCGTTCGACGCCCACCAGATCCAACCCGGGAAAGAATGCTGGATCGCCGGCATCCTCCACGAAGGCCAGGACGGCTGCGAGGGGCATTCGGACGGCGACGTGGTCAGCCACGTCATCGTCGACGCCGTATTGTCCGCCTCCGGCCTCGGCGACCTTGGCTCCTTCGTTGGCGTCGGCCGTCCGGAGTATGACGGTGTGAAAGGTACCCAACTGCTGCAGGAGCTGAAAGAGCTTCTCGACGCCCACGGTCACAGCGTCGTCAACGTCTCCGCCCAACTGATCGGCCAAACCCCGAAGATCTCGCCGGTGCGCGAGGAAGCGGAGCGGGTCCTCTCGGAAGCCCTTGGTGCCCCGGTGTCCGTCTCGGCGACGACGACGGACCACATGGGATTCACCGGCAGGGGCGAGGGTCGCGCGGCCATAGCGACGGCGTTGGTGGAACGAAAGTTCCCTATTTCGTAACTAAAGTTCCCTACCTGCGGTTTTAACTTCCGGCCAGGAAGTTGGAGGGTTATCGTGAGCGCATGCGAAAAATACGTACAGCGCTCGCTGCGGTGCTTGGAACGGTCGCGGTGGCCCACGCGCCCATCGCGGCGGCGGTCCCGGCGATGCCGCAGGGGTACCCCATTGAGAACCTGGATACGGAGTGCAGCGCCGGTGTCACGCCCGAGTGGCGCTACGGCGAGACCGCCCGCCGCTACCTGGCGGACGGCACCCTCCAGTTCACCAACCGCACCGACCAGACCGTGCCCTATACGGCAACGGTGGAGACGGGCACGAACCGCAAGATCGAGGCCAACTCGAAGGCGGCGCTGCCGAGTGGCTGGGACACCACCGCGAAGACCGATATCGGCCTGAAGGAGTCCAACGGCTGGATCGAGGGCGAGACTTTCGGCCCGATCGAGCTCGGCCCGGGTGAGTCGTTCCGCGTGGATTACGGCGTGCTGGAGAAGGACTTCATCTCCATGTTCGTCACCTGTGACAACGGCGTGCTGCGCAACGCCCCTGGCGCCAACGTCATCCGCGGCACCGGCCCGGCGGAGCGCTACGCGTTCGCGTACATCATCAAGGCGGACGGCTCCGTGTCCAACCTGGCCATGGAAATCCCGGCCCGTGCCGAGGGCGCAAACTCGAGGCCTGCCGGCGACACGTACACCGCCACCTCTGGTCCGAGCTTGGAGAAGGTGGCGGGGGAGCGGGACGCCGTCGTCAGGCCTGATGCTTCCTTCCGCCGCGACGAGGAGTGGCCGCAGCTGAACGAGCCCGCACGCGAGGGCGACAAGGCCTGGTACCCGCACGACATCGAGGCGGTGGCGCCGACCTTCCGGAAGCCGGGGTACTCGCAGGACTTCCTCAACTGGTCCAAGGGTGACTACACCTTCCGCCCCGTGACGGATTACGTCGTCGGCGCGGAGAACAACCAGTACCTCAACTGGATGGGCGAGGATGGCAGGCTGCCGGAAGGCTGGCTCAGCTCCGTCGGTGCGGTCAAGCGCGCCTACATGCCGGTGAACACCCCGCTGAAACCCATCGACCTGAAGCCGGGCGACCGAGTCCGCGTCGAGTACGGCACCACGATGACGCGCATCAACTACAGCGAAATCTCCGCAGGCCGCGACGGCAAGTACTCCCGCGTGGTCACGCACCCGCAGTCGGCAGCACCGTCCGGTTTCTGGGCGGAGGCCACCGTGACCAGCAAGGACGGAACCGAGCGGGTCATCGACGTCACCCCGGACGAGTACCGCAACCTCCCCGTACCCACCCAAACCTACCTCTAAGGAACAACCATGAAACGCACCATCGCTTTGCTCACCACCGCCGCCGTTATCGCTCTCGCCCCGGCCGCCAACGCCCTGCCGCAGCGCACCTACGACGAAACCAACCCGACCACGATCGGCGCTTCTTGTGCTGTTCCAGGCGACCGTGGCCAGACCGTGGAAATCGTCCGCAGCTACTTCGACGGCTCCGCCGGCACCTGGACCGTGGCCAACTACAACGACGAGCCGCTGCCCGTGACCCGCTCGATCACCGAAACCAAGACCAAGACCTGGAACGTCACCGCAGGCCTGAGCTTCGACGTGGCCAAGCTGATCCAGTTCACGTTCTCCACCAGCTACACGGACGAGCAGTCCTACGAGGTCGGCGAGAAGATCGGCCCGTACAACATCGCCCCGGGCAAGACTGCTGTGCTGCAGGCCGGCTGGATCGTCTCCGACTTCAAGGGCCAGGAGACCGTGTGCGGCGCAGACGGCACCTGGGAAGCAGCCGGCAACACCTTCACCGCGACGATGCCGAAGGAACGCCACGTCCGCGTGAGCACCCGCGATAACATCGACTGGGGTGCGTAAATGAAACGGGTCATCCCTGCGCTGGCGGCAACGCTGCTGTTTGCTGCCCCCGCTAACGCGCAGTCCTACGACTTCGAGCTTCCGCAACGCTGGAACGAGGATCTCGCACCGGGGAGCCGGTGCGCCACGCCGGGCATGACAGATACGTACGTCGATGCGACCCGCCGCTGGTTCAAACAGACCGACGCCGCGAGCGTGGGCAACGACACCGAAGGCCCGGTTCCGGTGGAGCAGACCGTGAAGGAAAAGCGGGTTGAGACCCTCGAGGTTTCCGGCACCTTCACGCCGAAGGGCGACCTGGTGAAGAACGTCTCCCGCGCGTACGGCTGGAATTACGTGCACCAGGTCAGCTGGTCGCTGAACCAGGTGGTCGGCCCATACACCCTGGACGCCGGGAAGCAGGGCAGGCTGGTGTGGGGCTTCACCATGCTCGACGGCGACGCCCAGGACGTGAAATGCAGCGCGGACCAGGTCTGGGAGCCGGTGGGTAAACCGTACGAGTTCAGCGTTCCCGAGGCACGCTACTCGGAGCTCAAGGTGGACGAGTCGTCGCTGTAGACTGCGGTGTTGTGAAGCAACGCATTTTCGACACCAAGACCCGCACGCTGCGCGACTTCGAGCCGATCCGTCCCGGCCACGTCTCGATCTACCTGTGCGGCGCCACCCCGCAGGCCAAACCGCACATCGGGCACTTGCGCTCGGGTGTCGCGTTCGACATCGTCCGCCGCTGGTTTTTGGCCAACGACTACGACGTCGCCTTCGTGCGCAACGTCACGGACATCGACGACAAGATCCTGACCAAGGCGCGCGAGCACAACCGCCCCTGGTGGGAGTGGGTCTCCACGTACGAGCGCGAGTTCACCCGCGCATACGACACCCTCGGGGTGCTGCCGCCGTCCGTCGAGCCGCGCGCGACCGGGCACGTCACCCAGATGGTCGACTACATGCAGAGGCTGATCGACGCTGGCTTCGCCTACACCCGCGACGGCTCCGTCTACTTCGACGTCAACGCCTGGGTGGAAGCCGGCGGAGACTACGGCTCGATCTCCGGCAACAAGCTGGCGGACATGACGGGCGACGACCCTGACTTCGCCCTGTGGAAGGCCGCCAAGCCAGACGAGCCGAGCTGGCCCACCCCGTGGGGCCCGGGCCGCCCCGGCTGGCACCTGGAGTGCTCGGCAATGTCCACCTGGTACCTCGGCTCCGAATTCGACATCCACGGCGGCGGATTGGACCTGCAGTTCCCGCACCACGAGAACGAGCAGGCCCAGTCGCACGCCGCCGGCGATGGATTTGCGCGCTTCTGGATGCACAACCACTGGGTGACCATGGCGGGCGAGAAGATGTCGAAGTCGCTCGGCAACGTGCTGTCCATCGACGCGATGCTCGAGCAGGTCCGCCCGGTGGAGCTGCGCTACTACCTGGGGTCGGCCCACTACCGCAGCGTGCTGGAGTACTCGCCGGAGGCGCTGCAGGAGGCGGCGGCCGGCTACCGGCGCATCGAAGAATTTGTCAAGCGCGCCGGCATGCCCGAGCCTACGACCTGGACCGACGGGTTCGCAGAAGCGCTCAACGACGACTTCTCCGTGCCCAAGGCGCTCGCCGAGATCCACAACCTGGTCCGCGAGGGCAACAAGGCTTCGGATCCCGCCCCTATCGCGGCTCAGGTGCGTGCGATGGCGGCCGTGTTGGGTGTGGATCCGGGGGCGTGGCCGTCGTCGACAAGCAATAGCAACGCGCTCGATGTGCTGGTGCGCGCCGAGCTGGAGCGGCGCGCGGTCGCCCGCGCGGAGAAGGACTGGGCGACCGCCGATGAGGTGCGCGACAGGTTGGCCGAGGCTGGCATCGAGGTGACCGACACGGCCGACGGGCCGCAGTGGCAGGTGAAGGAGTAAATCATGGCGAAACCGTACGAGCGGCCCGACAAGCAAAAGAAGAACAAGAAAGGCCCCACGAAGGGCTCCGGCGGGCAGCGCCGCCGCGGCCTGCGCGGCAAGGGCGCGACCCCGAAGGCGGAAGACCGCGTCTACCACGCCGCGCACCAGCGCAAGCTGGACCGCCAGCGCCGCGCGCAGGGGCGCCACGACCGCGAGGTCGCCGACATGGTAGTCGGCCGCAACCCGGTGGTGGAGTGCCTGAAGGCGAAGGTGCCGGCGGAGGCGCTGTACGTGGTGGCTGGTACCGGCCACGACGAGCGGCTCAGCGAGGCGGTCGGAATGGCCAACTCCAAGGGCATCCCGGTGCACGAGGTGCCGCGCCAGCAGCTCGACGCGATGACTGGCAACGGCATGCACCAGGGTGTCGGCCTGAAGATCCAGCCGTACAAGTACGCGGACTTCCAGGATCTGCTCGAATCTGTGGACGGCCCCGGCATGTTCGTGGTGCTGGACAACATCACGGATCCGCGCAACCTCGGCGCGGTGATCCGCTCGACTGCGGCGTTCGGGGGCAATGGCGTGATCATCCCGGAGCGCCGCTCGGCGCAGGTCACAGGCGTGGCGTGGAGGACGTCCGCCGGCACCGCGGCGCGGCTGCCGGTGGCGCGGGTGACCAACGTGACCCGCACCGTCAAGCAGTTCCAGGACAACGGCTATACCGTGGTCGGCCTCGATGCGGGCGGCGAGCACACCCTGGACACCTTCGACCAGGCCACCGACAACGTGGTCATCGTCGTTGGTTCCGAAGGCAAGGGCATTTCGCGCCTGGTGCGCGAGAACTGCGACGTCATCATGTCCGTGCCCATGGAGGACTGGGTCGAATCCCTCAACGCCTCCGTCGCGGCGGGCGTGGTGCTAAGCGAGTTTGCTAGGCAAAGAAGAACTCGCGGATAAGTTCCCCGCCGGTCGGGGACTTCGGGTTGTGGCCCAGCCGCGGGTCGAGGTCCTTGTTTACTGGCACCATGTGCCCGGCACCTTCGAGGGAGACGAGGCGGACCGGGTGCTCGCCGGTCCAATCGTCGACGCGGAGCTTCTCGCTTATCGACGTTTCGTGGCCGACGCACCCGTTCAATTCCGCAAAGAACTCGGCGGAGTCGAGTGCGGAACGGGTTTCTCCTCGGTTGTTGCCGCCGATACCGGCCACGCCGCCGTCGTACGGCACGAACTTGTCTTTCGTGCCCTGGACGGCCAGAAGCTTCGTCGGTTGGTAGTTATCGACGGTGGTCAGCGTGTTGTCTTCGGTGGGCATCGACGCGCCGAAGGTGGCGGCGCCGGTGAGCAGACCTGGGGCGTCGAAAAGCAGGCGCATGATCATCTGCCCGCCGTTAGAGAAACCGCAGCCGATGACCGTGTCGGCGTTGTAGTGCTCGACAAGTTTTGTGAGAAAGCCGACGTCGTCGATGCGCATGCGGCGCGCATCCTCGTTGAAGCCCGCGCGCAGGTCGTTGAAGTGGTGTTTGATGCCGTCCGGGTAGACCACGGTGGGGCCGAGGCCCTCGAAGGTGCGGTCGGTGAAGTTGCGCAGCACGTTGCCGGACTGCAGCGAGCCGTGCAGGACCAGAAGGAGGGCGTTGGTCGTGCCTTCGACCTCGATCCAGCGACGCTCGTGGCCCTGGTGGACTAGCGCGTGGCGCTCCATGCTTCCCTTTCGTCGGCGAGTTGGGTGAGCAATTGTGCCATGGCGTCGACGTCGGGTACCCGGCGGGTGGCCCGCGACGGTTTTGTGCCGACCTTGATGCCGAGGTCGGTGTCATCGAGCACTGCCATCGCGTGCTCGTCCGTGTCGTCGTCGCCGGCGAAAATGGTGCGGTCGAAGGCCTGCTTGTAGGCGTTGAGCCAGGTGCCCTTAGTTATCTCCACCGCGGAAAACTCCACGACGTTGTGGCCGTGCGTTTTCGGGCGGCCATGGGTGTCGATGGTGTCTGCAGCGGCGAGGATGGCTTGTGCGGTGTCGGGGTTTTGCACCTTCGCCACATGGAGGACGCGCTGATAGGGCTTGACCTCCACGTAGGCGCCGTCGGTGGCGAAGGTTTTTAGCTGGTTTTCGATGTGGTCGAGGTAATTTTGGTCCTCTTTTCCAAGTAGTGGCCCCGGCTCCGCGCCGTGGGAGCCGATCAGGGTGACTGGGAGGTCTGCGGGCAGGACCTGTTTAATGCCCTCGATGTGGCGGCCGGTGAGGATGGCCACTTCCGTTTCTGGGATGGCGGCGAGACGACGGATGGCGACTTCCGCATCTGGGTGGATGCGCACTGCGTACGGGTCAGGATCCAGCTCGGCGAGGGTGCCGTCGAAATCCAGGCAAACAAGCAGCCTCATCGCATCAGCCTTAGCGTTTCGCCGGTTTCTGCCACGAGGATCATCTCGAAGTCCGCGGGGCGGGACACCTGGAAGGTCGTGTTCTCGGTGAGGAGATGTTCCAGCTGGTCGTGGGTGTAGCGGGCCCAGCCGGAGCAATCGCCCGGGTCGCCGAGAGTGATGTTTTCCAGCGTGATGGTGTCTTTGCCCTCGAACGAGCCGGACACGTCGGCGCAGCCGGTGGTGCCGGTGAACCTTTGGTCGTCGATACGCACGCGCGCAACCGATGTCTCAGTGGCGGGCTGGTCCTCGCTGGTGCGCAGCGAGACGAGCTGCCACGTGGGGGCGGGCGCGCAGGCGGCCAGGGCGAACAGTGGCACGATTGCTAGAGCGCGCTTCACAGCTCCTCCAGGAACGATTTCGCCCACGCGGCCACATCGTGCTCCATCACCCAGTCGTGCATGTGGCGCATGCGCGTCGTGTCCGGGTCGGTGGCCTCGAGGATCGCCTCCTTGATGGACTCCAGGTCGAACGGGTTGCACAAATACGCCTGGTCGAGCTCCACGGCGGCACCCGCGAACTCGGAGAGCACCAGCGCGCCGTCCCCGTCCGGGTGGGCCGCCACATACTCCTTAGCCACCAGATTCATGCCGTCCTTGAACGGGGTGACCAGCATGATGTCCGCGGCGGCGTAGAAGGTGCCCAGGTGTTCTTTCGGCACGCTGCGGTGCACGTAGTGCACGATCGGACGGCCCACCTCGCCGAAGCGGCCGTTGATGCGCCCGATCGCTTCCTCGACATCCTTGCGGGTAGTGCGGTAGTGCTCAATGCGCTCACGCGACGGGGTGGCAATCTGCACAAACGCGATGTCGGAGAGCTTGCCCTCCTCCAGCAACGACTCGATGGCCAGCAGGCGCTGCAGAATACCCTTCGTGTAGTCCAGGCGGTCCACGCCGAGCAGCAGGTGCCTCGGGCTGCCGACGGCGCTGCGTAACGCTTTGACCTGCTCGTCTGTCGCGGTCGCGATCTCCCCCGAATCGATCGAAATAGGGAAAGTGCCCGTGCGGATGTCCTCCGTGAGCAGGCGGAAGTTGTCCTCATCGGTGTGGCGCTGAAAACCGATCAGGTCGCAGCCCTTCAACCCCTCCAGGATCTCCTCGCGCCACGGCAGCTGCTGGAACAACGCGGGGGCGGGGAAGGGGATGTGCAGGAAAAAGCCGATGGTCACGTCGGGACGGATCGCCTTGAGCATCCCCGGGACAAGCTGAAGCTGGTAATCCTGCACCCACACCGTGGCGTTCTCGGCAGCAGCGTGAGCGGTCGCCTCCGCGAACTTGCGGTTGACTGCGACGTAGCGGTCCCACCATTCCTGCTTGTACTCCGGCTGGACAATCAGGTCGTGGTAGAGCGGCCACAGCGCAGAGTTGGAAAAACCCTCGTAAAAGCCCTCGAAATCGTCCTGGTCGAGGGAGACCGGCAAAAGCGAGATGCCGCCGAACTCGAACGGCTCGAGTGTTTCCCCGATATTGCCGGGCCACCCCACCCAACACCCCTCACGGGCGCGCAAAACCGGGGCGAGGGCGGCGACCAGGCCGCCAGGGGAGACCTCGTAAGAGTCTCCCACCTTGTCCACCGGCAGGCGGTTCGCCACAACGACGAACTCGTTGTCCCCCATTTAGGCCTTCTTGGCAGTCTTCTTCGTCGACTTCTTGGTGGCCTTTTTGGACGCCTTCTTCGTGGTCTTCTTCTTCGTGGCCTTTTTGCTTGCCTTTTTCTTCGTGGCCTTCTTCTTCGTCGCCTTCTTCTTGGTGGCCTTCTTCGGAGCTTCCTCCTCGGCCTCCTTCTCCAGATCCTCCACGTAACGCTTGTACACGAAGCCCTTCGGGGCAACACCCAACATGGACATCAGCGTTACGCCGTCCAGGAAGTCCTCGGCGTAGGTTGCCACGATCCGACGGGCACCCGAAGCCGTCTGCTCCTCAACAGCGTGCATCGCCTCAGCGGTTGGGCGCGAATCGGTGATCTTGGGTGGCACTACGTTCTCCTTCTTCCATCAGGCGTCAAGGGCTTTCATCCTACGCGATGAGCTTACCGACGTCGCCGCACCCTGAGCAGCTGCTCGAAGGTGAAGCGGCCGGCGCGTTTGAACGCTTGATACGGCACATACAGCTGCGGCCTGCGGATGCGGCGCGCAACCCACTCGCCGAACACCACACCCGCGGCCAAAGCCATGCAGGTGCCGATAGCGGTGAACAAGTTCATCATGCCAAGCAGAAGCTGCTCGTTCATCAGCGCGTACATGCCGCGGTAAATCCACGAACCGGGCAAAAACGGGGTCACGCCGGCCACAGCCGTGATCACCGGGTTGATCAGGAAGCGGCGAGAGATCAGGCCACCGACGAGGCCCACCACGATGGCGCAGGCCGCGGTTGCGGACAGCCTGCCCAAGCCCAGCGGAGCGAGCAGGATGTAGTAGCAAGCGGAGCCGAGCGCGGCGGTGACAAACGACAAGATGATCGCGGCGCGCTCCGCGAAACAGCACACGGCAAACGCGGCTGCGGCCATGCCACCGCCGACCACGGTAAGCAACGCGTTCGAATACGCGGCGCTGCCGGGGAGAAGCTCAATCGGCGGCAGGGGCATGCCCACCATCTCTGATACCGCCACGCCGCTGGCCACGCCGGCCACGATGCCGCCGGTGTTCAGCATGGCGGAAAAGAAGCGGGCGGAAGCGTTGAGGGGGGAGCCGGTCACGCCGTCGAGAAGCGATTGCACAAGCGTCAAACCCGCGAGAAGGACGATGATGCCCGTCGCAATGAGCTGACTGGGCACGATTGTGCGGCCGATCGACGCGGAGAAGTCGTACGTGATTGCCGCAGGGACCGTGGCAAGGAAGCCGCCGATGACGTTGTGGAAAAACGCGGGCAGGCCGCCGCGCGAAAGTAGCTTGTTGAAGCCCATGATGAGGAACGCGGTCAGGCCGCCGACGGTCATCATCAGAAGGTCGCCGCCGAGCAGCATCGCCACGAAGAAACCCATCACCGTCCAGCCCGCGAGGTTGCGGGTGTTGCGGTGGGGGATCGGGGAGGTGTCGATGTCGTTGAGGATCCGCTCCGCCATCTCCGGCGGCGTCGCGCCGGAACGGATCGAGCGGATCAGGCGGTCCACTTCCTGCAGCTTGTGGTAGTTCTCGCTGATCATCGTGACCACACGGAACACGTTCACCGGGGTGCGCTGATCCACGCCGATGATCGTGTTGAGCGTGATCGTGTTCACCGTGATCGACACGTGCACGTAGTGCAGGCCATAAGACGAGCACACCGTATGGATCTGCTTCGCCGCATCCGCGGACGTCGTCGCGTTCGCAATGAGGATCTCCCCGATGCGCGCCGCGATGTTCATCACCGCCGCGACCTCAGCCGGATCTGCCAGGTTAATGGGTGCGAGGACGGACGGCGGCGGAGACGTGCGGGCCTCGTCAATCGTTGCCACGCGCTGCCGGGAGCCGGAGATCCTCTCCCACAATGAGTTACCTTCTGCCACACGCTCACACTAACGGTTAGCCAGTTGTGTCGCAGGTGCGGGGCGTGTGTAAGATTCTGCTTCACTGCTGGAGTGGCGCAATTGGTAGCGCAACGGTCTTGTAAACCGTAGGTTGCGGGTTCAAGTCCCGTCTCCAGCTCCAATTCTTTTTGGGGGCGCTTTTGTGGGGAGGCATTTCGGGGGAAGTCCGCGAGAGCCATTCAGTGGACGTACAGGAAACGTGCAGACTCGTGCGGTTTAATCGCTCTATCTTGTTGCAACGAAACGGAAAGTGATTGACATGGCAGACAACTCGCAGAACCTGAAGGTCCTCGTCGTCGACGACGAACCGAACATCGTGGAGCTGTTAACTGTTTCCCTGAAGTTCCAAGGGTTCGAGGTGGAGACCGCAAACTCCGGTCCCGCAGCCATCGAACTCGCACATTCCTGGAAGCCGGACGCCTACATCCTCGACGTGATGATGCCGGAAATGGACGGCTTCGAGCTGCTGAGCAAACTGCGCGCCGAAGGCTTGGATGCTCCGGTGCTCTTCCTCACCGCCAAGGATGCAGTGGAAGA
The DNA here is from genome assembly GCF_030232585.1 of Corynebacterium sp. MSK008. Classification (GTDB taxonomy): domain Bacteria; phylum Actinomycetota; class Actinomycetes; order Mycobacteriales; family Mycobacteriaceae; genus Corynebacterium. The sequence continues at coordinate 46,549 of NZ_JASPJX010000004.1, read as the reverse complement.
CCGCATCCACGGCCTGACCATCGGCGCGGACGACTACGTGACCAAGCCGTTCTCTCTCGAAGAAGTGATCACCCGCCTGCGCGTGATCCTGCGCCGCGGCAACGTCAGCGAAGACGCCAACGAAGACACCACCCTGCGCTACGCGGACCTGACGCTCAACGACGACACCCACGAGGTAACCAAAGCCGGCGAGATCGTGGAACTTTCGCCCACCGAGTTCAACCTGCTGCGCTACCTCATGCTCAACGCCGAGGTCGTGGTGTCCAAGGCGAAGATCCTGGACAACGTGTGGCACTACGACTTCGGCGGCGACGGCAACGTCGTCGAGTCTTACATCTCCTACCTTCGCCGCAAAGTGGACACCGGCGACGTGCAGCTGATCCACACCGTCCGCGGCGTCGGCTACGTGCTGCGCACCCCGCGCCAGTAGTCCCATGCCCTATTCGGTGTTAACGGCGCCGTCGAAAAAGCCGCTCAAGCGACAGCTTGTCGCGGTGGTGATGGCCGCATCGACGATCGGCATCGCGCTGAGCTCGGTGCTGATCTACTTTGTCATGCGCTACTTCCTGTTCGACCGCGCAGACGACCAGCTGCGCGAAGGCATGGCGACGTGGGCGCAGCAAACCCCCGCCTGGCAGTTCAACATCCTGAGCCTGCCCAGCGAGTTCAACCAGGCCACCCTGTACCCCGGCTACGACCAGCTGGTGCCGCGCAGGGGATCTGTGAACCCGCCGGACTACTCGAAGGTGGAGCGCCTGGACCAACCAACCACCATCCCGTCCGTCGACGACAAAGGCCAAGGCGTGAAGTGGCGGGCGATGGCGCACCAGCAGTCCGACGGCACGGTGCAGTACGTGGCCAAGTCGCTGGAAACCGAGGCGAAGATGCTGCGCGCGCTCGCCTGGGTGGAAGCTGGCGTGGGTGTGCTGGCGCTGTTCGGCATCGGCGTGGCCGCCAACTATATGGTGGCCCGTGCGCTTGCGCCGCTGAAGATCGTGGAGAACACCGCTTTGGCAATCGCCAACGGTGAGACGGACAGCCGCGTGCCCGCGTGGCCGCGCGAAACCGAAGTGGGCAGTCTGTCTTACGCGATGAACACGATGGTGTCCAAGCTGCAGGACTCCCTGGACAACGCCCGCACCCAGGAGGAACAGATGCGCCGCTTCGTCGGGGACGCCTCGCACGAGCTGCGCACGCCGCTGACCAGCGTGCGCGGCTACACAGAGCTGTACCGCAAAGGCATGGCGAACGACCCGGACATGGTCCTGGGCAAAATTGACGAAGAATCCGCCCGCATGCAGCTGCTGGTGGAGGACCTGCTGGCGCTCACCCGCGCCGAAGGTGCACGCCTAGAGAAGAAGCCGATGGACGTGCTGGAGTGGGTGCTGTCCGCGAAGAGCACTGTCGACGCCGCGTTCCCAGACCGCTCCGTTGAAGTTATCAAGGACACCCCGGATATCACCCAGGTCAACGGCGACCCGGACCGGCTGCACCAGGTACTGGTGAACCTGATCACCAACGCCTACAAACACGCGGGCCCGGACGCGGAGGTCACCGTGACCATCCGCAAAAATCTCGACCGAGTGGTCATCGACGTCGCCGACAACGGCTGCGGCATGGAAGCCAAGGACGCGGAGCACATCTTTGAGCGCTTCTACCGCGCCGACTCCTCCCGCAACCGCGCCACCGGCGGTTCCGGGCTGGGCTTGGCCATCACCAAATCCCTCATCGAGGCGCACGGCGGCACCGTGAAAGTGACCACCGCGCCGGGCGAGGGATCGACGTTTACTATTTCGCTTCCTGCGCTTTAAGAGCTTCTCGGATGGTTTCCGCGGCGGCGTCCATCTTCGCTGCGTCGGTTTCGTCGTGGCGCATCGCGCTAGACAGCGTGTAGCCCGACATGTCGTTGGCGGGGAAGACGTGGATGTGAGCATGCGGAACCTCGAATCCGGCGATGAGGTAGCCGGCGCGCTCCGCGTCGAACTTGTCCACGATGACCGCGCCAATGTTTTGGGCGACCTCGTTCATGTGCGACCACAGCTCGGCCGGGATGTCGGTCCACTTGTCGATCTCCTCGACCGGCACGACCAGCGTGTGGCCGTACGCGACCGGCTCGATGGTGAGGAAGGCCGCGACAGTGTCGTCCTGGTACACGATGCGGCCCGGGATGTCGCCTGCGATGATCTTGCTGAATACGGTGCTCATGCTTACAGACGCTACCGGTAAATTGGGCCCCATGCGCATCCTTGTCATCGGTTCGGGCGGCCGCGAACACGCCCTACTCAACGCAATGCAAGGCCACGATCTCACGGTCGCACCGGGTAACGCGGGCATGTCCCGCTTAGCGACGGTACGTCCCGTCGACGTCGCATCGCCCCAAGCCATCGTTGAATTGGCCCGCGAGACCAACGCAGAGCTTGTGGTGATCGGCCCGGAGGTGCCCCTGGTAGCGGGTGCGGCGGACGCGCTCATTGAAGCGGGCGTGCCGGTGTTCGGCCCGACGAAGGCCGCGGCGCAGCTCGAGGGGTCCAAGGCGTTTGCCAAAGACGTGATGGCCGCGGCGGGGGTGCTCACCGCGTCGGCGGCCCGCGTTGAGAAGCCGGAAGACGTTGAGGCCGCGCTGGACGAGTACGGCCCGCGCTACGTGGTCAAAGACGACGGCCTGGCAGGCGGCAAAGGCGTGGTGGTCACCGAGGACCGCGCCGAGGCGAAAGCGCACGCGGAAGCGGTGCTGGCGGCCGGCAACCCGGTGCTGTTCGAATCCTTCTTGGAAGGCCCCGAGGTCTCGCTATTCTGCCTGGTGGACGGCGAGACGGTGGTGCCTCTGCTGCCCGCGCAGGACCACAAGCGCGCCTACGACAACGACGAGGGCCCCAACACCGGTGGCATGGGTGCGTACGCGCCGCTGCCGTGGCTGCCGGAGGATGGGGTGCAGACCATCGTGGATGCGATTGCGCGCCCGGTAGCGGAAGAAATGGTGCGCCGCGGGACCCCGTACCAGGGGCTTTTGTACATCGGCGCTGCTTGGGGGCCGCAGGGCCCGGCAGTGGTGGAGTTCAACGCCCGCTTCGGCGACCCGGAAACTCAGGCGGTGCTGTCGCTTCTGGAGACCTCGCTGGCGGACGTGCTGCTCGCCGTCGCGGAAGGCCGCCTGGACCAGGTTGAGCCGTTGCAGTGGCGCGACGGGTTCGCCGCCATGGTTGTGCTGGCTGCCGAGGGCTACCCGCAGGCCGCCAAGACCGGTGGTGTTGTGACCGGCGAGGCGTTGGACGATCCGACAAAGGTCCTGCACGCCGGCACTGCGTTGGAGGACGGCGAGTACGTTGCGTCTGGCGGCCGTGTGCTCGGCGTCGTCGGGCAGGGTGCGACGCTCGAGGACGCCGTGGCGGAGGCGTACGAGGTCATGGCTGGGATTGAACTTCCCGGGGCGTTTTACCGCAAGGACATCGCCCGTCCCGCGATCGAGGGTGCCATCTCCCTATGATGAATGCCGTGAAGCCGAATAACGCGAATGTTTTGAGTAACCGTTACGCCTCCCCGGAGATGGCCACCCTGTGGGCCCCGGAGCACAAAATCATCCTGGAGCGCCAGCTCTGGATCGCGGTGCTAAAAGCGCAGCAAGAGCTCGGTGTTTCTGTGGAGCCGGGCGCGATCGACGACTACGAGAAGGTCATCGACCAGGTTGACCTGGAATCCATCGCTGAGCGCGAGAAAGTTACGCGCCACGACGTGAAGGCGCGCATCGAGGAGTTCAACGCGCTGGCGGGCCACGAGGAAATCCACAAGGGCATGACCTCGCGCGACCTCACCGAGAACGTGGAGCAGCTGCAGGTGCGTCGCGCCCTCGAGCTCACCCGCGACAAGGCGATCGCGCTGCTGAAGGCCGTGGGCAACCGCGCCGGCGAGTACAAGTCCCTGGTCATGGCGGGCCGTTCCCACAACGTGGCGGCGCAGGCCACCACCCTGGGCAAGCGCTTCGCCTCCGCTGCCGACGAGATCCTGGTTGCGGTCGAGCGCATTGATGAGCTGTTGGAGCGGTATCCGCTGCGCGGCATCAAAGGTCCGATGGGCACCGCGCAAGACATGCTGGACCTCATGGGCGGCGACGAGAAGAAGCTGTCCCAGCTCGAGCAGGGCATCGCCGAAGGCCTCGGCTTTGACCGCGTGTTTGATTCGGTGGGGCAGGTTTACCCGCGCTCCCTCGACTTCGACGTCGTGTCCTCGCTGGTGCAGCTGGGCGCGGGCCCGTCCTCGCTGGCGACCACTATTAGGCTCATGGCCGGCAACGAGACCGTCACCGAGGGCTTCAAGGAAGGCCAGGTTGGCTCTTCTGCAATGCCGCACAAGATGAACGCGCGTTCCTGCGAGCGCGTCGGCGGCTTCCAGGTCATCTTGCGCGGCTACCTCACGATGGTGGCGGATTTGTCCGGCCAGCAGTGGAACGAGGGCGACGTGTTCTGCTCCGTGGTGCGCCGCGTGGCGCTGCCGGACGCGTTCTTCGCCATCGACGGCCAGCTGGAGACCATGCTCACCGTGCTCGACGAGTTCGGCGCCTTCCCGGCCATGATCAACCGCGAACTGGACCGCTACCTGCCTTTCCTGGCCACCACCCGCATCCTCATGGCGTCCGTGCGCGCCGGCGTGGGCCGCGAGACGGCGCACGAGGTGATCAAGGAAAACGCGGTGGCCATGGCGCTGGACATGCGCGAGCGCGGCGCGGAGCAGAACCTGGTGGAGCGTTTGGCCACCGACGAGCGCCTGCCGCTGGATCAGGCCCAGTTGGAGGAGGCGCTTTCGGATCGCCACGCTTTCATCGGCGCGGCCGAGTCCCAGGTGGACCGGGTGCTCGCGAGGGTGCAACAGCTTGTCGACGCGCATCCGCAGGCCGCCGCTTACACCCCGGGCGACATCCTGTAGCTACTTCCAAGTGAGGGTGGCGTCGCGGGATTTGAGCTCGACGCCGCGGCCGATGATGCCCGGGTCGGCGCTGCCCGCCCAGGAGGCCACGAAGCCGGTGTAGGTGTGGTTTTCTTCCAGCTCGCCGGTGTAGCCGGTGATGTCCCAGTCGCCGCAGTAATTCGGGTCGGCCACGTTGGCGGCGAGGTCGCCGTCGATAGGCAAAAGCTCCGGCAAAGCAACCGTGACATCCATGGGAAACTCGCCGATGCCAACCGGCGTGAAGCTGACGGGGAAGCACACGATGGAGCGGGCGTGCTCGGCGCTGCGGGGCGCGCGGGTGGTGGTGGGCTCATCCACCGTGACTTCCCACTGCACCGGCACGTGGTAGCGCACGTCCTCGGTGACGATCTTGGCGGTCTGCCCAAAACGGAACGTGGCGCCGTCGCGCGAAGGATAAAACTCCGGCATCTGCCCGCTGAACTCCGAAGGTGCGGTGCACGCTGCGAGAAGAAGTGGGAGGAGGACAACGGTAGCGCGGTTTTTCACGGCGCATATACTAGCGCGCATGCGTCCAGAGCTTTCAGATTACTCACACATCTCCGGCGGCAAGGTTCGCGAGATCTACGAGGTGGATGAGCAGACCCTGCTCATGGTCGCGACAGACCGCATCTCCGCCTTCGACTTCTCCCTCGAACCGGCGATCCCGGACAAGGGGCGGATCCTCACCGCCACCTCCATGTTCTTCTTCGACCTGCTGTCCGACGTGCCGAACCACCTGGCAGGCCCGATCGACGACGAGCGCATCCCCGAAGACGTCCTCGGCCGCGCGATGGTGGTGAAGAAGCTGGACATGGTGCCGTTCGAGTGCGTCGCCCGCGGCTACCTCACCGGCTCCGGCAAGAAGGAATACGATGCCACCGGCCGCGTCTGCGGCGTGAAGCTGCCCGAGGGGCTGACCGAAGCGTCCAAGCTGGACGAGCCGATCTTCACCCCCGCAACCAAGGCTGAGCAGGGCAACCACGACATCAACGTCACCTTCGAGCACATGGCGGGCAAGCTCGGCGCGGACCTTGCGGAGCGTCTGCGGGACGCCACGCTCGAGGTGTACCGTCGCGCTGCCGACTACGCGGAGACCAAGGGCATCATCCTCGCCGACACCAAGCTCGAGTTCGGCCTGGACGAAAACGGCGAGCTCGTGCTTGCCGACGAGGTGCTCACGCCGGATTCTTCCCGCTACTGGCCCGCCGACAGCTACGAGGAAGGCCGCAGCCAGCCCAGCTTTGACAAGCAGTACGTGCGCAACTGGCTCACCGGACCGAAGTCCGGGTGGGACCAGGAGGAAGGCACCACGCCGCCGGAGCTGCCGGGCTCCGTCGTGGAGGCCACCCGCGACCGCTACATCGAGGCGTACGAGCGCCTTTCTGGCCGCCGCTTCTCCGAGTGGCCGGGGGAGCATGCATGATCCCACCCGTAGCTGACAAGCGCCCGATTGTCCGGAAGTTTCACGGCCGCGAGTTCGTGGACAACTACGAGTGGCTGCGCGATAAGGACAACCCCGAGGTCATTGGGTATCTCGAGGCGGAAAACGCCTACACGTCGGAGCGGACTTCCGCCTGGTCCGGGCTGGTGGACGAGGTCTACGGCGAGATCAAGTCCCGCGTCAAAGAGACCGACATGTCCGTGCCGCAGCGCCAGGGCGACTGGTGGTACTACGGCCGCACGATCGAGGGCAAGGACTACGGCATCTCGTGCCGCGTCCCGACCGCCGATGACCCGTGGACCCCGCCTGAGGTCACCGAGGACATGCCGGGGGAGCAGGTGCTTCTGGACGTCAACGAGCTCGCCGCCGGGTACGAGTTCTTCGCGCTCGGGGCATCGTCCGTGTCCACCTCCGGGCGCCTGCTGGCGTACTCCTTCGATACCGAGGGCGACGAGCGCTTCACCCTGCGGATTAAGAATTTGGAGACCGGCGAGCTGCTCGACGACGAGCTCGAGGGGATCTTCTACGGTGCGACCTGGGCGGGCGAGGACTACCTGTTCTACGTCCGCTGCGACGACGCCTGGCGCCCCCACCAGATCTGGCGCCATAAGCTGGGCACGCCCGCTGCCGAAGACGTGCTGGTGTACGAAGAAACCGACGAGAAGTTTGGCGTCGGCGTGGGCGCGGACCGTGCCGAGCGTTTCCTCATGATCATCGCGTCGTCGTCGCTGACCTCCGAGTACCGCGTGCTTGACATGGCGGATCCCACCGGCGAGTTCGAGGTGCTGTGGGAGCGCGAGGCCGGCATCGAGTACCACCCGGACTTCTGCGTCGTCGACGGCGAAGAGCAGTGGGTGGTCACGCACAACGCCCACGGTGCAAACTTCTGCGTGGCGACGACACCCGTCGGTGCTGTGCCGCCCCTGCGGGAGCTGCCGGTGCTGGTCGAGCATTCCGAGACCGTGCGCGTCGAGGCGATCGACACCTACCGCGACTTCATGTTCATGGCCTACCGGCGCGGCGGGATCCCGCGGCTGGCCGTGGCGTCGCTCGACGGCGGCTTCGGGGAGTTCAAGGAGCTGGAGTTCTCCGAGGAGCTCTACACCGTCGGCCTCGGCGGGAACCCAGAGTGGGACGCCCCGGTGGTGCGCATCGGGTACTCCTCCTACACCCAGCCCTCGCAGGTGCTGGACTACACGGTGGCGACGGGCGAGCTGACCCTGCTGAAGGAAAAAGAGGTCGAGGGCGGCTACGACCCGGATGAGTATGAGGCCTTCCGCGAGTGGGCAACCGCCGCGGACGGGCAGCAGGTGCCGATTTCGGTGGTGCGCCGCAAGGGCGTCGAAGGCCCGGCACCTGCGCTGCTGTACGGCTACGGCTCGTACGAAGCGTCCACGGATCCCGGGTTCTCCGTTGCGCGGCTGAGTTTGCTCGACCGCGGCATGGTGTGGGTGTGCGCCCACGTGCGCGGCGGCGGCGAGATGGGCCGCGCGTGGTACGACAACGGCAAGATGCTGCACAAGGCCAACACGTTCACTGACTTCATCGCGTGCGCCGACCGCATCGTGGAGCTGGGCCTGACCACGCCTAAGCAGTTGGTGGCCGAGGGAGGCTCCGCCGGCGGCCTGCTCATGGGCGCGGTGGCGAACATGGCGCCGGAGAAGTTCGCCGGCATTCTCGCGATCGTGCCGTTCGTGGACCCGCTGACCTCTATCTTGAAACCCGAGCTGCCGCTGACGGTGGGGGAGTGGGAGGAGTGGGGCGACCCGTTCCACGACCCCGAGGTGTACGACTACATGGCGACGTACGCCCCGTACGAGAACGTCACCGCCCAGGACTACCCGGACATTCTCGCGGTAACCAGCTTGAACGACACCCGCGTGCTCTACGTCGAGCCCGCGAAGTGGGTGGCCAAGCTGCGCGAGGTGGGCACCGCAGGCGAGATCCTGTTGAAGACGGAGATGTCCGCAGGGCACGGCGGCGTGTCGGGCCGCTACGCCAAGTGGAAGCAGACCGCGTTTGAGTACGCGTGGACGCTGGTGAAGTCCGGGGCGGTTTAACCGTCCGGCTCGAATAGGGCAGGGTCCGGCGGGCGGTTATGGTTGCCGCCGTGCCGGGACCTTGCCTTCTTGGCAAGCCTCTGACCAGGTGAATTTCGGTACTGGTAGGTGGTCGTGTGCCTGGGTGGGTCCCCGTTGGCGGGGTGGTAGTGCACGTCGCCGGTGTCGGGGTCCCGGCCGAAGTGGCCTTTGTTTCCGGCGCCGTCTTTGTTGTCGTTGTTGCACATGTGGTGCTCGCGGCACAACAGCACCAGGTTTTCGATGCTGGTAAGCCCGCCGCTGACGTAGGAATCCAGGTGGTGGGCCTCGAGTTCGACGCCCGGCTTGGTGCAGCCGTTCCAGGCGCACACGCCCTGCATAGCCAGCAGCGCGAGTTTCTGCTCTACGGATGCCAGGCGGGTGCGGCCGAGGGAGCGTGGGACACCGGTGACCGAGTCGAGTTGGAGGATGAAGCTGTCGCCGGCAAGGCCCAAGCGCACGATGTCGAGCGGGGTGAGCGACACCGAGGTGTTGGTGGCGAACTCGGTGAAGGCGTCCGCCTCCAAAAGGTCGTCGAGGGTCAGCGAGATCACCACTGTGCCCACCCCGCCGCGGGATTTGGTGGCGGCGTCGCTGTAGCGGTCGAGCACGTTCATGAGTTGGTCGAAGCGGCGCTGGTGCTTGCGCCGGCTGTCCCGCTTCGCGGCGTCCTCGCCTTCCATGTTGGAACCCATGTGGTCGCCAGCGGCGAGGCAGGCCTCGAGCTGCGCCCGCGATGCGGCGTCGAGGTAGCCATTGAAGTAGGAGCCGCCGTCCGCGTCCGGTTCCCCGAGCCAGATGCCGCGCTTCTTCCAGGCCGCGAGGGGGTCTTTCTGCCCGTCGTAGTCGCGCCCGCGCTTGTTGGCGCGCTTGACTAGGTCGCGGACGAACTTCCGGAGCTCCTCGGCGGTGAGGGATTCGGCTGCCTCCAACGCCTCGGCGAGGATCTCTTCGTAGCCGGGGTTAGCATGCTCGTTGAGGTCTTTGAGCGCGTCGGTGATGATCCGCTTCTTCTCCGCGTTGGCGTTTTCTGCTGCACGTCGCGCCCGCTCCTGCGCCTCGCGCGCTTTCTTTCGGCGCGCTTCCGCCTCCTGCTCTTTGCGCTCGCGGTCTGCTTCGTCCGCGCTCGGCTCCGGCTCGGGTACCTCGGGCTCGCCGTAGAGCTTCTTACCCTGCTCCAAGAGTGCGAATGCTTCTCGACGAGACAAGCCCAGGCTCCGCGTCAGATACTCGACGGCGTGGTTCGCGCCGACGAGTGCGCCTGCGCCGTCCCGGTCGCAGAGGAACGCGAACGCGGCGTCCGCGTTGGACAGCAGCGGCAGGCAGGCGTGGAGGCGCTCCATGGCCACGTGGGTGGAGGCGAGGTGGAGGGAGTCCGGCTCCCTCATCACGTCGGCAAGCGACCGCAGCCCGGCGACGATTTGATTGACCGCCTGGTCGAGCACTGCACTCATTGGAGCACCTCCTTTCATTGCACTTGACTTCGCATAGTAGAACCTCGTCCGACACGCGCCCGCTGAAATAGAACACACATTCGAATCGCGGTGGAAATTTCACCCGGCACGCACCGTCTGCGTGTGCGATAATTTCCCCTATGCCTGGGTGCGTGCTTGTCTCTATTTCCTCCATCTTCGATGCGACGTTGGGGGACGTCGCCAGCATGGTGCGCGACCTGGACCGCGAGGGGGTGCCGGTGTCGTTGCTGGTGGCGCCGCACATCGACAAAAAGTGGCACTTGGCCAAGGATGAGACCACACGTTCCTGGCTTGCCGAGCAGCTCGAAAGCCGTGCGCTCATGCTCAACGGTTTTGACCAGCCGGTGCAGGGGCGCCGAAGCGAGTTTGCCAGCTTGGAGGAGCACGAGGCGCGGCTTCGGCTTAAAGGTGCGACGCGCCAGATGGCCGCGCTGGGGTTTGACTTGGACATGTTCGCGCCGCCGCGCTGGCGCATGTCGGATGGCACGCTGAAGGTGCTCGGCGAGTTTGGGTTTACCGTCGCCGCCTCCACGAAGGGCATCTACCGCCTTGAACGCGGCGAGTTCGCCCAGGCCCGCAACCTGTCTGTGGGCGAGGGCTACGGCGCCGCGAAGTGGTGGCGCCGCAACGTGATCAAGGCTGCTGAGCGCGGCGCGGAGAAGGGCAACACGATCCGTCTGTCGGTCTCCGGGCGCGAGCTGGGGCAGAAGAAGGTGCGCCGCGACTTCCTCGCAGCCGCCGCAGCGGCGGTAGACAAGGGCGCGACACCGGCGGACTACCGGGAGTACCGCTAGCTAGCTCCGCACCCTGCCGACCACCCGGCACACCAGGTAGATCCCGAACGAGATAAAGGCCACGAACACGCTCACCGGCATGCCGGGGGCGAGCGAGAGCACCATCCCGCCGACCGCCGCGACCTCGGCGAATACCACGGACAGCACCACCGCAAGCTTGGGGTTCGCGGTGACCTGAGCGGCTGCCGCACCGGGGGTGATCAGCAGCGACATCACCAGCAGTGCGCCGACGATCTGCACGGACTGTGCCGACGCGACGCCCACCAGCATGGCGAACACCAGCGCCATCGTCCGCACGGGCACCCCGCATGCGGCGGCCATCACGGGGTCCGCGGAGGCGAACAGCAGCGGCCGCCACAGGACCAGCACGGCGCCTGCAACCAGCACGGTAGTGCCCGCCAGCAGCGCCACGTTTTGCGCCGACACGCCAACAATCTGGCCGGTCAAAAGCGCCAGCGCCCGGTTCGAGTTTCCTGGGTACAGGTGGATAAACAGCACAGACAGGGCCATGCCGAAGCTCATGGCCACGCCCACAGCGGAGTCCTGCTGGCCCTTTAACCCCAGCGCCGCCAGCACCAGGGCAGCGACCACCGCGCCAGCCACAGCGCCGAAGCCGACGTTGAGCCCGAACAGCAGCGCCGCCGAGGCGCCCATGAGCGCGAGTTCCGAGGTCGCGTGCACCGAAAACGACATCTGGCGCAGCACGATCAGCGGAGCCATCACCCCGGACAACACTCCCAAAAGCGCGCACGCCACCAGCGTCGTCTGCACGAAATCCTGCCCGAGCAGGTAGGACGTGTCCGCCAAAAACGCACTCACAGGACCACCATCCGTCCGTCAACTTCGACCACGTCCACGCGGGTGCCGTAGAGCTCGCTGAGCACCTCGGAGCGCATCACTTCGGAAACGCTGCCCACCACGTGTCCCTCAGGTCCCAGGTACAGCACCCGGTCCACCACGCCCATCACCGGGTTGATGGAGTGCGTCACGCAGATCACGGCCGCGGGGTGCGCGGCGAGGCGCTGCACTGTGTCGCGTGCGCGGGCGGGGTCGAGGGAGAGCAGGGGCTCGTCGCAAAGCAAAAGCTCCGGCGATTGCGAGAATGCCTGCGCCTGGCGGATCAGCTGCTGCTGGCCGCCGGAGAGTACCCCCACGCGCCGCTCGGAAAAGGATTGCGCCCCCACAGAGGCCAATTGCTTATCGACGTCCTCCGGTCTCGCACCTTTTCCCATCGCCAACGCCACCAGGTCGCGCCCGCGCACCGGAAGGTCCTTCGGAAACATGTGCTGCTGCGGGATAAAACCGATCTGCCCGTGGACCGTGGCCGTGCCGGAAGTGAGCTTGCGCGTGCCCATCAGCGTGCCCAGCAGGGTGGATTTGCCCACGCCGTTTGGGCCGAGCACTGCGATGAATTCGCCGGGCTCGACGGTGAGGGTGAGGTCGCGCCAGAGTGGTTCGACGGCGGCGCTGCGAAGCTCAGCGATCAAATTGGCATTTCCTAGTGGTGGTGGCTGGTCGGCTCGGCGTGGGCAGCGATGTCCGCAATCTGGTCGACGATCTCCTCGAAGTAGTCGAGGAAGCGCTGGCCGGACGGCGGTGTCTCGCGGATTTCAACAACGGGAACATTATGCTCCTTCGCCGCATCCGCCAACCTTTGCGTCGCGCTGTTGGTGCTCTGCGGGTTCACAAACAGCATGTCCAGCTCGCCGTTTTCGATCTGCTCCAGGAAGGCCGCCACCGCAGATGCGGACGGCTCCTGGTGGTTCAGGCTGGCCTTGACGTATTCCTCGGGCGTGATGTCGTGCAGCTCGGTGCCCCACACCAGACCCGCGGCGATCGGCTCAGTCATGCCGATGTGCACGTGCGGCACTGCGTTGAGCTTGTCTTGGATGGCACCGATGCGCTGCTTGACGTCGCTTGCGTCGCCACCGGTGCGCTCCGCGACGTACTCTGCGACCTGCAGCACCTTCTCCGGCGCGAACCAGGCGTGCTCGAGCTCGTCCAGGGAGTCGGGCATGTGCGCGTGGTCGTGGTCGTGGTCGTGGGCCTCGTGCTCGTCGAGAAGCGGGATCGCGTAGATGATGCGGTCCTGCTCGGCGGCGGTGTAAAGCGCCGCGTCGTACGCGCCCCCGTTGGCCACGACGGTGTTTGCGCCCTTGATACGCGCTAGGTCCTTCGCCGACGGCTCGAAGTGGTGGGGGTCCACCGCGTCACCGGTGATGATCGCGTCCACGTCGCTGCCCGTGACCGCCGAGGCCACGTCCGCCCACACACCGGTGGTGGCGATGATGTCGCTGCCGCTCGCGCTATTGCTTTCCGACGAGCATCCGCCCAACGCGCCAACCAGAGCAGTAGCCGCAACCGCGGCCAGGGGAGTCAAATGAAAACGGTTTCGCATAAGTGAAATCTAACCACTATTGGAAACGGTTTTCAAATGCGTTAGCCCCGCGCCGGGCGATTCCCGGGGCGGGGCTGACGCGTGGGGTGAGTTGTGGTCCTACTTAGAGGAGCCGCCCTCGGTGCTGCACACCGTTGCCAGCGTGGCGATCGCCGCGATCGCCAGCGTCGCACCAGCGATGCCGCCGGCGGTCTCGACCGGAACCGGCAGCTGCTCGCCGACCTTGTTGATCTGCTCCTTCAGCGGAGCCAGAGCCGGCACGTCCATGGTGGCTGCCAGGCCCAGCGGGACCAGTGCCAGCAGCGGCAGCGCCATGATGCCCACCGCCGGCAGACAGCGGTCGCTCACGCTGGAGCCTTCGCCGGCCGGGGCGTTGGTGCCGTCTTGGCCATCCTTGCCGTCGCGGCCATCAGCGCCATCTGCGCCCTTCTCGCCGTCCCTGCCCGGCTTGCCGTCCTGGCCGTCGCGACCGTCGATGCCGTCAGCGCCGGTCACGCGGCCCAGGTTCTGGGTCTCGCCGTCGGTGTAGGTGAGGATGAGCTCGCCGTCTTCGTTGACGGCAGCTTCGGCGATGCCACGACCATTGGTGCCCGGAGCGCCGTCCTTGCCGTCTTTACCGTCGGTGCCGTCGCGGCCGTCCTTGCCCGGTGCGCCGGTCTCGCCCTTGTTGCCCTTCGGCCCCTTCTCGCCGTCGGTGCCGTCCTCGCCGTCCTTGCCTGCGGTGCCGGTGTCGCCCTTGTCACCCTTCGGGCCCTGCTCGCCGTCCTTGCCCGGCTTGCCATCGACGCCGTCCTTGCCGTCCTTGCCGTCGCGGCCGTCTTTACCAGGTTTGCCGGTGTCGCCCTTGTCGCCCTTCGGGCCCTGCTCGCCATCGGCACCGTCCTCGCCAGTGACCTTCCCCAGATCTGCGGTCTCACCGTCCGAGTAGGTAACGATCAAGTGGCCCTCGCCGTTGACCTCGAAGGATTTCACACCGAGGCCGTCTTTACCGTCGGTGCCGTCGCGGCCGTCCTTGCCCGGCTTGCCGTCGGCGCCATCCTTGCCGTCAGCGCCGGTGTCGCCCTTGTCGCCCTTGGGGCCGCGCTCGCCGTCCTTGCCCGGCTTGCCGTCGGCGCCATCCTTGCCGTCAGCGCCGGTGTCGCCCTTGTCGCCCTTGGGGCCGC
>NZ_JASPJX010000004.1:0-32028 GCF_030232585.1 Corynebacterium sp. MSK008 | reverse complement strand
TTGCCGTCAGCGCCGGTGTCGCCCTTGTCGCCCTTGGGGCCGCGCTCGCCGTCCTTGCCCGGTTTGCCGTCAGCGCCGTCTTTGCCGTCAGCGCCGGTGTCGCCCTTGTCGCCCTTGGGGCCGCGCTCGCCGTCCTTGCCCGGTTTGCCGTCAGCGCCGTCTTTGCCGTCAGCGCCGGTGTCGCCCTTGTCGCCCTTGGGGCCGCGCTCGCCGTCCTTGCCCGGTTTGCCGTCAGCGCCATCCTTGCCGTCAGCGCCATCCTTGCCGTCGGCACCCCTGACCTTGCCGAGGTTCTCGGTCTCACCGTTGTCGTAGGTGACGATGAGCTCGCCATCGTCATTAACTTCTGCCTTGACGATGTAGCGGGGCTCTTCCTCCGGCTGCGGCTCTTCCTCTTCAGCCTTTGGCTTCACGTTCACAACGACGTTCACCGTGTCGACGGAACCGTCCGGGTAGGTGACGGTGATCTCGCCTTCCTGGCCGTCGCCGAGAGTGTCAGTGTTCGCCGGCTTGGTCCATTCGAACTTCGTGTCCGCAGGCAGCTGGTCAGCGTCCTTCACAGTGGCCTTTGCATCCGGCAGCTCATCGCCCTGGGTGACAGTGACTTCCTCGCTCGCCTCTGGTGCGAACTTGTCGGCATCTTTCTCGTCGAGCTTGGTGCCGAAGCCAACCTTGACTGGGTCGTGGTCGGAAGAACGGAATGGGTTATCGGCTCCGTAGTATCGGGCATCCTTTGTCAGGTCCTCGAACACGTCCGCAATGTTGTAGTTGCGACGCGAGTATTCGAACGCAACCGATTCGTCGCCGTTGATGTTCCAGACGACGGAGTCCTCGACCAGCTCCATCGCTGCTGCGTTGGCAAGAACGTGGTCGAGGCTGCCCAGCTGGCCGTCAAACTGATATGACGCCTGGTCGTAGTCCTTCTCGGACTCGACGAGGTTGAAACCGCCGTTTACCAGTGCGGTGATCGCGTCTTCCTTGGTGTAGGCGTTGAAGTCTCCGACGAGGAATGTCGGAAGCTCAGCCCACTGGCTCTGCTGGTTGAGGTGCTTCAGCAGCGCTTCGGACTGGCGGGTGCGCACGTTCGGATTGTTGCCCTGGCCGTCGCCGGTGTCAGCGTCGCCCTGTGCGACAGAACCCTTGGACTTGAAGTGGTTGACCACAGCAACGAAGTTCTTGTCCTCGTCGTTGCCGACGGTGTCGAACTCTTGGGCCAGAGGCTGGCGTGCGGTCTTGGTGAATGCGGCGTCATCAAAAATGACGGATTCGCCGACCGGCTTCACCTTCGCGGGCTGGTAGATGAAGCCGACACGGATCACGTCTTCGTCGGTGCCCAGATTCTCTGGGGACTTCACAAGGTCCCACTTGCCCGGTTCCTTCGCGTTCAGCGCATCGACGAGGTTCTGCAGGGCGTCGTCACGCTTAGCGACGTCGCCGGTCACGCTGTAGGTGTTCTCGATCTCAGACAGGCCGAGAACGTCGGTGTCCAGCTTGTTGATGGCCGTAACAATCTTCGCCTGCTGGTCGTTGAATGCTTCCTGCGAGAACGCGCCGCGAACCTTGCAACCGTTAGCTGCAACCGGGTCACCAAACCTGTTCTTGTGGTAACCGCATTTGTTCTGGTCCTTACCAAGGGATGAGAAGTAGTTCAACACATTGAAAAAGCCGATGGAGTAGTCGCCGGCGACGTTTTCGACGTCGTCGTAAGCAGCCACGCGGGAATCTTCCCAAGTGATGGGCAGCTCCGCCGCCGCATTCTTGCCGGTGATCGGCTGCAACGGCTGGAAGCGCCACTGGTCGAAGGAGTAATCCACCACCACATCGGTCTGGAACTCCACCTGGTCGCCTGTGCGGATGGACTTCACGCCACCGTCGGAGGTGACGATGTACGGCAGCGGGGTTTCCTTGTCCGAGCGGAAGTAGTTGCGTGTCCGGCCGTCGTCGAGGTAAACGACCTCGGCATCCTGTTTTGCGTCGAGTTCCTGCGCTGCAGCTCCCGGGGCGACGACGTCGGTCGGTGTGCGGTGCGCACGCTCTCCCGGCGCAAGCCCCAAGTCGCCCGTGTTGTTGAGCGTGTAGTTGTTGGTCACGGTGTACGGGCCAGAGACACGCACGAGCATGCCCTCGTACGGTTCGCGAGCCTCGTCGCCGGAAGGGAGGGTCTCAATTTCAATGGCCTTGGGAGCTTCGAGTGCGTCGTCGAGCGTCGCAATTGTCGACGCCGTGATCTGCGTCTGGTTGTAGTATTCCGACACTTGGCCGGTGACGCGGAGCGAATCGCCGCGCATCGGGAAGTTCTGGTTGCCGCCCATGTAGACGAAAATGCCGTCGGAGGCATCGCCCGGGTTCTTTGCCCCGTCACCAGTGCCAGCGGTCTGAAGGAAGAAGCCGTTCTTGCCACCCTCGTCGTACACCGCCGTGACGACGCCTTCGGTGGTCACCGTCTGGCCCTCAAACGGGGAAGTGGCACCGGTGCCCTGGATATTGGCGATCGGGGTGATCTCACCGGGCTGAGGCTGCTCGGGCTGGGGGTTCTCGGTGTCGGGATCGGTGGGGGCTTCAGGCGTAGCGCCGGAGCCCTGCGGCGTTGGCACAGCGACGATGAAATCGTCCGCGTTGTTGTCGGTATCCACGCCGACGGTCTTACGCTGGATCGACGTGCCGTTCGCGGTCGCCTCAGCGGACGATCCTTCAGGGGCTACCGCGCCGCCCCAGCCGACGCGGTCTACCGGGTTGCCGTTGGCGTCGAGAAGCACTGCGATTGCGCCCTTGTTTCCAAAATTGAGGGTGCCATAGGCGGCGTCAGCGCCCTCGATTGCTGCGCCGTTGGTGCCCTCGGGGCCCGTGATCAGGAACGTGCTCTTGGCGGGAACTACGCCTTCCAAGGTGTAGGTGCTGCCGAGCCCGTCACCTGCAGAGCGTTGCTCGATTTTCCAGCCCGTGATGTCGATCGGCTGGTCGGTCGGGTTGTACAGCTCGACGAAGTCCTTGTTGTAGGCGGCGCCCTTATTGCCGCCACCGCCGTAGACCTCGTTGATGACGACGTTGGAGCCGTCCGTAGCTGCGTATGCGCTCGGGGCAACGGTGACGGTGCCGGCCGCCAGGGCGATGATGAAGGACGTGCTCAACACCTTGCGGTTGGAATTAAGCATGAGAAACCTCTTTGAAAGAACGAAAGGATTACTGAAGCTTCGATAAATTAACCCTGTTTGAGAGACTTCGCCTGCCGAGAAGGCGCAATTCGCCAAGAATTCACCGTTCGTTCACTTTTGGCCGGTCATCAAGGGTTTCGGGCCGTGTCGGGGCGTCCGATATACTGACGCGCGTACCGCAAAGGTCCATCAACCTCCCGAAACGTGAAGGATTCTCATGGCACGAGTCGTCGTCAATGTCATGCCCAAGGCCGAAATTCTTGACCCGCAGGGTCAGGCGGTGCTCCGCGCACTGGGCCGAATCGGAGTCGAGGGGGTGACCGACGTCCGCCAGGGCAAGCGCTTTGAAATTGAGGTGGATGATTCGGTCTCCGACGCCGAGCTGCAGCGCATGGCTGAAACGCTGCTGACTAACACCGTTATCGAGGACTTCGAGGTTGTGCGATGAGCGCAACTATCGGAGTCATTACTTTTCCGGGCACGCTTGACGACGTCGACGCGCTGCGCGCCGTCCGTCTCGCCGGTGCCGAGCCGCGCCAGCTGTGGCACGCGGACAATGACCTCACCGGCGTGGACGCGGTAGTCGTCCCGGGTGGCTTTTCCTACGGTGATTACCTGCGCTCCGGCGCGATCGCCGCGCAGGCGCCGATGATGGGCGCCGTCGTTGAGGCTGCGAAGAAGGGCATGCCAGTGCTCGGCATCTGCAACGGCTTCCAGATTCTCACCGAGACTGGCCTGCTGCCGGGCGCGCTGACCCGCAACCAGGGCCTGAACTTCCACTGCGTGGACACCTACCTCGAGGTGGAAAACACCGACACCGCGTGGACCAGCCAGCTGGGCGAGCGCATCTACGTGCCCGCCAAGCACGGCGAGGGCCGTTTCCAGGCTGCTCCGGAGACCATTGAGGCGCTGGAGAAGGAAGGCCGTGTGGTGTTCCGCTACACGGACAACTTCAACGGCTCCATCAACGGCATCGCTGGCGTGACCAACGAGACCGGCCGCGTGGTCGGCCTCATGCCGCACCCGGAGCACGCCATTGAGACGCTGACCGGCCCGTCCACGGACGGTCTTGGCCTGTTCACTTCCGCCATCGACGCGATTTCGAAGATCGGAGCGTAGACCCGAAATGACCGTGCAAAACGACACCGTCGACAACGCCTTCGACACCCCGGAGCTCGAGCAGCCGTACGCCGAGCTGGGGCTGAAGGACGACGAGTACGCCAAGATCAAGGCGATTTTGGGCCGCAGGCCTACCGACGCGGAGCTGACGCTGTACTCCGTGATGTGGTCCGAGCACTGCTCCTACAAGTCTTCCAAGACGCACCTGCGCTACTTCGGCCAGACCATGACCGAGGAGATGGCGTCGAAGATCCTCGCCGGCATCGGCGAGAACGCCGGCGTGGTGGACATCGGCGGCGGCGACGCGGTGACCTTCCGCGTGGAAAGCCACAACCACCCCTCCTTCGTCGAGCCGTACCAGGGCGCGGCGACCGGCGTCGGCGGCATCGTCCGCGACATCATGGCCATGGGCGCGCGCCCGATCGCAGTGATGGACCAGCTGCGCTTCGGCGCCATCGACGCCGACGACACCAAGCGCGTCCTGCCGGGCGTGGTCCACGGCATCGGCGGCTACGGCAACTGCCTGGGCCTGCCCAACATCGGAGGCGAGACCGTCTTCGACCCCGCATACGCCGGCAACCCGCTGGTCAACGCGCTGTGCGTGGGCACGCTGAAGGTGGAGGACCTCCACTTGGCGTTCGCCTCCGGCACCGGCAACAAGGTCATCCTTTTCGGCTCCCGCACCGGCCTCGACGGCATCGGCGGCGTGTCCGTGCTGGGCTCCGCCACCTTCGAGGAAGGCGAGGAACGCAAACTGCCGGCCGTGCAGGTGGGCGACCCGTTCGCGGAGAAGGTCCTCATCGAGTGCTGCCTCGAGCTCTACGCCGCCGGCGTGGTCGAGGGCATCCAGGACCTCGGTGGCGGCGGCCTGTCCTGCGCCACCTCCGAGCTCGCGGCGTCCGGCGACGGCGGCATGACCGTCAACCTGGACAACGTCCCGCTGCGCGCGGAGAACATGTCCGCCGCGGAAATCCTCGCCTCCGAGTCGCAGGAGCGCATGTGCGCGGTCGTTGCGCCGGAGGACGTGGAGAAGTTCATGGAGATCTGCGCCAAGTGGGACGTGCTCGCGTCCGTCATCGGCGAGGTCACCTCGGACGAGGACCGCCTGCAGGTGTTCCACAACGGCGAGCTCGTGGTGGACGCCCCGCCGTCAACTATCGACGAAGGCCCGGTCTACGAGCGGCCCTACGCGCGCCCGGATTGGCAGGATGGTGTGCAGGCCGAAAGCGACGTCGAGAAGCAAAGCGACATCAAGGACGCATGGCTGAAGATGGTCGCTTCCCCCGCGCTGTGCTCCCGCGACTTCATCACCGAGCAGTACGACCGCTACGTGCGCGGCAACACCGTGCAGGCCAAGTACGCCAACTCCGGCGTGCTGCGCATCAACGAGGAAACCAACCGCGGCGTGGCCGTCTCCGCTGACGCGTCGGGCCGCTACACCTACCTCGACCCGAACATGGGCGCGCGCCTGGCGCTCGCGGAAGCGTACCGCAACGTCGCCGTCACCGGCGCCACCCCGGTCGCAGTGACCAACTGTCTGAACTTCGGCTCCCCGGAGAACCCGGATGTGATGTGGCAGTTCCGCGAGGCAGTGCACGGGCTTGCCGACGGCTCCGCCGAACTCGCCATCCCAGTCTCCGGCGGCAATGTGTCCTTCTACAACCAGACCGGCGAGACGCCGATCCTGCCCACCCCCGTTGTCGGCGTGCTGGGCGTGATGGAGGACGTGGAGAAGGCCATCCCTCACGCGCTGCCGTCCGCAGACGAGCAGTACACCCTGATCCTGCTGGGCGAGACCAAGGACGAGTTCGGCGGCTCCGTGTGGCAGGACATCTCCGGCGCGGGCCTGGCCGGCCTGCCGCCGCAGGTGGACCTGGCCAACGAGGCGCGCCTGGCGGAGTTCTTCGCCGGCAACGCCTCGGGCATCGCAGCCGCCCACGACCTGTCCGAAGGCGGCCTGTCCCAGGCGGTGTTCGAGCTGCTGCTCGGCTCCGACAAAGGCGCGGAGCTGAACCTGGAGGGCGTGCACGAAGACGCGTTCACCGCGCTGTTCTCCGAGTCCGCCTCCCGCGTCCTGGTCGCGGTGACCAGCGACCGCGCAGAGGCGGCTGTGGACCGCGCGACCTCGGCGGGCATCCCGGTCGCCGTGCTGGGCGAGACCACTAACGACGGTGTGCTGCGCGTGGCCGGCCAGGAGATCCAGGTCGCGGAGCTCGCCGGCGCGTGGGCGGCGACGATGCCGTCGCACTTCGCGGCCGCAACGGCGCCGAACGCGGCGGTCTAGCGGGACCAACACAGCGTTTGGGGAATGTGGCAACTATTTGCCACATTCCCCAAACGCACATACGGGGGCGAAAAACTTAGGACGTGCGCTGCACCGGCGGCAGCGGCTTGACCAGCGGCACCGGCTCGTACTGCCCGCGCAGGTCCTTGAGCGTCTGGGTGTGCTCCCACAGGCGCTGGTCCTCCTCGGTGACCGGGGTGAACTTGCGGGCCGGCAGGGGGTTGCCGTCGATGTCGATGCCGATGTAGGTGAATGTGGCGTGGATGGCGTCTTTCAAGTTCTCGCGCCCGCCGCGGGGGTCGCCGGCGCGCAGGTGCACCGAGGTGTGGATGGAGCGCGAGTCGGTGCGGGTGATGCGCGCGTCCACCTCGATCAGATCGCCGATGTGCACGGGGTGGTAGAAGCGGATGCCGCCGGCGTAGACCGCCACGGTGCGCTCCCCGGACCACTCCATGGTGCAGGCCAAGCCGGCCTCGTCGATCCACTCCATGGCGGTGCCGCCGTGGACGTTGCCGCCCCAGTTCACGTCGGTGGGCTTAGCCATGAAGCGGTGCACGATGCGCGGCGCGGTGGAGTCGTCGGTGTAGGTTTGCGCCTCCATCTCCTCCTCAATCGCCTTGCGCAGACCGATGCGGGACTCGGCGGCTTCGGCGACGCGGCGTTCTTCGTCGTCGGTGGGCACGAAGGTGGGCACCGCCATGGACTTGCCGGTGTCCGGGTCCTTGGCCACAAACACGACCAGGCAGTCGCAGGCGCGGGTGAAGATACCTTCGCGCGGGTCGGCGGAGAGCACCTCGTTGACAATGTGCATGGATGACCGCCCGGTCATGGCGATGCGGGAGCGCACCTCCACGATGTGGCCGGATGGAATCGGCCGGGTGAAGTGGATGTGGCCCACGTAGGCGGTGACGCAGTAGGTGGCGGACCATTGCGCGGCGCAGGCGTACGCTGCCTTGTCGATCCACTCCAGCACGCGGCCGCCGGAGACACCTTGGGCGCCGTGGTGCAGCACGTCGGTAGGCGAGGCCATGAATCGCAGGGTCACGGACGGGGAGCGCTCGGCGGCGACGCGAGTATTTGGCATGGGGCCACCTTAATATGGTGTGTCATGGTGCAGAAACAAGACCCGGCGCTGACACGTGAGGCGATCCAGCAGGTGGCTGGGTGGTTGGAGGGTGGGGCAGCGGAGCCGTCGAGAAGCGAGCTTGCAAATGCTTGCCGACGCACCGCGCGCACCCTCGCCGAGGAACTCCCGGGGCATTCGGTGGAGCTGCGCGTGCCGCCGTTTGTGGCGGTGCAGTGCGTCGAGGGCCCGCGACACACGCGCGGCACCCCGCCGAACGTGGTGGAGATGAAGCCTGAGACCTGGCTGCGGCTGGCTACCGGGCTGGCCAGTTTCGCCGAGGAGCTTGAGCGGGGGACTATCGACGCCTCCGGATCCCGCGCCGCCGAGATTGCTGCCGGTCTTCCCGTGATTGCGCTGCGCTGAGTGGACTCGGATACAGTGAGGGGCGTGTTTACGGAGAGCCCTAAACCAAGTCAGGACTTCGATATCGACAGCGACGCCCCGCGCGACGAGTGCGGCGTGTTCGGCGTCTGGGCGCCGGGCGAGGACGTGGCCAAGCTGAGCTACTTCGGTCTGTTCGCACTGCAGCACCGCGGCCAGGAAGGCGCCGGCATCGCGGTGGGAGACGCGGACAAGCTGGTGGTGTTCAAGGACACCGGTCTAGTCAGCCAGGTCTTCGACGAACCCGCGCTGGAGGCGCTGCAGGGCGACGTGGCGATCGGGCATACCCGCTACTCCACGGCCGGGGGGAACTCGTGGGAGAACGTCCAGCCGATGTTCCGCACCTCGCCCAACGGCACGGACATCGCGCTAGCGCACAACGGTAACCTGGTCAACTACCTCGAGCTGCAGGACGAGGCGATTGCGAAGAAGCTGATTTCTCCTGCCGGGGTGAAGGGCCAGGGCTCGTCGTCGGATACTGCGGTGGTCTCCGCGCTGCTGGCCGATCTGGTCACCGAGGACAGGACGCTTCTCGACGCCGCACGGGAACTCCTGCCCCGCGTCAAAGGCGCCTTCTGCTTCATGGTCACCGACGGGCGCACCCTGTATGCCGCGCGCGACCCGCACGGTGTTCGCCCGCTGTCGCTGGGCCGCCTCGACGGCGGCTGGGTGGTCGCCTCCGAGACCTGCGCCCTAGACATCGTCGGCGCGTCGTTCGTGCGCGACATCGAGCCGGGCGAGATGGTCGCCATCGACGAGTCCGGCGTGCACTCCGAGCGCTTCGCCGAGACCCCGAAGGCGCACTGCGTGTTCGAGTACGTCTACGTGGCACGACCCGACTCCGTCATCGATGGCCAGACCGTTAACGCCTCACGCATCGAAATCGGCCGCCGGCTGTCCAAGGTGAGCCCGGTGGAGGCGGACCTGGTTATGCCCGTGCCGGAGTCCGGCACGCCAGCCGCCATCGGCTACGCCGAGGCGTCCGGCATCCCGTTCAAGCAGGGCATGATGAAAAACGCCTACGTGGGCCGCACGTTCATCCAGCCCTCCGACACCCTGCGCCAGCTGGGCCTGCGCCTGAAGCTCAACCCGGTGCGCGAGGTCATCGAGGGCAAGAAACTTGTGGTAGTGGACGATTCCATCGTGCGCGGCAACACGCAGCGCAAGCTGATCCGCATGCTGCGGGAGGCGGGAGCGGCGGAGGTGCACGTGCGCATTGCCTCGCCGCCGGTGAAGTGGCCGTGCTTCTACGGCATCGACTTCGCCAGTCCCGGCGAGCTGATCGCCAACCACGGCCGCACCGATTCGGACGAGGCGATCGCCGAGTCCATCCGTACGATGGTCGGGGCGGATTCGCTGGCATTCGTGCCCATCGACGACATGATCGCCGCCTCGAACCAGCCCAAGGAAAACCTCTGCGCGGCCTGTTTCACCGGTGATTACCCGCTGGGTCTGCCGGAGGGCAACCACAACGCCGACCTTGTCCGACGCATCCAGAAAGGTGCAGAAGCCTAAATGAGTACTGAACAGCAACCCGTGTCCTACGAAGCCGCAGGTGTGTCCATCGAGGCCGGCGACAAGGCCGTGGAGCTTTTCGCCCCGCACGCCAAGCGCGCCACCCGCCCGGAGGTCCGCGGCGGCCTGGGCGGCTTCGCCGGCCTGTTTGCGCTGGGCAAGTACAAGGAGCCGCTGCTGGCAGCGGGTTCCGACGGTGTGGGCACGAAACTCGCGGTGGCGCAGGCCATGGACAAGCACGACACCATCGGCATCGACCTGGTGGCCATGTGCGTGGACGACCTGGTCGTCTGCGGCGCTGAGCCGCTGTTTCTGCAGGACTACATCGCCATCGGCAAAGTCGTGCCCGAGAAGGTCGCCGAGATTGTCTCCGGCATCGCCGAGGGCTGCGTCCAGGCTGGCTGCGCCCTGCTCGGCGGCGAGACCGCTGAGCACCCGGGCGTGATGGAGCCGGACGAGTACGACGTCTCCGCCACCGCCGTCGGCGTCGTCGAGGCTGCCGAGTTGCTCGGCCCGGACAAGGTCCGCGAGGGCGACGCCATCATCGCCATGGCGTCGTCCGGCCTGCACTCCAACGGCTACTCCCTGGCCCGCCACGTGCTGCTGGAGCGCGCCGGGCTGCCCCTGGACGCGGAGATGGAAGAGCTCGGCCGCACCCTCGGGGAGGAGCTTTTGGAGCCGACCCGCATCTACGCCCTGGACTGCCTGGCGCTTGCCGCCGAGTGCGAGGTGCGCACCTTCTGCCACGTCACCGGCGGCGGGCTGGCCGGCAACATGGAGCGCATCATCCCCGAGGGCCTGGTGGCGGACATGCGCCGCACCACCTGGACCCCGGGCCCGATTTTCCGCACCATCAAGTCCGTCGGCCAGGTGCCGGACGAGGAGATGGAGAAGACGTTCAACATGGGCGTCGGCATGGTCGCCATCGTCAGCCCGGAGGACCGGGACCGCGCGCTGGCCATCCTGGCCGCGCGCCACATCGACGCGTGGGATCTCGGCGAAGTCCGCGCTGCGGGCGAGGGCGACACTGCCCGCGCGGTGCTGACCGGCTCGCACCCGCAGTACTAAGTAAAGGAAAAGCACCCCGGTAAGGGGTGCTTTTTCATTGAGGTGAGTGGACTAGCGGTCGTCGTCCTCGTCGTCCCAGTCCGCGTACTCCGCGTACTGGTCGTCCACCTCTGCCTCATCGTCGTCCCAGCTGCGTCGCGGGGCCTGTCCTGCAAGCTCTCGCTGCAGGGAATCCAGGTCCATTTCAGGAGTGTTGTACTTCAGCTGGCGAGCAACCTTGGTCTGCTTGGCTTTTGCGCGTCCGCGGCCCATGGCGTGACCCCCTTGAGGTGGTTCTTGGGCGGCCTTCGAAAGAGGCGGCCTCATACTTATTTACGATATTTTCCTGTAGGACACTATAGCCTGCACTCAGAAAAAATGCGCTTTGGGGGTCTGAACAGCTCTTATAGCTGGCTCTCAGGTCCGCGCCTTAGCCTATCGACGGCACGTCGTCCCGCATGCTCACCCTCATCTGCAGGCAGCGACGACTGGTCCACCGACGCCGCCGTGCCGCCGATGTCCAGCGGTGCCTGCAGCGCAGAACGCTTCACCAAAGCGAGCGCGACCGGGCCCTCGTCCGCGTCGTGCACCACGGTGCCAACCCGGCCCACCTTGCGCCCGCCGGCGGTGATCTCGGCGCCGATCTCCGGCTCGTTCGGGGCGGAGCCGTCCAGCTGAAGCTTGACGAGCAGGCGCGGGGAGCGGCCCAGGTTCTCCACGCGGGCGACGGTTTCCTGCCCGCGGTAGCATCCCTTCTCCAGGTGGACGGCGCGGATCTTTTCGCCCCGGTTAATCAGGTTCGGCGCCTCGTGCGGGATGGACTTTTCATCCAAGTCTGCTCGCGCTTCCGGCTCGCCGGCGGCGACGCGGTAGGCGGTAAACGCCATCAGTCCTGCGAGCGGGAACTGGTCGGCTACCTCGGTGATCCGGGACTTCGGCACCGCAATGTCAGTGCGGCCGATCCCGCCCCAGCCGTCCAGGCGGCGAGTGAACACCTGGCCGAAGTCCGGCTGCGCCACCGGGCCCAGGATGGTCAGCACGCCCAGGTCCGGCTCCTCAATGGTCACCTCGGACCAGAACACCATCTTGCGCAGGAAGTCCACGAAGGTCTCGCGCTGGTAGGAGGGCAGGTCGAAGTAGTAGACGCCGTCGGCCACTGCCACGTCCGCGTGGTGCAGGATGCGGCCTTGGGCATCCAGGTCCAGGGCGGAGGCGGCGAAGCCGTCGGCGACGTCATCCAGCTTCTGGGAGAGCAGGTTGTTGAGGAATGTCGGCGCGTCTGGGCCCGAGACGGCGATAACGGCGCGGTGGGAGCGGTCCACCAGCGTCGGTTCGGTGATGCGCTGCTCTGTAAGGGGGTTGCCGTAGTGCCAGGGGACCCCTTTGGCGTCGAGAAGCGAGTCCCCGGGCAGCTCCTGTGCGCCGGGACGTGTCAAAAGCTCCGATGCGTAACCCATGGGCGCCTATCATAGGGGCACTATGGTTTTTCCCCAGCTTACGCCCGCGCCCGTGATCTACCTGGTGGAGCCGTTCGGCGGCTCGGTGCGGCGCCAGAACCCGAATATGCCGCACGTGTTCTGGGACGACGCGGCCGTCACGCGCGGCGACGGCATCTTCGAGTCCATCCTGGTGCGTGGGGGCAAACCGCAGAATCTAGACAAGCACCTGCAACGCTTCGCGCGCTCCGCGAAGCTGCTCGGGCTGCCAGAGCCCGGCAGTGAACACTGGATCCGCGCGACCGAGGAGGCAGTGGCGGACTACTGCCGGGAGCGCGGAGACGCCCCGGACATCGAGGCGAAGGTTACCTGGACCATGACCCGCGGCCGCGAAACCACCGGCGTGCCCACCGCATGGATCACCGTACGGCCCCTGCCGGAAAACGTGCTGCGCCAACGCGAACGCGGCGTGAATGTGCTGACCACCCCGCGCGGCTACGCCATCGACCTGGATGTGCCGTGGATGCGCGACGGCGCGAAGACGCTGAATTACGCGCTGACCATGGCCGCGCTTCGCTGGGCGGGCGAGCAGGGCGCGGACGACATCATCTACGTCGACCCGGAGACCGGCCGGGTGCTTGAAGGCGCGACATCGAGCGTGCTCATGGTGAAAAAGGGCGGCCGCCTGCGCACCCCGGCCCCGGGCGCCGGCGTCATGGCCGGCACCACCCAGGCCGCCGTCTTCGAGCACGCGGAGAAGCTCGGCTGGAAGTGCAAAGCCAAGGACATCTACCTCAGCGAGCTGTTCAAGGCGGAGTCCGTCTGGCTGGTCAGCTCCACCCGCATCGCCGCGCGCGTGAAGCGCTTAGACGGCGAAAAGCTGCCCGCCCCCGACAACGCGTCGGAGATCAGGCAGCTCATCGAAGATGCGGTAGGTTAGCCCGCCACGCGCTTCAGCTCGGCGGACATGTAGGGCACCATCTCGCCGTCGACGGCGCGCTCGTCCACCCAGCCCAGGTTGTTGTTGGGCATCAGGCCGTAGAGGCGCTTGCCCGGACCGTGGGCCGCCGGGCCGGTTTCGGTGGCGATGGTGGAGGCGCTGGTGAGCTGCCACGCGCGCTCGTTGACCAGCCCGCCGTACATAATCTCCACCAGGCCGCGGGAGTTCGTCAGCGTCACCTCGATCTCGTCCTTGAGTGAGATGCGCCAGAACCCCACCTCGCGCTGGTCCGCGCCGGTGGCGTTGCCCTCGGAGTCAAGGCGCCAAATGCGGGACTCGAAGCGCAGGTAATTCTCGCCGTCGTGGGAAATCACGAGCTGCTGGCCAAAGGCGTACTCCTCGCCCTCCGGGTCGGACGGGTCGTTGGCCTGGCCGGAGCCGGTCCACACGCCGACGAGCGGCAGCAGGGCCAGCAGGCCGTCGTGAAGCGAGGGGCCGTAACGCAGGTTCGCGGTGTCCGCCGCAAGCGGCATGTCCTCAAACCCGAGCTCCGGGATGTTGCGGTGCGCGGTCTCCTTGGACTGCTCTGCCGCGAGGTTCACAGCGTCGTTGCCGTTGAGCTTGTTTTCTTCAGTCATGCTTCCCAAGCGTAGACGCTCCCGCCAACGGCTCCAGATCCGCAGGCTCCACCACGGTGTTCACGCGGTCGCGGGACAGCTCGAGCGAGCCACCGCGCAGCTGCACCAGGTCCGCGGGCCCGCCCAGGGGCAGCTCGCGGGTGTCTAAGTCGAGGGTGAAGCCGTCCAGCACGGTTTGCTCCTCGCCGGCCGCGACCTCGAGGAGTTGGCTGGGGCGCATGCGGAACGTGCCGTCGACAAGCCGCAGCGTCACTACCACGGTGGCGGGCTTAAGCGCGCCGGGCACGGTGCCGGTCAGCCGCGCCTCGCTGGCTACGCCGCCGGTGGGGGATATGTCGTAGGGGTTGGCCATATCCAAATCCGTGATCCCCAGCAGCTCGCCAAACCCCACGCCGTCCAGGCGGATGCGGCGGCGCACCAGGCGGGCGTCCGCGCCGACGATCTCGCCGCGCAGCGCATCCGCGGGAGTGTCCAGCTTCAGGTTGAACATCTCCACGCTCACCGTGCCCACCCCGGGGCCGGGGATGTCCGCGTCCGTGCGCTTGGCGGTGACGCGCGGGACCCGGCCTGAGATGCCGGACCACACAAAAGGCACGGCGCTGACCTCGACCTCCACGCCTTCGCGCGCGAGGCCGTGCTCCACGTGCGAGGCCAGTGCGGTGTCCGCGAGCCCGAGGGCTGCGACGAGTGCTACCGCAACCGCGACCGTTCTCTTCACCGCGCTCTCCTTCCCGCACGTAGCCTTGGGAGCCATGACTGCAGATATCCTAAGCGCCCAACTTCCCGGCGACCGCGTGCGCCCCTTGCTTGAAGCCGCCGAGGCTCATGACGGCATCGCCGCCTTCTCCGAAGCCTTTGTGCAGGGGCTTGACGACGATCGCGTCCGCCACATCCACTTCCTGTCCGAACACGACGGCGAGGTGGTCGCCTGCGCGGGGCTGGCGGAAGACGGCTCGGCGGAGTTGGTCGTGCACCCGGAACACCGCCGCGCCGGCATCGGCGAGGCGTTGGCGCGCAAGGTCCGCGCGGAGCACGCTGACGCCGGCCTGTGGGCGCACGGCAACCTTCCGGGGGCGCAGGCTCTGGCCGCGAAGCTTGGGCTGAAGGTGGCGCGAGAGCTGCTGGTGATGGGGATTTCCGCCGACGACATCGCTCACGGTGCGCCCGAGCTGCCGGCGGGGTTCGAAGCCCTGGACTACGTGGGGGCGGTGGAGCGTTGGGGACGGGACGCCGTCGAGAAGCAATGGCTCGAAGTCAACAACGACGCGTTTTCCTGGCACCCCGAGCAAGGCGGCTGGGACGTGGAGCGGCTGCACCGCGCGATGGAAGCCGAATGGTTCGACCCTGCGGGTGTGCAGCTGCTGTATGACGGCGACCAGTTGGCTGGGTTCCACTGGACCAAGCGCCACCCTGATGGGACGGGTGAGGTGTATGTGGTTGGGCTCGCTTCAAGGTACCGGGGGGAGGGAATGGGGGGACCATTGATGCAGGCGGGTTTGCAGCACCTTGTTGAAGGTGGATCACCGCAGGTCATCCTTTATGTTGAGGCGGATAATATCCCCGCTGTGAAGCGGTATGAGCAGCTCGGCTTCGAGGTTTGTGAAAGTCACGTTGTCTATCAGTAACCTGGCTACTACCTGCGGAAACCGAGTGATGGCCCGGAGTTCACCAGTTATTCACTTAACTGGCTACCGGCAATTAACCAGGGTTCCGTAGGTTTGCATCCGTGAGTAATCGGATAGCTGATCCGACACTCGAAACTGACCCGTTAGCACCGGAAAGGTATCCCGTGATCCGTAACTTCAAGCGCACCGCCGCAATCGCTGGCGTCGTTGCCCTCTCTTCCGCTTCTCTCGTCGCTTGCGGCGACTCCGAGGACAACGCAGCTACCGACGCTGCTGAGTCCGCCACCGAGGCCGTTTCCTCCGACGACAACGACAACAAGGACGGCGACGCGAAGTCCGGCGACTACGAGCTCTCCGGCCAGGAGGGCACCCTCGTTGCTGAGGGCGCTTCCTCCCAGCAGAACGCGATGGACTACTTCGCGTCCGTCTACGCATCCGAGGTTCCGGGTGCTCAGCTGGCCTACACCCCGTCCGGTTCCGGCGCTGGCCAGAAGAACTTCATCGCCAACCAGGCTGTCTTCGCTGGCTCCGACTCCCCGCTGAAGGACGACCAGATTGAGGCTGCTGCAGAGCGCTGCGGCGGCAACGAGGCTTGGCACCTGCCGTTCGTCATCGGCCCGGTTGCAATCGCCTACAACCTGGACGGCGTTGACGAGCTGAACCTGACCGTCGACAACATCGTCGAGATCTTCCAGGGCGTCATCACCACCTGGAACGACCCGAAGATCGCCGAGAACAACGAGGGCGTCGAGCTCCCGGATGCTCCGATCAACGTCTTCTACCGCTCCGACGAATCCGGCACCTCCGACAACTTCCAGAAGTTCCTGGCCGCCGCTTCCGACGGCAAGTGGGAGTCCACCGGCAAGGCATTCCCGAACTCCGTGGGCACCGGCGCCAACGGCTCCTCCGGTGTGGCACAGGAGGTCAACGCAACCGAGGGTGCAATCACCTACGTTGAGGCTGGCTTCGCTGACAAGAAGGCCAACATCGACTTCGGCAACGGCCCGGTCGAGCTGTCCGACGAGTCCGTGGAGAAGACCCTGGACAACCTCGAGTTCAAGACCGAGGGCCACGACATGGTCGTCGACGCTGACAAGCTGTTCACCACCGACGCTGCCGGCGCATACCCGCTGGTTCTGACCACCTACGAGATCGTCTGCTCCGCCGGCTACGACGAGGCAACCTCCAACATGGTCAAGGACTTCCTCAACATCGCACTGGACAGCCAGGATGAGGAGCTCGCTGATGAGGGCTTCATCCCGGTCAAGGGTGCACACGCTGAGCGCCTGCGCGAGGCCATCAACGCTATCCAGTAAGCACTGGTAACCGGCCACTGCGGTCTCTCAGGCCGCGGTAGGCAGATAGACCCCCTTAGATTCCGATCTCTGGGGGTCTCTCTATGCGGAGAAGTGGCGTGTTCGCCCCAGTTTCCGCCGTCCACACCGATTCATTTTCGAAGGATTCGAGCATATGGCTGCTAACGATCACCTCGACCGCGGCGCAGGGCCCGCGAACACCACTGATCCTGTAAACCAGAACTCCTCAGGCGCCACCCTGACCAAGGGACAAGATGAGCACACTCCAATCGCGGGCGATGCCACTAAGGGCGCAGGCGTGAAGCGCCCGGGCGACCGAATCTTTGAGTTCCTCTCCACCGCCTCCGCAACCCTGATCACTGTCCTGGTCGCGGCGATCGGCATCTTCCTGCTCATCCAGGCGCTGCCGCCGCTGATGCGGAACGAAGGCGGCGTCCTGGGCTTCCTTACCTACGGCGGCCAGTGGCAGACGGCCAACCTGGAGGCCATGCAGTTCGGTATCCCGAACCTGTTCTTCTCCACGGTGACCATTTCTCTGATCGCGCTGATCATCGCGATGCCGATCGCACTCGGCGTGGCACTGTTCCTGTCCAACTACTGCCCACCGAACCTGGTTCGCCCGCTGGGCACCCTGGTGGACATGCTCGCCGCAGTGCCGTCCATCGTGTACGGCCTGTGGGGCGCGCAGGTGCTCGGCCCGCTGCTGGGCGACTTTTACAAGTGGGTCAACAGCTGGGGCGGCGACTTCTTCCTGTTCGCCACCTACCAGAACTCCCCGCCGTTCTCCACGGCCCGCAACATGATGACCGGCGGCATCGTCCTGGCCATCATGATCCTGCCGATCATCGCCGCCACTGCCCGCGAGATCTTCGTGCAGACCCCTCCGGGCCAGATCGAGTCCGCCCTGGCGCTCGGCGCTACCCGTTGGGAAGTCATCCGCATGACCGTGATCCCGTTCGGCATGTCCGGCTTCATCGCCGGCTCCATGCTCGGCCTGGGCCGCGCACTGGGTGAGACCATGGCGCTGTACATGGCCGTGGCACCGGCGAACGACTTCCGTGGCTCCCTGTTCGACGGCGGCACCACCTTCGCCACCGCGATCGCGAACGCCGCCGCAGAGTTCAACAACCCGGTCTCCGCAGGCGCTTACATCGCCGCCGGCCTGGTGCTGTTCCTGCTGACCTTCATCGTCAACTCGATCGCGCGCGCGATCGTTAACAAGTAAGGAGCGGAAAGCAGAAATGTCTACTGCAGTACCGAACAACGGCTCCTCCCAGGTAGCAACCAAAAACCCCGCTCCGGCACGCACCTCTCGCGGCAAGGGCGAGAGCCCGTTCACGGACATCGCCTCGAGCCGCAAGACCACCAACTCGATCATGGGCGGCCTGATGTGGCTGTGCATGATCCTCGCGCTGATCCCGCTGCTCTGGCTGCTCATCACCGTGGTTTCCCGCGGCATGGGCGCGGTGCTCGATCCGGCCTGGTGGACCCAGGACATGGTCGGCGTGCGTTCCTCCAAGGAGGGCGGCGGCGCGCTCCACGCCATCGCCGGCACCCTCATGCAGACGCTGGTTGCGTCGCTGTTTTCCATCCCGATCGGCATCTTCACCGCGATCTACCTGGTGGAGTACTCCAACGGCAACAAGCTGGGCAAGCTGACCACCTTCATGGTGGACATCCTCTCCGGCGTGCCGTCCATCGTCGCCGCGCTGTTCGTCTACGCCCTCTGGATCACCATCCTGGGCCAGCAGCGCTCCGGTTTCGCGGTGTCCCTGTCACTGATCCTGCTGATGATCCCGGTTGTGGTCCGCAACACTGAGGAGATGCTGCGTGTCGTTCCGATGGACCTTCGCGAGGCCTCCTACGCACTGGGTGTTCCCAAGTGGAAGACCATCATGCGCATCGTGCTGCCGACGGCGCTGTCCGGCATCATCACCGGCATCATGCTCGCGATTGCGCGTGTGATGGGTGAGTCGGCCCCGGTGCTGATCCTCGTCGGCTCCACCCCGACCACCAACTGGTTCAACATGTTTGACAAGCCGCAGTCCTCGCTGCCGCTGTTCATGCTGGATATGTGGAAGTCCGGCGCAACCGGCCCGGCAAACGACCGACTCTGGGGCGCGGCGCTGACGCTCGTGATCCTCGTTGTCACCCTGAACCTGCTCGCTCGATTTGTGGCGAAGCGCTACTCGGTCAAGAAGTAACCCACCCGCGTTCCCACCCACCCAGGAGAAACCCAGATGTCTACCAAGCTCGAACTCAACGACGTCAACATCTACTACGGCGATTTCCACGCCGTGCAGAACGTCAACATGCAGATCCCATCCAAGGCCGTGACCGCGTTCATCGGCCCGTCCGGCTGCGGCAAGTCCACCGTGCTGCGCACCCTGAACCGCATGCACGAGGTCATCCCCGGCGCGTCCGTGAAGGGCGAGATCCTCCTCGACGGCAACGATATCTACGGCAAGAACGTCGACCCGGTTGCCGTGCGCAACACCATCGGCATGGTGTTCCAGAAGGCGAACCCGTTCCCGACGATGTCCATCGAGGACAACGTTGTGGCGGGTCTGCGCCTGTCCGGCGAGAAGGACAAGAAGAAGCTCAAGGAAGTCGCGGAGCAGTCTCTGCGCGGCGCGAACCTGTGGGAAGAGGTCAAGGACCGTCTGGACAAGCCGGGCGGCGGCCTCTCCGGCGGTCAGCAGCAGCGTCTGTGCATCGCGCGTGCGATCGCGGTGCGCCCGGAGGTCCTGCTTATGGACGAGCCCTGCTCCGCCCTGGACCCGATCTCCACCCTGGCCGTGGAGGACCTCATCCACGAGCTGAAGAACGAGTACACCATCGTGATCGTGACCCACAACATGCAGCAGGCTGCGCGTGTGTCCGACAAGACCGCCTTCTTCTCCCTCGAGGCCACCGGCAAGCCGGGCCACCTGGTGGAGTTCAACGACACCACCACCATCTTCGAGAACCCGGAGCAGAAGGAGACCGAGGACTACATCTCCGGTCGCTTCGGCTAGAAGCAACTCGCTTCTCGACGCCCCTCCGGTGCACCCCGCACCGCAGGGGCGTCGCCTGTTTTGGTGCCTACTTCCACCTACGGAATTTGCGCTCGATGGTGGCGAACTTCTGCTCCGGGTCGTAGTCCACCTCGTCGCGCTGCTGCACGTACTCCTCGGGCTTGAGGCCGGTGATGAGAAAGACCATGCGGCGGGCCACGCTGACGCAGCGGTCGGCGTAGCGCTCGTAGTAGCGCGCGAGCATGGACAGATCCACGGCCTCACGGGTGGAGTATTCCCACTCTCTGTCCGACACCAGGCTGCACAGGAAGGCCTTCATGTCGTCGACGCCTTCGTCGATAGTGTGCAGTTCCACGGCGGCGTCCGCGTCGGGCTCGACCAGGAGCTTTCTGGTGGCTGCCCCCATCTCGTAGACGAGGCGGGCAAGCTCCTCCACGTAGCCGTGCAGGGCCTCAGGGTAGACGGGGGAGGGGTGGCGCTGCCGGGTCAGGAGCGCGATGTTGCGGGCGAGGGAGCCCATCCGTTCGAAGCTTTCCACGATGTAGATCGCGGAGACGACTTGCCGCAGCTCGGACGCCACGGGGTTTTGCAGGGCGAGCAGGCGCATGCTGCGGTCTTCGCAGCGCTGGCTGATCTCCTGCAGCGCATCTGCTTCGGTGAGAGCTACCTCGGCGTCTTCGAGCGACTGCTCCAGCAGCGCGACGGTGGCGTGGCCCATGATTTCGCGGACGGTGTCGCACATCTCGAGGACGTCTTGGTTGAAAGCCTCGAGATGTTCCCTGTACGCGGTTCTGAGCATGGACTTTATGCTACGCAAGCCGGCGGGTTTACCCGCCGTTATTTTCAATTTCGGCGCCTTCGGGCACGGTGTCGTCCTCCGGGTCGTCCAACCAGCCCTCAGGCAGGGCGATCTTGCCGGCGGACCCCTGGCGCCCGCGGGCGTCGTCCGCATGCTGGGCCATCTCGTCAGAATCGGCGATGGGGGCGAGGCGCTCCTTCAGCTCTGCCAGGGAGCTGACCTGGGCTAGAGACTTGCGGAACTCGCCGCCGACCGGGAAGCCGCGCAGGTACCAGCCAGTGTGTTTGCGGATGTCGCGGCAGGCGTGCTCCTCGCCGTCGTGGGCGGCCAGCAGTTCCGCGTGGCGGTAGATGATGCCTGCGACTTGTCCCAGGGTGGGCTCCGGCGGGATGTCCTCGCCACGCAGCTGGGCGCCGAGTTGGGCGAACAGCCATGGCCGGCCCAGGCACCCGCGGCCCACTTCCACTCCGTGGCAGCCGGTCTGCTCCATCATCTTCGCGGCGTCGTCGGCGGCGAAGATGTCGCCATTGCCGATGACGGGCACGCCGCTGCCGTCCATGTGCTCGACCAGGTGGCCGATCTCGTCCCAGTGAGCCTGGCCCGAGTAGCGTTCGGCGCCGGTGCGGGCGTGCAGCGCGACTGCGGCGGCGCCGGCGTCGGCGGCGATGCGGCCGGCGTCGAGGTGCGTGCGGTGCTCGTCGTCGATGCCGATGCGGAATTTCACCGTGATGGGGATCCCGGAGCCCTCGGCGGCGCGCACGGCGGCGTCGACGATGTTGCCGTACAGGCGCCGCTTGTAGGGGATGGCGCAGCCGCCGCCCTTGCGGGTGACCTTGGGTACGGGGCAGCCGAAGTTCATGTCCACATGGTCGGCGATGTCTTCCTCCACGATCATGCGCACCGCCTCGTAGGTGAACTTGGGGTCCACGGTGTACAGCTGCATCGACCGCGGCGTTTCCACGTCGGCGAAGGTGGTCATGTGCAGGGTTTTCTGGTTGCGTGCCACCATGGCGCGCGCGGTGATCATCTCGCAGACGTAAAGGCCGGAGGAGGTTCCGGTGAGCTCCTCTTCAATCTCGCGGCACAGCACGCGAAACGGCATGTTTGTCACCCCTGCCATCGGCGCGAGGATGACGGGGGAGCTCAAATCAATGCCGCCGATTGTCAGGGCGGGGGCAACTGCAGTCATAGTTCCGCCCATTCTTCCCGTGCAGCACGTCTTCCGTCCAATCGCCGGGATTACGCCCGTTCGGGGGTACGGAGCCGTCGATAAGCAGTTGCTTTACGACGGGCTCCGCCCGAATTCTGGCAGTGGGGCCTAGGTCACAATATGGTGGTCAATGTTATCTACCCGCACGAAACGATTTGAGGGAGCAACATGAGCGACCGCATTGCAAGCGCCAAGCTGCGCGACAAGGTCATGTCCGCCGAAGAGGCAGTCCAGTTTGTCAACCACGGCGACAAGGTCGGCACCTCCGGCTTCACCGGTGCCGGCTACCCCAAGGCCATGCCGGCCGCGATCGCAGAGAAGGCGAAGGCCGCCCATGAAAAGGGCCAGGACTTCTCCATCGACATGTACACCGGCGCCTCCACCGCACCCGAGTGCGACGGCGTGCTCGCGGAAGCCGGTGCTTTGCGCTACCGAATGCCGTACCAGTCCGACCCGACCATGCGTAACAAGATCAACGCCGGCGAAATGAAATTCCAGGACATCCACCTGTCGCATTCCGGCATGATGGTGGAGCAGGGCTTCTTCGGCGAGGTCGACCTGGCCATCGTGGAAGCCGTGCGCATCACCGAGGACGGCAATATTGTGCCGTCCTCTTCTGTCGGCAACTCCGTGGAATTCCTCAACGCCGCGAAGAAGATCATCATCGAGGTCAACGAGTGGCAGTCCGAGGAGCTCGAGGGCATGCACGACATCTGGACCGTGCCACCGCTGCCGAACCGCATCCCGATCCCGATCACCAAGTGCGGCGACCGTATCGGCACCACCTACATTGAGATCGACCCGGAGAAGGTCGTCGCCGTCGTAGAGACCAACGACCCGGACCGCAACGCCCCGTTCAAGGCGCCGGACGAGATCTCCGAGCAGATCGCCGGCAACTTCCTCGACTTCCTGGAAAACGAGGTCAAGGCCGGCCGTCTAACGTACGACGGCTACGTCATGCAGTCCGGCGTGGGCAACGTCCCCAACGCCGTGATGGCGGGCCTGATGGACTCCAAGTTCGAAAACATCCAGGCCTACACCGAGGTCATCCAGGACGGCATGGTCGACCTCATCGACGCCGGCAAGATGACCGTCGCCTCCGCCACGTCGTTCTCGCTGTCGCCGGAGTACGCGGAGAAGATGAATAACGAGGCGTCGCGCTACCGCGAGTCCATCATCCTGCGCCCGCAGTCCATCTCCAACCACCCGGAGGTCATCCGCCGCACCGGCCTGATCGCGTCCAACGGCATGATCGAGGCGGACATCTACGGCAACGCCAACTCCACCCACATCAACGGCTCCCGTCTGATGAACGCCCTGGGCGGCTCCGGCGACTTCACCCGCAACGCCTACATCTCCTCGTTCATCTCCCCGTCGGTGGCGAAGGACGGCGCTATCTCCGCCATCGTCCCGTTTGCGTCCCACATCGACCACAACGAGCACGACGCGATGGTCTTCATCACCGAGTACGGCGTGGCCGACCTGCGCGGCCTGGCTCCGCGCGACCGCGTATCCAAGATGATCTCCATCGCCCACCCGTCGTACCGTCCGCTGCTGGAGGAGTACGTCGAACGCGCCTCCAAGTGCAAGTACCAGGCAACCCCGCACGACCTGCGTCACGCCTTCGACTTCCACCTGCGCATGGAAGAGACCGGCACGATGCAGAAGCAGGACTAAGCCAGCCCCGATTTCCGGGCTAATGGGCCCACGGGCTACCATTAGCCCCCGCGGGCCTTTAGCTCAGCTGGTAGAGCTACGGACTTTTAATCCGCAGGTCGCGGGTTCGATCCCCGCAGGGCCCACCTTCAACCCCCGTCACGCACGTGGCGGGGGTTTGTTGTGCAGGCGGGCTAAGGTTAGCCGCATGAACTTTGGCTTTGCGTTCGGTCTGTCGTTGTTCGCCGGTTTGTCCACTGGCCTCGGCGGCCTGCTTGTGGCGCTGAAGCGCAACCCGAGCGACAAGTTTCTCGCGGCCTCTTTGGGGTTTTCTGCTGGCGTGATGGTCTACATCTCGCTGGTGGAGTTGCTGCCGGAGGGCGTCGATGCGCTCGGCGGCGACGACCGGGCGCATCTGTGGGGCACCGTCGCGTTCTTCGCAGGTATCGCGGTGATCGCGCTGATCGACAGGTTCGTGCCCGAAGAGATTAATCCGCACGAGGACCCAGCGGGCGGCAAAACCATGCGCAACGTCGGCGTGGTCACCGGGTTGGCCATCGCCGTGCACAACTTCCCGGAGGGGTTCGCCTCGTTTATCTCGGCACTCGAGGACCCGGCGTTGGGGCTTCCGATTGCTATCGCGATTGCCATCCACAACATCCCCGAGGGTGTGGCCGTTGCAGTGCCGCTGCGGCAGGCGACGGGGTCGAAATGGAAGGCCGCCGGCTGGGCCACCCTGTCGGGTCTTGCCGAGCCGCTGGGGGCCCTCATCGGCTTCCTGCTGCTGCGCCCGTTCCTGGGCCCGGAAACGCTTGGCGTCGCCTACGCCGCCATCGCCGGGATCATGGTGTTTGTCAGCCTGGACAAGCTTTTGCCCACCGCCATCCAAACCGGCCGCCACCACACCGCCATATACGGCCTCATCGCCGGCATGGCCGTGATGGCCGTGAGCCTGCTCATACTGCCGGGCTAGCGGCTACTTCCACACCTCGAGACGCATCAGGATCACGCCGTCGTCCGCCCGCACCAGCGCGAGATCCTGCGGTTCCGCGACCTGGGCATCCAGGACCTCGCGGGTGATGCGCAGCTGATAGCGCTGCGGCTCGCTGTCGATCTCCACGGTGCCGATGCTGGTGTACTCGTTGTGGTCCTCGATCTCCACGGCGCCCACGGCTGCGTCAGGGGTCTGGCCGGTGCCGCGCACGGCGAAGATCGGCTCGCCATTGCTAAAGGACGCGCCTTCGTCACCGGTGAGGATCGTCTGAATCAGCTCGCGCACAGCCACCGGATCCGCGGTCAACGGTGAAACGGAACGGGCGCCGAGGACAGAGTGGTCCATGGGCGTGAGCTCGTCGTCAAGCTTGGCTTCCGCGTCGCGGTAGGAGACACCGAACTGCCGCAACGCGCCGTTGACATCGCGGCCGACGAGGACCTCGATGCCCACCTCCCCGTCGTGGTCCACCACGCGGTAGGAACCGAGGCGTTCCACGATGGGGGAGTGCTCGGAAAGGAGTTGGTCTTTCGTCGGGGAAAGGGTCGCGTCGTAAATGATTGCTTCGGCCATATGGTCACTGTACTGCTCATTTGGTTGTCGTGGAGGGCGTGTCGTATGATTCAACGGCTGTCTTTGATGACAGGCCCCCATCGTCTAGAGGCCTAGGACTCCGCCCTTTCACGGCGGCAACACGGGTTCGAATCCCGTTGGGGGTACGGCCCTGTGGCGCAGTTGGTTAGCGCGCCGCCCTGTCACGGCGGAGGTCGCGGGTTCAAGTCCCGTCAGGGTCGCCAAATGCACACCAGTTCTCGGAAATCCGGGAACTGGTTTTTCACTATTTCCCGAACATCTGTTGCCAAAGTGTTGGCCCACTTTTATTGTTGTCTGTGACAATGGACACATAAGGAAGAGGGCCTGAGCGATGTCGCATGTCAAATGGGGAAGTCGGTCCGTAGCAGTGTGCGTACTTGTCGTCGCTTGCATGCTGGCGTGGGTAGCGCCCGCATTCGCGACGGAGACGACGAATCGGCCCGCGGAATCGAGCACTGCAGTGAGCACTGAGACGAAGACGTTGTCGAGCTCGACCACGAGGGCGTCGGCAAGCGGGGGCTCCGCAGACGCGAAGGCGGTCCTGATCCTGGATGCGTCCTATTCCATGGTCGAGGAGGACGCCGAGGGCCCGCGTATAGACGCGGCGAAGAAGGCGACCCACGAGCTGGTTGAATTCCTGCCGCCGACCGCGAAGATGGGGCTCATTGCCTACGGCGCGCAGGAATCCAATGCGCCCGACAACCGAGAAAAGGGCTGCAAGGACATCCAGAGCCTCGTGCCTATTGGCAAGGTGGACAAGCAAAAGTTCGGCGCGGCTATCGACGGGCTCACGCCAAAGGGCTACACGCCGATGGGCAACGCGCTGCGCAAGGCTGCAGAACAGTTGGGCAGCGACGGCGAGCGCTCGATCATTCTGGTCTCCGACGGCATCGACACCTGCGCGCCGCCCGAGGTGTGCGACGTGGCCAAGGAACTGGCGGGCGACGGCGTAGACCTGGCGATCCACACCGTCGGGTTCAAAGCTGACGAGGAAGCCCGCGCGGAGCTGGAGTGCATCGCGGAAGCTGGCGGTGGGCAGTTCTTGGAGGCGGCCGATGCGAGCAGCTTGGCGGAGTCGCTGAAGTTTTTGGCCCAGCGCGGGGTGGAGAAGTACCAAACCGGCGGCACCGAGTTTGAGTTCTCGGAAAACCCAGAGGATGCGAAGTGGCTGGGCGAAGGGCAGTACCGGACCACGGTGACGCCGGACCGGGGCACTGCGAAGGACCGGTACTTCCGCATTTCCGTACCTCCGCGCCACAACGCGCGCATGGTGTTTACGCCCGTGTGGCAGACCGAAGGCATGTGGGAGGACGGACACCTCAAGATTGATCCGGTGGAGGTCACTAACGAGGGGGATGCAGAATGCGGCTGGTTCCCGGTGACCCACACCGCATACGTCTCTGCCGGCCCGGAATATGGGATCGACTCTGCGGATGCCTCGGCAGAGCGCAACGAAGAGTCGGACATGGAATGCGACATGAGCGACATCCTGGTCCAGACGCAAATCTCCGACGTCGAGGGCGTTGACACCGGGGATATTGCACTCGAGGTCAGCGTGTTCTACGAGCCGATTCCCAGCGATGAGCAGAAAACCGCGTGGTCAGACGGCAAAATTATCAAAGCTGGCGACTACCTTGGTGAGATGCCGATTGAGAACCCTAAGCCAATCTCCGGCGGCACCGGGTTCAACAATGCAGTGGAGATCACCGAGGGCACGTACTCCGACAACATCGTCCCCGGCGAGTTCAGGTTTTTCAAGATCCCCGTGGCCTACGGGCAGCGGCCCGTGATGAACGTGAGAACGCCGGCGTCGGTCGCCGGCAACGCCGACAGCCTCGGCTATGGCATCTACGACCCGATGCGCAACGAGGTGGCAGGCTTCAGGATGAATTTCTTCCAGGACGGTGCGGAGTCCGGCCCGGAAACCCTCGGCCAGTACGTTTGGCACGGCACCAACACGCCTTACCAGGGCGAGTATTACGTCTGGTTCGGCATGGGCTGGGTGCACGAGGGCTACGACATCGCTGGCGTGGAGCAGCCGTTCGAGTTTGAGGTGGTCATGGATGGTGAGCCAGTCAACGGTGGCCCGGACTGGTCGCCGACGCATGAGGACGGCCCGGAGCCATCAGACGAGCCGATCAAATTCAACGCGGTTGAAAGCATAGCTGAGACTTCGGCCTCGCAGGACAGTCAGGACAGCGAGGACAGCGAAACCGAGGTCAACGCCGCGGAGGATGGCGAGGATGGAGGCTTCGGGCTCGTTCCGGGGCTGCTCGGCGGCCTGCTGGTGCTGTTACTGATAGCCGCGGCAGTCGTGTTTTTCCTCTCACGTGGACGTCGATAAGCAATCTACGCTGGCGATTTGTAGCCGTGTGAGGGTGCTGTGTAATGTATCAACTCGTGCAAGAGACAGTGTGGAACACGCTGGAAGGGCACCGAAACAATAAAATATGGCCCTGTGGCGCAGTTGGTTAGCGCGCCGCCCTGTCACGGCGGAGGTCGCGGGTTCAAGTCCCGTCAGGGTCGCTGAATTGCTTGGCAAACGAGTAGTTCCGGCCAGATAGCTCAGTTGGTAGAGCACACGCCTGAAAAGTGTGGGGTCGCCAGTTCGATCCTGGCTCTGGCCACACTTCCGAAACCCCTTCCGCAGCGACGCGGAAGGGGTTTCGCATATAGTCGGCTGCATGTCTGAGAACCCGGAAATATCCGTGCACAAAAACGAGACGGAAGGCCAGTACGAAATCCTCGTGGGTGAGGAAGTGGCGGGCTTTGCCACCTACGCCGACGCGAACGGTGTGCGCGACCTGCCGCACACCGTGGTGGACCCCAAATTCCGCGGCCAGGGCCTGTCAAAGCCGCTTATCCAGGCGGCGCTTGACGACGCTCGCGCGGACGGCGTGTTGGTCACCCCGTCCTGCCCCGCGGTGGAGCGCTACATTGAGCAGAACCCCCAGTACCGGGACCTGCTGGCGTAACTAGATGATGTAACTGCCCGGATCGACATAGTTGTCCGGGTCCACCAGCTTTACGCACTCGTCCGTCTTACGCGGGCGGACCTTTGCGGGGATGCCCACCGCGATGGAATTTTCCGGCACGTCCTTCGTCACCACAGCGTTCGCGCCGACGGCGGAGCCTGAGCCGATAACCACCGGGCCCAGCACCTTCGCGCCGGCGCCGATGGTGACGTTGTCGCCGATGGTGGGGTGGCGCTTCGTCTGTGTGAGCACCTGTCCGCCCAGCGTCACGCCGTGGTAGAGCATGACACCGTCGCCGATCTCCGCGGTTTCGCCGATGACGATGCCCATGCCGTGGTCGATGAAGAACTTCCGGCCGATTGTCGCGCCAGGGTGGATCTCAATGCCGGTGAAGAAGCGGTTGAGCTGCGCCAGGATGCGCGCCGGGCCCTTCCAGTCCCGCTCCCACATGGCGTGGCAGATGCGATGTACCCAGATGGCGTGCAGGCCCGAATACACCACGGCGTTCTCAACGTCGCCGCGCGCGGCAGGGTCGTGCTCGCGCGCGTTTGCCAGGTCCTCGCGGACAGTGGAAACAACCTTTGCAGCCAGGGAAAGCATGGGCCGCAGTGTACCAAGCGGTTCATTTTCTGTGGGGATAAAAATTCCCCCGGGCCGAATGGGTCGGCGCCGGGGGAGGGGCGACAGCTCGTCGCTAAGCAAAAAGTGCTTAGTCGCGGATGTCCTCGTACAGGAGGGTGGAAACGTAGCGCTCACCGAAGTCCGGGATGATGACCACGATGGTCTTACCGGCGTTCTCCTCGCGAGCGGCGACCTCCAGGGCAGCCTTGACGTTCGCACCTGCGGAAATGCCGCCAAGGATGGCGTCCTTCACCGCGAGCTCGCGGGAGGTGGACACGGCATCCTCGTTGGTCACGGCGATGATCTCGTCCACGACGTTGCGGTCCAGGGTGCCCGGGATGAAGTTCGCGCCCAGGCCCTGGATCTTGTGCGGGCCAGCCTCACCCTTGGACAGCAGCGGGGAGGCAGCCGGCTCGACGGCCACCGTCTTGACCTCGGACTTCTGCTCCTTGAGGTACTTGCCAGCGCCCGAGATGGTGCCGCCGGTGCCCACACCCGCGACAAGGATGTCCACCTCGCCATCGGTGTCCTCCCAGATCTCCGGGCCGGTGGTGGCGTAGTGGATCTTCGGGTTGGCCTCGTTCTCAAACTGGCGGGCCAGGATTGCGCCCTCGTTCTGCTCCACCAGCTCGTTGGCCTTTTCCACGGCACCCTTCATGCCGGCGGCGCCCGGGGTGAGCACGATCTCCGCGCCGTACGCGCGCAGCAGCACGCGGCGCTCGTTGGACATGGTCTCCGGCATGGTCAGGATGACCTTGTAGCCCTTCGCGGCACCCGCGAGTGCCAGGGCGATGCCGGTGTTGCCGGAGGTGGCCTCGATGATGGTGCCGCCCGGCTTCAGGTCGCCGGACGCCTCGGCAGCCTCGATGATGGCCTTGCCGATGCGGTCCTTGACGGAGTTGGCAGGGTTGTAAAACTCCAGCTTGGCCAGCACGCGCGCCTTCGATCCGTGGGCCTCGGTGATGTCCTTCAGCTCGACGAGCGGGGTGCCGCCGATGAGGTCGAGAACGTTGCTTGCGATCTTTGCCATAAGTCATCCCCTCCTGGGGTTTGATTGGTCTATTGGTTTTCCACGGCACAGCATACACCGAGAAATAGACAAGGCGGTTTGTTGGGTGTGAACCGTGCGGTTCGGAATGTGACTGTCTGTGCCGACCGCGCGGGCTTGCCGGGATGCTCACTGGGGCGCTTGCTGGGACGTTTGCTGGGGGATCTCGGCGAGATGCGTGGGAGATGTTGGAGCGGGGCTAAATTTGGCTACCCCCGTTCGCGCGATATGATCACTTTTGTTTTTGAGTCCTGTTCGGATTCGGGTGTGCCCCACACGGGTGCCCCCGAAACGGTGGAAGGCGACACGTATGACGATGGATGCGCAGCGCATCAAGGACGACGATGACGCGATCCGCGCGGCACTGACCGCGCTGAAGACCGCAACCGGCATTCCAGTTGCCATGTACGGCACTCTCTTGTCGGATAACCGGATCCAGATCACCCAATGGATCGGTCTGCGCACCCCGGCGCTGCAGAATCTCAGTATCGCCGAGGGTGCCGGCGTGGGCGGGCGCGTCGTGTCAACCCGCCGCGCAGTTGGCATCGCTGACTACACGCGCGCTTCCGTGATCTCCCACGAATACGACCAGCA
This sequence comes from Corynebacterium sp. MSK008, assembly GCF_030232585.1. Taxonomy (GTDB): domain Bacteria; phylum Actinomycetota; class Actinomycetes; order Mycobacteriales; family Mycobacteriaceae; genus Corynebacterium. The sequence goes on along the minus strand of NZ_JASPJX010000004.1, from coordinate 1,944 downwards.
GATTCAGGACGAGGGGCTGCACTCCGTCGTCGCCGTGCCCGTGATTGTGCAGCGCGAGATCCGGGGCGTTTTGTATGTCGGCGTGCACTCGCCGGTGCGCCTGGGCGACAAGGTCATCGAGGAGGTCGCCATGACCGCGCGCACCCTCGAGCAGGAGCTCGCGGTCAACGCGGCTTTGCGTTCGTCCGACGGCGGGGACCGCGCCGGCGCGAAGACCGGCCGCGCGATGAACGGCGCGGAGTGGGAGCAGGTGCGCGCCACCCACTCCAAGCTGCGCATGCTGACGAATCGGGTGGAGGACGAGAAGCTGCGTAAGGAGCTCGAGCAGCTCTGCGAGCAGTTGGTCTCGCCAGTGGCCGTGAAGCAAACGACCAAGCTGTCTGCTCGCGAGCTCGACGTGCTCGCGTGCGTGGCGCTCGGGCACACCAACGTCGAGGCCGCCGCGGAAATGGGCATCGGTGCTGAGACCGTGAAGTCCTACCTGCGCAGCGTGATGCGCAAACTCGGTGCTCACACCAGGTACGAGGCGGTCAACGCCGCGCGCCGCATCGGTGCTCTGCCGTAAGCATTTGCCTATCGACGTCCCTTCGGTTCTGTACTGTGGCGGACGTGAAAGAACGGTTTTTGGTTTCAGGCGGCGCCCGGCTTGCGGGCGAAGTTCGCGTTGACGGCGCCAAGAACAGCGTGCTCAAGCTGATGGCGGCGGCGCTTCTAGCCGAAGGCACCACCACGCTGCGCAACTGCCCCCAGATCCTGGATGTGCCACTGATGCGCGATGTCCTGGTCGGGCTTGGCTGCGAGGTGGACATCGAAGGCGACGTGGTGCGCATCCACACCCCGGCGGAAGTGTCCCCGCACGCCGACTTTGATGCGGTGCGACAGTTCCGCGCCTCCGTGGCGGTGCTTGGGCCGTTGGTGGCCCGCTGCACCGAGGCCTACGTGGCGCTTCCGGGTGGCGACGCAATCGGCTCGCGTCCGCTGGACATGCACCAGTCCGGCCTGGAGAAGTTGGGGGCCACCACGCACATCGAGCACGGCGCGGTGGTTGCGCGTGCCGAGAAGCTCACCGGCGCCTCCATCAAGCTGGACTTTCCGTCCGTGGGCGCCACGGAGAACATTATCACCGCGGCGGTGCTCGCCGACGGCCGTACCGTGCTGGACAACGCGGCGCGCGAGCCAGAGATCGTGGACCTGTGCGCCATGCTCAACTCCATGGGCGCCCGCATCGAAGGCGCGGGGACGTCAACCATCACCGTCGACGGCGTGGATTCGCTCTCGCCGACGGAGCACACAGTGGTCGGCGATCGTATTGTCGCCGGCACGTGGGCGTACGCCGCAGCAATGACGCAGGGCGACATCACCGTCACCGGTGCGGCTCCCGGTCATCTGCACCTGGCGTTGTCGAAGCTGAAGCTCGCCGGCGCCAACGTGGAAACTTACGACAACGGGTTCCGTGTGCGCATGGACCAGCGCCCCCGCGCCGTGGACTACCAGACGCTTCCGTACCCGGGCTTCCCCACTGACCTGCAGCCCATGGCGATCGCACTCGCAGCAATTGCCGACGGCGTATCCGTGATCACCGAGAACGTCTTCGAAGCGCGCTTCCGGTTCGTGGATGAGATGCTGCGCCTGGGTGCCGACGCCAACGTGGACGGCCACCACGTCATGCTGCGCGGCGTGGACAACCTGTCTTCCACCGACGTGTGGTCCTCCGACATCCGTGCCGGGGCCGGCCTCGTGCTCGCCGGCCTGGTCGCCGACGGTGTGACCACCGTGCACGAGGTGCACCACATCGACCGCGGCTACCCGGCATTCGTCGAGCAACTCAACGCGCTTGGCGCACATGTAGAACGCGCTTAAAACCGGCTCTGTGCTGCGGGTTTGTGTTGTGTGTGGGGTGTGTGTAACTTATATCGAGTCAGCGAGACCGACAACGCCCCGCTG
>NZ_JASPJX010000049.1 GCF_030232585.1 Corynebacterium sp. MSK008 | reverse complement strand
GAACACCGCGAAATACGAACACAAAAAAGCATTGTCATGCTTCGCGTCCACTGTGCAGTCACTGACACAACACACCAACCCCCGTATCCGGCGGGTTGGCCGACTTAATTGCATAAAGCTGACTTGTTGATCAGCCGACCATGCCCCGTATAGGTGTGTCGGTGGTTGATGGCGGCGGGGAAACGCCCGGTCCCATTCCGAACCCGGAAGCTAAGC
>NZ_JASPJX010000048.1 GCF_030232585.1 Corynebacterium sp. MSK008 | reverse complement strand
GAACACCGCGAAATACGAACACAAAAAAGCATTGTCATGCTTCGCGTCCACTGTGCAGTCACTGACACAACACACCACCGGAGATCACACCGGCCGGCCAACATAGAAAAAATTGCATAGCGCTGATTGTTGATCAGCCGTACATGCCCCGTATAGGTGTGTCGGTGGTTGATGGCGGCGGGGAAACGCCCGGTCCCATTCCGAACCCGGAAGCTAAGC
>NZ_JASPJX010000047.1 GCF_030232585.1 Corynebacterium sp. MSK008 | reverse complement strand
AGAAAGAAACAGGCCGTGAAAAGCCCAAACCCAACCAAAAACAAACCAAACACCAACACCCACAAACATGAGCATCAATGACTGGCAAAATCCAAAAATTACAAAGGTTCAACAACCAACCCCCAACCCGACGGGGTCATAAGCAGGGGCTGGCCAAAAAAACATACGTGAAACATGTTCAACCACACCCCACGCACACTGAACCAAAACGATGACGCGATCCATCATTGGAATTCAACC
>NZ_JASPJX010000046.1 GCF_030232585.1 Corynebacterium sp. MSK008 | reverse complement strand
ATTCTATCGACCCGACAACCTATCTGGATGATCTGCTCGCTCAAGCCTCCCCGGATCTGATGCGCCAGATGCTGCAAAGGTTTATCAACCAGATCCTCTCCGCCCAGGCCGACACCGTCTGCGGCGCCGAATACGGCGTTGCTTCCACCGAGCGGGTCAACCACCGCAACGGGTATCGCCACCGCGACCTCGACACCCGTGTCGGCACGATCGACGTGGCAGTGCCGAAGCTGCGCCACGGCGCGTTCTTCCC
>NZ_JASPJX010000045.1 GCF_030232585.1 Corynebacterium sp. MSK008 | reverse complement strand
GTGCCTTGGCGACAGCGTCGAAATCGATCGGGACGAAATCGCCCTGAGCATGGCTGCGCCCGTCGACGAACCAGTCCGCCAGCTCATGATCCGCAACCCCACGAAGTTGCTCACGGGTTGTGATGTTGTGTTCCACCAGCGCATCACGAGCCTTTTGCACCGTGGTGTGCGAGCACCGCAAACTCGAACAGATTTGGCGGACAGACCAGCCTTTGAGCACTTGATCCATTACCGCCCGGTAGTCAGTCACAATCAGAC
>NZ_JASPJX010000044.1 GCF_030232585.1 Corynebacterium sp. MSK008 | reverse complement strand
GCCGTTGTCGGACAGGACCCGCTCAACGGTCACCCCGCGTGCGTTGAACCACTCGACGGCCCGAACGAGGACCGCGGTGGCGGTGAGGGCGGTTTCGTCGTCGTGGATCTCGGCGTAGGCGACGCGGGAATGGTCGTCGATGACGGTGTGGACGTAGGCCTTGCCCATCAACGGGTCGCTGTACTTGTTCTTGGGCTTGCCCGGGGTGGCGGCGCGGTTCTTCTCGCCCTGCTGGCGGCCGACGTAGCGCCAGCCGCCGCCGTCGGGGATGTTGCCGAGC
>NZ_JASPJX010000043.1 GCF_030232585.1 Corynebacterium sp. MSK008 | reverse complement strand
GATCTGGCCAACCGTGGTGTCCAGGACGTGTTCATTGTGTGCTGCGACGGGCTCAAAGGGCTGCCGGAAGCTGTGGAAGCGACCTGGCCGAATTCGATGGTGCAGACCTGCATTGTGCACCTGATTCGAGCTGCGAACCGGTGGGTGTCGTATCAGGACCGCAAAGGCGTCTCCCGTGCGCTACGCGAGGTCTATACGGCCACTAACGAGGACACCGCACGTGCCGCCTTGGATGCGTTCGAGGCCAGTGAACTGGGCCGGAAATACCCGCAGTCGGTCAAAGTCTGGCGCGACGCTTGGGAGC
>NZ_JASPJX010000042.1 GCF_030232585.1 Corynebacterium sp. MSK008 | reverse complement strand
AAACGTTTCAGAAAGAAACAGGCCGTGAAAAGCCCAAACCCAACCAAAAACAAACCAAACACCAACACCCACAAACAGGCGCCAGTGACTGGCAAAATCCAAAAATTACAAAGGTTCAAACCAACCCCCAACCCGACGGGGCAAAACAAGGGGCTGGCCAAAAATACGTGAAACATGTTCAACCACACCCCACGCACACTGAACCAAAAAAGATGACGCGATCCATCATTGGAATTCAACCACGCCACCACCGGCACACACCCAACGGTACGCACCACACAGTGCACAAAACGAGGCAGGCAAACACACCCACGCAACAAAAGTACATTGGCACACTATCGAGTTC
>NZ_JASPJX010000041.1 GCF_030232585.1 Corynebacterium sp. MSK008 | reverse complement strand
GCCGCAGACTTAGAGCACCGCCTGCGGCAAGGCATCGACGACACACAGCCCGCCGCACCCCAGATGGAGGAGGCGTTCTGGCGCATCGTCGAAGGCGAAACCGGCGGGGTGGTTGCTGCCGCGCCACGCCCGATTGTGATGGTGCCGATTTCCGAGCACGCACGGATTATGGCGGGCGAGGGCGACGACGTCATCCTCACACTGACCGACGGCACCACCATGACCGGCGCCGAATACCTCCAACACGAGTTCGGCGAGACGTTGGAGGTCGCAGCGTTCCACCCGGAGCAAGGCGCGGTGAATCTGTACGACACCGAGCGTTTCGCCAACCAGAAACAGCGCGACATGGCCTGCATGGTCTCACCCGTGTG
>NZ_JASPJX010000040.1 GCF_030232585.1 Corynebacterium sp. MSK008 | reverse complement strand
CTATCGACTGTGATTGCCACCTGCTACCTCAAAGGGGTCTCCACCCGCAGGATGAACGATCTGGTGGCAACCCTTGGCATTTCCAACCTGTCGAAATCGCAAGTCTCGCGGATGTCGGAAGAACTCGACGAGATGGTCGCAGACTTCAGAAACCGCCCACTCGACCCCCGCGGGTACGCCTACCTGTCGTGCGACGCGTTGACAATCAAAGTGCGCGAAGGCGGCCGGGTGGTCAAATGCTCCGTGCTGCTTGCCACCGGTGTCAACGCCGACGGGTACCGCGAAATGCTCGGCATGCACGTTGCCACTGCGGAATCCAACGCATCGTGGAAAGGCTTCTTCCAAGACCTCAAAGCGCGCGGGCTTCGCGGTGTCTTCCT
>NZ_JASPJX010000003.1:213622-229297 GCF_030232585.1 Corynebacterium sp. MSK008 | reverse complement strand
GCCGCACGAGAGTTGGTGCCCCGCGAGGACACGGCGCCGAAAAAGAAACAGGTGGCGTTCTCCGCGCCGAACAACGGCCGGGCGCGCATCACCATCGACACCACCGACCGCAAAGCCGCAGACTTAGAGCACCGCCTGCGGCAAGGCATCGACGACACACAGCCCGCCGCACCCCAGATGGAGGAGGCGTTTTGGCGCATCGTCGAAGGCGAAACCGGCGGGGTGGTTGCTGCCGCGCCGCGCCCGATCGTGATGGTGCCGATTTCTGAGCACGCACGCATCATGGCGGGCGAGGGCGACGACGTCATCCTCACGCTGACCGACGGCACCACCATGACCGGCGCCGAATACCTCCAGCACGAGTTCGGCGAGACGTTGGAGGTCGCAGCGTTCCACCCAGAGGAAGGGGCGGTGAATCTGTACGACACCGAGCGTTTCGCCAACCAGAAACAGCGCGACATGGCCTGCATGGTCTCACCCGTGTGCGCCTTCCCAGGGTGCAGGCACGGGGCGTACGCCTCCGAGATCCACCACGTGAAAGCGTGGAAACACGGCGGGCAGACCAACATGAACAACCTGGTGCCGCTATGCCGCTACCACAACCGGGTCAACGACGACGACCCCTGGCGCAAATCCCGCGGCCGCATCGCCATGATCAGAGGCGCACCCTGGTGGGTCTCACCACGCGGGTACCACCTGAAAAACACCGACCGCGGAGCACTCGACCAACTCTTCGGCTAGACGTTGTCGATGATGACCTTCATCGCCTGGTGCTCGTCGGCATGCGAGAACGTCTCCCATGCCTCGCCGAGCTGGTCCCACGTGAAGTGGTGGGTAGCCAGAGACTTGATGGGCAGGTCCGAGTTCTGGACTGCCTTGAGCAGCATGCCTGTGGTGTTCGCGTTGACGAGACCGGTGGTTACGGTGAGATTTTTGATCCACATTTCCTGCAGCGGAAACTCCACCGGTTTCCCGTGCACGCCGACGACAGCAATGTTGCCGCCTTCCTTGACGTTGTCGGCGCATGTTTTCCATGTGGCAGGCAGGCCGACTGCTTCGATGGCGGTGTCCACGCCCCGCCCGTCGGTGATGTCGCCGATACGGGCGTTGACGTCTTCGTTTGCGGGGTTGAGGGCGTGGGTTGCGCCCATTTCGCGGGCCTTGTCGAGGCGGTTATCATCCATGTCCACGACTGTGATGGTGGCTGGAGAATAGAACTGGGATGTGAGCAGCACGCCCATGCCGACTGGGCCTGCGCCGACGATCATGATGTCGCTGCCCGGCGTGACGTTGCCGTATTGGACTCCGATTTCGTGTCCGGTGGGCAAGGCGTCGGAAAGGAACACTGCGACTTCTTTGTCCAGTGTGTCCGGCAGGTGGTAGAGGGAGGTGTCGGCGAACGGGGTGCGCACGTACTCGGCGAGAGTGCCGTCAATCATGTAGCCCAGAATCCAGGATCCGCCGTTCTGGCAGTGGCTGTAAAGCTGCTTTTGGCAGTTCTCGCACGCGCCGCATCGGGAAACACACGAGACGAGTACTTTGTCGCCGGGTTGGAAGTTTTGCACTGCCTCGCCGACGGCTTCGACGGTGCCGATGCCTTCGTGGCCGAGGATGCGTCCGTTCCATTCGCCTGTGCGCTCGCGTTCGCGTTCCTCAATTTCGGGGTTTTTGCCATGGAAGATGCCGAGGTCGGTGCCGCAGATGGTGGTGGTGTCGATGCGGATGATCGCATCGGTGGGCTCCAAGATGGTCGGCACAGGGCGCGTGTCGACGCGCACGTCGCCCTCGCCGAAGTAGGTGAGTGCCTGCATTGTCTCAGCCATGATAGGGGTCCTTTCGCTGGTGTGGCTTCAGACACCCTCATCGTATGTCAGTGACCGCGCTCATATCTAGGAAATGGTCGCGATGGTGGCGTTCGCCTTCACGCGCTCGCCCTGCTGTGCGGCAAGCGAGATCTGCCCGTCGCGAGGCGCTTTGAGCTGCGATTCCATCTTCATCGCCTCGACGGTCGCAATGGCATCGCCCTTGGAGACGACGTCGCCGTCGGCGACCAGCCATTCCACGATGGTGGCCTCGTACTTCGACGTCACCGCGCCAGCCTCGTCGCCGGAGGGAGCGGCAGCGTCAGCCGCAGCTGGGGCAGCGCCGCCGCCGAGCAGCGCGACGGGGAAGCCGATGGTGTGCAGGCGCCCGTCGATCTCGATAACGACGTCGCGGCGCTCGTCGTAGATGTGCTCGATGTCCACGTCACTGTGTTTTTGCGACGGCGAGTAGTTGTGATCCACCCAGTCGGTGTAGACGTCGAGGCTGTCGCCGGTGATCTCGGGCGCGTCGACCATGTCGCGGTGGAACGGCAGCACGGTGCGCACGCCTTCGATGACGAACTCGCTGAGCGCCTGCTTCGCACGCTTCAACGCGGTGTCGCGGTCCGGCCCCCAGACGACGAGCTTGCCCATGAGCGAGTCGTAGTAGGGCGGGATTTGGCCACCGGTGCGCACGCCGGTGTCGATGCGCACACCGGGGCCGGTGGGCACGTCGAAACGCGTCACGGTGCCGGGCGACGGCGCGAATCCGTTGGTGACGTCTTCGGCGTTGATGCGGAACTCGAACGCGTGACCATGGATTTGCGGGTCGGCGTCGCCGAAGGACAGCGGAAGCCCGTCTGCGATGCGGAACTGTTCGGCGATGATGTCCACGCCAGTGATGGCTTCGGTGACGGGGTGCTCGACCTGGACGCGGGTGTTGACCTCCAAAAACGACACGGTGCCGTCTTCAGAGACGATGTATTCGACGGTGCCGGCGGACTGGTAGTTCGCCTTACGGATGATTTCCCGGGCGCCTTCTTCGATGGCGGTGCGCTGCTCGTCGGTCAAAAACGGCGCGGGGGCTTCCTCGATGAGTTTCTGGAAGCGGCGCTGGGTGGAGCAGTCGCGGGTGCCAAGCACGGCGACGTTGCCGTGCGCGTCGGCAAGCACCTGCGCCTCGACGTGGCGCGGGTGGGTGAGGAACTTCTCCACGTAGCACTCGCCGCGGCCGAATGCTTCCTTCGCCTCGCGGCCGGCAGAAGCGAAGCCTTCCTCGATGTCGGCCTCGTCGAAGACGACTTTCAGGCCGCGGCCGCCGCCGCCGAAGGCTGCCTTGATTGCGATAGGCATGCCGTGCTCGCTGGCGAAGTCGCGGGCTTCCTCCCAGGTGGACAGCGGCTCGCCGGTGCCCGGTGCGAGCGGGGCGCCCGCTTCGACGGCGAGGGCGCGGGCGGAGAGCTTGTCGCCGAGCAGTTCGATGGCCTCGGGCGAGGGGCCGATCCATTTCAGGCCGGCCTCCTCGACGGTGCGGGCGAAGTCGGCGTTTTCGGACAAAAAGCCGTAGCCGGGGTGGAGGCAGTCGGCGCCGGCGCGGTGCGCGATCTCGATGAGCGCCGGGATGTTCATGTACGTCTCGGCGGAGGTGTTGCCCGGCAGTAGGTACGCCTCGTCGGCGACCTGGGTGTGGAGTGCGCCGGTGTCGGGCTCGGAGTAGACGGCGATGGAGCGGATGCCCAAGTCGCGGGCGGTGCGTGCGATACGCACGGCGATCTCTCCGCGGTTGGCGATCAGTACGGCAGAAAGAGTCATTCCTTAACCTTCCAGGGTGTAGCGCTCGAAGCGGAGTTTTCCGCCGGGCGGGAGTTGTGCGGCGATGTCGACGTCTTCGTTGATCACGGTCGCGATGACAGGGTATCCGCCGGTCACGGCGTGGTCGCGCAGGAAGAGCACGGGCTGGCCGGACGGGGGGATCTGCACGGAGCCTGCGACCATGCCTTCGCTGGGCAGCTCGCCGTCGCGCGAGCGGGTCAGGGGCGCGTCGGATTCGAGGCGCAGGCCCACGCGGTTGGAGTCGCCGGTGACGGTGAAAGTGGTGGCGAAGAACCGGTCCACGGCGTCCGCGTCGAACCAGTCGTCGCGGGGGCCGAGGACGCAGCGCACCACGCCGACGACGTCGGCGCCGTCGCGTTCGACGCGCAGCGGGTTGGACAAAAGCGAGTTCGCGGACTGCGGCGGGGTCAGCGACATGGCGATGGTGTCGCCGGCGGCAAGCGGCTTCGGGCCGAGGCCGGAGAGCATGTCGGTGGCTGCCGAGTCCAGCTCGGTGTCGGCGATGAGCCCGCCGCGCACGGCGACGTAGGTGCGGAACCCTAGCCGCGCAGGTGCGACGACGACTTCCGCGCCGGCCGGCACGATCGTTGGGGTGGCCAGGGGGGCGGGGCGCCCGCCGACGGTGACTTCGGCGTCGGCGCCGGTGACGCAGATGACTGTTTCGGCCAGGGCGGTCATGGTGAGCCCGCCGACGTTTTCTAAAAGCGTGGCGTTGCGTTTGTTGCCTACTGCGGCGTTGGCGGTGCGGGCGGAGGCGCGGTCGGAGGAGCCGGACGTGGTCACGCCGAGGTTGCCGTTGCCTTGGCGGCCGAGGTCTTGGTACAGGGTCTGCAGCCCGGCGTCGTCCAGCGTGAACACGGGCCTGCGCGGCGGGGTGGCGAGGTGTTTGCGCGCGGTTTGCGTGTCCGCCGGGAGGGTGTCTACGGCGCGGTAGTGCACGCGGTCGCCGGGGGCAACGAGCGCGGGCGGGGTGGCGGTGGAGTCCCACATCGGGGTGGCGGTGGTGCCTATGAGCTGCCAGCCGCCGGGGGAGGTGCGCGGGTAGACGGCGGAGAACTCGCCGGCCAGGGCGACGGCGCCTGCGGGGACGGCGGTGCGGGGCGAGTCGCGGCGCGGGATTTCCAGCGCGCGCGAGGCGTCTTCTGGCACGCAGTAGGTGAATCCGGGGGCGAATCCGCCGAAGGCGGCGACCCAGGTGGTGGAGGTGTGCCAGTCGATCAGCTCGTCCGCGCTCATGCCTAGCGACGTCGCCAGCGCGTCGACGTCTTCGCCGTCGTATCGCACGTCAATGTTGATGTCGCGCGGGGTGCCCATGTCGGCGGCGTCGGGGGAGTAGGAGGCCAGCACGTCCACGGCCCTGGTGGTGGCGGTTGGCGAGTCGAAGGTCACCAGCACAGTGCGGGCGGCGGCGACCACATCGGTTTGGTGCTCCAGTGGGGAGGCAGTAAGTGCCGCGTAGAAGTCCATGACGGTTTTCAGGTCGGGCAGGTCCACGATGAGGGCGCGGGTGCCGACTCGCTTTACGGGGTAGCTCACAGGACGGCCTCGATGCGGATGCCTTCGTCGGCAAGCTTGTGCACGACGCTGCGGGTCAGTTCGACGGAGCCGGGGGAGTCGCCGTGGACGCAGACCGATTCGGCCTGGACTTTGACTTCGGTGCCGTCGATGGCGGTGACGGATCCGGTGGAGGCGACTTGGAGCACTCGCTTAGCGACGTCCTGCGGGTCGTGCATGACCGCACCCGGCTCACGGCGCGACACGAGCGTGCCGTCGGGGTTGTAGCCGCGGTCCGCGAACGCTTCGCGGATCACGCGCAGGCCCGCCTTTTCGGCGATGTCGACGGCGACGCCACCGGGAAGCAGCATCACGGCAAGCTCGGGGCTAAACGCTTTGATGCCGTCGATGACCGCCTTGGCGTGGGCTTCGTGGTGGACGATCGTGTTGTAGAGCGCGCCGTGCGGCTTGACGTAGCGCACGCGCATGCCGTGGACGCGGGCGAGTGCGTCGAGGGCGCCGATTTGGTAGAGCGTCTCGTCGGCGAGCTCAGCGGGGGCGTAGTCGATGAAGCGGCGGCCGAAGCCTGCCGGGTCGTTGTAGGCCACGTGCGCGCCGAGGGTCACGTCGTGGGCGGCGGCGTTTTTCAGGGTGCCGGCGATGGAATGGGGGTCTCCCGCGTGGAAGCCGGTGGCGACGTTGGCGCTGGAGACCATCTCCAGCATGGCTGCGTCGTCAGCGACCGGGTTACCCGCGGTGGTCTCGCCGAGGTCGGCATTGAGGTCGATGTGCATGGCCCTAGTTATACAACCTGACGCATGTGATCTTGCACTCAGGTTGGGCCGGGGGTGGTTTAGACAGCGCCGTTGTTGATCTTCTCGATCATCTCGATGATTGCCTCGGCCTGCACCATGAGCTGTTCTTGCAGGTAGTCGGAGGCGCCCTGACGGTCGCCGGATTTGACCAGTTCAACGATGCGCTCGTTGACCTCGATGAAGCCGCGGTTAAATGCTGGGTCGCGCTCCAGGATCGGCAGGGTGGCCAGACGGAGGAAGGCGTCGAGCTGGTCCATGGTGTCGCCGAGGGTCTTCGAACCCATCGCGGCGAGCACGACGTGGTGGAATGCTTGGTTGACGGCGATGAGCAGGTCGTCGTCTTCTTCCTCGATTGCGACGCGGGCTTCCTTGTTCAGCTCGTCGAGTCGTTCGACGTCAAGGTCCGGGCCCCAAAGCAGCGCGGCCGGTTCGATGGCGGCGCGGGCGCGGAAGGTGTCTGTGACGAATTCCGGCGTCGGGGTGGCCAGGAAGACACCGCGGTTAGGGATGCGTTCGCAGAGGCCTTCGGAGGTCAGCATGGCGAATGCTTCACGCAACGTGTTGCGGGAAACCCCGAAGCGCTCGGCGAGGGCGACCTCGTTGAGCTTTTGCCCGGGGGCGAATTCGCCACGTGAGATCGCGCGTCGGACCTCGGCGGAAACGTTGTGTGCAAGCATGGCATTCGTATTGAAATCAGTTGTCACCTACCGTGTTTGCGCAGGTGGGTGACCGTATTGGTTAGAACTACGGAGAGTATAACGCATTTATTGTTGAACAATGCACTGGTTATCTCATGTTGATCTTTCTTCTCAGGTTTCTTTGTGTTTTTAGTGCTCACGGCACCTGCAGGTACGGTTACACCCATGAGCCACGACAACAAACCGCCGAAACTGTCCAAGAAAGCGTACGAGAAGGAGCTGCTGCGCCTGCAGGCTGAGCTCGTGGATATGCAGCAGTGGGTGGTGGAAAACGGCGAGCGCCTGGTCATCGTCATGGAGGGCCGCGACGCCGCCGGCAAGGGCTCCGCGATTAAGCGGATCACCCAGTACATGAACCCGCGCACCTGCCGCATCGAGGCGCTGCCGAAGCCGACGGATCGCGAGCAGGGCCAGTGGTACTTCCAGCGCTACGTGGAGAAGCTGCCCACGGCCGGTGAGATCGTCATCTTCGACCGCTCCTGGTACAACCGCGCCGGTGTGGAGCGCGTGATGGGGTTCGCGTCGTCGCAGGAGTACCGCCGGTTCCTGCATCAGGCGCCGATCTTCGAGCGCCTCCTGGTTGAGGACGGCATCATGCTGCGCAAGTACTGGTTCTCCGTCTCCGATGAGGAGCAGTACAAGCGCTTCCAGTCGCGCCGCAACGATCCGCTGCGTCAGTGGAAGCTCTCGCCGATGGACCTGGAGTCCATCACGAAGTGGGAGGAGTACTCCCGCGCGAAGGACGAGATGTTCGTCCACACCGACATTCCGTCGGCGCCGTGGTACACGGTGGAAAGCGAGGACAAGAAGCGCTCGCGCATCAACGTCATCTCGCACCTTTTGTCCACCATCCCGTACGAGCACATCAAGCCGGACTTGCCGGAGATCCCGGAGCGCCCGGAGATCACGGACTATGAGCGTCCGCCTCGCGACGAGTTCCGCTACGTCCCCGACGTCGCCGCCAACCTTGAGCTTGGCAAGCAGTCCAAGAAGAAGAAAAAGAAGAAAAAGAAGTAGCTAGCGCTTCTTCGGTGCGCCCCGTGGGGTGGAGACGGTTTTGTTGCCGGGTATCCAGAACCTCCACGGGGCGTCGGCGTTTTTGGAGATGCCGATGCGCGGGCCGGCCACCCACTCCGGCTCGGCATCGCGCGGGGTGATGTATACCTGTGTGCCGTTGTCGCCGAGCCCAAGACCGAGCGCCTGGCCCAGGTTGCCGGGGCCGCGGGCCAGGTTTTCGTAGGGGATGAGCGCACGGTCGGGGCGCTGGCGCCGCTTTCGCGCCAACTCTTCGCCTGCGACGACTTCGCCGCCGCGCATGAGGCAGCCCTGCCCGTCGCCTTCCGGTGCGCAGACGATGTTGCCGTTGTGGTGGATGCCGTAAGAGAAGTACACGTATAAACGCCCGGGCGGGCCGAACATGGCCGCGTTGCGCGCTGTTTTGCCGCGGTAGGTGTGCGCCGCCGGGTCGTCGGCCCCGAGGTACGCCTCGACCTCGGTGAGCCGGATACTCACCCCGTTGTGCGTGATCACGCAGCCGAGCAGCTGCGGGGCGACAACGTCTGCGGTTTGGGCAAAGTCGATCATGAGAGCCACTGCGCCATCCTTACCACGGCCGCGCCGTCGACGTTGGTGCCCACCACCTCGTCGGCGACGGCTTTCAGGTCTTCGTGCGCGTTGCCCATCGCCACGGCGTGACCGGCAACTTTGAGCATGCCGAGGTCGTTGAGGTAGTCGCCGAACGCTGCGGTCTCCGCCATCGAAACCCCCATCGCGCCGGCCAGCTGCGAAAGCGCCAGGCCCTTGTCGGCGTCCGGGTGCATGAGGTCCACCCAGTGCTTGCCGGAGACCAATGCGCGCAGCTCCGGCACCAGCTCGCGCACCCACGGGTACGCTTCACGCTCGGCGTCCGATTCCACGTACAGGGCGACTTTGATGGTGGGGGAGGCGGAGCCGTCGCCAAGCAAGGTGCGCGCCGCGTAGTACTTGTCCACCTCCGCGTCCACCTCCGGCGGCAGCGGCGCGGTGGCGGCGACCTCTGGCGCGCACACCACGGCGTGGGCGGCAAACGGCGCGCCGGTCAGCTCAGACAGCAGGCGGCGCACCGGCTCCTCCGGCAGGGCGGTGGTGGAGACGACCTCGCCGTCGCGCGCAACCACCGCGCCGTTTTCCGCGATGAAGGTGTCGCAGTCCGGGAACATCCGCTGCAAGGTGGCCAGCTGGCGGCCGGACGCCGGTGCGAGGGTCACCCCGCGCGAGCGTGCGGCGTCCAGAAGCGGCCAAAACGCGTCCGGCACGCGCCCGTCGCCGTCGAGGAGTGTGCCGTCCATGTCCAGCGCAATCAATCGAGGTGTCCGCATTGCTCCCACACTACCGGTGTGATGTGGAACACTAGGAAAGCATGACCGATCTGATTAAGACTGAAGTACGCGACACCACCGGTGTGATCACCCTCGACCGCCCGAAGGCGTTGAACTCGCTGAGCCCCGAGATGGCCCGCGCCATCGACGCCACATTGAAGCAGTGGCGCGACGACGGCGCCATCGAGCAGGTGGTCGTCCAATCCTCGGGCAAGCACTTCTGCTCAGGCGGCGATGTCCGCGCGGCCCGTGACGGCATTCTCGAGGGCCGAGGCGACGAGGTCGACGCGTTTTTCGCCGACGAGTACGCCATGAACTTGGACATTGCGAACTACCCCAAGCCCTACATCGCGCTCTGCAACGGCGTGATTATGGGCGGCGGCATGGGCATCTCCGCCCACGGCTCGCACATGGTGGTCACTGAGGACGCTTTCGCGTCCATGCCGGAGATGAACATCGGCTACGTCACCGACGTCGGAATGTCGTGGCTGCTGCAGAATCTGTCGAAGCGCCCGTCGCTGCCGCTGGGGAAGTTCCTCGCGCTGACCGGCTACCGGCTCACCCCCGACGACATGCTGGCCACCGGCCTGGCCACGCACAAGGTGGCCACGCTGGACGGGGTGCTCGACGGCATTGTCGCCGAAGGCCCCGGCTTCCTGGACACGGTGGCGCTGGAGCAGGGGGAGTCGGAGCTTTCATCGCTTTACGACGCCATCGAGCCCACGTTCCAGGGTTCCTGGGCTGAGATTCAGGGCAAGTTGGACGGGGAGGTGGCGGAGCTCGTCGCAAAGCTGACTGCGAAGGCCTCTCCGTCGTCCCTGGTCGCTGCCGCCGAGCTGTTCAACGCCAACGCCTCGCAGGACCTTGCCGGTGCCCTAGACAACGAGCGGCGCCTCGGTGCCGTGATGACCCGCGAACCCGACTTCGTCGAGGGGGTACGCGCGGTGCTCGTGGACAAGGACCAGTCCCCGAACTTCGCCCCGCAACCGGATCCAGCAAAGTACCGCGAAGTGCTGCGCTAAAGTAAGGGGGCGATCACGGGCGAAGAAATTGCCCCCGATTCCCACATGCATAAGGAGCGACGTTGACCGAAACGACAAACCCCCGCGACGAATGGAACCACAAGCTCACCCTCGCGCAGGAGATGCTGCCGCTGATCAGCCGCCTGCACCGCGAGCACAACGCGGTGACCTCGGTCTACGGCCGCCTGCTGGTGGGTGTCACCGACATCGACATCATCAAGGCGCACCGCTACGCCCGCCGCATCGATGAAAAGGAGCTCGCGCTCGACGAGACGCTGCCGATCCTGCGCGAGCTCGTGGAGATGGACTTGGGCACCGCGTCGATCGATCTGGGCCGCCTGGCCAAGGAGTACAAGCACTCCGACGAAAAGGACCTGCGCACCTTCCTCGACCGCGAGCTCGCCGACGTCATCGGCACCTCTTCCTCGCTCGAGGCCCGCGACGTGGTCCTCTACGGCTTCGGCCGCATCGGCCGTCTGCTCGCCCGCATCCTCATTGCCCGCGAGGCAATGTACGGCGGCGTGCGCCTGCGCGCGGTGGTGGTGCGCAAGAAGGGCGACATCGACATCATCAAGCGCGCCTCGCTGCTGCGCCGCGACTCCGTGCACGGCCCGTTCAACGGCACCATCACCGTCGACGAGGACAAGGAAATCATCTGGGCCAACGGCACCCCGATCCAGATGATCTACGCCAACGACCCGGCAGAGATCAACTACACCGCCTACGGCATCGACAACGCCATCGTGGTAGACAACACCGGTGCTTGGCGCGACCGCGACGGCCTGTCCAAGCACCTGGAGTCCAAGGGCGTGGACCGCGTCCTGCTCACCGCGCCGGGCAAGGGCGACATTCCGAACATCGTCTACGGCATCAACGAGGACATGATCGGCGACGAGCGTGTCCTGTCCGCCGCGTCCTGCACCACCAACGGCATCACCCCGGTGCTGAAGGTGATCAACGACCGCTACGGTGTCAAGCACGGCCACGTCGAGACCGTCCACTCCTACACCAACGACCAGAACCTGGCCGACAACTTCCACAAGGGCAACCGCCGCGGCCGCGCCGCAGGCCTGAACATGGTGCTCACCGAGACCGGTGCCGCCAAGGCCGTGTCCAAGGCGCTTCCGGAGTTCGAGGGCAAGCTCACCGGCAACGCCATCCGCGTGCCCACCCCGGACGTGTCCATGGCCGTGCTGAACCTGGACCTGGAGAAGGACGTGGAGAAGGACGAGGTGAACAACTTCCTGCGCCGCGTGTCCACCCACTCCAACCTGCGCCAGCAGATCGACTACATCAACTCCCCGGAGGTCGTCTCCACCGACCTGCTCGGCACCACCCACGCGTCTGTGGTGGACGGACTGGCCACCATCGCCTCCGGCAACCACCTCGTGCTGTACGTCTGGTACGACAACGAGTACGGCTACTCCCACCAAGTGGTCCGCGTCGTCGAGGACATCGCGGGCGTGCGTCCGCGCGTGTTCCCGGAGCGCAAGGATCCGGCGGAGATTCAGTAGCCATGGGTACGTTGCGTAAGTTCAGCCTCGCCGCCGCCAGCGTGTTAGTGCTGGCTGGCTGCGGCGCCCACGGCACCGAGCTGGGGCTAGAGGACGCCGCGCTCGCCGGGGATTTCACCGTGGCGGACGTGGCGGGACCGGACGTGGAGCGCGCCTACGTGTTCTGCCCGTACACGGACAAGGCCGAAGCGCAGCGCCTCGGCTTCGACCCGGAGGACGTGCCCGGCATCGACGACAACTCCCAGGCTTGGGAGAACGCCTCCGGCATCGGCGTGATCGCGGGCGACCGCGCGGAGATCGAGTGGTTCGACCCCCGCCGTGTCGACGCCTGCGGGCCCGGCGTGGAGGCCTACGGGGAGATCGACCCGGCGGCGCCGGTGCGCACGGCGACGGAATCCCGCGAGTTCGCGGACGGG
The DNA here is from genome assembly GCF_030232585.1 of Corynebacterium sp. MSK008. Classification (GTDB taxonomy): domain Bacteria; phylum Actinomycetota; class Actinomycetes; order Mycobacteriales; family Mycobacteriaceae; genus Corynebacterium. The sequence goes on along the minus strand of NZ_JASPJX010000003.1, from coordinate 217,346 downwards.
GAGACCGCCGAGGTCACCGTCTTGCGTTTCGAATGACCTCGTCGTAGTAGCCCAGCACCGTTTCGGTGGAGGCGCGCCACGTCCAGCGCTCCGCCTCGGCGCGGCCGGACGCGGACATGCGCTCGCGCAGCTCCGGCTGCGTCAAAATACGCTCGATCGGGTCGGCCCAGGCTGCGTTCGGTGCCTCCGGGTCGACCAAGACACCGTTGTCGCCGTCGGCGACCACAAACGGCAGCCCGCCGGCCTTCGCCGCCACCACCGGCACGCCGGACGCGAAGGCCTCCAACGCGGCAAAGCCCAAGGTCTCCGTGGTGGAGGGAAACAGCAGCACATCGCCTGACGCGTAGGCCGAGTGCAGGTCCGCGCCGGACAAGTATCCGGTGAAGGTGGCCCAGTCGGGCGGGGTGGCGCGGAGCTCGTCGTAAAGCGGGCCCTCGCCCACAAACGCCAGGCGCGCGTTGGGCACGCGCTTGCGCACCTCTTCAACGATCGGGATACAGCGGTCCACGGATTTTTCCGCCGAGATGCGGCCGACGAAGATGATCAGGGGGTCGTCCGGATGGCCGTCGGAAAGCAGGCTGCGCATCTTTCGGGTGCGCGCTTCCGGGGTGAAGCTTTCCGTATCCACCGCCTTCGGCCACAGCCGCACGTTGTCGATGCCGTAGGCGACCGCCTTGTCCATCATCGGGCCCGAGGTCACCATGTTGAGTCCCGCGCGGCCGTGGAAGGTGCGCAGCCCCCACTCGGCGATCGGTTTGACCCACGGGATGCCGAGTTTCAGGCAGTATTCCGGCACGTCCGTGTGAAAGGACGCGATGACGGGGAAGCGGCGCGCCACCACCAGCGTGGACCAGCCGGCCGTCCAAATCGGGTTGACGGCGTGCACGACGTCCGGGTTGAACTCGCGCAGACGGCGGTAGGTTTTCGGCCCCAGCATGCCGTGCTTGACCTCCGGGTACACCTTCAGGCTGTGCGAGCGGATCGGCACGACCTCGAACCCGGCGTACTCGGCGGGCGGGTTGCCGGGCGCGAAGATGAGCACCTCGTGGCCCAGCTCGGCCAGCTGGTCCAGGTGGCGGGTTGTGCGGGTGACCACGCCGTCGATTTTGGGCAGGAAAACCTCGGTGAGCAGCGCGATGCGCATTTACTTTTCGCCCTGCGGCACACCGGCGGACTGCGCGGCGGTCCACAGCGAGCGCGCCGGGATCTTCGAGCGGTCCGCGCGGTCGGCGTACTTCTTCGCCACCTCCTCGACCTCCACGAGCAGGCCTTCTTCCAGCTTCGTCGGCTCCAGACCCAGGTCCAGGAATGCGTCGTTGACCACATGGAGTTCGTTTTCGGCGGACTCCTTTCGCGGGTTTGGCACCATCTGCACCTCCGCGTCCGCGATCTTTGCGACGAGCTCCGCCAAATCCCGCACCCTGTGCGTCTCCGTCATCTGGTTGAAGATCTTCACGCGCTCACCCCGCGCCGGCGGGTTTTCCACCGCCAGCTGGATGCAGCGCGCCATGTCGCGGATGTGGATGAACGCGCGGGTCTGCCCGCCGGTGCCGTGCACGGTCAGCGGATAGCCGATCGCCGCCTGCATGAGGAAGCGGTTGAGCACGGTGCCGTAGTCGCCGTCGTAGTCGAAACGGTTGATCAGCCGCTCGTCGCGAAGCGTCTGCGGGGTGTGGGTGCCCCAGATGATGCCCTGGTGCAGATCCGTGATCCGCAGCTCGTCGTTCTTGGCGTAGTACGCGAACAGGTGCTGGTCCAGCACCTTGGTCATGTGGTAGATCGAACCCGGGTTGGTGGGGTAGAGGATCTGCTGCTCCACAATGCCATTTTCACCCGCGTCCACCTGCACGTCCAAGTAGCCCTCCGGGATTTTCATGCCGGCGGTGCCGTAGCCGTACACGCCCATGGTGCCCAGGTGCACGACGTGGATGTCCTGACCGGTCTCCACGATTGCCGTAAGCAGGTTGTGGGTGGCGTTGACGTTGTTGTCCACGGTGTAGCGCTTGTTGCGCGGGCTCTTCATGGAGTACGGCGCGGCGCGCTGCTCAGCGAAGTGGATCACCGTGTCCGGCTGAAAGTCCTTCAGGAAGGCCAGCAGTGCGTCGTAGTCGTGCGCCACGTCGATGTTTTCGAAGCCGATCTCTTTGCCAGAGACCTCGTTCCAGGCTGCCAGGCGCTCGTCGATAGTCGCGATCGGCGTCAACGACTCCGCGCCGAGCTCGCCGTCGATGCGGCGACGCGACAGGTTATCCAAGATCGTGACCTCATGTCCGAGGTCTGAAAGGTGCAGGGACGCGGGCCAGCCACAGAATCCGTCGCCGCCCAGAACCGCAATTTTCACAGGTACTTGCCTTTCTTTACGCACATTTACGCATACGTTAGCGATGTCTGTGACCCTCTGCTGGGCGAGCCCGCGTGACCGTACCCCCGGTGCATGTAATTATCGATAGGCAATACAACTAAGTGGTAGCGTTTCCCTGTGTTCTGGCAGTGTTCGAGCGTTGAAAAGGTTGGGAGCCCGCATGTCTCTGCCCGGTAATGGTCGCGTGCGCGCAAAGCGCATCACCGCGGTGGCCACTGTGTTGGCGCTCGCGGGTGGTGTGGCGGAAATCCCCCTTGGCCCCGCGGGGTCGGTCGCACACGCCCAGATCGCGCCGACGCAGCAGCCGGGCATCGACAACGGCACCGTGCGGACCGCCGGACGCGATTGGGAAGCGTCCGTGTTTTTCCTCACGGGCATGACGGTGCGGACGGTGAGCATCGACTTCGTTCCGCCAAGCAGCACCAACTCCCGCGAAGAGGCACCAGCCGACGACCCGGTCTTCACACGCATCCCCGAGGTCGCCGAATACCGCGTGGACCACATGAAACGCTCGCAGGTCATTGCTTCCTACGACGTGACGGCGCGCCGCACCCAAAGCACCTCCACGTCGGGGCATCCCTCAATTCGCGTCACGTATGAGCTCCCAGGAGTGCAGGTTGGTCAGGGTGAGCGACTGGCCCTCTTCGCGCCGGGTAAAGGCACGCAGTACCCCACGCCGTTGCGTGGCGGCGGTGCGCGGTTCACTCGCCCAACCGTCAACGGCGACATCCGCGGTTCAGTAACTATGCACGACGCAACCGCGGATGAGTACAAGCAGACGATGGTGGAGATCCGCCAGGGCGCCGAGACCTTCACTTCTCCAGTGCAACCCGATGGTTCCTACGAGATCGCGGTGCCGTCCCCCTCCGGCACGATGACTATCAATGTGGTTCCACCGGCTGGTTTTGTCACCCCGGAACCAAAGACGTGGGAGGCTGCCGAGGGCCTCGCCGCCCCCGACTTCGATGTCTACCCGATCACCGTGAGCGGTTCGCTTATCGACGCCCCCGGTGGGAACCCCGTGCAAGGCGCCCCCGTGACGATTGCCGGCCGCACCGCGAATACGGACCAAGACGGCAACTTCACCGTGACCAAGGTTCCGGCTGGCACGTACAATTTGTTTTTCGACGAGACAGCGACGTCGTACGAGAAAACAGTCCCCGGTGTTGTGGTCAGCGACCAGCGCGACAACCAGATCGGGCAGCACTCGACTGCCGCGAAGTCGCAGTTCGGCACTGTGTCTGGTCGGGTGACTGATCCGGACGGCAATGGTGTTGCGAATGTGACGGTGACTGCCGGCGGCAAGACGGCTACTACTAATGCCGACGGTGTCTACTCGATTGCTGATGTGCCGACTGGTTC
>NZ_JASPJX010000003.1:0-213522 GCF_030232585.1 Corynebacterium sp. MSK008 | reverse complement strand
GGTGACTGATGGTGTACCGGCCGGGTACTCGGTTTCTGGTGCGCAGCAGAAGAATGTCACGACGGCGGGCGTGACGGACGTGGATTTCTCCACGACGCGTGAGACCGGCAGCGTGTCTGGTCGGGTGACTGATCCGGACGGCAATGGTGTTGCGAATGTAACGGTGACTGCCGGCGGCAAGACGGCTACTACTAATGCCGACGGTGTCTACTCGATTGCTGATGTGCCGACTGGTTCGGTGTCGGTTGAGGTGACTGATGGTGTACCGGCCGGGTACTCGGTTTCTGGTGCGCAGCAGAAGAATGTCACGACGGCGGGCGTGACGGGTGTGAATTTCTCCACGACGCGTGAGACCGGCACCGTGTCTGGTCGTGTGACCGGTCCGGGCAGCACAGGCGTTGCCGGAGTAACTGTCAAGGCCGGCACAGCAACGGCGACGACGGACGCTAACGGCATGTACTCGATTCCTGGGGTGCCCACGGGCACGACCACCATCGAGGTCACAGCGTTGCCTTCGCGGTATGTACTGCCTACGTCGCAGCAGCGGAACGTGACGGTCAATGGGGTCCAAAACGTCGACTTTCCTCTCGAGCTAAAGCCGACCCCGACGCCGACTCCGAAACCGACGACTTCTGCACCCACCCCGACGCCGACACCCGAACCGACGACTTCAGCACCGGCACCGAAGCCGTCGCCCACGACGTCTGCCCAGCCGACGACCTCGAAGCCGTCGCCCACGACGTCTGCTCAGCCCACGACGCCGAAACCGACACCGACGTCCACTACACCTAAACCATCGCCGACTCCGGCCCCGGCCCCGCCGTCGACGCAGCCGCCGGCGCCGACGGTCGGCTCCGTGGCCGGCAAGGTCGTCGACCCCGCAGGCAAGCCGGTGCCGGGCGCGACTGTCACGGCGCACGACGCGCGTGGCAAGACCCACTCCGTTTCGGTCGCCGCGGACGGGAAGTTCCAGCTCACCGATCTGCCGCCGGGCGACTACACGGTCACCGTCGGCGTGCCCAAAGGCCACGTCGCGCCGCCGCCCGCAAATGTCACCGTAAAGGCGGGGGAGCGGGTCCAGCTGCCCGGTTTCGTAGTCACCCCGGAAAAGCCGAAGGCCCAGTTCAACTGGGATCGCGTGGTGGTCAAGCCTGGCCAGACCCAGGTCACCGCGCCGACTCGCACCGGCGACACCACAACACCGCCGAACTTCCGCACGACCGCCGTCACGCAGGTCAAGCCGGACGGCACCACCACTGAGCTCCCGGCGGAGGAGAGCTGGATTTCGGTGGAGGGTGACGGCACGGTCGTCGCTAGGCCGCCGCGCAACGCCGAACCGGGCGAGTACCGCGTGGAGGTCCAGAACGACGCGGGCGAGACCCACACCATCACCGTCGAGGTGGATGAGCCGACCCCGATGTCGCAGCAGCACGAGGTGCGTTTCCCGCTGATCCCGGTGCCGGCTGGGGCGACTCGCCAGGCCGGTCGCCCGCGCGCGACTGTTACGGACGGCCCCTTCGTGTACGCCGATCGCCGCCTCCCGGAGGGCACCCGCTTTGAAGTGGACCCGGCTTACGCGGACTGGGTTCGCGTCGATAACAACGGCCGCCTCACCTTCACCCCGCCGAAGGACGCGGCACCCGGCATCCGGGAGATTCCGGTGAAGGTGACGTTCCCGGACGGTTCTTCCCGCACCTACGCCGCTGAGGTGGAGATCGGCGATCCGCTTCTCGCGGACACCACCGAGCTCGGCTATGAGGAGGGCTTGTCGGTGCGCCCCGGCGAGGGCATCACCGTGCTGCGTACCGGCGCGAAGGTGTTGCCGGAGGGCACCACGTTTGAGGTGGATCGCTCGCAGCCGCTGGGCGATTGGGTCGCCATCGTGGACGAGCACACCGGCAACCTGCGCGTTTTCGCGCCACAGCAGGGTGAGGTGAAGGTGCCGGTCATCGCCTACTTCGCCGACGGGTCGTCCGCAGAACTTACTGCGAGCGTTCGCGTATCGACGAGCTCCGCCCTCTCCGCCGCCCATTCCCCCTCGTACGCCGATGTCTCGGCAGCGCCTGGCGGCACCGCGACCGTCAAACTGAGGGGCTCCGTGCCGGCTGGCACCACGTTTGCTGTGGTTGATGGCGGGGGGCTGCGGGACGTGGGCGTCGATAAGCAAACAGGCGCGCTGAAGATCGAGCTTCCCGCCGACGCGCAACTGGACACCCCGTACACGGTGACGGTGCGCGTGCGCTACGCGGACGGCAGCACCGAGGAGATCACCGTGCAGGTCACGGCAGCATCGGAGGCGGCGCGCTTCACCCCGCGAGTGGCTGGGGTGACCGCTGAAGTCGGCGAAGCCGCAACGGTGCGCACCGGGCTCAACCACAACGCCAAGCTGGCGGAGTTCGACCACGACGGCTGGCAAGTGTTCTACGACCGGGCTACCGGCGAGCTCACCGCGAAGCCGAACAGCGACGTGCCGGTGGGCACGGTGCTGAAGGTGCCGATGAAGGTGACGTTCCCGGACGGATCGACAAAGATTGTGGAGTACGCGTTCACCGCCACCGACACGCCTGCCCCGGCGGCAAAGCAGAACCGGACGTCCTCGGGTTCGTCCGACGGATCGTCGGCCTTCGGCGGATGGATCGCAGTGGTACTCGGCCTGCTCGCGATGATCGCGGGTGTGGGGTACGCGGCCTTCCTCAACCAGGACGCCATTCGGGCGCAGCTGAAACACTACGGATTTTAGAAAAGGACACTGACATGAAGATTTCGAAGAAAACACTGGCAGTGTCCCTGTGCGCTGCACTCGCGGCGACCGCCGCACCTATGGCGCCGGTCGCCGACGCGAAGGTCACACTCGGCACCACTCAGCCGGATGCGACCGTGAGCAACTCCAGCGCCACCGAGCCGTTCATCAACGGCTTCATCACCCCGCGTGGCACGGGCCGGTTCGACTACTCGCACCCCGCGTCCCAGGCGGACAACCACCAGTTCGACACCTCGATGGAGGTGCGCACGAACGGCGACGTGGTGGTTCCCGACCTGTATGCGAAGCCGAAGGTGACCACCGACGGCACCGCGGACGTGCTCACTTACACCCTGCAGCACACCGACTTGCTTATCACCCGCACTTACCGCATCGACGGCGGCCAGGTCGACGCCACCGTGACGGTGGAAAACACCGGGCAGAACGCGGCTAATGTGGGCATCGACCTGGACAACGCGCTGCCGATGTACGCCGGCATTACCGCCAACCAGGATGGCGACCGCCTGGTTATGCAGCCGAAGGCCGGCGGTTACATCACCGACGTGCGTTTCACCGCGCCGGACATTGTGGCCACGGGTGCCACCAAGGCGGCGGCTCTTTCGGGCGCGAACAACGGTGTCAAGCACCAGGCGGCGAGGTGGGAGCGCACGGTGGCCCCGGGGGCGTCGATAAGCGCAGGCATGTCCGTGGCAATCAGCACTCAGGACTCGGCCCTCGACACCGACGGCGACGGGCTGCGCGACTCCTGGGAAGCCGAGGGGCTCAGGCTTGCCGACGGCACGTACCTGCCCATCCACCGCTGGGGCGCAGACCCCGACCGCAAGGACCTGTTCCTGCAGGTCAATTGGATGAAGTCCGAATGGGAGACGATCGGCTGCGACCGCACTGAAAGCTTCGCCGCCAACCTGTCCGAGTTCGCGGAGTTCGCCGCCTGCGCCACCGCAAACACGAAGAGCTACGCGCCGAACCCGTCGATGCTCAAAGAGCTGGAAGACCTATTCGACGATAACGGCATCAACTTGCACATCGACGCCGGCAAGAGCTACGTCAGCGAATCCATGGCCAGCATGACCAGTGGCGAGCGTAAGGGCGGGGCCACCGAGGATTACACCGCGGAGTACTTCGGCGGCCTGGACGAGCAGGGCCGCACTAAAAAGCTGGAGGACCAGGCCGAACGCTTGCTTGGCGCGCGCCGCTCTGTGTTCCGCTCCGCGCTGATCGGCACCCGCTTCGACGAAGGTGCCAAGCGAAACGTCACCGGCTTGGGCCAGGTCAACGGCTCTACTTTCTTCGTCTCCGGCGACGTGACCAACAGCGATGAGCTTCTGCGTAACACCATCCTCCACGAGTTCGGCCACACCCTGGGGCTGATGCACTGGGGCCGCGAAACCCGCGACAACACCGCCCAGCGCTTCGTGCGCTTCGTGGACACCAAGGACCCGTCGGTGGAGTTCTACCGCCCCGGATACGACTGGCTGGGCTCCTACAAGTCCACCATGAGCTACGCCTACCAGTTCTCCGAGTTCAACTTCTCCGACCAGGATGTACGTACCTCCGAGAGGATCCCGAACGCCGACGACAAGTCGCGCTACAAGCCGGAGGACAGCGATTTCGATTACGTCATCCCGTCGGATTGGGACAACCTGCTGTTCAAGACCGAGTTCATCGGCCAGGGCGTGCGCGATTACGACGACGCCATCGACGCCCCCGATGCCCCGGACGTGCTCGCCGACGAGGAGCGCGCCGAGGTCAACGAGCTCATCTCCGCCGCAGCCGCGACCGGGAAGAACGACGGCAAGGTCGGCTTCAGCCTCGCCCGCAACCTGAATAACGACAACGGCATTGTCACCCACGCCGACACCAACATCATCAAGGGCGAGCTGCGCAACTTGGGGTCCACCGACGACACCTTCACCGTGGTCGCGGACTACGGCGTTGGCCAGTTCAAGGACAGCTACTTTGCCAAGGGCGATTCGAACTACATCACGCCCGTGGACATCGAGGTCTCCCCGGCAGTGTTCATCGACAACCCGGTGGTGCCGCTGCACGTCACCGTGTCCAACTCCGAGGGCGCCCAGGTATTCAACGACACCTTCAACGTCTCCGCGCTCGAATACACCCCGGAGGAGATGGACAAGGTGCTCAAGGAGGTCCTCGCCTCCGACGCGGACGAGAACCTGAAGACGTTCGCCCGCCAGCGCCTGAAGGCCGCGAAGGTGGAGACTTCGACTGCGACGGCGAAACCTGCGCCCGCGCCGGCGCCTACGCAGAAGAAGGCGGAGCCGTCGCAAAGCGAAAAGCCCTCGGGCAGTTCCGAGTCGCCCCTGGCGATTGTGATCGGCGTGCTGCTGGGCCTTATCGGCCTCGGCGCGGCCGGGTTCGGCTGGGCACACAGCCAAGGACTGCTTCCGTAGTTACGCTGGGTGGGGCAGGTTGCCTATCGATGACCAAAGGAGCCCCACCCATGAAGGCCATCCGCTACACCGACTACCAGACATTCCCGCAGCTCGTTGAGGTAGACAAGCCCACCGCCGGCCCCGGCGAAGTGGTGCTGAAAGTCGCCGCCTCGGGCGCATGCCACTCCGACGTCGCCGTGTTCCACGACTTCGTCGAGGGCACCAACCCGCTGTGCGCCCCGCAGTTCACCCTCGGCCACGAAGTCGCTGGCTGGGCGGACGAGATCGGCGAGGGCGTCGACGGCATCGAACGCGGCGCCGCGTACGTGGTCTACGGCCCGGTTGGCTGCGGCTACTGCCGGTTCTGCATGATCGGCCAGGACACGTTCTGTGAGAACGTCGCCGAGGTCGGCTACCTGGGCATCGGCTTGGGCCGCGACGGCGGCATGGCGGAGTACGTCGTCGTGCCGGCGCGCAACCTGGTGCCGCTGGGTGACGCGGACCCGGTGAAGGCCTCCGCGCTGGCCGATGCGGGTTTGACCCCGTACCACGCCATCAAGCTGGCGTTGCCGAAGCTGAACAAGGCGGGCTCGTCGGCGCTGGTGATCGGCCTGGGCGGACTCGGGTTGCTTGCCGTGCAGATCCTCAAGGCGATGACAGGTGCGACGATCATCGCCACCGACACAAAGGAAGAAGCGCTGCGCGCAGCGGAGAAGTACGGCGCGACCACCGTGGCCTCCGGCGACGATCAGGCCGCGAAGATCCGCGAACTCACCGGCGGGCGGGGAGTGGACGCCGTATTTGACATGGTCGGCATCGGCCCCACCGTCGAGACCGCGATGAAGTCTGTGGCCACGCAGGGCCGCGTGTCCATCGTCGGCCTTGGCGCCGCCGGCAGCGATTACGGCTGGCAGTGGTACAAGGAGCCGTACGAGGCGGAGCTGGTGAAAACCTACTGGGGCACACTTCCGGAACTCGGCGAACTGGTTGCGCTGCTGCAGCAGGGGCACTTGGAGCCGCAGTACACCACGTACTCGCTGGACGACGGGCTGGATGCTTACCAGAAGCTCGTTGACGGCCAGATTGCCGGCCGCGCAATCATTGTGCCCAACGAGCGCTTCTAGGACGCCCGCTCGCCCCACCACCGTTCGAGGTACTCCAGCGCTTGGTCGATGGCGTGGTGGGTGTCCACCGCCTCCATCGACGGCAGGCCCTCGGAGCGGAATTGCGGTCCGAGGTCCTTGAACGGGCTGATCGTGCGTTCTTCGTGCATGGCCGTGTGGATGGACTCCAGGATGTCGTTGATCCTGCGCGCCACGATTTTCTTCTGGGCGCGGTTGAAGGTGGGCGGGGCGAACGGGTTGTCGTCGATGAGCATGTGCCCCGAAAGCTTGCCCACGCGCGGGTCGAACGCGAATACCGCGACCGGGAACGTGAAATCGGCGTTCATGTTTGGGCGGAACTCGATGCAAAACGTGGTGTAGAGCGCGTTGTCCTGCGAGTCCTGCAGCATTGCCACCGTGGCGGTAGTCATGTCCTCCGCCTGGAACGACGCGCGGCGCTTCAGCGCGAACGCGGGGTCTTGCGGGTCCACGATTTTCACGGTCTTGTCGTCGAGCGCGACGAGGATGCGGCCCAGCTCGGCGACGACGTTCGCGGCGTCTTCGGGCGAGTACCACTCGGGCGCTTGCGGGCTGCCGGGCTGCAGCATCGCGAGTTCGACCTCGTGCGTGTCGATGTCGTGCACGATCACCGCGACCTTCAGGCCGGTGTCGATGACGTAGTCGGCGTCGAGGTGGCAGGCTATGTCCTCGTCGAAGTATGGGTCGTCTTGCTCGATGCCGAGGTCGTCGGCCAGGTCCGCGGCCTCTTCGTCGTAGGTGTCCAGGTAATACAGCTCGTAGGTGTCAAATCGCATGGATCCCCCCTAGGTGTCGTGCGGCAGCCCCCTGCTCCCGCTTATCGACGACACTAAAGCCACCCACGCCCCGCGCACAAGAGCCTGAATGTCCATGAAAATGCGCAACGGCGAGGGAACCGCGGTAGGCGATAGGGTGGCGGACATGGATGAACAAGCGAAGCTGGAGCGGGTCTACGCGTACCCGTTCGGCGACATTTACAACAACTACCTGGCCAAAGTGGAGCGCAAGGGGCATACCCGCGACGAGCTGGACGACGTGCTCGGCTGGTTCACCGGCCTTGCGCCGGCGGAGCTGGAAGCGGAAGCCGAGTCGGGCAAGACGCTGCGCGAGTTCTTCGAGACGGTCGCGCTCAACGCGAACGCCGACTTGATCACCGGGAAGGTGTGCGGCGTGCGCGTCGAGGAGGTCGAAGAGGACCTCATGCGCAAGATCCGCCAGATGGATTTGCTTGTCGACGAGCTCGCACGCGGCAAGAAGATCACCAGCATCAAGCGCGGCTAGCGCATGTCGCGCAGCACCTCGAATGCGCGGCGGACCAGCGCGCGGCCGTCGTCGGGCGTGCGCGGCTCCGGCAGCGCCAAGTAGGCCTTCACCGCGGTGGCGCCCGCGATGCCGTAGGCGTTGAGCAGCGCCTCCGCGTCGAACGCTGTCGCGCCGGGGGTGCGCCCGCGCACAGCCGCAACCAGCGGCTGCCCGATCGCGCGCATGGTCTCCTCGGCGGGGGGAGTGGCGGATTCAGCGCGGGTACGGTCGCCCAGGAGTACCAGGGTGGATGCGGAGTACAGCTCGAAGCCGTCCTCCTTGAGCGCGTCGACGATGATCGTCTCGATGGCTTCTGCGGCCGAGAGCTCCTCCGGCAGCGCCGCGATCTGCTCGGCGATGGCGGCGAAGACCTTGCGCAGGAACTCTTCGAGCGCCTCGTCAATGTCGGCGAAGTAGTTGTGGAACGTCCGGGCGGACACGCCCGCCCGCTCGGAAACCCGCGCGACGGTGGCTGCGGCCGTGCCCTCCTCGAGCAGCAGGGCCGCGGTTGCCTCCGAGATGGCGCGCCGAGTCGCCGCCTTCTTCTCTTCGCGCAGGCTCATGGCTACACCGTAACCGGCTCAGACTGCTGCGACTGCGACTGGTGCAGCTTCTCGCCCTCGATGTCCAGGTTCGGCAGCGCCTTGTCTAGCCAGCCGGGGATCTTCCACGCGCGGTCGCCGAGCAGGTACATTGTGGCCGGGATGAGGGTCATGCGGACCACGAATGCGTCGATAAGCACACCTGCGGCGAGCGCGAAGCCCATGGCCTTGATGAACGGCTCGTCGATGAGCACGAACGCCGCGAACACCGAGATCATGATCAGCGCGGCCGCAGTGACCACGCGCGCGCCGTGCTTGTAACCGTTGGCCACCGCATTGCCGGCGGTCTTGCCGCGGGAGACGTAGCCTTCGCGCATGCGGGTGACCAAGAAGACCTGGTAGTCCATGGCCAAGCCGAAGGTCAGGCCGATGAGCATGATGGGCAGGAAGGACAGCAGCGGCTGCGGGTCCTCGATGAGCCCGAACATGCCCTCCTGGAAGATGGCCACGGTCACTCCGAAGGTCGCCGCCATGGACAGGCCGAAGCCGAGCGCGGCGATCAGCGGCACCCAGAAGGAACGGAACACCAGCATCAGCACGATGAACGCGAGGCCCAAGACGATGGCGATGTAGGGCACCAGCACGTCGGAAAGCATCTGCGAGATGTCGTCGAAGATCGGCGTGATGCCGGTGATGCCGAACGTGGCGCCGGTTTCGTCCTCGAAGGGCTGCTTGAACTCGCGCAGGCGCTCCAGGGTGTCGGTGGTGGCCTGGTCAGTCGCGCCGGAATTCGGCGTGATCAGGATCTGGGCGGCGTCGAAGTTCTCGGTGGTCTGCACGATCTGCGCGTTGACCACGCCTTCGGTGCCGGCGAAGTCCTGCAGCAGCGTCTGGTAGGCGCCCATGCGGTCCTGCTCAGCGACGTTCGCGGTGTCCACGTAGGCGATCATGGGGGCGTTGCGGCCGTGGCCGAAGGCGTCGTCGATCAGCTCGTACGCCTCGCGCTGCGGGGAGCCGAGCTTCGCGGTGCCGTCCGTCGGCATGGCCAGGCGCAGGTTGGCGGCGGGGATGGCGAGGATGCCCAGCAGCAGCACGCCGGCGAGGAGGTTGAGCCAGGGGCGGGCGCGGATCTGGCGGGCCCAAAGCAGGCCCATGGTCGGCTTCTCGTCCTCCGGGTCCGGCACCTTCGGGCCGGGGATGCGGATCGCGAACGCGCGTGTGCCCAACAGGCCGAGCAGCGACGGCAGGAACGTCAGCGCCACCAGGACCGCGATGGCGACCGTCGCCGCGGCGGCCAGCGCCATGGTGGTGAGGAACGGGATGCGGATGATCGACAGGGCCGCAAGCGCGATGAGCACCGTCGTGCCCGCGAAGACGACGGAACCGCCCGCGGTGCCCAGCGCCATGCCCATGGCGTGGGCGCGCTTCGCCTTGTCCATCTTCTTCAGTTCTTGCGCCAGTTCCTTCGGCGTGAGGTCATTGAGGCCTGACGACGAGATCAGCTCGTTGCGGAAGCGGGCGACGATGAACAGGGAGTAGTCGATGCCCACGGCAAGCCCGATCATGGACGCCAACGTCGGGGTCATATCCGAGATCGAGTCGGTGAACAGGGTGCCCATCTGCACGCCGAGGATGCCCACGCCCACGCCGACGACCGCGGCGATCAGCGGCAGACCCGCCGCGACCAGGGAACCGAAGGTGACCAAAAGCACGATCGCGGCGACGGCCATGCCGATCAGCTCGGAGGTGCCGTCCATCTCGCCAGCGCTGCTGAACGCGTTGCCGTTGTACTTCACGGTGAGGTCCGAGTCGTCGTAACGCTCGAGGATGCTTTCGACCTCGTCCAGGGTCTCATCCGGGATGTCCATGATTGTGTCGTCGGTGAACGTGATGGACACGGTGCCGGTGGTTTCGTCCGGGCTCAGCGGCGACAGGGCTGCGAGGTCGGCGTCGATCTGCTCCTGCGGCATGCCCTGGGCCGCCTTGGCTTCGCCCATCTGCTTGGCCATGCCGCCGGCGGCGAGCACCGGGTTGACAATCGCCTCGGGTTCGCGGAAATCGCCGGTGGCCTTGAGCTCGTCGAGCATGGCGTCGACCTCAGCCATCACCTCCGGGTCCTTGAGCGTCTTGCCTTCCGGCGCCTTGATCACGACGCTTCCCGACGGCACGCTCATCGCGTCCTCGTCGGTGCCGAAACGCTCGTTCATCTCCTCCTGCGTGACGGTGGAGTCCATGTCAGGCATGGAAAACGTCGGGCTAGGGGACTTTGCAAAGTTCACGGCGCCGAAACCGAGGGCGCCCAAAAGGATCAGCCAAACGGCCAAAAACGGCCAGACTTTTTTGTATGACCAGCTGCCGAGCCGGTAGAGGAATTCAGACATGTTGCACACAGTACGCAAACTTGCGCAGTGTGTGCAATATTTGCGGGTGGGGTGCTAATCCCAGCCGGTGTCGCGCGTGGCGCGCTGGTTGAGATGGTGGCCCATGTGGGGAATGACGAAGTTGAGCACGCCCCGGCGAGGGGAGTAGATCAGCTCGCGGTCGATGAGCTTCTGTCGCACCATGGACACTTGCTGTACTCGTTTGCCTAGGTGCTGCGCGATAGCAGCGCTTGGCACCGCTTGTTGGCCCTCCTGTACCTCGGCCATCGCTTCGAGGTATTCGAGCTCGGCGGCGGGCAGGTGCAGCAGCGCTGGTTGGTGGACCAAATCGCCCAGTGTTTTCAACACGTCTGGGGTCACTGCCGCGAGGTCGTCGTGGGAGACAGGCTGGTCCCGGTGGCTCGCGCGTTCAAACAGGTGGTAGCCGAGGAGCTGGATGAGAAATGGGTAGCCGCGTGTCAGTGCCGCGGCGTCCGTGAGTACCCCGTGGGGGATCTCCACGCCACCTTGCGCGGCGGTATCCTGAAGCACCGTCAATGTTTCAGTCGGTGTCATTGGTGCGAGCTCGGCGTGTTGAGCGCGGCGCAGAAACGTGGTCCCCGGGTGCTGTAGCAGCGACTCCACACCGTCGGGTAATCCGGCGGCGGCGAAGGCGATGTCGCGCCCGTCCCGGCGCAGATCCTGCACCGCTGCCGTGAGTTGCCACAGCTCTTTAGCGTTGACACTTTGGACTTCGTCCAGAGTGATCAGTACGCCGGATTCGGGCGGCAGCTCGTCGCAAAGCGTGTTCAGCGAACCGATCAAGGAGGGGGCCGGCTTGTCGTCTGGGGCGGCGGTGGTGGAAAACCCGCCGATGCCGGAGACCGTCACCCCCGTGATGCGTCGCCGCTCTGGGTCCTGCTGTCGCACCGTGGCGAGCGCTTGCGGGATAACGGTGGCAACCAGCGGTTCGATCAGCTCGTACGGCTGAGCGCGTAGCACGATCCAGCCATGGTCGGCGGCTTCGTCTTCGAGCTCGTTGAGCGCGACCGTCTTACCGATGCCACGCGGCCCCGAGACGAGCAGGGTTCGCCGCGGGTCGCCGGCCCCGCCGTCCAGGCCGGCGCCGAAGTTGCGTGTGAGGCTGTCGTCGCCGCCGAGCACGACGGGTGAAACGCCGAACGTGGGGATGAAGGGATTACGCATCCGTGTCTCCTTGAGTCTTTATACTCTTTATACACGCGGAGCTTTTTATACTCTTTATACACCCAGCTCGGCGGCGGTTTTTGTATTACAGCAGCACGGAAACGCCGCGAACGATCGAGTCCCACAGGCCGATCACGGAAAAGCTGAGGTCAGAAAGCGATTCCTGCCAGGACGCGGGCAGGAAATTGTTGGTGATGTCGGTGGTCAGCATGATGCGCAGATCCTCCGCGCCGTGGTGCATGTTGTAGGAAAGCTGCGAGCTCAAATTCATGCCGACGATGCTACGCCCGCCTCTCGACGCACCTCCGGCTAACCGTACGAACATCCCATTTTGCAGGCCTTATAGGAGTGACTAGCGTCAGGTATATAACAACCGAATCAAGGAGGGGCACCGTGACCACAGCAGTCACACCTGCAGCTAGCACAGAGCAACAACCCGCGGAAAAAGAACGCAACACCGGCAAGATCATCGCGTTCGTCTTGGCGTTTGTGGCACTCGGCGTGGTGGTGATGCTGCCGATCGCGGGCCTGGCCATGCCGGCGAAGATCGCACTCGGCATGCTGGCGTTCGCCGTGATTATGTGGGTCACCGAGGCGGTGTCCTACTCGGTTTCCGCCGTGATCATCGTCGGGTTGATCGCGATCATGCTCACATTCGCCACCGACCCGGAGACCGGGCAGGCGGTCGGCGCGTCCAAGGGCCTGAGCATCGCGATGAGCGGCTTCTCGTCCTCCGCGGTGGCACTCGTCGGTGCGGCGCTCGCGCTGGCCACGGCCATGCAGGCCACGGGGTTGCACCGCAGGCTCGCGCTCTACGTGCTCAAGACTGCGGGCGAGAAGGTCTCCAACATCGTCATCGGCGCGATTGCTATCTCCATCATCCTGGCGTTTTTCGTCCCCTCCGCGACGGCGCGTGCCGGCGCCGTCGTGCCGATCCTGATGGGTATGGTCGCCGCGTTCGGCTTGGCCAAGGAGTCGAAGCTGGCGGCGCTGTTGGTGATCACCGCGACGCAGGCGGTGTCCATCTGGAACGTCGGCATCAAGACCGCCGCGGCGCAGAACCTGGTCGCCGTCGGCTTCATCGAGGACCAGCTGGGCCAGACCGTGTCCTGGGGTCAGTGGTTCCTGTGGGCCGCGCCCTGGTCTGTGCTGATGTCGATCGCGCTGTTTTTCATCATGCGCTGGGCGATCAAGCCGGAGGCTGAGGCGATTGAGGGCGGGCGGGAGCTCGTCGAGAAGCAGCTTGCAGAGATGGGTCCGATGACCGGCGCCGAGAAGCGCCTCACCGCAATCGCTGTCGCGCTGCTGCTGTTCTGGGCGACCGAGGGTGTGCTGCACCCGATCAGCTCCGCCACCATCACCATCGTCGCGGTGGGCATCATGCTCACCCCGATTATCGGCGTGATGGACTGGAAGTACGCTCAGGAGCACATCAACTGGGGCACCCTGGTCGTCTTCGCCGCCGGTATCTCCCTGGGCAAGTTCCTGCTGGACACGGGCGCGGCAACCTGGCTGTCGGAGGCCACGTTTGGCGCCTTGGGCCTCGCATCCATGCCGATCGTTGCCACGATCGCGCTGGTGAGCCTGTTTAACATCCTCATCCACCTGGGCTTCGCCTCGGCGACCTCGCTGGCGTCCGCGCTGATCCCCGTGTTCATTGCGCTGGCGGCCACCCTGGACGTGCCCAACAACGGCATCGGCTTCGTGATCATCCAGCAGTTCGTCATCTGCTTCGGCTTCCTGCTGCCGGTCTCCGCACCGCAGAACATGCTGGCCTACGGCACCGGCGCGTTCACCGCCAAGCAGTTCCTGCGCACCGGTATCCCGCTGACGATCGTGGGCTACCTGCTCATCCTGCTGCTGTCGGCAACCTACTGGAACTGGATCGGTCTGCTCTAACTACTCCACAATCAGGCCCAGGTGCAGCGCGGAAAGTTCGTGCTCGCCTGGGCCTTTCGGCAATTCGGCGAGCTCTTTAGCGGTCGCGGGCGTCACCGGAATGATCCACCCGAGCTTCGGGTCCAGCACCGGCACGGCTTCGCGCTCCACCGGCACGAAAGTGACGTCGCGCTCGCCTTCGTGCCGCAGCTGCACCGCGCCGCCTGCAGCAATGCGCTCAAGCGCGGCCGCCGAGGTGGTCACGATAACCATCTTCTCCTCGGTGTCGGGGGAAAGTTTCGCGGTGTGCACTGCAAGCCTATCGACGTCCAAAGGTTCAAACCGGTCCGGAAAATCCACCAGCGGCGTATGCCCGAGGCCTAAAAGCTGCCGTGCGCGACTGAGAAGTCCCATGCCCGCCGAGTGTATAGGGCCGCCGTTAGTGAAAGAGCAGGCGCATCGCCCCGAACTGGTGGTACGGATTGGGCACCGCGTACCCCCTGGGCGAGACCCACACCGGCATCCCGCCGATGAAGCGCACGCGGCCGCGCTTGTTGATGTGCGCGTCATCGTCGTTCGTCCGGTTGTGGTACGGGCACAGCATGGCCAGGTTGTTCATGTTCGTCTCGCCACCGTGCTTCCAGGGCACGACGTGGTGCACCTCGCAGTGGTCGGCGGCGTGGCGACAGTCGGGCACCAGGCACACCGGCGAGGTCGCCTTGGCCAGGATGCGCTGCTTTCGGTTTGCGTGGCGTTGGCCCTGATACAGGTTCACCGCGCCTTCCTCCGGGTGGAATAGCGCGACCTGGAGGGTGTCGCCGGCGAGGTACTGCAGGTACTCGGCGCCGGTGATGGTGGTGCCGTCGGTCAGACCCAGGATTGTCTCGTCGCCGTCGCCGGCGAGGATGCGGACGTGGTCGTCGAGTGGCACGAGAATCAGCGGGGTGGGGCAGGCGGCGGGGACGGAGTCGCCGTCGCGAAGCAATGCGACGAAGCGTTCGAGCATCTGCGGGCCGGCGGGTTTGGAGGTGTCGATGCCGCGGCGCAGAGCGGCTTCGAGGTCGGCGAGGAATCGTTCGTCGAAGATGATGTGCAGCACCCGCTTGCCATCGATGGACTTGGAAAACGAGATCGAATCCTTCCGCGGCTTCTTCTTCACCGGGATCAGATTCTTCGCGGCGCGCTCGAGTGATTTGTACCGCTTCGATGCCTTGAGCAGCGCCAAGCGCAGTCGCCAGCGCGTGCCTTCGTGCGCGATGGGTTTTAGGCGGCGCTCGATCATAGCCAGCTGCTCCACGGAGAAGTCCCCTTCGCGGGCTCTGTTCAAGGCTTTGCGCTGCTGCTTGACGTGTCTGGTACGGCCGAAGTAGACAGCCTCCAGCTGCTGCCAGGCGGTGGCGGTGGTCGGGCTCATGCCGATGGAAAGTGCGGTCTCGCGGTCAAAGTTTTCAAGGTGGTCGACGGTCGGGCGGTTTTGGACGAAGTGTTGGAAGCTCATGCGGGGAAACCTAAACGCAAAAAGCAACTCCGCAAGCCCCCATGAACGAAATCTGTGGATAACCCTGCGCGGGGCGGGGAGTTATCCACAGATTTGGAAACGCTGGGAACCCGCGTACAGTATCCCCGCCACACCCCGGTTACAGTGTCTGACATGGCAGAAAAGGGCACCTCTTACCGCGCTGAGCTGGTCATGCCGTACGGCACCGGCGACGTGGTTGTCTCCCCGCACGACTACGCCTCCCCGCTTGGCACCCGGCTCACGCGCGCCGGCTGGAAGTCAGTGCTGCGCCGCATCGTCACCGATTTTTCCAACGACGCCATGGTGGACCGCGCCGCAGCGATGACGTACTACACGCTGCTGTCGCTCGCGCCGATGCTGCTGGCGTCGTATTCCATCTTCAGCCTGCTCATGCCACGCGAGGAGGACGCCCCAGATTCGCTGCTGGCCGATTTGATCCGCTCGTACGTTCCGGCGGAGCTGCAAGAAGATGCGCTGGCGTTGGTGCTGTCGATTGTTGGGACGCCGTCGCAAAGCACGATTGCCCTCGTGGTCTCTGTGCTGATTTCGCTGCTGTCCGCGTCGGGCTACGTGCGGTCGTTTTCGCGTAACGCGAACCTGATGTACGGCCGTACTGAAGGCCGCCCGATTGTGGTGACGTGGGCGACGATGTGGCTGGTCACACTCGTGCTCGTCATCGGCGTGGTGGTGATCATTTTGGGCGCGCTGCTTACCGACGGCATCGTCAACGCAGTCCTCGGACCACTGGCACGCCCACTACGGTTGGAAGACGAGCTGGAGTACCTCACCTCGATCTTCCTGCCCGTGTGGGACTACCTGCGCGGCCCCGTGATCGCGGTGGTGGCAGTCGCGCTGGTCAGCGTGCTCTACCATTTCACCCCGAACGTGCGGCCCGGGCGGTTCCGGGTGCTCACACTCGGCTCGGCGCTCGCACTAATCGTGGCCAGCGGGCTGTGGGTGGGCTTTGGGTGGTACCTGAAGCTTGTGGGGGTTCGCAGCACCTACGGCGCGTTTGGAACGGTGCTGGCCGTTTTGGTGCTGGTGTGGACGATGAACGTGGTGCTGCTGATGGGCGTGAAAATCGACGCCGAGGTGCTACGCGCGAAGGAGTTGCAGGCGGGGATGGATTCGCGCCGCTGCATCCAGGCGCCGCCGCGCTCCAGCCGGGGCGCTGCAGGAAGGCTACAGATGCGGCGATGGACCGACCGGGTGGCGGACGAAATCTTGGACGGTTGAGCACCGGCGTGAAGGTAGCCGTGCAGGTAGCGTGGTGGCATGACACTGATTGATCCCCGTACGAAATACCCGTCCGAATTCCCCTCCGAGCCGCGCCAGGACAACCCCGGCCTGGACGTGAAGATGGCCACCGAGCCCGACCTGGGTCAGGAATCCTACGCAGGCTCCGGCAAGCTTGAAGGCCGCCGCGCCCTCATCACCGGCGGCGACTCCGGCATCGGCGCCGCCACCGCCATCGCGTTCGCCCGCGAAGGCGCGGACGTGGCCATCTCCTACCTGCCGGAGGAGCAGGAAGACGCGGAGCGCATTGTGAAGCTCATCGAGGACGCAGGGCGCACAGCAGTGGCGATCCCGGGAGACCTGCAGGAGCTGGACAACTGCGTGGCCGCGGTGGAAAAGACCGTCGAGGGCCTGGGTGGCATTGACATCCTGGTCAACAACGCCTCGCGCCAGGTGTGGAATGACGGTATCCTCAACATTTCGGACGAAGACTTCGACGCCACCATGAAGACCAACATCTACTCCGCCTTCCGTGTGACCAAGGAAGCGGTCAAGCACATGGAGCCGGGGTCATCCATCATCTTTTCCACCTCCATCCAGGCGTACGAGCCGTCCAAGGAGTTGTTGGATTACGCCATGACCAAGGCTGCCTTCAACAACCTGGCCAAGGGCCTGTCAGGTGAGCTGCTGCCGTCCAGGGGGATCCGGGTCAACGCGGTCGCGCCGGGGCCGATCTGGACCGTGATTCAGCCGGCCGAGGGGCAGCCCAAGGAGGTCGTGGACAACTTCGCGCAAGACTCCGACATCGGCCGCCCGGGTCAGCCCGCGGAGCTCGCTGGTGCGTACGTCTTCCTCGCATCCGAGGCCGCGTCCTACATCTCCGGCGAGACGCTCGCGGTCACTGGTGGTGCGTTGACTCCGTAGTATTGAACAGCGTTCAAATCGTGGTGTGAGCTGCTAACGTTCTAGCTCATGCACGCCCATGAAATTGCTGACATTGACACCGCCCACATCTGGCACCCCTACGCGGAACCGGGGCAATTCACCTACCCAGTCGACAGTGCCGCCGGCGCGCGCATCACGCTTTGCGACGGCCGCGTGCTCATCGACGCCATGTCCTCCTGGTGGGCAGCAATCCACGGCCACTCCAACCCGCGCCTGGTCGCGGCGGCGGAGGCGCAGATAGCGAAAATGAGCCATGTCATGTTCGGCGGGCTCACCCACGAGCCGGCGGCGACGCTGACGAAACGCCTGCTCGATCTCACCGGCGGGGCGTTTTCCCAGGTGTTCTACTCCGACTCCGGGTCTGTGTCGGTGGAGGTGGCGATGAAGATGGCGCTGCAGTACGCCATCGGGCAGGCGCATCCGGAGCGCACCACCTTCCTCACCTGGCGCTCCGGCTACCACGGCGACACGTTCGCCACCATGAGCGTGTGCGACCCGGAAGGTGGCATGCACGCGATGTGGGGTGACGCGCTGAAACCCCAGGTGTTCGCGCCCGCGCCGCCGGTGCGCGGGTCATCCGCCGCCGACCGCGCGGCGTACCTCGAACATTTCGCGCGCCTGATCACCCCGGAGATCGCCGGTGTGATCGTCGAGCCGGTGGTCCAGGGCGCCGGCGGCATGCGCTTCCACGACCCCGAGCTGCTGCAGGGGCTACGAAAGCTTTGCGACGCCTCCGGCATCCCCCTCATCGCCGACGAAATCGCCACCGGCTTCGGCCGCACCGGCCAGTTGTTCACCACACTGGACAACGGCGTGTTGCCCGACATCATGTGCGTGGGCAAGGCGATGACCGGTGGGTTCATGACGCTCGCCGCCACCATGGCCACCGAAACGATCGCGTCCGGGATGCAGCCGAAAGCGCTCATGCACGGCCCGACCTTCATGGCCAGCCCGCTCGCCTGCGCGGTCGCGGCTGAATCGGTTGCGATGGTGTCGGAGGGGCAATGGCGCGACCAGGTTGCCCGCATCGAAGCCGGCCTCGAGCGCGGACTGCGCCCGTTAGCAGACACCCCGGGTGTGGCGGATGTGCGCGTGCTCGGTGCCATCGGCGTGGTCGAGCTCGAACACGACGCGCCCATGCGCGAAACCACCGAGGCCGCGATGGCCGAGGGGGTGTGGATCAGGCCGTTCGGCAGGCTGATCTACACCATGCCGCCCTACATTTGCTCGGAGGAAAACATCGCCCAGATCTGTCGGGGTATTGCGGCAGCAGCCAAGGAGGCCACGAAATGATTATCGCTGTCACCGGCACAAACACGGACGTGGGCAAGACGGTGGCCACCGCAGCCATCGCCGCAGTGCTCAAGCGGCGCGGCATCGACGTGGTGGCAGCCAAGCCCATCCAGACGGGCGAGGAGCCGGGGCGGGGGGACGCGTCAGCCGTCGAGAAGCTTGCTGGCATTGCCACGTTCGAGCGGTGGCGCTACCCGGAACCCCTCGCACCGAACCTCGCCGCGCGGCGCGCGGGAATCCAGACCCCGAGCCTGGACGAGGTCGCCGAATGGATCCGTAGCCTCGACGCCCCGGATCGCGTGGTGCTGGTGGAGGGCGCCGGCGGGCTGTTGGTGCGGCTCGCAGACGACTACACACTCGCCGACCTCGCCAAGGCCACAGGCGCCCCGCTGGTGGTGGTGACCTCGCTGGGCCTGGGTAGTTTGAACCTCGCCGAGCTGACCTGCGTCCAAGCCCGCGCCATGGGGCTGGAAGTGCTGGGGCTCATCGGCGGGAGTATGCCGGACAACCCGGACCTGCCCACAAGTCTGAACGTCGAGGAGCTGCCCGAAGTCACCGGCGCAGACTACTGGGGCCACCTGCAGGAGGGCAGCGGGCGCCTGGACCCGGAGCGGTTCGCGAAGGTGGCCTGGGACGCGATCGGAGACGCCGTCGCCGCGCGCGTAGGCTCGCGGGCATGATTGACGCCCGCGACACTGCCCTCATCTTCGAAGGCGGAGGCACCCGCAACTCCTACACGGCACCCGTGGTGGAAAAGCTCATTGCAGAGGAGGTCCAATTCGGCTGGGTCGGTGGCATCTCCGCCGGCTCGGTGCACGCGTTGAACTTCGCATCCCGCGACACGTGGCGCTCCGAGAACGCGTTCACAGAGTTTGTGGCGAACCCGAAGTTCGGCGGGTGGCGCTCCGTCGTGCGCGGCAAGGGCCTGATCAACGGCGAGTGGGCGTACGAGCAATCCGAGGACGTCCTGCCGTTCGACTTCGACGCGTTTGCCCGGACCACCGAGGAGGTCCACGTCGAGGCGGTGCGCGCCGACACAGGGGAGACGGTGGCGTTCAACCGTGATGACCTGCGCACATTGGAGGACGTCGCCCTTGCAGCGCGGACCTCGTCGACGCTGCCGATTTTGATGAAGATGCGCGAGATCGACGGTGTGCCCTACGTTGACGGCGCACTCGGTACCTCGGGCGGTTTGCTTATCGACGCCGCCCGCGCCGCCGGCTACACCCGTTTCCTCGCGGTGCTCACCCGCCCGCGCGACTACATCAAGGGGCCGCAGAAACGCGAACGCGCCGTGCGTCGCATACTGCGCAACACGCCGAAGGTCGCCGACGCGATGATTGCTCGGCCGGGCATTTACAACGCCGCGAAGCGCTCGCTTATCAAAGAAGCTGGCGCCGGCAACGCCTACATCTTCTTCCCCGACGCGATGGGAGTGGAGTCCACCGAGCTCGACGCGCAGAAGTTGCGGGAAAACTACGCGGCCGGGCAGGCACAGGTGGAGCGCGACTGGCCTGCGATACGGGAGTTTCTCACCGTGAAGCGCTAGTCCGCGATGAGCGGCTCGATGGTCAGCTCCGGGTGTTCCTTCTCCACGAAGGCGAGCTTCCACTTGTCGCCGAACAGGGCGATCAGTTCGCCGTCGGTGCGGGTGAAGATTTCCACGCCGCGCTGCCGGCCCAGCTCGGGCGCGGATTCGGAGTCGGTGCGTCGCGCCACGGAGTACGGGATCGGCTCGGTGACGGTCTCGACGTTGTACTCGTTTTCCATGCGCGCCTGCATGACCTCGAACTGCATCGGGCCCACCGCGGCCATCACCGGGGCGGCGTCGCCGCGCAGGTCGTTGCGCAGGATCTGCACGACGCCCTCGGCATCCAGCTGATCCAACGCTTTGCGGAACTGCTTGTACTTGCCGAGAGACTTCGCGCGCAGCGTGCGGAAGTGTTCGGGCGCGAACTGCGGCATCGGCGGGAATTGGACTTTTTTGCCGGCGTAGATCGTGTCGCCAGGTGCGAGCGCGCCGGCGTTGACCAGGCCGATGATGTCGCCCGGGTACGCAGTTTCCACCGTGTCGCGGTTGCGGCCGAACACCGTCAACGCGTACTTCGTGGAAAAGCTGCGCCCGGATTGCGCGTGCGTGACCTGCATTCCGCGGTCGAACTCGCCGGAGACCACGCGCATGAACGCCAGGGTGTCGCGGTGGTTTTTGTCCATGCCGGCCTGGACCTTAAACACGACGCCGGAGAAGTCGTCGCCGACATCGCGCTGTTCGTCCATTGCGGTGGTGGACGCCTCGATGGCCTTCGGGTCGGATTCGCGCCCTTCCGGCGCCGGCGCGATCGCGCACAGCGTGTCCAGGATCTGGTGCACGCCGAAGTTCAGCATCGCGGAGGCGAAGATGATCGGTGAGGTGATGCACTGCTCGAAGAGCTGCTGGTCGTGCACGGCGCCGTCTTCAAGCAACAGCGACGCCTCCTCGACAGCGGTGTCCCACACGTCGCCTTCCTTCGCCTCCGCCTCGTCGGGGGAGTAGTGCTCCTCCGGGGCAATGGTGGAGCCGCCGGCGGTGCGTGTGAAGTGCACGTACCCGTCGATGTCGCCGTCGCGGGAGACGTGCGCGAGCCCGCGGAAATCGCCCGCCTCGCCCACCGGCCAGTACAGCGGGGTCGGCTGCAGGTCGATCTCGTTGACGATCTCGTCGACAAGCTCGAGCGGCTCGCGGCCCACGCGGTCCCACTTGTTAATCACGGTGACAATCGGCAGCCCGCGGGCCTTGCAGACGCGGAAGAGTTTCAGGGTTTGCGGCTCGAGGCCTTTGGCTGCGTCGATAAGCATGACTGCGGCATCAACGGCGGAGAGTACACGGTAGGTGTCCTCGGAAAAGTCCGCGTGGCCCGGGGTGTCCACCAGGTTGACCACGTACGGCTCGCCCTCGTGGCCGTCGGGGGCGTATTCGAACTGCAGCGCCGAGGACGCGACGGAGATGCCGCGGTCTTTTTCCATGTCCATCCAGTCCGACACGGTGGACTTGCGGTTGCCTTTTCCGTGCACCGCACCGGCCTCCGAAATCACGTGCGCGTGCAGCGCCAGCGCCTCCGTAATCGTTGATTTACCGGCGTCCGGGTGGGCGATGACGGCGAATGTGCGGCGGCGCGCGGCTTCGGAAACGGTACTCATAAGCAGCTAGCTTATCGACGCACCTTCGGCCAAGTACAGTCGTGTCCATGACAACAATCGGAGTGTTTCTTGGATCTGTACGCTCTGGCCGCATCGGCGAACAAGTCGGCGCCTGGGTGATGGACGCCGCCGCCGAGCGCGACGCCGATTACCGCCTGTTGGACCTGGCCGATTTCAACGTGCCGCACCTGGTGGCGGAGGTCGTGCCGGGCGCCGCGAACAAGCAGTACGACGACCCGGTGGTAGCCCGCTGGTCCGAGGCGGTGGACGCCTGCGACGGGTTCGTCTTTGTCACCCCGGAGTACAACCATTCCGTGCCGGGCACGATGAAAAACGCCTTTGACTCGCTGTTCGGCGAGTGGGCCGGCAAACCTGTGGCGTTCGTGGGCTACGGCGCGGACGGCGGCGTGCGCGCGGTGGAGCACTGGCGCCAGATTGTGGCGAACCTGTCCATGCGCGGCATCCGCAACCAGGTGGCGCTAAACATCTTCGGCGAGGACGTCGAAGACGGCGAGCTGGCCCCGCGCGAGCACAAGCTGGCGGCGCTGACGCGCGCGCTGGATGACCTGGAGGCCGAGCTGGGCTAGTCCTCCAGCGGGAGCTCGAACTTCAGGCCCTCGCACTGGATGCGGCCGGCCTGCTTGCCGTTCCACTCAGGCGACAACCCGACTTCCTCGAGCGCTTCGACGATTGCCTGACCGATTTCGGCGTCGGATTCGTCGCCGGGGTTGGCCATGGAGCTGAAGCCGAATAAGAGCTCGCCGGTGTGGATAACACTGTCGACGTCCTGCATGGTGCAGTAGGCGTAGCCTTTATGCCCATCTTCGCGGGCCGCATCGGCGCCGTCTTCGGCGGCCTCGCCTATGTCGTAGCCCTCGTCGAAGGAGAAGGAGAGGTCGCGCTTCGCCAGCGCCCCGCGTAGCGCGTCGATGCGTTTGGCGTCCTCCGAGGCTTCGGGGACGAAGCGGGCGTATTCGTCCCGGACCTCCTCGAAGACGGACACGGGGACCCCGTCGTCCTCGAGCCCGGCGATGATCATGTCTGCGCTCCAGCCGTGGCAAAGCTGCAGGCAGATTTCGCTGGTGGTCTCGTCGGGTTCAAAAAGGCCGGGTGCGGGCGGGTATGTGCTGTCGAACATGGCATGGCGGGTCATGCCCCACAACCTACCGTGTTGCGTGGATCACGTTCTGTGCTTTTTCTAGGCCGTCGCTGACAATCAGCTGCGCGGCTTCGGCGGCGAGCGTGACCTGATTGGAGATGTCGCCCTCGATGGGGGAGAGCACCCAGTCCGGCACCGCCGTGCCCTGCGGCGGACGCCCGATACCCATGCGAACGCGCAGGTAATCGCGGGTGCCCAGGTGCTCGGTGATGGATTTCAGCCCGTTGTGGCCGTTTTCGTTGCCGCCGAGCTTCACGCGCACTTTCCCGGCGGGCAGGTCCAGCTCGTCGTGCACCACGATGATGCGCTCCGGCGCCACGCCCAGTTGTTTCGCCAGCGGGCCGACGGCCTCGCCGGTGGTGTTCATGTACGTCGTCGAGCGGGCGTAGGCCACGCCGTCGCGCACCTGGACGAGCGCTTTGACCCCCGGCACCGGCGTAAGCTCGCCGGCCAACTCGTCGAGTGCCATGTAGCCCACGTTGTGCCTGGTGGACGCGTATTTTGCGCCCGGGTTGCCCAGCCCCACCACGAGCCACTGCGCCTCCAGCTTGGGTGCGCGTTTGCGCCTGAAGAATCCGAACATGACGCATACTTTAGCCATGGATTTTCCACGCGTGATCGCAGCACCCATGGCTGGTGGGCCGTCCACGCCCGCGCTCGTCAACGCGGTGAGCTTCGGTTTCATCGCGCTCGGCACCTGCACCGTCGCCCAAGCCCGCGAGTGGCTGCGCGCGTGCGAGCCGCCGTTCGGCGCCAACCTCTTCGTGCCGCAGCGGGAGCCTTTGCTTGACGACGTCCACGCGGTCGCCCGCCGCCTTAACCAAGAGGTCCCGGAGGTGTCGTCCGACTACGCGGAGAAGTTCGCCCTCGTCCTTGACGCCGCGCCCGCGGTGGTCTCGTCCACGTTCGGCTGCTTCACCGAAGACGAGATTGCCCAGCTGCACGCCGCGGGATCGGAGGCGTGGGCGACGGTGACTAACCCGGCCGAGATCGCCGAGGCCCAGCGCAGGGGCGTCGACGGCGTGATCGCCCAGGGCCCGCGCGCCGGCGGCCACCGCGCCACCTGGGACCAGCACGAGGATCCGGACCAGCGGCCGTTGGAGGAGCTGCTCGCGCTTGCGGACGGACCCGTGATCGCGGCCGGAGGGGTGCGGGGACCGGAGGACGTCGCCAAGCTTGGCGTCCCCGTCGCCTGCGGCACCGCGTTCTTGCTCGCCGACGAAGCGGGCACCAGCCAGCACAACCGCCACCTGCTGTGTACCGATGCGCCCGCCGTGGTCACGCGCGCGTTTTCCGGGCGGTGGGCGAGCGGGGTGGAAACCGCGTTCACCCGCGAGCACCCGGACCTGCCGCCGACTTACCCATACCTGCGCCCGATGACCAGGGACAACGACTACTGCCTCGTCGGCGCGGATCGCGGCGAGCTCATGGCCGCACCCGCGCGCGAGATCGAGCGGATGCTAACACCCTCACCGGCCGGGGCGATGTGGGAAGTATGAAACTTTCCAGGATCGCCATTGCCACCGCAACCACCGGCGTGCTTGCGATGAGCGCGCTCGCCCCGGCCGCTCCCGCCGCGCCTGCCGAAAGCGACCGCGCGTACAGCGGCAGCTCGTGGGGCCTGTACAGCTTCCTCATGACCAACATCATGAACGGGCTCGACCAGATCAACGGCGGAGCGGACAGGCATCCGACCGAGAAATTCGGTGGGGTCATGCTCAGCGCGTTGCCGCTGGCGATCCTGCTGTTCCCGCTGCAGATGATCGCCGAGGCTGAGGTCCGCCTGCTGGACCGCTTGGGCGTCTAGTACACCCGCGTGGTGTTCTCGATTGCGCCCAGGCCTTCGATTTCCACGCGCACGGTGTCGCCGTCGGCGAGGTAGCGCTGCGGGTCGCGGGCGTGACCCACACCGGCGGGCGTGCCGGTGGCGATGACGTCGCCCGGCTCGAGCGGGTACAGGTGCGAGATGAACTCCACCAGCTTCGCCGGCGTGAACACGAGGTCGTCGGTGGGGGCGTGCTGCATCACCTCGCCGTTGACGGTGGTGGTGATTGCGGGGCCCGGCTGCCACTCGGTGTCCAGCCATGGGCCGAATCCTGCAGTCTTCTCCAGCGACTTGCCTTGGTGCCACTGCTGCGTGCGCTTTTGAAAGTGGCGCTGGGTGTAGTCGTTGATGACGGAGTATCCCGCGATGTGCTCCGCGCCGTCTGCGGCGTGGCGGGCGCGGGTGCCGATGACCACCGCGAGTTCGCCCTCGAAATCCAGGGTGTCGGCGTTGAAGCTGGGCACCTCGGCGTCGTCGCGGGCGCCGATGAGCGCCTCCGGGTACTTGATAAACAAGGTGGGCACATCGGGTTGCTCGTGGCCCATCTCGGCGATGTGCTTGGCGTAGTTCAACCCCACGCAGATGATCTTTCCGGGGCGCGGAATCACCGGCGCGAGGTCCTTGGGGGCGAAGGTGATCTCTTCGCCTTCCTTGAAGGCGCCGTCGCGCAAAAGCTTTCCGACGTCTTCCGCGCCCAACGTCACCGCCCTTCCCTCGCCGATAACACGGGCGGCGGTGGTGGTGTCTCCGGTCCTGATCGTGGCAAGTTTCATGCGCGCTAGCCTATCGCGCGAAGGATCTCATCCGCCGCGTCCGCGGACGCGATAGCCAGATCCACCTGCTCTTTCGTGCTGAATGGTTTGAGCACGTAGTCCGCTGGCGCCATCCTCCCGGGCGGGCGGCCGATACCCACCGCCACCTTGTTGTAGGCCTTGCCGCCCAACGACTTCGTGATGGACTTCAGCCCGTTGTGCCCGTGGTCGCCGCCGCCGAGGCGCAGTTTCACCTCGCCGAGTTCCAAGTCCAGCTCGTCGTGCACCACGTAGAGGTCCTCCGGCTTCACGCTGAAATAATCCATGAGCGCTTTGACGGGGCCGCCGGAGACGTTCATGAAAGACCGGGTGCGGGCGATGACCGCACGGTCGTCGTCAAGCAAGCGCCCCTTCGCAAGCTCGGCGATCTCCGTGTTGGTGCGCTTATGCACCGCGAGCTGCGCCGGCATGGGCGTGGCGCGGCCGAGCAGCTCCTCCACGACGAACACGCCCGCGTTGTGCCGCGTGGCGGCGTACTGCGGGCCGGGGTTGCCAAGGCCGACGATCAAGATAGTCACGGACATAAGGGTAACCCACCCGAAAAGCAGAAAGCCCGCCCCAGCAGGGGCGGGCTTCGCTATGTGCGGACAGGGGAGGATTTACTCCTCGTCGCCCTTCTCCTCAGCCGGAGCCTCGGACTCGGCGCCAGCCTCGGCGCCGCCTTCCTCGGCGGACTCGGCCTCGGCCTCGAGCTCCTCGTCAACCTGCTCGAAGGTGACGTTGACGATGAGGGTCTCTGCGTCGGAGATGAGCTCTGCGCCCTCCGGCAGCTTGACGTCGGAAGCGTAGAGGGTGTCGCCGATCTCCTTGCCCTCGATGGACACGGTGAGCTCGTCCGGGATGGACAGCGCGTCGATCTCGATCTCGACGTAGTCGGTCTCCTGCAGCACAACTGCGCCCGGAGCTGCCTCGCCCTCCATGACAACCGGGACCTCGACGGTGACCTTCTCGCCGCGCTTAATGCCGAACAGGTCGATGTGGTCGATGTCGAGGGTGAGCACGTTCTGGTCGATGTGCTTGACCATGGCCAGCAGTTTCTCGCCGTCGAGCTCGAGCTCGACGATGGCGTTGGCGCCGTCGTTACGCACGATCGCGGTCATCTCGATGCGGTCGACCGCGAAGTGGATGTTCTCGATGCCCTTTTCGTACAGGACGCCCGGGATCTTGCCGTCGCGGCGCAGACGGCGTGCGGAGCCCTTGCCGAACTCCTCGCGACGCTCACCCTTGATAACGGTGGGGGTAATAGCCATGTTGTACTCCTTCGTGTGTGAAGGGCCACAGGCCTTGCCTGCGACCACTAAACGGATATGTGCTCGTCGAGTGATCGCAAAAGGATCTCAAAATCGCGTCGATAACGGCCTTGGTAGGCCCTCGCCGAGACTGCTACAGGGTAGCAGGAGGTTTTTGCCACACAAAATGCCCGCTCGCCTGGGCTTCCTCAAACTCGTGTCCAAGTGGGATGCCTCGGCGCTCTCGCATCAGCAGCGTGACGACGAGACCCGTGACCGTCGCCGCCATCAAGTACACGGTGATCGCGGTGGTGCCGCCCGTCGCCTCGCGCAGGGCCGCGGCGATGGTGGGGGCGAACGCGCCGCCCAAGATCGCGCCGAGGGCGTAGGAGATGGAGGCGCCGGAGGCGCGGATGGAGGCGGGGAAGAGCTCGGCGTAGAACGCGCCGATCTCGCCGTAGGTCAGGCCGAGACCGACGGTGAGGAAGATCAGCGCCGCGGTGATCTTTGCCAGCGACCCGGTGTTCACCAGCGGGAACAACGCCAACACGCCGGCCGCCTGCACGACGAAACCGATTGCGAGGGTGCGGCGGCGGCCGATGATGTCGGAGACCCAGCCGGCGAATGCGGTGGTGCACAGCCAGGTGGCGGCGGAGGCGGTGACCGCCCACAGGATATCGCCGCGCTCGAGCGCGAGCCCGGCCGGGTCGGTGACGTAATTCTGGATGTAGCCGCCGGTGGTCATGTAGCCCACGGCGCCGTTGGCGGCGAAGATTAGCGCTGCGGCGAGGACGAGCCCGGCGTGACGCTGAAACAGCGAGCCGACCGGGTTGCGCGCGCCGACCTCACGCATTTCCTCCACCACAGGCGATTCCTCCACGCCGGTGCGGATCCACCAGCCCAGCACCGTCAGGCCGATGGAAAGTAGGAAGGGCACGCGCCAGCCCCACTGCAAAAACGCCTCACCCGGGGCGATCATGGTCATCAGCGCCAGCACACCGGAGGACAGCAAAAGCCCCGCCGGCACGCCCACCTGAGGCCCTGCGCCGTAGAGGCCGCGCTTGTCCGTCGGCGCGTGCTCCACGGCCAGCAGCACCGCCGAGCCCCACTCACCTCCTGCAGAGGTGCCCTGCAGAATGCGCAGGAACACCAGGGCAGCCGGCGCGAACCAGCCGGCGGTTTCGTACGTGGGCAAAAGCCCGATCAGCGCTGTGGCGGTGCCCATGGTGAACAGCGTGACCATGAGCACCCCCCGGCGGCCAAGCCGGTCGCCGAAGTGGCCCGCCAGCACCGCCCCCAAAGGTCGGAACAGAAATGACAGGCCGACGGTGAGGAAGCTGGCGATCGTCGCCGCGGCGGGCCCGAGAGGGCCGAACATGACCTGGTTGAACACCAGGCCGGCGACGGCGGCGTAGAGGAAGTAGTCGTACCACTCGATGGCGGTGCCGATGGTCGTGGCCGCTATGACGCGGCGTCGCTCACTGCGCACGGCTGAAAGCCTCCAAGAGCGCGTCGGTTTCTTCCGCGTTGGTCACTGTCACGCGGATGCCTTCGGGAAAGGCGCGCACCAGCACCCCTTCCGCTGCCAGCCGGTCGGCCAACTCTTTGCCTACGCCGGGCAGCCACACAAAGTTCGCCTGGCTTTCTGCGAGCCCAAGCTTCTCGACGACACGGCTCCGCTCGGCCACGGTGCCGTCGATACGCGCGCGCAGCGCCTCCTGCGCCTCGAGGGAGGCGAGTGCCGCCTCCTGCGCCACCGCGCTGACGGAAAAGGGGATGGAGACTTTATTCAGCGCCTCGATGATCGGGCGTGGGCCGAACGCGTAGCCGATGCGCGCGCCGGCGAGCCCGTACGCCTTGGAGAAGGTGCGAAGCCCCACCACGTTGGGGTAGCGGGTGATCGCCTCGGTGGCGACAGGCGTGTCGGCGGCGTGGTTGTACTCGAAGTAGGCCTCGTCGAGCACGACGAGCACGTCCGCCGGCACCTCGTCCATGAACGCGG
Source organism: Corynebacterium sp. MSK008 (assembly GCF_030232585.1). Classification (GTDB taxonomy): domain Bacteria; phylum Actinomycetota; class Actinomycetes; order Mycobacteriales; family Mycobacteriaceae; genus Corynebacterium. The sequence continues at coordinate 184,738 of NZ_JASPJX010000003.1, read as the reverse complement.
TGAACTCGGCGCTAGTGATTGTGGTGCCGGTCGGGTTGTTCGGGTTGCAGATGAAAATGAGCTTGGTGCGGTCGGTCACCGCGGCGGCCAGCGCCGGCATGTCCAGCCTGTCGTCGCTGCCCAGCGGCACGCGTACCGGGGTGGCACCGACAACCTGGACGAAGATCGGGTAGGCCTCGAAGCTGCGCCAGGGGAAGACCACTTCGTCGCCGGGCTGGGCCGCAATGGACACCAGCTGCTGGCACAGGGCGGAAGAACCGGCGCCGAGTGCGACCTGCTCCGGTGCCACCCCGAGGTGCTCGCCGAGTACTGTGCGCAGCTGCAGCGCGCCGATGTCCGGGTAGCGGTTGATTTCGCCGAGCGCCTTGCGCATGGCGTCGAGCACCGGCGGCAACGGGCCCTCCGCGCACTCGTTGGAGGACAGTTTGATGGCGCGCTCGTCGCGCACGCCGGGAACGTACGGGGGAATGGCGTCGAGGTCTGGACGGATCATGCGCGGCTCCTCTGCGTGGTCAGTGAGATCAGGCCCAGCACGATGATCCAGCCGGTCAGCGTGGCTAGGCCCATCCGGTATTCCGGAAGAATACCCATCAGCACGAGCACGAGGACGAAAAACGCGATGCAAATCCAGTTCGCTGCTGGATAAAAGGGCGACGCAAACGTCGCGCTCTTGGATGTCTTGCGGAAGTTCAGGTGGGAGATGCAGATGCCCGCCCAGGTGATCAGCTCGGTGCCGACGATAATCGCCAGCAGCACCGCGAAGATTTTGCCTTCGAAGAAGAAGTTCAGGATGACGACGGTGCCCATCAGCGCGGCGTCGAAAAGCAGGGCCCTGGTGGGCAGCCCTTTCTCGCTGGTGGCGGCGAATGCGCGTGGCGCCTGGCCGTTTCTGGCGAGGTCGCGCAGCATGCGCGCGCCCGAGTACGTCATAGTGTTGAGCACCGAGAACACGGCCACCACGATCACCACGTTAAGCGCCGTGGCCGCCGGGCCGAAGCCGACGCCGGTGAGCACGCGGATAAACGGACTCTCGTTTGTTTCCTGCTCGTTCCACGGCGCGAGCAGCAAAATAGTGCCGATGCCGCCGAGGTAAAACACCAGAATGCGCCACACCACCGAGTTCACCGCGCGCGGGATCGCGGTCTTCGGGTTGTCCGCCTCGCCGGCGGCGGTGCCGATGGACATGATGCCGCCGAACGTGAACGTCACCGCGACCAGCGCGAACAGCACGCCGGAGATGCCGTTGGGCATGAACCCGCCGTGTTCGGTGATGTTGGAAAACCCAATCGGATCGTCGGGGCCGAGGCCAAACACGAGCGCGAATCCCAGCACGATCATGAGCACGAGTGCGGCGACCTTGATCAGCGACAGCCAGTACTCGGTCGCGGCGAACACCCGCACGTTGAACAGGTTCAGCACGACCACCAGCACCAGCGTGACCAGCGCGGTGATCCAGTGGGGCAGCCCCGGGAACCAGTAGTCCAAAAACGTGCCCATGGCGGTCAGCTCCAGCATGCCCACCACGACGGTGGTGAACCACCAGTTCCAGCCGGTGATGAAACCGGCTACCGGTCCAATGAACGCGCGCGAGTAGGCCGCAAACGACCCGGAGACGGGGTGCTCGACCGCCATTTCGCCGAGCATTCGCATGAGGAAGTACACGATCGCGCCGACGAACGCGAAGGAGATCAGTACCGCTGGCCCGGCGTACTGGATCGATCCGGCGGAGCCCAAAAACAGGCCCGTGCCTATCGACGAACCAAAGGCAATCATCATCAATTGCCTACTTTTGACGCTCCTGTTCAGCCCCTGTTCTTGCAGGCTTTGGTTCTGGCTCACGGTTTAGTTTCCTGTCGGTGGTCGTGTGGTGGTGCGGGACATGCCGCGGAACTCGGCGATGGCGGTGTCGCCGTCGTACAGCGTGACGTCGGAAAGCCCGTTCCTGCCCCAGGTGTGGCGCTCGCGGGCAACCCCGCGGATAGTGCGGCCGATCTTCGCGGGCGCGAGGTAGATCATCTCGGATTGCGCGCTGACGGTCGGGTCGGTGCGCCGCGAGTTGCACGCGCCACCGAACAGCGCGTCGGCGAACGTGAACAGCACGCCACCTTGGCAGACGCCGAACCCGTTGGCGTGGCGCGCCTCCACCGTGAACTCGCCCTCGGCCAAGCCGGGCTCGAGGCGTGTGATGGTCGCGCCGAGGTACTCCAAGGTGGCGTCGTTGTCGAACATGGACTTCGCGTGCTCGAGGTCGGGGGTGAACTCCACCGACGGGGCGTAGCGCTCGTACATCCTTTTTCCTTCCCGTATGCGTGAAGCCGGGGCAGCGCAAGTGCTGCCCCGGCTGAATCTGTCCGCCGAACCGTGGCGGTTACGCCTGGCCCTCGAAGAGGGTGGTCACGGAGCCGTTTTCGAAGATCTCGTGGATCGTCTTGGCCAGCAGCGGCGCGATCGACAGCACCGTGAGGTTGCTCCAGCCTTTGGTGTCCTGCGGCAGGGTGTCGGTGGTGATGACTTCCTCTGCGCCACAGTCGCTGAGGCGCTCGCGCGCCGGGTCGGAGAACACGCCGTGGGTGCAGGCGATGACCACGGACTTTGCGCCGGCCTCCTTGAGCACGCCGACGGCGCCAGCGATGGTGCCGCCGGTATCGATCATGTCGTCCATGAGGATGCAGTCCTTGCCGTCGACGTCGCCGACGACGCGGTTGGACACGACCTTGTTCGCGGCGTCGATGTCGCGGGTCTTGTGCACGAACGCCATGGGGGCGTCGCCGAGCATGTTGGCCCACTTCTCGGCCGACTTCACGCGGCCGGCGTCGGGGGAGACCACCACGAGGTTGTCCAGCGGGTAATTGGACTTGATGTAGTCCACCAGGATCGGCTGGGCGTGCATGTGGTCCACCGGGCCATCGAAGAAGCCCTGGATCTGGTCGGTGTGCAGGTCCACGGAGACGATGCGGTCCGCGCCGGCGGCGGTGAGCAGGTCCGCGATGAGGCGAGCGGAGATCGGCTCGCGGCCGCGGTGCTTCTTGTCCTGGCGGGCGTAGGGGTAGAACGGCAGGATCGCGGTGATGCGCTTGGCGGAGCCGCGCTTGAGCGCGTCGATCATGATCAGCTGTTCCATCAGCCACTTGTTCAGCGGCTGGGCGTGGGACTGCATGACAAAGCAATCCGCGCCGCGGACGGACTCTTCGAAGCGGATGAAGATCTCGCCGTTGGCGAAGTCGCGCGCGGTGGTGGGCACCAGCTCGATGCCGAGCTCCTTGGCCACGGCTTCTGCGAGGGCCGGGTGGGCGCGTCCGGTGAATACCTTGAGGTCTTTGTGGCTTTCGGTGGAGTAACCAGTCATGTAATTAACCCTCTCGCTTCGCGTTTTTTGCTGCTTCAGCCGCTTCAGTGCCCGGGCGGCGGTCTTCCACCCAGCCTTCGATGTTGCGCTGGCGGCCTTCCTTGATGGCGAGCGCGCCAGCGGGCACGTCTTCGGTGACCACTGTACCCGCGCCGGTGTAGGCGCCATCACCGATGTTCACCGGCGCGACGAACATGGTGTCGGAGCCGGTGCGGCAGTAGTCGCCGATGGTGGTGTGGTGCTTGTTTACGCCGTCGTAGTTGGCGAACACGGAGCTTGCGCCGATGTTGGAGTGCTTGCCCACGGTGGCGTCGCCGATGTAGGTCAGGTGCGGCACCTTGGAGCCCTCGCCGATCTTGGCGTTCTTGGATTCGACGAAGCCGCCGAGCTTGCCGCGGGCGCCGAGTTCGGTGCCGGGGCGGATGTAGGTGAACGGGCCGACGGTGGCTTCCTCGCCGATCACACCGAGTTCGCCCTGGGTGCGCACGACGGTGGCGCGGGCGCCAACCTCCATGTCGGTCAGGGTGGTGTCAGGGCCGATTTCCGCGCCGTCGCCGATGACGGTGGAACCCCACAGCTGGGTGTTCGGGTGGATGACCACGTCGCGGCCGATCTCTACCTCGACGCCGATCCAGGTGGTGTCCGGGTCGATCACGGTCGCACCGCCTCGCATCGCCTTCTCGACGAGCCTGCGATTGAGCTCCTTGCCAGCCTCCGCCAGCTGCACCCGGTCGTTCACGCCGGCCAGCTCGCGGGAGTCGGGGGCGGTGAAGGCGGTGACCCGGAGGCCGTCGCCACGCGCGATGCCCAGCACATCGGTGATGTAGAACTCGCCCTGGGCGTTGTCCGGGGTGACGCGCGTGAGCGCATCGCGCAGCACCTTGCCGTCGAAGGCGAACACGCCGGAGTTGACCTCGCGGACCTTGCGCTGCTCCTCGGTGGCGTCCTTTTCCTCCACGATCTCGAGTACGTCCCCGGCCTCGCCGCGGATGATGCGGCCGTAGCCGGTGGGGTTGTCGAACTCGAGCGAGAGCACGGTCACCGCGGCGTGCTCGGACTCATGCTTCTCCACGAGCGCCTGCAGGGTCTCCGGAGTCAGCAGCGGCACGTCGCCGTTGGTGACCACCACGGTGCCGTCGAAGTCCGGGATGGCGGACAGGCCCACCTGCACGGCGTGGCCGGTGCCGTTTTGCTCCTCCTGGATAGCCTGGCGGATTTCCACGTGCATCTGCTCGGCGATCTGCTCCACGGCCGGGGCGACCTGGTCGCGCTGGTGGCCGACAACCGCGACGAGATGGTTCGGGTGTACACCGGCGGCCGCGTGCAGGGAGTGGGACAGCAGGCTGCGCCCGCCGATTTCGTGCAGCGTCTTCTGCCGGTCGGACTTCATGCGGGTTCCGGCGCCGGCCGCAAGCACGACAACGGCACGTTCGAAGTGGGTAGGCACTCGAATGCTCCTTGTTTTATGGGATGTGTAGCGGGTTTTTGTCGGCAACCAGCATAACGCCTAGGCAGCGGTCGCCGAGACTTCTTTCAGGTTCCGCGCGCCGACCACGCCGGCGTAGCCGACAACAGCCAGGAAGATCAGCGCGGCCTGGGGCCCGAGCACCGCGATCGCGGACGACACCGCGCCGACAACCAGCAGCACCACGCCCATGACGGTGTTGGAGGCGCCGGTGATCATGGTGCGCTTGTCGCCGTCGGCCATGTCCACCAGGTAGGTCTTGCGGCTCACGCGCACTGCGGTGTGGGCGAGGTTGACCAGGAAGAAGCCCAGGGGCATGACCCAGGCGTTCACCCCGGCAGGCGCGAAGCGGGCGCTGAGAACAAGGGCGACGATCACGGTCGAGGCCACACCCGCGGCCCAGGCCATCGTGCTTTTCGACGACCTGTCGGACAACCTGCCCGACACCCTGCCTCCCAGAAGCGACGCGCCGCCGGAAGCGATGATGAACGCGCCAAGGCCGGTCAGGTCCGCGCCCTCGTTGCCGGCCATGACCACAATGAACGGGGTGGACAGCGCGGTGACCAGCATCAGCGAGCGCACCACGAGAAACTTCTGCAGGTCGCGGTCGCCCTTGACTAGCGCCCACATGTCCTTCATGCTTTGGCCGTCTTTGGACTCCGGTTCAGCCTCTGGTTCGTCGATACCTCCAAAGACCAGCGACGCCAGCGCCCACATTGACGCGCCCACGGCGAGTAGCGCGGCGATCGCCCACTGCGGCAGGTTGTTGGGCAAAAACGTGAGAATCAGGCCGATCGCAAGTGTGAACCCGCCGGCCAGGGCAGTCGCGCGGCCGGTGATGTCGCCACGGCGACCCTTGGAGATCGTCCGGCCCTGCACATCTTTGCCGGCCAGCGAGCACAGGGAACGGAACAGCGCATGGGCGGCGAGCAAGAGCAGGATGACGGCGCCGAGCGGAGCGCCGTCGAGAAGCAATGCACTCAACGCGATAAGGCCCGCGGCGGCGGCTTGCCCCCACGAACCGATGAGCCACACGCGCTTGCGGGAGCGCCTCGAGGTCACCCACGGGCTCAAAAACGCCTGCGGCAGCATCGAGCCGGATTCGCGGATGGGCACGAGAAACGAGGTCAGCACCGCCGGCACGCCCGCGGAGCCGAAGAGCCACGGCAGCACCGTCTTCGGCGCGACGAGCTGGTCGCCAATGTTTTGCAGGCCGTTTGACCAGACGAACCGGCGTGCGTTGCGTTCCTCGCGTTGATCGTTAGACATACAGCGGATAGTAGGGTCGAAAGAGAGTATCAGCGAACCGGGAGGCGCACATGGCAATGAGTAGACGCACATTTTTCAGGGGCACACTACTTGCGACGGCGGCGCTGGCCGCGGCGGCCACGGGTACGGCGTGCTCGACGTCCTCGCAGACAAAACCGCTGGGTGCGGACGAAAAGGCGCGCCCGCTTCGCATCCCGCCGCTGTACGAGGGCGAGCTTGACGGCAACGTGCGCCGTTTTGAACTGACCGCGCAGGAAGGCGAGTTCGAGATCGTGCCCGGCACGATGACTAGGACCTGGGGCTTCAACGGCCCGTACCAGGGGCCGACGCTGTACATGCGTCGCGGCGAGCAGATCGACATGACGGTGCACAACGAGCTGCCGGAGCCGACGGTTGTGCACTGGCACGGCCTGCACCTGCCGGCCGCCGCCGACGGTGGGCCGGCGCTCATGTTCGACCCGGGCGAGTCCTGGTCGCCGTCATGGACCGTGGACCAGCCGGCGGCAACCTGCTGGTACCACCCGCACCCGCACGAAAAGTCCGCCGTACACGCCTACCGCGGACTGGCCGGGGGCATCGTGCTTGACGACGACGATTCCGCCTTCCCCGGCCTCCCCAATGAGTACGGGGTAGACGACATCCCCGTGATCATCACCGACGCCAACTTCACCGAAGACGGCCAGCTGGACGAGGACAACGGCTGGGTCGGCTCCACCGTGATGGTCAACGGCATGACCAAGCCGCGCTTCGAGGCGACCACGCGGCGTGTGCGCCTGCGCGTGCTCAACGGTGCGACGATGCGTTTCCACCACCTGTCCTTCGGCAAACCGTTCCACGTGGTGGCCACGGACCAGGGCTTCCTGGACGCCCCGGTTGAGGTCGACGGCGTGCTGCTCAGCGCTGGCGAACGCGTGGAGATCGTGGTGGATCTCGAGCCGGGCAAGGACCTGAAGCTACGCAGCGACGGCCTTCCGGACCTGGGCGGCATGCCTGACCGGGAGACCGCGGAGATGTTCGGCTTCACCGACAAGTTCGACTTGCTCGAAATCGCCGCGCCTGCCGACGACGCCCCCGAGGTACCCGAACTTGCGGATTTCCTGGTGCCGTTCGAGGTGCCTGACGTGGAATCGGTCGAGGTGGAGCGCGAGTTCCGCCTCAACGGTGTGGAGATCAACGGCAAGACCATGGACATGACGCGCGTGGACTTCACCGTGGACCACAGGGACCCGGAGATTTGGCACGTGACCAACGAGAACGAGGACATGGCCCACAATTTCCACATCCACGACGCGCGTTTTGCAGTTATCGGCGTGGAAAACGGCGAGCTAGAGTTCACCACCGGCTGGCACGACACCATCACCGTCCCGCCGCTGGCTACGGTGAGCCTGCTTGTGCAGATGGGCTACTACCCAGACCCGAGTCTGGCGTACATGTACCACTGCCACATGCTCAACCACGAGGACCAGGGCATGATGGGCCAGTTCGTCATCGTGGAGCCTGGCCAGGAGGCGGACTTGGATCTGCCCGCCGGGCACGGTGGGCACTAGGCGGGATCAGCCGCGCACGTTGTGGCCGATGACTGCTGGCAGGAGCAGGGGAGCGTCGCCGAGCAGCGCTTTGAGGTTGCCGTCGCGCTCCACTGCGCTAGTCACGGTACGGACCTTCGACCCCGACTTGTCGCGTCCACGGCCCCGGTTGGCGCCAGCAGCCATGGGGCCCGCAGCGAAGGCGCCGCCGCGCGCGCCCTGGCCGTGTTGGCTGCCCGCACCGTGCGCCCCAGCGGCGGCGTAAGCAGACCCCGCGCCGTGCGCGCCGGAGCCCCCGTATCCACCGGCTCCGCCAGTGCCAGCGCCAATGGCGCCGCCAGTGCTCGTGCCGCCGATACCTGAGCGCATGCCGTTCGCACCCTGACCTGTTCCGGCTCCAGCGCCGGCGTTTGATCCAGCTCCAGCACCTGTTCCGGCACTGATGCCGGTTCCGAGCGCCGCACCGCCGCGCTGGCTTCCGGGGACGCCGTTCGCGCTAGCGCCGGCACCGAGACCGCTCGCACCAGCGCCGAGACCACGGCCGTTGGCGAAGCCGCCACCGACACCGGTGCCGGTACCGCCTGCGCCCAGGCGGGCGCTGTTGGCAAGCCCTGCGCTGGTGTTTTGACCAGAAGCTGCGCCGCGGCCTCCCGCGACGGCGTTGCCCGGTGCGAGACCGAGACCGGCGGTGCCGGTGCCGGCGCCGGCGTTGGCCTGGTGCGTGCCGCTGATTCCGCCGATGGAGGGGGTGAGCGGATTGGCGGGGGACGCGGGAGTGCTCGTCGCTAGGCTGCCTGCTGCTGAAGGGGCAGGTGGGGCGAGTACCGCAGAGGCGGACTGGGTGGGAGCCGCCCCTGCAGCGATGCGCTCGAAGGTTTCCGGGGTGGGGCGGCCGTATTGCTGGATGACCTCCGCCGGCGACTTCGCGTGCGCGAGGTCGCCGTAGCCGCGGCTGGTCAGCACGTCACGCAGCCCGGGCGGCAGCTCAGTCGGCGTGTATGACGTTGTGGCCGGGGCGGGCACATCGGTGCTGGCGTACGGCGTCGACGGAAGCTTGCCCGCCTCAGGCAGCAGGCGGTTAAACGCTGGAATTGCCGGCTGGAGCCCGGAAGTGACGCGAGTGGAATACGAGCTGAGGTAATCCGATTCGATCTGCGCCTTAATCTTCGGATCCTCCGCCGCGTTGTAGGCGGCAGCGGCTGCGGAAGCGTACATACTCTCTGAGTCAGCCGCCATGCCAAGCGCCTCCGTGTGATTGGCGAGCGAACGCGAGTTAGCGACGTATTCCAAACCCGCATTCTGGATCTGGGTGACCTTCTTCATCGCCTCTTGGATCCAGATCGTGTCCGCCGACGAGCTCAGCGCGTGGTGGACACCGTTGAGCTCATCCATGGCGTCCGCGATGAGCTGAGCGTTGGAAGTCCAAAAGTCCGATGCCGAGTACGCCAAAGACGTATTCGTGAGGTTTAGGTTCATTTCCGCGCCGAGCAGCGACGACTCCGACGCGGAAGACACGGCCGCGTTGTCGAACGTGTTGGTTTTCGGGTCCGCAGCCTTGAGCTGTTGGAAGCCCTGGGCGTACATCGGCGTTAGTGCAGCAGCTGGGCCGCCGAGCGGCGCGAGCAGGGACCCCATCATTCCGGAGAACGACTCATCCGTCTGTTTCGTGTTGGTCAACGCCAGCCACAGGTTGTCCGCGGTGTGCTTCAGATACAGGGCGATGGCTTGGTTGGCCTCCGGAGCCCGCTCGTCACCGATCGGGCTGAGCCGCTCGCCCGCCTCGTCCAAACCTCCCGCGTCGGAGAACCCGGAGAGGGAAGTCGCATTCCCAGTCCAGCGATTTGCTTGGAGACGCTCAGCAGTCGTTCTGAGTAAATTAATTCCACTCTCGACTCCCGCGGTATCAAGTTCGATTTTCATTTACCCACCCTTTCGTAGACCTAACACTTTGGAGGCTAGATCGGGAAATGAGGGTGGGGAAGAGTTTGTCCACTGAAATGAGCAAACTACAAAGCAGATGATACTTCAGCTAAGGCTTCAAGGGCTGCGATTGCTTTAACGCAGGTATCGTCCTGAGAGTCGTATCCTTCGAAACCTGGAACAGCTGCGATTATGCCTCCGCGTTGGGTATCTACTTGTGCAAAACAATCGGGGCCCGCCCCGCTTCGCGAGCCATGGGTGTAAAGCATCGGCAGTCGGTCAGATTTATGTCCCAAGAGGTTTCCGATTTCTTCGATGCTTCTGCGGCTCGCGTTGTTGTTCATGAAACCAACCTGGAATTTTCCATCCTCCCAAACTTCGCACGCACTCAAACCACGCGTCAGCCCCGCGTACTCCTCGGGGATCGGCTCGACGTTGTCGAAGCCCGCGGCGGCGAATTCTTCGGGCGAGATTTCGGTGCAGGGGTCGAAGATGTTGTCGCCGAGGGTGTAGGGGTCGAAGTCGCCGATTTCGAGGGTGCCGCTCTTGAAATGGAAAGCGGCGGGAGCATCGGCAGTTCCGCTAGCAGAACCACCGGCGGCTTCGGCGCTGTGCTCGTTGTTCGCGTTGGCGGTGGGGGCCGGAGGGGCGTCGATAGGCAAAGGCTCCGAAGCGCACCCCGCAAGTACCCCGCATGCCATGAGCCAAGCGATGTGGCGTTTCATGTACCCCTCCAATAAAAAGCTTCCCCACCAGGACTCGAACCTAGAATGACGGTACCAAAAACCGTAGTGTTGCCGATTACACCATGGGGAATAGCACCGCTGATTGTAGACCAGACCCGCCAACTGCCAAAGACGGGGTTAACACTACGACGCTCTAAGCTAGGTCGCATGGCTCGTAGGCGAATGACAGCACCCCAGCGCAGAGATCAACTGATCGGTGTGGGGCGGCGAGCATTCGCTGAGCGCGGGCTCGATGGCATTTCCATGGAGGAGATCGCGGCGCGCGCCGGGGTGTCCAAGCCTGTGGTGTACGAGCATTTCGGCAGCAAGGAGGGCCTCTACCAGGAGGTTGTCCGGCTGGAGATGGCTCGGCTGGAGCGCACGATTACGTCGAATATTCAGGCCGGCCCGTGGCGCGACCGCATTGAGCGCGGCGTGCTGGCGCTGCTTACTTACGTGGAGGAGGAAACGGACGGGTTTGTCATCCTCGCGCACGGGCAGCTGCCGGGGGAGGGGCGGACGTACTCGACGATCCTCAATCGCGTCACCGCCGAGGTGAGTTACCTGCTGGGAGAGGCGTTTAAGCACCGCGGGCTCGACGAGTCGATGGCGGGGCTGTACGGTCAGGCGCTTGTCGGCACCGTCTCCAATTCGGCGCTGTGGTGGCTGGACGAACGCACGCCCGACAAGCACACCGTGGCGGCCCACATTTCCAACCTGTGCTGGAACGGCTTGCGGGGGATGGAAGCGCAGCCGCGCGTGTACGGAAGCGGCAAGGCGAGCGACGAGACAAGCGGTGAAACCGCAGAGAAGGATGCGTAAGACACATGACTGAAACCACCCCGCCCGTGCTGGGCGGTTTGCTCACCGCGGCGCTGACGGACCCGAAGTTGAAGGGCTTGGTCACCCACGTGGGCGAGGATTCGTTGCACGTCACGGGCATTGACCAGGTGCGTTCCTGGGCGGCGGGTGCGATTGCGCGCGAGACGCCGGTGCTGCTTGTCACGGCAACGGGCCACGAGGCGGAGGACCTCGCCGCGGAGCTCAAGGCCATTTTGGGTGAGGAGAAGGTCGCGCAGTTCCCGGCGTATGAGACGCTGCCGCACGAGCGTCTTTCGCCGGCACCGGACATTGTGGGGCGCCGCTCGAAGGTGCTGTGGGACATGCCGCGCGTGATCGTCGCTGCGGCGCGCGCGGTGTGCCAGCCGGTGCTGCCGCCGGCGGAGCCTATCAGCGTCGCGGTGGATGAGGAGCACGACTTCGAGGCGTTGACAGCGAAGCTGGTGCACTTCGCGTACAACCATGTGGATATGGTGGCCTCGCGCGGCGAGTTCGCCACCCGCGGCGGCATCATCGATGTGTTCCCGACCACCGCGCAAAACCCGGTGCGTATCGAGTTCTGGGGCGATGAAGTCACCGACATCCGTTCCTTCGCGGTCGCGGACCAGCGCACCATTGAGGAGGTGCGCTCGGTCGAGCTGCACCCCGCGAGGCAATTGCTTATCGACGACACCGTGGCCGCCAAAGCCGACGAACTCGCGCGAAAGTTCCCCTCGAACCCGACCCTGTCGTCGCTGCTTGCCCGCATTTCGGAGAAGCAGCCGGCGGACGGCATGGAGGCGCTTATCCCGGCGCTGACGGACAAGCAGTACTCGGTGCTGCCGGAGCTAATGCCCGCCGGCTCCGTGGTGCTGGTGACCAACCCGGAGAAGGTGCGCACCCGCATCGCCGATTTGGAGGCGACGGACCGCGAGTTCCTCGAGGCCGGCTGGGAGGCCGCCGCCATGGGCGCCGAGGGGCCTGTGGTGGTGGAGGGGCTCGACGTCTCCGCCTCGTCGTACCGCTCCTACGAGTCGCTGGAGGTCTCCGCGTCCAAGGCCGGCAACGCCTGGTGGACGTTTGCGCCTCCCGGCATGTTCGCCGCCGACGACGCGGAGACGCTGCCGCTGGAGTTCGAGGCCGCGCCCGCGCCGAAGGGCGACCCGAAGGCGATCGAGCAGTTCTACGCCACGCTCAAGCTGCACATCGGGCAAAACCACGGCAAGGTCGCGTTCGTCGCGCCTGCGAAGGGCACGATCGACCGCATGGCGGAGCGCCTGCGCGAGCACGGCGTGTCCGCGCGCGTGGCCACACCAGGACTCGAACCTGTCGAGGGTGCGGTGACTCTGTACCAGGCGCTGTCGCACGCTGGCCTGGTCTTCGGCGGGCCGAACCTGGTCGTGGTCACCGAAACGGACGTCACCGGCAACCGCGTCGGCGATATTGCAGGTGCTAAACGACGCGCCCCGCGCCGCCGCAACCGCGTCGACCCGCTCGCGCTGCAGCCGGGTGACTTCGTGGTGCATGACACTCACGGCATCGGCAAGTTTGTGAAGATGGCCGAACGCACCGTCAAGGCCGGCGACGAGGACTCGCGCCGTGAATACATCGTGTTGGAGTACCAGCCTGCCAAGCGCGGACAGCCCGGCGACCAGCTGTGGGTGCCAATGGAGTCGTTAGACCTGCTGAGTAAGTACACCGGGGGCGAGAAGCCGTCGCTAAGCAAAATGGGCGGCTCCGACTGGAAGTCGACGAAGCGCAAGGCGCGCGCCGCGGTCCGCGAGATCGCTGGTGAGCTGGTGGAGCTCTACGCCAAGCGCCAGGCCGCGCCGGGCCATGCGTTCGCGCCGGACACCCCGTGGCAGCACGAGATGGAAGACGCCTTCCCGTTCGTGGAGACCGAAGACCAGCTCACCGCGATCGAGGCCGTGAAGTCGGACATGGAAAAGCCCACGCCAATGGACCGCGTCATCGTGGGCGACGTGGGCTTCGGCAAGACCGAGGTCGCCGTGCGCGCCGCGTTCAAGGCGGTCCAAGACGGCAAGCAGGTCGCCGTGCTCGTGCCCACAACGCTTCTGGCCCAGCAGCACTTCTCCACGTTCAGCCAGCGCATGGACGGCTTCGGCGTGACCGTGCGCGAACTGTCGCGTTTTACCACCGCCGCCGATTCGAAGAAAATCATCTCCGGGCTTGCGGACGGCTCGGTGGACGTCGTCATCGGCACCCACCGCCTGCTGCAAACGGGCGTGCAGTGGAAGAACCTCGGCCTGATCATCGTGGACGAGGAGCAGCGCTTCGGCGTGGAGCACAAGGAGCACATCAAGGCGCTCAAGTCCCACGTGGACGTGCTCACCATGACCGCGACGCCGATCCCGCGCACGCTCGAGATGTCGCTGACCGGCATCCGCGAGATGACCTCGATTACCACCGCGCCGGAGGACCGCCACCCGGTGCTGACCTACGTCGGCCCGCAGGAGGACAAGCAGGTCGCCGCCGCGATCCGCCGCGAACTGCTGCGCGACGGCCAGGTCTTCTACATCCACAACAAAGTCTCCGACATTGAAAAGACCGCCCGCCAGCTGCGCGAGCTGGTGCCAGAGGCGCGCATCGTGGTCGCCCACGGCCAGATGAGCGAGCAAGTGCTCGAGCAGACCGTCCAGGGTTTTTGGAACCGCGACTACGACGTCATGGTTTGCACCACCATCGTGGAGACCGGCCTGGACATCGCCAACGCCAACACCCTGATTGTGGAAAACGCCCAGAACATGGGCCTTTCTCAGCTGCACCAGCTGCGCGGGCGCGTGGGGCGCTCCCGCGAGCGCGCCTACGCGTACTTTTTGTACCCGAAGGACAAAACGCTCACGGAGACCTCCTACGACCGCCTGGCCACTATCGCCCAGAACAACGACTTAGGTTCCGGCATCGCCGTGGCGCAAAAGGATCTGGAGATGCGCGGCGCCGGCAACGTGCTGGGCGCCGAGCAGTCCGGCCACATCGCCGGGGTGGGCTTTGATATGTACGTGCGCTTGGTCAGCGAGGCCGTGGAGACCTTCAAGGGGCTCATGAGCGGCGAGCCTGTCGACGCCACCGACAAGGGCCCCAAGGAAATCCGCGTGGACCTGCCCGTGGACGCGCACATCCCGGAGACCTACATCAACTCCGAGCGGCTGCGCCTGGAGGTCTACCGCAAGCTCGCGGAAGCGCGCGACGACGCCGCCCTTACAGCCGCCGCCGACGACATGATCGACCGCTTCGGCGCCCTGCCAACGGAGGTCGAGCACCTCATGGCCGTGGCGCGGCTGCGTAACCAGGCCCGCGAGGTGGGGGTTTCCGACATCCTCACCCAGGGCAGCCGCATCAAGCTGCACCCGGTGGAGCTTCCGGACTCCAAGCAGGTGCGCCTGAAGCGCCTGTACCCGGGCGCGAACTTCCGTGCCGCGGCGAAGGCGCTGCAGGTGCCGATGCCGCGCGAAGGCGGCGCGAAGCGCGCGCTGAACGCGCCGAACCTGCGCGACCTGGAGCTTTTGCAGTGGGTTGCGGACTTCATGACGGAGATGCTCGACGCCCCGAAGATCTCCGTCGCGGGAGATGCGGCGGATTCTGCGGCCGCAGACAAGGCGCCGAAGAAGAAGGTGTTCTCCGTCAGCGAGTAGGCGGACCGGGGGCGGCGCCGGGCGGCCCAGGGCCCCAGCCCCACAGCCTCTTTGCGCTGGATCCAGCTATCAGGACCCAGCTAATCGCGATTTTTCGGCGATTATCGAGGTCCTACTAGCTGGATCCGCGAAGGTGCGAGGCGAGGGGGCGGGGAGCGGAGGGGACCTGGCTACCTAGAAGAACTGCGGCAGGATCAGCAGCATGCCGATGCTCCACGTCAGGTGCGCCGCGATGGGGGAGTAGAGCCTGCCGGTCTTCACGGACTCGTAGTAGGTCACCGCCCCCAGCGCGCCGGCGGCGAACACAAGCAGCGGCACGCCCATTACGCAGGTGACCAGGCAGTACGCCAGCGTGGACCACACGCCGGCCTGCACCACCGACTGGCCCATGCCCCGCAACTGGCGCGGCACCACGTCGCGGAAGACCATCTCCTCGCCGGCACCGTTGACCACGAGCACCAGCAGCGTCAGGAAGTACCCGCCCTTGTTCGGGGTCTGCAGCAGCTCCGCGGCCGGGCCGGCGAGCAGCGGGATGTGCTGCACCACCAGCGCGCCGAGGACGAACACTACTGCGAGGGAGGCGCCGATGAGGGTGCCCCGGAGGACGTCGAGAAGCTTGCGGGGCCCCGCGAACGCCTCGCGGTCACCCCACAG
The DNA here is from genome assembly GCF_030232585.1 of Corynebacterium sp. MSK008. Taxonomy (GTDB): domain Bacteria; phylum Actinomycetota; class Actinomycetes; order Mycobacteriales; family Mycobacteriaceae; genus Corynebacterium. The sequence goes on along the minus strand of NZ_JASPJX010000003.1, from coordinate 169,361 downwards.
CCACCAAGCCAATGCGTAGACCACCGCCGTAAACGCGGTGGCCCAGTAGAAGCCGGGGGTGCCGTCGCCGGCGCGACGCGCGAGAAAGAGACCGAGTGCGCCGAGCGCGCACGGCACCAAAAACAACCATTGCCTGGTCACGTGGGGTCTTTGTCCGTCAACTTCCGCAAACACGGAAGCCAAGGTTACCGGCCCGCAGACCAAGCATCTTCGGTGGCTACTTCACGGAGAAAGTGATCATCTCGGTGTCGTCCGGCTTGCCGCGGTAGCGGCCGTCGTCGCCGGGGAAGTTGTTGTCCAACGCGGTGAGGTAGCGGCCGTCTTCCAGCTGGATGATGGTCTCGACACTGAGCAGCGCGAATTGGAACGGGTCGCCGACGCCGTAGGCGCGGGCGTCGGAAACCATGCCGATCTTGCCCGGGTTGGCAATGTTGAGCAGGTCCGCCATCAGGTCCTTCTGCAGCGTGGAGCCAGCTTTCGCGTCCGCGAAGTCTTTTACCTCGAAGACCTTCTTCAGCTGGGCCTCCGAGCCGAGGAAATCGTCGCGTTCGAGCATGAGCAGGCGCCCGTCCTTGGTCAAAAATGCGTCGCCAATCAGCGCGTCGTCATCTTCTGCGAGGTAATCCCAGGTCTTGCCGGTGTACTTTCCGGTTTCGGTGTCGAACTGGGAGATCACGCGCACGCGCTTGTCGGTGGCATCGTCGAGGTAGCCCTCGAAGATCGGGTAGAGGTAGCGGCCGTCGGTGGCCATGGCCTCGAAGCCCTTGGAGTTGCGGAGGTTTGGCTCTTCTTCGGAACCCAACGTCGGGTTGGACGGGCTCTTGACGTCCGGGTAGGCGTACGGGGCGTCGAGAAGTGTGCCGTCCTTGTCCACGTGGAGGATGTAGGGGCCGAACTCTTCGCCGACCCAGAAGGTGCCGTCCGCGGCCTGCACGAAGGACTCAGGGTCGAAGTCCGCGCCGGTAAGCAGGCGGTCCTCGGTGTCGTTGTTGACGATGTCCCAGGAAATCTTGTTGTTCGGGTCCTTCAGCGAGACGTAGTCCAGCACTTCGATGCCGCCGGTGTCCTTCGGGTCCTTCGCGGTAACCGCGGTCTCCCAGTTCGGCTTCACCGTGTAGATGCGCAGCAGGAAGTCCGAGGAGTTCTGCTTCGAGCCGAAGCCATTGTCCGGCAGCGCGAAGAACTCGCCCTCACCCTTCTCGATGATGCCGGAAAAGCCCGGGATGACCTGGCCCTTGAACGGGTGGGTCTGCCCGTTGCCGTCGAAGGCGTCCTTGCCGGAGTCCGGGCCGGGCGCCTGGTAGAGCGCCGAGAGCTTCGCGCGGCCGTCAAGGACGGGGCCTTCCGCATCAGGTGCCGTCTGGGTCGGGGCAGTAGCCTGGTTGCTGGACCCGGTGCCCTCGGAGCTTCCGCCGGCGGCAGCGCCGATCGCGCCGCCGACAAGGCCGCCGACGACGAATGCGCCTGCGACTGCAGCGATGATCTGCTCGAGGTTGAGGTTTTTAAAGATCTGATCGAGCGGGGAGGGGAGATGAATATTCATGGGCTGTAGCCTTTTTAATCGCTTGCGGGTGGACACGAAACTCAGAAGATGCTGAGATGTCGCACAGCGAGTGTAAGGCCACGCGGCCGGCTCTGCTCGGTGAAAATGAGCTGGCGGATTGCGGTTTGCGGGCGGCGGGGAAGTACGATGTTTCCCCGTCGCCCCTATAGCCCAATTGGCAGAGGCAGCGGACTTAAAATCCGCCCAGTGTCGGTTCGAGCCCGACTGGGGGCACCACTACACGGCGGTGTAGCCGCCGTCGGCGAGGTGGTACGAGCCGTTGACAAACGATGCGTCGTCGGAAAGCAAGAAGCTCACCACCGCCGCGATCTCTTCCGGCTTACCCAGACGGCCAGCAGGATGCTTATCGACGAGCACCTGGCGGGCCTCGCCCTGCGCCCGCTGAATCAGCGGCGTGTCTATGTAGCCAGGCCCCACACTGTTGACCCGGATGCCGGTGGCGGCGTAGTCCGCGGCCAGCGCCTTGGTCAGCCCCACCACGCCGTGCTTCGCGGCGGTGTAGGCCTCGATGCCACCTTCGCGGCCCACGGAGCCGTGGATGGAGGCCATGTTCACAATCGCGCACTGTTCCGTGTTGCCCTGCGCGAGGAACTGTTTGAGCTGGTAGTGGCAGCCGTAGGCCACGCCGGACAGGTTGATGGCGATGACCTTGTCCCAATCGGCCAGATCCTTGTCTGCCAGCGGGGTGCGATCGCCTACGCCCGCGTTGTTCACTGCGAGGTGCAGCGCGCCGAACGTGTCCACGGCGAACTGCACGGCCGCTTCGTTGTCTTCCTTGCTGGTCACATCTTGCCGGAACGCGGCCGCGGCACCGCCGTCCGCTTCGATCGCGGCGGCGACGTCCTTGGCGGCGTCTTCGTTGATGTCGGCGACCACAACCTTCGCGCCCTCACTGGCGAGACGCTTAGCGATGGCCTCGCCGATTCCGGAGGCACCGCCGGTGACCAGCGCAACCTTGTTGTCAAACTTGCTCATGACTGCTCCTTGACCTTCCATGGGATGAGATGCAGCCAAAGTGTAAGCAGCCACCGACCCTTGTGGGGCCAGTTTTGGGAAGCTACTTCTTCGCCGCGCTGAGCGCTGCCTTGATCAGCGGGATCTGCAGCGGCAGGCGTCCGATGGAGATGATCTGTTTCTGCCAGGGCTCATCGCGCCACTGCCACGCCATCTGGAAATTCGCCGGCCACACCGCCGTCAAAAGGGCCGCGGCGAACTTGCCGCCGGCCGCGCGGGTTGTGGGATTCGCCAGCAGGGCAGCGGCCGTGAGCTCGGCCGCGCCGGAGACGTACGTGTAGGTGCGTGCGGAGCCGGGGAGAGCGTCGGGCACGATGCCGTCGAAAGGCTGCGGCTTTGCAAAGTGGAGCACGCCCGCGCCTGCGAATAAAGGGATGAGGAACTTTTGCAACGGTGTCATTGGCCCGAGCCTACGCCCGGGCCCCGGTTACAACGCGCGGGCGACCTGGTCGGCCACGAAGGCGGACCCGGCGCGGGAGGGGTGCAGGGCCATGTTGTAGCCAGCCGTGGTGGTGTCGATGAGTCCCGCGACCCAGCGGTCGGCGTCGCGGGCGCAGGTGCTGTGATCGGTTGAAAGAGAGCGAATGTCGATGAACGTCGCGCCTACCTGGGCGGCGAATGCGCGCTGATAGTTCTGGGTGCGCTGCTCCCACTGCCGCACCCGGGGTGCGGGGACGCCGAGCGGGGCGTTCGGCGCGACGTTGATCAGGCAGACTCTCCCGGCACCGTCTGTGACCGAGAGCATTCCTGGGATGAGGATTTTGGCCCGGGGTGCGGCGGCGCGCACCTTGGCCACGGCCTCGTGCATGTTGCGGAAGTAGTCGTCGCGCACCGCGGTAGCGTTGTACGGGGTGCCTGGGGAGTCGATAAGCGGGCGCCAGTGATCGTTGAACCCGACCGCTAGCGTCACCGCCCGGGTGTTGGCGTTGAGGTCGCCGGCGCGCACCGCGTGGTCGATATGCCCCAGTAGGTTCGCAGATTTGTGGCCGGTGCACGACCAGTCCGCGACGTTGAGGCCGGTGCGTGCTTGGAGCTGGCGCGGCCAGTTGTCCGGGCCTTGCAGGCACCATGCCTGGCTGGGGTAGGAGGCGACCAGCCGCTCCGAAGATCCCGAGGAAAGCTGCGAACTTCCCGTGACGTTGAGCGCGGAGTTGCGGTACTGGTCCGGGTTTGAGGTGAACGAATCGCCGAAAACGACCACGTTGCCAGCCGGCTGGGCAGTGGCAGGCGTGATTGTGGCGGCGACTACGGTCGCGCACGCGGCAATGCCGACAGTGACTTTATGGAGCAAAGCCTTCATTCTGTTGACACTACCTGGCGTCGGGATGATCTCGCGGGGATCGCCCTGCTCGCGGATAATTGGGAGCTTCTCGCTCAAGCAGGCCACGCTGCGCTCGCGCCACCACGCGGCGGTGCGGCCGAGTGGTCGGGGCCGGAGGTGTCGTCGATAAGCACACCCGTAGCCTCCCCGCGCGAAGCCGCCCACGCCAGCGAAGATCGTCGCGGAACCAAACAAGGGTGGTGGGCGCGTGCGACTCCGTTCAGTAGAGTTAAGGCCATGACTGATCGTATGAATGTGGAATCCTTCAATCTCGACCACACCAAGGTAGCCGCCCCGTTCATCCGCCTTGCGGATCGCAAGGAGCTGCCCGCAGGTGACACGCTGGTGAAGTGGGACATCCGCTTCAAGCAGCCCAACGCCGAGCACCTGGAGATGCCGGCGGTGCACTCGCTGGAGCACATGTTCGCCGAGCACGCCCGCAACCACGCGGACAATGTCATCGACTTCGGCCCGATGGGCTGCCAGACCGGCTTCTACCTCATGCTTTCCGGCGACGTCGCCGAGGCTGAGGTCGCCGAGCTGGTGGAAAAGACACTCACCGACATCACGAACGCTAACGAGGTGCCGGCCGCCAACGAGAAACAGTGCGGCTGGGGCGCAAGCCACGACCTGGAGGCCGCCAAGCGCGAGGCGCAGGCGTTTTTGGACAAGCGCGACGAGTGGGGCACCGTTTTTAAGTAGTCGGGTCCACGACCCGGATTTCTAGCGGCGCGGTGCGCAGGCGGTAGACGCCTGGCGCCGCGTCGAACGTTGCGAGCAGCTCGTGGGCGAACGCGTCGGTGGCGGGGACGATGATGTGGCTATCCGTGAGCTCTGCTGCACGGGCCTGCGGGTTCAGCAGCAGCCACGTCTCGTCGTTGAGCAGCGCGAATGACCTTCCGTGCAGCAGCCGGTGGCGCGCGGCGCGGATCAACGCGCGCGCAGCCGCCGGGTCCAGGTCCACGCGGCCTGCGGCGTCGACTTCGAGGTAGCGGGCATGCATCGCGCCTATCGACGACCCTTCGTCCGCCACCGTATCCTCCAACAATGCCCGATCCTGCGCGTCAGCGCTGAGTGGTTCGCGGTCCGTTGAGGTAAGCCCCAGCGGCACGCGGTCGCCGACAAAGGCGGCGAACTTCAACGGGTCCCAGGACAGCATCTGGTCCACGTCGTCGCCGTTGATGCCGACCGCGTAGGTGAACCGGATCAGGCCGGTGGGCCCGTCCAGCACGCCGAGGACCGGGTCGGTGACAAAGACGAAGCCGGTGAGCGTGCCGCGCGGGTTGTCCAACACGAGGTAGTGGCCCGGCTCGATGTCGTCGCGGGCTGCGCGGGCGAGCAGGCGGGCCGGCCACTCGTCGGGAAGCGCAGGCGTGCCCGGCACACGCAACGTGAGCTCCGTCTGGGTTCCCGCGGACGGCTGGGAAGACTCCACGCGGGACTTGCCGTAGGTGCAGTACAGCACGTGGGGGACAGGCTCGGGCAACACATACGCGTGGACCTCCAAGTTGCGGTAGGAAAACACGTACGCGTCCGTGCCGCCAGCGGCCTGCGCGATGTGGCCACGCACCACCTCGCCGCCGGTTCTGGGGCCGCGGCGGACATTGTCGAGCACTCCCATAAAGCCCACCATATCCCCGGCGAGCTGAGGGAAGCGTTTAGCTGATACTCCGCCTGTGGGAACCTTTTTGGTAAGTGTGGCGTTATACCCCGTGAACTCTTGGACCAAAACCCCATTGGAAAGGAACTGTGCGACGTGAGAAGCACTAACCCCGTTCTGCGCAATATTCCGGGGGCGGATGCGGACAACGGCTACCAGGCCGGCCACACCGCAACGCTGCCGGGGTACGCGCCCGAAATTGATCAGCAACGCCCGATGACGGTGGACGACGTGGTGACCAAGACGGGCATCACCCTCGCCGTGATCATCGCGTTCGCCGCCGTGAACTTCGGCATCTTCCTCACCGGCAACCCGCAACTCGGCGTCATTCTGACAGTCGTCGGTGCCATCGGCGGCTTCATCGTCACCCTTGTCAACGCGTTCCGCCGCGAGTTCGGCTCGAAGACGTTGACGCTGCTGTACGCCGCGTTCGAGGGCCTGTTTCTCGGCGGATTCTCCCTGACTGTCTCCGGCTGGTTCACCGTCGGCGGCGCGGATGCCAGCCAGCTGATCTTCCAGGCCATCCTGGGCACGGTCGGCGTGTTCATCGGCATGCTCGTGGTGTACCGGCGCGGTGCGATCCGTGTGACCCCCCGCTTCAACCGTATCCTCACCGGCCTGATCTTCGGTGTGGCCATCATGGCGGTGGGCAACCTCCTGCTGGCAATCTTCGCTGGCATTTCCCCGCTTCGCGACGGCGGCACGCTGTCCATCATCTTCGGCGTGGTCTGCGTCGTGCTGGCAGCACTGTCCTTCCTGCAGGACTTCGACCTGGCCGACAAGCTGGTCCGAACTGGTGCGCCGGAACGCGCTTCCTGGGGTGTCGCCCTGGGCCTGGCCGTGACCCTGGTGTGGCTCTACACCGAAATCCTGCGCCTGCTGTCCTACTTCAACGACCGCTAGGCCCGCGGCAAAAAGCGCCTCGCTTCCGGATCAGCTCCGGGGCGAGGCGCTTTGCTATGCGCACGGTGGCTTAGTAGTTGTTGTCCGGCACGACCGACTGGCCGTCGACAGAAACGGTGGTGAACACCGGCTTGCCATCGACGATCTCCGGATTGCCCAGCACAACCTTCACGTCCTCTTCGCGGTTGTCCGGAGAGACAACGACGCGGGTGCCGGTGCCCTCAGCGAGGTCCTCACCCCACTGCTCCCAGACGATGTTCTCCAGGAAGTCGTCCTGGTTGGCGCAGTCCACCGTCAGGCGGTCCGGGCGCACCAGGTCGGTGGCGCCGCAGTTATTGAACACCGGGGCTGCAGCGACGGCGGCCTCGGCGGTCTCCTGCTCCTGCACGGCGTTCGCCTCGGTGACGTTGGTCGCCGTCGCGGTGCTGGTGGCGGTGGTCGCGGTGCCGGCGCCCTTCAGGGAGTTCGGATCCTGAGTGGTGGCGGTGTCGACCTTCTCGGAGGAGGGGTTCTCGTGCGGAGGGGTGCAGCCTGCCAGGGCGATAGCTGCCAGGGCGGCGACGCCGGCTACTGCTTTGCGGGAAGAGGTGGCAATCACAGGAATGGTCCTTCTGTTTTGAAAAAGAGAAAAGTACTGGCTACTTCGCGCGGGGCGTGGAGGCCTTGACTGAATCATACGGCTCGGCGGAGACGATGGTGACGGAAATCTCGCGGCCGTTCGGGGCGGTGTACTTGCGGGTTTCACCCTCGGAAGCGCCGACGACGGCCGCGCCGAGCGGGGACTGCTCCGAGTACGTCTCCAGATCTGCGTTGTCGGTAGACGCCGCGCGGGTGCCGATGAGGAAAGTCTCGCGGTCGTCCTTGTCGCCGTCGTAGTAGACGTGCACGACGGAACCGACGTGGGCGACACCTTCGACGATGCCGGTGCGTTCAGTGGTGGAGTTGGACAGGATCTCGGAGATCTGCTTGATGCGCGCCTCCTCCTGGTCCTGCTGCTCGCGGGCTGCGTCGTAGCCGGCGTTCTCCTTGAGGTCGCCCTCCTCGCGGCGCTCGTTGATTTCGGCCGCGATGGCGGGGCGGTTGTCAATGAGCTGCTGCAGTTCGGCCTCGAGCTTGGCCTTCATTTCAGGAGTGATGTACTGCTGCTGGGATTCAGCCATAGGGGTCTAAACCTTCCCTGATACGTGAAATCGGCCCGCCGCTCGCGGGCCAATGTGTGCAGATATACAGCCGGAAGATTACCACACGCGACTCAGGCGGTTTTCGCTAGCGTGCTGCGTAGAAGCTGCTCTCCGGGTCCATGTAGAAGGGGAGATTTTCGGAGCAGCCGTAGATGCGCCCCGACACCAGCGGCTCGCGCAGCGGCAGGTCCACGGCGATGCGGGAGTGCTCCTCACCGTTAGCGGGCAGGACTACCTCGCGTCGTCCTACCTCCGCGTGCGAGTAGTCCACGGCTGTGACGATGCAGTATGCCGGCGTGTCCGGGTTTTTGCGGCTCACGTCGATCCACAGGCGGCCCGTTTCGTCGTCGATATGCTCCTGCGAAATGAATTCGGCGCGGACCGGTTGGTTGAAGCGCTCCATGATCGTGCGGGCGCCGACGAACAGTAGGCCAAGCATGAGCAGCGCGGCTACAACCGCCACCACTTTGCCGCCGGTGGAGCCGCCGGAGCCGCGTTTGCGGCCGTATCGCTCGGCGGGGCGGGGAGAGGTTGCGGTGCTCACAGAAACGGCTCCTTGCAGGTGGTAAGGACTTTAGCGTCGATGGTACTAAGATGGCGCGGAGGTACAGAACTGACCCCTACGAAAGTTGGATTGATCGAGTGACCGGGTTGCGTCTCATGGCCATTCACGCCCACCCAGACGACGAGTCCTCCAAGGGCGCGGCCACCATGGCCAAGTACGCCGCGGAAGGCAACCGCGTCAAAGTCGTCACTTGCACTGACGGCCGCCGCGGCGACGTCCTCAATCCGGCCATGGACCGCCCCGGTGTGCTGGACAACATCCTCGAGGTGCGCCGGGAGGAGATGGCGCGTGCCGCGGCCGCGCTCGGTGTCGAGCATGTTTGGCTGGGCTACGAGGATTCCGGGCTGCCGGAGGGCGACCCGCTGCCGCCGTTGCCTGAAGGGTCGTTCGCGGTGCAGGACCCGGAGGAGGTCGCGGTGAAGATCGTGGAGCAGATCCGCGAGTTCCGCCCGCACGTGATCATCACCTACGACGAAAACGGCGGCTACCCGCACCCGGACCACCTGATGGTGCACGCGGTCTCCATGATCGCCTGGGAGCGCGCTGGCGACCCGAAGTTTGCGCCCGGCACCGGCGAGCCGTGGACGCCGCTGAAGCTGTACTACTCGCACGGCTTTATCCTGCAGCGCATGAAGCTTCTGCAGGAGCGCCTGATTCAGCGCGGGAAGAAGAGCCCGTACGAGCTGATGATCAAGCGCTGGGAGGAAAATGAAGGCGACGTATTCGACCGTGTGACCACTCAGGTGGAGTGCGCCGGCTACTTCCAGCAGCGCGCCGAGGCGCTTACTGCGCACGCCACGCAGATCGACCCCGCCGGTGCGTTCCTGGCCAGCCCGGTGGAGGACCAGCAGGACGTCTGGCCCACCGAGGAGTTCGAGCTCGCCGCGTCCAGGGTGGAGACCACCTTGCCGGAGACGGATCTGTTCGCCGGCATCGAAGCAGGCCCCGAAGCAGGCACCGAGGAGGAAAACTAAATGACAACGTTTACTGTCGCGGCGGCGAACGCCGCGAACTTCGTGCTCGCCCAGAACCCGGGCGAGACCCCGGTTGGTCCGGATTTCGGCAAAGCCTCGCCGGTCGGCCTGCTGCTACTGGTGGTCCTGGCAATCGTGGTGCTGTTCATCGGGTGGTCGTTTCACCGCCGCTTCTCCCGGTTCAAGCGCCGCCAGGCGTTTGCGGAGGCCCGTGGGATCGACCCGTTCGATGAGAAAGCGATCGATGAGGCCATGGAGAAGGCCGGTGTGAAGGACCAGCGCAAGAAAAACGCTTTTTAGCTGGCTAGAATTTATCCCGTGTCTGTCCTTTCGAAGCTGCGATATCCGCTGTACCCGCTGTATGAGGCGCGCCTAAAGCGTGAGCTGCGCGGCAAAAAGCGCCCGAAGCACATCGCCGTGATGGCCGATGGCAACCGTCGTTGGGCGCGCGAGGCAGGCTTCGAGGATATCTCCCACGGCCACCGCGTCGGCGGCGCGAAGATCGGCGAGCTTGTGCGCTGGTCCGCGGAGATGGACGTGGACGTGCTCACCATCTACCTGCTTTCCACGGAGAATCTGCAGCGCACCACTGAAGAGGTGGAGCTGCTCTTCGACATCATCTCCGGGGTCATCGAGGATCTGGCCACGGAGGATTACACCTGCCGCGTGCGGTTGGTGGGGCATTTGGATTTGTTGCCGGAGGACGTCGCGAAGCGTATGCGCGAGGGGGCGGCCGCAACCGATACGAAGCACGGCCTCACCGTCAACATCGCGGTCGGCTACGGCGGGCGCCAGGAGATCGTGGATGCGGTGCAATCGCTTATCGACGACAAAGCTCACGCCGGAGTACCGGCCACAGAGATGGCCGCCGAGATCACCGTGGAGTCCATCGCAGAGCACCTCTACACCTCCGGCCAGCCGGACCCGGACCTGGTCATCCGTACCTCCGGCGAGCAGCGTCTGTCCGGGTTTTTGCTGTGGCAGGCGGCGTACTCGGAGATCTGGTTCACCGACATTTATTGGCCGGCGTTCCGCAAGATCGATTTCCTGCGCGCGCTGCGCGACTACTCGCAGCGCTCCCGCCGCTTTGGCAAGTAGCTACATCTTGCGCATGCGCACGCGCTGGACGGTGTGGTCGTAGTCCTTGCGCAGCACCAGTGAGGCGCGCACGCGGGTGGGCAGGATGTTTTCCACCAGGTTGGGCAGGTTGATGGTCTGCCACAGCTCGCGCGCGGCGTAGGTGGCCTCGGAGTCGTCCATGCCAGCGAAGCCCTCGAAGTGGTTGCCGGGCTGCTGGAACGAGGTGTCGCGCAGTTTGAGGAAGCGTTCGATGTACCAGCGCTCGATGTCTGCGGTCTTCGCGTCGACGTAGATGGAGAAGTCGAACAGGTCGGAGACCATCAGTGTCGGGCCGGTCTGCAGCACGTTTAGGCCCTCGAGGATGAGGATGTCGGGCTGGCGGACCTCCACGAACTCGTCTGGGAGGATGTCGTAGGCCTCGTGCGAGTAGATCGGGGCCTTGACCACCGGCTGGCCGGATTTGACCTCGGTGACAAAACGCATGAGGTTTCTCCGGTTGTAGGACTCCGGGAAACCTTTGCGTTTCATGATCCCGCGTTCCTCCAGCACCGCCTTGGGGTGGAGGAAGCCGTCGGTGGTGACTAGGTCCACCCGCGGGTGCGAGTCCCACCGCTGCAACAGCACCTGCAGCACACGCGCGGTGGTGGATTTGCCCACGGCAACCGAGCCGGCCAGGCCGATGATGAACGGTACGTGCCCCGGGTCGCCGCCGATGAACGTCTCGGTGGCGTTGGTGAGCTTTTGCCGGGCGCGCACCTGCAGGTGGATCAGGCGCGACAGGGGCAGGTAGATGTCCTCGACCTCCTGCAGGTCGAGGTTCTCGCCGATGCCGGAGAGCTTCTCCAACTCTTCCTCGGTGAGCACCTGGGGCATTTTGGCGCGGCGTTTGCGCCAATCCTCGCGGTGGAAGTCGAGGTACGGCGACGAATCGGCTCGTGACATAGCCACCATTGTTGCACCCGCGCAAAAGGGGAATAAATCCACCTTCTTGTCGTGCCGATTTTCCTATACTTCGAGAAACCGTTGTCAACGCGAAAAGAAAGGACCCGGTCGACGTGTCTGAAGACCTCCGTTACCAGGATCTGGCCACCTACGACCCCGAGGTGCACGCCGCAATTGTGGACGAGCTGGCGCGCCAGCGCGACACCTTGGAGATGATCGCCTCCGAGAACTTCGTGCCGCGCTCCGTGCTGCAGGCGCAGGGTTCGGTGCTGACCAACAAGTACGCCGAGGGCTATCCGGGCCGCCGCTACTACGGCGGCTGCGAGCACGTGGACGTCATCGAGGACTTGGCGCGCGACCGCGCCAAGGAGGTATTCGGCGCGAAGTACGCGAACGTGCAGCCGCACTCCGGTGCGCAGGCGAACGCAGCGGTGCTGATGGCGCTCGCGGAGCCCGGCGACACCATCTTGGGCTTGAACCTGGCACACGGCGGCCACCTCACCCACGGTATGAAGATCAACTTCTCCGGGCGCCTGTACAACGTTGCGGCGTATGAGGTGGAGGAGGACACCCATCTCATTGACATGGAGAAGCTGCGTAAACAGGCCCACGAGGTCAAGCCGAAGGTGATCATCGGCGGCTGGTCCGCCTACCCGCGCCACGAGGACTTCGCGGAGTTCCGCAAGATTGCGGATGAGGTCGGCGCATACCTGTGGGTGGACATGGCCCACTTCGCCGGCCTGGTCGCCGCTGGCCTGCACCCGAACCCGGTCCCGCATGCGCACGTGGTGTCCTCCACGGTGCACAAGACCCTGGGCGGCCCGCGCTCCGGTTTCATCCTCACCAACGACCTGGAGCTGCACAAGAAGCTCAACTCCGCCGTCTTCCCGGGCCAGCAGGGTGGCCCGCTGATGCACGTCGTGGCAGCGAAGGCGACCGCATTCAAGATCGCGGGCACGGACGAGTTCAAGGACCGCCAGCAGCGCACCCTCGACGGCGCGAAGGTGTTGGCGGGGCGTTTGCTTGACGACGACGCACGCGACGCCGGTGTCTCTGTCGTCTCCGGAGGCACCGAGGTGCACCTCGTGCTGGTGGACTTGCGCAACTCGCCAATGGACGGCCAGCAGGCCGAGGACCTGCTGCACTCGGTGGGCATTACCGTCAACCGCAACGCCGTGCCGTTCGACCCGCGCCCGCCGAAGGTGACCTCCGGCCTGCGCATCGGCACCTCCGCGCTGGCCACCCGCGGCTTCGGCGAGGAGGACTTCCGCGAGGTCGCAGAGATCATCGCGGAGACCCTGATCAAGGGCGAGGATGCCGATGTGGACGCGCTGCGCGGCCGCGTTGAGGCCCTGGCGCGGAAGTACCCGCTCTACCCGGACCTCGAGGATTGGAAGATGCTCTAGTCGTCTTCCCCCTCGACGGCGCTTGCGCCGTCGCGCCCGCGCTGCTCCGCGAGAGCGGCGCGGGCTTTGTGCAGCCATTCGGGCTGGTCGTCCAGCAGCGCGCGGATCTCTTCAGTAGTCATGGCCTGGTCCACGCCGGCGTTTTTCAGCGCGGTCACGGAAATACCCAGCTTGCGGGCGACCTCGGGGCGTGGGTGCGGGCCCGAAAGTCGCAGTTCCTGCAGCCACTGCGGCGGGTTGTCCTGCAACTCGCGCAGCTCGGCGTGGGTCACGGCACCGTCCTGGAACTCCTGCGGGGTGGCGGGGAGGTAGATGCCCAGCTTCTTTGCGGCGGTCACCGGCTTCATGGCGGTGCCGGAGGGGGTCTGATCAGTCATGGTCAAAACGGTAGCATTGAGCGACATGCTCACCATTGCCTTCGCCACCGGCACTGAGCCGGGGAAGTGGTTCCGCCGATACGAAGAACTCACTGGAAGTCGCCTTGAGGCGGTGCCGTCGGATGATCCGTTCGTGCTCGTCGGCAAGCAAGCGACTGCGGCGCTGGTGCGGCTACCGGACGAGCGCGTCACCGACGAGCACCACGTGGTGCGCCTCTACGAGGAGGCCGCTGGCGTCGCAGTGCCGAAGGATTCCGTCTACGCGGAGGTGGGTGAGGTCACCCGCGAAGACCTCGCGGAGGAGATTGTGAACTTTGACGGGCCATCGCCTATCGACGACCTCCGGTCCGCCCTCCAAGTCGTCGCCGCAAACGTCGGCGTGGCCTACGCGCCGCTGCCGTTGTTGAAGAACCTCGCGCGCAAACAGATCAAAGCGTTACCCCTTGTGGGCGAGGAGCCGGCGACCCAGATCGCGCTCGTGTGGCGCAAGGCGGACGATTCGGACGCTGTGCAGGACTTTGTCGGCGTGACCAAAGGGCGCACGGTGCGTTCTTCACGCGGAAATGCGCACCCCCGATCGGGTGCAAAGCGGACTCGACGTTAACGCAAAGTTCATAATGGACGGCGCACTTATTTCAAGAATGAAAGGTAATGATTATGTTTTCCCGTAAGATCGTCGCTTCCGCAGCTGCCCTGACCCTTGGCGCAACCGGCCTGGTTGCTTGCTCCAACGACGGCGAGGGCGAGCCGACCTCCACCGAGGTTGTCTCCGAGACCGCTACCGAGACCGAGGTTGCCACCGAGACCGCTGGCGAGACCGCGGATAACACCGACGCCGCTGCTGCTGGCGACGCTGAGGCTACCGAGGAGATCACCACCGCCGACGGCGCAACCGCGATGGTTCCGGCAGGTGTGAAGGCCGCTATGGACGAGTACGCTCAGCCGGAGTGGGGCGAGCCGATGGCGGTTGAGGAGACCGACGGCGGCTGGATCGTCACCTACGACAACGAGCACTACATCACCTGGAACGAGAACACCGGTGGTGCTCCGACCTGGGGCCAGATCGCTAACGAGTGGATGACTGATGTCCGCCTGGACCAGAAGCTGGGCTTCCCGGTCGCACCGGAGACCGAGAACGCCGACCAGTCGGGCTGGACCCAGGAGTTTGAGAACGGCACCATCGAGTGGACCCGCGGCGGCACCGAGGATGCCTTCACCGCAATCGTGACCGAGAAGTAAATCGGTCCATCGAATCGGGGTTAACCTCGCCTGATTCCAAGCGCCACCCGGCTTCGGCTGGGTGGCGCTTTTGCGTTGTTTCACCCACGTTTGCGCGCCCTGGGGCGAATCTGGACAATGGGGCGCATGCAAAAATCGGACTTTGCCATCCGGCCCATCCGACCGGAAGACTATCCGCAGGTAAGAGCCATCTACGAGATGGGGCTACAGACAGGCAACGCCTCCTGGGAAACCAAGGGGCAGAACTGGGAGCAATTCTCCCGCAAGAAGATTATGGAGACCGTCTTCGTGGCGGTCGACGCGGACGACGGCGACAAGGTGCTCGGCTGGGTGGGTGCTGCGAAGGCATCGTCCCGAAGCGTGTTCCACGGCGTGGTGGAGGATTCGATCTACACCCACCCCGACGCTCGCGGTCGCGGCGTCGCGGGAGCCTTGTTGGACCACCTGATCCAGACCTGTATCAGCCTGCACAAGTGGTCGATTCACTCCTGGATCTTCCCCGAAAATGAGGGATCCGCGGGTCTGCACAAGTCCCGCGGATTTGAAAAGGTCGGCACGTTCCACAACATGGCGCGGATGGCTTACGGCGAGCGCCAGGGTGAGTGGCGCGACTGCGACATTTGGGAGTTGATTCTGCCAATGTCGCGCGAGCAGTAGCGCCGGGGGGGACGCTGCTAGCTCAGGTCCTCCTTGAGGGCCTCCTCGCGCACCGGAAGCAGGAGGACAAAAGCGATGATTGCCAGCGGCACCATGAGCAGGAACACGGGGGTAAGACCGTCGTTGTAGCTGCTCAGCACCGCCTCTCTTAAAGGATCGGGCAGTTGGGCGACCCCGCCGGGGGTGAGGCTGTTGGCCCCGCCGTCTTGGAACTTCGCCGCGTACGCCTCACCCTCCGGACCCAGCTTCGCCAGCGCCTCCGGCAGGCGCTGCTCCAAGTTGTCGCGCATGTTGTGGATGAACAGCGAGCCCGAAAGCGACGCGCCTATCGACGAGCCGATCTGACGGAAGAAGTTGTTCGTGGACGTTGCGGTTCCCACGTGCTTGAGCGGGAACGAGTTCTGCACGATCAGCACCAGCACCTGCATGACCAGGCCGAGGCCGAAGCCGAAGATGAACATGTAGACGCCCAGCCTGGTCAGCGACGTGGTGACCTCCAGGCGCGAGAACAGGAACAGCCCCAGGGTAGTCACGAGCATGCCAACCAGCGGGTAGATCTTGTAACGGCCGGTCTTGGAGATGATGAAGCCGACCGTCATGCCGGTGACGAGCATGCCGATGACCATCGGCAGCATCATCAGCCCCGCCTCGGTGGGGGTGAGCTGGTGGACCATCTGCAGGTAGGTGGGCAGGTACGCCAGCCCGCTGGTCATGGCCAAGCCGAGCACGGTGCCTGCCAGGGTGGTCAGGACCATGTTGCGGTTTTTGAACAGGTCCATCGGGATCAGCGGGTTGGTCGCCCGCAGCTCCACGAACACGAACGTCACGGCGGCAACAAACGCGATGAGCGAGGTGGCGATGATGGTGGGGGAGGTCCACTCATACTGGGTGCCGCCCCACGTGGTGGTGAGGATCAGCGAGGTGGTGGCCACCACCATCAGCGTGGTGCCCAGGTAGTCGTAGTGCATGCCCTTGGCGGAGCCGCGGCGCAGGCGCAGCACGGCCGCGCACACGCTCATGGCCAAAATGCCCAGCGGGATGTTCATCCACAGCGCCCAGCGCCAGCCGGGGCCGTCGGTGAACCAGCCGCCGAGCACAGGACCCAGCACCGACGACACGCCGAACACGGCGCCCATGACACCCATGTACTTGCCGCGCTCGCGTGCAGGAACCACTTCGGCGATGATGGACTGCGAGTTCACCATCATCCCGCCCGCGCCGAGGCCTTGCACGGCGCGGCCGATGATCAACAGCTCCATGGTGTGGGCGAAGCCGCCGATGGTGGAACCGACCACGAACAGGCCGATGCCGGTGATGTAGAGCCACTTGCGGCCCAGGATGTCGCCGAGTTTGCCGTTGACCGGCATGGCGATGGTCATGGTGACCAGAAACGCCGAGATAACCCAGCTCATGTGGTCCACGCCGCCGAGCTCGCCGACGATGGTGGGCAGGGCGGTGGCGAAGATCATCTGCCCCAGCGAGCTCATCAGCATGGTCAGCAGCAAGGCCGAGAACACCAGCCCCACATTTGGCGCGGTGGCTTGAAGCGGATGGTTGTCCGCGCGGTTTTCTACCATGTCATCTCCTTTGCGTAAGTAGAAAGATCGTGTGCGTTAGCTAGCAGTTGCTCGACGGGGTCGGTGCCCTCCGGAGGGTGCCACAGGTAGCGGCTCACCGCGCCCTGGAAGAGGACCACGATGATTTGCGTCTCATCCTCCAGCGTCCCGGCATGTCTGCGGTCGCCGGGGAAGCGCTCGAAGTGGGCGTAGACCGCGCGGCCTACCTCGGTGAGGAAGCCGCGTTTGCGGGCGGCTTCGGCGTGCATCAGCCCCGGGTTGTTCTCCAAGAGCTCGCGCCGGCATTTCGCGGCCGGCCCGTCGAAGCGCCCCGGTTCTACCTCGACGGAGCGGATGACAAGTTCGAGCACGTTGTCGCTCGGCGTATTGCGGATCGCGGCGAGCGCGTCCTCGCTGAAGGCGAAGGGGAACGAGCCCAAGATCGCCTCGTCCTTGGAGTCGACGTAGTTGAAAAACGTGCGCCGGGAAATGCTCGCGGCGCCGCAGATGTCGTCGACGGTGACGTTGTCGTAACCGTGCGCGCGGACAAGTTTCGCGGCCTCGTCGCGGATGCGTTGCAGCGTCTCGCGCCGCTTCTGCTCCCTGATTCCCTTATTTTGCACGGGGTGCAATATTACACCCGGTGCACATTAAGGCAAGCCCGCGGAAAGCTCGCCTTCTACCAGGGCATTGTCATTCTCGGAGTAGGTCAGCTTCACAACGCCGGGCGCCTGCTTCTCGACGTCCCAACGGCCCTGCCCGTCATTACAGGCCTTCGTCAACGGGATCGATTCGCCACCTCCACCGATCAGCGCCGTGCAGCCGGTCAGGGGGTAGGTCACCGATGCGGTGCCGCCGCCGAAGGTCGCTACCGCGGGCCACGCCTTGACCTTCGCATCGTCTTCCAAGCTGTTCAGCGTTCCGGTGTAGGTGCCGGTGGGGGCCGAAGGATCGTCGATAAGCTGCGGCTGCGCGGTGACAGTGACCGTTTCGGGAACCTCGTTGACCGGTTCGGGGCGCGGGTTGGCGTACCAGTAGGCCGCCGCGAGCGCGACGCCGATGATGGCGACGATGAGCGCGAGCACCCCACCGACGACCCACGGCTTGTTCGGGCCGCCCGCGGTGCGCAGCTCGGAGAAAGAATCAGGCATGAAAAAGCCCCCAGCAAGTTGGTTGATGTGCTGGGGGCTGATTCTAGTGAGGTGCTAGTTGCGGTCCGTATTGGCCATGGACAGCACGTCGAGGCGCTTGTCCAGCTCCTCCTCGGTGAGCTTCTCGCCGTCCACGAAGCCGAGGTCGATGGTGGCCTGGCGGATGGTGATGCCCTCCTTGACCGCGTGCTTGGCAATCTTGGCTGCGTTTTCGTAGCCGATCGCGGAGTTCAGCGGGGTCACGATCGACGGGGAAGACTCGGCCAGGGTGCGCATGCGCTCTTCGTTGGGCTCGATGCCGTCCACAAGCTTGGTGGCGAACTGGCGTGCCGTGTTCGCCAGCAGGCGGGAGGACTCGAGGACGTTGCGCGCCATCATCGGGATGAACACGTTGAGTTCGAACTGGCCCTGGGTGCCGCCGAACGCGACAGCCACGTCGTTGCCGATGACCTGCGCGGAGACCTGGGTTGCGGTCTCGCACAGCACCGGGTTGACCTTACCCGGCATGATGGAGGAACCTGGCTGCAGGTCCGGCAGGTGGATCTCGCCGAAGCCGGCCAGCGGGCCGGAGCCCATCAGGCGGATGTCGTTGGCGATCTTGTACAGGGACACAGCCACGGAGCGCATCGCGCCGGAGAACTCCACCAGGCCGTCGCGGTTGGCCTGCGCCTCGAAGTGGTTCTTCGCCTCGGACAGCTGCTCAACACCGGTGAGCTTGACCAGCTCCTCGGTGACCTTGCCACCGAACTCCGCCGGGGTGTTGATGCCGGTGCCCACGGCGGTGCCGCCGATGGCGAGCTCGCCCAGGCGTTCCAGGGTGGCCTCGACGCGTGCGACGCCGAGCTCGATCTGGCGCGCGTAGCCGGAGAACTCCTGACCCAGGGTCACCGGGGTGGCGTCCATGAGGTGGGTGCGGCCGGACTTGACCACCTCGTGCCACTCGGTGGCCTTCTTCTCAAGGGACTCCTGCAGCACCTTCAGCGCCGGGATCAGGTCGCTGGCCGCGGCCTCGGTGGCGGCGACGTGGGTGGCGGTGGGGAAGGTGTCGTTGGAGGACTGGCCCATGTTCACGTGGTCGTTCGGGTGAACCTCAACGCCGTTGGCCTTCGCGATGGAGGCGATGACCTCGTTGGTGTTCATGTTGGACGACGTGCCGGAGCCGGTCTGGAACACATCAATGGGGAACTGATCGTCGTGCTGGCCGTCCGCGATCTCCTTCGCCGCGGCGATGATGGCGTCGGCTTTCTCGGCGTCCAGGTTGCCCAGGTCCTTGTTCACCTGCGCGCACGCGGCCTTGAGCAGGCCGAGCGCGCGGATCTGCTGGGACTCCAGGCCGCGGCCGGAGATGGGGAAGTTCTCCACAGCGCGCTGCGTCTGGGCGCGCCAGAGAGCGTCCACGGGCACCTTGACCTCGCCCATCGTGTCGTGTTCGATGCGGTATTCCTGATCAGCCATTATTGTCCTTTACTTCTGTCGCGTGCACGCCGCGCGCGGTAGAGTGCGCGCGTGCCTTTCCACAGCACGATTATGCACCAACCGGACATGACGAGGAGACGAAATGCCCGAACCGCAGGCCATGGAGACCCCCACTTTGAGGGACGCGGGAGTTGCGGCCGCCGCGATGGGGGCGATGTACGTTCTGCTCCTCGGCCAGGGGCTGGTTTTGGTGCGCGCCGGTGTGTCCCGGACTGTGGCGCTGACGGTGCTGCCGGTTGCCGTGTTGGTCGCGTTGGCGGTGCCGACGGTGCTGCTCGTGCGCTACATGCGGCACCGCGGGCTCGAGCTCGGCTTCTCCCGGCTCGGGCGCCGGGGCTGGCACCTGCTGTGGCAGGCTCCGGCGGTGGTGCTCGGCTCTGCGGCAGCGACGTCGGTTGTCGCGCCGCTGTTCGGACTTGAGCCCCGCGGCGACTCCGCCAGCGAGACCCTCGCCCGGGACTTGGACAGCGCCGCGCCAGTGCTGCTTTTGCTGGTGGGCTACCTGCTCATCGGGCCGTTCATTGAGGAGATCGTGTTCCGCCGCGTCCTCATGAACTACTTCGACACGCTGATGCCCGCGGCGGCGAGCGTGCTGGCCACCGCGGCGATTTTCGGGGCGGCCCACATCGCGCCGCCGGCGATCGTGTTCACCTTCTTCGCCGGCATTGGCCTAGCGCTGGTGGCACGCTTCCACGGCACCATCACCGCCAGCTACATCGTGCACGTGGTGAACAACCTGCTGGCCAGCGCGGCGCTGATCGGCGCGTTGCTTTAGGCTGCGGCCTAGTTCTCCGGCTCGGTGTAGTCCACCACGGAGTAGTCCTGCAGCTTGGTCAGCTGGTGCTGGGACTCAATGAAGCGCACGGTGCCGGACTTCGAGCGCATCACCAGCGAGCGGGTGGTGGCACCGGACTTGCGGTAGGTCACGCCACGCAACATGTCGCCGTTGGTCACGCCGGTGGCGGCGAAGTAGCAGTTGTCGGAGGTGACCAGGTCGTTGATACCCAACACGCGGTCCAGGTCGTGACCGGCGGCGAGGACCTTCTCGCGCTCCTCGTCGCCTTGCGGGGCGAGCATGCCCTGGATCTCGCCGCCCAGGCACTTCAGAGCGCACGCCGTGACGACGCCCTCCGGGGTGCCGCCGATACCCATCGCAATGTCGATGGAGCTGGTGTCCTGTGCAGCGGCGATGGCGCCGGCGACGTCGCCGTCCATGATGAAGCGGACTTTGGCGCCGGCGGCGCGAATGTCGTCGACAAGCTGCTTGTGGCGCGGACGATCGAGCACGACCACCGTGATGTCGGCGGGGCGCACGCCCTTCGCCTCGGCGACCGACTTGATGTTCTCGGCGGTCGACTTCGTGATGTCGATCGCGCCGACCGCCTCTGGGCCGACGGCGATCTTGTTCATGTAGAACGCGTCCTGCGGGTTGAACATCGAGCCACGGTCCGCGGCGGCGATCACGGAGATCGCGTTCGGGCGGCCCTCGGCCATCAGGCGGGTGCCGTCGACTGGGTCGACGGCGATGTCCACGGCGGCGCCGCGGCCGGTGCCGACCTGCTCGCCGTTGAACAGCATCGGGGCCTCATCCTTTTCGCCCTCGCCGATGACGATCACGCCGTCCATCTCCACGGAGTTGATCATCTTGCGCATCGCGTTGACGGCGGCACCGTCGCCTTCGTTCTTCTGGCCGCGGCCGACCCAGCGGCCGGAGGCGAGCGCGGCGGCCTCGGTGACGCGCACCAGCTCCATCGCGAGATTGCGGTCGGGGTAAAGATCGGACTGTTCGGTCATGGGGAGGCCTTCCTAAACATGAATCACAAAAAGACCCCTCTATTGTGGCACTACCAATCGCACAATTGCCCGTTCTTCCCACCTTTAAGGGGGAAGCGGGGGCGCATGCCATACTGTTCGGCGTGGCTAGCAACAAAAAACCCCGCATCTTCCAGGACGGACGAGACATCGCGATCAACTCCGTGCTCATCATCGTGCTGATGGTCGTCGCTGTCGGCGCGACCGGGCTGTGCTCGTTTAACCCCGGCGCGCCCGAGCAGGGGCCGGTTCAGGAGGTCGACGCGGAGACCTTCCTCGACTTGGAGGCGCGCGGCGTGGACTTCCCGGTGCGCTACCCGGAGATGCCGGAAGGCTGGGTCACCAACTCCGCACGCCGCTCCATGCTGGGCGGCCAGCCGGCGCCGACGGTCGGCTGGGTCACCCCGGACCGCGGCTTCATCCAGCTCACGCAGACCGGCGCCGACGCGAAGGAAGCTGCAGAAGGCGCGGACGCGAAGCCTCGCACCCTGGAGCGCACCGAAAACATTGACGGCCGCAGCGTGGAGATCTACTCCTCCGATGAGAAGGACGTGCGCGACCTGTGGGTCGTCGACGCGGGCGACGCCCGCCTGGTGCTCACCGGCGCCGGGGAGGCCCGCGAGTTCGAGGAGCTGATCTCGACCGCGCTGGCTACTGCTCCGATTCAGGCTGCTGGCGGGAACTGATGGCTTCCTCGACGCGCTGGGAGGCGCCGTCGAGGAGCACCTCGCATCGTTTCGCCAGCGCCTCGCCGCGCTCCCAGTATTTCAGTGACTCGTCCAGGCTCATCTGGCCCAGCTCGAGGATCTTCACCGTTTCGACCAGCTCGTCGCGGGCCTGCTCGTAGCTCAAGGTGGCCGGGTCCGGCAGCGCGTTGTCGTTGGCCTGGCCGGTGCCGAAAGCGTTCTCAGTCATGCTTCTGTGTTCCTAATCTGCTTGTGTGGTGGACATGGAGGCGGCGGTAATGGAGCCGTCGCCGACGCGGATGCGCAGCTGCGATCCGGGCGGGGATTGGTCGATGGAGGTGACAACTTCGGCGTCGGAGCCGTCGCGGGGTAGCACCTGCACCACGGCGTATCCGCGGGCGAGCGTCGCCGACGGCCCCAACGCGGAGACCTGGGCGCGCAAGCCCCGCACGTGCTGCGCTTCGCGCTGCAGCAAATGCGACACGTCCCGGCGGATCAGGGCGGTGGCGCGCTCGATCTCCTCGCGGCGGTGGGTAATGGCCATCATCGGGTCAGCGAGCGCGGGGCGCGTGCGCACCGAGGCCAGCCCGTCGCGCTCGCGTTGGACCCAGCCGCGCAGGGCGGCGGCCATGCGGGCACGTGCTTCGTCGATAAGCAATCGCTCCTGTGCCACATCGGGGACTGCGCGCTTGGCCGCATCGGTGGGGGTGGCGGCGCGCACGTCCGCGACGTTGTCCAGCACCGGGTTGTCCGGCTCGTGGCCGATCGCGGAGATCACAGGGGTGCCAAGCTTGACGACGGCACGCTGCAGCGCCTCCTCCGAAAACGGAAGAAGATCCTCCACGGACCCGCCGCCGCGGGCGACGATGATCACGTCCACCTCAGGGTCCGCATCGAGCACACCGAGCGCCTCGATCACCGCGGGCACGGTGGTCGGCCCCTGGACTGGGGTGTTGATGATCTCGAAGCGCACCTCGGGCCAGCGGCCTTGCGCCACGGTGACCACGTCGCGCTCTGCTGCGGAACCGCGGCCGGTGATCAAGCCGACCTTCGTGGGCAGGTAGGGCAGCGCCCTTTTGCGCGCGGGGTCGAACAGGCCCTCGGAGGCGAGCTGCTTGCGCAGCGCCTCAATGCGCGCCAGCAGCTCGCCTGCGCCGACGTGCCTGATCTCGGTCACGCGCATGGAAAACGTGCCGCGGCCGGGATAGAAGGATGGTTTACCCAGCACGACGACGCGGTCGCCGTCGTTCAACGGCACCTGCATGCCCGTGAGCAGCGAGGTCTCCGCGGTGAGCTGGACGCTGGCCTGCTCCTGGGTGTCGCGCAGGGTGAGGTAGGAATACCGCCACGTCGGCTTGGTGTTGACCTGGGTGAGCTGGCCCTCGATCCACAGCCAGCCGAGGCGCTCAATCCAGCCCTTCACCGAGGTGTTGAGCTTGGACACCGACCACGGCGACTCCGGCGAGCTCTTCGAATCTGCCACCGCATGCTCCTTTCCATTTGACTTCTGCCACGTTACCCGGCGAGCCGACACGGCCCGCCTATTGTTTTTGACGCTGATTAGTTAGGGTTGGTTCCATGACAGAACAGGGTAAAAAAGTCCTCCTCGCATCCCCCCGCGGCTACTGCGCCGGCGTCGACCGTGCTGTGGAGACCGTAGAGAAGGCCCTGGAGAAGTACGGTGCCCCCGTCTACGTGCGCAAAGAGATCGTGCACAACAAGTACGTCGTGGAAACGCTGCAGGAGCGCGGCGTGATCTTCGTCGACGAGACCGACGAGGTGCCCGAAGGCGCCCACCTGGTGTTCTCCGCCCACGGTGTCTCGCCCGCGGTGCGCGACTCCGCCAAGGACCGCAACCTGCTCACCCTCGACGCTTCCTGCCCGCTGGTGACCAAGGTGCACAACGAGGCCAAGCGCTTCGCCCGCGACGGCTACCACATCCTGCTTGTCGGCCACGAGGGCCACGAGGAGGTCGAGGGCACCGCCGGTGAGGCCCCGGAGATCACGCACCTTGTCGACGGCGTGGACGGCGTGGACCGCCTGCCCGACTTCCCGGACGACCAGAAGCTGGTTTGGCTGTCCCAGACCACGCTGTCGGTGGACGAGACCATGCTCATCGTGGACAAGCTGCATGAGCGCTACCCGAACCTGGAAAACCCGCCGAGCGACGACATCTGCTACGCCACCCAGAACCGCCAGGCCGCGGTCAAGGAGATCGCCCCGCGCTGCGAGCTGGTTATCGTGGTCGGCTCCCAGAATTCCTCGAACTCCCGCCGCCTGGTCGAGGTGGCGCTGGAGGCAGGCGCGAAGGAGTCGCACCTGGTGGACTACGCCTCCCAGGTCAAAGACGAGTGGTTCGACGGCGTTTCCACCGTCGGCGTGACCTCGGGTGCGTCCGTGCCGGAGATCCTGGTCAAGGAGCTGGTGGAAGAGCTCGACCGCCGCGGCTACTCGGACGCAGAAGAAGTGACGACCACCGTGGAGACGATCACGTTCTCCCTGCCTCGCGATCTGCGCCTGCCGCGCCGAGAGACCCCGGCGGTGGCGCAGGGGTAGCGCGCAACGCTAGAGCGCTAGCCTTTGTAAAGGTCCTCGCCGAGCCGGTCCGCAATCGAGGTGGAGCCGGATCGCGGGGATTTTTTCTGTGCCGGTTTTTGCGCCGGTTTTTGCGCCCGCTTCGCGCTGCGCTCCGAATCGGCGCGGCGCAGAAGCTCGTCCACGGACACCGCCTTGGCGCGCTCGCGGGCGCGGCGCCCCTCAGAATTCGTGCGGCGGTTGCTGCGGTTGATCCGGGTGCGTTCGGCGGTCTCGCGGCGCAGCAGCTGCTCGTTGTGGCGCTTGATCAAACGGATGCGCACAACCGCAATGACGATCGAGCCCAGCGTGACGGCGAACAGTACGGGGAATAGCTCGATGACCGGGTAGAACACCAGCAGCAGCGCCGCTTTGCCGGAAGCGCCGCCGGCGGCAATCTGGTTGCGCGACATCACCCAGCCGGCGATCACCACCGCCACAACGAACAAGATCGGCGCGCTGGCCACGGTGAGGAACAACCCCCGCGGGTTGACCAGGGTGGCCACCACAATCACCGCCGCGGCGTAGAGAGCCAAGAATGGCCAGCCGATCACGGCGGTAGACAGCGAAAGCAGCACGCCGGTGAAGAGTGCGGCGAAAATGATGCCAATGCCGGACCCCGTGGGCAACCCGTGAAACGTTGCGGACGGGGAGGTTGAGTTCCGGTGAGAGACATGCGACACGCCAGACGAGTCTACTCCGCGGTGCCCTCGGCAGCGTGCCGGGCACGCGAAGAGACCGGTTTCAGCGCCGGGGCCTCGCCGCGCCGCGACGGCACCTGCGCCTCCTCGAGCCTGCGGGCGGTGACCATCACGCGCGAATCCATCGACGCCAGAGTGGCGTTGTAGGCCTCCACCGCCTTGTCCAGTGAGGCGCCCACCCGGTTGTAGTGCTCCGCCATGGTGGCGAGGCGCTGGTGCAGCTGCCCGCCTAGGCGCTGGATTTCCTTCGCTGCGTCGTTGAGCGATTCTTGCCGCCACCCCAGCGCCACGGTGCGCAGGAGTGCAAACAGGGTGGTGGGGGTGGCGATGACTACGTCGCGCGCGAATGCGTATTCCAACAGCTCGGGGTCGATGGAAAGCGCGGCGTCCAAAAACGGGTCCGCTGGCACGAACAGCACCACGAACTCCGGAGTGGGCTGGAACGCCTCGATGTAGGATTTCGCCGACAAGGTGTCCACGTGCGCGCGCACCAGGTGGGCGTGGCGGCGCATGAACGCCTGGCGCTCCTCCGGATCCTCGGTGCCCAGCGCGTCCAGGTACGCCTGGAACGGCACTTTCGCATCGACGACGATGTTCCGGCCTTGGGTGAGGCGGATGATCATGTCGGGGCGGACACGTGAGCCGTCGACAAGCATGTGCTCCTGGGTGTCAAAATCGACGTGGTTGAGCATGCCGCCGAGCTCGACCACCCGCTCGAGTTGGATTTCGCCCCAGCGGCCGCGGGTCTGAGGGGAGCGCAGGGCGGTGATGAGTTGGTCGGTGCGGTCGCCCAAGCGCGCCGACGTGCGCCCGATCGCCTGCACCTGCCCCGCAAGCGACGATGCGGAGACTGCCTGCTGCTTGTCCATCTCGTCGAGCTGTTCGCGCATGTCTTTCAGCGCGCGGGCGACGGGGCGCAGGTCCTGCGGGGGAGTGGGTTGCGGGGTGGAACGGCGCATCCAGGCGGCGCCGGTGAACACGCCGGCGATGAAGCCTGCGAGCAGGCCGGTGGCGAGGATTAAAAGCACGGTGGCGGTGGACATAGCTGGCAGTCAACCACACCCGCCCGACACGCTAGCGTTCGGGTTCGCTCATATGTTCGCTTGGGGTGTCCCTGTCGCCGTCGCCTGACTGCCACCCGCGCAGCCGCCCAAGGCCAGTCTCGCGCAGCTTGCGCAGGCTGGAGGTGCCGAAGCGCTCGGTCTTCTCGTCCTCTTCCTCGTCGGCCACGGGCGCGTTGACCCATTCGCGCTCGCCGCGCCACTCCTGGCGCTTGTGCACCGACTCCTTCTCCACGATCTCCGCGATGACCCGGCCCTCGTCGGTGGCGAACTCGATGTCGTGCGCTCCCAGCTCGCCGGCGTTGATGCGCAGCACCTCCAGCAGGTAGCGGTACACCACCGCGACCATCGCGGCGGCCGGCACGGCAAGGAAGCCGCCGACCAGGCCGAACAGCGCGCCGCCGACCGTGACCGAAACCAGCACGATCACCGGGTGCAGGTTCATCGCCCGCGACTGCAGCATGGGGGAGAGCACGTTACCCTCCAGTTGCTGGGTGGCCAGCACGATCGCCAGCACGATCAAAGCCTTGGTGAACCCGAGCGTGACCAGTGCGATCAGCACCGCCAACGCGCCCGCAACAACCGCACCCACAATCGGGATGAAGCCGGCCACGAACGTGATTAGCGCGAGCGTGAACGCCATGGGCACGCCAACGATGGCGATGCCGGTGCCGATCACAATGGCGTCGATCAACGAGCACACCGCCTGGGCCCGGATGAAGCCGGACAAGGTGTTCCAGGCGCGGGTGAGCAGCTCGGTCAGGTACAGGCCGGTGCGGCCGCCGGTGGCGGAGCGCAGCCACGGCAGGAAGCGGTGCCCGTCCTTAAGAAAGAAGAAGGTGAGCACGAACAGCACCATCAGCGTCACTGACAGCCCGGCCGCGGTGTTAATGCCGGAGAACACCCCGCCAGCGATCGCGCCCGCTTGGTTCTGGATCCACCGCTGGATCTCGTTGACGCCCTCGTTGAGGTTTTCCGGATCCATGTTCAGCGGCGGGCCCTGCGCCCACAGCTGCAGGCGCTGCACGCCCTCGAACGCCTGGATGTACAACAGGCGCGATTGCCCCACGATGTCCGGGGCGATCAGCATGCCGATAAATGCGAGCACCCCGAAGAACAACAGCATCGTCAGAAGGGCTGCGAAGCCGGAGGGGACCCTGTGGCGTCGTAAGGCAGCTGCGATGGGGGCGAGCACGGTGCACACGATGAGCGCGAGCACGACCGGCAAAACACCGGCCCAAAACGCGCCGATGAGCTGGCCCAACGCGTACAAAAACACGGCGATAACCAGGATGCGCAGCGTGAACTTCGCCGCCGAAGCGATCCAGTCGTTGAACACAACGTTGCGGTCAACGCGGTCTTCGCGCATGGGGGTCTGGGTCGGTTCGCTCACGCGCACTATTGTGCACCATCGCACATTGCTTTGCGACGCCCCACCTCACGGCCCCCTCCGAACCTCGCACAAGCCTCCGCTAGGATGTTGCGACGTGAGCCTTACTCTTGGAATTGTCGGTCTGCCCAACGTTGGCAAGTCCACCCTCTTTAACGCCCTGACGCGCAACGAGGTACTTGCCGCGAACTACCCGTTCGCCACCATCGAGCCCAACGTGGGCCTGGTGGAGCTGCCGGATCCGCGCCTGGACCGGCTGGCGGAGATCTTCGACTCGGAGCGCGTGCTGCCCGCCACCGTGTCCTTCGTTGACATCGCCGGCATTGTCAAGGGTGCCTCCGAGGGTGAAGGCATGGGCAACGCGTTTCTGGCCAACATCCGCGAGGCGGACGCGATCTGTCAGGTGGTGCGCGCGTTTTCCGACGACAACGTCATCCACGTCGACGGCAAAGTCGACCCGTCCTCGGACATCGAGGTCATCAACACCGAGCTGATCCTCGCCGACCTGCAGACCATTGAAAAGGCCCTGCCGCGCCTGGAAAAGGACGGCCGCAAGGACAAGGACGTCGCCGCCCAGGCCGAGGAAGCCAAGAAGGCGCAGGCTGTGCTCGAGGACGGCCGCACCCTCTTCGCCGCTTCCAAGGGCGGGGAAGTGGACCTGGCGCTTTTGCACCACCTGCACCTGATGACGGCGAAGCCGTTCCTCTACGTGTTCAACTCCGACGAGGACGTGCTCACCGACGACGCGCGCAAGCAGGAGCTGCGCGACCTGGTCGCCCCCGCCGAGGCGGTGTTCCTGGACGCCCAGACCGAAACCGAGCTGCTCGAGCTTGACGACGAAGACGCCGCCGAGCTCCTCGCCGCCGTCGGCCAGGACGAACCGGGCCTGCAGACCCTGGCCAAGGCCGGCTTCGACACCCTCGGCCTGCAGACCTACCTCACCGCCGGCCCGAAGGAGGCCCGCGCCTGGACGATTCGCAAGGGCGACACCGCCCCGAAGGCCGCCGGCGTGATCCACTCCGACTTCGAAAAGGGCTTCATCAAGGCCGAGATCGTTGGCTTCGACGACCTGGACGCGGCCGGCTCGATGGCCGACGCCCGCGCCGCCGGCAAGGTCCGTCAGGAAGGCAAGGACTACGTCATGGCCGACGGCGACGTGGTGGAGTTTCGTTTCAATGTAACCTGAGGCGCGCTAGTGTTAGCGGCATGACAACACGTGCTGCTATTTACCTCCGTATCTCGCTCGATGCTGCCATGGACGGCCTCGCCATCGACCGGCAGCGCCAGGACTGCGAAGCCCTTGCCGAGCAACGCGGCTGGGACGTCGTGCATACCTACGTCGATCAGTCGATCTCCGCGTCGAAGAAGGACGTGGACCGCCCCGACTACGACGCGATGGTGGCGTCCTTTGAGCGCGGCGAGATCGACGCGATCATTTGCTGGGACCTCGACCGCCTCACACGGCAGCCCTGGCAGCTCGAAGAGTGGATCGACAGGGCAGAGGAGCAGGGGCTGAAACTCGTCACTGCGAACGGTGATGCTGACCTTGCCACCGACGGCGGCAGAATGTACGCGCGCATCAAAGCAGCCGTGGCACGCGGCGAGATCGAGCGAAAGAGCATGCGCCAGTCTCGTGCGCAACAGCAACGCGCCGAGCAGGGCCGCTGGTACTCCGGCGGTGTGCGCCCTATCGGCTACACCTCCACCGGCGAGATCATTCCATCCGAAGCCGCCGCCGTGCTCGGTATGTTCCGCGCTGTCGAGAGGGGCAACTCCATGCGCGACATTGCGCGCGCCTTATCTGGGGTCGATCAACCGGGCTTGCCGGATATCCCGACCACGCCGCGCCATATGTACACCGTGGTCACAGAGCGCAACGCTCGACGCCGCGCTGAAGGCCAGGAAGAAAAGCCGGTTCCCGACGCGCAGCCGTGGGCCTACACGTCGTTGCACTCGATCCTGCGCAACCCCGTGTATGCGGGTTACTCCACTTATAAGAAGGCCAAGCGCAAAGGCGTGAAGAACAAATACCGCCGTGTCACGCATATCGTCCGCGACCCCGATACCGGCGAGCCGGTGAAAGGGCAGTGGGAGCCGATCGTCACACCAGATCTGTGGTGGCGCGTGCAGAACGTGCTCGACGATCCCGACCGGCTGACCAACAAGGAGCGCCGGAACACTCGCCGCCATCTCGGCTCGGGTCTGTATGTCTGCGACGAGTGTGGCAACCCCGTGCGCACACATGCCGACCGCTACCGCTGCGCCGCCTGTGGATTAGTGCGCACACATAGCGTCGATGATTTTGTGCTCGCCGTGATCCGCGCCCGCCTTGGCCGTGACGACCTGGCGGACCTGCTGCCGACTGTGGACGACGACGAGGTCAACGCCATCGACGACGAACTCGCTGAGCTTCGCGCAAAGCTCGCCCGCGTCCAGGCTGACTACGATGAGGAGCTTATCGAGGCCCGTGACCTCAAGCGCGCGCGAAACCGTTATGAGCCGCAGATCGAGAAACTCGAAACGCGCCGTGCCCGTCTTGCTGGCGCATCGGCGCTGCTCGACACAACCGGCTACGCCTCGCCCGTGGATGCCTTCGACAACGCAGAGCTTGCCGTGCAGCGCCGAGTCATCAATACCCTGTGCCAGGTGCGCCTGCGCCGTGGCGTGCGCGGCACCAAGACCTTTAACCCTGAATCGGTGCAGATCGTGTGGAACTAGGTTGCAGTGTGTGACACGTCAACAATCGCGCGCATGCGCTGCGGCGCGCAAAGCTCTTACGAAGGAACGCCACGGGAGCCGGCAGTTCGGGGGAGATCTGCCTTCGTGTATCGGGGGCGACACTGCTCAACCGTGGCGTTCGCAGGAAGTATGACACGGCTCTTGTTGCCCCAGAGGTCGTAGGTTCGAATCCTGCCCCCGCTACCAACTTCCAAGCCCCTACCAGGAGAAACACTGGTAGGGGCTTTAGTTATTTCTCTTAAGGCGCACGTCCTGGGACTCAAATCGGGACTTTAGCGATGGCATTTTGTCACTTAAGCCGGTTTGGAAGTGATGGGGTTAAGTGACAATTCTCGATTTTGTGACCTTGGATGACTGTGTCGTTTTGAGGAGTCGTCTGCACGGATTTCAGAAGTCCTCTGTACTATCGCCATCCACTCCGGAGAGGCCGCGGGCGTTCGTCCACTTCATCTGGAACGCGATTCGACAGAGCGCATTCAATACGATGGTCTTTTTCTCCCTGCGAAGGATGGGGGCAGTTTAGGGTACCAGGGTGTTGACCAGATCGAGGAATTCCTCAGCGTAGGCAATTTGCTTGCGTAGCTTTTCGTAGCGGGTGCGCGTCTCCTCACGAATGTCGGCAAGGGTGGCCTTGGCATTACTCCGTGCCTGCTGTGCGGTATCACTGTCCTGCCCGCCATCTGAACTATGAAGAATCTCCGCAGCTTCCAGGAATTCCCGCATCTGATCCAGAGTAAACCCCAGCGGTTTCATCCGTCGCACCAGCAAAACACGACGTACATCAGCCTCACTATAAAGCCTGAACCCACCAGGGCTACGCCCCGATGGGGTAATCAGGCCGACGTTGTCATAATAACGCAAGGTGGGAATCGACAACCCCGTCTGGTCAACGACCTCGCCGATCTTGAAATTACTGTTTTGCATTGCCTGTTCTCCTTCACGGTGATGTTGCCCACGGGTTCCTGTGCCTGGGTTGGCGGTTGAGTAAAACTCCCGCTACCATGACCACCATCACCAAACCTAAAGTTACTAGAGGGTTGGATTCCTTTCGGGCGTTCGCCCAGTTACCTATCCCCTCAAAGATTGGACATCTATGACTGAAACTAGCACGGCGGCCCCCCGCCCCCTCCTGAGTCCAGACGGCGCTGATGCCCCTACCGGGATCATCGCATCCTTCCGTTACGCATTTTCTTCCCCCGCCCGTATCCGTATAGAGATTCTGGCCGGACTGGCGGTATCCCTGGCGCTGATCCCTGAGGCCATTGCCTTTTCCATCCTTGCCGGTGTTGACCCAGCCATGGGTCTGTTTTCCTCGGTAGTCATGGCCATTGCGATCGCCTTTACCGGTGGCCGCCCGGCAATGATCACCGGCGCCACCGGGGCTATTGCCCTAGTCATTGCTCCTGTGGCGCGTGGTTACGGGATGGATTATTTCATCGCCACCGTCCTGTTGGGCGGTGTCCTACAAATCGTGCTCGGCGCCCTCGGTGTGGCGAAACTTCAGCGTTTTATCCCCCGATCGGTGATGCTGGGTTTCGTCAATGCACTGGGCATTATGATTTTCACCGCCCAACTCGAACACCTCATTGATGTGCCTTGGATAGTCTACCCACTCGTCGGCTTGGGTGTGGTGATCATGATTTTCTTCCCCAAGCTCACCAGTGTGATCCCCGCCCCGCTGGTCACGATTATCGTGCTCACCGGTTTGGTCATTGCCGCCGGTTTGACTGTCCCGACGGTCTCGGACATGGGCAAGATGCCGGAGACCTTACCGTCCCTGTTTATTCCGAACGTGCCGTGGACGTTGGAGACCCTGCAGATCATCGCGCCTTATGCCCTGGCCATGGCCGTGGTCGGTCTCATGGAATCGTTGATGACCGCCAAGCTCGTCGATGACATCACCGACACTCATTCCGATAAAACTCGTGAATCCTGGGGACAGGGGGTGGCTAATATTGCCTCCGGTTTCTTCGGCGGCATGGGTGGCTGCGCGATGATCGGTCAAACCATGATCAACGTCCGCGAATCCGGGGCACGTACCCGCCTATCCACCCTGTTAGCCGGTGTGTTCCTGCTGGTCCTGGTCCTGGCACTGGGCGACATCGTTGGCATGATCCCGATGGCTGCGCTGGTGGCAATCATGATCATGGTCTCGGTCGGCACCATCGACTGGCACTCGGTGCATCCACGCACCCTTAAACTCATGCCGGTCTCTGAGACCATTGTTATGGCCGTGACGATTATTGCCACCCTAGCCACCAGCAACCTGGCCATTGGTGTGGTGTTGGGTGTGGTCACCGCGATGATCATGTTCGCCCGTCGGATGGCACATATCGCTTCCATTGAAAAGGTCTCCGAGATCGACAGCGACGGCGATGGCGAGATTGATACTCGTACCTACCGGGTGCATGGCCAGTTGTTTTGGGCATCAAGCAATGACCTGGTTTATCGCTTTGATTACACCGATTCTGCCCGTCATATCACTATTGATCTCACTGAGGCGGAGATCTGGGATGCCTCCACGGTCGCGACCTTTGACGCGATTACGCAGAAGTTCCAGGACAGAGGCAAAACCGTGTCCATTATCGGGCTCGACGGTCCCAGTCAGGACCGGCTGAACCGCCTGTCTGGCCGGCTTGGCACCGGCCACTAACATCCCCCGACTCGAGCACATCGACTTGGCGCCCCAACTTATAACCGGGGCGCCAGTTTATTGGTGCTGTTGCAAAGTTGGGGCATAGGAAGAGCATAAAAGAAGCGTAGCGGTTAACCGCTACGCTGTGTTGTGGGGATTTTTACTTTTTACGGTGCACGTGTTCTAGTTAGTGGTTCGTTTCTTTCCTCGGGTGATTGCGACGGTATTCCTCGACTAAGTGAGCAATACCCGGCGCAGCCTGGGACAACATCCAGGTCATAAGCGCTATAAGAACCCCTATGACGATAAGTGTTAACGCCAACCAGCCCAGTGTTGGGCCGATGCCGTTGGCCTCCTGGACGTGACCCCACAAGGCAGACACGCCGTCGGGTATGCCGAGCATACTTAGCAGCCCGTTCCCCAAGGCTCCGACAGCAACGAGTGCGATAGCAACGAAGAGAACACTGGCTGCAATCCACGAGGCAGACATGCAGGCCTTAATAAAGTTCGTGTTCGACTTTTCCATATCGTCGTTATACTGCTTGCGTTCTGCGCGTATCTCCTCCAGCAGCTTTTCGTTGGACTCCTTCTCCTGGAGCAGAGCGCTGCGAGCCTTCTTAGAGGCTTCTGCTGCCTCGTGCAGGCTCTTAGGCTCTTTCGACATTGCCTCAGATACAGCTACTTCTACCAGCGGTTCCAGGCTAGAAGTCAGGCTCGAAGTCATCTGAGCGTTCAGGCTCTGGCTGCGACCCGGACCACATCTACTCAGACACCATCTCCGGCACCAACTGGCAACGGCCTGGTCTTGATGACGCGCTGGCGTACATGCGCCCCGACGACACGCTCGTTGTCACGCGCTTGGACAGGCTCGGCCGCAGCCTCGCGGACACCGTGAACACCATCGCTGACCTCGCCGAGCGTGACATCAACGTCAAGGTGTTGGAGCCAGCGCTGGACACGTCGAAGCCCACCGACAAGGTGGTTATCAACGTCATGGCAAGTCTTGCCGAGTGGGAGCGTGACCTGCTTGTCCAGCGCACCCGTGAGGGCGTGGCGCACGCCCGCGCACAGGGCAGGGTCGCCGGCCCCAAGCCGAAGCTCAGCGCTGAGCAGGCGCAGATGGCCAAGGAGCTTATCGACGGCGGCAAGTCCGTCAGCGCTGTAGCGCGCACCTTTAACGTCTCGCGGCCGACGATCTATCGCGCTCTCAAGCGCATCGAAGCCGACGCTTAAGCACAGGCTGCGTCGCTAGCGCTCGCACCCGGCGAGAAGGCATCAGGCTGCGCTAGCGACGCTCGGCACACATGAGTGCTGCACTGCTGGGATACGCCTGCGACCGGCAGAGCCGGGCCGAATACGGGATTGACCACATACACCCCGTATTCGTGCAAAGGAGCACTGCCATGTCCACCCATTCTCACACGCTTGCATCCCACGGCGAGATCCTCGCGAACCTCCCCGGCATCCTCGGGTTCTACCCGAACAACTCGCTGATCCTCGCGTTCTTCGTCGACGACGAGGGCGTCGACACCGTCCGCCTCGGCCCGGTCGCACGGTTCGACCTGGACGAAGCAGTGGAGAAGCTCACCGAGAGCCGCGAGCGGTTCGCAGCGTGGGTCCACCACCTCGAACTCGACGCTGTTATCGCGTACATGATCAGCGATGACATTGCGCAGCCGGTCTTCGACGAGACGGCCACGTACCTCACCAGCGGGGCCTCGCCGCTACCGCCGCTGCTCGGGGTGGTGCAGGTGCCCGAGATCGTCACTGGGGCTGCTTGGTGGTCTGTGTACCAGCATCCGCTCATCGACGAGCCGCGCCACGGTGTTGTCGGCGAGGTCGCCGCATCAGCGGCGCTGCAGCAGATGCTAGAGCACACCGGCGAGCTGCCGGAGCCGAGCAAAGACGACATCGAGGCACGGTTGAACAGCACTGACCACGGCATCGACGCTGCCGAGCACGCCGACATCATCGAAGACGCGCTGGCGTATATCCCGCCCATGTTCGCAGACGTGCTGCAGCGTGAGTATGAGCAGGCGGCGGCAGGGATCACCCAGCCGAGCGCTCGCGCTGTTCGGTCTGCGCTGAAATGCTTCACCACGCCGCGCTTGCGGGACACGCTGCTTGCCGCACTGCTCGATGACCCGCAGGCGGGCCTTGCGTTCATAGAGAAGGTTATGCGCGCTGTCCCGACCAGCTGGCCAGGCATGCGCTCGCAGCTCACCGCCACTGTTGCCGTGCTCGCTCACGCCACAGGCCAGCCGGGGCTAGCTGGCGTGGCTGCGCAGCGAGCCACCGAGATCGGGCCAGACGAGAACTTCCCGTCGCTGGTGGCGAAGCTGACCGATATCGGCCAGGGCGAGCGGATGGTCGAGCTTGTCCGCGAGGGCGCTGAGAAGACCCGCACGATCTTGTTTGCCGAGTAGCACCACACACCCCGTTGTAGCAATGCAACGGGGTTTCTTTTTCTCGCGGGGCCTTGGCTTGCGACGACAGACACCGCAACGAGGCAGGGGAGTGACCTTTAGACAGCAGAGCTGTCTCCAACAGACGGATTGACCATCAATCCGAACAAGGAGGCACGTGATGCGCGACATCACCCACACCGACCTGGAACTGCTCTACCAGCTCGCCGACGGCATCGACGGCGAGGACGCCGATCCGGGCGCAGCACAAGAACTGCGCGACCTAGAGGCGGCAGGCACACCGCTGCCCTGGGCAGTGTTGTAACGACAGCGCAACCGCCCCGCAGCAGCAAAGCAGCTGCTTAAGTACCCAAATTGCACGGCAAATCACACCCACTCACGTAAGGAGAACCAACATGTCCAACCCCTTCAACAACGGCACCATCGTCGGCAACGCAGCTCGCGCACCCAAGCTGTTCGAGCACGCAAACGGCGGCGCGACGGTGAAGCTCAGCGTCTATGCGCGCAACACCTTCAAGAACAAGTCCACCGGCAAGGTGGAAAGCGAGATCGTGGAGCTGACCGGCTACGTCCAGGACGCCGCGAACCCCGGTGTGTTCGGCTGCATCGGCTCCGGCGATCGCGTTGCGGTGAGCTACTCGCTCAAGACCGACGTCTACACCGACAAGGACGGTGTGAAGCAGTACCCGCTGGTGGCGCGCATCGACACGGTGCAGCTGATCGATTCCAAGAAGGAGTCCGCTGCTCGCGCTGCCCGTCGCGGAGGCGAGGCGGCGACCGCCGCCCTGGCTGGCGCTGAGGGCGAAGAAGTACCGTTCTAACTACGAAACCCCGCAGGGAAACCTGCGGGGTTATTTTTTCAACCATTTCACACGCCAATTTGCTGCGAATCACTTGTGCAGTTTTACGGTGCAGTGGTGCGGTGCTTTTACTGGCGTTTCTGCTGCGCAACTCACTGCACTATGTAGTGTCTGTGACATTTCATTAACACGTAGGTTGCACTGTGTATTGGGCACCCATTTCATCGACACGTTTACTGCGCAATCAAATGCCCTGTCACTTTAATGACATGTGAATTGGGCAGTGAAGTGGTTTGTCATCCTATTGACACCTTTACTACGCAACAGAATGACAACGACATTCTGTCGGCCCTTCTACGGACATCTCTTCTGCGCAGCACATGCCCCGTCGTACACACCGACGTGCTGCGCACTATCTCCGCCACTCAACAGGCCAATTCACTGCGCAACGTAGTGACACCGGCCCCGCCTAGCCGAGATTTCTTCGATTTTCGCTGAATATCAGCCGTTTACCCGCCGCCAATGACCTACGACGCCGACGGCCCCCTGTTAGGCCCGCAGAAGGCCGTACAGGGCAGGGGAGAGCAGTGCTACAACTCCATACCGCCATCACGATCACGCTGCTGTTGCTGCTGGCGGCGCTTCTCGATGCGCTCGCGTGCACGCTGCTGCGCCCCGCCCTTCTTGCCTGAGGTCTGCGACTGCCTGAACAGCGTGTAACGCTCAAGCAACTCTGGGCTGCGATGCAGTTCTTGCACCAGGAACTTCTTATCCAAGTGCTCCAACTGTTGTCCTGACTTCACCGCTTCTTCGATGATGATGGCGGCTTCATCTTCGGCGTCCGTGTGCGCGTTGCGGCGGATCTGATCAGCCTCATCGCGGGCATCCTTGCGCGTTACTGCAGCGTCGCGTGTGGCCTCGTCGCGGATGCTCGTGGCCTCATCTCGTGCTTTGCTGCGGATCGTCTCGGCGTCGCGCTCAGCCTGCTTACGGGCCTCGTCGGTCTTGCGAGTGATCGTCTCTGCTTCGCTGCGAGCTGCGGCTGTAATATCGCCCGCCTTGGCCCGCGCAGTCTCTTCGGCTCGTTCGAGCAGCTCGTCTGCTTGCGCTTCGGCCAGGCCCAACTCCTGCTCAGCATCCTTGCGTGCTTCGCTGCGGATCTCTTCGGCTTCTTGCTCGGCCTTCTCGCGTGCTTCCTTGAGCACACGCTCGGCAACCTCGCGAGCCTGTGCTTCAGCATTCTCCTGTACGCGCTGGGCTGCTTCGCGGGCTTCTTGCGCCTGTTCAAGTTCCTTAGCAGCCTGCTCGCGGTCACGATCAATTGCGTCCATGTCGCGCTGCACGGATCGCTTCTTGACTTCCACATCATTCTCGCGGCTGGCAAGGTCGCGCTCCCGGTCTTGTTGCTCGGTGTAGCGGTCGAGGTTCAGTGACTCGTCGTGTCGTTCGGAGACTTCTAGCTCTACCGGGTAACCGAGCGCGTGCATGTGCTCCCGGAGTCCGCGTTGCGCGTCGATGAACTTTTGATTACCCGAGATCTGCTTGCCCTTCTTCGGGCCGGATGTGTACCGCACTGAGGTGTCGGTGTTGTAGGCGATGCCGGGGCGGCAGCGGAGCTTGTCGGGATCTTCGGGCTTCGGTGAGAACGTATCCGCCTGGAACTGGATGTGTGGCGTTGATTCGTCGAAGTTCATGTCCCCGCCGGCGACTGCGTCGATACCGCCGGGGATGAAGTTTTCTGCAAGCCAGCGCATTGACTCTTCGGGGTACTTCTTTGCTTCTTCGTAGTCGCGGGCGACATAGCGCGGACGTTTCACTTCGCGCCCGTCCACCTCACTGGTGTAGTAGTCGGGGATCTCCTTGCACATCGACTTCGGCAGATACACGACGAACAGCGACGTCTTGAAACTGTTCTTCTGCACGC
Source organism: Corynebacterium sp. MSK008 (assembly GCF_030232585.1). Classification (GTDB taxonomy): domain Bacteria; phylum Actinomycetota; class Actinomycetes; order Mycobacteriales; family Mycobacteriaceae; genus Corynebacterium. The sequence continues at coordinate 131,547 of NZ_JASPJX010000003.1, read as the reverse complement.
GCACTCCGTCCATCCGAGGCGTCTACGGCCGCCACAGGGCCGTACAGCCGCTGCCACAAAGATGAACCAATCGAGTCGCGGCGCTACACATTTGCATCAGCAGCTGCCGCTGGATCCGCCGCGAGCCTACGGCTGCGAAACACACGTCGCTGGCGGTGTCCGTTACATGCGCTTGCGCGCATATGACCGCCGCGAACGTGATGCGTCTGCACCGATAGTGTGCTTGTGGCACGGGCCGATATGAAGTGTGTTACTCGGACCCGTGTCGTTACCCCCGCAGCAGCATCAACACCGCCTGGCGGCGGATAGCTCGCTGCGGGATGTTCACCACCCTGCAATGACCGCCTGGCGGCGGTGCCAGAGTGCAGGGTGGAGCTGTGCGCACCACGTAAACGATGTCGGTCTTGCCGTTCGGTTAGACACCTTGCGCTCGCAGGCTCGCTGCAGGTGTCTCGATGACGCGGGAAGACGCCGCAAGCGGCGTTTCCACCCGTCATCGGCCCTTACTTTAAGACCGACATACAGTGGCTGACGCCGTATGTGGTGCGCACAGCGTGGCGACCTGCAGGTTTTGCGTAGGCACCATGTGCGCTTCGCGCATCAACGGGCCGTTTCGGGTAAGGGTCGAAGACCGCATTAAGACCCGAAACACGCAGGTCGCAGCCCCCTTCTGTGTCAAAACCCCTATATGTTTGTCGTTATAGGGGTAGAAGGGGGAAAAGGGCATAAGGGGGTGCGACGCCTCCGCTGCGCTCCGGCGCTCGGCATAGCCGAGGCACTGCACCGGGTATTACTGCTCGCTGGCGCTCGCATAACCCGGTGCCCGGCGCTGGCGCGCCGCCCCCTACAGCCCCAGTCTCAGACCTCGCTCGCTCGGTCTGGCTGGTGCTGTCTTGCCCTCCGCTGCGCTCCGGTCAAGATGCCCAATAGTGCAGCTGGCGCTGCACCTTGTGTGATGACCCATGCTTTACGTCACGACACATCGATGCTGGCAATCCGATATATCCCGTCGATATGTATTCGGATATGCCAGCATCGATGTGTCGTGTTTGGGTCATCACGAAACGCTCCATCACGGCAAGCCTGCCGAGATGGATATTGGCGTATCTCACGACGCGTCCATTATGCGGCGTCCGCCGCATGTCATCTGCCGTCGCGGTTGCATCTTCAGCAGCACAGCTGCTGAAATCTGCTCTGTCCACGCTGCTGTCTTTGCTGCACCCACGGCCCCGTCTTCGGCATATTTCAAGTCCACACAAGACTATGCCGGCCAGAACCGCGCATAACAGCAGCGCGACATACCGCCAGCCATGTGGCGGATGATCCAGGCGACGGGGCAGACGTGTATATGCCCCGTCGCCGATACCGGCGCAAGCATCGTGACAGTGTCACGTGTAGCGGTGCCGCAGCCACCCGCACACACGCGAAAACCCCGCCCTTGCGAGCGGGGTGTGTGGCGACATCAAACGTGACGGCTGTACGTCGTCACGCCGCGTGGCCGTACACACATGAGGTGATTGCGTGTACGGCTAAAGGGTTAGTCGGGTACAACTTCTAGATGCCGCTTCGGCTTACTGCCCTCGGTGCTCTCAGGCGTGTCGCCGTCACCGTTCTCAGGTGTATCGCTGTCCCCTTCGGTGCTGGCGGACTTGTCACCGTCCCCTTCGGTGCTGGCGGACTTGTCACCGTCGAGATTCACCTCGAACTCTTCGGCATACTTGCGCAACTGCGCAAGGCGCTCCTTTGTCGCTTTGTGTGCACGGCGCGCCTCGTTCACGGTATCTTTTGCTCGCTGCTCATCGCGGAGCGCGGCTGCGTAATCGTCTCTGAAAGACATGGTTTGTTCTCCTTGATTGAGTGAATTCTTTGTTTGGGCTCGGGGCACGACGGTGGAGCGCGCGTGTGTAGTAGCACGGCCATCACCCATCAGCCCTCGCACTCAGTTCAAGACCCAGCCTGGCTAGCTGAGCTAAGCGGCGGGATCTCGTCGTAGGCGGGTTTGTCCGCATTAGTGCTTCACACCGCCCAGCACCGTGACGAGTTGCTGTCGCTGCTCATCTGTCAGTTGGGGCGCTGCATTCACGACGGCATCGACGAAGCCGTCGAATAGCTGCGGGGCAGGGCGGCGTGCGGCCGTGAGGTAGGCGTCGAGATCGTCTTGGCGAATCCGATAGGCGGTGCCGAAACGGTGGAATGAAAGACGGCCCTCTTTAATAGCTTTTCGCAACGTGGACTCGGAGCCGACGCCGAGATCGGCGAGTTCCTGCAGCGTGTAAAAGCGTGGCGCGACGGCGGTAGTCGTGTCCTTTTCGGACATAGAAAAACGCTCCTGGGCAGATTGATCTGTCCCGGAGCGGGGTGCTTTACCGGCTTGCTATTCAGGCGGCTTGGAGTGCCGTGCTCAACTCGCTAGAACGGTGGTCTGCCGTCCCATCGCTTTACGGGAGCGCTTACTCCCTACCTGACCGCTTTTGTGGTTGGCAATGCCGTTGCCGACCGGTCTATCTCGTCGGAGGAACCGCGCCTATCACGGTCGAGAGGCTGTCTCTTTATGAATTATCCTCGGGGTTATCCCCCGTATGCGGCTGGCTAAACCAAAAACGAATTAAAACGCCACATACGGTCTGGGGGCCATCGTACGGAACTTATGCGTCGCGCACAATAGCCTGCGACCTAATCTTTACGAATCGAACCGAGCACGTTTCTACACGCCACGTGGCACGGCTGGGGTGTTGTGGTGGGGCAGCTGTTGTGTGGCGGCATGGTGACACGCAAGGGGCGCGCCTTTTTGTGACCTGTGACACGTCTATAGTGTGCTCGTTTCGTAGTTTTGACCTCGTTTCGTAATTTGCCGATCAAAATACGAAAAAATTACGAAACGCTCTACCTGCGGTTTCGTAGAACTACGAAAATCGGAAAACCAAATTACGAAACACGCGATAACGCTGTGACCTGCACAGACACGTCACATTTCGGGGATGTTTCGTAATTTTGCGGCATTTCGACCCAAACCTTTTAAGGGAGAGACACAGACACACATTACGGGCACATGTCTACGACATAGACCGTCCTCATTGAGGGCACGCTGCAGGGGTTGTAGCTATGTGACACGGCCGGGATGCTGCGTCACGGTGACACGCAAGGGGCGCGCCTTTTTATGACCTGTGACACGTCTGTAGCGCGCTCGTTTCGTAGTTTTGACCTCGTTTCGTAATTTGCCGATCAAAATACGAAAAAATTACGAAACGCTCTACCTGCGGTTTCGTGATTTCCGCAAACGAAAAGAACAAAACTACGAAACACGCGATAACGCTGTGACCTGCATAGACACGTCACATTTCGGCGGTGTTTCGTAATTTTGCGGTATTTCGACCCAAACCTTTTAAGAGAGAGACACAGACACGCATTGCAGGCACATGTCTACGACACAGAGCGTCCTCGTTGAGGGCACGCTGCAGGGGTTGCGGCTATGTGACACGGCCGGGATACTGCCACGCTGCAACACGTCCGTGGCGCGCCGTTGTGTGACACGCAACACAGGTGTTGTGTGTTCGTTTCGTAGTTTTGACCTCGTTTCGTAATTTGCCGATCAAAATACGAAAAAATTACGAAACGCTCTACCTGCGGTTTCGTGATTTCCGCAAACGAAAAGAACAAAACTACGAAACACGCGATAACGCTGTGACCTGCATAGACACGTCACATTTCGGCGGTGTTTCGTAATTTTGCGGTATTTCGACCCAAACCTTTTAAGAGAGAGACACAGACACGCATTGCAGGCACATGTCTACGACGCAGAGCGTCCTCGTTGAGGGCACGCTGCAGGGGTTGCAGCTATGTGACACGGGACACAATCGCAATCAAGGTGTCTCTTCTTATTTAGATTTTCTTCAAAAAGTGGAAAAATTACGAAACGAAAACCATTTACGCTGCTCAACGTATGTTTCTGTGTTTCGTAGTTTTGTTCTTTTCGTTTACGAGATTACGAAATGACCCGCAAATACCTACCGTGACCTGCGGTGATGTGTTTCGTATTTTTCTGCGTAATTTCACGTCGCCCGAAGCAGACACCCTGCCGTGTGCTTGCTGCAGGGCTGCGGCCGTCCCTCCATGTGGAGCGTCGGTGTCGATGCTGTAACTTAAACGTACATACATTTGTGGCGCTCTCGTTACGTGTCTGTGCATTGCCGAGCTCTTTACTGTTGTGTGTGGGCGCGCAGCCGTAGTGTCCGTGCCACTCCGAGTAGGGCGCGTCGTACCCCAAACCCATGTTCAATTAAATTCCAATCCAGAGAGGTCTTGCACTGTTGCGGTGCGGTTGTCTTCTTTCTCACCGTATTGGACCCTGCGAAATTAATTGGATACGATAGGCCCATGTTGATTTCAGGTTCCGTTTTCATGCGGCCGCTCACCAGCCGCTAAGGCGGTTTTCTCCCTCCCGCAGGTTAGAAACCGCTCCGGTCCTTTAGCCGGGCGGCCATTTGCCATGCCCGGCTCCGTTTCAACTCCACGGAGCACACCTGATGTCTACATACGGATACGGCCGTCACGAACATGGCCAAAATTTTCTCACAGACCACAAGATCATCAACTCCATCGTCGATCTTGTAAAACAAACCTCCGGCCCCATCATTGAGATCGGGCCAGGAAGCGGTGCCCTCACTCACCCGATATCCCACTTGGGGAGGGCAATAACGGCAGTTGAGGTAGACGCAAAACTAGCTGCCAAACTCACAAAAAAGACCGCCTCGGCGTCGGTCGAAGTGGTCCATGATGATTTCCTCAACTTCCCGTTACCCGCCACTCCCTGCGTCATTGTGGGAAACATTCCCTTTCACCTCACCACTGCCATTCTTCGAAAGTTGTTGCATGCGCCGGCATGGACTGCCGCTGTACTCCTCATGCAGTGGGAAGTCGCTCGCCGCCGGGCCGGGGTAGGTGCAAGCACGATGATGACAGCTCAGTGGTCCCCATGGTTCACGTTTCACCTTGGTTCCCGAGTACCAAGGTCTGCTTTCCGGCCACAGCCAAACGTTGACGGGGGGATCTTAGTGATCCGCCGGGTGGGTGACCCGAAGATCCCGATAGAGCAACGCAAAGCCTTTCAGGCGATGGTGCACACCGTTTTCACCGCCCGGGGACGCGGGATAGGGGAAATTCTCCGAAGGGCAGGGTTGTTTTCATCACGTTCAGAGACACAATCATGGTTGCGCTCGCGAGGAATCGACCCCGCAACCCTACCTCCCAGATTGCACACCAGCGACTGGATCGATCTCTTCCAGGTGACTGGTTCCTCTTCACCGCGCCATCGGCCCATTTCACAATCGGGAAGTAGTCAACGCCCTCCTCAACGGAAAAATCGAGGCCGGCGGCGGTAATCCCCCCACCACCAAAACCGAAATCCACCAGTAGTAGTGAACGACCCATGTTCGTCTACCGTGAGCCGCGTTATGGCAGTGACGTGTTCTCGTCGGGCACAGTCATAGTTCCCGGCGTTGCCAGCGACAGGGTTCTACACCCAGCAGCGGGACCGATCAAAATCACCCGCACGGGGAACGACCCTGCTGGTGGTTTCGATTTTGATGAAAGCGAGGAGACATAGCCCCTCGCCAACTCCCCGTAGCTGGCGAACAGTAGCTCCTGGCGCTGGCGCTCGTTGGTGAGTTTGCGTGCCACATCGAAAGCCTTATCGACTTCCCGGTCCAAGTTGTTGTGGGCCTTGAGCAGAATTGGGTTCATCGATAACGGGTTGTAGTGCTCCGCGAGTGACCGCTGGGGGTGCCGCTCGCGTGCCCGCAGCACCAACTGTCCAGCGTCGATGATTCGCTGCTGCGCCTTCTCATCTAGTTCACACAGAGCTGGTCCGCAGTTGTAGCTCCCGATGTACTCCGAAAAACGGAAAAAATAAATAGTGGGGATACATCAACCTTCCACTTTCCATTCTTCCGGCTCAGAGTATTGAGGGGTCTGGGACCGGGTCCGTAAACCCTTTATGTTTTTCGCGCACAGCGGTTTTTAGCGACGCACCCTATAGGTTTTCCGCAGAACCTATATGTGTTTCTGTGCACCCCCATATGTTGTCTGTTTCTAGCGGTATTTCGTTGTACTTTGCGCATCGAATAGTTATTTATCGACGACACTCCGTCGAGTTCAAATTTAACGTGTAGTGCTTAACCTCTGCGATGAACTCTTTGATCCCGGGACGTGATGAGGACTGGGGCTATTGTGCTCCCCCGAACGCTACGGCCCGGGGACACGAGGCTGTGTCGCAGGTGCAAGCGAGAGGACCAGGAGCGAAACACAGACCGCTGAGTCGACGCAGTCACGGTAAAGACGGAGCCGTCTAGGCGGTGCTCGAGGTTGCGCGAGATACGGTGACGCTGGGCGTCGGTAAGCGATGCGCATTCGGCGACATCGATGGAAAGCTGGACTTTGCCGTCCGCCGTGTTGACGCCCTGGCCGCCTGGAGTCGACGATTTCGCGAAACGCTCCGCGAGATCGGCGGCGATGACCGCACCGTCGGGGATCCCCGGGCCGGGCGCTATGGTCAGGTCGTTCATGCCGCCCAGCCTAGGTGCCCACAACCCTTTCTCGTCTCGGCGGAAGCGGAGACCGCGTCGCGACGGCCGGGATCCAGCCTCAGTATTATCCTCGTCACCGGTTGATTCGAACGCTTTTTGCTCCTCCTTCTCCCGTCGGGCTTCGATTTCAGCGGCCTCCGTAGGTGGCAGTGATCGCTGGATCCCTCGAACTACCGGTTCCGATCAGCGGTCGAAGGATTTTCGCAGCAGCCGGACCTGCGGCGCCGGTGCCGTCGCTGTAGCCTGACGAGCATCCCCGCCATGACGGCCATCACGACGGCGGTCCCGGCACCGATGATCCAGGGATTACCGAGGAGCCCACCGACGCCTGCAAGTGCTCCGCCCGCCGCGATGAACGGCAGGCCGCAGCAGAGCAGCGACGGAAGCGCGCAGCATGCCAGCAAGAGCAGCCCGGTCACTGCAGCGACGACGGGACCGGCGCGCCATTCGTCGCGGTCCTGATCGGCGCTCATCGTCTGCTTCAGGATGAGATCTCCCCGATTGCCTGTGTTGCCGTTCATGCGCAGCACGACAGCAGCGACGGGTCGGTGGTGAAGGCCTTCGCGGCGATCCGGATGCCCTCGGCCATGGTCAGGTAGGGGGCCCAGGCGTTGGCGACCTCGGCGACGGTCCTGCCGAGCACGTGGACGCCTGCGGCGGCGAGCTCCCCGGCGTCCTTGGCGACGGCGGTCAGGCCGAGGATCTCGTTCGTCTCGGCGTTCACGACGATCTTGATGAACCCGCGGGTGTCGCGGTTCACCAAGGCGCGGGGCACGTGGTGCAGGGGCAGGACGCGGCAGTCGCAGCGGATCCCCGCGGCGAGGACGTCCTTCTCGGTCATCCCGACCGCGCCGATCGCGGGCCCGGTGAACGTCACCCGCGGCAGGCGGGCGTAGTCGACGGACCGGTCGGCGTCGGCGAACGCGTTCTCGGCGACGAGGGTGCCGTGGTGGGCGGCGACGTAGACGAACTCGGGGTGCCCGGTCACGTCGCCCGCGGCCCAGACCCGCGGGTTCGAGGACTGCAGCCGGTCGGAGACGACCACCTCGCCGGAGTCTCCGGTATTCACCCCGACCGCATCGAGGTTCAGGCCATCGGTGACGGGACGGCGTCCGAGGGCGACCAGGACCTGGTCGGCGCGGAACTCCTGCGAGCCGCCGGACAAGGCGGCGGTCACGACGGCCTCGCCTCCCGTGCCGCGGGAGACCCGGGTGGGCACTGCGCGGCTGACGACGCGGATGCCCTCGTCGGCGAACACCTCCTGGAGCGCCTTCGACACCTCCGGCTCCTCCTTCGACGCGAGCCGGGACCGCACGAGCAGCGTGACCTGCGAGCCGAGGCGGGCGAACAGCTGCGCCTGCTCCAGGGCGACGTAGCCGCCGCCGAGCACCAGCAGCGACTCGGGGACCTCCGTCAGCTCCATCGCCGTGGTCGAGGTCAGGTATCCGGTCTCCTCCAGGCCGTCGATCGGCGGTGCCCACGGGCGAGAACCAGTCGCGACCAGGTAGTGGTGGGCCTCGATGGTCTCGACGCTTCCGTCGGATCCGGCAACATCGAGAACCGGCGCATCAGGGGTGCCCACGAACGAGGCGTCGCCGCGGAGGACCTGCCAGCCGTAGGAGTCGGCGACGTCGGCGTACTTCTCGCCGCGCAGCGACTCCACCAACGCTTGCTTCCCAGCGATCAGCGCGGGCATGTCGACGGGATCCGCCGTCGTCGCGATCCCGGGGAACCGGGTTGCGGCGTCGACCGCGACGTGCCGCGCGCCGGCCGCGGCAATGAGCGTCTTCGACGGGACGCAGCCCGTGTTCACGCAGGTGCCGCCGAGCGTCCCGCGCTCGATCATCACCACCGACTTCCCGAGCGTGCTGGCGCGGATCGCAGCGGCGAACGCGCCGCCTGCCGATCCGATGATGGCGAGATCGTACTTCGTAGGCATCGCTGCTCCTGTCAACTCTTGGCTTTCTGCTCTGTCTCAGCCATACTGGACCTTCCAGTGCAGGGGAAGGTCAAGCGCGGCCACGGAGGGAGACAGTAATGTGGATCGGAGAACTCGCCGAGAGGGCGGGCACTACAGCGAAGACCCTTCGCTTCTACGAGGAACAGGGCCTTCTGCCCCCGACCGAGCGCACGCCGTCCGGATACCGCGACTACGCGCCCGAGACGGTCGCTCGGATCGACTTCATCCACCGCGGCCAGGCCGCGGGCCTCACCCTCGCCCAGATCCGCCAGATCCTCGACATCCGCGACGGCGGCCATGCGCCCTGCGAGCACGTGCGCGACCTGCTTGACGTGCGCCTCGCTGAGATCGAGCAGCAGATCGCGCAGCTCTCCGTGCTGCGCGACACTATCGCGGACCTTAGCCAGGACGCCGCGCACCCGGATCCTGAAACGTGCAGCACCGATCAAGTGTGTAGGTACTTGTAGACGGCGGGAGTCAATGACTCAAACGCTACAACCCCGATATGCGCTAGCGCAGGTCGATGCCGCCGGTGCCCACCTCGATGATTTTGGTGGTGGCCGCGATAGCACACAGCAGCGGCATCGGGGCGGAGGCCTGCAGCGCGAAGTGGTGGACTCGGAAGGACGCGTTGTTCACGCCGATTTCGTCCGCAGCCTGGGTGATCTCCAGACGAGTCTTGGCGATCTTTTCCGCAGATGGCCCGCACTAGCTGCCGAAGGCGTAATGCCCGAAGCTTAAGAAGCCGAATGCTTTCATTGGATAACACTCCTTTTGATGGTGTTAACGAGAGGGAGTAACTTTGCAACGACATACCGTCGAGTTTAAATTTAACGTGTAGCTAGGCCTCGGGGTTGCCCACGCAGAACTCATTGCCCTCCGGATCCTGCATGACCGTCCAAATCAGTCCCGGTGCTTAAAAGCCGCAATCTCGTGTCCGGGCGGGGTTAGAGCCTTCCGGCCTAATGGAGTGTTTTGTATCGCGAGGTTTTCTCCCGCGAGAAAGTAGGAACTCGATCTGGTAGCCATTTTCGGCTTCGGTGACCCAAGCATCAACCTGATCTTCACTGATCGGCTTCCCTTGTATTGTCTTCACGGTAGTCACCGTAATGCGGAAACAGTGTTGTTGCGTAGGGTGGGAGTGTACTTGCATTCGGGTGAGCTAAAGCTTAACGTTGTGCGTTATTGACGCTTCGCGTTATGGGGGATAGGGTGAGGCATGATCCAGTCGTTCGGGAACAGAGAAACCGAGCTGGTATTCCTGCGTGAACCAGTTCCGAAACTGGATCCTCGGATCCATAAGCCGGCGAACAAGAAGCTCCACCAGCTCGACGCTGCTGTATCCCTCGACTCCCTTCGCGTACCGCCCGGGAATCGCCTAGAGGCTCTCAAGGGAGATAGGAAAGGGACGTTTAGTATCCGAGTGAATGACCAGTGGAGAATCACATTCCGCTGGAAGGGCGCAGGGCCCGAACACGTGACCATTGAGGACTACCACTAAGGAATGCCATGTCGAACAAGCTGTACCCGCCGATTCATCCTGGGGAGATTCTCTTAGAAGACTTCATTGAGGGATTCGGAATCACTCAGCACAAGCTTGCTGTGTCTATCGGGGTTCCGCCCCGTCGTATTAACGAGATTGTGCACGGTAAACGTGGAATCACGGCTGACACCGCTCTTAGGCTCGGAAAATATTTTGGGGTGGAGCCGATATTCTGGATGAATCTGCAGAACCAGTATGAGATTGAGCTGGCGGAAGATAAGGCCCTCGCCGAGATCGAGCAGATTCAGCCGGTCCAGGCTGCCTCGGCGTAGGAAGTTAGCGACCCTACAAGCGTCGCGCCATATCGGGGTAGTGGACGACAACCCCAACCCGAGTCTAGGGCGGGCGCTAGGGAATCTGGGGTCGCTTGCGCGTGGCTTTGAGCTCCGAGCGCCGCTTCTTCGCCTCTCGACGGCGCCGCACCGAGCCCCTGGTCGGCCTTGTCTTCCGGCGCGGGGGAGGCGGCGGGGCGAGCGCCTCGCGTAACAACGTGGCCAAACGCTCGCGTGCTTCGGCGCGGTTGCGGATCTGCGAGCGTTGGCTCGACGCGGCCACGGTGAGGACGGTGCCGTCCAGGCGGTGTTCGAGGTTGGTGAGGGCGCGGCGGCGTTGGGCGTCGGTAAGCGATGCGCACGCAGCGATATCGAGGGAGAGCTGCACTTTGCTGTCGGTGGTGTTGACGCCCTGGCCGCCCGGGCCCGACGATTTGGCGAACCGCTCCGTCAGGTCGGCGGCGGCGATGACCACGCCGCCGGGGATCCCCGGGCCGGGCGCGATGGTCAGGTCGTTCATGCCGCCCACATTACGTCTGAGCTAAGAATTGCGATAAATCTCGCTACGGTGGCCTATTGAAAACACCTCGATTGTGATCGTGCCATCGTCGATGAGGGCGAGGATCCGGTACGCGCCGACGCGGTAGCGCCACTCGCCGGACCGGTTCGCGGAGAACCCTTTCCCAAATGCCCGCGGGTTGGTGCAGCCGTCCAAATTCTCTTTGATCCAGGTGGCGATGAGCCGCGCGTCGAAGCGGTCCATCTTCTTCAACTGCTTCCGTGCGCGGGCCGTGAATTCGACAGTGTAGTGGCCCGATGGTGCCATCATCCGGGGGTGCTACGTATCGAGATCGGCGAGAATGTCGTCCACGCTGTACCGCTCGCCGGTGTCGTGCGCGATGGCGTCTCGAAGCTCCTGCAGATCATGCGCATCTTCAATCTTTTCCAAGATCGCATTGCGGGCGAAATCGGAAAGGGTGACGCCTTCGAAGCGAGCGTACTTGCGCACAAGCTCTGCGTCGTCGTCATCCATCCGGATTGTCATCGTAGCCAAAGTTTACCCCTTTGATCAGTGTGAATACACTGTATTCGGTAGTTGTTCAATGTGCAATGGGTGGGGCGGAGCCCGTCGCAAAGCACCCGCGCCTAGCGACGCGGCAGCACGACCTCGGGGTACTTGCGCACGTAGCCGACCGCGATGACGACGAGCGCCGCGAACGCACCGATGACGGTCTCCGCGGTGCGGGCGAGCAGCATCGGCCAGACGGGGGAGGCCTCGACTGTCTGCACCATCAGCAGGGCGGTCGGGGTGATGAAGCTGGCGGCGATGGTGTAGTTGCGGGTCACGTACATCTCGGTGAGGTACTGCAGAATCACAATCCACACGACGATCTGCCAGCCCTGCATCGGGTGGGACAGCAAAAAGCCGGCTACCGCGATGCCGGTGAGCGTGCCCAGGACGCGCTCGATGGCGCGGTAGTACTGCACCTTGAAGCGGGAGTTCACAAGTGGCGCGACGGCGGCCACCATGGCCCAGTAGGAGTGGGTCAGCGGGTCGAAAATAGTCACGGAGATGAGCCCCAGCACGCCGGCGAGCAGCGGGGAGAAAAAGAAGCGGCTGGCTTCGACCCGCAGGCGCCGCCACGGCATCCGGCCCGCCTCGGGGGACCGGGAGGGGCGCTCCGGCTCTTTCGCGTCGCCGCCGGGGCCTTCGCCGATGAGGTGGGAGATTTGGCCGAGGCCGAGGCACAAAAGCGCGGCGGTGCCGGCGATTGCGAAGGCGAGCGCCGGGTGGACGGGGTTGTTCAAGGACCCGACCGCCGCCACGGAGAAGATCGCAAACACCGACCCGGTCGGTTTCATGTCCGCGGCAAGCGCGATGGTCGCCCACACCGACGAGACCAAGGAGGTGATGGCAACAAGGGCCCAAGGGTGCACATCCAGCCACGCCATGGTGGCGCCCACAGTCACCGACGTCGTCAGGGCGATGCCCGCAAGGACGTGGTGCTTCAGCCGCACTTGGCGAGTCATGTGCCTGCCGTACACGCCGGTGAACGCGCCGAAGTTCGCGTAGATGGCCAGATCCATTCGGCCGAGTGCGAGCAGGGTGAACATCGGGATGGCCACGCCGAGGGCGGTGCGGAAGGCGGGGATGTGATCGCGCCGGGCAGGGCCCATCTCAAACAGCGGGCTGAAGTGGTGCAACCGGGAACCTCCCATACGCGATCCGTGCTCGATTGTGGTTTTCCGCGGGCAGAGTCTAGCGCGGGCGCGGTGCCGGGGCTGCTCGACCCGTGCACATATCAACAGTCAGGCATATGATGGCCCGGTTGTTGTAACCGCGAGAAGGAGTTTCGTCACAGTGCTACACGCGGGGGAGTACGCGTTCGCGTCAAGAAACCAACCCAACTACGCCTGGTGGAGGCCGCTCGCCGAAATCGTCGCGGTCGCCGTGCTTACCGTCGCGTTCGTCGCGGTGATTGGTGTTTCCCTTGAAGCCGCGGGGGTGGATACGTCGAGCGGCGCGGCGGACAAGTACTTCGGGTACGGCTCCGTGGTCGTGGAGATCCTGGCGGTGCTTCTCGCGGTCCGGTTCATCGGGCGCAGGCCGGTTGCGTCGGTGTTCACAGGGCGAACAGGAACGAAACCTTGGGTGCCGTTCGTCGCGTACGCGTTGGCGTTTGTGGTCATCGCCGCCGTCATGGGCGCGGTCGGCGTGATCGGTTACGGCGCGTCCTGGGACCAAGTTATCGGAGGTATCCGGAGCGATCTTCCGTTGGAGCTCGTCGTGATTGTGCTCGCCGCGCTTGCGGAGGAGATGGCGTTTCGCGGCGTGTTCTTCCAGGCGTTTACGGCGTGGACCAGGCACCCGGCCGTGGGCGCGGTGCTCGCCGCGATCCCGTTCGTGGCGATGCACCCGCAGGCGTACGGCTCACCGGTCGCCTTCGCACATTATTTCCTTGACGCGCTGCTCTACGCGCTTTTGGTGTGGGCGTTCAACAGCATCTGGGTCGCGGTTGCGGTGCACGCGGCGTGGAACACCTTCGGCTCGGTCCAAGCCCTGGGAATCCCGAACTCGGCTGCGAGCATGGTGGCGGCATTCGCGGCTGCTGCGGCGGCTTCCGCCGTGGTGCTCGCAGTGCTACCCCGCGCCGCGTCGAGTCACGCACGGACTCCTGCTCAGCGTGGCGACGTCCGCTAGCATCACATCTTGTGCTTGAGGTATTACACATATTCACTCGTCTTGGCCTGACGTCGTTTGGCGGGCCGACGGCGCACCTGGGGTACTTCCGGGACGAGTTCGTGGAGAAACGAAAGTGGCTCACCGACGACGAGTACGCCGACCTCGTCGCCCTGTGCCAGTTCATGCCGGGCCCCGCGTCGAGCCAGGTCGGTATGGCAATCGGGCTCAAACGCGCGGGATACGGTGGCATGCTCGCGGCGTTTGTGGGCTTCACGCTGCCGAGTGCGGTCCTCATGGTCGCGTTCGCGCTCGGCGTGGCGCGCCTCGGCGACATCTCCGACGCCGGCTGGCTCGCGGGGCTCAAGGCGGCGGCGGTGGCGGTCGTCGCGCAGGCGGTCATGGGCATGGCGAAAAGCATCGTCACGGACCGGTTGCGCGCGGCCGTCGTGCTCGCCGCATTCCTCATCGTCCTGCTGGTCCCGCACCCCGCGGCCCAGGTCGGCGCAATCGTTGCGGGCATGCTCGTGGCCACCTTTGCACTTTCGCCTATCGACGCCCCTCCGGCCCCCAGCCACACCTCCACCGCCAGCCGCACCGTAGGGCTGGCGGCGCTGGGAGTGTTCGCGGCCCTGCTCGCGCTGCTGCCGCTGGCAGGACGCATGGGCACGAGCTGGGGCATCTTCGACAGCTTCTACCGCTCCGGCGCCCTGGTGTTCGGCGGCGGGCACGTGGTGCTGCCGCTGTTGGAGCAGGCCACAGTACCCACCGGGCTGGTGGACCACGACACCTTCCTCGCGGGCTACGGCGCCGCCCAGGCGATGCCGGGCCCGCTGTTCACCTTCGCCTCCTTCCTGGGCGCCTCTGCGCAGGGCGTGCACTGGCTGTGGGGTGCGGCCCTGGCCACGGTGGCGATCTTCCTGCCGGCGGCGCTGCTGGTCATCGGTGTTATGCCGTTTTGGGATCGGCTGCGCGCCAACCCGCGTGCCGCCAATGCCCTCGCCGGTGCGAACGCGGCGGTGGTGGGCATCTTGGCCGCGGCGCTGTACACCCCGGTGTTCACCTCCGGCATCCACGGACCGGCCACGATGGCGGTGGCGGCCGCGGCGTTCGTGGCGCTGAAAAACTTCAAGGTCCCGGCGTGGGCGGTGGTCATCGGCGCGGCGCTGACAGGTTGGGCGGCGTTGTGACTGCGCCCGTGATTCGGAGGGCGACGGTGGGGGAGGTGGAGCTCGTCGCAAAGCTATTGCGCGATTTCCACACCGAGTTCGACACCCCGGTGCCCGAGAATCTGGAGCGCAGGTTCGCGCAGCTCATCGCCCGCGACGACGTCATTGTGGTGCTGGCCGGCGAGGTCGGGTTCGCGTACCTGACGCTGCGGCCGAGCCCGTACTACGACGGCCCGGTGGCGATGCTGGAGGAGCTCTACGTCGCCCCGGCGCACCGCGGCCGCGGGCTGGGCACGCGGATGATGGCGCGGGTGCTATCGGAGATTCGCAAGCGCGGGGCGGGCGAGATGCAGATCAACGTCGACGAGGTCGATGCGGGCGCGCGGCGGTTCTACGAGCGGCACGGCTTCACCAACATCGAGGCTGGATCGCGGATGCTGCTGTACATCCGGGAGCTGTAGCGTAAAGGTATGCACGCGACCGATTTGCTCGACGTCATCTACACCGCCGGCGTCGTCTTCGACGGGTTGTCCACCAGCCGCCTCGCCACCGACCGTTACCTTCGCTCGGGCGATACGGACGGGGTGCGTGGCCGCGGTGATCTGGCATTGCTGCAGGACCTGGAGGCGGCGGCGGAGTCCGTCATCGCTACCGCAGGTGAGCCAATCACCGCCGACTACCTCGGGCGCATCAATGCCCAGCTCACCCGCAGCGCCGCGCTCAACCCCGGCAAGCTGCGCCGGGCGGAACAGGGCATCGGCGTGCGCACCGCCCACGGCCCGCACGAACCCGCGGCGGTCACGGCTGAAGAACTCGACGCGCTCATTCAACAGCAGCTCATGCTTGACGACGCCCTCCGGTCCGCCGCACATCTCTTCGTCGAAGTCGCTCGAGCCCAGCCCTTCGAAGACGGCAACAAACGCACCGCGATCTTCGCCGCGAACAGCTACTTAATAGGCCAAGGGACAGGTGTGCAGATGGCGGTGCCGCACGACGACGCGGACCCGTCGGTGAGCCGCGAGTTTCACGACCTTCTCGCTCGGGCCTATGTCTTCGGCGAGACAGGACCGGTAGTGGAAGCCCTGGTCCGGCACAACTCGCGCCAATAGGGAATACTTAATCCCCATGACGAGTAGGAACCAGGCAGAAGTTACCCAAACCGTGATCCTCCCGCAGTCGCGGGACGCGCTGTTTATCACCCTCGGCTTTAAAGAGGGCGGCGAGGAGGCGGCGCTGGAGGTGCTCTCGAGCTTGTCCAGCCTCACCAACGGCGTGGGTTTTCGCTACCCGGAGGCGCACCTGACCGCGGTGGCCGGCGTCGGCGCGAAGATGTGGGACCGCCTCTTCGCGCTGGACAAGCCGGAACACCTGCACGAGTTCGTGGAGCTTCAGGGCGCGAAACACCACGCGCCGTCCACCCCGGGTGATCTGTTCTTCCACATCCGGTCCGACGAGTTCGACGTCGCCTTCGAGCTGGCGCGCCGCATCAACGCGATCGTTGAAGACCACATCGACTACTACGACGAGGTCCACGCGTTCCAGTACCAGGATTTCCGCGACCCGCTCGGTTTCGTCGACGGCACGGAAAGCCCCCGCGGCCAGGAGGGCGTCGAGGTGGCGATCATCCGCGACGGCATCTGGAAGGGCGGCAGCTACATCGTCGAGCAGAAGTACGTGCACAACTTGAAGGACTGGAACACGCTGCCGGTGGAGGAGCAGGAGCGGGTCATCGGCCGCACGAAGCACTCCGACATCGAGCTGGATGAGAAGGCCCCGAACAGCCACGTGGCCGTCAACCAGGTCGAGGACGAGGACGGCAACGGCCTGGAGATTGTGCGCAACAACCTCTCGTTCGGCGACGCGCTGGGCAAGCAGGGCACCTTCTTTATGAGCTACGCGCGCGACCCCCGCGTCACCGAAGTGATGCTGCGCCGCATGTTCATCGGCGAGCCGGAGGGTAACTACGACCGCATCCTCGACTTCTCCGAGGCGCTGACCGGATGCAACTTCTTCGCTCCGCCGCGCGTGTTCCTGGACCACTGCGCCGACTACGCGCACCCGCACCTGCGCGGTGAGGGCGGCGAGGAGCCAAACCAGCCCGCGATCAACCTGCCGCAGGGCAAGGCCGTATTTCCGGACCGCGCGGACGTGCCCACCTCCCACAACGCCGAGGACGTCGAGGCGGCGAAGGCGCGTTTCGAGGGCGCGTTACGCAGGGAGCAGTAGCTTTACGACGAGCCCGCCCCCGGCCCGCGCCGCCAACTCAACCGAGCCGCCGTGGGCCTTCGCTATCGCCGTGACCAGGGCCAACCCTAGCCCGTGGCCGGAACTCGAGGTGCGGCGGGCGCGGGCGAACGGTTCGGTCCAGGTGGCCACCTCCGCCGGGTCGAGTGGGGCGCCGCCGGATTCCACGGTGATTTCGGCGCCAGCATCGACGTGCTGGAGCGTGATTGTCCCGCCCTCGCCGTATGCGTCGGCGTTGCGAGCGAGATTGTCCACGGCCTGGCGGATCAGGGTGGGGGAGGCGTCGACGGTGAGCGGCGTTGCATCTACGGGCATGCCGTGGGCGGCGCCGACCTCCCGGCACACGGCGGCCAGATCCACGGCTGCGCGGTCGCGGACCTGCACGTTAGCCAGCTGCAGCAGCGAGGACACGGTCGCGGCGTTGCGGGCGTTGACCTCGCGGATCCGGCCCAGCGCCGGGCGCAGGTCGGCGTCGTCGCCGGAAAGCGCCACGTCGGCGACGGTCTGGATGGTCGCGATTGGGGTCTTCAGCTCGTGGGAGGCGTTGGCGGCGAAGCGGCGCTGGCGCTCGACGGCGTCGGCGAGCTCGTCGAGCATGGCGTTGAGCGCCTCGGCCAGTTCACCGACCTCGTCGCGGGGGCCGTCGTAGTCGATGCGGGCGGAAAGGTCGCCGCGGGTGACGGTGCGGGCGTCGTCGGCGATCGAGCGCAGCGGGGTGATCACGAGCCCCGCTACGAACCAGCCCACCACGCCCGCAAGCGCGGTGAGCAGCGCGAGCGCCCCGAGCGAGGCCAAGAGGATGCGGCGCAGGATCTCGTCGGTCACGGGCACGGCGCCGTCGATGACCACGCCGTCGTCGGCGCCCGGAAACGACGCCATCACCGGCACCGGGGTGAGCTTCAAGTAGGCATAAACCAGACCGATCAGCGCGCATCCGACGCCGAGGACGGTGGCCACGAACATCACCGTGATGCGGGCGCGCAGGCTCAGCCTCATCGCTCGGCCTCCGCCACGTAGTACCCGGCGCCGGTGACGGTGTGCACGATGCGCGGCTCGCCAAGCTTCTTGCGCAGGTGCGACACGGTCACGCGCGGGGAGTTGGTGAACGGGTCGGCGTTTTCGTCCCAGGCCTCCGCCAGCAGGTCCTCGGCGGAGATCACCCCGCCGTCCGCCTCCATGAGCACCTTGAGTACCGCGAACTCTTTCGGGCTCAGGCTCACCGGCGTCTCGCCGCGGGTCACCTCGCGGCGGAAGGTGTCCAGGCGCACGTCCCCGCACCGGTACACCTCGCCGCGCGACGGCGCGTTGCGTTTGGCCAGGGCTTTCACCCGCGCGACCAGCTCGGGCAGCTCGAACGGCTTGGCCAAGTAGTCGTCGGCGCCGAGGTCGAAACCCTCCAGGCGGTCGTCCAAGGTCCCGCTGGCCGTCAGCATGATCACCCGCGTGGCTGGCTGCGTCTCCACGATGCGGCGGCACACCACGTCGCCGTGCACCCCGGGCAGGTCCCGGTCCAATACGACGACGTCGGGCGGCAGCTCGTCGATAAGCTTCAGCGCCTCGAACCCGTCGTAGGCGACGCGGGTTTGCAAGCCGGCGCGCGACAGGCCGGTGGCGATGGCGTCGGCGAGGAAGGCCTCGTCGTCCACGATGAGCACCCGAATTGTCATGGTTGCGATCGTATGCGCCGCGATGTTGCGGAGACATAAACATCCGGGTTAACGCGGGCGCAACACCGGGGTTTCTAGCTTGAATCCCCATGCAGACCAGAATCGTTGGAATCGACGCGGCCCGGGCCGTGGCGCTCGTCGCGATGATCGTCGCGCACCTCACCGTGCACGACGGGCTTACAGCGCAGGTGCTCTTCGGCTTCCCCGCGGGGCTCTTCGCGTTCCTCGCCGGGGTGTCCATGGGGCTCATGCGGGCCCGGCCGGCGCAGTTCGTGGTGCGCGGGGCGTGCCTCGTGGTGCTGCACTTCGCGCTGGTGCCGTTTTCCGGGACCATCGAGGTGGTCCTGGGCACGATCGGGGTCTGCATGATCGTGCTTGCGTGGGCGCCGAGGCTGGATTCGCCGTGGCTTGTGTGGCTCGCCTGTGCTGGAGCTTTGGGATCGGCGGCGCTTGCGCCGTCGGTCTCGCCGTACCCGCCGCTGATGTGGGCCGTGCTCATGGTCGTCGGGATCCTGTTCGCGCGCCACATGCCGCTGCGCGCCGGGGCGGTCGTCGGGTGCGCGCTGTTCGCGGCCGATGTTGCACTGCGTTGGTGGGTGCCGCTGCCCCCGCTTCTCGACGCCACCGGCCACACCGGTGGGCTTGCCGACGTGGTGGGGACCGCCGGGGCGTCGATAGGCATTTGTTCCCTGTGCTGCCTTGCGGGGCGATGGCTGGGGTGGCTCGCGCCGCTGGGGCGGATGACGCTGACGCTGTACTGCCTGCACGTGCTGAGCGCGCAGTGGGCCGGGGTGTGGGCGAGTGTGATCGGCGCCGCAGTGATCGCGTACGGCTGGCTCGCCGTGTTCCGGCGCGGGCCGATGGAAAGTATTGTTCGCCGCCTTACGGCGGTGGTTGGAAAGGAAAATAATGAAAAAGTTGGCGTTTAGTGTTGCAGTTGGTGTCGCTTTGGCGGCGCAGCCGGCGTGGGCGATGGAATCCGAGCAGTTTGCCGGCGACGCGGCTGAGGCACAGCCGGTGGTCTCGGTGCGCGTGGACGACTCCGACCCCGACGACGGCGTGTGCACCGGCACCGCCATCGACCCGCACTGGGTGATCACCGCCCGCCACTGCGTCGAGGCGGCCGCGAAGCCGGGCGGCTCGGTGCGCACCGGCCAGGGCGAGAACCAGAAGGTGTTCAAAGTGGACCGCCACGAGGTCGCGCCCCGCGGCGATATCGCGCTTTTGCACACTGCCGAAGACATGGGGCTTTCCACCTACGCAACGGTTGCGGACACGGTGCCGAGCGGGGAAGTGAACATCTACGGCTGGTCCTCCGACGGCTCGGGCGGCTCGACCAAGCTGCCCGCCGCGGAGGCGACGGTGCGCGGGGAATCGCCGCTCGCGCTTTTCGACGCCCCGACCGCCCTCGACGTCGCATTGAACGGCGGGGCGCGGATCCAGCCGGGCGACTCCGGCGGCGCCATCTTCGCCGACGGCAAGGTCGCCGGCGTGATGTCGGCCGGGCTGTTCGAGGACCCGGACAACCCCACCGAAGAGGAGATGACCTCGAACGCCGCGGTGGCGGTGGCGCCGGTGGCGGAGCAGGCCGAGTGGATCCGCGGCGTGGTCGCGGGCTCTTCGGGGGAGACTGGGGCTACTGGGACTTCTGGGGGCGAGTCCTCCGAGCCCGCCGCCTCCCTGCGTTACGTGGTGCTCGGCCTCGGCGCATTGGCTCTGGTGGCGGCCGGGTTCTTCATGGCCACCCGCCGCAAGCAAGAGAGCTAGCGCTTAGCGATCGGCCCCAGCACCCCATCCACCGCAAACGGGAACAGAAGCGCCATCAGGTTGGCTAGTCCGAAGGCGCCGGCGATAGCTACCGGGATGACCCAGCCGAGGTCGCCGGTGCTCGAGCCGTTCTCAGCAGCGGGGGCGGGCTCGTTCGGCTCAGCCTGCCCCGCGGCGGGCGCGACCTCGACGGGTACGATCACCTCGGTGCCGGCGTCGGTGGTGATGCGCAGCTCCTGGGTGCCAGACATTCCCGCCGGGACGGTCAGCTTCACGGTGGCGGTGCCGAACTCGTTGGGGGTCAAATCGGCGTTGTTGGGGGAGATGGTGGCGGAACCGGAGGCGTCGCCAAGCGATGCGGTGGCGGTGGTGGCGCGCTCGCCCTTGTCGAAGAGGAGGGAGCTGAGCTCGATGGTTGCCTCCTTGCCTGCGGTGAGCGGGGCGGGGATGTGGACGCCCACGTTGGACTGGCCGGTGCGCTGCTGCTGGCCTCCGCTGAGCGCCTCGACCAGCGCGTTGAGGTCCACGTAACCGAGGTTCGCGGGCTCGGTGCCCTTGGTGAAGGCCTTGAAATTGTCGCCGCCGGCGAGGAGGAAGGTCGAGCCAGCCACCACGTAGGTTTTCTCCGGGTCGATCGGGGCGCCGTTGACGGTGACCGAGGTGATCTTCGAGCCGACCGGCGCGGCCGGGTCGTAGGTGTAGGAGACGTTGTCGGAGATGCCCAGCGGGAACATCGGGCGGTCCGGGTCGTCGCGCCACTGCTCCTCCAGCGCGGCCACCACGTCCGAGCCCTTCAGCTCGACGTAGGTGTTCTCGCCGCCGAACGGCTGGACGGAAAAGGCCTGCTCGTAGGTGACGTCGCCGGCCTCGATCTCGGCGCGGACGCCGCCCGCGTTCATCACGCCGATGTCGGCGGTGACGGAGGAGTTGTTGCTCACGCCCTGCCTGGTGGCCTCTGCGATGTAGTTGTTGAGCTGGGACTCCTTGTCGCCCGCCCTGTACAGGTGCGCGTCCGCGCGGCCGATGACCTTCTTGCCCTCGGTGCCGGCCTTGTCCAGGGCGTCCTTGATCACGGCGTCGATTTCGGGCTGCGGGGTGTCGCAGGCGCGGATCGTGTCGGCGTCGAGAAGCTCGGCGTTTTTCACGGTCAGCTTCTTGGCGGCGCGGTCGAAGCTCAGGTCCACGTTGGCGAGGTTGGTGCCGTAGGAGCCGGCCTGGATTAGCAGCGGCTTCTCGCCGGCGGGCTCGATGGACTGGTGGGAGTGGCCGAGGAACGCCACGTCGACGGCGTCCGAGAACTCGTCGGCCTTGATGCCGCCCTCGTGTACGAGCGCGATGACCACGTCGGCCTCGCCGCTATCCTTTAGCTGCTCGGCGAGCTCGTTCGTGGTTGCGACCGGGTCGTTCCAGGTGATGCCCTCGATGGACTTCGGGTTGACCAGGTTTGGCATGTCGTCGGTGATGGTGCCCACGAAGGCGACCTTCGCGCCGTCGAGGTCCTTGATCACGTAGTCCTTCGTGTTCTTCACGGTCTCGGCGTTGGCGGCGAGGAAGTCGAAGTCGGAGGCAGCGGTGACGCGGTTTGAGAAGTCGTCGGCGCCCTCGTCGAGCTCGTGGTTGCCCAGCGCGGAGACCTGCAGGTTCATCAGGTTGAGGATCTCCAGGGTGGGGGCGTCGTCCAGCAGCTTCGATGCGAAGGGGGAGGCGCCGATGTTGTCGCCGGCGGAGGTGAAGACGTGGGTTTTGCCCTCGGCGGCCTTGTCCACGGCGCACTTGAGGTGGGCGGCGCCCGGGACGTACTTCGTTTCCTCCCAGTAGCCGTGGAAGTCGGTGACGTTGGAGATGGTGAACTCGGAGGTCTCGGCCGCCAGCGCCGCCGGGGCGAAGGGGGTGAAGGCGGCGGCGAGGGCGGCAGCGGTGGTCGCGGAGATCAGCTGGATGCGGAAGCGGGCGGACACGAGGGGCCTTTCTTTTGGTCGGATTGTGTGAGAGCAACCTTAGAAAGGGCGTTTTGCGGTGAGGTTTCGCTCAGGTTAACTCTGGGTAGCGAACGAGGAGGTCGTCGCCGACGACGGCGCCCTCGTTCAAGGTTGCATTGCTTATCGACGCCCCCTCCGCCGTCGTCCCCATAATGTGGCCCACCTCGTCCCCGTGGGCGATGAGGTGGTCGGCGATGATGCGGCGGTGGCAGCGCCACCACACCGCCTCGGAGCACATCACGGCGGTGGGGGTCTCGGCGGCGTGGTCGCGGAGTTCGGCGAGGGCGTCGGCGAATTCGTTTCCGAGGGCATGGTCGGCGTAGTTGTGGAAGCTGCGGTTGCGCCAGTTGCCGTTGACCTCGAAGGGGACGGTGTGTGAGACGTTGCGGCGGCCGGTGAGGCCTTCGCTGCGGCTGTAGGCGATGCCGTGGGTGGGCAGGTGCGCGGCGAGGTGGTCGTCGTTGAACCACGGATACTTGCGTGATCCGGGGAGTTTGCGCACGTCAACAATGGACTTCACCCCGGCGGCAGAGAGCATCGCGGTGAAGTCGTCGAAGTCGAGGTTGGAGTGGCCCACGGTGTAAATGCGCATGCCGACCACGCTACGCCCGGAGGCGTCACACACGCATCGGTGTCCAGGTGTCCTTCATCGGCGGGTGGCCGGGCGGGTAAAACGCGGGGTCGCGACCAGTGTGTTTGGCGCACTCGCACCTGCCTTTCGCGGCATAGATCCTGCTCACCGCCGAATGTTTCGCCGGGACCGATTGGTTGAATTGCAACGGGTCACCGGGGCGCCGTCGGAACCCTGACCTGCCCGTTTGCGGGTCGAAATCCATGTAGCCCTTGTTAAAGGAGCCGTCTCTGTGGTCGTTGTTGCACCTGTGGTGCTCGCGGCATAGCCCGGTGAGGTTTTCAATGTCGGTGTTTCCACCTTTGATCCACGCGAGAATGTGGTGGGCCTCGCACTCCGACATGGCCGCGGTGCAGCCGAGCCAGGAGCAGACCCCTTGCACCGCGAACATGGCGATGCGCTGGGCCACCGACGCCAGCCGGCTGGTGCGCCCCATCCACAGTGGCACGGAGCTGACCCCGTCGACCTGCAGCAGGAAGTCGGTTGTGCCGTCCATGCCTAGGCGCACGAGGTCGAAGCAGTCCACTTCGATGCCGGTGTTGGTGTCGAAGAGCATCGCGGCATCGCCGTCCGCGAGGTCGTCCAACGTCAGCGCAAGCACCACGGAGGCGGCACCGTCGTTCGACTTTTGACACTTCTCCTCGTACTGCTCAAAGATAGCGAAGAACTGATCGAATCGGCGCTGCTCCGGTGTGCGCGAATCCGCCTCGCCCTGCAGTTCCTCCGGCAGGTTCGAGTTCGGCGCCAGCCCCTTGTCCATCTGCGCTTTCATCAGCGCCGCGTGGCCGGCGGTGGCGTTGATGTGGATGTCGACCATGCCGTCTGCCTTGCGACGGCCAAAGGTGACACTCCTCTTTTCAAACCCAGCGTTCGGGTTGGAGTGGGGCGCGTGCTTCCGGTTCGCCGCGTTCACCGCCTTGCGCACGAACAAGCGCAGGTCTTCGGGGCTGCGGTGCAGGGCCTCCTCCATGGCCTCAGCGTGGATGCGGGTGCGCTCGCAGGCCGCGGCCTTGAGCAGCTTGTCCAGCTCGCGGCGAATAATGTCCTGCTTTTCCGCGCTGACCTTCGACGAGTTCTCGCGCGCTTTCTTCTGGCGGGCGCGCGCTTCCTCGGCCGCAGCCTCCGCTGCGGCTTCGGCCTCGGCGTCTTCACCGGTCATGTCGAACAGGTCCTCCACGTCCTCGGGCGGGGGAGGGGTGGGCTCCGGCGGTGCGCCGTACAGCAACCGGCCACGCTCGAGGCGGTTGTAGGCCTCACCCTTGGACAGGTCCAGGCACTGCTGCAGATACGCGTTCGGGTAGTTGGCGCCGACGACACGACCGGCATCGTCCCGGTCGGCGATGAAAGCGAATGCTGCGTCGATAGATGCCTTCTTCTTAAACTGCTCCTCCAAGCGCTCTATGTCGTGCCGGACGTCTTCGAATTCGAGGGTGGAGGGGTCCTCGAACAGCGTGCTGAGCGTGCGCAGCGCTGAAGCAATCTCGTTGACGCATCGGGTGATCTCGCTGGTCAT
This sequence comes from Corynebacterium sp. MSK008, assembly GCF_030232585.1. Lineage (GTDB taxonomy): Bacteria > Actinomycetota > Actinomycetes > Mycobacteriales > Mycobacteriaceae > Corynebacterium. The sequence goes on along the minus strand of NZ_JASPJX010000003.1, from coordinate 107,040 downwards.
GGCCCCTCCTCCCCGTCAAGAACGCGGTTGTCTGAAAGTGATGAACTCAATCTAACAACGCGCCCGACACGGCCATTCGAAAATAGAACACCCGTTCGAGGGGGGTTAATTTAGCACTTCAATGCCCACTTCGGCGTTGTCGTTGAGCATGAGCTGGCTGCCGAAGGGCAGGCTCATGTCGGATGAGTACGAGAAGTGGCTAGGTGGAACCCGCAGCCGCACCCGCTTTCCTACGTATTCGTCCCAGCCGTTGGTGTGATCTGAGGTTCCGAAATCCCAGTGCTGCACAGACCCGAGGCGGGCGAAGGGACTTTCCTGCGCCACCTGGCTTCCGGCCTTAGTCGCCGTGATGTTGGCAGGGGAGTCGAAGACCAGCACGTAGTACACGTTGTCCGGGTCTTCGTTGGCCGGAGCAGGGCGGCCCTTCCGGGCCTGTTCGGTCGACCACGCCTCCACGTTGCCGGTGACGAGCAGGTCACCGTTCGAGTCGACGACTACCGGCGCGTCTTCCGCAGGGCTATCGGCAGGTGCATCTTCTTCGGCTGGTGCTTCGGGCGCGGCCTCAGATGCCTCGACTGGTGCCGAATCCTCGCCAGACTCCACAACCGCGCCCGAATCCGGATCCACCCACTGCGTGGACGTGACCACCACGGTCTCGGGCTCGCCACCCCCAGCGCAACCCGAAACCACACCGACAGAACCGACTACAACAAGCGCGAGCGCGCGACGAAAACGCATGCACCCACTCTAACCGGCGCGCACAGGAACTCGCGGCTATTTCCCAAGCTCTTTGCGGCGCTCGGCGGCGAGTTTCAGCCGCTCGGCGCGATCAGCACGCTCCTTCTCCAGCAGTTCCTCGAGGACCTTGTATTCCTCGTGGGAGATGTCGAAGATGGCGTACCAAGCGACCGCGAGTATGCCCATCACCGGCCACACCACCCAGGCGTAGTCCAGATCCAGCCCAATCTGCAGCACAAAATAGACCGCCAGGCCGCCGATGAGGGTGGTGTAGATCGCGGTGTCCATCTTCCGCTTCGCTGCGAGTTTCTCATCCAGCTCGATCTCGGACGGCGTCCGCTTCTCCAATGCCGCGGGTTCGGCCGGGAGGTCGTCGAAAAGCACCGAAAGCTCCCCGCGCGTGCGCGCAACGGCGGCTTGACCTGTGCGTTCCTCAAACTCGCCCACATCCAGGTAGCCGTCTGCGAATAGCGTGCCCAGCCGGTCCAGCGCGTCCGAACGCTCGGCGTCGCCCACGCGGATTTCGTCCATCATCGCTCCCAACTTGCGCTTGCCCCTGCGGCAAGCTGTTCAATCGCATTCATGACAGATGGTATCGAGTACACGATCGGCGAGGCCGCCGAGGCTCTCGGGGTTTCCACCAAGGCGCTGCGCCACTGGGAGGCGCTCGGCCTCATCGCACCCGCGCGCACGTGGGCCGACCACCGCGTTTACAGCGAGGCGGACCTCGAGCGCGGTGCGGCCATCGCCCTCTACCGCGGCGTCGGCGTGCCGCTTGCGCAGATCGCGCAGCTTCTCGACGCCTCCGGAGCCACCCTCACCCGCGCCCTCAAGCACCACCAAGAAGCACTCGCTTCTCGACGGCGCACGCTCGACGCCCAACTCACATCTGTCCAGCACCTCATTGACAACGCAACGAAAGGATCCATCGACATGGACGCAATGAAGAAGTACCTCGGCGAGGATATGCCCGCCTACCAGGAAGAAGCCGAGCAGCGCTGGGGAGATACCCCGGAGTGGGCGCAGTCCCAAGAAAAGCTCTCGCAGATGGGCGAAGGCGACTTCAAACGCCTGCAGGAAGAACAGGACGCGCTCGCCACGGACTTGGTCAAAGCCCGCGACGCAGGCGTGGAACCCGGCTCCGAGGAAGCCGAAGCCCTGGTGGAGCGCCACCGCGCAAGCATCGCCCAGTGGTACGACGTCACCCCGGCGCGCCAGCTCATCCTCGCGCGCATGTACGTTGGCGACGCGCGCTTCCACGAAGCCTACGGCGGCGCGCAGGACTACCTGCTCGAGCTGGTCACCGCCCACGCGGCGGCCGAAGGCGTGGACGTGGACAACCCGCAGTGGGGCTAACCACGCCCCACTTGTCCTCCCTACACGGGGCAGACCACGGGCACACCGGCGTCGTCTAGGACGCGGGCGCGGAAGCCGTACACGTCTTCGAGCAGGTCGGGAGTGAGCACCGCATGGGGTGTGTCTTGGCCGACGAGGCGGCCGGCCTTGAGCACGAGCAGCTCGTCGCAGTAGCGGGCGGCGAGGTTCAGGTCGTGGATGGCCACCAGCGCTACCCGGTTGGTCCCGCGGACTTCGTGGCAGATGAGCTGGAGCAGTTCGACTTGGTGGCGTAGGTCGAGGGCGGACGTGGGTTCGTCGAGAAGCATGACGCTCGGCTCGCGCACCAGCATCTGTGCGACGGCGACGAGCTGGCGCTGACCACCCGACATGTCCGAGACCAGCCGGTCGGACAGATGCGTGATACCCAAACGGTGCATGACATCGGCGGTGCGCTCCAGCGGGTCCCACCCGTCGACGCCGCGGCGGCGGGCGGAGACCATGACCGATTCGAACGCGGTCAGCGTGGCGCTGCTCAACAGGTCCTGCGGCACGTAGCCGATTGCCTCCACGCGGTCCCTGCCGGTGAGCTCCGCGCCGCCCTTGCTGATGGTCACCGACCCCGCCGTCGGCTTTTTAATCCCGGCGATGGCTTTTACCAGCGTCGACTTGCCGGCGGCATTGGGGCCGATCAGGCCGACGACCGTCCCGCCCTCGAGCGGGCCGAACGACAACGAGTGCACGATGGTGGACCGTCCGTAGGAAACGGAGAGGTTCTGCGCGCTAACAGTCATGGTTTTAGGCCCCCTTCCGGCGGGTACGGGTGAAGATGAGGAACACGAAAAACGGCACGCCGACCAGCGAGGTGATGATGCCGATCGGGATGGCCAGGCCGGGGATGATAGACAGCGACACGGCATAGGCCAAGCTCAGCAGCATCGCGCCCGCGGCGGCCGCGGCGGGGAGGAAAAACTTCTGGTCTTCGCCCACGAGCATGCGCGCCACGTGGGGCCCGACGAGCCCGATGAACCCGATGATGCCGGTAAACGCCACAGACGCGGCCGCCAAAAACGATGCGACGAGCAGGGTGGCAAGGCGCAGGCGTTTGACGTCGATGCCGAGGGCGGCGGCGCGGTCGTCGCCAAGCCGCAGCGCGGTCAGGCGCCACGCGTTGGCCACGCAGAACGGGATCGCCGCAGCGAGGACAACAGCGAGGATGATGTTCGCTGTCCAGTTTGCGCGCTGCATCGACCCCAGGGTCCAGAAGACGATCTGCTGTAGCGCCTCAACGTTGGCGCCGTACTGCAGCAGCGACAGCAAGGCCTGGAAGAAGAAGGACAGGGCGATGCCGAGCAGAATCATCGACTCGGCCGTGGCGCCGCGCCACACTGAAGCGCCCGCCACAATCGCCACGGCGATCAGCGCCGCCAGCGCGGCGGTGGCGGCGAGGTTGAACTGCGGGTTGGCCACCAGCGACCAGCCCATCACGATGGACAGCGCGGCGCCGAACGCCGCTGCGGCCGAGATACCGAGGGTGAACGGCTCCGCCAGCGGGTTGTCCAAAATCGTCTGCATCTGCCCGCCCGCAAGCCCCAGCGCGGCACCGCACAGCACCGCCATTACCGCGGCCGGCAAGCGCAGCGTGCGAATCACCACCAGGGTCTGCTCGTCCACCCGCTCTGGGTGGAACACCGCGTTAAATACTTCGGCCGCGGCGATGTCGATCGGGCCGACCACAACGGCGAACAGGAAGCTCACCACTACCGCGACCAGCAGGCCGGCAATGGCGAAGGACTTCTTCCGCCCGCGCTTGAGGTAACTGTCAATCGCGGTCCGGCGGGTGTCCTCGGCCACGTCGGGTTTTGCGGGCACGTGCGTGGTCATGCCCTACATCGCCTCCGGGTGTGCGGGGTCGACGAAGAACACGCCGCTGTACTCGAACGGCAGCCACTCCTTGTGGAAGTCCTTGAAGTCCTGCGCCGGGTCCAGGTCCGCGAACTCGTCCGGGTGCAGCCACTTCGCAAACGCCTCGAGGGCGAACACGTTGAAGGGATTGTCGTAGAACTGGTGGTAGATGGCGAAGTAGTTGCCTTCCTTTGGTGCGTCGAGAAGCTCCATGCCCGGCTGCTGCAGCGGGCCTTCGCACGTTTCGAGCACAAGGTCGGGGTTGGACTGGTAGCCCAGCTCGACGTGGCGGAAGGTGTCCGCCTTGTTCGGGTCGCGCGCCCACTCGCCGCCGGTGACGATGAGCTTGTCCGGATTGAGCTCGACCAGCTTCTCCGGGGTGAGGGTCTTCGTCTCCGGGCCGAGCACCTCGGGGCCCAAGTTGTGCCCGCCCGCGGCGGTGATCAGCGTGCCCAGGTGCACATCCCCGGCGACGGCGCAGCAATCGCTGAACCCGGCGGCTGTCCACAGCAGCACATCCGGCTTATCGACGATCTTCGCCGCCCGGTCAGTGATCTCCTTGACCTTGGCCTGGTAGAACTCGTTGTACTTCTGCGCACGCTCGCTCTGGCCGAGCAGGTCGCCCAGCAGCTGCATGGACACCGTGGTGTTTTCCAGCGGCTTCTGGCGGAAATCAATGAACGCGTAGGTGATGCCGGCCGCGTCCAAGTCTGAGATGAAGCCGCTTTCTTCCACGGACTTCTTCTGGTCCAGCGTCATGATCACCACGTCCGGCTTTTGCGCCAGCAGGTTCTCCACGGTGACGTCGCCCTTTTGGATCATGCCGATCTCCGGCATGTCCTTCGCTTCTGGCTGCATCTCGAAGAGCTTCTCGCGGAACGCCCCGGCCGCCTTTTCCAAGTCCTGGCCGTAGGCAACAACATTGTCCAGCGGATTGTCCTGCAGCAGGGCAGTGGCGAAAGCTGCGCGGCCCTCCGCCAGCACGATGCGCTCCGGAAGTTCGTCGAACTGAAGCGTGCGGCCGGCGGCGTCGGTGACGGTGACCGCGCCCTCAGCAGATCGGGTCTGAGTTGTGGCAGCGGTGCCGCCCGCCTCTGTGCTGACTCCGGTGCTGACCTCAGTGCCGGTTTCGTTGCCGGCAGTGGGGGTTGTTTCGGTGCCCGAGCAAGCGACCAGGCCGCAGACGGTCGCGAGTGAGACGGCGAGGGTGCCGATCCGGTGTGAACGTTTCACCACGTTTCCCTTCGTTAAGTGATGTTAGCATAAGCTAAGTTGCAGGAACTATAGTGACACTAAGGTAAGCCTAAGCTTATTGTCAACTGTCGCGAGGGAAGCGGGGCGCGGACTTAGGCGCTCTTACCCTTCTGCCCGCCGCCACGCTTGTCCAGCGACGCTTTCAGCGCGGCCATCAGGTCCACCACGTTGTCATCGTCCTCGGAACCGTCATCTGAACCCTCCGCGCCGAACGTCGCCTCGGTGTCTAGGGTCTCGCCCTCTTCGAATTTCGCGTCGATGAGTTTGCGCAGCTCCGCCTGGTAGTCGTCTTCGAACTCTTCGGGCGTGAAGTCGGAGGCGTAGCTCTCCACGAGCTGCTTGGACAGCTTCAGCTCCTTCTCGCCGATTTTCGCGCGCGACTTGGTGCCTTTAAATTCGTCGTCGAAGTCGAGCTCGCGTACCTCGTCGGCCCACATCAGCCCCTGCAGCACGATCACCTTGTTCACCACCCGCAGCACGCCCAACCTGGTCTTTTTCCGCAGGGCAAAGCGCACCACGGCGATCAAATCCGAATTCAGCAAGGTCTGCCGCAGCAACAAATATGACTTCGGTGTCTTGCCCTCGGGCGCCAGGTAGTAGGACTTCTCCAGCATCAACGGATCGATCTGGTCCGCGGGCATAAACTGCACAACTTCAATCTCGTCGTTGTCGGCTTCGGGCAGGGAGTCGAAGTTCTCGTCGGTGAGCACGACCGTGTCCCCGTCTTCCTCAAACGCTTTGTCGATGTGCTTGTACTCCACCTTTTCTCCGCAGACCTCGCAGCGCCGTTCGTAGCGGATGCGCCCGCCGTCTTTGTCGTGGACTTGGTGGAATGACAAATCGTGGTCCTCGGTCGCCCCGTACGCCTTGACGGGGACGTTGACAAGGCCGAATGTGACGGAACCGGTCCAAACTGCGCGCATGCGCCTTACTCTACGCACGCCTCTACAGTGGGGCCATGGGCAATGACCAGAAGGTCCGCGTCGGCGGCCGCGAGCTCACCGTGAGCAACCTCGGAAAAGTGCTGTACCCGGCTACCGGCACTACAAAGGCCGATGTCATGCGCTACTACCAGGCGGTCGCCGACGTGCTCATCCCGCAGGCGAGGCGGCGGCCGGTGACCAGGAAGAGGTGGCCCGAAGGCGTCGATAAGCAAAGCTTCTTTCGCAAAGACCTCGAGGATTCCGCGCCCGCGTGGATACCCACCGGCACCATCCAACACACCACGAGCGTCAACGCGTATCCGCTTATCGACGGCTCCGCCACCCTCGCGTGGCTTTCCCAAGTCGCGGCACTCGAGCTGCACACTCTGCAATGGCGATTCGGCGCGGACGGGAAACCGAACAACCCGGACCGGCTGGTGCTGGACCTCGACCCGGGCCCCGGCGTTGAATTGCACGACACCGCAGAAATCGCGCTGGAGTGCCGCGAGATCCTCGAAGACATGGGGCTGACCTGCGTGCCGGTGACCTCTGGGTCCAAAGGCATTCACCTGTACGCGGGCCTGGACGGCACCAGCGACGCAGAGGCAGTGACCGAGGTGGCCAAGACCCTCGCGCAGCACCTGCAGCGCGCGCACCCGGACCGCATCACCGCCGCCATGGCGAAGGCGGAGCGCAAGGGGCGGGTGTTCATCGACTGGAGCCAGAACAACGGAAAGAAAACCACCATTAGCCCGTACTCGCTGCGCGGGCGCGAGCGCCCCACGGTGGCGGCGCCGCGCACGTGGGAGGAGATCGCGGACCCGGCGTTGCGGCAGCTGGAGTTTGAGGAGGTCATCGCGCGCGTCGAAGACGGCCTCGACCCCATTGCGGTCCTCGGCGCGCCGGGGGAGGATCGGCTGGCCACCTACCGCTCCATGCGCGACAAGGACAAGACCGGCGAGCCCGTGCCCGACGCCGCCCCGGCCCCGCGCGCGGGCGAGCCGATCTTCGTCATCGGCGAGCACGACGCCTCCCATCTGCACTGGGATTTCCGCCTCGAGCACGAGGGGGTGCTCGTGTCCTGGGCCGTGCCGAAAGGCCCGCCGCTAGAAACCGACGTCAACCGCCTCGCTGTGCAGACCGAGGACCACCCGATCGAGTACGCCGAGTTCGAGGGCACTATCCCGAAGGGCCAGTACGGTGCGGGCACGGTGAAAATCTGGGACATCGGCACCTGCGAGATTGAAAAGTGGCGGGACCGGGAAATCATCGCCATCCTCCACGGCCGCGACGGCGGCGGTTTGGGCGGCATCCCGCGCCGCTTCGCGCTCATCCGCACCGACGAGAAGAATTGGCTGCTCAAGCTCACACGCAGCCAACCCAGCGCCGCGCCCAGTGCAACACCGCTGGCGCCGATGCTGCCTACCGCAGCCACTCGCGGCGAGATCGCCCTCGAGCAGCAAGACGGCGCCGAGTTCGCTTACGAGATGAAGTGGGACGGCTACCGCATCCTCGCCGACGTCGGCGACACGGTCCGGCTGCGCAGCCGCAGCGGCAAGGACTACACGAACCTCTTTCCCCACACGGACGAGCTCGCACAATTGCTTGGCGACGGCGGCTGCGTCGACGGCGAACTCGTCGCCCTCGACGCAGACGGCAGGCCAGACTTCTCCGCCCTGCACCGCGCCGACCAACACGGCGCTCACGACACAGAGGCAAACCTGCGCTACATTGTCTTCGACCTGCTGCGCCTGGGCGGGCGCGACCTCACCGCCGAGCCCTGGCGCACCCGCCGCGAGCTGCTCGAGCAATTCACCGAGACCGAGCGCGTGGTCATTCCGCCCGCGTACACCGGCTCCTTCGACACCGCATGGCGCACCGCCGAGGAGCTCGGTCTAGAGGGCGTGGTGGCCAAACGCACCGACGCCGCCTACGCGCCGGGGGAGCGCTCGCGGGCGTGGCTGAAGGTCAAGCGCGCCTTGCACCAGGAGGTGGTGGTCGTCGGTGTGCGCACCGGCAAGCGCGGCATCGCCTCGCTGTTGGTCGCGGTGCCGGACGGCGCTGGCGAGCTGCGCTACGCGGGACGGGTGGGCACCGGTTTTCCAACGCCCAGCTCGCCGAGATCGGCCGCAAGCTGCGCCGCGTCGAGCGTAAGACCCCACCTATTGACATCCCCGCCTCCGACGCGAGCGACGCCTGGTGGGTGACCCCGAAGTTCGTCGCCGAGGTGCAGCTTGCCGGCGCCACCGCGGACAAAAAAGTGCGCCAGGCATCCTGGAGGGGCTGGCGCGAGGACAAGGACCCCAGCGAGGTTCGCTGGGAGGTCTGAGCGGAATTACTCCTGCTCGTTGGTGGTGTCGTCCACCGTCTCCTCTGCGGTCTCGCCGTAGCCGAGCGCGGAGCCGGTGTCTTGGGCGAACTGGTCCTCATCGTGATCGACCGGCTTGTTCGGGCTGCCTTTGGTGGTGTAGCCGGGCTTTGCGGGATCGTTTTGCATTGTTGTTCCTTTCGTTCGCGTGAGCGCCCCATGGTACGCGCGATAAGCGGGTACCCTCGGCCCAATGTCGCCCGAGAACATTCTGCTGCGCCTACCCGAGGCGGAGGAGCAGGCTGTCCGCGCGATCTACACCGAGCTCGCCGAGCGCGGTTTCCCGCGGCAGCACCAGCGCCCGCACATCTCTGTCACCTTTGCGCCCACCATGCACCGCCACGCCATCGCCGCGGCGAGCGACCTTTTGCCGCGGGTGTTGCCTGCAGCTTTACGACGCTCCGGCATCGCCATCTTCGGCACCAAGTCCAAGCAGACCGTGGCTTGGCTGCTTGAGGCACCGGAGGATCTTGGGCGCGCAGCCCGAGCCGTCAGCGCCGCCAACCCGGAGGGCCGCGGGGAGCGCTGGATCCCGCACCTGACCATGGGGCTGCGCCTGCCCAAGGGCATCGTGCCGGACTACATCGCCGCGCTGCAGGAGGTCACCTCGCCTCACTTCAAGGAGCTCACTGCGCAGCGGGCCGCGTTCTACCAGCCGAGTTTGGGCACCGAATTCGAGTTCTAGGGGGCTAATCGTGGAGGGGCGAAGTGCCGTCGATAGGCAACTGTGCGCCTGCCAGCGGCGCATCGGATGCGGCGACGACGACGTTGCCGTAGCCCCGTCCCGTCAACATCGCGGCGGTGTGAGCGAAAACCTGCTGCAGCCCGGCGAGGGTGGCGCGCGTGCGTGGCAGGCCGGCCACATCGCCGATATTGGCCACGAACAACCCGCCCGGCGATAGCGCCCGGTGCGCCGCCCGGTAGAACTCCACCGTGGTCAGCGGTCGGGGAGTGTCGGGGCCTGCGAAAGCGTCGCGCACAATAACGTCTACCGAGCCCGGCGCGAGCGCGTGGGTGAACGCGCGGGCTTCCGCCACCGCGATTTCCACCGGCGGGTCGAAGGCGTTGCGCACCAGGCGGGCCAACCCCCGGTCCAGCTCGACGGCGATGTTGCGGCTGTCCCACCGGTGCTGCACGTAGCTCGGAAGCGCGCAGCCAGCCGCGCCCAAGTGCACCGCAGTAAACGGCTGTGGCAGGTCAGCGACCTCAATGAAGTCCGCGATCCACCGCATGTAGTCGTACTCCAGCACCTCCGGCGCGCCGGGCACGACGTACGACGACGGCACCCGGTTGACTTCCAGCACATAGGCGCCGTCGCGCTCAGGGTCCGCGACGATTGTGGCCGTGCCGGTGTCAATGGGGTACGTGCCCTCGATGCGCTTCTTCCGAGCGCGGGGCTTGCGGGTGCGCTCTGCCATGGGACCATACATACCTGTTGTGTGGCTGGTATCGCATGTGATTTTGATGATTGTGGGGCGTTTCGTTGATACGCTTGCGCCATGATTTACCTGTCGCAGGACTATATCGCGGGGTTAGAGAAGTGGCAGACCTCGCGTATCGAGGTTGACTTCGCCTCGCTGCCCCGCGACCCCAACGTGTTGTTCGCCGAGTGGTTCGAGTACGCCGTGGACGAGGGGCTTCGCGACGTCTCCGCCGTCTCCCTCGCCACTGTAGACGAGCGCGGGCTTCCCGAGGTGCGCATCGTCGATCTACTCCACCTGAATTCCGACGGGTTCCACTTCGGCACTGGGAAGCGAACCGCCACCGTGAAGCAGCTGGAGGTGTCCGGGGGCGCGGCGCTGAACTTCTGGTGGCAGCCGCTGCGCCGCTCCGTGCGCGTGAAGGGCACCGCGCATAGGAAGTTCGACGGCGAGAGGCTCAACATGTGGTGTATCGAGCCGGAGCACTTCGAGTTCTTCCAGCTCTGGGGCAACCGGGAGCACGCCGACAAGTTGATCTACCGCCGCGATGAGTTGGGGGATTGGGAACGCATCCCGCTGCCCGGCGGCGTGTAGTTAGTCGTTCCAGGATTTCGTCCGCGCGAAGAAGCAGGCGGCGACAGCGCCGGCCGCGATGACGGCGCATGGCAGCCAGATTGAGTTGCCCATCGCCAGCGCGAACGGCTCATGCAGCGCCTCTGGGAGCGGGCCTGTGGCTTGACCGGTGGCGGCGAAATCACCCGCGCCCGCCCCATCGCCAAGCTTTGCGGCGAGCTGCGACGACATCATGACCGCGATCGCCGCCGAGCCGATCACCGCGCCGATCTGGCGGGTGGTGTTGTACACGCTCGAGCCGGCGCCGGCCAGGCGCGGGTCCAGGTTGCGGGTGGCGATCATGGAAAGCGGGCCCCATATCAACGAGTTGGCCACGCCGTAGACCACGGCGACCGCGTACATCCAGCGGGGATCCACCGCCGGGGTGGTGATCAGCGCGGAGATACCCATGGACACCGCCGCCAGGGACAGGCCGGTGATCGCGAAGGGCTTCGGGTCGTGCGTGTTGGTGAGTTTGCCAATCCAGGGCGACAGCAGTCCGGAGACCACACCCGACGGCAGCACCAGCAGCGCCGCCTGGGTGGGGGTGAAGCCCTGCACCGTCTGCACGTAGATCATCCACGGAATGATGTAGGTGGAAACAGCGAATCCGACAGTGGAGATGGTGGCACCGGCCAGGGAGAAGTTACGGTCGTTGAACAGTGCCAACGGCACCAGCGCGCTGCCGCCCTGCCGCGACTGCCAGCGGAAAAACAGCGCCATCGTCGCCGCACCTGCGAGCACCAGCGCCCACACGCGCCAGTCCCAGTTGAAGTTCTCCGCCTCCTGGATGCCGAAGACAAGGCAGAACATGCTCACCGTGCTCAATGCAACGCCTACCCAGTCGAAGTGCCGGTTCGTCTTCTCCAGCCGCGGGACGTAGATCCACGCCAACACCAGGCCGAGCAGACCGATAGGCACGTTGACGAAGAAGATCCAGGGCCAACCGGAGGCGTCGACAAGCACACCGCCCAACAGCGGGCCCGTCACAGTGGCGAGGCCCGCAGTGGCGCCCCACACGCCCATCGCGCCGCCGCGCTCTTTCGGAGAGAACGTGCGGATCATCACCGACATCGTTTGCGGGGTGACCATCGCCCCACCGAGGCCCTGGAACGCGCGGGCCGTGATCAACGCGGCTGCGGACGACGCCAAACCACACGCCAGCGAGGACGCCGTGAACAGTGTTAGACCGATCAGGTAGATGTTGCGGGGGCCGAAACGGTCGCCGAGGCGGCCGGTGATCAACAGCGGCACCGCGTACGCCAAAAGGTACGCGGAGTTGACCCAAATCACCTCGTTGTACGAGGCGCCAAGCCCCTCCGAGATCGCGGGGATGGCCACCGAAACGATGGTGGAATCCACCAGGATCATGAAAAAGCCCAGCATCATCGACCACAAGGCCGGCCACGGTGAGCGAGTTGAGGTTTCCTGCACCGGGGAGATGATACTGGGCTTCGCTGGGCCTAATCGGAAGGCCTAGATCGGCAGCATCTGCTGGATCGGCTCCGGCAGCATGTCCCGATACAGCGGCAGCGTCACGGCACCGATGGCACCGACGCCAGCGAGCACACCGAGGATGATGCCGACGGTGCGCACCGTGCGCAGCGCGTCGCTGTCCTCGGAGGACATGAACAGCTCCGGCTTGTCCTTGACCAGGTTGTCCTCCGCCTCCATCTCCGCGGTGGCCCCAGAGCCCTGCTTGACCACTGTGACCTCCGGCTCTTCACGCACCGCGTCGGCGTCGATGCCGTAGACCTTGTCCAGCCCCTTCACGTTGAACTGGGTGGCGGTGTAGCGGCTGTTGTCGGAGGTGTTCCACTGGGAGATAACAATGTCCATGTTGTCCAGGTGAGAGCCCGGCACGATGTAGCCGCCGTAGGGCTGCGACCAGTTCAGCGGCGACTGGGGGTTACTCCAGGACCCGTTCCGCGCGATCTTGGCCACGCGCACATCGTCCCAGTTGCGTCCCAAGGTCTCGGAGATGCGCACCTCCACGCTCAGCGTGGCCTCGTTGAACATGACCAGGACCCAGTGCCCGTCGATGTAGCGCAGGCACATCTCGCCAGCCTGCACGTTGTCATTCAGGATCGGTTCCGCTTTGTCGGTAAAGTCGCCGATCTGGGCGCTGTATCCCTCCCAGTTGCCCGGTTTGTCAATGTCTTCCGGCGCAAAACGCCACAGGTACACCGGCGACTTCCGGCCGAACTTGGTGGAGGTGGCGTAGATGTAGCCGTCCGGGCCCTTGTCCCAGCTGAGCAGCTGCGTCATACCCCGCAAGTGCGTGCCGGGGGTGGAGCTGATTTCTTCCCAGGTTGTGCCGCCGTTGTCGGACTTCCACACGTTGGAGGAGACCACGTCGCCGAAGGGGGCGTGGAAGGTGCCGTGCAGGTACAGGGTGCCGTCGATGTTGATCACGTCGGAGGGGATCAAGGTGCTGTCGTTGATGCGGTGGTACGAGATCATGTCGCTGACCTCGGAGGTGTTGTCGATGGGGCGGAGGATCTTGATAAATCCGTCTTCGTCCATGGTGGCCACCACGCCGACTGGGCTCATCCATCCTTGGCCGAAGTTGCCGCGGAAGGAGTCGCCGAAAATCATGGCGAATTCGTCGTTGCCCATCGGCGCCATCGCGCCGAGGTCGCCGGTGCGGAACCCGGTGTGGGCGGAGTATCTGCCCAGCACGTCGTCCATGATTTGAATGGTGGTGCCGTTGGGTAGGCGCAGCGGCTTCGACGCGGTCTTCTTCGGCGGCTCGACGGGCACCCACGGTTTCTTCTCGCGTTTCTTCGCGGGGGTGCCGGAGGAGGAAGAGAGGCTGGACAGGCTCGACTCCGCGTGGGCCTTTGGTGCGGCCACAGGGGACAGTACGAGGGCGCTAGCCACACCAGCGCTGAGAAGGATCTTCGGGGTTGTCTTGGTGCGCATGAGGCTCGCCTTTTCTACAGGTGTTGGTTAGACATTTTAGAACCAGAGAGCACTCTAGCACCTGAAACACACCTGAGCCGCCGTGCGAAAAAGCCCGGAAGCGAACCTGTCGCTTCCGGGCTTTCGCTAGCGCTGCGTTTAAACCGCGGCGGTTTCCTCCGGGTCGTTGTCGGCGTCCGCCTTCGTCTCGTGGCGGGTGCCGGGGGCGTGCTCCGGCGGGGCGTAGATGGAGTACAGCTTCGCCGGGGCGTCGGATTCGTTGACAAAGTTGTGCCACTTGCCGGCCGGCACGAATGCGGCCCAGTCGGCCTTGATCACTTCGTCGATCTCCAGGTCGTCCTCGGACGGGCCGATCTGCGCGCGCAGCTCGCCTTCTTCGAGGCGGAGGAACTGGTCGTGGTCGTCGTGGATCTCGGCGCCGATTTCGCCGCCGACCGGGATGGTCATCACAGTCAACTGCAGGTTCTTGCCGGTCCACAGCGTGTCGCGGAACGCCTCGTTGTCCAGCGTCGCCTTCTCAATATCCACTACATGCGGGTTCGGTCCCTTGTCAGCCATCATGCCTCCTCGGTTGTCGGAAGTTGTCCACCTCCGAGCCTAGGAGCTTTTGCTTATCGACGGTGGCGTCCGCCCCTCCGTCGCCCCCGGTTCTTCCTCCTGAGCTGGACCTTCTCCACCTCGGTGAGGTAGCCGCCCCGGGTGTTTTGCGCCGCCACGGCGGTCGGCTCCGGTCGTTTCGGCGCTTCGGCTTCGGTGGGCTCATCCACGCGGCCGAACATCTCCGTCGGCGCGGCGAGCTCCTCGGGGCGGCCGCCGCCGCCGAGCGAGACGTAGCGGGCGGTGTGCTTCGGCTTGACCTCATCGCCCGGGTCGGTGGCGAAGTCACGCTCCACGGTGACGGCCCAGCCGCCGCCGGGGAACTCGATGAGCTGCCACGGATCCGGGCGTCGTTGCGGCGCGGCATGCAAAGCGGGAATCTGCTCTGTGCCCTCGTCCGGGGCGGCGGCGTCGAGGGCGGCCATGCCATCTAGGACTACTGCACGCGCCCACAGCCCGCCGTGGGGGAAGCCTGCCAACCACTCGAGCACAGCCTCGCCGTCTGACCCGGCGACGGCGCCGAGGACACGGCCGTCGAGGGTGGCCAGCGGAGTGCCGTCGATAGGCACAAGCCCCACGAACCACTGGCCGGGGGAGCGGGCGGCAAGCTCCGCGGCCCCGAATTCGCCGACGGACGTGTCGATGACCAGCATGTCGCCCGGCAGCAGCACCGCTGCCTGTTCGGGCGCGTTGTTGCGCGGCACTGCGAGCTGCGGCTGCGGCAGGACCACGTGGACGTCGAAACGCCCCGTGTCTTTGTTGAGGTTGACCGCCGCCACCGTGGCGGGCTGCAAGAACGACGAGTGAACGCGCTCTACCTCGTCAAAGTGCGCACGCCACTCGGGCGCGACCTCGCCGAGCACGGGGCCCGGCAGCTCGCCGCCGCTGCGACGGCGCACGCGCCACGAGCGGTTCAGCGGGTTCGCCTCCAACACCACATTGACGTACGTGGTGCCTTTACGGCCTGCGAAGTCGGAGAAGAGGGCGGCCTGCGAGACGTGGTCCACCGGGACTTCCACGCCGGCACCCCACGTCGACGGGGCGAGGGAATACTGCTTGGCTGCCATGGAGGGAATTGTAGGCAGACGCTAGCGCACCTTCTTCACCAGCTTCACCACGCCCAGCACAATGAAACCGACAACCAGGCCCGCCACCAGGGACACGCCGGTGTCCACCAACCAGCCCAGCGCGCCGCCGCCGACCGCCTCCTGGCCCATCGCGATGACGTCGTGCGGCCAGTGCCAACCAAATACCTCGTCGAAACCGCGGATGAGCAGGTGGCCGCCCACCCACAGCATCGCCACGGTGCCAATTATGCCGATGGCGTTGAGCACGTACGGCATGCTCTTGACTAGCGCGCGGCCAGTCTTTTCGGCGTTGCCGCGCTTGATCATGCCGCGGCCGATGTCGTCGATCTTGACCAAAAGCGCAACGGCACCGTAGACGGCGATGGTGATGAAGATCGCCACCGCGATCAACACGGCGGCCTCCATCCACACCGTCTGGTCCTTGACCTCGTCCAGGGAGATGAACATAATTTCCGTGGACAAGATCAGGTCGGTGCGGATCGCGCTCTTGACCAGCGCGTCTTCATCCTGATCGGATCTGTTGGCGGCTTTTTCGGCTTCCGCGTCGGCGTCGGAGGACAGCTTGTGCGCAATCTTCTCCGCGCCCTCGAACGCGAGGTAGGTGCCGCCGAGCATGAGAATCGGGGTCAGCGCCCACGGCGCAAACGCGTTGAGCAGCAGTGCGACCGGCAGGATGAAGACCAGCTTGTTGCGTAGCGAACCCTTGGTGATGCGCCAGATCATCGGCAGCTCGCGCGCCGGCGTCACGCCTTCGAGGTACTGCGGGGTCACCGCGGCGTCGTCGATGACCACGCCGGCGGCCTTAGAAGAAGTCTTTGCGGTCATGCCGGCGACATCGTCGATGCTCGCGGCGGCTTGGCGGGCGATCAGGGCGACGTCGTCGAGCAGAGCAAGTAGGCCACCGGCCATGTGGATCCTTTCGAAGGGGTGAGAATTGAAAGCTGGCGCAAGCGCCCCGGTCAGTTTAGGGCAAGTTTGCGGGCCATTTGGACCTCCCCTATAGCCCAAAAGTTATTTATAAAAACCGCCACTTTTGTTCTGTGGATGTGGTGCAATACCCCTTAACCCTAAGTATGAGATCTAGTACACAACTAGGTTCCGGTTTTGGTCGAAGGAGGCCACATGCAACTCAAAAAGACGGCAGCGATTCTTGGCGCCAGTGCCTTGGCGTTTGGGCTAGTCGCGTGCGGCGATTCTTCCGGTTCGTCCGACAACGCAGGCGGTGGCGGAACAACCGGTGGTGATAACTACGTCCTGGTCAACGGCTCTGAGCCGCAGAACCCCCTCATCCCGGGCAACACCAACGAGACCGGTGGCGGCCGCATCATCGATCAGATCTACGCCGGGCTGGTCTACTACGACGCCGACGGCGTGGTGCACAACGACCTCGCGGAATCCATCGAATCGGAAGGCGACGCTGGCTACCGTGTGACACTGCGTGACGCGAAGTGGGCAGACGGCACCGACGTTACGGCGAACGACTTCGTCGATGCGTGGAATTACACGGTGGAGAACTCTCTGCTCGGCGCCGACCACCTTGAGCCGATCAAGGGGTTCGAGGAGGGGAAGAAACTCGAAGGTCTTGAGGTCGTGGACGACAAGACCTTTACTATCGAGCTGGCGCAGCCTGAATCCGACTTCACGAGCCGCCTTGGATACAGCGCCTACTACCCGCTGCACCCGTCCGCCTTCGACGATTTTGACGGCTACGGCGAGAACCCGATCTCTAACGGACCGTACAAACTGGAGGAGTGGAACCACAACCAGAATGCGCTCGTAGTGCCCAATGAGGAATACGACGGGCCGCGCAAGTCGCAGAACGACGGTCTGGACTATGTCTTCTACGCGCAGCAGGACGCGGCGTACGCAGACCTGCTCTCCGGCAACCTCGATGTGCTGGACGCGATCCCGGACTCCGCGTTCTCCACGTTTGAGAACGAGCTGGGGGACCGCGCTGTGAATCAGCCGGCCGCGATCTTCCAGTCCATCACGATTGGGGAAGAGGCCGACCACTTCAGTGGAGAGGAGGGCGTGCTGCGTCGCCAAGCAATCTCCCGCGCGATTAACCGTGAGGAAATCACCGCGACGATCTTCGAGGGCACCCGCACCCCTGCGACTGACTTCACCTCGCCGGTGCTGCCGGGCCACTCTGATCAACTCAACGGCGCTGAGGTACTGGAATACGATCCGGAGGAGGCGAAGCGTCTGTGGGCTGAAGCCGACGCAATCGCACCGTTCAACGGCGAGTTCACTGTCTCCTACAACGCCGACGGCGGCCACCAGGCGTGGGTGGATGCCGTAACCAACTCCATCCGTAACACCCTCGGCATTGAGGCTGTGGGTAACGCCTACCCGGACTTTAAGTCGCTTCGTGATGACGTGACGAAGCGGGAAATCGAAGGCGCATTCCGTACCGGCTGGCAGGCGGACTACCCGTTGCTGAGCAACTTCCTCGGTCCGCTGTACGGCACCGGCGCAGGCTCGAACGACGGCGATTACTCCAACCCGGAGTTTGACCAGCTTTTGAAGAAAGCCAACGGTGCCGCTGATGCGGAGGCCGCCGTCGACGACCTCAACGCTGCACAGGAGATCCTGCTTCAAGACCTGCCCGCTATCCCGCTTTGGTACTCCAACCTGACGGGTGGCTACTCCGAGGACGTAGACAATGTTGTATTCGGATGGAACCAGGTGCCGCTCTACTACCAGATCACGAAGGAGTAGGGCCTCAATCCGCGATTTATATTCGCGCCTTTGAAATAGACCGCATTGTCCACGTCCTTCCTGGGTCGTGGCGGTGCGGTCTCCGACTATCGGGTGTATCCCTCGGGCAGTAATCAAATTTCGATTGTGGGAAGTTAGAGGTGTTGTGATGGACTCCTTATAGAGCGCTGAGTGTCCCAGAGCACACGCTCAGTGGAGTCTCGATGAGAAGGAGTCAAGGTGCACATCAAGAAAGCAGCTGCAGTTATCGGCGCGAGCGCGCTCGCACTCGGCCTCGCCGCATGCGGAGACGATTCCGCCGACAACGCGGCGGGCGGCAGCGACAACTACATTCTGGTCAACGGCTCTGAGCCACAGCGTCCGTTGCTTCCGGCAGATACGAATGAAACCGGTGGCGGCCGCATCACTGACGTGCTCTACGCCGGCCTGACCTACTACGACAAGGACGGCGAGAGCCACAACGAGCTCGCTGAGTCCATCGAACCGGAAGGCGAGAAGTCTTACCGCGTGACGCTGAAGGACACCAAGTGGGCCGACGGCACCCCGGTAACAGCAAAGGATTTTGTCGACGCGTGGAACTACGCCGTTGAAAACTCCCAGATGAACTCGTCCTTCTTCGAGCCGATCAAGGGTTACGAGGACGGTAAGCCCCTCGAAGGTCTTGCGGTTGTCGACGACAAGACTTTCACCATTGAACTCGAGCAGCCGGAGGCCGACTTCCCGCAGCGCCTTGGCTACATCGCGTACGCGCCGCTGCACCCGTCGGCCTTCGACGACATGGAGGCATACGGCGAGAACCCGATTTCAAACGGCCCGTACAAGCTCCTGGAGTGGAACCACAACCAGGACGCCATCGTGGTGCCGAACGAGGAGTACCAGGGAGACCGCAAGGCGCAGAACGACGGTGTGAACTTCGTCTTTTACGCCCAGCAGGATGCCGCGTACGCGGACCTGCTCTCCGGCAACCTGGACGTGCTCGACGCCGTGCCGGACTCTGCGATGTCCAACTTCGAAGATGAGCTGGGAGGACGTGCCGTCAACCAGCCGGCAGCCGCGTTCCAGTCGGTGACCCTCAATGAAAACGAGGAGCACTTCGGCGGCGAGGAAGGCAAGCTGCGCCGCCAGGCCATCTCGAAGGCGATCGATCGCGATGAGATCACCCAGACCATCTTCGAGGGCACGCGCACCCCTGCGACCGACTTCGCCTCCCCGGTCGTCCCGGGTCATTCCGACAACCTTGAGGGCGTCGACGTTCTGAAGTACGACCCGGAAGAAGCGAAGCGCCTCTGGGAGGCCGCCGACCAGATCAACAAGTTCGACGGCGAGCTGGAGATCTCCTACAACGCCGACGGCGGACACCAGGCTTGGGTCGACGCGGTGGCGAACTCTATCCGCAACGCCATCGGCGTTGAGGCCGTGGGCAACGCTTACCCGGATTTCAAGTCCATGCTCGACGACATGGATAACGATGCGGTCAAGGGAGCGTTCCGTACCGGTTGGAGCGCCGACTACCCGTCGCTGGGCAACTTCCTGATCCCGCTGTACGGCTCCAATGGCTCTTCGAACTACGCCCGTTACTCCAACCCGGCCGTAGACACCCTGCTGTCTGATGCTGCCACCGCAGCGTCCCCGGAGGCCGCGGCCGAGAAGTACAACGAGGTTCAGACGATCCTGTTTGAGGACCTGCCAGCGATCCCGCTGTGGAACCAGAACGTCACCGGTGGCTACTCGGAGAACGTGGAGAATGTCGAATTCTCCTGGCGTTCCCTGCCGGTGCTGCACCAAATCACCAAAAACTAAGTGGTAACTTAAGCAACCACGCAGAGTGACCCGTTCGCATTGTGCGGCGGGTCATTACTCGCATCACACCCGTTATGGTTTTCGTACCCAATCATGTTGAAAAGGAGAGCCCGGAACCATGCTGCGTTATATAGGGCGGCGGCTGCTCCAAATGATCCCCGTGTTCTTCGGGGCCACCTTGCTGCTCTACGCCCTCGTCTTCCTTATGCCGGGTGACCCCGTACAGGCGCTCGGCGGCGACCGCGGGTTGTCCGAAGCCGCGCGTGCACGTATCGAAGCGGAATACAACCTGGATAAACCGTTCATCGTCCAGTACCTGCTTTACATCAAAGGCATCTTTATGGGCGATTTCGGTAAAACCTTCTCCGGTCAGCCCGTTGCCTCGGTAATGGCCAACGCATTCCCAGTGACCATCAAGCTCGGTCTGATGGCGCTTGCGTTTGAGGCGATCTTCGGCATCATTTTCGGTGTGATCGCTGGCGTGCGACGTGGCGGTTTCTTCGATTCCACCATTCTCGTCGTCTCGCTGATCGTCATCGCTATCCCGTCGTTTGTCATCGGCTTTGTCCTGCAGTACCTCCTCGGCGTGAAGTGGGGAGTATTGCCGGCCACCGTGGGGCGCAACGAGTCGTTCACGGCACTGCTCATGCCAGCGATAGTGCTCGGTGCGTTGTCGTGCGCCTACGTGATCAGGCTGACGCGCCAGTCTGTCAGCGAGAACTTGCGCGCTGACTACGTGCGCACCGCTCGCGCCAAGGGGTTGAGCGAGGGCACCGTGATGAACCGGCACGTGCTGCGCAACTCGATGATTCCCGTGGTCACCTTCCTCGGTGCCGACCTTGGAGCGCTGATGGGCGGTGCCATTGTCACCGAGGGCATCTTCGGCATTAACGGTATCGGCGGCACGATTTACCAGTCGATCATCAAGGGCGAGCCCGCAACTGTGGTGTCCATTACCACTGTGCTCGTGATCATCTACATCATTGCCAACCTCATCGTTGACTTGCTCTACGCAGTTCTCGACCCAAGGATCCGCTATGACTAATTCCATTCCACAACCCGGTCTTACGGGAGATCGCACGCTCACTAATGCCAGGGTGCTGCGCGGGCAGGAATACTTCGTCGCAGACACCGACGAGACTGGCCTTGGCGCCGTCGACGCAGTGCCGGAGGCTGGCACGCCGACAAGCCAGTGGGCGGAGGCCTGGCACTACCTGCGTCGCCGCCCGCTGTTCTGGATCTCCGCGCTGCTCATCGTCCTGGCCATCGCAATCGCGCTGTTTCCAGGCCTGTTCACTAGCACGGACCCCCGCGAGTGCATGCTCTCGCGCTCACTCAACGGGCCCGAGGAAGGCCACATTTTTGGATTCGACCGGCAGGGCTGCGACATTTACTCGCGCATGATCTACGGAGCGCGCGCCTCGGTGACCGTGGGTGTGCTGACCACGCTTGTTGTCACGCTGATTGGCGGGCTTATCGGCGCTATCGCCGGCTACTTTGGCGGCATCTGGGACACTTTGTTGTCGCGTTTGACCGACATCTTCTTCGCAGTGCCGCTGGTGCTGGCCGCGATCGTTGTGATGTCCATGTTCCAAAACAAACGCTCAATCGGCATGGTTGTCTTTGCGCTAGCCATGTTTGGCTGGACGCAGATCGCCCGAATCACCCGTGGTGCTGTGATGGGCATTAAGAACGACGAGTTCGTTACCGCCGCCCGAGCCGTGGGAGCGAACGATTGGAAGATCATCGCGTCTCACATCCTGCCCAATGCTGCAGCCCCGGTGATTGTCTACGCCACTGTCGCACTCGGTCAGTTCATCGTTGCAGAGGCAACGTTGTCATTCCTCGGTATCGGGCTGCCTTCAACTGTGGTGTCGTGGGGCGGAGATATTTCTGCAGCGCAGGCTTCGCTGCGCACCCAGCCGATGGTGCTGTTCTACCCAGCAATTGCGCTCGCACTCACAGTGCTGAGCTTCATCATGATGGGCGACGTCGTGCGCGACGCCCTTGATCCGAAAGCGAGGAAGCGATGACGACCGCGATCGGTAAGACAGAGAACAACGAGCCATCGCCGCTCCTTGAGGTCGAAGACCTGCGAATCACGTTTGAGTCGTCCACGGGTGTGGTCGAGGCTGTCCGCGACTTCGACCTGACCATTTACCCGGGCCAGAAGGTGGCCATTGTCGGAGAGTCCGGCTCTGGCAAGTCCACCTCGGCTATGGCGGTGCTGGGGCTCCTCCCGGGCACCGGCAAGGTGACGCAAGGCTCCATCAAACTGCGTGGCGAGGAACTCACCGGATTGGATGAGAAGGGGTGGCAGAAGATCCGCGGCAACCGCATCGGTCTGGTGCCGCAGGACCCGATGTCCAACCTCAACCCAGTCTGGCGCATTGGCACGCAAGTGGAGGAGTCGCTCAAAGCGAACAACATTGTTGAAGGATCGGAGCGGCACCAGCGCGTGATCGAACTGCTAGAACATGCGGGTCTCCCGGACGCGGAGCGCCGTTCAAAGCAGTTCCCGCACGAGTTCTCTGGCGGCATGCGCCAGCGTGCGCTCATTGCAATGGGCTTGGCCGCAGAACCTGAGCTGCTCATCGCGGATGAGCCTACGTCCGCGCTCGACGTGACTGTGCAAAAGCGCATCTTGGACCACCTAGAAAAGCTCACGCAGGAATCGCAGACCGCACTGCTGTTCATTACTCACGACCTCGGGCTGGCAGCGGAACGCGCAGACCATTTGTTGGTCATGCACCGTGGCCGCGTGGTGGAGCGCGGACCGAGTTTGGAGATTCTGCGTGACCCCAAGCATCCCTACACGCGCCGACTTGTGGATGCTGCCCCGTCGCTCGCGGCCGCACGAACCCATGCTGCTTCGTCGGGTGAAGACGCAGCAGCGGTGGAGACGAAGCAGGAAGATGTGGTGATCCGCGTCGAAAACCTGGTCAAGGAGTTCGACGTTCGCGGCCAGAAGGCGGACAAGAAGACACTGCGCGCTGTCGACGACGTGTCGTTCGACGTGCGACGCGGCACCACGCTGGCGCTTGTAGGAGAGTCCGGTTCCGGCAAATCCACTGTGGCAAACATGGTGCTCAGTTTGCTGGAGCCGACCAGCGGAACTGTGTACTTCGAGGGCCGCGATATCTCTGGTCTCAGCCGCAAGGAGCTCTTCGACGTCCGCCGCAAGATGCAGGTCGTGTTCCAGAACCCGTACGGCTCGCTGGATCCGATGTACTCCATCTACCGCTGCATCGAGGAGCCGCTGCGCCTGCACAAGGTAGGAAACCGCAAGCAGCGGGAGGCTCGCGTGGCGGAGCTACTGGATTTGGTGCAGATGCCGCGGTCGGCGATGCGCCGCTATCCCAACGAGCTTTCGGGTGGCCAACGCCAGCGCATCGCTATCGCCCGCGCGATGGCACTTGATCCGGAAGTGATTGTGTTGGATGAGGCGGTTTCTGCCCTGGATGTGCTGGTGCAGGACCAGATCCTCACACTGCTGAAGGGTCTGCAGCAGGAGATGGACCTGTCGTATCTTTTCATCACCCACGATTTGGCTGTGGTGCGTGAGACCGCAGATGACATTGTGGTGATGCGCCAGGGGAAGGCTGTGGAGCAGGGGACCGCAGATCAGATTTTTGATAGTCCGCAGGATGAGTACACGCGCAACCTGATCAACTCTGTGCCGGGTCTCCACATCGAGTTGGGGCGCGGCTAGGAGCCATTTGCTTATCGACGGCACTACGCGGAAGCGCGCGGATGCCGTCGATAAGCATATTTGAGCCATGCTGTAGCATCGCCGGAGAACTGAAAACACACGGGTGCTGCCGCGAGAAAGCGGTGGCTGAGATGCCGAAACGATTCGGTGAACCGTTGAACCTGATCCGGGTAATGCCGGCGATAGGAAGGAAGATTCGCACATGACTGTGCCCGCTCACTCTGCTGCACCGAAGAACAACTCCTGGCGTGTTGTAGACATCGTCACCGCCGCTGTCCTCGGTGTGGCCTGCGGCCTGCTGTTCTGGGTGTGGAACAGCATCGGTTACGCCGGTTTCAAGGCGCTGGACACCCTCACCCCGGGCCTGGGTGGCCTTGCCGTGGGCATCTGGCTCATTGGCGGCGTGCTCGGTGGCCTGATCATCCGCAAGCCGGGCGCCGCACTGTTCGTCGAAGTCGTCGCCGCCTCCGTCTCCGCGGTGCTGGGCAGCCAGTGGGGCCCGGAGACGCTGTATTCCGGCCTCGCGCAGGGCCTGGGCGCGGAGCTTGTGTTCCTCATCTTCGCCTACCGCCGCTTCAACCTGTCCGTGGCGGCGCTGGCCGGCATTGGTGCGGGCATCGGCGCGTTCATCCTGGAGCTGTTCACCTCCGCCAACCTGGCCATGAGCCTGCAGTTCAACCTGATTTACCTGACCTGCCTGATCATCTCTGGCGCGGTCCTCGCCGGTGCGCTGGCTTACTACCTGGTCAAGGCGCTGGCGCAGACCGGCGCGCTGGACCGTTTCGGCGCGGGCCGCGAGCGCTTCGACCACGCCGCGTAAATGTCGCTGGCCATCCAGGCGCGGGGGCTTTCCTACCAGCATGCGACGCGCCCGCAGCCCGCGTTTACCAACGTCGATCTCGATGTCGCGCGCGGGGAGCGGGTGCTCATCACCGGCGATTCGGGCTCGGGGAAGTCCACGCTGCTTGCGGTCATCGCCAAGCTTATCGACGACTCCGAGGACGGCAGCCGCGCCGGTACCCTAACCGTGGACGGGACTGTCGGCATGGTGCTGCAGGACCCGGAGGCACAGACGATCCTGTCGCGGGTGGGCGACGACGTCGCCTTCGGCGCCGAAAATCTCGGCGTGCCGCGAGAGGAAATCTGGCCGCGGGTTGAGCGCGCCCTCGACGCCGTAGGCCTCGACGTCCCACTGGATCACCGGACCGCGCACCTGTCCGGTGGACAGAAGCAGCGCCTGGCGCTGGCGGGCGTGATCGCGATGGGCGCGGACATCCTCATCCTGGACGAGCCCACCGCCAACCTGGACCCGCGCGGGCGCGACGAGGTCATCGCCGCGGTTGATAAAGTCTGCCAGCTCACCGGCGCCACCTTGGTCGTGGTGGAGCACCGCCCGAAGCACTGGGCGGAAGTGGTGGACACCTACTACCGCCTGGACCAGACCGGGCTTTCCCGCATCAGCGCGGACGAGCTGCCGGACGCGCCTGAGCTGCTGCCGGCGAGAAAGGTGCCCGCGGGGGTGCCAGCGGCCGTCGCAACGCATGAAGTACTCACACGCTTCGGGCCGCCGCGCACGATGCGCGCGCCGGAGGGGTATTCCACCGTAATCACCGGCGAGAACGGCTTCGGAAAAACCACGCTGGTGCAGGTGCTGGCGGGCCTGACCCCGCCCGAAAATGGCGAGGTTGAGTACTCGGAGACCATCCGGCAGGGGCTGACCGCACCGTCGATCAAGTGGACGTCGAAGGATCTGGCCAGCCGCATCGGCTACGTGTTCCAAGAGCCGGAGCATCAGTTCGTCACCGCCACCGTGCGCGAGGAGATGGCGCTGTCCGGCGCGCCGCAGGAGCGCATCGACGACCTGCTGCGCCGCCTGCGCCTGGAGCACCTGGTGAATGCCAACCCGTTCACCCTCTCCGGCGGCGAGAAACGCCGCCTGTCGGTTGCCACAGCGCTGGTCAACGCCCCGCAGCTGCTCATCCTGGACGAACCCACGTTCGGCCAGGACGACCGCACCTTCGTCGAGCTCGTCGGGCTGATCCGCGAACTGACGGAGCAGGGCGTGACCGTCATGTCGATCACCCACGACGAAGCGTTCATCGCCTCCCTGGGTGACCACATCGTAGAGATCGTCGCCGGAGGCGAACGATGAACCTGCTGCGCGAAATCAACCCCGTCACCCGCATCCTCGGCCTGGTGCTTCTGACCACGCCGCTGATGTTCACCATCGACTGGGTCTCCGCCACCTTCGTCCTCGCGTTCACGCTGCTCATGGTGCCTGTGTGCGGTCTGGGCTACGGCCGCTTTTTCAAACGCGCGCTGCCGATCCTGCTCATCGCGCCGCTGGCGGGCATCCCCATGGCGCTCTACGGCCAGGCGGGCGGGGAGACCTACCTCGAGTGGGGCCTGGTGCACGTCACCGAGCTTTCCGTTTCGCTCGCGTGGGCGGTGGTGTTGCGCGTGCTCGCCATCGCGCTGCCGGTGGTGCTGCTGTCCGCGGACGTGGACCCCACCGACCTTGGCGACGGGCTCGCGCAGGTGCTGCACCTGCCGGAGCGCTTCGTCATCGGCACCGTCGCAGCGCTTCGCATGCTCACACTGCTTCGCGACGACCTCGACGCCATGCGCCGCTCCCGCCGCGCCCGCGGAATCGCCGACCAGGGCAAAATCAAGTACTGGTTCTCGCTGTCCTTCGGCCTGCTGGTGATGTCGCTGCGTCGCGCCGGCAAGCTCGCCACTGCCATGGAAGCCCGTGGCTTCGACGGCCCCCGCAAACGCTCCTGGGCGCGCGAATCCAAGCTGCACTCCCGCGACTGGACTGTAATGGCTGTCTGCCTTGCCGTCGCGCTCGCCGCGCTCGCGCTCGCGTGGTCGACCGGCTACCTTCGCCCGGTGTGGGCGGTGCGATGACGTACACCCTGCTCATCGACGGCCCCTCGGGCTCCGGCAAAACCACCCTCGCCAACCAAATCGGCGCCGCCCTCGGCATCCGGGTGGTGCACTTGGACGATTTCTACCCCGGCTGGGGCGGGCTCGCCGAGGGCGCCCGGATGGTCGCCGACGACGTCCTCGACCCGGCGGCACCCGGGTTCTGGCGCTGGGACTGGGAGCAGGATAGACGCGCGGAGTGGGTGCCGCTCGTGCCCGGCGCGGATCTCGTGGTGGAGGGGGTAGGTGCGGTGACGGAGGCGTCGATAAGCAAGGCGAAAGCACGCGGGGACGTAGACACGGTGCGGGTTATCGCTCCGGAAGAGACGCGAAAAGCCCGGGCCCTGAAGCGGGACCCGGGCTACGCGCCCTGGTGGGGCATGTGGGCCGAGCAGGAGAAGCGCCTGCCCGCACTCCCCGTAGACGTGGAGGTTAGGAGGGTGTGACCTCCTCGGGCTTGTACACCGTGCGCACACGCGCACGCTCCGCGTCCGGATCCGGGATCGGGATCGCCGACAGCAACGCCTTCGTGTAGGGATGCTGCGGGTTGTCGAAGACGTCGTCGGTTTCGCCGAACTCCACGAAGTCGCCCTTGTACATCACCGCCACGCGGTCCGAAAGGTGGCGCACGACCGACAGGTCGTGGGCGACAAACAGGTAGGACAAGCCCAGCTTGCGCTTGAGCGAATCCAGCAGGTTGATCACACCCGCCTGGATGGACACGTCGAGGGCGGAAACCGGCTCATCCAGCACAATCACCGACGGGTTCGTCGCAAGGGCGCGCGCGAGGCCGATGCGCTGGCGCTGGCCGCCGGAGAAATGGCCGGGGAAACGGTCCAGCTGCTTCGCGTCCAGGCCCACGGTGCGCATCAGCTCCGAGATGCGGGCGTCTTTGTCGCCGTCGAAGCCGAGGGCGTCCAGCGGCTCCTGGATGATCTCTTTCACCGTCATGCGCGGGTTGAGCGAGCTCATCGGGTCCTGGAACACCATCTGGATGTTCTTTCGCGCCTCGCGGCGCTGTGTGGTGTTCATCTTCGCCGCGTCCTGGCCGCAGATGACAATGCGCGAATCCGGCTCCGGCTCGAGGTTCATAATCTCCAGCAGCGTGGTGGTCTTGCCGGAGCCCGACTCGCCCACAATCGCCATGCACTCGCCGGCGCGCACGTCGAAGGAGATGTTCTTCACGGCCTCCACGGTGCCGATGCGGCGCTTGACCAGCGCGCCCTTGGTCAGCGGGAACTCTCGGTGCAGGTTCTCCACCTCGAGGGTGATCTCCCGGTCTTCGCGCGGGATGCCCGCGTACTTGTTCTCCGGCAACTTCGGGGCGGGGAAGAGGGGCTTACCGCCGATCTTTCCCTCCACGATCTCCTCGCGGCGAATGCAGGCGACCAGGTGTTCATCGTCGTCGCCCTTGTCCGGGACCAGCGGTGGCTCCTTGGCCAAGCACTCGTCGACGGCGATGGGGCAACGGGGCGCGAACTGGCAGCGGTCGGCGACGTCGATGAGCATCGGCGGGTTGCCGTCGATGTACGTCAGCGGTTCGTTGGATGGCTGGTCCACGCGCGGGGTGGAGCCCAACAGGCCCACGGAGTACGGCATCTTCGGGTTGCCAAACAGCTCGTGCACCTCGGCGCGCTCGACGGGGCGGCCGCCGTACATCACCAGCACGTCGTCCGCGGTGCCGGCGACGACACCCATGTCGTGGGTGATCATGATGCAGGCCGCGCCCGTTTCGCGCTGCGCCTTCTTAATCACCTCGAGGATCTGCGCCTGGATGGTCACGTCCAGCGCGGTGGTCGGCTCGTCGGCGATGAGCACCTTCGGGTTGTTCGCGATGGCGATCGCGATGACCACGCGCTGGCGCATGCCGCCGGAGAATTCGTGGGGGAAGGAACGCAGGCGTTTCTTCGGCTCCGGGATGCCCACCAGGTCCAGCAGCTCTGCGGCGCGGTCCATCGCCTTGGACTTGGAGATGTTGTTGTGCGCCTGGATGGCCTCCACCAGCTGGGTGCCGATGTCGTAGACCGGGGTTAGCGCGGACAACGGGTCCTGGAAGATCATGCCGATGCCGTTGCCACGGATCTTGGACATCGCAGTGTCGGACTTGCCCAGCAGCTCATCGCCGTCGAACTTCACGGAGCCGGTGACCTTCGCGTACTCGGGAAGTAGCCCCATCACCGCAAGCGAGGTGACGGACTTGCCGGAGCCGGACTCGCCCACGATGCCGAGGGTGCGGCCGGCGTACAGGTCGAAGTCCACGCCGCGCACCGCCCGGACCACGCCCGCCTCCGAGGGGAAGGAGACGTGGAGGTCGCGCACGGACAGCACCGGGTCGCCGGTAGGCGCCGGGGCCGCGCCGCCGAAGCCTGCGCCGCCGGGGTTGTGGATGCTGGTTGTCATGCTGCGGAACCTCCGGAGTTCGAGTTCGGGTCGAGCGCGTCACGCAGGCCGTCTGCGATGAACGCCATGGACACGGTGAGCAGGGTCAGGATCAGCGCCGGGAAGTAGAACTGCCACGGGGCGGTGATCAGCGTCGACGTGCCGGTTTGCAGCAGGGTGCCCAGGGACACGTCGGGAAGCTTCACGCCCAGGCCGAGGAAGGACAGCGCGGTCTCCGACATGATGGTGGAGACAATGCCCAGCATCAGCTGGATAATCAGCAGCGAGGCGACGTTCGGGATGACGTGGCGCATGATCGTCTGCGGGCGGGAAACGCCCATGAACTTCGCGGCGCGCACGTAATCGTTTTCGCGGATAGACAGCGACAACGACCAGATCACACGCGCCGAGTACATCCAGCCGAACGCGATGAGCACGACGGTGAGCACCTTCCAGTCGCCGCCCGAGCCGGAGACCAGCAGAGCGATGATGAGGAAGGTCGGCACAGCGAGCAGGAAGTGAATGATGGCCAAGATGACCTTTTCCACGCTGCCGCCGTAGAGCGCCGCGCCCGCGCCGACGATCGCGGAGATGATGGTGGTGGCAATCGACGCCGGCACCGCGATCGTCAGCGAGCGGCCCAGGCCGTGGACCACTTGGGCGAACAGGTCGTTGCCGGAATCTGTCGTGCCGAACCAGTGCTCGGACGACGGCGGCACGGACAGGTTCAAAAAGTCCGGATCCTGGTAGTTCCACGGGGTGAGGAACTTGCCGAAAATGGCGAGCAAGACAAGCAGGAAGAAAATGATCAGGCCGATCACTGCCGCCTTGTTGCGCATGAAGCGGCGGAAGTAGATCTTCGACTTCCGCGTCGCGCGCATCGTCTGCTGGTCGTCGATGCTGTTGCCCTGCTTCGGAACGGGCGGGGGAGTGTCGAGCTCCTCGCTTCGTATACCGTCGGCCTGACGGCCGGTCTCGGAGATAGCGGTGAGGTCGTTCAGCGGCATGTTCGCGTGCATGCCCAGGCTGGTCGAGCTGTGCGCGCGGGGGTCCTTCAACTTGCGGGATACGCCGCGGGAGGTGTTCGGTGCCATTTCGGTGCTCCTTAGCTCACGCGCACGCGCGGGTCGAGGGCGACGACGATCAGGTCGGCCAGGATGGCGGAGACGGCCGTCATGGCGGCGCCGAACGCAGCCACGACGACGACCCCGTGGACGTCGTTACGCGCAATGGTTTGGATGAAGTACTGGCCCATGCCCTGCCAGGCGAAGATGCGCTCCGTCATCACGGCGCCGGTGAAGATGCCGGGCACGGAGAACGCCACGGAGGTGGCCACGGGGATCAGCGAGGTGCGCAATGCGTGACGACGCACCGCTTTCGGCTTGGTCAACCCCTTCGCGCGAGCGGTGCGCACATAGTCGGCGTTTAAGTTGTCCAGCAGCAGTGTGCGTTGCATGAAGTGGTAGCCGGCGTACGAGATGATCAACAGCGACAGGGTGGGAAGCACCAGGTGCTGGGCGTAATCCACCATCTTCGCGCCGAAGCCCTCAACACCCGGGCTGGAGGCGCCGGTGACGTAGAAGACGCGCTTGCCGGTCCACTCGTTGACCTTGAGTCCGAACCACACCACGGCAATCGACGCCACGACCACGTGGATGTTCATGGTGATGATCGAGATGCCCTGCCACACGCGGTCGGCGCGCTTGTACTGGCGCGAAGCGGTGTACACGCCGAGCGCGACACCGATGATGATGGACAGCAGGGTCGCGAACAGCGTCAGCTGGGCGGAGACCCAGATGCGGTAAGAGACCTGCTCGTTGACCGAGTCGCCGAGCGGGGACTTACCCCAGTCCCAGCGCGTGAGGATGCCGGTCAGCCAGGTCCACCAACGCTCAATGAGCGGGGTGTTCGGGCTCAGGTTCAACGGCTCGAGCAGAGCGTCGATCTGGTCTTCGGGCAAAGGTGGGCGGCGGCCGAAGTAGTTGGCTCGCGGGTCGAGGAAAAAGCTGGCGAGGAAGTAGGTCAGGTTAGTGGCCAAGAAAACAATCAGGCCCCAACTCAGCGTCTTCCTGAACAGGTATCGAAACATGTGCGCTCTCGGTTCCGGTGTCAGCGGGTGTGCAGGAGGTTGTCGGCGATGCAAGTGCGGAAGCCCGCCCAGCGCTCAGGCTGGGCGGGCTCACACTCGTTACGGGTGTTTCACCAGGTTAAAGGTGGGGTGAACTACTTCGCCCAACCCACGTTCTCGATCGGAAGGATCGCGAACGAGTTGGCACCGAAGTTGGCCAGGCCCTTCTTCACGGCCACAATCGCCGGACCGTTGGCGTACGGCATGATGCCGTACTGCGCCAGCGCTTCCTTCTCAAGCTCGTTTGCTCGCTCGATCTGCTCGTCCGCGTCCGGGATCTGCTGCAGCTCATCGATCATCTGGTCCATCTCAGCCGTGCCGGTGCCGGACTTGTTCAGCTCGGAGTCGGACTTGTAAATCTGGCCGAAGTACGCCACACCGAACGGGTCAGACGAGCGGAAGCCGGACATGAACAGGTCGAAGTCGCGCTCGGAGACAACCTTGGAGAAGTCGGAGCTCGGGCGCTCCTCCACCTGCACGTCGATGCCGATGTTGCGCAGCATTGCCTGCAGAGCGGAAGTGGTTGCCTGGATCATCGGAGAATCACCCAGGGTGACGTAGCGCACCGACAGCGGGTTCGCCTCGTCGTAGCCTGCCTCTGCGAGCAGCTCCTTGGCCTTCTCCGGGTCGTACTGGACAACCTCGCCGAAGTTGTCTTCGTAGCCGTCCTGGGTCTGGTACAGGTTGAACGAACCCGGGAGGTCCTCGGTGTAGCCCAGGCCCTGGAAGCGGATCGCGGCGAGCTGCTCGCGGTCGACGCCGCGCATGATGGCCTCGCGCACCTTGATGTCGTCCAGGCCCGGGGCGGTGGAGTTGATCGTCATCAGGTAGTTCGCCGGGTTGAGGGCGGTGCGGATCTCGATGGAGTCGCCCATTTCCTTCGCCGTGGCCAGGCGGTCGCGGGAGCTGACGCCGGTGGCGTCGATTTCACCTGCGCGGAACGCGTTCAGGGACGCCTGGTCCTCCATCTGGCGGTAGGTGATCTTGTCCAGCTTCGGCTTCTCACCCCACCAGTTCTCGTTGGGGACGAAGGTCGCGGTGCCGGTTTCGAAGTTCACGTCCTCGACCTTGAACGGGCCCGCGCCCCACTCGGGGTGGACCTGCTTGAGGTAGGCGTTCATGAAGGTGTCCGCGTCTGTGACCTGCGGCGGAACCAGCGTGCCGAAGAGGCCCTCCCACCACGGGTACGCCTGCTTGAATGTGACCACGGCCTGCTTGTCGTCGTCGCCGCGCTCCACGGACTCGATGAGCTCGTAGCCGTCGGTGGAGTTGACCTGCACGTCCGGGTTGGAGCCGTTATTGAAGTTGAAGGTGTTCTCGAAGGCGGTCCAGTCGATCGGGGTGCCGTCGTTGTAGTTGGCCTCCGGGTGGATGGTGTAGGTCACCACGGTCTTGCCGTCGACGGTGTCGTCCTTGACGTCGGTGAGGTAGGCCGGGTTCGGGTGGTAGGTGCCGTCGCCGTCGAAAAGCGTGAGCTGCGGGTTGTACTTGCTCCAGATGGTGTCGGTGTAAGTGGTCATGTTCGCGTGGAACACGTTCTGCTGCTCGGCGATCTCGGTGATCGCGAGCGTCAGCTCGCCGCCGTCCTGGATCTGGTCGCGCTCGAGCGGGTTGTAGTCGCCCGCGGCGTTGACTTCGAGCTGTTCGCCGTTGTCGCCGGACGTCTCAGCCTGGGTGTTTGCGGTGTCCTGGCCACCACCTGCGGCTGTGCCCTCGGAGTTTCCGTCCGAGGAGCAGGAGGCGAGGACGAGGGAGATGGAGGAGAGGCCGGCGAGAGCCGCGACGCGGAGGCGTTTGCTCATGGTCAGTTCCTTTCGTAGGTCGTCCGTCCGCAGATTGCTTTGCGACGGTTGCCCAAGGCGGGCAATGGTGCCGGTGGAATTTCCGGCGGCCCCTGCACACGGTTCGTACAACACTGTCCGGTGGACACCGTCTTGGTAAACACGACGTGAATCAGGTTGAACACAACCTACCGCACGTGTCACCTAGTTCACATTGTTTTAGGAAAGTATTTTGCGTTTTATGCTCAGCAGTTTTCCAGTCAATCCGAAGGGTCTGACAAAATGGCAGTTCAGCTCGCTTGTTCGGTGCTGGCGATGAAAGCTGCCGACCTATAGAAAAAGTGAATGATATTTGCGCAACGCAAAAAACCCACCCGCCGGAGGGGCGGGTGGGGTTAACGGAAGGTGAATTACCCGACCGGTGTTAGCTCCACGTTGTCGGCCCACGTCAGTTCGATCCCCTGGGCGCGCAGCCACTCCATCGCGTCGTCGCCGTGGCGGGTGATGCCTTCGACGGCGGCCAGCGTGACGTCGATAGCCTTCTCCGCGTCCTCGGCGGTGATGTAACCGGCGGACGTGGCGGCGGCGAGCTCGTCAATGTCGAGAACGTCGATGGGGTTGCCGGTCAGCGACACCAGGTCCACGTACAGGTCGCGGGTGCTCCATACTTCGCCGTCGACGTCGATGTCGGCGACATCGAAGTAGAAATCCTGCTTGCGCTCCGCACCCTCGCGGTAGTGGAAGATGTTGGCGCGCAGCCCCAGCTTAGGAAGCAGCCAGCTCTCCAGGTAGCCGAACTCCGGGTGGTCGGCGCCGCGGCCCATGTAGAGGCCGAAGTCGGTGACGCGGAACGTGTCCACCTCGCGCAAGAACCCCTTCGGGTCGGTGTTGATGTTCGCTGCGGTGTCGAACGTCTCCTGCTTCACGGGGTGCAGATCGGCGGACATTGGTTACCTCACGTCTATAGATGCGGCGGTCGGTGCGAAGGGGCAGAGCTTGTCGACGGTGCGCACACTCCCGTCAACGACTGCCAGAACCCGCCCAGAGCCCGTATCCGCGGTCGCGGACAGGGTGGCCGGTCCTGTTGGGTTAATCCCGTTGTTGCCCAACGGCGTTACGCCGGTGCGGAAATTGCCCAGGTTGATCCAGTACACCTTCATTTGGCCCTGCTCCTTCGCGGCCGCGGGGGTGCCGAGTGCGGTGAAGACGAAGGTGGTCTGGCCCGCCTTCGCGCCCGGGGCGGGGGATTCGGCGGGACCTGGCACCGCGATGGCGGAGGCGGTGGAGTGCAGCCCCTCGCCGATGCAGTTGCCGGAAATGGTGGGCCAGTAGAACTGGGTGAACCGTGGGGCGTCGTCAGGCAAGGGCGGGCCGCCGATCTCGCCCGTGCCCGCGTAGAACTGCACCGCGGTGCGCAGCGCGTTGCTCACGTTCTGCGGGACGTACGGCTGGTCCGCGAACGCGTTGACGCGCGCGACAGTCTCGGGCGTGGGCCTGCCCAGCGGGTCGAGGAACGAGGACTGCGCGGAAGCGGTGTGCTTAGCGACGCCTCCGGTCGCCAACAAACCGGCAGCGCACACCGCCGCAACGACGGTCCTGGAGAAAGAAAGATAGTTGTGCACTTGCGCCACATTAGTCACATCCGTAACAACGTCAAGCGGAATTGCTAAATCGCTGTGGAAATCCTGCGCGCTCACGAGTTCTGGGCGCCGGGCGGGATAATGCGATTCAGCCCAGGCGGGAGTATCGTTTAGGCGTTATTTCCGCCAACGCAAAGGACCTATCTCTGTGTCGCACCCTGAATTTCGCAACGTAGCCATCGTCGCCCACGTCGACCACGGTAAAACCACCCTGGTCAACGCCATGCTGGAGCAGTCCGGCGTGTTCGGCGACCACGGCGAGCACGGCGACCGCGTGATGGACTCCGGCGAGCTCGAGTCCGAGCGCGGCATCACCATTTTGGCCAAGAACACCGCCATCCGCCGCGCCGGCAAGGGCAAGGACGGCGCGGACCTGGTCATCAACGTCATTGACACCCCGGGCCACGCCGACTTCGGCGGCGAGGTGGAGCGCGGCCTGTCCATGGTCGACGGCGTCGTCTTGCTTATCGACGCATCCGAAGGCCCGCTGCCGCAGACCCGCTTCGTCCTCGGCAAGGCACTCGAGGCGAAGAAGCCGGTCATCATCTGTGTGAACAAGACCGACCGCCCGGACGCGCGCATCGACGAGGTCGTCGAGGAAGCCCAGGACCTGCTCCTCGAGCTCGGCGCTGGCCTGGAGGACCCGGAGGCCGCCGAGGCTGCCGAGAACCTGCTCGAACTGCCGGTGCTCTACACCTCAGGCCGCGCGGGCCGCGCCTCCCTGGAAAACCCGGGCAACGGTAACCTGCCGGACAACGAGGACCTGCAGCCGCTGTTTGACGTCATCTACGACGTGCTGCCGGAGCCGTCCGCCGAGATCGACGCGCCGTTCCAGGCGCAGGTGACAAACCTGGACTCTTCCTCCTTCCTGGGCCGCATCGGACTGATCCGCGTGTTCAAGGGCTCCGTGAAGAAGGGCCAGACCGTCGCCTGGGTCCACTACGATTCCGAGGGCAACCAGCAGGTCAAAAACGTCAAGATCGCGGAGCTTCTGGTCACCGAGGGGCTGGACCGCGTCCCGGCCACCGGTGACGTGGTCGCGGGCGACATCGCGGCCATCTCCGGCGTCGAGGACATCATGATCGGCGACACCCTCTGCGACCCAGAGAACGTCGAGCCGCTGCCGCGCATCGCCATCGACGACCCGGCGATCTCCATGACCATCGGCGTGAACACCTCCCCGATGGCCGGCCGCAACGGCGGCGACAAGCTCACCGCCCGCATGGTCAAGGCCCGCCTGGACCAGGAACTGATCGGTAACGTCTCCATCAAGGTGCTGCCCACCGAGCGCCCCGACGCGTGGGAGGTGCAGGGCCGCGGCGAGATGGCCCTGACCGTGCTCATTGAGACCATGCGTCGCGAAGGCTTCGAGCTGACCGTGGGCAAGCCGCAGGTGGTGACCAAGGAGGTCGACGGCAAGACCTACGAGCCGTACGACCACATGATCATCGACGTGCCCGCCGAGCACCAGGGTGCTGTCACCCAGCTGATGGCCAGCCGCAAGGGCCAGATGACCTCGATGGGCAACGCCGGCTCCGGCGACTGGGTGCGCATGGAGTTCGACGTGCCGTCGCGAGGCCTGATCGGCTTCCGCACCACCTTCCTCACCGAGACCCGCGGCGCCGGCATCGCCAACTCGTACTCCATCGAGCACCGCCCGTGGGCCGGCGAGATCAAGGGCCGCCCGACCGGCTCCCTGGTCGCCGATCGCTCCGGCCAGGTCACCGCCTACGCCCTGCAGCAGCTGGCGGACCGCGGCGACTTCTTCGTCGAGCCGGGCGCAGACGCCTACGAGGGCATGGTCGTCGGCGCGAACTCCCGCGACGAGGACATGGACGTCAACATCACCAAGGAAAAGAAGCTGACCAACATGCGTGCCGCCTCCGCGGACGCCACCGTCACGCTGCAGAAGGCCCGCACCCTGTCCCTGGACGAGGCCATCGAGTTCTGCGACGACGACGAGTGCGTCGAGGTCGCCCCCGAGGCGATGCGCGTGCGCAAGATCATCCTCAACGCCACCGAGCGCGGCCGCGCCCGCTCCCGCGCGAAGCAGAAGAACAGCTAGCCTGTTCTTCCATGCACCCAAGTAGAACGCGCCGCCCAGCCACCCGTGCTGCGGCGGCGCTTTCCGTGCTCTGTCTCGCGGCGTCCTGCGCGGCCAACCCCGGCCCGCCGCCGCTGGTGGAGCCGGAGGACCGTCCCGACGCTGTCTCCGAGCACGACGCCGATAACGGCGACTCAGACAGCGCCAACGGAGCAGACAACGCCCAGGAACAGGGCACCAACCAAGAACCCGCCAATGGACGTCCGCAGGCCCAGATCGGCATCGACCCGGTGCGTGCGGGGTTCAACCCGCACTTGGTCGGCGACGAGTCCGCCGTGGTGCGTGGCATCGCCGACCTTGTGCTGCCCAGCGCGTTCCAGGCAGACGGCACGAAGGACCCAAACCTGCTCGTCGGGGCGTCGGTGCTGCCGACGTCGCCGGACGCGTTCACGGTCCGCTACGTCATCGCCTCGAACGCCCAGTGGTCCGACGGCACCCCGATCACCGGCTCGGACTTCGCCTACCTGTGGCGCGGAATGACAACAACCGCCGGTGTGGTGGATCCGGCCGCGTACCGCGCGGTGTCGAACGTGCGCGTCAGCGGCCCCGGCGGCAAGGTCGTGGACGTTGATTTCGCGCAGACGGTGGGGGACTGGCGGGTGCTGTTCCGCCACCTTCTGCCGTCGCACCTGCTTGCCGCTGACGCCGCCGATTTCGCATACGCGCTGCGCAACACCGTCCCGGCGTCAGCGGGCCGTTACTTGGTGCGCAGCGTGGACCGCGCCCACGGCACCGTCACCCTGAACCGCAACGACAGGTTCTGGGGGCCGGACCCGGCGCCGATCGACATCCTCACCCTCGCCGCGGCGCGCGACACCACCCAAGTGGCGGACCAGCTGCGCAGCGGCCAGCTCGCGTTCGTGGACATGGTGCCGCAGGACACCACCGCGGATGTCCTCGGGCTGATCCCGGACGTGGACACCCGCACGTTCCCAGGCACCCGCACCTTGGGCGTCACACTATCCGCTACCAGCGGGCTTTCGCCTCAGGCGCGCGCGGAGGTGCGTTCGCTTATCGACGTCCCCCTGCTCGCCCACATCGCCGCCCGCCGCAGCACCAACGTGGCCGCCGCCGAGCCGACCGAGCCCGGTTCGCTGGCGCTGCTGCACGCCCTGGCCGCCGACGGCAAGGTGTTGCGCGTCGCCGCCGACGCGGCGGACCCGGCGGCCACCGCGGCCGCGCGTTCGCTGGTGGACCTGCTTGAAAACGCCGGTGTGCCCGCTCGCATCGTGGCCAATGAGCTGTCCGCCATCGCCGCGCGCAGTCTGCCGGCGGGCGAGGTGGACATCGTGGTGCACTGGCGCAACGAAGGCGGATCTGCAGAGACGCTGGCCAGCCGCATCGCCTGCCCTGCAGAAACCGGCCGCGCCGGCAACCTCGCGGGATTTTGCACGGTGGCCGGCGACGAGCTGGCCAAAGCAATCCTCGCCGGAGCGCTCCCGCCGGATGTCGCCGCCGAGCGCGTCGCGGTGATCGAACACCGCGAAGCGCTCTGGGTGCCACTGCTGCACGAGACCCGTCTCGCAGCCACTGCGGGCGGGGTGCGTGCGGCGGGCACGCAGCCGGGGCAGTGGCCCGGCGGGTTGTCGTCGGCAGGCGCGTGGAAGCTGGCCGATACAGTGAAACGGCGAACAAACATTCAGGAGGTTCCATGACCGATCGAGACCTTTCCGGCTACCGCGTTGTGGCCGTGCACGCCCACCCGGATGACGAGGCGATCACCACCGCCGGCGCGATTGCGGACCTCACCGCCCGCGGTGCGGACGTGCTGGTGGTCACCTGCACCCTCGGCGAGGAGGGCGAGGTCATCGGCGAGCCCTACCAGCACCTCGTCGCGGACGAGGCGGACCAGCTCGGCGGTTTCCGCATCCAGGAGCTGCAACGCTCCCTCGCCGCGATCGGCGCGCGCGGGCAGTTCCTCGGCGGCGCGGGTTGCTTCCGCGATTCCGGAATGGCGGGCTCGCCGGCGAGTAAAAATCCGCGGGCGTTTGTGAATTCGGGTGACGTGGCCGTCGAGAAGCTTGCTGCCATCTTCGAAGCAGAAAGGCCGCACCTGGTGCTCACCTACGGCGCCGACGGCGGCTACGGCCACCCGGACCACATCCGCGCGCACGAGATCACGCATGCCGCCGCTGAGCGCGTGCACGTCCCGCGCATTATGTGGGCGGTGCGCCTGGCCGAGGAGACCGCAGTGCTCATGCCCGTCGAGGCCCCCGAGGGCTGGCGCCTGCCCGAAGACGGCGAGCTCGACGGCGTGGACAATTCTGACGTCCGTGTCGAGCTCAATGACGCCGCCTACAGTGCGAAGGTCGAGGCCATGCGCGCGCACGCCACCCAGCTGTGGATCGCTGACGGGCGCACCACCGACGTCAACCCCCACGCCGCCCTCGCCGCCGGCCCGGTGGTGTACTACGCGCTTTCTAACCTGATCATCCAGCCGATCCAGCGCGTCGAGCACTACCAGCTGGGCGCGGGGCTTCCGCTTAACGACGGTGCTTCGCTGCTCACCGGGATCGCACGATGACACAACCCGCAGTGCGCGACGACTTCTCTAGGGGCGAAGCCGTGGCCGGTTTAGTGTGGCTCAGCGTCGGCGCGCTGGTCTCTCTCGTTTTGGAGGTGGTCTACCTCAACTGGATCTGGGCGGTTGTGGCGCTGCTGTTCAACGCCGTGTTGACGAAGACGGCGCGGTTGTGGTCCCGGACGTGGGCGCTCGCGCCGCTGGGTGTGTGGGGCTGCGC
This sequence comes from Corynebacterium sp. MSK008, assembly GCF_030232585.1. Taxonomy (GTDB): domain Bacteria; phylum Actinomycetota; class Actinomycetes; order Mycobacteriales; family Mycobacteriaceae; genus Corynebacterium. Next base: position 67,940 of record NZ_JASPJX010000003.1, on the reverse strand, counting down.
GTTTTTCATTTCACTGGCCATACTCCCGCCAACCGGCTGGTCGTTGGTGCTCTTTGTCGCCGGCATAGTGGGTGGCGTTTGGCCCATGATTCGTTCGAAGTGACATACTGTTTGCCATGACTTACGTGATTGCTCAACCGTGCGTCGATGTCTTGGACCGCAGCTGCGTTGAAGAGTGCCCCGTTGACTGCATCTACGAGGGAAAGCGCATGCTTTACATCCACCCCGACGAGTGCGTCGACTGCGGCGCCTGCGAGCCGGCATGCCCGGTCGAGGCCATCTTCTACGAGGACGACACCCCCGACGAGTGGAGCGAATACTACGACGCCAACGTCGGCTTCTTCGACGAGCTCGGCTCCCCGGGCGGCGCCGCCAAGACCGGCCCGCAGGACTTCGACCACCCGTTCGTGGCCGCCCTGCCGCCGCAGAACCAGGACTAGGCTATTGGCTCGCACTCCACTCGGATCGCGGCTGCCGGACTTTCCCTGGGACACCATCGCGGACGTGCGTGAGCGCGCCGCCGCCCACCCAGGCGGGCTGATTGACCTGTCCGTCGGCGGGCCCGTCGACCCGGTCGCGCCGTCGATCCAGCTCGCGCTGACCGAAGCTGCCGCGGCCCCCGGCTACCCGCAGACCGCCGGCACGCCCGAGCTGCGCGCCGCGATCGTCTCTTCGCTTGCGCGCCGCTTCGGCATCGCCGGGCTGAACGAGCGCTCCGTGCTGCCCGTGATCGGCCTGAAGGAGGCCGTGGCGTGGCTGCCCACGCTGCTCGGCCTGCGCGGTGCGAAGGTGATCATCCCGGAGGTCGCGTACCCCACCTATGAGGTCGGTGCGCTCATGGCCGACTGCGAAGTCGTGCGTTGCGACAACCCCGCGGCCGCCCCCCGCGACGCCGCCCTAGTCTTCGTCAACTCCCCGTCGAACCCGACCGGGGCAGTGGCGTCCGTGGAGCAGCTGCGCGCCTGGGTGGAGTTCTCCCGCGAGACCGGCGCGATCATTGCCTCCGACGAGTGCTACCTCTACCTCGGCTGGTCCGCCGAACCGGTGTCCATCCTGCACCCGTCGGTCACCGGCGGCGACAACACCGGGCTGCTCGCCCTGCACTCGCTGTCGAAGACGTCCAACCTGGCGTCGTATCGCGCCGGCACCATTTCCGGCGACGAGGAACTGGTGCAGGAGCTGCTGCTCGTGCGCAAGCACTCCGGCCTCATCGTGCCCGGCCCCATCCAGGCCGCGATGGTTGCAGCGCTCGGCGACGACATGCACGAGGAAATGCAGCGCTCCACCTACGCGATGCGCCGCGTCGAGCTCATGAAGGCGCTGCCGGAGGCGGGCTTTACTATCGACGACTCTGATGCCGGGTTGTACCTTTGGTGCCGTCGAGAAGCAATGAGCTCCCGCGAAACCCTGGACTGGCTCGCGGACCGCGGCATCCTCGCAGCTCCCGGCCACTTCTACGGGCCCGCCGGCGCGAACCACGTGCGCATCTCGCTGACCGCCACCGACGAACGCATCGCCGAAGCCGCCAAGCGCCTGGTTTCTTAACTTCGACCTCCCAGGACTACACTTACGTAAGTTTTGCGTACTTTTCCGAGGAGGTTGCCCGTGGCGCACGAGTACACCGCCGCACCAACCGGCGGCAGCACAGCGGTACGCCTTGTTGCCGGGTTGCGCCAATTCCTGCGCTTCGGCATCGTCGGCGGCTCCGGCGTGCTGGTCAACTTCATCGTGTTCTACCTGGCCAACAAGGCCCTGGAAAACGGGCTTGACCTCCACGCCAACGACGTGGTCATGCAGCTCGGCTCCACCCGCTGGAACGTGCGCTGGTACCACGTCATGTCCACCCTGGCGTTCGTGCTGGCCAACACCTGGAACTACCAGCTCAACCGCTCCTGGACCTTCCGCGGCGTGCACGGGCGCTCCTGGCTGCGCGGGTTTTTCCCGTTTTTGGCCACCGGCGCGCTCGCGTTCGCGGTGTCGCTGACGTGCATGACGCTGCTGATGAACCCCACCACGCCCATCGGCCTGCCGGACCACATCTTCGACGACTCCACCGGACTGCGCACCAAGTCCTACTGGGCGCAAGCCATCTCGACGTTCATTGCCATGCCGGTGAACTTCATCATCAACAAATTCTGGACCTTCGGAAAGCCAAAATCTGCCGTCTAGCTGGGGATTGTGAAATTCTCAGGAAAAGTTATCCACATTTTCGCCGGGGTCTAGATTTGGGGCTTGCGCGGTCATAGCTTGTCTGCCATGACACCATTCCAAGAGTTTCTGGACACACAACCGACCATCCGCGTACTTGAAGGTTTTGACAAGCGCGCCGCCGTCGCCGCCGGCGTGATACCGAACCTGGCCAGCAAGTGGGAAGCAATCCACAAGGTCTATTTCGGGCCCACACGGTGGACCAAACACCAACGCCTCGCCCGCAAGGCCGCCGACGAGTTCCCGCTGAGCCAGCTGGTCTACATCGAAGACCGGCTGAAGAAGATCCCCAACGAAGCCGAGCGGTGGCGCGTGCGCCGCAAGCTGCTGGAAAAGTTCACCACCCACCACGAGCTGAAAGCCAAGGCCGACCGGCTGATTCTCAAACCGGCACGGACAAAGCCGAAGCTGCAGGTCAGGTTTGGCAGATCCGTGCACGGCAGGCGCTCGATCCAGATCACTGCCGACGAGCATGACGCCGCCGACATCGAGGCCTACCTGCGCGAGGACCTCGACTCGACCAAACCGCCAGGGCCGCAGATGCTGCGAAGATTCCTCGATCTTGTCCGGGGCTGCGGCGGGGGCATACCCTTTGCCATTCGCCGCCCGATTGTGGTGGTGGGGCTGGACCAGCACGTGCAGATCCTCTCCGGCGAGGGCGACGAGGTGATCCTGGGACTCACCGACGGCACGACCATTACCGGCGCCGAATACCTTGCAATGGAGCCCGAACTCGCAGAGATAGCGCTGTTCCACCCGACCGAAGGCGCGTTGAACTTGTACCAAACGCAGCGCTACGCCAACGACAAACAGCGCGACCTCGCCCGGATGACGCTGACGGTGTGCCCGTGGCCGGGCTGCCGCCACGGCTCCGATGCCTGCGAGATCCACCACATGCAGTCGTGGGCCGAAGGCGGTGAGACGAACATGTCCAACCTTGTGCCGGTGTGCCGCTACCACAACCAGGTCAATCACGACATCGCCTCGCACGCCAACCGCCGCGGCAGCGTCAAACGGGTCAAAGGGACCCCCACGTGGGTCTCACCGAACGGGATCCCCGCGGCGAACCGGTATCACCCCTACGGGGCGATGGAGGTGCTGTTCGGCTCCGGTTCCTCTGGGGCGCGGAGCACGTAGCGGGCCATCTGGTCCTCGTGGCCGCGCAGACGCGCCGGGTCGGGGAGGAGGTCCTCGTATGTGAATCCGGCTTTCTCGGCCGCGCGGCGCGAGGCGGCGTTGTCCACGGCGATGTGGAGCTCCAGTCGGCGCACCCCTTGAGCGAACGCGTGGGAGGCGACCAGACGCAACGCCCGGGTGGTTAGGCCCTTCCCGCGAGCCCAAGGCGCGGTGCTGTAGCCAAGCACACCGCCGGGGCGCAGCTCGATGCTTCCGGCGTAGCGGCCGTCAAGGACATACGCCCACCGCTCGACGCCCTCCGGCACAGCGGCAAGGAAATCGTCGGCGTGCTCGCCGGTGTAGGGGTGCGGCACGGTTGTCCAGCGCACCATTACCGGGTCGTTGCTGGTGGCCACGATGTCGGCGCGTACCCCCGGCAACGAATCGATGTCGCTCCAGGGGAGCAGCGTCAGCTCCGCGTCGTGGAGGACCACAGCGTTAGTTGGCATGCAGGGCTTCGTTGAGCTCGATGCCCTTCGCGGGCACGGCTTCGACGGAGCCGGTGACGGAGTTGCGGCGGAACTGCAGGCCGTTCGCGCCGGAGAGCTCGAGCGCCTTGATCTCGGAGCCGGGCTCCTTGCCCAGCGCTTCGGCGACCGGGGCGGTGAGCACGACCTTGGTGCCGGCGGTGACGTAGAGGCCGGCTTCGACGATGCAGTCGTCGCCGAGCGAAATGCCCACGCCGGCGTTGGCGCCGAGCAGGCAGCGCTCGCCGAGCGAGATGACTTCCTTGCCGCCGCCGGACAGGGTGCCCATGATGGAGGCGCCGCCGCCGATGTCGGTGCCGTCGCCGACGACAACGCCCGCGGAGATGCGGCCCTCGACCATCGAGGCGCCGAGGGTGCCAGCGTTGAAGTTCACGAAGCCTTCGTGCATGACGGTGGTGCCTTCGGCGAGGTGGGCGCCGAGGCGGATGCGGTCAGCGTCGCCGATGCGCACGCCGGAGGGCACGACGTAGTCGACCATGCGCGGGAATTTGTCCACGGAGAACACCACGACGGGGCCCTTGGCGGCGAGGCGGCCGCGGGTCATCTGGAAGTCGGAGACGGCGCAGGGGCCGTAGTTGGTCCACACCACGTTGGACAGAAGTCCGAATACGCCGTCCATGTTGGCGCCGTGGGGGCGGATGAGGCGGTGCGACAGCAGGTGCAGGCGCAGGTAGACGTCGTAGGCATCCACGGCAGGTTCCGCCAGGTCTTTGATTGCGGTTTCCACTGCCACGCGTGCCACGCCGCGCGCCTCGTCGGGGCCGACGAGCTCTTCGAAGCGGGCGTCGGGCTCTGCCAATCGACGCGTCCCGGTTTCCTCAACCGGCTCATCTACTAACGGGGCGGGGTACCAGACGTCAAGCACGGTGCCGTCGTGGGTGATGGTGGCGACGCCGCGCGCAATCGCGGAAGTTGGGGAATTCATGCCAATTACCTTACGGCACCCCGGTTGCGGGTGAGGAAGGACATGGCAACCAGGAGCAACGACAGGATGGTGACGCTGATGACTTGGGAGCGCGAAGCGTCGTCGAAAAGCATGAGCACCGTCAGCCCCAGCAGCGCCGCAAGTGTCACCCACGGCACCCACGACGCGCCGCGCACACGCACCGCGGAGGCGCGGATGCGCGGGTGGATCTTGATAAAGCTCAGGGTGATCATGATCCAGGTGACGATGAGGCAGCCGCCGGTGGCGGACATGATGAAGTCGATCATCCCCGGCGGGTTCCACCACTGCAGCCCCACGGCCACGAACGCGAAAAACACGGAGATGAGCACGGAATTGCGCGGCACGCCGGCGGCGTTGGTGCGCGCCATCCACGCCGGTGCGTCGCCCTCGAGCGCCTGCTGGTAGCCCAGCCGCGAGGTGCCGTAGATCTGCGCGTTGAACGCGGACAAAAGCGCGAGCACGATCACGACTTCCATGAACCCAGCGGCGCCCGGGATGTTGGCCATCTCCAAAACGGCGGTGAACGGCGAGTCTGCGGCGGAGTCCGCGCCGTCGATGGCGGCGTAGGGCAGCAGCAGGATGATCACGGTGACGGAGCCGATGTAGAACAGCGCGATGCGCCAAATAATCGAGTTGACGGCGCGTTTGACGTTGTCGGAGGGGTTCTCCGACTCGGCGGCGGCGATGGTGACCACTTCGATGCCGCCGAACGCGAACGCCACCGCGAGCAGCCCGGCGGCGATGCCGGCGATGCCGTTGGGGGCGAAACCGGATTCGCGCACATGCTCGAAGCCGACGAAGTCGCTGGCGGGCAGCACGCCGGCCCACAGCAGCACGCCGATGACCAAGAATCCCAGGATGACGGCGATTTTGATCATGGCGAACCAGTACTCGAATTCGCCGAATCCTTTGACCTGCGCGAGGTTCACGGCGGTGAGCACGACCACGACGATGAGCCCGGGCACCCATTGCGGCACGCCGAACCAGCCGGCCATCATGGCGGAGGCGCCGGTGAGTTCGGCGCCGCACGCCATGATCAGTAGGAAGTAGTAGATCCAGCCGAGCAGAAACCCGGCCCAGTGGCCGAACGCCATGCGCCCGTAGGTGGCGAAGGAACCGGATGAGGGGTGCGCGGCGGCCATTTCGCCGAGCATGCGCATTACGGCGATGACGATCAGCCCGGCGATGGCGTAGGCGATGAGGATAGCGGGTCCGGCGGCGCGGATGCCTACGCCGACGCCGAGGAACAGCCCGGCGCCCACGGCGGTGCCGAGCCCCATGAGGGTGAGGTGGCGCGATTTCAGGCCGGAGCCGAGATCGCTATTGCTTCTCGACGTTCCTTCGGCCATCACTCGGCCCCCTTCTTCTGCGCGTTTTGGTGGATCGCGCCGGCGATGGCGATGACGCCGACGACGACGGTGACTGCGAGCATTTGGAAACGCCCGTCAGGGTTGGCCAGCATCAGCGCGATGACGCCCGCGGCGAGGCCGATCATGACCCACGGCAGGACGGCCGGCGCCCACATACGGACCTCGGTGATCTCGCCGGTGGCGACGAGCTTGGGGTGGATGCGCACGAAGGACAGGGCGACGACGATCCAGAGCACGATCAGGCAGCCGCCGACCGCGTTGAGCAAAAACGCGAGCAGGCCCGGCGGATTCCAGTACTGCAGGGCCACTGCGGCGAAGCCGAAGGCGACGGAGACGACCACGGCGCGCATGGGCACGCCGCGGGCGTCGGTGCGGGCAAACGACGCGGGGGCGTCGCCGCGCACGGCGAGGTTCTGCAGAAAGCGTGAAGAGCCGTAGATCTGGGTGTTGCAGGCGGAAAGCAGCGCCACCACGATGACGGCCTCCATGATGCCGACTGCGCCCGGGATGTTCGCCAGCTCGAGTACGGCGGTGAAGGGGGAGTCGGCGGCGGAGTCGGCCCCGCCGATCTCGTCGAAAGGCAAAAGCAGCACGATCAACAGCACGGAGCCGATGTAGAACACGGAGATGCGCCAGATGATGGAGCGGATCGCGGAGTGCACGCCCGCCTGGGGGTCCTCGGATTCGGCTGCGGCGACGGTGACCAGCTCAATGCCGCCGAACGCGAACGCCACGGCCAACAGTGCGGTGGCCACACCCGACCAGCCGTTGGGCATGAAGCCGACTTCGCTGACGTTGCTCAAGCCAACGAATCCGCCGGCGGGCAGCACGCCGAGCCACAGTGCGACGCCGATGACCAAAAACGCCACGATGACGGCGACCTTGATCAGGGCGAACCAGAACTCGAATTCGCCGAAGTTTTTCACGGCGGAGAAGTTGACCACGGTAAACGCCACGATGGCCACCAGTGCCGGGATCCAGGGCGAGATGCCGAACCATGCGGCGACAATGGCGGAGGCGCCGGTGATTTCCACGGCCATGATCATGATCATCATGAACCAGTACAGCCAGCCGATAGTGAACCCGGCCCACGGGCCGAATGCCTGGGCGGCGTAAGTGGAGAAGGTGCCGGAGGAGGGGCGCGCGGCGACCATCTCGGCGAGCATCTGCATAAAGCAGACGGTGATGAATCCGGCGATGACGTACGCGATCAGCACGGCCGGCCCGGCGGCTGCGATGCCCACGCCGGTGCCCAGGAACAGGCCGGCGCCGATGGCGGAGCCGAGGCCCATCATGGTCAGGTGGCGTGTCTTCAGCCCTCGGGCGAGCGCGGTGGAGTCCGCAACGGGGGAAACTGGTGTCGACATGTCGAACACCTTAAACGCAAGCTATTGAGCCAACGGCATTATATTCCGCATTTTTGCGCTAATCGACGCCTAAAGTGCGCCGCCGCACCACCGGCGAGGTGGAAAACGGCTCGTGTTCGATGCGCAGATCGTCGCGCCCGGCGATGGTCCGCGCGGGCACCTGGGCGCCGGCTTCGACGTCGAAGACCATGGTTTCCGGCTCGAGCATCACGCCGACGCCGATTTCGCACCGGTCGCCTAAATCCACCCCGATCACGCCGGCGGACGGGTGCAGCCGGCAGTCCCGCCCGACCCGCATCGGTGCGCGCTCGTGTTCGCTCACGCGCGACGCCATCAGCGCCGACGACAGCGACAGATCGGTCCCGCCGCCGACCACCACCGCCGACGACAGCCGCCCCTCAAGACGCGCCGGACCCAGCGTGCCCGCGTTGTAGGAGACGTAGCCTTCGCGCATCACCGAAGTCCCCTCCGCCAAGTACGCCCCCAGCCGCACGCGTTCGGCCTCGGCGATGGTCACACCGGACGGCACGACGTAGTCGACCATGCGCGGCAGCCGGTCGATGCCGTAGACGTGGATCAACCCGCGGGCCCGCAGGTTCGTGCGCACGGTTTCGAAGTTGTCCGCCAGGCACGGGCCTTTGTTGGTCCACACCACCGGCTCTAAAAGCTCCAACGCGCCGGACAGGTTGATCGTCAGCGGCTCCACCATGCGGTGCGACAGCAGGTGCAGGCGCAGAAACACGTCGTGGGCGTCGATCGGCGGCGCGTCCAAATCCGCGATGACGGTGCGCACCGGCACGAGTTCCACCAGCCTGTCGTGGTCTGCGCCAATAAGTTTCAGAAACTTCGGCGTCAGTTCGTGGGCGCTGACGCGGTGGGTGCCGGAGGTGGCGTCGATAGGCAGTAGCTCCGGCGACGGGAACCAGGTATCCAGCACGGTGCCGTTCATGGCGATGTTGGCGATTCCGACGGCGCGCGCTCCTTGAGACATGGCTGCGAGTCTAAACGTAGGATCGCCATGTGACTTCCTTAGATCTCTTCGCCGACCCAATTGCACTTTCCGCGGCGCTCGTGGACATCGAGTCGCCCTCGCACCACGAGGAGGCGATCGCGGACGCCGTCGAAGGAGCGCTGCGCGGCCTCGAACATGCGGAGGTTGCGCGCTTCGGCAACACGGTGGTGGCGCGCACGAACTTCGGGCTCGCCTCTCGCGTGGTGCTTGCGGGGCACATCGACACGGTCCCGCTCGCGGATAACACGCCCCACAAGCTTCTCGACGGCACCTTGCACGGCTGCGGCTCCGTCGACATGAAATCCGGCATGGCCTGTTACCTGGCGGCGTTCGCCCGCCTGGCGGAGCCGGGCAAAGCCGCCCACGACCTGACTGTGATCGCCTACGAGGGCGAGGAGGTCGCGCAGGAGTACAACGGCCTGCACCACCTGGAGCGCGACAACCCGGAGTGGCTTGAAGGCGACATCGCGCTGCTCGGCGAGCCGTCCGGCGGCATCATCGAGGCCGGCTGCCAGGGCACCATCCGCGTGTTCGTGGACGCGGAGGGCACCCGCGCGCACTCCGCCCGCAGCTGGCTGGGCCATAACGCGGCGCACGACCTGGCCGGCGTGCTCACGCGCATTGCTGCCTATGAACCGCGCGCCGTGGAGATCGACGGCTGCGAGTACCGCGAAGGCCTCAACGTGGTGGGCCTGGAGGGTTTCGTGGCCACCAACACCATCCCGGATCACGCGCGGCTGATCGTGAATTTCCGCTACGCGCCGGACCGCTCCGTCGAGGAGGCGAAGGCGCACCTCGAGGAAGCACTTTCGCTTGAGGACGGGCTGACGCTGACCTACGACGACGTCGCGCCGGGCGCACTGCCCGGCCTGGGCGATCCCGTGGCAGCCGGGCTAGTCAAGGCCGTGGGCGGGAACTTCCGCGCGAAGTTCGGATGGACGGACGTGTCGCGCTTTTCTAGCCTGGGTGTTCCCGCGGTCAACTTCGGCCCCGGCGACCCTGGATTTGCCCACAAGAAGGACGAGCAGTGCCCGACGGACCAGATCACGCAGGTCTTCGAGCAGCTGATGTCGTACCTGAGCGTCAACGAAAGCGAGTAGTCAATGGCCCCGCTGAACATCCCCCGCCCGGAGCGCGACCGGAAGCTGCGAGGCCCGATTGCGCTGCGCGGCTCGGGCCACCAGGCGTCCACGTTCGACCAGCGCTTGCTTGAGGCGTATGGCCACGCGGACAGCCAGTGGCGCCACGAGGACCCGTGGCGCGTGATGCGCATCCAGAGCGAGTTCGTCGCCGGCTTCGACGCGCTGAGTGAGATGCCGAAGGCAGTCACGGTGTTCGGCTCGGCCCGCCTGGGGGAGGGGACACCGGAGTATAAGTTGTCCTACGACGTGGGCAAAGCGCTGGTGGAGGCTGGCTACGCCGTAATCACTGGCGGCGGCCCGGGGCTGATGGAGGGGCCGAACCGTGGCGCGCACAACGCCGACGGCTTGTCGGTGGGTCTGGGCATCGAGCTGCCGTTCGAGCAGGGCTTGAACGATTGGGTGGATCTGGGCCTGAACTTCCGGTACTTCTTCGCCCGCAAGACCATGTTTTTGAAGTACTCGCAGGCGTTTATCGCGCTGCCGGGCGGTTTCGGCACGATGGACGAGGTCTTCGAGGTGCTGTGCATGGTGCAAACCGGCAAGGTCACCAACTTCCCGATCGTGCTGATGGGCACCGAGTTCTGGTCGGGGCTGGTGTCGTGGATCGAGGACCAGCTGCTGGGTCGCGGGCTGATCTCGCCGGGCGACGAGAAGCTGTTTTTGGTCACCGACTCCGTCGACGAGGCGGTGGCCCACATCGTGGATACGCACAAGGTGATGACGGATCAGCGCCTCAAGGATGACTAAGCCGCTCGCCGAAGTGATGGCGATTGTCAACCGCACGCCCGATTCGTTCTACGACAAGGGCGCAACGTTCGCCTCCGAGAAAGCACTTTTGCGTATCGACGGCGCCGTGTCCGCCGGTGCCAGCATCATCGACATCGGCGGTGTCAAGGCCGGGCCCGGCGACGACGTCGACGTGGCCGAGGAGATCGACCGCGTCGTGCCGCTGATCGCGGCCGCGCGCGGGCGCCACCCGGATGTGACCTTGAGCGTGGACACGTGGCGCGCGCCGGTGGCCGAGGCCGCGATCGCCGCCGGCGCGGACCTGATCAACGACACCTGGGCCGGATTCGACCCGGAGCTGGTGGAGGTCGCCGGCCACCATAAGGTGGGCTACGTCTGCTCACACACCGGCGGGGTCACGCCGCGCACCCGCCCGCACCGCGTGCACTACGACGACGTGGTCGCCGACGTCATCGCCGAGACCACCGCGCTGGCCGAGCGCGCCGCGTCGCTGGGCGTGCCGGAGGAACGCATCTTCATCGACCCGACCCACGATTTTGGCAAGAACACCTACCACGGCCTGGAGCTGCTGCGCCGCGTGGACGAGCTGGTGGCCACCGGCTGGCCGGTGCTGATGGCGCTGTCGAACAAGGACTTCGTCGGCGAGACGCTAGGCCGCGGGCTTTTCGGCGCGGACATCACCGAGCGCGTCCCCGGCACACTCGCCGCCACCGCGTGGGCGGCCGCGCGCGGGGTGGCGGCCTTCCGCGTGCACGAGGTCGCAGCCACGCTGGATGTGATCCGCATGACCGCCGCGATCCAGGGAGAGATGGCCCCGCTCCACACAGTCCGGGGGCTCGCGTGAAGGTCAGCGTGGTTATCCCTGCGTTGAATGAGGAAGCGACGGTGGCGGGCGTCGTCGAGAAGTGTCTCGCATCGCACGCCGACGAGGTGCTGGTGATCGACCCGGACTCCACCGACGCCACCGCCAAGCTCGCGGCGGAGGCGGGCGCGCGGGTGGTGCCGTGGCGCGAGGTGGACCCGCGCGAGCCCTGGGAGGGCAAGGGCGAGGCCCTGTGGCGCGGGGTGAAGGCGGCCACCGGCGACGTCGTGGTGTTCGTGGACGCGGACGTGACCTCGCTCGAGCCGTGGTGGGTCGACGCGCTCGCCGAACCCTTCAGCGACGACAGCGTCCACCTGGTCAAGGCCTCCTACGAGCGCGCCCGCGCCGGCGGCCGCGTCACCGAGCTGACCGCCAAGCCACTCCTGCGCGCGCTGTTCCCGCAGCTCGCCCACATCCGCCAACCGCTCGCAGGCGAGTACGCCATCCGCCGTGACACCGCGCTCCGTCTCCCGTCCGTCGCAGGTTACGGCGTCGAGGCCGGCTTGCTCATCGACGTCGCCTCCGCCCACACACCCACCTCCATCGGTGAAGTTGAGCTGAGCCCCCGCGAGCACCGCAACCGCCCGCTCACGCAACTGGGGCCCATGGCGGACGTGGTCTCCCGCACGATTCTGGCGCGCGCCGGGGTAGGCGAAATACAGGTCCGCGAGCGCCCCGCCTGGGTGGACGGTTAAACTAACCGTCATGCTTTCCTGGATCGTGCTAATCCTCATCCTCGCTCTGCTGAGCATCATCGGCGTGCGCGTGTTCGCTTCCGTCTTCGGCCGCGGCGAGGCGCTGCCTCCGATGCCACCGACCGCCGACGTCAAGGAGGCCAACCGCCGCGCCGTGGAGGAGGGCAACTTCGGCGACATTCAGCTCGAGGTGGTGCACCGCGGCTACCGCATGGATCAGGTGGATGCGCTGCTGGAGCAGTTGGCTGGTGGCAACCTTGGGCCCGTCGAGAGGCAGGAAGCTCGGGTAGAATCGTCAACGTCAACTATCGCGAAGTAAAAAGGAGCGTAGACGAATGGCAGCAATGAAGCCGCGTACCGGCAGTGGCCCGATGGAAGCGGTGGAGGAGTCCCGCAAGATCGTGATGCGTATCCCGTCCGACGGCGGTGGCCGCCTCGTGGTGGAGCTGTCCAAGGAGGAGGCCGGCGAGCTCGGCCGACTGCTCACGGAGGCCGCAGAAGCGTAACGCGCCGAACGCGGTAGTATCGCCACATGCTCAACGACATTGTGGACGTGCTCGCCGACCCGGCAGACCTGACCCCGCTTCGAGGCGAAGACGACTTTTCCCGTCTCGTCTCCGAATCGGGGCATTCTTATGACGTGGCCAAGCAGGGCTACGTCACCCTCGCCGCCGGCAAGGGCATCGGGCACGAGGGTGACTCGCTGGAGATGGTCAACTCCCGCGAGACGTTTCTGTCCAACGGTCACTTCGCGCCGTTCGTGGAAGCCGTCTCCGACGCGCTTGCCGACGTTGTGGAGCGCGCCGCCGGCGACGCCGATAACCCGGTGATCATGGAGGCCGGCGCCGGCACCGGCTACTACCTGGCCCACACCCTGGACCTAATCGCAGGTTCGCGCGGCGTCGGCCTGGACGTGTCCGTGCCGGCCGCGAAGCATCTTGCCAAGGCGCACCCGCGCGTGGGCGCTGTAGTGGCGGACGTGTGGGAGCAGCTGCCAATCCGTACCGGCTCCGTTCACGCTTTGTCGGTGGTGTTTGCGCCGCGTAACCCGGCGGAGTTCGCGCGTGTGCTCGTGGACGGCGGCGAGGCCGTCATGCTCGTCGCCGACCAGGGCCACCTGGATGAGTTGCGCGAGCCGCTGGGCATCCTCGGCGTTGAGGAGGGCAAGGTCGAGCGCCTCATCGCCCAGTCCGAGGGCCACCTGACCCCGGCGGCGGGGCCGCAGCTCATCGAGTTCCCGATGCTGCTCGAGCGCGACGCCATCGCCGCCCAGGTGGGTATGAGCCCGTCGGCGCGTCACCTGGACCGCGAGACGCTTCAGGCCCGCCTGGCGGAGCTGCCGGAGCAGATGCGGGTCACCGCGCGTGCGCAGCTGATCCGCATGCGCAAGGCCTAAAGCCTCCCTGCCTTAGCGCACGTAGCCGCGGCGCCACTCGGAGTGAATTTCCGCGCCGTCGTGGGCGCGGGTGCGGATGCCGGAGCAGCCGCCGTCGAGCCACACGCGCGAGGACATAACCACGCTGCCGCCACCGGCGTAGACCTCGATGGTGGAGCCGTCCACGATGACGGTGATGTTGTCCTCATCGTCGTCGTGGAGCGCGGCGCTGGCGGGGGAGCCGTCCATGCGGTCGAGGGTGATTGTGTCTCCGGAGTGGGTGATTACCACGCCCGGCTCGCCGTCGCTGTCGAGGACTTCCACGACGACGGAAGAGCCCGGCGCGACCTCGCACAGCCCGGCCCACATGCGGGCACGGTCGGTGCTGTCCACCGCGTCCGGCAAGCCCGGCGCGGGCACCTGGTAGAGGCGGCCGCCCTGAAGGGTGACGCGGCGCGGCAGGGTCAGGGCGTTGGCCCAGCCTTCGGCGTCCCAGTTGGGCTCGCGGGTGGGGTCGCCGGCGCGGTCGGTGTTGGTCATGAACCCGTAGAGGTAGGCGCGCTCGTAGAGCTTCGCCGTCTCGGCTAGGTTGTAGGTGGTGTTGCGGGGGCGGGTGAAGTCGTGGCCGTGGTCGACGATGGTGAAGGGGGTGTCCACGCGGAAGTTGTTGCCGCGAAGTTCGCCGACGGCGTAGACAGCGGTGTCTTTGCCGTCGCGCTCGAGAGTGACAAACAACACGTCGTGGATTTTCTCGTCGACCTCGTCGCGCAGGCGCACGATGCGCGGGGCGACCAGGGAGGCGTCGAGGTCGACGCCGGTGTCACCGTCGAATTCGAGGATGCCTTCGAGTTTCCAGTCGCGGCCGTCGTCGGAGGTGAGCACGACGGGCTTCGGGGCGGTTTCGGGCCCGGAGACGGCGAGCATGAGCCAGCCGTCGTGGGCGTCGTCTCGGTCGGCGTCGGCGTCCCAGTCGGGCACGACGCAGGGGGAGCGGAAGTTGCTCACGCCGGCGACGTCCTCGACGACGGCGCCGAGGCGGGCTGCGGCGCCGGAGACGTCGAGGTCAGCATCGTTGTCGAGGTCTGCGCACAGCTCGTCGACGTGCGGCACGTGCGCGACCTGGATGGTGTTGCCGGCGGCGGTGGCGGAGGTGAAGTACAGATCCACGCCGTCGCCCGCGGGGGAGACGCTGCCGGCGCGCACGGCGATTTCGCCGCCGACGGGCACGATGACGTCGTTGCAGTCCACCCAGCTAAACGCGTCCTCCTCGCTTTGCTGGTGCCCCCAGCGGCTGGGCGCTTCGGGGGTGGGGCGGTACTGGTAGAACATGTTCCACACCCGCTCGCTGGCTTTGCCGGTGCGGTAGATGCCGGCGGGGCCTTCGAGGATGCCGCGCTCGGCGGTGACGTGCAGTTCCGGACGGTAAACGGTCATCTCTTCAGCCCCTTGTAAATCTCTACGGTTTTTTGCGCAATGGTTGCCCAGGAAAAGTCGGTTTTTGCCCTCGTCAGCCCGGCGGCGCCCATGGCGGCGGCGCGCTGGGTATCGCCTGCGACGGCGTTGACGGCTTCGGCCAAGGCGGCCTCGAAGCCTGCGGTGTCGTTGGCGTCGTAGTCCACCAGCACGCCGGTCTCGCCGTCGATGACGACCTCTGGGATGCCGCCGACGCGCGAGGCTACCACGGCGGTCTCGCACGCCATCGCCTCGAGGTTCACAATGCCCAGCGGCTCGTAGATGGACGGGCACACGAACACGTCGGCCAGCGAGTACACCTCGCGCACCTTCTCCGCCGGCATCATTTCCTGGATCCAGAACACTCCGTCGCGCGAGGCTTTGAGCTTCTCGACGAGCCCTTCGGTCTCCGCCGCAATCTCCTCGGTGTCCGGGGCCCCAGCGCACAGGATGAGCTGGATGTCCTCGTCGAAGGCTTGGGCTGCCTTGAGCAGGTGGGCCACACCCTTTTGGCGGGTGATGCGCCCGACGAACGCCACGACGGGCTTGTCCGGGTTTACGCCCAGCTCTCCGGCGATGGTGCCGGAATCGGGGTACCACTTCTGCGGGTCGATGCCGTTTAAGACGGTGTGGACTTTAGCTTCGTCGATACGCGGGTACGCCCGCAGGACCGCTTCCTTCATGCCGGCGGACACCGCGATGACCGCATCGGCGTACTCGA
Source organism: Corynebacterium sp. MSK008 (assembly GCF_030232585.1). Lineage (GTDB taxonomy): Bacteria > Actinomycetota > Actinomycetes > Mycobacteriales > Mycobacteriaceae > Corynebacterium. The sequence continues at coordinate 52,379 of NZ_JASPJX010000003.1, read as the reverse complement.
AGGCGTTCTTCTCCGACCAGGAGGAGACGTTGTAGCCGCCGCCGAGTTGCTCGCGCTTCCAGGGGCGGTCCGGCTCCAACGAGTGGGCGGTGACCACGTGGGGGATTTCGTGCAGCTGGCCGGCCAGGTGCCCGCCAAGCCCCGCGTACCAGGTGTGCGAGTGCACCACGTCCAGCCCGGCGGCGGCGTCGGCCATGCGCAGGCCGGTGGACAGTGTCTTGATCGCCCCGTTGGCGTGTTCCAGCGCGGGGTCGACGCCGTGGACAAAGACGCCTTCCGCGTCGCGGGGTGCGCCCATGCAGTGCACGTCTACCTCGACGATGTCGCGCATGAAGCGCGTCAGCTCGGTGACGTGGACGCCGGCGCCGCCGTAGACCTCCGGTGGGTATTCGCGGGTGAACATTCCGACTTTCATGATCGCCGAGCCTACTTATGCGCGCGATTCCCTGCAGGGACCTCAAATTCTCATTAGCCTGGCTGGTATGAAAAGCCAGCCTCGAGTTCTCGCCATCGTTCTGGCCGGCGGTGAGGGCAAGCGCCTGTTTCCGTTGACCGCTGACCGTGCCAAGCCCGCCGTGCCGTTCGGCGGCAACTACCGCCTCATCGATTTTGTCCTGTCCAACCTGGTCAACGCGGGCTATATGCGCATCGCGGTGCTGACCCAGTACAAGTCCCACTCGCTGGACCGCCACGTGGCCACCGCGTGGAACGTCTCGGGGCCGACGCAGCAGTACATCGCCTCGGTGCCTGCGCAGCAGCGCCGCGGCAAGCGCTGGTACTCGGGTTCTGCGGACGCGATCGTGCAGTCGTTGAACCTGATCTACGACGACGCGCCGGATTACGTGCTGGTGTTCGGCGCGGACCACGTCTACCGCATGGATCCCTCGCAGATGGTGGAAGATCACATTGCTTCGGGCAAGGCGGCCACGGTGGCTGGCATCCGTGTGCCGCGCTCAGAGGCGCACGCGTTCGGCTGCATCCAGGCGGACGACGACGGTACGATCACCGAGTTCCTGGAGAAACCGTCGGACCCGCCGGGGACCCCGGACGACCCGGAGACCACGTTCGCGTCGATGGGTAACTACTGCTTCTCCACCGAGGCGCTGATTCAGGCGCTGCTCGAGGACGAGCAGAACGAGGAGTCCGCCCACGACATGGGCGGCGACATCATCCCGTACTTCGTGGCCCAGGGCGAAGCGAACGTCTACGACTTCTCCCGCAACGAGGTCCCGGGCGCCACCGAGCGTGACCGCGGCTACTGGCGCGACGTGGGCACGGTGGACTCGTTCTACGAAGCCCACATGGACCTCATTTCCTCGCACCCGGTGTTCAACCTCTACAACAAGGCGTGGCCCATCCACGCAACGGACGAGGACAACCTGCCGCCGGCGAAGTTTGTCATGGGCGGCATTGCACAGGAGTCCATTGTGGCTTCCGGCTCCATCATTTCGGGTGCGACGGTGCGTAACTCGGTGCTGTCTACCGACGTCCGCGTGGAAGAAGGTGCCACCGTTGAGGGGTCAGTGCTCATGCCTGGCGTGCGCGTGGGCAAGGGCGCGGTGGTGCGCCACTGCATCCTGGACAAAAACGTCTACGTCTCCGACGGGGAGATCATCGGCGTGGACCCGGAGCGCGACCGGGAGCGCTTCAAAGTCTCCGACAACGGCGTGGTGTGCGTGGGTAAGAGCGAGGTGATTTAGCGGCGCTTGGTCACAAGCGTCAGCCCACCGTCGAGAGGCAGGCGCGCAAGGGCGGCCTCTTCGAGCGCCAGCGTATCGACGAAAGCGTCCGCCTCCCGCGCCGCCTCAGTGTCGCGATCGCGGCGGGTGGGGTCGGCCACGGTGCCGTCGAGAAGCGAGCCTGCGATGACGAGTGTGCCGCCGGGGGCGAGTAGCGGCCACGCGGCGTCGATGAGCGGGCGCAGCTCCACGGCCGAGACATCGGCGTAGATCAGCTGGTACGCGCCCGTGGCGAGCCGGCCCATCACATCCAGCGGGCGGGAGGTGAGGAAGCGCACCCGAGACGGCGCAAAGCCTGCGGCGCGGAACGCATCTTTCGCGCCCGCCTGGAGCGCCGCCTCCGGCTCAATGCAGGTCAGGGTGGCTTTCTCGCGCAGGCCGGCGAGGATGTGCAGGCCCGCGACCCCCGCGGCCGGGGTCACCGCGACCGCACCCTGGGAGGCCTCGTTGCCCGCTGCCAGCACAGAAAGCAGATCGCCCACGATCTGGCTGGGAACCGGCACGCCGTTTTCCTCGGCGTCCTCGCGGGCGCGGGCAAGCGCTTCGCCCACCGCCTCCGGCAGGTGGTCCCGGCGGGAGTCGATGTAGGTGCTCAGTTGGGTAAACGCAGTCTCACTCACACCGGCAATCATAGCGGGGCGCATGTACTCAGCGAGCTCACAGGAGACGCGCTGGTGTCTGGGAGGTGAGTCTGCAAGAATATCCGCTATGACCTCTGAGGAAAACCAGCTGTCCGGCACCGCCGCGTTCGACGCAGGCGAGGGGGCCATGCCCACCTGGTCGGAGCTGGTGCAGGAACACGCCGACAGCGTGTACCGCCTTGCCTACCGCCTCTCCGGCAACCAGCACGACGCGGAGGACCTGACGCAGGAAACATTCATGCGCGTGTTCCGCAGCTTGAAGAACTACCAGCCGGGCACCTTCGAGGGCTGGCTGCACCGCATCACCACCAACCTGTTCCTGGACATGGTGCGCCGCCGCGCAAAGATCCGCATGGAAGCGCTGCCGGAGGACTACGAGCGGGTGCCGGGCACCGACATGACGCCGGAGGAGGCCTACAACGTGGCCAACCTGGATCCGGCGCTGCAGCGCGCGCTGGATGATTTGGCGCCGGATTTCCGCGTTGCCGTCGTGCTTTGCGACGTCATGGGCATGACCTACGAGGAAATCGGCGACACCCTCGGCGTGAAGATGGGCACGGTGCGCTCCCGCATCCACCGCGGGCGCGCACAGCTGCGCGAGTCTCTGGAGGCGCAGGCGCTTGAGGACGCACACGCGAAGGAACTCATCCGCACCCGCTAACACGCGACGTGATGTCAATGGCCAAACGCGAATTCAACTCCACCGACCACCTGAACCCGGAGGCGGTCGCCGCCTTCGTGGACGGCGAGCTGTCTGATCCCGCGTTCCGCCGCGCCGCGCGCCACCTGGAAGACTGCGACGAATGCGGTGCCGAGGTCGACGCCCAGCGCGGCGCCGCGAACCGGTTGCGCGTGGTGGATAACTCGGACGTGCACGCCCCGGCATCGCTGGTGGAGCGCCTGGCAGGCATGTGCGCCGACGACCTCGACGAGGTGGGCGAGACGACGGGGCCGAGCAGTAAGGGCAGGAAGCTGGGCGCCAACCTCAGCGCCAACCTCAGCGCCAATCTCAGCTCAGCGTTGCACTCGGCCCTGGGCGCGCTGAAGCGCCGCGGGGAGTAGGGTGTTATAGGTGTTTTCCAACATCGGCTGGGGCGAGATTTTCTTCATCCTGATCATCGGGCTCATCGTGATCGGGCCCGAGCGCCTGCCTGCCGTCGTCGAGGATGTGCGCGCGGCGATCTACGCCGCGAAGAAGGCCATCAACAACGCAAAAGCCGAGATGAACGGGGAGCTGGAAGGATTCGATGAGTTTAAAAAGCCCATCGATACCGTGTCTCAGTACGCGGCGATGGGGCCACGTCGCGCCATGGCGAAAGTGCTGTTCGAAGACGAGGCCGTAGATCCGCGCCAGGCCGGAACAGAGCCCACCCGCTCCGGCCCGCGACCCGCGCAGCCACAGCCGAATAAACCTGCGCCGCAGGAGCGGACGAGGCCGGATCAGGCGGAGCGGCCGTCGAAAGGCAGGAGCTTTTCCTGGGAGGACATTACTTAACCTGCGGGTTGAGGCTCTTGCCGGCGAGCGACTCGCGGCGCACCTTCAGCTGATCCGCCACGGCCTGGATGGCCTTGGCGGCAGGGGAGTCGGGCTCGGAGATGGTGACGGGGGTGCCGGTGTCGCCGTGCTCGCGGAGCTTCGGGTCTAAGGGGATGGAGCCGAGCAGCTTCACGTCGGAGTCCGTCAGCTGCGTCAGGCGCTCGGCCACCTGCTCGCCGCCGCCCTCGCCGAAGATGTCCATGACGGTGCCGTCGGGCATGGTCATGCCGGCCATGTTCTCGATCACGCCGGCGATCTTCTGATCGGTTTGCTGCGCGATCGTGCCGGCGCGCTCCGCCACCTCGGCCGCGGCGGCCTGCGGGGTGGTCACGATGAGCAGCTCGGCATTGGGCACGAGCTGCGCCACGGTGATGGCCACGTCGCCGGTGCCGGGCGGCAGGTCCATGAACAACACGTCCAGGTCGCCCCAGTACACGTCTGCGAGGAACTGCTGGATCGCGCGGGTGAGCATGGGCCCGCGCCACACGATCGGCGCGTTGCCTTCGACGAACTGGCCCACGGAGATGTGGCGCACGCCGTGGGCGATCGGCGGCATGATCATCTCGTCGACAACCGTTGGGCCCTTGTCGTTCGAGCCCATCAGGCCGGGCACGGAGTGGCCGTAGATGTCCGCGTCCACCACGCCGACGCTCAAGCCCTGCGCGGCAAGGGCGGTGGCCAGGTTCACGGTCATGGACGACTTGCCCACGCCGCCCTTGCCGGAGGCCACGGCGAAGATGCGGGTGCGCGTGTCCGGGTCCGCGAACGGGATCGCAGGCCCGGTCTGCTCGCCGCGCAGCTTCAGCGCCAGCGCCCGGCGCTGCTCATCGCTCATGGTGTGCAGGGTGACGGAGACGTCGCCGACACCGTCGAGCTCTTCGAGCACTGCGCGCGTGTTGCCCTCAATGGTGTCGCGCATCGGGCAGCCGGCGATGGTGAGGTAGATGCCCACGGCCACGTCCGCGCCGGTAATGCGCACGGATTCCACCATGTCCAGTTCGGTGATGGGCTTGCCAATTTCGGGGTCTTCCACGCGCGCGAGTGCGGCGAGGACGTCCTGCTCTGTGATTTTTTGTTCTGTTGCCATGTTGCTCAGCAGTATAACGGGGTCGCTGGTGCGAGCGGATACACTGGGGCACATGACTAATCCCATGAATAATTCTTCCCGTCTACCTGCGCGCGAGGTCCCTACGGGCTGGCCCGTCGGCAGCTTCAAAACGTACGCGGAAGCGCAGGAGGCGGTGGATTCGCTTTCCGACAAGGAATTCCCGGTGGAGAAACTCTCCATTGTGGGCGTGGATTTGATGCAGGTGGAGAAGATCACCGGCCGCCTGACGTGGGGCAAGGTACTGGGCACCGGCGCGTTGTCAGGCCTGTGGATGGGTCTGTTCATCGGCCTGATCCTGTCCGTGTTTACCGAACCTGGTTCGGGCTGGGTGACGTTTACCACCACGCTGATCGTCGGCGCGATTTTCGGTGTGATTTTCGCGGCGGTGGCGTACGCGTTCACGGGCGGCAAGCGCGATTTCTCGTCGGCGACGACGATTGTGGCGGGCCGTTACGACGTGCTGTGCGAGCCGGATGCCGCCCCGCATGCGCGCGATCTCATCGCGGGCCAGCTGCCTATCGACGACTCCGCGCACCCCAACCCCAATGCGTAAGCCGTACCGCGCACTGGCTGCCCTTTCCTTAAGCGCGGTCACGCTGTCCGGCTGTGTGCCCAACGGGCTGCAAGGCACCACGAAGGACCCCATCGCGATCGGCGTCGACGCCGACGACCCGGAGCAGCGCGTCCTGGGCGAGATCTACAGCCGCGTGCTGCAGCAGCTGGGCCGGCCCACTAGCGTGACCGCCGCCGACTTCTCCGCCGGCGACACGCTGCGGGTACTGAAGGAAACGCCGGTGGATTTCGTGGTGACCTGCACCGGCCGCCTGGTGGAGGAGACCGACGCCGCGGCCGCGGAACGCCTGAAACAGGAGGCGAAGGATGAGCCGGCTGGCTTTTCGGACGTGGTCTACGACCAGGCCATCGCTGGCCTGCCCAGCACCCTTCGCACCGTGGACCCCTCGCCGGCGCAAAGCTGCGGGCGCTCCGGTGAGCTGCCGCAGAACATCATCCCGCTGTTCGACAAGTCTGGCTTCGACCGCGGCGAGATCAACCGCCTGAACTTCATCACCCGCGTCATCTCCACCAAGTCGCTGGAGGAGATGGTCGAGGACATCGAGGGCGGCGCCGACGTCCAGGACACGCTGGCGGCGTGGATGATGGAAAACGCCCACATCAACATCTACGACGACGAGTTGCCGGAAGCGGACGAGGACGGGGCAGCGGCGGGCGACTCCGCCGACAGTGCTGGCGCGCGTTAACAAGCTCCTCAACACGAGGAAGGGCCCCGGGTGAACCCCGGGGCCCTAGCGCTTGAGGGGGAGCGCGGTGACGTGCTCCGTCGTCAAGCTACTTTGCAAATGCCTCCTCGAGCAGCTGCTTCTCCTCCTGCTGGTGCACCTTGGCCACACCGGTTGCGGTGGTGGACTGGGCGCGGCGGGACACGCGGACCATCTCCGGCATGTCCGGGATCAGGGTGCGCAGGTGCTCGTTGTAGAACGGCCATGCGCCCTGGTTTGCCGGCTCGTCCTGGACCCAGCGGATCTCCTTGGCATTCGGGTAGTTCTTGAACGCGTCCGAAAGGCGGTTGAAGGGGATCGGGTGGAGCATCTCCACGCGGATGATGGCGACGTCGTCGCGGCCGTCGGCCTCTTTCTTCTTCGCCAGCTCCCAGTAGATCTTGCCGGAGCAGAGCATGATGGTCTCCACCTTGTCGGTGTCGCCGATGACCTTGTTGCCGCGCTCGACGAAGTTCGGGTCGTCGATGACGGACTGGAAGCGGTTGACCTCGATGAAGTCAGCCGGCTGGGACACAGCGGCCTTGTTGCGCAGCATGGACTTCGGCGTGAAGACGACCAGCGGGCGCTTCATCTCGCCGAGCGCCTGGCGGCGCAGCAGGTGGAAGTGGTTTGCCGGGGTGGTCGGCTGGGCGATGGTCATGGAGCCCTCCGCCACGAGCTGCAGGTAGCGCTCGATGCGTGCGGAGGAGTGGTCCGGGCCCTGGCCCTCGTAGCCGTGCGGCAGCAGCGAGATCAGCGAGGACAGCTCGCCCCACTTGGTCTCGGAGGAGGAGACGTACTCGTCGATGATGGTCTGCGCGCCGTTGGCGAAGTCGCCGAACTGCGCTTCCCAGGCCACCACGGCGTCCTTGTTGCCCAGGGTGTAGCCGTACTCGAAGCCCATGCCCGCGAACTCGGTCAGGGCGGAGTTGAACACCTGGAAGTGGCCGCCGTTGTCTGCTTCCTGCGCGTTGTGGTCCAGCGGGTTGTACGCCTCGGCGTTGTCCGGGTTGTACAGCACCGCGTGGCGCTGGGTGAAGGTGCCGCGCTGGGAGTCCTCGCCGGCGAGGCGGACAAACTTGCCCTGCTCCGCCAGGGAGCCGAAGGCGAGCAGCTCGCCCCAGCCCCAGTCGATGTCGCCGTCGGTGAACGAGCCGCCGCGCTTCTTCAGCACGGACTTCAGGCGCTTGTTCGGCGTGAAGTCCTCCGGCAGGTTCGCGTACGCGTCGGCGAGGCGCTTGAACTGCTCCTCGGAGATGTTCGTGTCCAGGCCGCGGGTGAGCTCCTGGGACTCGGTGATGCCGGTCTGCTCGCTCGGCTGGCCCTTCTCCGCCTTGACGTCGGAGAAGACGGAATCCAGCTGGTCGTGGAAGTCCTGTGCTGCCTTCTCTGCGTCTTCCTCGGTGATGTCGCCGCGGCCGATGAGGTCTTGGGTGTAGCGGGTACGCACCGACGGGTGGGACTGGATGCGGTCGTACATGACCGGCTGGGTCACCGTCGGGTCGTCGGCCTCGTTGTGGCCGCGCAGGCGGTAGCAGATCAGGTCGATGAAGACGTCCTTGCCAAACTCGCGGCGGTACTCGGTGGCCAGCTGGGCCACCCAGGCTGCGGCCTCCGGGTCGTCGCCGTTGACGTGGAACACCGGGCAGTCGAAGCCCTTGGCCAGGTCGGTGGCGTAGTAGGAGGAACGGCCGGAGTCCGGGGTGGTGGTGAAGCCGATCTGGTTGTTCACCACGATGTGGATGGTGCCGCCGACGGTGTAGCCCGGCAGGCGGGACAGGTTCAGCGTCTCCTGGACCACGCCTAGGCCGGTGAACGACGCGTCGCCGTGCAGCATCAGTGGCACGACCGGGTGGTCCTCGCGGCCCTTTGCAAACTTGATCTGGTCGGCCTTGGCGCGCGCCATGCCCACCAGGACCGGGTCCACGGCCTCGAGGTGGGATGGGTTGGCGGCCAGGGAGACCTTGATTTCGCCGTCGCCGAACATCTGGATGTGCTCGCCCTCGAAGCCGAGGTGGTACTTCACGTCGCCGGAGCCGCCCTGCTGGGCTGCGCGCATGTTGCCCTCAAACTCGTTGAAGATGGTGGCAACCGGCTTGCCCACGATGTTGAACAGCACGTTCAGGCGGCCGCGGTGCGGCATGCCGATGACAACCTCTTCCAGGCCCTGGCCTGCCGCGGTGTCGATGATGGCGTCCATCAGCGGGATCAGGGTCTCGGCGCCCTCGAGCGAGAAGCGCTTCTGGCCGAGGTACTTGGTCTGCAGGAAGTTCTCGAAGGCCTCGGCGGCGTTGAGCTTCTGCAGGATGTACTTCTGCTCCGGTCCGGTCGGCTTGGGCATGCCGGCCTCGACGCGGTCGCGCAGCCACTCGCGCTCGTCGCGGTCCATGATGTGGGAGTACTCAGTGCCCACCTTCAGGGTGTAGGCCGCGCGCAGGCGGGACATGACCTCGCGCAGGGTCATCTGTTCCTTGCCGCCGAAGCCGCCGACGTGGAAGACGCGGTCCAGGTCCCACAGGGTCAGGCCGTGGGTCTCCATGAGCAGGTCGCGCGAGTCCGGCTTGGGCAGGCCCGGCTGGTGCCAGTGCAGCGGGTTGGTGTCGGCGATGAGGTGGCCGCGGGAGCGGTACGCCTCGATCAGCTGCATGACGCGGGTGTCCTTGTTGACGCCGGTGTTCGGCTCGTCCTGAGCCCAGCGCAGCGGCGAGAACGGGATCTGCAGGGAGCGGAAGATTTCGTCCCAGAACTTGTCGTCGATGAGCAGCGCGGAGATGTCGCGCAGGAACTCGCCGGACTCCGCACCCTGGATGACGCGGTGGTCGTAGGTGGAGGTCAGGGTGACCAGCTTGCCCACGCCGAGCTCGGCGAGGCGGTCCTCGGAGGCGCCGGCGAACTCTGCCGGGTAGTCCATTGCGCCGACGCCGACGATGGTGCCTTGGCCCTTGGTCAGGCGCGGGATGGAGTGGCGGGTGCCGATGCCGCCCGGGTTGGTCAGCTGGATGGTCACGCCGGAGAAGTCGTCCATGGTGAGCTTGCCGTCGCGGGCGCGGGCGACGATGTCCTCGTATGCCTCGACGAACTCGTCGAAGGACTTGTTCTCGCACTCCTTGATGGCGGCGACGACGAGGGAGCGGGAGCCGTTCTTGCCCGGCAGGTCGATGGCCAGGCCGAGGTTGATGTGCTCCGGCTGCACGGCGAAGGACTTGTTGCCGTCCTCCTTGTAGTTCTTGTTCATGTCCGGGTGCAGCTTGGTGGCCAGGACGATGGCGTAGCCCAGGATGTGGGTGAAGGAGACCTTGCCGCCGCGGGTGCGCTTGAGGTGGTCGTTGATCAGCGCGCGGTTTTCAAACATGAGCTTGACCGGCATGTCGCGCACGGTGGTCGCGGTCGGTACCTCGAGCGACTCGTTCATGTTCTTGGCAATAGCCTTAAAAGCGCCCTTGAGCTGGAATTCGCCGGGCTCAACCTCGACCTGGTTGACCTTGTCCAGCGGGGAAGCCTTGGCCGGCTTCACGGCGCGCTTGGGCTTTTCGGCCACCTTGGCCGCTGCCTCGTCCACCTTGGTCTCGCGGCCGTCCTGGCTCGGGGCGCCGGTGGTGCGGGAGACCTTCGGGTCAGTCTTCGGAGTGCTTGCGCTCTCGTCGGAAGGGGTGACGTTGGGGGTGCCCTTCGCGGTCTTCGGAGCGCCCTTGTTCTCGAAAAGTTCACGCCATTCGGCGTCCACCGAGTTGGGGTCGTCCTTGTACTGCTGGAACATCTCGTCAACCAGCCAGCTGTTCTGGCCGAACGTGTTTTCGCTGCTCACGGCAGGTTCTCGCCTTCCTTCTGGGTTGTGTTCGCGGAACGTTTCTTTGACTGTAATCGTCGGCGCTGGTAACGCGCTAACTTGGGTTGTTCCTCTCCACGGGGGACCTACGTTTCACCCCCGTTATCGGTTAACAGCCCACATATGGGCATATCTTCCGCCTGCGGAGATGAGGTCCTCGTGGCAGCCGTCTTCAATGATACGTCCTTCATCCACAACGAGTATGCGGTCGGCCCGCGCGGCTGTGGCGAGGCGGTGCGCGACGACGACGGAGGTGCGCCCCGCCATCGCCTTGTCGGAGGCGTCGAGCACGGCGCGTTCGGTGGCGGGGTCGAGGGTGGCCGTGGCTTCGTCGAGAAGCAGCACCGCGGGTGTGAGCATCTCCGCGCGGGCGAGCGCGATGATTTGGCGCTGACCGGAACTTAGGCCCCGGCCACGTTCGCCGACGCGCGCGTTGAAGCCGCCGGGAATGGTGCCGATGACGCCGAGGGCGCCGATGCGCTCCACCGCGGCCTGCACCTCGTCGTCGGTGGCGCCGGCGGCGCCGTAGGCGATGTTGTCCGCGACGGTGCCGGGGAAGAGGTAGGACTCCTGCGGCACCTGCGCGAGCGCGCGCCGCCAATCCGCCAGCGGGAACTCGGCGACGTTCGTCCCCGACGCGCGCACGACACCTTCCACTGGGTCGTAGAAGCGGGCCAGCAGCTTGACGACGGTCGACTTGCCCGCCCCCGTCGGACCAACGAGTGCCACGGTGGAGCCGGGCGAGAGGGCAAGATCCATCCCGTCGATGACGGGCTCTGAGTCCGGCGAGTAGCCGAAGGTGACGTCGTTAAGCGAAAGCTCCCCGGACGCTGCGGTGTGCGCACCGGGGCGGGTGCCGGTGTCGGGGACGGTGGTGCGCTCGGCGAGCAGTTCGCGGATGCGGTCGAAGCTGACGGTGGCTTGCTGCCAGGAGTCGAAGATTTGGCCGAGCTGCTGGATGGGGCCGTAGAGCTGGCTTAGGTACATGGTGAACGCGACGAGCACGCCGACCGACAGCGTGCCGTCCGCGATACGGGTGGCGCCGACGCCGATGATCACCGCGGTCATGACCTGGGAGACGAACTGCATGCCGGGGAAGTACAGGCCCACCAGGCGCACCGAGCGCATGCGGGTGCGTCGGTACGTATCGCTCATCTGCGCAAAACGTGATTCGAAGTGGTCTTCGGCGAGGTGGGTCTGGGTGACTCGGATGCCGCCGATGAGCTCGGCGAACTCGCCGTTGACCGCGGAGATCTGCGCTCGCGCGGCGGCGTAGAAGCGCTTGGAGAAATGCCGGAAACCCCAGGTGGCCAGCGCGATCACTGGGACCGCGGCGAAGGCGACCAGGGCGAGCTGGCCGTCGGTGGCCACCAACATCACGGTCACCCCGGCAAGCGAGCCGACCGCGACGATGGCCTGGGCCAGCCCGGTTTGCAGGAAGCTGGACAGGGTGTCGATGTCCGTGGTCATGCGCGTCATGATCTTGCCGGACAGGCGCGACTCGAAAAAGCTCAAGCCCAGCTGCTGCAGGTGGGCGTACGAGCGCAGGCGCAGGCCGTAGAGGAGGCGCTCGCCGGAGCGCGACGACAGCACCGTCATCACGGTCATGGACGCCCACGCCACCACCACCACACCCAGCGCGATAAGCCCAGTGCGGATCAGGCTGGCCTGGTCCGAGTTGGCGATACCGCGGTCAACGGCGGCGCGTACGAGGGTGGGGAACGCCAGGTCCGCCAGCACGCCGACCACCAGCAGCGCCACGGTGCCGACGATGAGCCAGCGCACCGCGCGGAACAGGTCGCGCACTTGGAAGTCGCTCGACGGGGTGCGCAGCTGCTCCAGTCGTTCCTCGCTGAGGTTCGGCTGCTCGGTGGCCTCGGGGAGAGTGTCCACCCGCGCGAGTAGCTCCGGGGTGGCGTTGACCGTGGACGCGCGTCCGGTGGTGGGCACGATCACGCGCTCGCGTTCCGGCTCGGTGACCTCGGGCCACAGCTCGGCGTGCGTGGGGGCCACGGGCAGCTCCGTAGGCGTGTCCGCAGACATGGTGGCCAGGTACTCCGGGCTCTGCACGACCTCGTCGCGGGGGCCACACTTGACGACGGCTCCGCCTCGCACCACCGCAACTTGATCCGCGTGGTCCACGGTGGACTGACGGTGCGCGACGGTGAGCACCGCGACATCCATAAGCTCCTCGCGCAGGTTGGCCAGGATGCGGGATTCGGTGACGGCGTCGATGGCGCTGGTGGCGTCGTCGAGCACGAGCACCTCGGGGGTGGCCATGAGCGCACGCGCCAGGGCGATGCGTTGGCGCTGCCCGCCGGATAAGGTCAGGCCGCGCTCGCCGACTTCGGTGTCGTAGCCGTCGGGTAGACGCTCGATGAACTCGTCGGCGCAGGCCAGCCGCGCCGCTTCGCGCACAGCGGCGTCGAGCTCATCGGGTGGAAGGGTGGAGCCCATGGCGATGTTCTCGCGCACGGAGGAAGAGAACAAGAACGCCTCGTCGAACACGCACAGGACCTTGTGGCGCAGGGCGGCGGGGTCAGCGGAGCCGTCGAGAAGCTCGATGCTTCCGGAATCCGGCTGGTAGAAGCCGCCGGCGAGCTGGACGGCCATGGTTTTGCCTGCGCCGGGCGGGCCGATGAGCGCGACTGTCTCGCCCGGGCGCACGGTGAGCGAAAAGCCGTTGAGGACGGGGTTGCCGCCGGTGGCAAAGTGCACGTTGTCAAAGCGCAGGCCCGTGCCGGTCGCGGGGCCGCCGGTGGCCTCGTCGACGGGGGCGAGCCCCAGCACGTCGTCGAGGCGGTCGAAGGAGCTCATGCCCATCTGCAGGCGCACGTATTGGTTGGTCAGCATGGACATCATCGACGTCATGGAGGTCAAGTACGCCGTGAATGCCACGAACTGGCCGATGGTGATCTGCCCGCGGATGGCCAGCATGCCGCCGGCGATGATGGTGACCACCAGCGCGACCTTGGGCAGCTGGGAGAGGATGGGCTGGAAGCGCGCCGTGAGCTTCGCTGCGCGCATCTTCACCGCGTAGAGGTGGCGACCAAGCGTGTCCAGCTGGTCGATCTCGCGCTGCTCCTGGCCGAACGCCTTGACCACGCGCACGCCCGAGACGGTCTGCTCGACGTGCTCCGCCAGTTCCGCGGTGGCGTGCTGGTTGACCCACGTGGCGGCGTAGAGCGTCTTGCGCGAGCGGTTGGCCTCCTACAGGATCAGCGGCAGCAGCGCGAGCGACATCAGGGTTAGCGGGATGTCCATCCACAGCATCACCGTCAGGGTGAGCGCGAGCTGCACAACGCGCGTGAGCATCATGGCCAGGGTGTCTAACACCATCTGGTACTGGTTCAGATCCGAGATGGAGCGCGAGACAATCTGGCCGGTGACGATCGTGTCCTGGCCTGGCCCGTCCAGGCGGTGCAGCGTGCGCAGGATCTCGGTGCGCAGCCAGTGCTGGGAGATGGACGCCAGCCGGCCCGCCGTGACGCGGCGGATGAAGCTCAACGCGTAGGTGGCCGCCGCCACGGCGACCATCCACCACGCCGTGCGCGTCACCGATCCCTCCGCATTGCCGGTGGCGATGTCCACCGCGCGGCCGGTCAGCGCCGGCACCGCCGTTTGGAACACCGCGGCGAGCGTGGCGGCGGCAAAGGCGGCGACGGCCGCGGGGCGGTTGGCGCGGAGGGATCTGGTGAGCAGGGGATTAATTGTTGTCGCCGTCCTTTTTATCTTCGTCCTTGAACTGGCGCAGGATCCAGGCCGCGAACTCCTTGGGGTTCAGGCTCAGGCCCTGGTCGTCGTCTTCGCCGCCGTCCTTCACCGGCAGTGGTGCCGCAAACTCCGCGGGCACCGCGCCGAGGCCGGACTGGACGTTGCCGATCACGCCGTCGGCGAGCTTGCGGTTGGCGGTGGTGCCGGCGACCGCGCCGATGCCCAGCGGCATGAGCTTGCCGAGCCACGCCCGCCGGAGGGACTTGCGCATGGAGCGCATGGCGATGCGCTCTAGCACGTTGTTGGTGTTGGACAGGGTGGGGCCGGAGAACTTGGCCAGGGTGGACTTGCCGGGGATTTTGCCGGCGTCGTCGCCAAGCATGGCGTCCACAATCGCCAATCCCTTGGCACCCATCAGCAGCGAGAGCACGAGCGCGCGGCGGCGCTCCGGGTCCTCGATGTCCTCGCCGCGTAGGTAGGCGGATGCCACGGCGTAGAACGCGGCGAGGTCCAAAAACAGCACAGATTCGCCCGCCACTGCGGCCGCGCCGGTAAACAGGCCGATGCCGGGCACGGCGGCTGCGGCACCCACGCCCGCGCCGGTGCCGGTGACGGTGTTTTTCAGGTGCTCGTCCATAAGATTCTGAATCTCCGCAGGCGTGGCCTCCGGGTTCTGGCGGCGCAGCCAGTTCACGTAGGTGCGGATGGTGGAGGTCTGCATCTGAACAGCCTTATCCACCGCGCCGATAAACGCGCGCCCCAGCGGGCCGGCGTCCTTTTCTAACTGCGTCGGGTCTTCGCGCAGCGCCTCTTCAATTTCCTGGCGGACGGCGAGGTCCTGGTTCTTTTTCTTGTTGCCGAACATCGTGTGCTCTTTCGTTAATCGGTTTTTTACGTCGGTCCAGCTTAGTTGGATGTTGTGCGCTTGCGTCTACGCTGGATGCCATGACTGCCGCCGAGCACCCTGTCGCAGACACCACCGCGGGCAAGGTCCGCGGCGTGGTGGATGCGCGCTCCGGCATGCGCACCTGGCGCGGCGTGCCGTTCGGCGCCTCCACCGCACACACTGGCCGTTTCCGCGCCCCACAGCCGGCGCAGAGGTGGCAGGGGCTTTACGACGCCTCACGGTTCGCCCCGCCCGCCATGCAGGGCACATTCGGCTGGCGCGACGCCGTCATCGGCACCGAGGACTGCCTGACGCTAGACATCGTGCGCCCCGACACCGAGGAGGAGCTGCCGGTGGTGGTCTACTTCCACGGCGGCACCTTTGTCACCGGCGCGAGCAACGAGAAGGTGCTGCAGGGGCATTTGCTTGCCGACGCCACGCAGGTCGTCTACGTCTCCGTGAACTTCCGCCTGGGCGTGCTGGGGTATTTGGACTTCCGCTCGCTGGGCCACGACTGCGTGGCCACGCCTGCGCTTTTGGATCAGATCCTGGCGCTGGAGTGGGTGCGCGCGAACATCGCCAACTTCGGCGGGGATCCGGACCGGGTGACCATCATGGGCGAATCCGCCGGCGGGGCGGCCGTGGTGCACCTGATGTGCTCGCCCGCGGCGCGCGGGCTGTTCCACGGCGCGGTGGCCCAGTCGCCGCCGCCGGCGAGCGTGCACTCGCGCCTGCAGGCGGCGATGTGGGTTCGCGAACTGGTCAACCGGATGGGTCTGCCGCGCACGACCACGCTCGCGGACCTGCGCGAGACCAGCGCCGAAGAACTCGTGCGCGCCGGCCAATCCATGCTGTTAAACACCAAGGAACTGGTGCAGCTGAACACCAGCTTCATGCCCACCGTGGACGGGGAGACGCTCACCGCGCACCCCATCGACACGTTCGAGGCGGGCGAGCAGGCGGCCGTGCCGCTGATTGTGGGCACCAACTCGGACGAGGCGAGCTTTGCCAAGGCGATCTACCAAACCACCAAGTCCCGCCAGCGGGCGGCGCGCCGGGCGCTGGAGGCCTTCGACCCCGAAAACGCCCAGTCGGTGCTTCGCGCCTACGGCTACGCCGGGGAGCGCGGCGACTACGCCGACCTCATTGCCGACGCGGTGTTCTGGGCGCCGACAGTTATTCTCGCCACCGCGCACCGCAGGAAGGCGAGCACCTGGATGTACCGCTTCGCCCACGCGTCTGCTGCGATGCGCATGCTGGGCTTGGGCGCGATGCACACGGCCGATCTGGGCGCGGTGTTCGGCGAACCGAACGCCACGAAGGCCTCCCGCTGGGACGTCTTCGGCGGCACCGAGGCGTTCGCTGAGGTCAGCCGCGTGATGCAGTACCACTGGGGGCGGTTCTTCCACACCGGTGCGCCGGGGGAGGAGTGGCCGGTCTATGGCTTCCGCTCCGACGACAGGCCGGGCCGCGCGACGGCCGTGTTCGACGCGGGCATGCGGGTGGAGTGGGACCCGAAGGCGTCGCAGCGCAGGGCGTGGGAGGGCTTCGACATGCGCGAGTGGGGCACCCACCGTCAGGACCTGATGGATTCGGCTGCCTCGCTGCTCGGTGCCGCCCATCCGTCCTGGGGCGACAGCTAACCCCGCGGTGAGAGGGAAATGCCACGCATGCGTAAGCATTCGTGGCTAGGCTTGTGCCCGTTGTGGCCGAGCTTGGGAAGGAACCACCGACATGAGCTTTTTCGAGGACATCGCAGCGGCGCTCGACCGCGAAGGCATCGAGTCCCGCGTGGGGGGCGACACCATGTTCGTGCCCATGACGGCGGCGCTGGAGATCCAGTTCGTGGAGATTGATCCGCACTTGCCGGCCGCCAACGTCTACATCGCGGCCGCGGACGTGGACGAGGACGACGAGGATTTCGAAGCCGTATTGGTCGCAGTAGTGTTCTCCGTGGAGGACGCCGTGGCCGCGGTTGCGGAGCACATGGCCACCGACCAGGTGATCACCGTGCTGCGCGACCTGTTGGAAGGCACCGACGAGCGCATCGGGGACCTGGAGTTCTTCCAGGACCACCTGAATCCGCAGCAGGTGCGTGCCGAGGTGGGCGAGAACGCAGAGCTTTTGGTCACCATCGACACCGTCGAGGGCGTCCCGCACGCCAAGGTCACCTTTATTGCCCTGCCGGATGATTACGACGATGTGCTCGACGACGCCGAGGGCGAGCTCTGGGAGTCCGACGGCGACGCGGAGCTGACCGAGGAGGACCGCGCCCGCCTCTTCGACGCCATCCACGACGAGGCACTCATCGACGCCGAGCGGCTCGAGCTGGGCAGCTTCACGGACTTTGACAGGCTTTTCGACGTGCTCTCGCTCGCCGCCGACCAAGCCGAGGATTGGGAGTCGCAGCTGTTGCCCGTCGACGACGAGTTTGACGAGCCGGAGGTCTACGACCTGTTCGGCCAGGACGACGATGACGCCGATGAAGACGACATCGACTACGACGATGACGACGACGAGGAAGATGACGAGGACGGCAACGTCGGCGTGCCCGGCATCGACGAGGACGACAGCAGCGATGCCGCCCGCGGCTAAGCGGCGTTGAGCCCTTCGAACATCGAGGACGGCGAGGCGATCGGCGTGAACGTGCCGTCGACGAGCCACACGTAATTCGCCGTGCGCGTGCCGGCCAGCTCGTGCACTGCGTGCGCGCAGTCGTCCGGGATCAGCGCGCGCACCCACGCTTCCGTGAGGACGGTGTCCACCACACTGCCGGCTGTGTCGGCGATGCGGACCTCAAGCAGATACGCCGGCACCTGGTCGCCTCCGTAGCCCTGTATCCGGGCCCGCGCCCGTGGGCCGACCCTGCGCCGTGTCACGGCCAGAGTCAGCTGCGGCCCGTTGGCCACCCGTGGCAGGGTGAGCACCGGCGGACGCCACGTGGCGGTGGGCCGCGACAGGGACCGTGGGTGGTGCATGACGGCCTGGGCGGATTCAATGATTGCGGGGTGGCGCTCGCGGATCTCCTCGGCAAGCGCCTCCGGGGTGTAGGCGGGGGAGTGGGGCATATCGTTTCGGCTGACGCTGCGCAGCGGATTCTTCGTGTTGAACTTCATGGCGCACACACTACGAAGCGCCGCCGACATCACCGTCCGCCCGTTCGAACAAATGGGCGAAAGGTGTCGCGTTAGCTGGGATGATTTGGCTTTGCGGAAAATATTTGCCACATTAGCCAATCAGGACACCCCACCCAGCGAGGTACTCTAACCAGCAATGAACGCCGACAACTCAACACAACACACAACCCAGCAAGCACACCGCACCCAACCGAAGATCCCGCGCACGATCTGGGTCCTTGTCGGCGCCGCGTTCATCATCGCCCTCGGCTACGGGCTCATCGCCCCGGTGCTCCCGCAGTTCGCCGGCAGCTTCGGCGTGTCCATGGCCGCCGCCGGTGCGGTGATTTCCATCTTCGCGTTCGCGCGGCTGTTGGGGGCGCCGGGGGCGGGCAGGCTCGTCGATAAGCTTGGCTCCCGCCCGATCTACCTCACGGGTCTGCTTATCGTCGCGGGTGCCACCTTCTTCATCGCGTTCGTGAACGCGTACTGGCAGATACTCGCCCTGCGGTTTATCGCGGGCTTCGGCTCGACCATGTTCACCCTGTCGGCCCAGGCACTGATCGTGCGGGTGACGCACCCGAGCATCCGTGGGCGCGCCAACGCACTGTACGCCTCGGCGTTTCTGGTCGGCAACGTTGTCGGCCCGATCATCGGCGCTGCGCTGTCCTTCCTGGGCTTCCGCGCACCGTTTGTCATTTACGGCCTTGCGGTAGCGGGTGCGGCTATTGCGGTCGGCGTACTGACCCAGCCGAAGCCGGGCTCCGAGCCGCTGCCTGCGGCGAAGCCAAAGATGCGCGTGCGCCAGGCGTGGCAAAACTCCACATACAAGGCGCTGTTGGCTGCCGGGTTTACCAACGGCTTTGTCAACATGGGCTCGCGCGTGGCCATCCTGCCGCTGTTCGCTGCCGCCGTGTTTGAGCGCGGGGGCGCAGCCGCCGGTTTGGCGCTGACCGGCTTCGCGTTCGGCATGGCTGTGACGCTGCAGTTCTCCGGCAGGCTCGCTGATCAACTCGGCCGCCGCCCAATGGTCGCCGCGGGCCTGGCTACCTCCGGCGTGTTCACGGCGCTGCTCGGCGGCGCCACCAGTTTCTGGCCATTAGTGCTGCTTTCCGCCGCAGCCGGTATCGGCGCTGGCCTGATGAGCCCCGCCACCCAGGCCACGCTCGCGGACATCATCGGCAACGAGCGCTCCGGCGGTACAGTGCTGTCCACGTATCAAATGACGCAGGACGCGGGCTCCATTCTCGCGCCGGTACTGCTCGGCGCTGTCGCGGAGGCCGCGGGCTTCCAGGCGGCGTTCGGTGTCTGCGGGGCAGTGTGCGCCACCACGCTTGTGATCTGGCTTGTTGCCGGGAAGGAAACAAAACCGTGAGAGTCATCCTAGATTGCGACCCTGGCATCGACGACACCTACGCCATCATCTTCCTCACCGCCGCCGCACACGCGGGTCTCATCGAGCTCGACTGCTTAACGACGACCTCCGGCAATGTCGACGCCAACCAGTGCGCCCAAAACGGCGCCTGGATCCTGGGGCAGTGCGGCCTGCCCATCATCTCATTGGCCGCCGGCCTGCCCGAACCGCTCGAGGTGGAGCTGACCACCACGCCCGAAACCCACGGGAATACCGGCCTCGGCTACGCCCAAGCGCCGGAGCGCCACGTGGAGCACGACTGGGACGCGCTGTGGATCGACTCCATCGAGCGCGGCACCGACGATTTACACCTCATCGTCACCGGACCTTTGACCAACCTGGCCGCGTTTGCGCACACGCACCCGGAGCACTTTGCCAAGCTCAAGCACATCACCGTGATGGGCGGGGCGGTGAACTACCCGGGTAACACCACCCCGAGCGCGGAGTGGAACTTCTGGGTGGACCCGCACGCCGCCGCCGACGTCTTTGCCATGACGCCGACCCCGATCACTCTGTGCTCGCTCGGCGTGACGGAACGGATGGTGCTCAGCCCCGAGGCGTTGGCGGAGTTCGTCGATAAGCTTGGCGGCTCCCCCGTGGCGCAGCACCTGGAGGCGATCACGCGGTTTTACTTCGAGTTCCACGAGGATGTGGGCGAGGGGTATCAGGCGCAGATCCACGACCTGCTCACCGTGCTGATTGCGCTGGGGCTTGTGGAATACACATGGAAGGACGCAGCCGTCGATGTGGAGGCGGACTCGCAGCTCATGCGCGGCACCTCCGTGGCGGACCTGCGCGGGATCTGGGAGCGCGAACCCAACGCGCGCCTGGTCACCGGGGCTGATATCGAGATGGCCTGGGGCTGGTTCACGTGGGCCTGCGAGGTGCACGCGAAGGTCGCCGCAGGCGACGCCGAGATTGTGGAGCTGCGCCACCTGCGTGCCGACGACTAGGCCGGCAAAACCACCCCTGCTACACTCCCGAACCGATAGCCCCGCCGAGGTGACATAGGCGATCAGGGCTCGCTTTTTTCGTTCCCCGCACACCCGGAGTTTTCCATGTCACACACTGTTTCCACGCAGGCCGCGCAGAAGGCCGAATGGACCCCTGCTCGCCGCGCCCTCGCCATCGCAGGCGCCCTGTTTATCGCCGCCACCTGGCTGTACTTCGTCCTGGTCCACCCGGCTGACTGGGACCAGGTCACCGGCTCCGGCCCAGGCATCGCGCTGCTTGCCGGCTACGGCATCGGCACCATCCTGCTCCTCGCCGCCGTGATCCCCGTACTGCCTGCGCGCACGCTGGGCCTGATCCCGATCGCGATCATCATCAACTCCGTCGTCGGCGAGATCGTCGGCTCCATCGGCCTGCCGTTGTACCTGGATTCCGTGGGCACGGTGCTCGTCGCGGCCCTGGCCGGCCCGGTCGCGGGTATGGCCACCGGCGCGCTGAACAACGTCGTGTGGGGCCTGCTCAACCCGGCAGCGCTGCCGTTCGCCGCGGGTGCGGCGCTCGTCGGTTGGCTGGCCGGCGTGTTCATCCACCGCTTCAACGCGCTGCGCAACATTGCCACCGTGATCGGTTTCGGCCTGGTGCTCGGCATCGTCGGCGGCATGGTCGCAGCCCCTGTTGCCGCCTACGTTTACGGCGGCACCGCCGGTGTGGGCACCGGCGCGCTGGTCAGCCTGTTCCGCGAGATGGGCGGCTCGCTCATCGCGTCCGTGACCACCCAGGCGTTCATCTCCGACCCGGTGGACAAGGTCATTGTCATGCTGGTGGCGTACTTCACGGTCAAGGCGCTGCCGAAGCGTACCGTCGCCGCCTTCGCCCCGCAGAGCAAGTAGCCCCGAGCAACCCCAGTGTCCCAGCCACACACCCGCCTGAACCCGCTGACCGCTTTGGCCGTCGGCGCGTCCGGCTGGATTCTGGCGCTGGGGATCAACACCCCGTCAGCCTCGCTCGCCATCATCGCCGCAGCCCTAACGACCGGCACATGGCGCACCCGCAACCCGTCCGTCGTGGCGTCCACCGCAATCCTCGCCGTGCCCGTCGCCGCGTCGATGGTGCTCATCCACGCGCCCTACGGTGAGCACCGCATCGCCCCACTGCTCACCTCCGACGGGCTCGCCGACGCCGCCCACCTCACCGCCCGCTTCACCGCGCTGGTCGCGTGCCTGCTCGCCGCCGTGGCCTGGACGCGCACGCCGGATCTGGCCAAGGCGCTGCAGAGCACAAAGGGCGGCAACCGTATCGGCTACATCGCCGGCACCACTCTGCAGCTCGGCCCCCAGGGCGCCAACCGGGCACGCATCACCCGCGACGCCAACCGACTTAAGCAGCGCCCGATCACAACCAAAACGGTCGTCCCGCATCTGATCATGCCCGTGCTCACGGAGCTACTCACCCAGGCCGGCGCCCGCGGCCAGGCGTTGGAAACCGCAGGCTACGACCTCACCGGCCCCCGCACCGTCCTGCGCCCCGTGCACGACAGCACCCTCCAGCGCACCGCCCGTGTCCTCATCCCGTTGACCTGCGTGGCGGTGGTCCTATGGATCTAACCCCGCTCACCCAAGCGCTCGACCAGCACCGCACCGTCGAGGTCATCGGCAATTCCGGCGCGGGTCTGACCACCCTCGCCGCCCAGGCCCACAACGAGTGGGCGGGCGCCGCCGTGGTCCAGCAGGACGCCACCGCGCACGTGTCCTACCTGCGCGACACGGTCATCGAAGAGGTTGCGCTAGGCCTCGAGCAGCGCGGCACACCCATCCCGGAGATGCAACGCCGCTGCGAGCGCGTCCTTAGCGCCGCGGGCCTGACCGAGCTCGCCGAGCGCCACCCCGCACAACTCTCCGGCGGCCAAACACGCCGCCTGGCCATCGCGGCGGTCGCGGTCCTCGAGCCAGACATCCTGCTTCTCGACGACCCCTTCGCCGGCCTCGACCCCACCTCCGCCACCCACATCATCCGCCTGCTCGAAGCCCTGCCGTCGCGCATCGTGGTCCTCGGCAACCGCCCCCGCCTTGATGCAGCAAAGCTTTCGCTTATCGATGGCATCCTGTCTCCCTCACCCCCTCCCACCCACGGCACCAGCCTGCCCCCACGCGTGACGACCACCGGTGAGCCGATCGACCTCGGCGAGATCACCGCCACCCGCGGCGGAAAACCCCGCAAGTGGTGGCAGTTCCGCGCAAACGAGGACCCGGAGTTCACCGCCGGCCCGATCCACCTGACCGTGCGCCCCGGCCAGGCCGTGTGGCTGCGCGGCGACAACGGTGCCGGCAAGACCACACTGCTGCGCGCGATGGCCGGCCTCGACGGCAACCCGGGTCTCGAGCAGACCCACGGCCTTGGCGTCTCACTCGCCCTGCAGCGCGCTGCCGACCAACTCGCCGAATCCACGGTGGGGGAGTTCGTCGGCGACCCGGACGCCGTCGCCGAACTCGGCCTCGACCCGGAAACCCACCCTCTCGACCTGCCAGCCGCGCACTTACGCCTGGCTCAGCTCGCCCAGGTCTTCGCCCAGAATTGCCCGCTTGTGCTTCTCGACGAACCCGACGTCGGCCTCGACGCCTCCTCCCGCGACCGCGCCCACGCCCTCATTGCCTGCGGCCTCCGCTCCGGCCAGGCCGTGATCTTCACCTGCCACGACACCGTCTTCGCCATGGAACTCAATTGTTATGGGTAGTAAAGAATAAATAGGGTGTCAAAGGTTAGTCCAGGCCGCCATGCGCTGAGTGACCGTCAAACTAGGTGGGCAAAATAGGTGGATTTACCAAAGTAACCTTGGCAAGATGTTTAGCGTGAATGATTCTCGACAGGATAAACCCAGTATTGATGCAGTCGAGCGGGCGGAAGCTCAAATTATCGAGCAGTCAAAGCGGATCGAATTCTATCTGACAGAGTATTCCGTCGAGATGCTTGCGCAAAAGGTCCATGTCGGCGATTTTGTAGTTCCAGAGTATCAACGAAATTTCACCTGGGAGGAGAGACGTAAGTCCCGCTTCATCGAATCGTTGATAATGGGTTTGCCCATTCCATTCATATTTTTCTGGGAGATGTCAGATGGTCGGCTTGAGATCGTAGATGGATCGCAGAGATTGCGTACCATTGAGGAATTTATCTACCAGGACTTCACGTTGGGAGAGTTGGACCCACTGACCGAGCTTTCAGGATTTCGATTTTCCGACCTGCCTACTTCACGACAGCGCAAGATCAAAAATCGTTCCGTTCGGGGAATCGTACTGAATGAGCATGCAGATCAAGCAGCGCGCCTTGACATGTTCGAGCGGATTAATACAGGCAGCAAGATTGCCAACCAAGCTGAAATTCGGCGCGGGGCCTTGGCCGGTCCGTTTATGTCGTTAGTTATCGATATGGCAGAACATACTCTGCTACATGACCTCGCACCCGTATCAGAGAAGCGTAAGGATGAACGTGAGTATGAAGAACTGATCACTCGGTTGCTGGCGTATGGGGATGGTCTTGATAAGTATGACGATAGGCCAGCATCCTTTCTCTACAATTATGTAAAAGATATGAACCACGAGTTTGAGGAAAACCCGCTCCTCAAGGAGCAATACAAGCAACGGGTTGACCGAATTCTCGATTTTGTGAATCGGAATTTCCCATACGGATTTAAGAAATCTGAAACCGGCAAATCGACTCCACGGTCTAGGTTCGAGGCGATTGCCGTTGGGGTGGACACCGCTCTTCAGAAGTATCCCAAATTAGCTAACTGCACTGCGGCGCAGCTGAATGTCCGTGATTGGCTTGAATCTGACGAGTTTTATCGAATAACCAGTTCTGATGGGGCTAATGCAATTGCGCGCTTAAACGGGAGAATCGAATTTGTGAGCCAGAAGCTGGTGAGTTGTGTCAGCGATTGATTTGCGGTCGTTCTATTTTGAGCGGTACAGCGAAGTGGAAACCTACCTAGATTTGCTGAAAGGTCTTGAAGACGAGACGCGGCACGGTGTACCAAGGTTAGCCAAGACAGGCGTAACAATTTCGCCCCAGCAAACTAAAATCTTAACCTCGAACCTATATCTACAGCTTTACAATTTAGTAGAAGCTACGGTCACAAGATGTCTGCAGGCAATTACGGCTGAAATCCAGGTGCAATGTATTGCTCCGATCGAGTTGTCGCTGGAGCTAAGACGTGAATGGACCAGAGCAGTTGCTCGTACGCACGAGGAGCTGGGACCGGAAAAGAGGCTTAAGGCGGCTCTGAAACTTAGCGATCAACTCGTAGATCGACTCTCGGTTGCCAAATTTGAGATAGATCCAGGAGGCGGCGGTAATTGGGATGACAAAGCGATAGAGGAGCTGTTCAGTCGCTTAGGCGCAGAGCCAATATTCTCGGCGGATACAAGAACAGGTGCGAAGCGTCATGTTAGAGACGATCTGGGTCCGTTAGCCCTAGTGAAAAATCGTAGGAACGGTCTAGCACACGGTTCTCTGTCGTTCGTTGAATGTGGGGGAGAAATGCAATATGACGACATGGAGAGGCTAACCCTGGCGATCGGAAACTACCTCGATGAGGTAGTCGAATCTTTTGTCGATTTTATAGAGGGTGACCTTACAGCTAAGGTTTGCTGATTAGCGCACATCCGCAGTTCTTATCCGCTACCCGGGAAAGAACGGCAGTTTAACGGTAGTTGTGGGGAAAGATGCAACAAGGTATTTCAACTATAAAGGCTGTTGACCTCTTCTGCGGAGTTGGTGGACTGACTCACGGACTATTGAAAAGCGGGATTGATGTTGAAGCTGGCTTTGATCTTGATGAAAACTGTCGATATCCGTATGAATTCAATAACCGAGCTCAGTTTCGAGAGCGCAATGTTGCGGAGGTGGATCTTGACGAAATTACGAGGTTTCTCGTTGGGGGGCAGCACACCCTAATTGCAGGTTGCCCCCCGTGTCAACCGTTCTCCACGTACAGCCAATCCCATCGGAAGAAAGGCGAGGGGGAGGGATGGAGGCTTGTAAGAGAGTTTGGCCGCATCGTCGAAACCGTGCAGCCGGATCTGGTCGTTATGGAGAATGTACCCCAGTTATGTCGCCATCCTGTTTTCGCCGAACTACTCGGTTACCTAAGCAAGTACTATGTTGAATGGTCGGTGGTCGAGGCGGTCCGCTGGGGAGTTCCCCAGACTCGTAAGCGGCTTGTACTAATCGCATCGAAATTAGGGCCGGAAGGCTTAAGCCTGGTGTCAGACTACCATCTAAGGCGTACAGTGAGAGATGCAATCTATGACTTGCCTGCTCTGAAGGCTGGTGAGGTGGACTCAAATGATCCGCTGCACACAGCCTCAAGATTGAGTGCCAAAAATCTCGAACGGATTCGGCACTCCAAGCCTGGAGGTACCTGGCGTGATTGGCCGATATCGCTTCAGTCTTCCTGTCATCAAAGGGATTCAGGGGCTACCTACTCAAGCGTGTATGGACGAATGACCTGGGATGAGCCTAGCCCCACAATAACCACCCAATGCTTCGGTTACGGTAACGGCCGCTTCGGACACCCGTCTCAGGACAGAGCAATTTCGCTGCGAGAAGCGGCTATTCTTCAAACGTTTCCCGAAGGATACGAATTTGTTGCGCCAGGAGAAAAGGTGAGGTTCGGAGTTTTGGGTCGTTTGATCGGAAACGCGGTGCCTGTTCGGCTTGGGGAGGTTATCGGAGGCACTTTAATGAAACATATAGAGGGATATAAATGAGGTGATTGGTCGGTGAGAACGAGATACGTCACTGATAGTTTCAGTGGGCTCGGGTTTGGCACCAAATTTTCAGCTGCAAACTCAACGTGATTCTTTACGCGATCAAGTCGAGGGGTAGGTCCGTAATGTCCCTCAATCGGTTTCCGTCGGTGAGCATCTCAAGCAGCTCGTTGGCCTCCTCGGAGCCAACATTCTGTACTGCGTCAGTCAACTCGGGTAGCGCTGCGTGATAGACCATATCAATGTCTCCCGTGCCCAGAGCAAGTGATGCGATGCGGGGCAAAAGTGGTTCTGCGGTCACCGCAACGATATGCGGAGCTCGGCCTTTTCTGTTTCTAATGAGATTTAGAGCCTCAGCCCGAGTGTTTTGGGCCCTATCGCTGCGCATCGTGAACTTACAGCTAATGACTGCGTGTAAGAGTTCGGCGGGAGGATTACAGTTTCTGGCCCGGATCGGGCTTGACATTGCGGTACTCGAATCGACCAGCGGGCCATCCGCGTTTAGCTCATCGTCGGATAATGCGGCCCGAGAAACTAAGATATCCGGGCTAATGGTGTAGGAATTCCCTAACGCCGCTGCGAGTTGAGGGGTCTCATTAACTGCGTCGGCTAGGTCTGCGAGGTGCCGGTAAGGTTCGAATTGGTCGACGTGGCTTCCTCGTCTGGAACCGCCAACCGTGTGTACACGCCAGTTACCCGGGCGGGTGGATCGCATTCTCGGAAAGGATTCACGGATAAAACCTGCAACAGCATTTTCGAAGATTGCGCCCGCAGATTGACCGGGGATTTTGTTTCCAACGCGGGCGTTGAGCGCGCGTGCCATGTGGAGCGCGATATCACGGCTCGCCTTGCTGCTGCTATCAGCGTTGGATGCAACCCCGGTCGTTGAAATGGATAACGTACCGGTTTCTACTAATTCTTCGAGTAGCGAGGCGCGGGCTGTTGCAAGTATCGACCGGTTTTGTTGAGAATCTGGATTCATCATCAAGCCTTCAGTAATGCCTGGTCCGGATGAGCCGGCGTAGCAGGAACCGACTCGTTGGGAATTTCTTCCATGTGTAACGCCGCCGCGATAGATTGACCGACGGCTTCTGCCACCGGAGGTGGGAAAGCATTGCCAACCTGCTTCCAGGCAGCGGTTTTGCCGCCCTGCCAATCCCAGTCGGCAGGGAAACCCTGAAGAACACCACCCATCCTTACCGTCAGTCGTGGCATCTCAATGGCTGGATCAACCGGGAAGTCTGGTCCAGGCGCTTCTTCTGCAATGGAGGAGCCTTTAACTCCGAGACGTGCCCATGCTTCGCGGGCTCGCGTTGGACCTAGGTCTGGACCGCCATGTTTCTTGCTACCGCCAACCAAAGTCGGGCCAATTCCGCGGGCTCTCTCGGCCCACTTCGCGGCCCCGGGCCACCCACCTTCAGCCATCAGATCGCGGAGGGCTTCGCCAACAGTGAGGCTATGTTCCACCGGAGCAGGCCAAGCAAAAAAGTCGCGGAATCTTTCTTTAAGGGCTACGAGGATGAACCGGGGCCTTAGCTGGGCTAATCCGTAGTCTGCTGCGGTGATGAGCTCCCAAAAAACGACATATCCCATGTCCTCGAGTTCGGCAATGAGTTCGCTCCGGTATGCGGCAAATCTTGGTTGGGAAAGTCCACGGACGTTTTCCAACATGACTGCTTTTGGGTTAGCAGTACGGACTAACTGGAGCGCCCGGGGGAAGAGATCTCGCTCATCTTCAGGGCCAAGTTGCTTACCCGCAACTGAAAACGGGGGACATGGAACGCCGCCGGCGAGAAGGTCGAGATCATCTGAGTACGGGCTGATGTCGAAGTCAAGAACATCACCTTCGATGACATTCCATTCGGGGCGATTGGCTCGAAGGGTTGCCGCGGCATGGTGGTCTAGTTCCACGGCCGCTCGCATTGCGAAACCAGCTCGTTCAAGCCCGAGCGCTTGTCCGCCAGCGCCAGCGCAAATCTCTACGGAGGAAAGAGGAGTCTTCATTGCAGCTCAGTCTATGGGTCGAAATATCGGTAGAGAAAACCCAATCCGGATTTTCTCGTGTTGTGAACACGATAAACACGGTTTAGATATTGAACCGTACACTAACGAACAGATGTTCGCTCCCGGGCGGAGCTGCCGTCGATAAGCAAAGGCTCCTAGAACTCGGCGCGGTCGATGACGTCGCGAAGTGTGGTGGCGGAGTGGCGGAACTTCTCCAGCTCGTCGGAGTCCAGGCGCAGTTCCACGACGTTGCGCACGCCGCTGCGATTGAGGACGGTGGGGGTGCCGATGTAGAGGTCGTCGAGCCCGTACTCGCCCTGCAGGAGGGCGGAGACGGGCAGGACCACGTCCTCGTTGCGCAGGATCGCACGCGTGATGCGGGCGAGTGCATTGCCGATGCCGAAGGCGGTGTTGCCCTTGCGCTTGATGATGTCGTAGGCGGCGTCGCGGGTGCGGATAAACATCTTGTCGATCTGGGTGTAAATGTCCGGGTTTGTCTCCGCCTCGGTCTCCAGCATCGCGCTCAGCGGCACACCGCCGACGGAGCCGGAGGAGAACACAGGCAGCTCGGTGTCGCCGTGCTCGCCGATGATGTGGGTGTGCACCGCGGACGGAGCGATGTCGAAGTGCACGCCCAGGTTGTGGCGCCAACGCGCGGTGTCCAGAACGGTGCCGGAGCCGATGACCTGGTTCGACGGCAGGCCGGTCTGCTTCCAGGTGATGTAGGTGAGAACGTCCACAGGGTTGGTGGCCACGACGTAGATGCCGTTGAAGCCGTTGGCCATGACTTCCTTGTTGATGGACTCGAAGATGGCGGCGTTGCGGGCGATCAGGTCGATGCGCGTTTCGCCGTCGCGCTGCGCCACGCCGGCGCAGTTGACCACGAGTGCGGCGTCGCGGCAGTCCTCGTAGGTGCCCACCGTGACGTCCATGTGGTGGCCGGAGAACGGGATGGCGTGGTTCAAGTCCTCCACTTGGGCCCAGACGAGGTTCTCGTTGAGGTCGATGATGGCCAGGTGGTCCGCCAGGCCCTGGTTGACAATTGCGTACGCGTAGGCGGTGCCGACAGCACCGGCGCCGATAAGGACGATCTTGTTGCCATGAGTCACGGTCATGCGACCAAGTGTGTCAGAAGGCGGGCGGTCGCGTGCGGTGGGGTTGGGCGCAAAACGGCCTCGGAGGCGTCACCATGGTTCATAATTCGGGTCCCGGCCGGGGAGATATCCGTTGTGCGTCCGTGAACCCCGGCGAGCTTTGTTGATGACGAGAAAGAAGATCTGCGAGCCGTCCAGGCTGGGAAGTTCGTGGATGACCGTGTTCATAAGTTCGGCCACATGGCCCCAGGGGTCCCGCTCGATTTCCGCAGCAAAGACTCGCCAGTCGGGATAGTCGCCGTATTGCAGTGCCGCCGCATAAACTTCATATGGCCACGTTTCGATAGGGTCTTCCGGCGCGGCTTTGACGTTCCTGAACAAAGATCCGCTGATCATATGTTCCTCCGGTCAGACGTAGCCGCCGCAGCGAAAAAGGCTGCGGCGGCTAGGAAAATTGGGGAAGAGTTCACACCTGGCAGTTTATGCCTTTGCGTACTCCTCCTGCGTCTGCTCAATCACCTGCGGGCGGCCAGTGGCGAAGTACAGCACGGTCATAATCACCGTGAAGGCCACGCCGATACCCAGTGCCAGGCGGAAGTCCGGCAACCAGGCCATGATTCCGAAGGTGCAGAGGATGAACGCGATGGCGAAGTACTGCCCGTACGGCCAGAAGGGCACGGCGAACTTCAGGGCGCGCTGCTCTTCTACGGTCATTTGCTTGCGCATGGCTACCTGCGCCAAGAGGATCATCAGCCACACAAACACGGTGGCGAAGGTGGCCAGAGCTGCGATGGTTTCAAAGACGTCGGGGTAACGGGCGTTGAGGAACACGCCGACGACCAGGACGGCCAGCAGGCTCGCGATGGTCATGACGGGCACGTCGCGGTAGGTCTTTGCCATGCGGCGCGGCGCCAGGTTCTCCTTGGCCAGGCCGGTGAGCACGCGGCCGGTGCCGAACAGGTCGGCGTTGATGGCGGACAGCGCCGCGGTGATGACCACGAAGTTCAGCAGGCCGGCAGCCCAGTTCACACCGAGCGTGTTGAAGATCTGCACGAACGGCGACTCCTCGCCGGTGATCGTGCGCCACGGGTTGAGCACCAGAATGATCGAGATCGCCAGCACGTAGAAGATCAGGATGCGCGCCGGGACGGTGTTCACGGCCTTCGGGATAGAGCGCTCCGGGTCATCGGCCTCCGCACCTGCCACACCGATGATCTCGGTGCCGCCGAACGCGAACAGCACCAGGATGAAGGAGGCGACCATGCCGGAGACACCGTTGGGGAAGAAGCCGCCGTCGTTCCACAGATTGCTTATCGACGACACCTCCGGATCCTGCCCGAGATTGAACACAAGAATCGCCGCACCGCCGACAATCATGGCCACCACGGCCGTGACCTTGACGATGGTGAATGCGAACTCCAACTCACCAAACCAACGCACGGTGGCCAGGTTGGCCGCGCCGATAATCAATAGCGTGACGGCAATCCACACCCACGCGGCTGTGTCTGGGAACCACAACTTCATGTAAATGCCGATGGCCGTCAGGTCCGCCAGACACACGATCATCATCTCGAAGGCGAACATCCAGCCGGTGATGTAGCCGCCCCAGCCGCCGAGGTACTTGCGGCAGTACACGGCGAACGAACCGCGGACCGGGTTGCGCACGCTCATCTCGCCGAGCGCGCGGAGCATGAAGTACACCACCGCGCCGCCGAGCAGGTACACCAGCAGCACGGACGGGCCGGCGGCCTGGATCGCACCGGCGGAGCCGTAGAACAGGCCGGTACCGATGGCGGAACCGAGCGCGATGAAGTGGATGTGGCGGGCGGAAAGGCCCTTGCGCTTCGGTTTGGGCGTGGTGGCGGATTCAGATGGGGCAGTCATAACAGACATAACTGTGCTCTTTCGGGAAGCAATGCGCGAATCGGAGGCGCGGGGAATGGGGTTGTGGTGTGCCCGAAGTTGGGCGGCGGCGTCCCGGTTTGGCCGTCGATAGGCGAGTGCAACCGTAAGCCTCGCGGACGGATCCGGGGGCGCGGCGCGAACGACATAAGCCTTGAAGTGTTGCCCTTGCCAACAAGAAACCCCTGCGCTTTGAGCAGCAGAGGCTGTTAGCGCAGGGGGCTGGAGTCGGCCGACACCGCGCTACAGATGATGATGCAGGCGGGCCGGCTGGGTATTCAGCATCGCAGAACGCGTGGCCGACGCGGCCACGGTTTCAAATGCGGTGCTGTTGATCATGCGGACGAATGTAGCACGGCGGGTGGTGCTTCCGCAGCGGATTGTGGAAAATATTTGCCGCAATGCGTGAAGCAGGGGGTCAGAGGTTGCGAAAGAGCCTTTAGAACTTAAACGGGACAACGTCTTTCAGGCCGATCATCGCGGCGATGGCGACAACGGCTCCGATGAAACCGCCGAGCACCCCCGCCAGTGCCGCTGAGGTAGAAGATCCATCCTCATTCTGAACGGGCTTCGAAGCAGGAACCTTCGCGCACTTGTCGTAGATTTCGAGTTGTCGCTTTTCGTTGGCGATTTCCTCATTCTCAAAATCGGCGTAGCCCTGCTCGCTTTCTTCGGTTGCTTTCAATTGTTTCAGTGCAGCCTCGTATTCCGCGATAGTGTCGAGGCTTTCTTTCCTAAACTTCTTAATCT
This sequence comes from Corynebacterium sp. MSK008, assembly GCF_030232585.1. Classification (GTDB taxonomy): domain Bacteria; phylum Actinomycetota; class Actinomycetes; order Mycobacteriales; family Mycobacteriaceae; genus Corynebacterium. The sequence goes on along the minus strand of NZ_JASPJX010000003.1, from coordinate 20,658 downwards.
CTTCCTGCGTGTAATAAACGGGGAAGTACATGCGGTTGTTCTGCATCTCGGTGATCGAGTAGTTCACGCGGCAATCGGTGCCGATGTGCTCGATGGTGTAGGCCTGGGCGGGGGCAATTGATCCGGCCAGGGTGCTAGCTGCAACTGCAACAACGATGAGCTTGGTGCGCATGGATGCTCCTTGAAAGCTGAAGGGGTGAGAGACGGGGCGCGGGGTGCGTCGATAAGCAAAATGCTCGAAAGAAAAGATTACTGCACGGGGCTACGCGAACACGCCGAACGTCCAGGACCCGAGCACCAATAGCACGGAGAACGCCCAGCACACCGGGAAGGCGAGGCGGATGTACTTGCCCATCTCGCCGCGGGCAAGGCCGAGCGCCAACCAGAGGGCGGGGGAGAATGGGCTGACAAACGTGCCGATGACATTGCCCACGATCATGGCGGACGCGGCGCCCATGGCGGAAACTCCGAACGCCTCGGCGGTCTGCTGCACGATTGGCAGGACGGAGAAGTAGTAGGCGTCGGTGGAGGTCGCCAGGTCCAGCGGCACGCCCAAAAGGCCGATGATGATGTGGATGTACGGGCCGACAGCCTCCGGCAGGATGGCAATGAGCGACAGAGCGATCTGCTCCAGCATGCCCGTGCCGTCGAGGATGCCCAGGAACATCGCCGCGGCGAGGATGACGCCTGCCATGGACAACGCGGTCGGCGCGTGGCGGCGCAGCGCGTCGCTTTGGTCCTCGAGCTTGGCAAAGTTGATGGCCAGCAGCAGCGCAGTGCCGACCAGAAACGCCGGCGCCGGGGACGCCAGGCCGGACACGAGAACACCGATGAGTGCGAGGGTGATCAGCGCATTTACCCATGTCACCCATGAGCCGCCGCGCTGAGTGAACTCCAACTTGGCGCGTTCCTCCTGCTGCCTGCGGGAGAAGTCCTCCGCGACCGCGTTGACATCCACGGTGCGATCGTCGGAGCCCGCGGCGGATGCGCGGCGGCCTTCCACAACGCCGAAAATGGCGGCGACGACGAACACGAGCACGATAGCCACACCCTGGACTGGCAGCAGGTGGGCCCAGATCTCGTTCGGCGAGGGGCCGATGACAGAGCTGGCGCGGCCGACAGGACCGCCCCAAGGCAGCATGTTCATCACGGACGCGGACAGCGCCACGATGGTCAGCAGCACGTAGCGAGACATGCGCATCGCCTCGTACAGCGGGAGCAATGCCGGGATGGTGAGCAGAAACGTCGTGGAGCCGGAGCCGTCCAGGTGGGCGACGATGGCGATGGCGGCCGTGCCCAGGGTCACCAGCAGCGGTGTGCCGCGCGTGGCCTTAATCAGTGCCTTGATCACGGGTTCAAACAGCCCGACGTCGGAGAGAATGCCGAAGTAGATGATGGCAAAGATGAACATCACCACCACGTTCATCACTCGGTCTAACCCATCCATGTAGAAATCCGAGATCTCGGCAACGCCAGCGCCAGTGAGTACGGCACCGACGATTGGGATGAGTGTCATCGCGACGATCGGGTGGGTCTTGCCTTTCAGCAACAGCCCGACGGTGACCGCGATGATGGCCAGGCCGAGCAACGTCAGCGCGAGGGGAGAAGTCATGGGGGAATCCTAAATCACAGACGTTTCTGCACTGTGTTTCAGGTCATGTCGTGGAGCTTCTTGGTGTGGGAGGCACGGGTTACTGAGACGCGCCGGCCTCGGGGCTCCTTCGAGGTGTGGGGCAGGGGTGGCGTCGATAGGCAATGTAATCTGCGCCACGAACTTTTCGGGAGGGTGTGTGGCTTCGCCCGCAGGGAAACCGCAGGAATACTTACCGGGGCGCACAATGGCGTACGCTGGGCCAGCGATGAGCATTTCCGAAAACGCCACCGGCGGCGAGAATGAGCCGGATATGAATGTGTCGGAAAACCAGAAAGACCCGCAGGATGTCGCGGCCGAAATCGTTGAGGCCGTAGTAGAGGACACCAGGGATGCGGGGGTTTCTGAGGAGACCGGCGTCACGGACACCGTGGCCATTGAAAACGACAATGATGTGCTGAAGCTTAACGACGAGCCTTCGGCCGAACCCGCCGCCGAGCCCGAGAAGCCCGAGAACGGCTTCGAAGCCCTGGGGCTTCCGAACCAGGTCATCGAGGCGGTCAAGCGCGTCGGCTTCGAACAGCCGTCGCCGATTCAGGCGCAGACCATCCCGCTTTTGATGCAGGGCCGCGACGTGGTCGGTCTCGCGCAGACGGGCACCGGCAAGACCGCCGCGTTCGCGCTGCCGGTGCTGTCCCAGATCGACCCGGAGAAGCGCTACCCGCAGGCGCTCGTGCTCGCGCCGACGCGTGAGCTGGCGCTGCAGGTGTCCGACTCCTTCCAGAGCTTCGCCGACCACATCGGTGGTGTGAACATCCTGCCGATCTACGGCGGCCAGGCCTACGGCATCCAGCTGTCCGGGCTGCGCCGCGGCGCCCAGGTCATCGTGGGCACCCCGGGCCGTGTGATCGACCACCTGGAGAAGGGTTCGCTGGACATCTCCAACCTGAGCTTCTTGGTGCTGGACGAGGCCGACGAGATGCTCAACATGGGCTTCCAGGAAGACGTCGAGCGCATCCTTGAAGACACCCCGGACACCAAGCAGGTTGCGCTGTTCTCGGCGACGATGCCGAACGCGATCCGCCGCATCTCCCGCGACTACCTGAACGATCCGGAAGAGGTCACCGTCAAGTCGGAGACGCGCACCAACACCAACATCACCCAGCGCTACTTGTTCACCGCGCACCGCAACAAGCTCGACGCGATCACCCGCATCCTCGAGGTGACCGAGTTCGAGGCGATGATCGTGTTCGTGCGCACCAAGAATGAGACCGAGGAGCTGGCCGAGAAGCTGCGCGCCCGCGGGTTCTCCGCCGCCGCCATCAACGGCGACATCGCCCAGCAGCAGCGCGAGCGCACCGTGGACCAGCTTCGCGACGGCCGCCTGGACATCCTCGTGGCCACCGACGTCGCCGCCCGCGGCCTGGACGTTGAGCGCATCTCGCACGTGCTCAACTACGACATTCCGAACGACACGGAGTCCTACGTCCACCGCATCGGCCGCACCGGGCGTGCGGGCCGTTCCGGCGAGGCGATCCTGTTTGTCACCCCGCGCGAGCGCCGCATGCTGCGCTCCATCGAGCGCGTGACCAACGCGACCATCGAGGAGATGGACCTGCCCACCGTGGACGAGGTCAACGAGTCGCGCAAGGCCAAGTTCATGGACTCCATCACCGAGTCGCTCGAGGCCACCGACCTGCAGATCTTTAAAACCATGGTGCGCGAGTACTCCGCGGCGAACAACGTGCCTATGGACGACATCGCCGCCGCCCTGGCAACCCAGGCCCTGGCCGGCGACGAGTTCCTGATGAAGGAACCGCCACGCGACAAGCGCGACCGCCGCGACCGTGACCGCTTCGACCGCGACGACCGCCGCGGGCGCGGACGCGACCGCTTTGACCGCGATGATCGCGGGGATCGGGGCCGCGGCCGCCGCTTCGACGACAGCGGCAACTTCGACACCTACCGCCTGGACGTGGGCAAGCGCCAGCACGTCCGCCCGGGTGCGATCGTCGGTGCCCTGGCCAACGAGGGCGGCCTGAACTCCAAGGACTTCGGCCGCATCACCATCGGCGGCGACTTCACCCTGGTGGAGCTGCCGAAGAACCTGGACCAAGCCGTGCTGGACCGCCTGGTGGACACCCGCATCTCCGGCCAGCTGATCAATATCCAGCGCGACCACGGCGCACCCCCGCGCGACCGTGACGGCAGGGGCGGCCGTGGACGCGGAGGCCGCGGGGGCTACCGCGGCGGGCGTGGACGCGACGACCGCGGGGATCGCGGCGGTTACCGCGGCGGACGAGGCCGTGGCCGCGATGACAGGCGCGACCGCTGGGATTAACCCCCGATATTGAAGCAGCCGGCACAGCGAACAAGCAGCGTGCCGGCTGCTTTGGGTTTTGGGTGGGGGACCGGAGGGCGTCGATAGGCAAGGGTGCTAGGTTAATGCGCATGTCTTCCCAGCGCACGCACCGAATTCCCCGAGCACTTATCGCAGCGGCCGTCGCGCTGGGGATGCAGGTCGCACCCGCCGACGCGCAAGTGCGTGTGGAGCAAGGCGCGCCCGTGCGTATCGACGGCACCGGCACCTGCACCATCGGCTTCAACGATCCCGCCCGCCACCGCAGCCTCGTCGCCGCGCACTGCGGGGCCGAAGGCGCGCGAGTCAACGCCGGCGGCGCCTCCGGGACGCTGTATCGCTCCAAGGCCTACGACGGCCACCTGAGCAACGACTGGGCCGCCATCCAGTGGGACCCGGGTGTGGCCGTCGGCGGCAACCGGTTCTCCGGCGACCGGTGGGTTCACCCCGGTGATGTGCGCCTCGGCGAGACCGTGTGCTACTTCTCCCGCACCCGCGGCGCGCAAACCTGCGGGCGCTTCTCCGGCTCTGCGGACGGCACCTTCTTCGTCGCCGCGCCACTGAGCCACCCCGGCGACTCCGGCGGGCCGATTTGGGTGCCCGGCCGCGGCTTCATCGGCGTGGTCTCCAGCATGTGGACGTCCAACCCGCTGCCGTTTTTGCGCGGCGGCGACTACGTCATCGGCATCGTGCCCCACGACGGCCCCGCCGTCCCCGAAGCCCGTCTCGTCGGCGTGTGGGGGCAAAACGCGCTGTTCCCCGGGCTGACCGGGCCGGTGGCGGAGGTGCTGCGCAAGGCCGTGGACGGGATCTTCCGCGTCTTCGCCGGCCTGCGCCTCGGCGGCGCCTCCGCGCTGCGGTACACGTAGGGGGCCGTCCCTGCCACCCCCAAAGAAAACCAGATCCAGCTAGTAAGGCCCAGCTATCCGCCGAAAAATCGGGAATAGCTGGGCCTTAGTAGCTGGATCCAGCCGAAAAGCGAAGGCGTTCCTTACGCCGGGGTGGGCAGGAACATCAGGATCAGGGTGAGCATCCACAGCAGGTTGAAGATGCCGGCGCCGGCGGTTGCCTTCGCCTTGGACTTCTCAAAGTTGTTGGTCTGGTCGGCCGGGTCTGCGTCGGCGGCCGGCAGCGCGCCGAGGGTACCCATCATCTTGCGCTGCTGCGGGATGACCATGGCCAGCAGGATGGCCCAGGCGATCACGGAGAGCACGATGGCGGTGTGGAACCAGTAGTTGGACTTGTAGGTCTCCCAGTCGAAGGCGAGCACGGCGCCGCCGAGCAGCGGGACGAGCAGGGAGAGCATGCCGTAGGTCTTGGTGATGTTGTAGAGCACCGACGCGCGGCCGGTGGACTCCTCGCCGCCGACGCGGGATTCCGCGGCCTGGCGCGGGAACATGGAGGTCGACACGACGACCGGGCCGAGCAGCAGGATAGCTGCGGCTACGTGCAGGAAGATGAGGAATGTAGTCATGGGCCAACACCTTACGGCATGGTGGGAAAATCCTCACAGCTCGCCGCGCGACAACAGCCCGGCGACCCCGGAGCACGCGCGCCGCGCCGCCCGCAGGTCTGCCCGCGGCAAAGGCAAAGCATAGTGCTTTGCGACGCCCACGAGCCTGTGCCCGTATGCACACCGCGCGCGCCTGTCCGTGGGCAGCCATTCGGACGGGAGTTTGTCACCTTTGGCCTGGTTGGCGGCGGAAGACACGGCGACGAGGTTTCGCGGGTCGTTGTAGAAGCGGGCCCGGGTAGCGTCGTCCCAGCGGTGGGCGCCTAAGTCCCAGGCTGCGGAGACGGGCAGGATGTGGTCGATTTCCACGTCATGGGGCAGAAGAAAATCCCCGGTGTAGGGGTCTACAACTCGGGGATTGCCCCACTGCGGCCAGGGCTGGGCGCAGTCGGCGTCAAAGGCGGCGGCCATCACCGCGGCGCGGGTGTCGCAGCCGCGGGTGCCGGTAGCCCAGCCGGGGCCGAACTCGGCTCTGTCGTAGCCGAGGGTGGTGGTGCGGTGGGGCACCGTTGGGACGTCGATAGGCATTCGCCCCGTTGGGAACGGCACCACCAGAACAGTAAGGGCGGACAGAATAAGAAGGTATAGACGCATACCTTCTTAGACTGCGGTGGAGCCTCCGCGGTTCCCAAGAGCTGCGGCGAAGTCCTCGTCCGGATGCGCCAGGGCGTAGTCGGTGGCGTCCGCGGCGGTCTCGAACTCCTCTTCCACACCTTCCTTCGGGCGGGTGGCCAGGGAGACGATGACCATGGCCAGGGTGGCCAGGATGACACCCGGGACGATCTCGTAGATGATGCCGTTGAGCGCGTCCACGGAACCCCAGACAAAGGAGGTCACGGCGCCGACGATCATGCCAGCGATCGCGCCCTGGGAGGTGAGGCGCTTCCAGTACAGCGACGCCACAACCACCGGGCCGAACGCGGAGCCGAAGCCGGCCCACGCGAAGCCGACCAGGCCCAGGATGGTGTCGGACGGGTTCAGGGCCAGCAGCATGCCGACCAGGGCAACGCCGATGACCATGGCGCGGGAGAGCACGAGCAGGGTGGTGTTGTTCGGGTTCTTCTTGAAGATGCGGTAGACGTCCTCGATCAGCGCGGACGAGGTGACCAGCAGCTGCGAGGACATGGTGGACATGATCGCGGCGAGCACGGCGGTGAGCACGATGCCAGCGATCAGCGGGTGGAACATCAGTCGCGCCAGGTCCAGGAACACGGTCTCGTAGCCGGACTGATCGGTCACGGACGCGGACTTCTGGGAGAAGTAGACGGTTGCCACCAGTGCGGTGAAGATGCCGCCGATGTAGCAGATGGCCACCCAGATGGTGCCGGTGCGGCGTGCAGCCTTCGCCTCAGACGGGGAGCGCAGCGCCATGAAGCGGGTGATGATGTGCGGCTGGCCGAAGTAGCCCAGGCCCCAGGCGAGGTTGCCGATGATGGTGCCGGCGGATACGCCTGCGACGATGTTGAAGTAGTTCGGGTTGCCGTCCTCCCACGGGCCGTACGGGTTGGAGGTGGCCCAGCTGAAGATGTCGGACGGGTTGTCCAGGGACATCAGCGCCAGGATCGGCACGGTGATCAGGGCGAGGAACATGAGGCCGCCCTGCACGACGTCGGTGTAGCTCACGGCGAGGAAGCCGCCGATGAAGGTGTAGAGCACCGTGATCGAGCCGACGATGAGCACGCCGTGGATGTATTCGCCGCCGAAGGTGGACTCGTAGTAGCGGCCGCCGGAGACCATGCCGGAGGAGACGTAGAACGTGAAGAAGAAAATGATGATCACGGCGGCGGTGAAGCGCAGCACGCGCGAGGTGTCGTGCGTGCGGTTTTCGAAGAAGCTGGGCAGCGTGATCGAGTTCTTGGCCACCTCGGTGTAGGCGCGCAGCCTTGGTGCGATCCACTTCCAGTTGGCCCAGGTGCCGATGAACAGGCCGATGACAATCCACAGCTCACTCATGCCGGCGACGAACAGTGCGCCGGGCAGGCCCATGAGCAGCCAGCCGGACATGTCTGATGCACCTGCGGAGATGCCGGCGACCAGTGGGCCGAGGCCGCGGTCACCGAGGACGTAATCGTCGTATTTAGTTGTCTTGCGCCACGAGTAGAACCCGATGGCGACCATCACCCCGAAATACAGGACGATGGCAAGCACGAGCCAGAAACTATCGGACATGTGCACTCCCTTGCGTCTATGTAGATGTCGGTCAGAGTCCGCCACACTGTAACGCATCCTTTCGCGGCGCTGTTGTAATCTGCAAAATTGTCTGAGCGGGCGCTGAAACGTTTTTGTTCGAACGCTTGGCGGGGGCAGGTGTCGGTGTCGGTGGTATAAGGGTGGGTATGCCTGAATACCTTCTCCATGGCCTGTGGCTCCCCGAGTCCGGGCTTTCGGTGTGGGTTGAGCGCGTACAGGGCCACCGGATTGTGACCATGGATGACGTGCCGCCCGGCACGTTTCCGCCGATTGTGCATTCGCTTTTGGACGGCCAAAGGTTCCACCACGTCCATACCCTGATCCTGCAAACCCCGAAGGGGCGCCACGTCACCTTGAGGGCGCCACTGGCGCAGTTCGCGCCCGAGGACGCGGTGCGTTTTTTGGACAACCTGGCGCACCTGGACGGGGATTCGCCGGCGGCAACACCTGCCCAGCGCGAGGCGGTCGCGCCGGACATGTACTGGATCCTGCGCATGTACAGGGGTCTGACCCAGTTTGTGCGCGCGGGCCGTGTGAGCATCAACGTGCCGTACCACGACGGACTGTGGTACGCGCAGTGGCAGCTGGGTACCGGGCTGGAGGAGCGCAGCTGGCTGGCGGAGATGATCGCCGCCTCGCCAGGCGTGCTCACGGTGAACAATCCGAACTTGAGCGAGGACTGCGCCCAGACGTTCACGCACTGGATTGCCACGGAACGCCTGCAGGGCGCGGCGGAGAAGGCGGCGACCCGGCCGTATCCCTGGCACGATTTTGTGAAGTCGCTGCTCTACAGCATCCCGCTGCGCCGCGGCGGGGCGGTGCTGGCCCGCCAGATGGGAGATTGGAACGGCACGATCACGGCGGTGAACATGCAGTTGGTGTTCATCGTGGAGTCGCCCGATGAGGCGGAGGAGTCGGGCCCGGAGACGCTGTGGCCGGTGCGGGTGCAGGTGCGCTCCAGCTCGGATTCGCCGCGGCCGGTGCGGCTGGGGGATTACGACTCGAAGACGGCGGACGTCCTGAGAGGTCATCTCGACATGGCGATTGAAGCGACATCGCTTGTGGACCCGGCGAAGCACGGCCGGTTCCGCTCCACCGCGGACCATGGCTTCGACCCGAACGCGGGCGACTGGGACCTGTATTTAAACGGCGACGAGATTGTGAAGTTCGTCCGGGAGAGTGCTGCCTACTTGCGGGCCCGCAACTTTGTGGTGCTGCTGCCGCGCGCGTGGGCGACGGCGGAGACGGCGTCCAAGCTCAAGGTCAGCGAGCACCAGGACCCGCACGACTCCTCCACCGTGACCATGATGGGCTTTGACACCCTGGTCAAGTACGACTGGCGGCTGTCCGTCGGCGGCGTGGAGCTTTCGGACGAAGAGATGGAAAAGCTGGTCAAGTCCAAGTCCGGCCTGATCAAGCTGCGCGGCGAGTGGGTGCTGGCGGATAGCCGCGAAGTGGCCAAGACGGCGAAGTACCTGGAGAAGTTGCACGAAACTTCCCTGGAAAACGCCATGCTCGAGGCGGAGAGTGCCATTAAACGCGCCCGCATCGCCCAGGCCGCCGGCTCCGAGGATGCCGAGGAGCTGCAGCGCCTCGCCGAGGAAGCGCAGGCGGAGTACGAGCGGCTCAAGGCAGCCGAGGGCGAGGGGGTGGTCTCCGCCGCGGAGCTGCGCCAGCTCGCGTTGGAGGCGGGGGCGGACAGCCCGATCGAGTTCACCGGTTCTCCCTGGTTTACCTCCCTGGTCGGCGGCACGGACCGCCCGGCGCCGGAGCGTGTGGACATCCCGGACACCGTCACCGCGGAGTTGCGCGAGTACCAGCGCCGCGGCGTGGACTGGCTGTACTTCATGTCCCGCAACAACTTGGGTGCGGTGCTTGCAGACGACATGGGGCTGGGCAAGACGCTGCAGCTGCTCACCCTGCTCGCGGTGGAACAGGCGCAGGGGACAAGGCGTGGCCCGTCGCTGATCGTCGCGCCGACGTCGGTGGTGAACAACTGGGCGCGCGAGGCCGCCCGCTTCGTGCCGGATATGCGCGTGCGCGTCCACCATGGCGCAGGCAGACTCAAGGGAGACGACCTGTTTGCGGCCGCCGACAACTCCGACATCGTCATCACCTCCTACGGCACCGCCGCTCGCGACGCCAAGGACCTGGCGGCGGTGCAGTGGGATCACGTGGTGTTGGATGAGGCGCAGGCGATCAAGAACGCGGGCACGCAGTCGTCGAAAAGCGTTCGCGCAATTCCCGCGCGACACCGCATCGCACTGACCGGCACCCCGATTGAAAATAAGCTTTCTGAGCTGCGCAGCATCCTCGATTTTGTCAACCCCGGCATGTTGGGTTCGCAGAGTTTCTTCCGCAACCACTTCGCCAAAGCCATCGAGTCGCGCAGGGATCCGGAGCTTGCGGACGAGATGGGCGAGCGGCTGCAGCGCCTCACCGCGCCGTTTATCCTGCGCCGCCTGAAAACGGACACGGCGATCATCTCGGACCTGCCGGACAAGGCCGAGCACGTCATCGCCGTGGACATGACGCCGGAGCAGGCCGCGCTGTACAAGGCGCTCGTGGACAGCACGCAGGCGGAGCTGGAGGAGCGTAAGGGCATCGCGCGCAAGGGCTTGGTGCTGGCCACGATTACCCGCATCAAGCAGGTGTGCAACCACCCGGCGCACTTTCTTGGCGACGGCTCCGCGGTCACCGACAAAGGCCGCCACCGCTCCGGCAAGGTGGAAAAACTCATGGAGCTTCTGGAGGAAGCCGCGGCCTCCGACCAGCGCGTGCTGATCTTCACCCAGTACAAGGCGTTCGGCGACATTTTGAAGCCCTACCTGTCCGAGCGGCTCGGCGAGGACGTGCCGTTCCTCCACGGCGGCGTGGGCAAATCCGCGCGCGACGCGATGGTGGAGCGCTTCCAGCAGCCGGACGGGCCGCGCGCGATGATCCTCAGTCTGAAAGCCGGCGGCACCGGTTTGAACCTGACGGCGGCGTCCATGGTCATCCACCTGGACCGCTGGTGGAACCCGGCGGTGGAGAACCAGGCCACGGACCGCGCGTTCCGTATTGGGCAGGAAAAGAACGTCACGGTGTACAAAATCATCACCCGCGGCACGATGGAGGAGTCCATCCAGGACATCCTGGACGGCAAGACCCAGCTCGCTGGTGCCGTTGTGGGCCAGGGTGAGGGCTGGATTACCGAGCTGGGCACTGAAGAGCTTGCCCAATTGATCAGTTACAGGGGGCAAAATGACTGAGAAGAAGCGCCCGCAAGAGGACAACGTCATCTATGCCAACTTCGGTGCGCGAAAACGGGTGTCCAGCGCGGCCGAAACCGGTGGCGCGGAGATCACCGCGTTCCGTCCGCGGTCGCTGTCGCCCGCGGCGATGATGATCTACAACGCCGCGGTGCGCCAGACCGACGTGGGCAGGGCGAAGCGTGGCGCGGAGTACGCCGCCCGCGGGCACGTGGTGGAGCTGCAGGCGGTGTCCCACGGGGTGCGCGCGGAGGTTGTGGGTAGCCAGAACGACCCGTTCCGCGTGGCCATGTACTTGCCGCAGCGCCAGACGGACGACATCCGCCTCGCCACCAGCGCGATCGTGCGCGCGCCGGGCTCCATCGCCGCGGCGAAAGCCGGCACGTTGGACGAGGACGTCCTGGAGATCCTGCTGTGCAAAGCGCCGCAGGAGGTCACTTTCTACTGCGATTGCCCGGATAGCGCGGTCGTGTGCAAACACGCCGTCGCCGTGGCGCAGCGCACCGCGGAGCTCATTGATAAGGACCCGAGCGTTATCTTCACCATGCGCGGGCTGCGCTTGGACGAGCTGGAAAACCGCAAGCGCAACCAGGCGGACGACTTAGCCAGGGAGAATGCCGAGCCAGGCTCGGAGTACTTCTGGCCCGGCCGCGAGCTTCCAGAGCTGCCGCGTCCGAAGGTGGCGCCGATGATCGAGGATTCGGACATCGACCTGCTCCACCGCGCGATGCAAACTGTGTCGTTTACCAACATCGACCAGTTGCGCGCCGTGGCGGACATTGAAGATCTCTACGACGAACTCACCCGTTAGCTCATGTGTTCGAATGTTTGTGTTGGCGTGTCGGGCGCGGTGGTAGGTGTATAGGGCATGACGCACACCACCTTCATCCACACCTCCGACCTGCAGTTAGGCATGCGCCGAAAATTTTTGTCGCCCGAGGCGCAGTCGCGTTTCGATGACGCACGGCTCCGCGCCGTCACCCGCTTGGGGGAGATCGCCCAGGACCGCGGCGCCGAATTCATCGTCGTGGCAGGCGATGTGTTCGAGCACAACTCGCTCGAGCCGACCACCCTCGGCCGCGCGCTTGAGGCGCTGCGCAAACTGCCCGTGCCGGTCTACCTTTTGCCCGGCAACCACGACCCGCTTGTGGCGGACAGTATTTTCCAGCGCACCGAGGGGATCGAAGGTGTCACGGTGCTCGCGGACTCTAATCCTGTGGTTGTGCGCGAGGGCGTCGAGGTGGTGGGCGCCCCGCTTCTCACCAAGCATGCCTCGGAGGACCTGTGCGCAAAGGCTGTCCGCGGCTTGGAGCCGACGGAGGCGGTTCGCATCCTCGTCGGCCACGGCGCCGTGGAGGGCTTCGGGGAAGAGGAGGCGCATTCGCTTATCGACGTTGCTTCGCTCGACACCGCCATCGGCCAGGGCACGATCGACTACGTGGCCCTGGGGGACACCCACTCCACGGTGGCGCTTACTGCCTCGGAGCGGATCTGGTACTCGGGCGCACCGGAAACCACGGACTACTTCGACCGCACCCCAGGCGTGGCCGGCGGCGAGGTGGATTCCGGCAACGCGCTGGTGGTCTCCGTGGATAAGACCGGCGGGCGCGCCGACGTCTCGGTGGAAAAGGTCCCGGTCAGCACCTGGACGTTCGAGGCCCGCTTCTGGGAGGTGGCTGGCGTCGAGGATGTGGCCGAGGTGATCGAGGAGCTCAAGGCTTACCCGGAGAAGGACCGCACCGTGATCAAGTACGCGCTTTCCGGCACCCTCGGCCTGGAGGACACGCGCACCCTCGAGCGCGAACTCGCCGCGCTCGAACCGGTCTTCGCGGCGCTTTACCCGCGCGAGCGGTTGATGAGCCTGCACCTCGAGCCCGGCGACGAAGAGCTAGAAAACCTGCCATTGACCGGCTTCGCCCAAGATGCGATGCGGGAGTTGATCGGCCAGGCGGCCGAGGACAACGCCACCGCCCGCGACGCCGTGAATCTGTTGTTTCGTCTGTCCAAGGAGGTGGGCTAGACCATGCGCATCCACGACCTAGTCATCGATAACTTCCGCGCCATCGAGCACCTAGAGCTGCGGGACCTGCCGGATACCGGCGTGATTGTCATCCACGGCCAAAACGAGGCTGGCAAGTCCACCATCCTGGACGCCATCGGCACCGTGCTGCAGGAGCGCCACTCCGCCGGCGGCAAGAAAATAAAGGTGTTCGCCCCGGTCGGCCGCGATGCCTCGCCCGAGGTCACCATGACCGCGACGGTGGGGGAGACCACCTTCAGAATCCACAAGCGCTGGCTCAAGGGCAAGCTCTCGGAGCTGGAGATTCTCTCGCCGGTGCACAAGAACTTCACCGGCCGCCAGGCGGACGACGAGCTCGCCCGCATCATCGCCGAGCAGATGGACACCAGCCTGGCCAACACCCTGTTCCTGCGCCAGGGCGAGCTGGACCCGGGCATCGCCGCCGCCGGCATCCCGTCGATTTCCCAGGCGCTCGACGCCGAGAACGGCACCGAGAGCTCCGGCGAGGAAGACACCGAGCTCATGGCTGCCATCGAAGCGGAGTACGCCCGCTACTGGACGGCTGCGACCCCGCCCAAGCCCAAAGCCTCCTTCACCGCCAAGTCCGACGCCGTGGACACCGCCCGCGACACCCTGCGCGCCGCGGAGGCCGAGGTGCAGCAGCTCGCCACCTTTGTCGACGAGGTCGCCCGCCGCGAAGAGGAGATCCGCGCGGTGGACACGGAGCTGCCGCAGGCCCACGAGGAACTCGTCGAGCGCGAGGCCGAGTACGCCAAGGCCAGCCAGCTCGCCGACAAGGCTAAGGCCGCAACCGAGCAGCTGGAGCGCGCCACCGTGGCCAGGAAGCGCGCCGAGCAGGACCTCGCCGAGCGCACCGCCCTTTCCGAGCGTGTGTCCAAGCTGCGCGAGGAGGAAAAGGACCTGCAGGCCGCGCTCGCGCCGGCGCAGGAGGCGCGCGACGCCGAACGCGAGAAGGTCGCGGAGCTGACTGCGCAGGTGGACAAGGCCAAGTCCAGCCTCACCGCCGCCCGCACCACCCTGCGCGGCGCAGAAAACGTCCGCGATCACGTGCGTGCTTCTCGACGCCTCACGGTCGTCACCGACCAGCTCACCCTCATCGGCAAAGCAGAGGAGGCCTACGCAACCCTGCTCAAAAACGCCCCCGCCCTGCAGGTCACGGACGCGGACGTGCGCAAACTGGAGAAGGCCGAAAGCGAGCTGATCCTGCAGCGCCGTCTGCGCGAGGCTGCCTCCGCCAAACTGGAGATCACCGCCGAGGGCAAAACCATCCAGGTCGACGGCGAAAGCGTGGGCATCGACGGCACCGAGTCCGTCGCCGTTTACGAGGGCACGCGCCTCACTCTCGACGACTTCGACGTCGTCTTCCGCGCCGCGCAGGGTGCGGAGGATCCCCGCCGCGCTGTGGAGAAGGCCGAGGACGCCCTTGCCAGCTTGCTGTCCAAGCTGGGCTGCACGGACGTCGACGAAGCCCGCGCCGCCCGGGACGCCTGCAAGGCGCACGACGCGGAGGTGACATCCGCCCGCCAGCGCCGCGACGACGCACTTGCCGGCACCGACGCCGACGAACTTACAGCCGAGCGCGACCGCCTGGCCACCCAGATCGAGGAGCTCGCCGAGGCGATCGACACCGCCGAGCTTCCCGACACCGAGCAGGCCGCGGAGCTGGCAGTGAAAGATGCCCAAAAGGAGCTGGATAAGGCGGAAAAGGACGTCGATGCCGCCGACGCCGCGCTCAAGCCCTACGCCGACCGCACCGCCGCAAGCGAGCTGACCGTCGTGCAGACCAAGCTCGAGGCGAAGCAGGCCGAGGCCAGCCACGCCGCAGAGGAGCTGACACGCGCCGAAAACACCGCTACGAAGTCGACCCTCGAGGACACGCTCGAATCCGCCCGCGAGCGAGAGCGCGAGGCCAACGAGGCGCACGTGGCCCTGGCCGCAGAGCTCGCCGACGCCGACCCGGAGATCGCCCAGCAGATGCTCGACGGAGCGAAAGCTCGCCTGCAGAACCTGGAGAAGCGCCAGGCCGAGGCGAGAAACCGCATCACCGAGCTGACCGGCCGCATCGAGATCGCCGCCGGCGCCGCCGAGAAAGCAGACCGCGCGGCCGCGAAACTCGACGCCGCGGAGACGGAACTGGCCCGCACCACCCGTCGCGCCGACGCGGTGCGCCTGCTGCGCGAGACGATGCACACCCACCGGGATGCCGCACGCGCCCGCTACACCGCGCCATTCAACGACGCGATCCGCAACCGCGCCCGCGTGCTGTTCGGCCCGACCGTGGACTTCAATTTCGGCGACGACCTCACTGTCACCGAACGCACCGTCGACGGGGTGAGCGTGCCGCTGGACCAGCTCTCCGGCGGCACGAAGGAGCAGCTGGCCATCCTCACCCGCTTCGCCATCGCGGACCTGGTCACTGCCTCTGGCGAGACCACCCCGGTGCCCGTGGTGGTCGACGACGCACTCGGCGCCACCGACCCGGAGCGGCTCGCTCGCATGAACTCGCTGTTTTCCCAGGTGGGCAAGACCTCGCAGGTGCTGGTGCTGACCTGCTTCCCGCAGCGCTTCGACCGCGTCGCCGCTGCGCGCACGTACTCTATGGACGAGTTGAAAACCGCACCCATGGGCTAGGATCTGCCGATATGAATGCACAACCGCGGTGGCTTGAGGACGACGAGCAACAGCTATGGCGGTTGATGCTCGCCGGGTTCAACAAGATCTCTCGCACCATCGACGATCGCCTCCAGGAGGGTAGCGACATTTCATCGTCGGAGTTCTCCGTGCTCGTCACGTTGTCTGAGGCGGAGGACCGCACCCTGCGCCTGCGCGAGCTTTGCGACGAGCTCGGCTGGGACCGCTCACGAGCCTCCCACCAGGTCACCCGCATGAAAAAGCGTGGCCTGCTCACCAAGAGCAAGTGCCCCGGTGACGCCCGTGGCGTACTGGTCACTCTGACCGACCAGGGCATGGCTCACCTCGAAGAAGCAGTGCCGGACCACGTTGAAACGGTGCGCCGCCTCGTCTTCGACAATCTTGACCCAGATCGCGCTGACCGCATCCGCGAGTTCTTCACCGACGTCATCGCTTCGAAGCATCTGCCTGCCAACCAGCTCTAACCGCCTCGCCCCTTGCGGGCGCGCACCAGCGGGGGTTGGATGGGGCGCACCGAACCCAAGGATGAAAGGACCTCGAAATGTCCAGCCCCTACAACCCGCAGAACATCAACCCCGGCAACTCCCCGAAGCGTCTCGAGCGCTCCATGACCGACAAGTACATCGCCGGCGTCTGCGGCGGCATCGCACAGTACCTCGGCGTGGACCCGACCGTGGTGCGCGTCGTTTTTGTCTTGCTCGCACTTGCCGGCTTGTTCCCGGGCCTGCTGGCATACGGCGTGGCCTGGATGATCATGCCGGCCGAGTTTTAGGGCCTGCTGCCGTCCAGGAACGAAAAACGCACAGCGTCGCCGCGCAGCTGCTCCAGCGCGCGGCGCACACCCGGCCCGGTGCCGGAGTTGGGGTGGTTCATGTGCGCCAGCACGATCGCCCCGTCGGGGGCATGCATGATTGTCGACGCCACATGGTCCGCCGTGGCCGTCGCTCCAACGTCAGCGTTGACGCTGAAGCCCGCGATGTTCACACCGCGCCCGTGGGCGATGTCGACGGCGACGTCGTCGTAATGGGCCGTGCCTGAGCGAAACCACGTCGACTCCACCCCGTAGTCCGCCAGCAGCGCCCGGTTGCCGTCGATTTCCGCGATGGCCTCCGCTGGTGTCGCCGTGCCCGCAATGCCGTAGGCGGCCTGGCCGTTGACACTCAGCGGCAAGTGCCGAGTGCCGTGGTTTTCCAGGCGGAACAGGGGATCGCCCGCAAGCTTCCGCGTCGCCTCCGGGTTCGCTTCGATCCAGGAAGCGCTCAAAAACAGCGTCGCGGGCACGGCAAATTCGCGCAGCGCGTCTATCAGCCCCTGGTCCACCGCCGAACCGCTTGGCCCGCCGCAGGCGTCGAACGTCAGCGCAATCGTGCGCCTGCCCGGGGTGACCGGCACCGTCTCCACGATGCCGCGCATCGATGTCCCGAACGCCTGCGGCACCCGGCCCGCGTAGCGCTCTGGCCCGGGATACGCCGTCACCGTCTCACGGACGGTGGTGGTGGCCGTCTCCGACTCCGTGACTGTCGTGCCACGCGGGCCGGCGCACCCCACTAACGCAGAAAAGCCCGCCACTGCCGTGACGGACATGAACGTTTTCCTGCTCAGCACAGGCTGAGAGTGTAGTAGCTGGGGGAGCGGAGTGCTCGTCGAGAAGCTACTGCCGCGCAGGCATCGGCACCTACTATGTCGAACACATGTTCTTGACAATTCCTGCGAACCTGCTTACCGTACTGATCGGTCTACAAAAACGACGGATTCAAAGGAGAACCATTTGGGAGAAATACTTTCTGACGCAGTGATGCAGGTGATGACCCCATCACTGGAGTACCAAGACAAAACGGCCCTCGCACATGTGAGCAAATACGCCGATGATTACACCGGCGAGATCATTGATCGCCACGGGAACTTCCGCCGCGGGTGCATCGGGATGATCCACTACATCCCGGAGGAGGCCTACGAGCGTCCCTGGTGGCGCGAACCCAACTATCCGCTCAAGGGATGTATCGAGCGTTTGGTGCATGCCGGTTGGATCAAGCGCGTGGACGGCGAAGAGTTCGACGGAGCGCTGATGCTGAACACGTCGCGCCTGATCCGCCTGATGGACATTGCGGAGACGGAGATGGCGCAAAACCAGCACATCATCGACTACGTGTACCTCCCGGACGGGACTGTCATCGACCCGCCGTGCGAAGACTTCGCGGACCCGCTGTTCTTGCCGTTCATTCGCTGGGCTGACCAGCTTTTCGACGGCGACTTCGCCCACACCCTGGCCGACGACGTCACCGACGCGACCACCCGCCTCCTGGACGCGCACCTTTCCATCGAACGCGACCACGGCTGGAAAGAAACCGATCCGGGCCGCTGGACACGCGCAATTGCGAACTGGAAGGACCACCACCAAGGCGACGGCACCTTCCGCATTCCGCCGCAGTGGAAGGTGACCGCCGATGATCGCTAACTCGAACCCCAACATGACCGCCGGCATGCTTCGCGCCGAAGTCGACCATTGGCGCGGCAGCGACGCTCCGGCCGAATTCCTCGTGCTCATCGATCCACGCGACAACCCTCTGCTGTCACTGCTCCAGATAGCAAAACTGCACGCCGCCGACGCCCTCGAGCAGGGCTGCGACTACACCTTCGGCACCGTCGAGGACGCCTCCACCCGCTACATAGCGTTCACCTACAGCGGCAGCCGCGACGACTTCTGGCGCGGCCTCACCATCGTCACAGAGCAGGTGATTATGAAAGCGGAGGAGCTTATCGACGAGCGCAGCCCCAGCCACCGCTCCTTCGCCCGCATGCTCATGTCGTACGGCCTGCCGCCGGTGGAAGTGCTGCCGCCTGTCGCCATGGACAGCGGCGGCCACGTGCTCGTCGACGCCGAATGGGACGAGCTCGCTTAGGGGTGAAACCCCCTGGTCGGAGCTTTCAGTAAACTCCCCGACCAGTTGTAGCGGGTTCGTGACTACACCCCGGTTACACCGGGTTCCGACTCCGGTTACACAACAGAAGTCAATTATATGACGTGAGCAGGAGCGCTCCTTAGAGCGGGAAGTCAGGAAATTCCGCTTCTTCCTACCTCTCGGCAAGCTCCACGCTCCACCGTGAACGCTCGACAAGTTCGTCAACGGCGAGCACTTCCGGTGACTTACGGTTCGAGCGGAAACTTTCAAAGCTACGGAACTTCGAGCCAATTCGGTTGCCTTCGGCGCGGCACAAATCGCACATGGGCTGATCACCAGAAACGAGCGTGGTTCAACCAAGTAAGCACCGTCGCCAGTGTTGTCTCCTTCGTTGTCCCTCTCGGCAATCCATCCGGCAAGGCTCTCCTTGGCGGCGCGAACCGTCGTCGAACCCCGAGGTGACCCCGCTGCAAACGGGAATCGAGTCGAGGCTGCGGGTGAGGTCGATAAGTTTGTTTGAGCCTTCCCGGTTCAGGATGATGAGGCCATCGAGTTTTGTCCCGTTCGGATCATTGCTTGGGGCCTGAAAACCGATCTCCCGAACTATGCCAGGCTCGTGCGCAACTTGAATCTCGAGCTGGCGACGCTGTTTGCGCAACTTTGCCGGAATCTCTGCCATCTCTGCTCCTTCCACTGTCTCTTGAGCAGCACACACAGCTGCACCGCTACCCGGAACTTGACCAGTTCAGTGCTCGCTGTATAGTTCAGTGCATGCTGACTATTGCTTCGCGTCTCGACGTGATGAACCGCCTGGGTCGTGCACTGGCCGACCCCACTCGATCCCGGATCATCTTGACCCTGCTCGACCATCCCGCTTACCCGGCGGAACTGTCCCGAGATCTGGACCTGACACGCTCGAACGTGTCCAACCACCTGGCATGCTTGCGCGATTGCGGGATCGTCGTCTCCGAGCCCGAGGGTCGTCGGACACGATACGAGATCGCCGATCCGCACCTGGCGCAGGCACTGACGACACTGGTCGATGCCACCTTGGCAGTAGACGAAGACGCCCCGTGCATAGATCCCGCCTGCACGCTTCCCGGATGCGACGTAGCTGGGGAGGGCGCGTAATGCTCACCACGGTCTTGCAGGCGATAGGCCTGTTCGCAGCTACCAACATCGACGACATCATCGTGCTCTCCCTCTTCTTCGCGCGAGGGGCAGGCCAGAGCGGCACCACCGCCCGTATTCTGGCCGGCCAGTACCTCGGATTTGCCGGCATCCTCGTCGCCGCGATCCTTGTGACCGTCGGCGCCGGAGCATTTCTGCCCCCGGCAGCCATTCCATACTTTGGTCTCATCCCTCTAGGCCTCGGCCTCTGGGCCGCATGGGAGGCCTGGCGCGGAGACGATGACGACGATGACGACGAGGCCAAGGTTTCCGGCAAGAAGGTCGGCGTAGGGACAGTCGCAGGCGTCACTTTTGCCAATGGCGGCGACAACATCGGTGTCTACACCCCTGTCTTCCTTAGCGTGGAACCTCTCGCAGTAGTCGCCTACTGCGTTATCTTCCTCGCGCTCGTTGCGGTCCTGGTGGCCCTGGCCAAGTTCGTCGCCACCCGCCCCCCGATCGCGGAAGTGCTCGAACGCTGGGAGGACATCCTCTTTCCCATCGTTCTCATCGGCCTCGGCATCGTGATCCTCGTCAGCGGCGGAGCTTTCGGGCTCTGACGTAGCGGCAGTGTTCCAAACGGCCCCGACCGGGCGCACCCCTCTCGGTTCAGACCCCAACAACTACCCGCAGCCAGTTCTGCGTGATCACAGCAACAAGACCGCTATGAAGCGCTGCAAAAACCGCGCCACCAGATGAGTACGGAAACTCTTCCGCGGCTCGGTCCGCGCTCATAAACAATCCGCGCTATAACCCGAGCAGGAACGGCGTTCAGACAAAGAAAAATGACCCCTCCGAACGAACGGAGCGGGTCATTTTTTCGTTCGCGGCCGTTTTCCTTCGGCCGGCAGGAGGTTTCGTGAAAAGATTGGAACAGTTTCGTGAAACCCCCTGCTCAAATGGTGTCCCCGACAGTGTCTGAAGTCACGACATATTTGACGGGGTGTGCCTGCGGAAGGCGTCGTGATCCTTGACAGGTCAGTCGCGTCAT
>NZ_JASPJX010000039.1 GCF_030232585.1 Corynebacterium sp. MSK008 | reverse complement strand
CCGTTGTTCGGCGCGGAGAACGCCACCTGTTTCTTTTTCGGCGCCGTGTCCTCGCGGGGCACCAACTCTCGTGCGGCGCGCTCGATCGCGCGGTACCCGCCGGTCACATCCAGCAACTCCAAGCGCAGCCGCCACCGCTCGCCGGTGTCCTTGACACCACCGACGCGGCGTTCAATCAACGCCAGCTCGTCCAACGAGAACCCGCGGGCCTTCTGTACTGCCAAAGCCTGTTTGCGGGTGAATTTGGTCGGCCCGTAGTACACCTTCTGCATGCCGTCCCACGCGCGTGCCCGATCCGGCGCCATGCCGGCACCCAGGGCAATAGACAGGTCGAAGTGCCGCAGTGTCTCCATGGATGCTGCGGCCATCGCCTCGATAAACGCGTCGAACGGGTTCAT
>NZ_JASPJX010000038.1 GCF_030232585.1 Corynebacterium sp. MSK008 | reverse complement strand
GCTGGGGCGACGTCGGCGTCCATGCCGAGAAAGGCCACGTCGAGTCTCCCGTTGCCGAGGTCGCGCATGAACTCATTGCTTCCCCCGCCCCGCACGGTGAGGTCCACGTGGGGATGGCTGGCGTGGAAGGCCGCGATGATGTCGGGCACGCTGACGGCTGTGACCGTCGGGATGACACCTACCGATAGGCTTCCGCGGACCTGGCCCACGGCCTCGGCAGCGACCGCCACGGCACGGTCGGCGGCTGCGAGGCTGGCGCGTGCTTCCGTGAGGAAGGCTTCGCCGGCGGCGGTCAGCTCCACCCGACGGGATGAGCGCACGAACAGTGCCGTGCCGAGTTCCTGTTCGAGGGCCTTGATCTGGTGGCTCAGTGCTGATTGCACGACGAAGCAGCGTTCTGCTGCTCGCGTGAAGTTGCGCTCCTCGGCGATCGCCACGACGTA
>NZ_JASPJX010000037.1 GCF_030232585.1 Corynebacterium sp. MSK008 | reverse complement strand
TCACAATCAGACTCCTCTGGTAACGCCGCGTGCCCTGAAGTCACGCGGTCACCAGAATCCTCCCCCGGACTGTTACTCGATGCTCACCAACGCGTTACTCAATACTCACCACGGTGTTACTAGATACGACCGCGCAACACGGGTGTACTCGACTTCCGCCCCGCAGGAGGCGTCAGCGTGGCACCGCGTGCTGCCACCGCGACCCCTATGTGGCCCCCTGTTGACAGGTCACGCCCCGCCCGGTGTTTGCCTTGGGGCCCGGCATATGAAAAAAGGGCACCCGCCGCACAACGGTCGTGTTGTGTGGCGGGTGCCTGGTGTGAAGTTGTTGGGTCGGCGGTAACCTACTCTCCCACTCCCTCCCGGGGGCAGTACCATCGGCGCGGGCGGGCTTAGCTTCCGGGTTCGGAATGGGACCGGGCGTTTCCCCGCCGCCATCAACCAC
>NZ_JASPJX010000036.1 GCF_030232585.1 Corynebacterium sp. MSK008 | reverse complement strand
ACCCCGCCTTCGTGCCGACCCAGTGGCGTGACGTCGCGTTGGCCAGCCTCGACCAGTTCAACGCGTGTACCGAACATCCGAACCAGAACTGGATCTATCTGAGTCCGTCGGCAGTCTTCGAGCCCGGACAGGGAACCGGCGCCTATCGCCGTAGCGGTGACACGCTCCTCATCAACCACGATGGCACGTCGCGGATCACCCCTGCGGACCTGGCCCTAGCGGTGCTCGACGAGCTCGAGCAGCCCAGCGCCGTACATCACTTCACCGCCATCGAGCTGGCAAAGGGTCTGGCCTAGGGCCAGCGGTCCACAGAGGAATCCACGCTAACAACCGTGAGGGGGTCGAGCTATCGGCCCCCTCCGTCTATTCCAAGGGGACGCTCTTGCTCCACGCCAACGCAGCACTGACCCCGCGCCACCGCTTGATCGTCGGCCAGCTCGTGGTCGACCAGGGCTGGCCGATCAGCGAGGTCGCCGCCCGGTTCCAGGTTTCCTGGCCCACTGTGAAGCGCTGGGCCGACCGCTATCGCGCCGGC
>NZ_JASPJX010000035.1 GCF_030232585.1 Corynebacterium sp. MSK008 | reverse complement strand
CTGAGCTGTTGGAGTTCCACTAAACCATGATTGTAGGTCATTGTTTGGGTGAGAACAATGTGTTGGACTCACCGCTGGTGGGCGACTGACAATGGATCTATGAACACTTCTTCCCATGGGGCCCGCAGTTCGTTGCTGTGGACCTGTCTGACGGCGCTGGCCCCCGCTACGTGGGGGACAACGTACATCGTGACCACCCACCTCCTCCCAGCCGGACACCCCTTGTTCGCCGCGTTCATGAGGACGCTGCCGGCAGGGATCATCGCGGTGGGCCTGTCGAGGCAGCTGCCGCGCGGCTCGTGGTGGTGGAAGAGCTTCGTGTTGGGCGGTCTGAACATGGCCGCGTTCTTCCCCCTGCTGTTCTTGTCGGCGCAGCGTCTTCCGGGCGGGGTCGCGGCCACGCTGGGTGCGGTGCAGCCCATCATCGTTGCCCTGCTGGCCGTGGCTGTCCTCCACGAGCAACTCTCCGGCTGGCGCCTGGGATGGGGTGTCGTGGGTGTCGTGGGGGTGGCTCTCGTGGTCCTTGGGCCGAGCGCCGCCCTGGACCCGGTGGGTGTG
>NZ_JASPJX010000034.1 GCF_030232585.1 Corynebacterium sp. MSK008 | reverse complement strand
GAAGAACTCGACGAGATGGTCGCAGACTTCAGAAACCGTCCCCTGGATCCCGGCGGGTACGCCTACCTGTCGTGCGACGCGTTGACGATCAAAGTCCGCGAAGGCGGCCGGGTGGTCAAATGCTCCGTGCTACTAGCTACTGGGGTCAACGCCGACGGCTACCGCGAAATGCTCGGCATGCACGTCGCCACTGCGGAATCCAACGCATCGTGGAAAGGCTTCTTCCAAGACCTCAAGGCCCGCGGACTTCGCGGTGTCTTCCTTATCACCAGTGATGCTCATGAGGGCATCCAGCACGCGATATCTGAAGTGCTGCCCGATGCGTCGTGGCAGCGGTGCCGCACCCACTTCGCCAAAAACCTCTACGAAAAGGTCCCGAAAACCCAGTGGCCGATGGTCTCGGCGATGTTCCAGACGATCTTCCAGCAACCTGATGCCCAATCCACCTGGGGACAAGCCCGTGAAGTCGTTGACCTGTTGGAGCCGAAGTTCCCCCAGGTTGCGGCGTATCTGGAGGAATCACTCGATGAGGTGCTGGCGTTTACCGCAGCGCCGAAACC
>NZ_JASPJX010000033.1 GCF_030232585.1 Corynebacterium sp. MSK008 | reverse complement strand
CAGGGGCGGCCACCGCCAGTAACCTTTCGACTCAACTACCACATCTCACCGAAAGGCACATGACGATGACCGCTGCACCGCATTCTATCGACCCGACAACCTATCTGGATGATCTGCTCGCTCAAGCCTCCCCGGATCTGATGCGCCAGATGCTGCAAGGGTTTATCAACCAGATCCTCTCCGCCCAGGCCGACACCGTCTGCGGCGCCGAATACGGTGTCGCTTCCACCGAGCGGGTCAACCACCGCAACGGGTACCGCCACCGCGACCTCGACACCCGTGTCGGCACGATCGACGTGGCAGTGCCGAAGCTGCGCCACGGCGCGTTCTTCCCGGACTGGCTGCTCGAGCGCCGCTCACGGGCTGAACGGGCACTATCGACTGTGATTGCCACCTGCTACCTCAAAGGGGTCTCCACCCGCAGGATGAACGATCTGGTGGCAACCCTTGGGATTTCTAACCTGTCGAAATCACAAGTCTCGCGCATGTCCGAAGAACTCGACGAGATGGTCGCAGACTTCAGAAACCGTCCCCTGGATCCCGGCGGGTACGCCTACCTGTCGTGCGA
>NZ_JASPJX010000032.1 GCF_030232585.1 Corynebacterium sp. MSK008 | reverse complement strand
TCGGTGACACCGTAGTCATTATCGGTGAAACTCCTTCTAGATCAGAGCCTCACACACAAACTTCCTGACACCCTCGCGCCACCGAGAAGGCGGATACGAAGCACTCGAACCCCGCTCAAAACGCCCCCACTCAAACCCCAGAGCACTCAAACAACCCGTCACCGATCGCATCCTCGAACTGCGTGAAGAACTCACCAACAGAGGCACCGATGCCGGCGCCGGCACCATCCGCTGGCACCTCCAAAAAGAAGGCATAGACCCACCACCAGCAGCATCAACCATCCACCGGGTACTTGCAGACAACGGACACGTCACACCACAGCCCCAAAAACGTCCACGCAGCTCATGGATACGATTCCAAGCCGACCAACCCAACGAAACCTGGCAGATGGACTACAGCGACTGGACCATCGCCCCACACAAACGCGTCGTGATCCTCACCATCCTCGACGATCACTCCCGCTTCATCATCTCTTGCCGTGCATACCCTTTCGCCACCGTCGGAAACGTCATCGAAAGCTTCACCAACGCCGCAGAGACCTACGGCTATCCGCAATCCACCCTCACTGATAACGGACGAGCCTTCACAACCAGCTCAGACCGGTCAAGTCCCGTGTAGTGGTGTAGCCGTTTGTGCTTTCGGCTCGGTATGAAGTTGGGGGTTTGGTTAGGCGGTTAG
>NZ_JASPJX010000031.1 GCF_030232585.1 Corynebacterium sp. MSK008 | reverse complement strand
TTTATTTTTGTGTGCCCACAGTTGTGGGTGTTTGTGTGGTTGAGTCGCCGAGTGTGCGACTGCCGCAAATGTTGAATTTGCCGGGTGGAGACACACCCTAGGGTCATGGTTGCACCGTCTGGATGGTGGTGCGGCAGGTCTTGTACGGGGTTGTGCCGCGTGGTGTTGTGGTGGGTGGATACATCCGTTGCGTGACAAAAGGGTTTTTGCGTTGGTGCACTGTTGGGTGTCTGGGGCAGCATGTGGTTGTTCCTGTTGGGCCCTTGCGTGAATCAGCCATGTGGTTGTGGTTGGTTGTGTGTGGGGGTTGTGTTGTGTGAGAACTGTATAGTGGACGCGAGTATCTTTCTTTTTTGTGTTTTGGTGTTTATACCTTGATTGTTTGTGTGTCCGTGTGTTTTGTTACGGGCGTATGGTGGATGCCTTGGCATGCTGAGCCGATGAAGGACGTGTGAGGCTGCGTTATGCCTCGGGGAGTTGCCAACAAAGCGTTGATCCGAGGATGTCCGAATGGGGAAACCCAGCACCAGTTGTGTGGTGTTACCCGCAGGTGAATACATAGTCTGTGTGGGGGTTGACGCGGGGAAGTGAAACATCTCAGTACCCGTAGGAGAAGAAAACAATTGTGATTCCGTGTGTAGTGGCGAGCGATAGCGGATGAGGCTAAACCGTGTGCGTGTGATACCTGGCAGGGGTTGCGTGTGCGGTGTTGTGGGGCGCAAGTGTTGCAGGCTG